>DATGLD010000034.1:0-106536 GCA_035294305.1 Ktedonobacteraceae bacterium | reverse complement strand
ATGGTGATGCCGGGGGATCACATCGACATGACGGTGGAGTTGATCCAGCCGGTGGCGATGGAAGAGGGGGTCAAGTTTGCCATTCGCGAGGGGGGTCGCACCGTCGGCGCTGGCATCTGCACCAAGGTCGAGAACTAAGCATAGCGTTTGGAATTTGTAGGTGTACCACACGCGTTTTATTAAACGGGGTACACCTATACCTTTCAAGTGGAAAGGCGGAAAAGGATGGCGAGTAAAGGTAAGGAGAATCGCATCGTTGCCACATTAGCGTGCACCGTTTGCAAGCAGCGCAACTATGCGACCTCGAAAAATAAGAAAAATAATCCTGAGCGTCTTGAACTCAGGAAGTTTTGTCCTACCTGCCGTGTGCATACTGCCCACCGCGAAACCAAGTGATAGTAGTGTGATAGTATAAAAATACGGTCACTACTGATCGAGAAAGGTCGAACGTGGCAAATAAAATGGCTGACAAAAAGAAAAACGCTAGCCAGGGAGGAATGATTCCCGCATCAGCGCGCAGCGAAGAGAAAGAACAGAGCAAAAATAGCAATGCCATAGCTCGTGAACGTGAAGAGAAGGAGCAGAGCAAGAACTCCAGGGCGGTAGCTCGCGAAGAGCGTAAAGTGAGGGAGACGAAAACTGTGCGCAGTGCAAGTTCGAGCAAGCAATCATCGTCCTCGACACGTTTTCGCAATAATCGTATCGTGCGTTTTGTACGCGAAGCTTACTACGAACTACGTTATAAGGTCACCTGGCCTACTTTTGAAGAGGCCAGGAATATGACGTTTGTAGTGATCGCGCTTTCTGCTGCGGTTGGACTTCTACTGGGTTTAGCGGACCTGGGGCTTTTTCAACTCTTCAAGTTGATTACTGGCGGCTAGGCTTTTCAATCCCCAACGGAGTGAGCAATCATGAGCATGCGCTCCGCTGCCAATGCGGAAAGGATACCTCTCCAATCCGAAACGGTCAGGTGGAAGAGCACTGGTAGGGACAGCGGCTTGTCCCTGTCCGTCTCAGGGTACAGGGAATGACGAGGGAAAATATCGTGGTTACTGAACATACCAATGAAGCTGGGCAGACGGCCCCGGAGAAGACAGAGCAAAAACCAGGCGCCAGTGCGGGTGAGCCTAAGTGGTACGCAATCCATACCTACTCGGGGTATGAGAATAAGGTGAAGAGTCACCTCGAGGCCCGCATTGCGTCGATGGATATGCGCAACAAAATCTTCCGCGTCATTGTGCCAATGGAAGAAGAGGTGGAGATCAAGCAGGGCCAGCGGCGAACTGTGCAGCGTAAGGTCTTTCCCGGTTATGTGCTGGTAGAGATGATCATGAGCGACGAGGCCTGGTATGTCGTGCGTAACACACCCGGTGTCACAAGTTTCGTTGGTTCTGGCACGCGTCCAGTCCCGCTTCAAGAGCATGAGATCAAATCCATTCTGAAGCAGGTGACGAAGGAGACAGAGAAACCCAAGGCGAAAATCAGTTTCGCTAAAGGACAGAGCGTACGAGTCATTGATGGACCATTCACCGAATTCATTGGCACGGTCAGTGATATAAACATGGACCGCAATAAGGTGACGGTACTGGTTTCGTTTTTCGGTCGTGAAACTCCGGTCGTTCTGGATTTTCTGCAGGTTGAGAAAATCTAAACCGGTGAGAATATCTGGCGGAAGCCGGGTCAGGGTGAATTAAACAGGAGTGTGAAACGGTATGGCAAAACGTGTGAAGGCTGTAGTGAAGCTACAGATTCCGGCGGGGAAGGCCAATCCAGCCCCCCCGATCGGTACCGCACTTGGCCCTCAGGGCGTCAACATCATGGCGTTCTGCAAGGAGTACAACGAGCGTACCGCCGGGCAGGTAGGCATGATTATTCCTGCCGAAATTACAATTTATGAAGATCGCTCATTTACATTTATTACAAAGACGCCGCCGGTGACCGATCTGTTAAAGAAGGCGGCCGGTGTTGAGAAAGGGTCTGCCACCCCCAACAAAGCAAAGGTTGGCACAATTAATCGCGCGAAATTGCGCGAGATCGCTGAATTGAAGATGAAGGACCTCAATGTGATCGACATCGAGGGCGCCGAGCGCATGGTCGAGGGAACCGCGCGCAGCATGGGCATCACGGTTGAGTAAGTTGAAGAACGCATTTACTGGAAATGCCTTATAATTTCATCTGTCAAATGCTTTAAAGAAAGCAAGTATGGGTTCAGCTGAACCCGAGATACGTTGGAAGTACAAAACAAGCATGCCCGAGAGTCACTGCGGTTATGCTGCCACAAGGAGGGCTACTGAAGAATATGGCAAAGCACGGAAAAAAGTACCGGGAGGTAGAGAAGCTCATTGAGAGAGACCGGCTCTACCAACCTCAAGAAGCTGTTTCACTCCTCAAGCGTATAAACTATGTGAAGTTTGATCCGACGGTTGAGGTTCACATGAAGCTCGGCGTCGATCCCCGCCACGCGGACCAGATGGTGCGTGGTACGGCAATGTTACCGGCTGGTACCGGAAAAGATGTCAAGGTACTGGTCTTCGCCCAGGGCGAGAAAGCTGCCGAAGCCGAAGCAGCCGGCGCGGATTTCGTAGGCCTGGATGACCTGATCAAGCGGATTGAAGAAGACTGGTTTGGCTTTGATGTCGCGATTGCGACCCCCGACGTGATGGGCAAGGTCGGTCGCCTGGGTAAGAAGCTCGGCCCACGCGGTCTGATGCCCAGCCCAAAGGCTGGTACAATTACCGTTGATATCGCCAGGACAGTGCGCGATGTGAAAGCTGGCCGTGTAGAATTTCGCGTCGATAAGACGGCCCTGCTGCATATCCCTGCCGGCAAGCTCTCGTTCAGCGAGGATGCGCTGATGGCGAACCTGGCATCGGTTGTGGATGCGGTCGTACGCGCCAGGCCGACCGGAGCCAAGGGTACCTATGTCAAAAGCGTAGTACTCTCATCCACAATGTCGCCCAGCGTCCGGCTGGATGTTCCGGCAGCGCTCGCTTTGAAACCATCCTGATAAAAATTAATAGCATAAATTGGGAATGTTCCAGACTCTGCCGGAAGCTATGGCTCCCGGCGCTCGTAACCGGAGACAGCAAGTATGCCACAGGCATGTAAATAGCGCTCTTGCGCTGGCTTGCCGAGGGAACGTATAAAGTAAAGAGTTCGGTATGACAGTGAGCAGAACAGGCTAATCTGCCTGCCTCCTATCCTGAATTGCAATACCGAATTAAACAATATGCGATCTTCATGCAGCCTTCGGTTCGACTTGAAGGCTGCATTTGTTTTTAGCATCAATCTTATTCGGAAAGGAGGAACAGGGATAGATGCCTACACAGGCGAAAGCAGAGAAAATTGATGAATTGACCGAAAAATTGGGCCGCGCGGCTGTAGCAATACTGGTGCAGACTCAGGGTTTGAACGTCAAGGACATGAATGATCTGCGCAGTAAAATGCGTGCGGCGAAAATCGAATTCCAGATTGCCAAGAACACGCTCCTGCGAATTGCTAGCGAGCGCAACAATATGGTCAATGTGGATAAGGGTATCTTTAACGGCCAGACTGCCATAGCGTTCGGCTATGATGACGAGGTAGCAGCGGCGAAAGCAGTAACGGACTATATCCGCGGCTCTAGAATAGTACAACTCAAATCGGCAATTCTTGGCGGTCAGACGTTGACAGCTGAGCAGGTCGAAAACCTGGCCAGGATGCCGGGAGGAAAGAATAACGCCAAGGCCCAGGTCGTTGGCGTCATTCAAGGCCCCATGGCCACAGCGTATAGTCTATTCAGCGCGCCACTGCGCGATTTGTGTTATGTGATTCAGGCACGTGCCGATCAGTTGAATGCTGGCGAAACGGCCCGGGCCGAGTAATTCGAGTAGTTACGTGTTTGAACGGAGATTCTCAGGCAAGATTTAGCAAAGAAGAAAAGCGTGAGCCTGGGATGCTAGCAAAACAAAAGGAGAAGCAAAAACATGTCTGTCGATAGCATTATTGCCGAAATTGAACAGTTGAACGTTCTCGAACTGGTGCAACTGACCAAAACGTTGCAAGAAAAGTGGGGTGTCAGCGCCGCGCCCGTAGCTGCCGCTGCCGCCGCGCCCGTAGCTGCCGCCGAAGCGGCCCCTGCCGCTGCCCCGGTTGAAGAGAAGACCGAATTCGACGCCATCCTCACTGATGTTGGGCCGAACAAGATCAACGTGATCAAAGTCGTGCGCGAACTGACTGGCCTGGGTCTGAAGGAGGCCAAGGCCGTGGTTGACGAAGCGCCCAAGGCCATCAAAGAGGGCGTCTCCAAGGAAGAGGCCGAGAAGATCGCCCAGAAGATGGAAGAGGTCGGCGCGAGGGTCACGATCAAGTAGTTTGAAATGGGAGTGCAATCAATTGCGCTCCCATCCTTTGCATGTTATAATGCGTGCATACTGTTTCAATCCCCAACGGGTGTGAGAAAGGGTGCGATGCCTGCTCCTTCTCGTAGGGAAAAGTATACCACCACTTCCGAAAAGGTCAGGTGGAGATGCATTAATCAGGTAATGTGAAGCCGGGATACCTCCAACAAACGGTATCCATATGTGCTATGTACGCATACACACAGGAGGTCTTGAAGAAACGTGTCGTTAACGGCTGAAGAAAAGGCGGAAATCATCGCGAATTCCCGCGTTCACGAATCTGATACAGGTTCACCCGAGGTGCAAGTGTCGATCCTGACCTGGCGCATCAATCATTTGACCGAACACCTCAAGGTTCACAAACATGACCTGCATTCGCGCCGCGGCCTGTTGATGATGGTTGGTCAGCGTCGCAGGTTGCTGGCTTATCTGAGCAGGAAAAGCCCCGAGCGCTATCGCGCATTGATTGCGAAACTTGGGCTGCGCCACTAGGTTTGAAGTCGTGCTGGGAGCGGTCGGGGCGAGGCGTTCCGGCAAGCGCCTCATTGTAGTCCGGCCGCCGCACAGGTTCTGCGGTTCATTTTCTCCCACCGCATGAACACAGGCATTGTGTTGAAGAGCGATAAGATTACACGAGCAGGAAAATAAAGGTAAAAGATGTTCCCCCCCGGTGGGCGAGTGCGAGAGGTCGCCCTTAGAGTCTATTCACCAGGTGAAGCCACAAGGGTTTGAAGAGTACAAAAGACAGAGTGGAACAGAGAAGAAAAGAATAATACGAGACCCCTACAAGGATTGTAAGAGGAAACAAACGAGCAGGGGCAGTTAGTTGTTAAGTAAAAGCCCCCTTTTGAATGGGCGCGGAAACCCAAACCCAACAAGACCTCAGGAGAGGCCACAGTGTAAAGTATGGGGGCAGTAGAAGTCCGGAGGAACTATGATTCACCGTCAAGAAGCTGTCATCGGTGGCCGGGTCATGAGCATTGAGACCGGTCGCGTGGCGGAGCAGGCAAACGGAGCTGTTTTAGTGCGCTATGGCGATACCGTCATCCTGGCCACAGCAGTTGGCAGCGACGAGCCCCGCGAAGGCATTGATTTTTTTCCATTAACTGTTGATGTAGAAGAGCGTATGTATGCCGCCGGAAAAATCCCCGGCGGATTTATCAAACGCGAGGGGCGTGCCTCAGAACATGCCATTCTCGCCTGCCGCCTCGCAGACCGTCCTCTGCGCCCCTTGTTTCCCAAGGGATATCGCAATGATGTGCAGATCGTCATCACTGTGCTTTCCGCCGATCAAGAGAACGACCCTGATATTATGGGCATCGTTGGCGCGTCGGCGGCTCTTTGCGTATCGGATATCCCTTTCGCGGGCCCCGTGGGAGCGGTGCGCGTCGGCTATATCGATGATCAACTGGTCATTAATCCGCTAGAATCCCAGATGGAGCAGTCACGGTTGGACCTGGCGATCGCCGGAACCGCGGACGCGGTCATGATGGTTGAGGCGGGCGCGAAGGAGCTACCTGAGGACCTGATGCTGGAAGCCGTACGCTTCGGTCAGGAGGCGCTGCAAGATATTATCAAAATGCAGGAGAAGTTGATGCAGGCGGTGAACGTCGCCAAGCGTCCTTTTGAGCCGCCCCCGGTGGATGAGGCCTTGCAGGCGAAAGTGGCCGAATTTGTACGCCCGCGTTTTGATGAAGCCGTCAACAACGCGAACAAAACCGCGCGTTCCGCGGCACTCAGCATCGTGCAGGACGAGTTAATTGCTACCCTGGGCGCCGAGTATCCCGATCGTTTGAAGGATATCATCGCTTTCTATGAAAAGGAACTGAAAGCATATGTCCGTAATAATATTCTGGATCACGGCATTCGTCCTGATGGGCGCGACCTGAAGACCATTCGTCCGATTAGCTGCGAAGTTGGTCTGCTGCCGCGCACTCATGGCTCGGCGATTTTCACGCGCGGGCAGACGCAGGTCTTGAGCGTGGTGACACTCGGTTCCCCAGGTGAAGAGCAGGTGCTGGACGGCCTGGGCCTTGGCGAGAGCAAGCGCTTTATGCACCACTATAACTTCCCGCCATTCTCGACCGGCGAGAGCAAGCCTCTACGCGGTCCGGGGCGCCGCGAAATCGGGCATGGCGCTCTGGCGGAACGAGCGGTAGCTGCTGTCATCCCCTCGCAGGAAGAATTTCCCTACACCATTCGCGCGGTCTCCGATGTGTTGTCTTCCAACGGTTCGACCTCGATGGGTTCGGTGTGCGGCACGACGCTGGCGCTGATGGACGCCGGCGTGCCTATTCACGCCCCGGTCGCCGGTGTTGCGATGGGCCTGATTACCGGCGAAGGCGAACGCAGCGGCAAATGGGCTGTGCTGACCGATATCCAGGGCATCGAGGATGCGCTGGGCGATATGGACTTCAAGGTGGCCGGAACCGCGGATGGCGTGACGGCGCTGCAGATGGACATCAAGGTCAAGGGCATCACCTACGAAATTATGGCGAAGGCCCTGGAGCAGGCCCGCGAAGGCCGCATGTACATCATGGAGAAGATGCTCGATACCATCGATGCTCCCCGTGAAGAACTTTCAGAGTTCGCGCCGCGCATCCAGACCATCAAAATCAACCCTGATAAGATTGGCGCCGTTATTGGGCCGGGTGGAAAGATGATCCGCAAGATTCAAGAAGAGAGCGGCGCGAAGATCGATATCGAGGATGATGGTTCGGTCAATATCTCGGCCAATTCAGGTGAGGCGATGCAGCAGGCTATGGATGCTGTACGAGCTTTGACTGAAGAGGTTGAGGTCGGTCGCATCTATACTGGTACGGTTCGCCGCCTGGTGGATTTCGGCGCTTTCGTGGAGATTCTGCCGGGCAAAGAAGGCCTGGTACGCACCTCGCAGCTGGCCGATTACCAGGTGATGAGGCCGGAGGATGTTGTTTCGGTAGGCGATGAGATCACCGTCATGGTGATCGAGGTTGACCCGCAGGGACGCATCAACCTGTCACGCCGCGCCGCTTTGAGCGGCGAGATGCCCACTGCTTCCGAGATTGAGAATGATCGCGGCCCCGGTCGTGGTCCTAACCGTGGGGGTATGGGACGACCCGGCGGTGGCAGCTACGGCGGGCGCCCTCGTGAGGGGTCGGCTCCCGGACGTGGCTACGGAGATCGCGGCTATAATGACCGCGGTGGCAGCGGAGGCGGCTATAACGATCGCGGCGGGCGCAGCGGCGGTGGCTACGGGGATCGCGGTAGTAGCGGTTATGGCGGCCAGCGTCGTCCAATGGGCCCTGGCACCACCGGCCCAAATCGTGGTCCCGGCGGGCCGCGCCGCGAAGGTGGCTTTGGCCAGCGTCCTCCTGAGCGTCGCTGGTAGAGCCTGCCAGAATTACCGTTTTTCACGGTAAAATATGGAAAATACATGTAGGGGCGCAAGGTTTTGCGTCCCTCATCACTTTTGAAAAGAGGCATCTATGTCGTCAGAGGAAATTCTGAAGGAGATCGCGGCAGAGGTCTCGACTTGCTCCAAATGCGGTCTCTGCAAAAACCGCACCAGGGCGGTGCCTGGTGAAGGCAATCCCCACGCGAAGATCATGTTTATCGGCGAAGGCCCCGGTTATCAAGAAGACAAGCAGGGGCGCCCATTTGTCGGCCCCGCCGGCCAATTCCTGGACGAACTGCTCAAAAGCATCGATTTGAGGCGCCAGGATGTTTTTATCACTAATGTGGTGAAGTGCCGCCCGCCCGAAAATCGCGACCCCCATCCAGAGGAAATTGAAACATGCAGCGACTACCTTACCCGGCAAATTGCCGCGATCAAACCGCAGGTGATCGTCACGCTTGGACGCCACTCGATGGCGCGATTCTTCGGCACTGAGAAGATCAGCGCCATTCACGGACGCGCCCGCAAAGTCGATGGACAACTGGTCATCGCCATGTATCACCCGGCCGCAGGCCTGCACCAGGCCAGCCTGAAGGATACCATCCGGGCGGATTTTAAGAAGATCCCCACAATTATTGCCGAAGCCGAACGTCTAGAGGCCGAGGGCAAGATGAAGGCACAGCCTCCTAAGCCTAAAGAGGAACCACCACAGCAACTGTCGCTGTTTTAAGAAAGGTCATGGCCAGAACGATCTGCCCCACACCGTTCTGGCCAATTACTCTTCTTAAAAATACTACTGTGACACTGTTGCTCCCGCGAACTCGCGTATCAAAGAATTGAACCTGCTAGCCTGCTCATCCTGGAGTTGCTGGCTGGCATTGTCGAATAGGCGTGTTTCGATGCGCGGATTGACACGTTTGAAAGCCGCGCTTGCCTCGGACGCGGGCGATATATCCTCACGTCCCCAGATCGCCATCACCGGCATCTGTAAGCGCGCCAGCGGTTCATAGACATCCATGTGCAGGTTGCCACTTAGTAGCGAGGCCGCCGGAAAGCGGCTATTGGATTGGTGCGCGCTGCTGTAAATGTATTCTACCAGTTCATCGGTAATCAACCCCGGGTTGTGGTAGCCCTGCCGGTCAAAATAGCCCTCGATTGCTCGCCTTGAGGTCAGAATGTTATAAAGAGACTGGCCAATAACCGGTGTCCGCAAGGCATACTTCAACATACCGGGCAGCAACTCTGGTAGACTCTCCTCCAGAATAGTAGTTGGTGGTGATACAAGTACAAGGCGCTCGAAAAGCTGCGGGCGGCGATACGCATTGGCAACCACGTAAGCGCAGGTCAGGCCGTGAGCAACGACAACGGTTGGGCGAGCAATGACCTCGCGGAGGAAATCGCCTATCAGGTCGGTAAAGGTCTCCGCGCTGTAATCAATCGATGGACGGTCTGAGAGACCGAAGCCCAGCAGGTCGAGTGCATAGACGCGATATTGCTCCGAGAGCGCGTCGACGTTCTTGCGCCATTCAAAAGAAGAGGCGCCAGGGCCGAAGCCATGAATAAGCAGAAGCGGCTTTGCCTCGCGGTTCCCTCTGACCTGATAAAATACATCTCCATATTTCCATGGATAGCGCCGCTCTTCTCCTTTCAACACTGTATCAAGTTCGCCTGCTTGCGACTCGGTGATTTTATTGAATACGGATAACGCTCCAAGAGTTCCACCAACCACCAGACCGGCGGTCAGCAATTTACCTGTAACTTTCACTCTCTTTCTCCTAGCAGTAAGTTTGCTATACGCAACGAAATAAGCAAGTAGGGCGGTTGCCCTGAACTTCCACGCGGAATACCTGCAAGGCTCCCCTACCATCATACTCAGGCCACCAAAAGTCGCCAGGGCCGAAGGCCTTTTGTGATGATCTCCGGGCGAGAAGATGATCCTCACCCGGCTGTACTTCCCTAGCAAGAATGCCTTAAAACCGACTCGTAATATACCATGTGCCACCAGAAAAATGCAAATACCGGTACCGGTTGGAAGTACCTTAACTTCTACTATTGGCTTATCCTTCAGGAAAAGTTTAACAGGAATTTAACATAAATTAACATATCCATAAAGCACGGTTAATCGGGCCGTGATACGTTAGGAGTGCGAAGGTAACAGGCGGTTAAGTTCCCCGTTGCCGGGAGCATGAAGAAAGTAGCTAGGTCTATAGGAGGACTCATGACCAGACAATGGCGCATTTCACTTCTGTTAGGAGTGGCAATCGCAATCAGCATCATTATTTCGGCCTGCGGCGGCTCGGGCACTGGCAGTGGTGGCTCTACACCCACCACAGGTTCGGGCACCTCGACTGGCTCGAGCAATTGCGTACAGGGAAGCATTACTGCTGCCGGGTCGACAGCATTACAACCACTGGTACAGGCTGTAGCTCAAAAGTATGAAGCCCAATGCTCTGGGGCGAACATCACCGTGCAGGGTGGTGGTAGTAAAACAGGCCTGGGCGAGGTTGAGGCGGGGTCTATTCAGATCGGCGACTCCGATGTCTTCGCGGCATCGAATCAGAGCGACCTGGTGGATCACCAGGTCGCGGTTGTAACCTTTGTGCTGGACATCAACCCTGATGTTACGGGCGTCACCAGCCTGACCAGCCAGCAGATTCTAGGCATCTATACCGGCCAAATAACGAACTGGAACCAGGTAGGTGGTCCCAACCTGCCTATCGTCGTCGTCAGCCGCCCGGTAACTTCGGGCACGCGTGCAACGTTCAAGCAGTACATCCTCAATGGTACCGCCGAGAGCCCGGCCAAGTCGACTAACCTGACCGCCGATAGCTCCCAGCTGGTCTTGCAGACAGTCGAACAGACCAGCGGTGCGATTGGCTACACCACGCTGGGCGATTCCGAAAACCAGGGATCGAAGGTTGTCATTCTCAATATCGATGGCAATGCCCCCACGCCGGCTAACGTTGAGAACAATACCTACAAGTTCTGGAACATCGAACACATGTATACCAAGGGCCAGCCGTCAGGACTTACTGCCTCATTCCTTACCTATATGGGCAGTTCTGATGCTGAGACCGCAGCAAGCCAGTTGAAGTTCCTGCTTCTCAATCAGATGTCTCAACCGGCTATTCAGGCTCACCAACCTTCCTCCTAAGCGTTATTCACTGTTGGATGATTGGTAAAGTGCGTTTGGAAACGTGATCAGTGGAGGTGGGGTGGGTGGTGGATGGAGGGAAGCGAGTCTCCCTCCATCCACCACCCACCCCACCTGCTGAGCGATGAGCGACTTGATAAACACGGCAGGAAAGGGAATAGATGTGCCAACACAAATGCAGTTGCAACATGTACGAAGAGGTCATCTGTATGACCGGATCGCGCGAACCGTCTTTTTATGCTGTGCTATTCTGCTGGTTATAGTGATTGTGGGGATCTTCTTTTTCGTCGGCCAGAATGCCCTGCATCTCTTTTTTGAGCCGGGCGGAGCAACTTTTCAGGGCTTCTTTGGTGGTACAACCTGGGATCCTACCGGGGTGACAAGTGATAGTGGTATACCTCAATATGGCGCATTAGGACTGATTATAGGGTCGATCGTGATTACCTTCTTCTCGGTATTGATTGCTACCCCGCTTGCGATTGGTGTCGCGCTCTTTTTCGTCGAGGTCAGTCCAGGGTGGACCATTACCATTAGATTCTTCCAACCCCTGCTGGAAATCTTCGTCGACGCGCATCAGCACGCGCTTGCCCTTGACATCGATATCATTAGATTCTTCCAACCCCTGCTGGAAATCTTCGTCGGCGTTCCATCGGTGGTAATCGGTTTTCTTGGCCTGGTTGTGCTGGTGCCATTTATGACGAAGCTGGTAGCGCCCATAACCGGCAACAGCCCTGTTGGTGGTTATGGATGGGCGGCGGCGATCATCGTGCTGGTTGTCATGATTGTACCCACGATTGCCAGTATTTCGATAGATGCTTTGCGCGCAGTGCCCATGAGCGTGCGCGAGGCCAGCCTGGCGCTTGGCTCTACGCGCTGGCAAATGATGTATAGAGCAGTGCTGCCGGCAGCGTTACCCGCGCTGGCCACGGCGGTTGTATTCGGCATGGCCAGGGCAATCGGCGAGACGCTGGCGGTGGCAATGGTACTGGGCGGTAGTGATATCCTACCCTCGCGCTTCGGCCTCGATACATTCTTCCAGCCCAATACGAATATTACCCAGGCCATTCTGAACGAGTTTCCAGAAACGTATGGGGTTTCGCGTGATGCCTACTGGATGCTGGCTTTCGTCTTACTGGTTATCTCCTTTCTTTTTATCTGTATCAGCCGCTACTTCGCCTCGAGGAGGGTTTATAGATGAGTACGCAGGTGGAACAAATCACTTCGCAGGAGAGAGCGTCGAATGCAGCGATGGCGGGGCTGCTGCGACGCCTGCACACTGGCAACAATATAGCAGTCGGCGTTATCTGGGTGGTGGCAATGCTGGTTGCACTCATCTTCGTTGTCATCATTGTCGATCTCGTGATCCAGGGGTTTACAGCCAGATTGGGTAATACAGCCGTGCTGCTGAATCCAGATTTTTGGGGCGGAACGGAGCTAGGTATTGCGAGTGAAGTCTTCAACACCTTCTACATCCTGATTCTGACGGAGATATTCCTGGTTCCCATTGCCCTGGGAGCGGCCATTTACCTGGTCGAATATGCCCGCCAGGGGCCATTGATTGCTGTCATCCGCTTTGCCGCGGAAACACTGGCCGGCGTGCCGACGATTGTACTGGGTCTCTTCGGGTTCATCCTGTTTTCCGCAGAGTTCCAGCTGCATATCAGCCGCTTAGCAGGCGCGTTGACATTGCTCTGCCTCAACTTTCCCATCGCGTTGCGCCTGTTTGAGCAGGGCCTGACCGCCGTGCCACGTGATTTGCGCGAAGGCAGCCTGGCGATGGGAGCGAGTAAGTGGCGTATGATTCGTACCGTGGTGCTGCCCTCTGCGCTGCCCGGTATTGTCACGGGCATTATTCTCTCGGCAGGGCGCATTATCGGCGAGACGGCAGCTATCGTTTTCACGATGGGCGAGACGAATCCTTTCAGCGGAGTTTTCACTCTGAACCCGCTGATCGCCAGCGATACACTGACGGTGCATATCTGGTACTTGAAGACGCAGGACATCCCGCCAGGGATAACTGCCGCAGAGGCCAGCGCAATTGCGGCAGGATCCGCTGCCGTGCTTATTGTGATCCTGCTAGTCATTAATATCGGTGCTCGGAGTATTGGCCGCGCCATTGAGCGCAGAATAACGGCTGCCTAGAGCTAAAGCGAGGTTTTTACTACCATGAGTATTTCTACTGATGCCCAGGGCAACGGGAATGTGATGCTTCCCGAGGGAGCCAGTATCTTCTCTCGTAAAGTAGCGCGTAGTGGACACATTTCCTACGAGGGGCGGCCATACTTCATTAGTAAGGCGCTCGCCGGTCGTTATATTCGCCTCGTAGTACTGGCTGATCGTCTCATCGTTGACACCTCTATCCCTTTGCATAAAGAGTATCCCTTAGCATAGGATAGCACGAGGGGAATTTCTCCTTGAGATAAATTGAAGGTTATAATAAAGGCTGCCAGTCAGAAAGTAGTAGGGACAGCCCCCGGTGTTTATCCTGTCAGAGCGCCAGGGTTGCGGCAAGGATAGCTCCTACCATCTAAGGGCAGTAGGGACAGCGCCCGGGGGGCCTGTCCTGTAGGAGGAAAAATGGATACCCGTATAAACAGGCCATTTCAATCAAATCCGCCGGATACAAATGGAGATGGCCAGAATGCGTCCGATACCACCATTATTTCGGAAACATCGCGCGAAGTCATGGGGCATTTTGATCCCACAAAGAATCTCAACCCCTCGGCTCCCAAAAAAATAGATGTGCAGCATCTTGACTTCTGGTATGGCGCCAAGCAGGCGCTCTTTCAAGTCAGCATTCCTATACTCGAAAAGCAAGTCACGGCTTTGATTGGTCCTTCTGGCTGCGGCAAATCGACTTTTTTACGCACGCTCAATCGTATGAATGACTTGATTCTGGGCACACGTACCGAGGGCACAGCGATATTCGGGGATATCAATATCTATGACAAAGCGACCGACGTCGTGGCCTTGCGCCAGCGTATTGGCATGGTCTTCCAGCGCCCTAATCCCTTTCCCAAATCGATTTTCGAGAACGTTGCTTACGGTTTGCGCGTCCAGGGCAAAACTAATAAAGAGATCAAAGAGACAGTAGAAGAAAGCTTGCGCGGCGCTGCCCTGTGGGATGAGGTCAAAGATCGCCTCAACAGCTCGGCGCTTGGATTGTCGGGCGGCCAGCAGCAGCGCCTCTGTATTGCGCGCGCCCTGGCCGTACACCCCGAAGTGCTGCTGATGGATGAGCCGGCCTCCGCGCTCGACCCCATCGCTACCCTGAAAATCGAAGAGCTGATTACGGCACTGGCGAGGGATTATACGATCGTTATCGTCACGCATAACATGCAGCAGGCGGCGCGTGTCTCGCAGTTCACCGGCTACTTCCTCTCAGGCAAGATGATCGAGTATGCCACCACTGTTGAGCTCTTCGAGCATCCCAAACACAAAGAGACAGAAGATTATGTCAGCGGGCGCTTCGGTTAATTGAAGGAGAGGCTTTTATGGCCCGTAAAATTCTCGTCGTGGATGACGAGCCTGTGCTCGTCGAAACGATTGCTTATAACCTGGAACAGGCCGGTTACGCTGTCATAACGGTAGCGGATGGCGCCAGCGCGTTAGAGGCAGCGCGGCGTGAGAAGCCTGATCTCGTCATACTCGATTTGATGCTGCCTGAAATGGATGGCTTAGAGGTCTGCCGCCAGTTACGTCGCGAGGGAAACACTGCCACGACACCGATCATGATGCTTACTGCCAAAAGCGAGGAGATCGATAAAGTTGTCGGTCTCGAAGTTGGCGCCGATGACTACGTGACCAAGCCCTTTGGTCGCCGCGAGTTGCTCGCCCGCGTGCGCGCCCTGCTGCGTCGTACCGATTATGCCATCCCAGCTGAAGAGCGAGGAGCAAAAGAGGCTTCCGCTGAAGTGCCGCGCCCCGATCGCGAACTGGTCGCCGGTCCCCTGCGTATCGACCTCGCCGGCAGGCGCGTCTATTGCCGCGGCCAGGTCTTAGAATTGCAGCCCAAGCAATTCGAATTGCTCACCTACCTCGTGCGCAACCGCGGCACCGTCCTCACGCGCGACCAGCTCCTGCACAATGTCTGGGGCTACGACTATGCCGGAGACACGCGCACCGTCGATGTTCATATCCGCTGGCTGCGCGAGAAGCTGGAAGAGGACCCGGCTAATCCCCGCCTCATACAAACTGTGCGCGGCGTCGGCTACTGCTTCCGCTGGTAGCCGAGGTTGGGGTCATGCTGTAGGGACAGCGCCTTGCGCTTGTCCTGCTCGAAATAATGCCATCCGATCTGTAGGGACAGCGCCTTGCGCTTGTCCTGCTATCCACGTGGAGGCATGTCTCTTTCCTCCTGATGTGATACCATAGAAAGTGAATGATAATGAGTTTTAATAAGGCAGTCCGGCCCCATGGCGAGGCCGTAGGGACGGGTTGCTCGCGCCCATCGCCGATCATCGACCCTCGATGGCCGGACGATGTTGTTTTCTACTAGCTAAAGGAGCCAGTTTTGCAGCATTCAACCCAACAGACACCCCTTATCTTAGCGCCCGACGCCCCCATTGACTTGCACATGCACACGAACTACAGCGATGGACGCTGGCCCGCCGCGCAACTGATCGACTACCTGGTTGCCGAGGGATTTGCCCTGGTGGCCGTCACCGACCATGATCGCGTCGATACAGTCGCCGGCATTCAGCAATTAGCCGCCCAGAAAGGATTGCCCGTGCTGGCAGGCGTCGAAATGAGCACCCAGTGGCACGACAAGATGGGCCACATTCTTTGCTATGGCTTTGACCCGGCGCATAATTTCTTAAGCGACATCACCGAGAAGATTGCGCGACTGCAATTGGAGAACACATTGCAGGTGAACGAGGAACTGCGCCGCAAGGGATACGAATTTCCGCGCCAGGAAGAAATACTGGCAGAAAACGGCGGCAAATTACGTTTGCCAGCCGATAATGGCCGCCTGTTGCGCCAGCATGGCTATGCGCAAGACTGGCAGACCGCCTTACGCATGATTCGCGAGGCAGGCTTCCGTTCGATCCTCGCCGATATGGCCGAAACCGTCGACGCCGCCCATCGCAGTGGCGCCGTTTGCCTGATTGCCCATCCAGGTCGCAAGGAATCCAGTTTCACCTTCTACGATATCCCTCTGCTCGATCAACTTCGCGCCCAAGTCCCTCTCGATGGCATCGAAGTCTACCATCCCTACCACACGCCCGACGTCATTGAAATGTACCTGCAATACGTGCGCAAGCATGATCTCCTGCTCAGCACAGGGTCCGACTCCCATAGCATCCCTGGGCGCATGCCGAATAAACACCATGCTGAGATCAGCCGCAAACTGCTCGAACGTCTCGGCGTACATATAGAGCCTTAACGGGGAATAATTCAAAGAGCGGATTTACATATAGTAGAAAAGTATTCGTAGTAATCTTTTCTTAACCCTCTATTCTCATTTTAATTGTATCACGCTTGTCAAGTGCCTCGCAACGTTCTTTTGGACGGTGTTTTTAAGTCACGCCTTCTGTATACTTTGACACCTAACCCATAACCAGCATTCTCCGAGTATCTTGTCAAATTCCATAACCATCGCCCGGTGTATATCAGAAGGAACAGCAGATATGAAAAAGCGCCAATCAGGTTTTCAGGAGCAGCCTGTTCCTGAAAACGGCTCAGAACGTCAAAAACCCGCTATCATCCCACCAGCGGAACCCAAAAAAGGCTTACTGCGTGCCTTTATCTCCTTACGCCATCGGAATTTTCGTCTCTACTGGTTCGGCCAGATGATCTCGCTGGTCGGCACCTCCATGCAAATGATCGGGCAGGCATGGCTTGTGCTGCAACTCACCCACAGTGCCTGGCAACTGGGCGTGGTCGGAGCGCTGGAAGCCTTCCCAATCCTGTTCTTCTCCCTCTTTGCCGGCGTCTTTGCCGACCGCTGGCCCAAACGACGCGTCATGTTGGCGACCCAAACGGCGGCTATGATTCAGGCTTTTGTGCTCTGGCTCCTGATCGTCACCGGCGCTATTCAGATCTGGCATCTCTATATCCTGGCGCTGCTGCTGGGGTGCTCAAGCAGCCTTGGCAGGCCCGCAAGCCGCGCATTCGTCGTCGAAATGGTCGGGCGTGAAGACCTGCCCAACGCCTTTGCCCTCTATTTCTCACTCTCCACCCTGGCACGCGTTGCCGGCCCTGGCCTTGGCGGCATCGTCATCGCCGCTGGTGGAATCTCCATCCTCTTTCTGCTGAACGCGCTCAGCTTTCTGGCCGTCATTATCGGTCTGGTCTTAATCAATAGTTCCGAACTTTATACCCAGGCGCCACGTGGCGCTAATACGACTGAGCGGCAGAAAACCTGGCACAACCTGCGCGAAGGCCTCGTCTATGTCTGGCGAACTCCGGCAGTGCTATTGCTCATCCTCGTCGCTGGCCTCGTCTTGCTCTTCGGCTCCAACTTCAACGTCGTACTTCCCCTCTTCGCCACGAACATCCTCCATGTCGGAGCCAGCGGCTTTGGCTTCCTCTCAGCCGCCACCGGTCTTGGCTCCCTACTTTCAGCCCTCTGGCTCGCCTGGGGCAACCGCAGACCAACCATCCGCGGCGTCTTGACCGGCGCCCTGACCTTCGCGGTGCTGGAGGCAGTTTTTGCTCTCTCGCCTCTCTATCCCTTATCGCTGCTGCTCATAGCGGGTGTCGGCTTCATGGAGAACGTCTTTGCGGCTCAGGCCCTCACCGCCCTGCAAACCGTCACCCCCAACCACTTAAGCGGGCGCGTCATGAGTGTGCAGGTACTCTCTTTCGATGGCAGCCTCCCGCTGGGATATCTCCTTATGGGCTGGCTCTCAGGTCTCTATGGGCCTTCCATCGCGCTGCTTATTGGAGCGCTTCTCTGCCTGGTGGTTACGGGAATCGGCTGGGTGTGGCGCAAGCCGGCGGAGAAGAACTTTGCGCAAGCAGTGCGCTTATGAATCTTTTTTCTCATTTACCCGGGTCCTGGTTCACAGGTACCAGTTCCCCCCGCTCACACCCGGAATGTACCAGTCCGTCGTCGTCAACCCCTGTGGGTAATGCACGGTCTCCTTTACCAGCCCACCGGGGTTGGCAAAGTCCGTCACCGGTCTCCCCTGTTCGGCCAGCAGCATGCTGTCGTGCCAGATAGGCCCTGCGCCGTCCACGCCGGTGACGTTGATCATCGGAGAATTGTCATTGTTCCCCGCCCACACGCCCAGCACGTAGTCGGTTGTATAGCCTACCGTCCAGTTGTCATCGAAGTTCTGCGAGGTTCCCGTCTTCACCGCCGCGGGCCGTATCGTCCCGGGATTGCCTTCGTAACACTGCAACTGCGTGTTGCTGTACAGGTACAGCGCGCTGCACTTGCCGAATTCGAAGGTGCGCGAGGCGTTATCGCTCAGCACGCTGGTCATCATATATGCTACCTGCTTGCTCAGCACGCGTTTTCCCTGCGCCGCGAACTGGTAGATCAGGTGGCCCTGCACGTCCACAACCGTGTTGATGGCGTGCGGTGGAATGCGCACGCCCCCGTTGGCGAATACCCCGTAAGCGGCGGTCTCGTCCAGCAGGTGCACGCCCAGCGTACCCAGCACCATCGTATAGTTCGGCGTCCCTGTATAGCTGGTAACGCCCATCGCCTCTGCTGTATGCAGTGCATTAGCAACGCCGACTTTCGTCAAAACCTTGACCGCTGGAATGTTGAACGAGTTTTGCAGGGCGTAGCGATAGGTGATCAGGCCGTGATAGCTCTGATCATAATTGCTCGGCGAATAGGGGGGCAGGCCGCAACACATCTGGATCGTAAATGGCCCATCCATCACCGGCATACCCGGGCTCAGGCCCTGCTCATAAGCCGTCGCATAGATGAATGGTTTGAAGGATGAACCGGGCTGGCGATAGCCCTGCGTCGCCACGTCGAACGCTCCATACTGAGGATTGTTCGGGTCGATGTTGCCCAGCAGTGTGCGTATCGCGCCGTTGTGGAAGTCGATCAGCACTACTGCGGCATCCGACATATGGTGCGCCTGTGCCAGTTCGGCGATGTGTTTTTGCGCGATCTTGAGAATCTGATTTTGCAATGGCAGATCAAGTGTTGTAGAAACGACCAGTCCCGCCCGCGCCAGATCGGCGGGTTTGACATTCAGCGTCGTTGCCAGCTCGTTTACCGCGTATGCCGCGAAATGGGGCGCCCGGTCATTATGTATGATGCCGCGATGCAGGAAATGTGGTGAGCTCGCCTCGGCCAGCGCCTGGCGTTCCTGCAATGGTGTAATGTAGCCCTGGGTGCGCATTAAGTCCAGCACCTGGTGAATGCGAGCCGCGGCAGCTTGAGGATACAAAAAGGGATCGCGCGCAACTGGTGAACTGGGAATGCCTGCCAGCATTGCCGCTTGCGCGATATCAAGCTGGGAGGCCGCGCTTCGCGTAGGCGTATCCTGCAGGTCGAAATAGGTAAAAGCGGCCGCGTCGGCACCGTAGGCCTGCTCACCATAATAGGTCGTGTTGAGGTACATCGACATGATTTGCTGCTTGGTATAGTAGCGCGTCACCTGCGGGGCCAGGATAATCTCTTGCAGCTTGCGCAGCACAGTATCCTGGTTGCCCACGATGTTGTTTTTGATTAATTGCTGCGTGATCGTGCTTCCACCCGAGACGATGTGGCCGTGCGAGAGGTCAGCGATAGCGGCGCGCACGATGCCAGTGATATCGATGCCGGGGTCCGACCAGAAATTCTGATCTTCCGTAGCCACCTCCGCGTTAATCAGATGCTGCGAGATTTGCGACAGCGGAACGGTCGTCTGTAGCCCCTGATCGACCATCTGGTAGATCATCGTACCGTGTTCGTCATACATTTTCAGGCTGTCTTTGGGCAGGATATCTTCCAGAGTGATAACCTGCTGAGAGTAGCGCTGCTGTGTCGCTTCAACCGCGGCGGTCAGGCCGACCATCAACCCCGTAACCAGCACCATGATGAGCAGAGCGATAAAAGCCATCGGCAGCATCGTGTACCGGGTGCCCATGCGATCAACAATGGCGTATTGTTCTATGGAACGACGCAGGTGCCTGCGTTTGATGTAGCGGCGCGTGCGCCAGCCGGTAGGCGCCGTTTTGCGATGAGGAACAGCATAATAAGCGCCCCTGGCAGGTTTTTCAGGTAGTGCATTGAGCCGCTGAGCTGCCGCGGCGCGGCTGGTCGCGGGCAACGTTGCCGGCTTGGGGGCATCCTTTACTATGGGCGAGCGGTCTTCTTCTGGCATAGAACCTTCTTTCTATCACCCCCACGACATCGAATAAAGGAGGAATGGTCTCATCTCCCCAACCTGTAGGCCCTGTCCCTACAGGTCGAGGGGACGCTTGCGAGTACTAGAAATCACCTGTCAGGACGAATGGTATCTGCTATTGAAACGAAGCAAGAGGCAAACAGGTAGCAAGTGCCTCTATAGGTATGATAGCGCGTTAAATAAGCGCTACCATTGGGAGATTACCACCACCCGGCATTGTCTGATGGAGGGGTATTACCCGCAGGAGGTGGGAAAGCGAAGCTATAATCGCCGGGACAATAGGGAGCGGGTACCGCGCCGGAAGGAGCAGGCGTAGGTTCAGGATTTGGGCTGGGCGTCTGGGATGTCGTGGGAGTCGGGGACGAGGAAAAGTTGGGAACGCTGCCCGGCAGGAACCAGTCCGTCGTTTGCACGCCATCGGGATAGGTGACAGTGGCGCGAACGAGTCCGCCGGGATTGGTAAAGTTGCGTATCGGATGGCCCTGTTCGGCTAGCAGCATCGCATCATGCCAGATGGGAGCCGCGCCCTGCACCCCGGTAACATTGTACATCGGCGAATTGTCGTCATTGCCCGCCCACACGCCCATGACGAAATCGGTCGTATAGCCGACCGTCCAGTTATCGCGAAAATTCTGCGTCGTACCTGTTTTAGCGGCAGCGGGTCGCACGACGCCGCGATTGCCCTCATAGCAATCTTGTTGCGAATTGGAATAGAGCTGGAGCACATTGCAATCGTAAAATTCGGGGATGCGGTCGTTATTATCGCTCAGCACGCTGGTCATCATATAGGCCAGTTGCGGGCTGATGACTTGCTTGCCAGGCGTGAACCGGTGCTGGAAAAGGACCTTGCCGGTGCTGCCAGAGATGATTTTATTGATGGCATAGTAGGGGACGCGCACGCCGCCATTGGCAAAGACCCCCATGGCCGAGGTGTGATCAATGAGGCGGATGCCGAGGCCGCCCAGCACAAGCGAATAGCCGGGCGTACCCTCATAGCTGGTGATACCCATGTTATACGCCGTCTGCATAGCGTTATTGATGCCCACATGTTGCAACACTTTCACGGCGGGCACATTGAGAGAGTTTTGCAAAGCGCAGCGTAAGGTCATGTGCCCATGAAAGTGCAGGTCGTAGTTGGACGGCGAAAAGGTGGGTGGATTAGAATCGGGCACCGGAATCGTGACCGGCGCGTCATCGATGGCCTGCGCTGGGGAAGCGCCCTGGGCAAAGGCCGTCACATACACATATGGCTTAAAAGATGAACCCGGCTGGCGATAGGCCGTCGCGACATCGAACTGCCCATCAATGGATGTGTCATTGTAGTCGATACTGCCCAGTAGCGAAATGATAGCGCCAGTATGAAAATCAATCAACACCTCAGCCGCATTCGTCACATGATGCGTATCGCGCAACTCTGCAATATGCTGCTGCATGATCTTCTGTATCTTATCCTGCAGGCCAATGTCAAGCGTGGTATACACCTGCACGCCGGAGCGTGAGAGCTCGCTGCGTTTGAGGTGAAACATCTGCTCGAGTTGTTCCAGCACAAATTCCGTGAAATGCGGCGCGCGATCTTGCAGGGCAGCGGCTGTTTTAAAGAAATGCGGGCTTTGCTCCTCGATGATGGCGTCCTGCGCCTGAAGACGGGTGATGTATCCCTGGCTCACCATCAGATTGAGCACCGTTTCAAAACGCCGGGTGGCAGTCGAGAAATTCAGGGCCGGGTCATATTCCGACGGGTTACTGGGAAGCCCGGCCAGCATCGCGGATTGGGCCAGATCTAGCTGCTGTGCGGCTGTGCGGCCCGGTGAATCCTGCAGGCCGAAGTAGACGGTAGCGGCGGCATCGATTCCATAAGCCTGGTGCCCATAATAGATGCTGTTCAGGTACATTTCCAGGATATCGCGTTTGGAATATGTGCTGTTGAGCTGTGGGGCCAGGATGATTTCCTGCAGCTTGCGTATATAGGTTGGATCGTTGCCGACAACCAGATTTTTGATCAGCTGCTGGGTGATCGTGCTGCCGCCCTCGACGACGCGGCCATTTTCCAGGTTGGTGATGGCGGCGCGAATGATGCCTGTGAGGTCGATGCCCGAATTGGCCCAGAAGTCCTTATCTTCTGTGGCGACGGTGGCGTTGATTAAATAAAGGGAAATCTGATCGAGTTTGACGGTCGTATGGATGCCGTTATCGGCCAGCTGGCCAATGAGTATGCCCTTGCTATCGAAAATTTTGAGGTTGTCGAGGGGCAGGAGGTCGCGTAATGTGAGCAGGTTCTTGCTGTAGGTCTGCTGTGTCGAATTATAGAAACGATAACCGACATAAGCGCCCGTGCCGCCCAGCGAAAGCAGGATGACCAGCAGGGCGAGAAGAGTGCTGGCGATAGTTGTCCAGAGGCGGCGACGTGAATGATGCTCATTCGCGCGGGCAGCACGCATATGCTTGCGCGAAAGATGGCGCAGCATTATTTTATGGTGTCGCCGCCTGCGCCTCAAATCTTTAGCGAGCGTGTGGTGCGGGTGATGCGAAGGTCTGCTGACTCCAGGCGTTCGACCGAGGCGCGGATTCGGCATTAGCGGCTCCATAGCCTCGCTATTGGCCAGGGATGATGTACTGTTCGGGCTACTTTCTAATGGCGCTTGTACCGGTTGAGGCATCACTGCAACAACAGCAGGCTGTGCCGCAATGAGCGGTAGGGGCGTGTCCTTATGATCGCCGACTCCCGTCCCATTTCCGCTATATAAAGGTTGGGTCGCCAGGTGGAAAATGTCCCTGAGCGGTTGCGTTTTGAGATAGAAGATGCCTGCTAGCGGCTGGGTTTTATGAGCCGTTACTTCTGCCAGCGGTGATTCCTGTAGGGGCGTACCCTTGTGGTCGCCCTCCGTATTTAAACGGTCGCCCGCCTCTTCTGCCGGTTCTCCGCTCTCCTCTATCTCCCCTGGCTTACTATTTGCGGCGATCTGGCGTCTTGTCACTCGTACATTGCGCATATGCCTGCGCGCCAGGTAGCGAAGCACTCGTTGCTGTTGCGGTGTGAGTTCGATTGTTTGCTCGCCCTCTTCTTCGGGAAGTGGCGTGACCGGGTCAAGTCGCGAGGGAACAGTGCTTTGCGCATCTAGAGCCTGGGGGGAAGCAGTGACACCTGTAACGGGGGTTGAGGATACAACTATGCGGGGATTCTGGCTGGGATCCGGTATAGAGCCGGGCTCAGCTGACGTTTCGCTTGTATCGCCGGGGGGTTCTGCTGCCATGCCTGTATCCTCGTGTTTCTTTTTAACATAACATAGAATGCCTGGGTTTTACAATAGTCAGAAGGGCTATGAGACAGGGTCCTTTCTCTGCTTCTGATAAATTAGACGCTGGTGCGAGAGGAATTTGTTGCGCCTGATCTTATTAAGTGTTAATCGGTACCAGCGCCGCCTCGATTAAAGCCGGCAGAATTTCATTGGTCAGCGCCTGAATCTGGTACAGGCTTTCGACCCAGGGAATATCCTGGTGTTCGCGGGTACCCTGAATTTCAGCAAATTGTAAAACGCTTTCATCAACGAGGCTGCGGAAATAGAGGAAAGCACGCACAGCATCGGCAACCGGCACGTGAGAATTACGCGTAATAGAGCCATACTCGATGCCAAGCTGCACGGCGTTGGAACGCAATTCGTCACTCGAGGTAGTATCCGTGAGCGCGTGTAACAACAGGTCGAGGACACGCCTTCCCAGAACTCGATACCCCTCGCGCGCCGCATCGTCGAAATGCGAGTACCACGGGAGGGTATTGAGCGTCCCACCGGTGAAGGCGAAGCGCACCCGGCCAAGAATGCTCTGCACCAGCAACTGCGCGGCAGGGTTAGCTTTGCGCTCAACCTCGTGCTGCCGGCGCGCTTCGATATCGGAACGGCGAAAACGGCGATGTCCACCATTAGTACGGCGCGACGGAAGCTCGTTGCGATCAGCCCATAGCCGTACCGTTGCCGGGTGCATACCCAGCATCTCGGCTGCCTGGCGCAGGCTCAACCATTCGTCCCCGGTCTGCGATGATGACATCGGATGATAGCCCTCCTCTAGAATGCGATTTCCTTCTTCTATCCTCTATTTGGGCTACACGTTTTCTTCTCACGTGACGTGGATGCGGTTGCTTCATTCTATGAGATTCGCCTCATACCGTCAAGTAGGGGCGGCCCTTGTAGCCGCCCGCTTTATAGCGCCAGATGGTCGCGCGCCCGCGTCCAGGTCAAGAAGAAGGAATATCTTTCCGAGAAAGAGGCAAAGTAAAGCTGAATGTGGAACCCACTCCCAATTTGCTTTCGACCCGCATCGCTCCCCCATGTCGTTTAATGATCTGGTCGGAAATATAGAGGCCTATTCCCAGTCCCGGTGACTCTTTATTCGCCAGGCTATGCACCTGGTAGAATCGTTCAAATACCTTTTCCAGGTGTTCCTCATCGATGCCGAGGCCGAAGTCCTGGACGCTCACTTCCGCATATTCCTGATCGGTAGAGAGACGCACAATCACCTGGTTGGCATAGGGAGAATATTTGATGGCGTTATTCAGCAAATTGATGAGTACTTGCCCGATCCGATCCTTATCTCCATATACCTGCACACTTTCCAGGCCTTCAACAACCAGGTGATGTGTGAGTGTGGTAGCTTGCAGGTGTTCGACCGTTTCTCGTACGACCACGCCGAGGTCGAATAGAGCATCGCGGAAGTTGAGTTTACCCGTCTGTATCCTCGAAATGTCGAGCATATCATTCACCAGGTCAATGAGCTTATTGAGCTGCCCATCTATAATGGTGAGGTAATAGAGCGCCTGCCCATCGCCGATTTTTCTGAAGCGATTCTGTAGCATTTGCGTGTATCCCTTCAGACTCGTAATAGGCGATTTGAGTTCATGGCTGGCCATACTGAAGAACTCGTCCTTGCGCGTATCAAACACTTTCAGACGTTCGATCTGTTCGCGCAGCGCCTGTTCTACCTGTTTTTGTTCCGTGATATCAAAAATAATGCCGTCAAAATGCTTTGACCTGCTATTATCATCATAGCAGCGCCCGTGGGTATGTATCCAGCGCAAGTGGCCATCTATTCCGCTGGTACGGCAGTCTATATCGAAGCTGCCATTTTCCGCGATAGAACGCTCTATGGCCTGCTGGGCAGCTTGGCGGTCATCAGGATGCAAAAGTTCATAGAAAATATCAATAGTAACTTCCGCGTCAGGGGGCAAGCCGAAGTGCCTTTTGCACATATTGCTCCATCCCAGTGTCTTGAACGGCAGGTCGCAACACCATACACCCAACCCCAGGGCTTCGAGAGTCTTGTCAAGATGTTGATGATGAGCATGGAAGGCGGCCTCTTTTTGAGGCCCTGAAAGATCACCCTGGCGGACACCTGGGTGGATGAAACGATAGTTTTTGCCACTATCAGCCCTTTCGGGAGAAAAGGCCTCGGGATTCTCCATGTGAAGAGAAATGACTTGCTGTTGTGCCATGGCTTCGAACATAGGGAAGACTCTAACCTCTCTTTATTTATTAATTACTGGCATGCCGGCTAGTTTGATAGAGAGAAAGATGTGCGTTAAGCACGAAATACCCCCTGGCGAAACTTACGACCCTTCGCTCTCTAGCGAAAAAAAGACTCAGAAGAGCAGCATGAAATAAAGCAAGCTTCGCGTGTTTGATCATTTAACGAGTGGAGTTCCTAACGACATCGTTCCCTATCACAACTTATGTTTCCGACAAATATGCCAGAGATAAATTCTATGGAAAGCGAGAACACTTCTTCCATAAGAATTGTACCATGTTTCTTGTGAAATGTGGGATGTTTTTGAGGGAAAAATAGGACTATTGGAGAAATTCGTCTTTGTTCTATCTCTT
The DNA here is from genome assembly GCA_035294305.1 of Ktedonobacteraceae bacterium. GTDB lineage: Bacteria > Chloroflexota > Ktedonobacteria > Ktedonobacterales > Ktedonobacteraceae > DASRBN01. The sequence continues at coordinate 80,458 of DATGLD010000034.1, read as the reverse complement.
CTTTTTAAGCAAAGCCGCTTTCGGAGCTGCGAACGGCCCCCTATGGTAGAAATCGTCATGATTCCATAGCGCCTGGAACGTGGCAGCCGTCAGCGCGATGATGAGCCAGGTGAAAAGCGTCGCCAGCGATAGGGCGGCGCGGCTATCTTTTAAGCGGAAAATAGCGACGAAGCCGCTTGCAACGGTCATTAAGAACATAGTGAGCGTGAGGATGAACGCATTGATCGGTGAGCGCAGGCTGAAGTAAGCGGCGTTGAAAACAACATAATTCAGCCAGGAAGCGGCTTGGAGGGTGAGAAAAGTATCGCGGCCAGAGGTCTTCTCTGGCTGGTTGAGGACATGCAAGTTTCCCCAGATGATCGAGATATTGTTGATGGTCCAGGCAGGGGCAAACACCCAGGAAGGAGGGGCGAAAATGGACTGATTCAAGCCGTTGAAGTAAGATGGGTCGCCGAAAAAATCTTCTCGTAAGTTCTTGCCGAAAGAACCTCTTAAGGCTCTTACGAGGCCCGACAGGCTGAAAGTGATGGCCTGGACTATGATGTAAAAGATAATTCCATGATACCAGCGCCACCGTGGCGCGCTCGTAGCGGCTGTAGCCGGTTCGATATTTGGGAATGCAGGCATTGTAGGGGGCATAATCATATCCTCTCTCGTGCAGCTGCTCGCTGCTTTTTAATTTATTGATCATCACACAACAAGTCAGCGAGAGCCACTCTTTACCTCATTATGATGCTCTGGAGAGCCGGTACGGGTAAATTGTCACAGGACGAAGGTGTGGACGAAGCTTGTGAGAATAGCCTGCACTTCGTCGAGGTGTCCCTGGAAGAAGTGATCTGCGCCTTCTACGGCGATCATGCTTTTGGGGGCGGGCAGGTGTTCAAACCATTGCACAGCCAGGTCGTAGGGAGCCAGTTCATCGTTTGTCCCCTGAATAATGAGTTTAGGTTTATGGGAGTTTTGCAGGTAATCTCCATCGAACATACGGGCTGGCACACCCAGGCCGATCATGGCCTGCACGCGATCATCGGCGGCCGCCACCCGCAGGCCGACATATGCGCCGAATGAAAAACCTGCCAGCAAGACGGGCAGGCCCGGGTAGCGCCGGCTCAGAAATTCCAGTGCATAGCGCACGTCGTCCATCTCGCCTCGCCCTTCGTCATAGGTGCCGGTGCTGTGGCCGACGCCGCGAAAGTTGAAACGCAAGGCCGGCATTCCCAGCGCCTGGACCGCCTGCGCGACTTTGAAGACAACTTTATTATGCATCGTGCCGCCACCGAGTGGATGGGGATGACACACAAGTGCCGCGTAACGAGGTACAATTCCGTCTTCTTCTGGTTTGAGAATTCCTTCCAGATAACCGGTAGGGGTCGGTATGTTCACATGCAATATCAGACTAATGGCTCACCGTTCCTTTCGCGTGCTAAATGCTGGCTTAATCTTCTTCTCATGTTCTATTGTACAGCAACTGATTTCATTATGGCATACTGATCTTCAAAATCAGGATTTATGGCTATCATTCTTCTAGTGTTCTATACTAATTGTAACCTGAATAAGGGCCATCTCCTGCGTTGTCTTGATCCTGAAGCACCGCCCGGTTCCTCATGTACGCTCGATTGCCGGTGATTATCGATATCTCGAACGATGGCGGCAGAGGTGGCTGGCTCTACTCTAGACGAAGTTACGCCAGCCGCGTATAATAGGGCCAGCCCTTGCGGCTGGCCTGGATGAAGGTGGGGACGCATCAGGTAGGAGTAATCATCAGGCTCGATTGCCCTTGACAAGGGGCAACAAGTTCACGATAATCGATTTTCAATCCCAGACGGGCGAGCGATCATGAGCATTCGCGTCGCTGTCAACGAGGAAAGGCTGCCACTCCAATCCGTAAAGGTCAAGTGGAGGAGTATTATGCACTATCTATCCAGGATGAGGTATCCTGTGGATAGCCCCGGATGCCTATCCTCGCCGGGAATATCATAGATTTATTTATCACGTAGAAGAAGGCTCTGATATGGAAACCTATGGCACACATGTCTACCCCGGGCGGCTCTTCGTTGTTGAAGGAGTCGATGGTTCAGGAAAAAGCACCCAGATTGCCCTGCTCAGGCAATGGCTGATTAGCGAAGGATACGCTGTTTTCTTCAGCGAATGGAATTCATCGCCCCTCGTAAAAAAGACGACCAGCAAGGGAAAGAAAAAACAACTCCTCACGCCTACCACTTTCAGCCTCATTCACGCCACGGATTTCGCGGACCGTACGGAACACGATATCATTCCCCCCCTCAAGGCCGGAGCGATTGTGCTCGCCGATCGCTACATCTACACCGCCTTCGCTCGCGACGTGGCCCGTAATGTCGACCGCCGCTGGGTGCGCGAATTGTACCGCTTTGCTGTCAAACCCACTATGGCATTTTACTACCGGGTGCCGTTGGAAGTTTCACTGAATCGCATCTTGACCGGGCGTACAGAGCTCAAATACTACGAGGCGGGCATGGATCTGGGGTTGAGCAATGATCCACAAGAGAGCTTCAAACTATTCCAGGAACGTATTGTGAGCGAATACGAAGCGATGATTGATGAATTTGGCCTGACAGTTATGGATGCTACGTTGCCTATTCCTGAGCAGCAGCGACGTATGCGCAAGTTGATTCGTCCCTATCTGCAAGGTGTGCGTCGCATACGTTCATCCGCCAAAGAATCGGCCTGGGCGGGCCTGGCGCGCGAGATGCGGCCCTCCCATTCGGAGATTGTAGGGAGATGAACTGCTTAAGAGCCCGCATCGATCCTATCGTGGCAGAGAGGATAGCTATGACGAAACTTGCATTTTATGGTATTGATGCCATTCACCTGAAGGAACGTGAAGAGGTCTTACCCGGTCGCTTGATCGTTATTGAAGGGACCGACGGGGTAGGCCGCACAACACAATTACAACTGCTGCGCCCCTGGCTCGAGAGCAGCGGGTACGCGGTCGTCGATACCGAAATGACGCGCTCGGTGCTCGCCGGACCCGGTCTCAAACAGGCCAAAGAGGGTCATACGCTAGGCCCTATCACGCTCAATCTATTCTATGCCACCGACTTTGTAGACCGCTTCGAGAGCCAGATTCTACCGGCACTCCGCGCCGGTTTTATCGTCCTGACAGACCGCTACATTTATTCGCTGATAGCTCGCGCAGTTGTGCGGGGGGCCGACCCCCAATGGATTCGCTCCATTTACGGGCTGGCGCTGAAACCCGACGCCATCTTTTATCTCAAAATAGGCATCGAGGATCTCATACCGCGTGTATTGCAGCGCGGCGGCTTTGATTACTGGGAGTCCGGCATGGATATGCGACTGGGCGCCGACCTGTTCGAGAGCTTCGTTAACTATCAGACGCGGCTGCTTGAGCAATTCAATAGTATGTCAGAATCCTACGGTTTTCAGGTCATCGACGCCAGCCTGCCCATCGAACTGATTGCCGAGCAATTGAAACAGCGCGTGCTGCCCCTGTTACCCCAGGGCTGAGCCTTGTTCATGCATGTTGAACTTACTGGACGCAGTCGTGTTTTCCCTGGCCGGGTGGATGTGGAATGGGCACCAAAGGATGTGTTTGAGCCTGGTGTCGTCGTCTTACTCAATGCGCATCTACATAAAGTGGGGCCGAAGAGGATTATCGGCGCGCCCGACCTGGTGGTAGAGATTGCGTCTCCCAGCGCTATTCATCAGAAGAGAGAAGGCCATGCCCCGCCTGAACAGGCGGGGCATGGCCTTCTCTCTTCTGATGCCGGAATTGATTATTCCCGCGAGCGGAAAATCTTCACCCGGCGGTTGGGTTCTTTTCCGCGGCTGCGCGAGATCAGGTTGTAGCGAGTCGCCATCTGGTGCTGCAATCTGCGGATATAGGCATTGGCGGGAGCGAGTTCAGCTGTCGTCAGGCCCTTGTTGAGAACCTGGTGGATGGCGTCTTCTGTCTCTAAGAGCGCCCGCATGGTTTGATCATCCGAGATTTGAGCACCCTTGTCGTCGTCCGCTTCATCCCCGTCTTCCGCTGCTGAGGTATCGACGGGCAGGTCGAAGATGCGTGCCAGGGCGTGCTGCATCTGGGCAACGGTATTGTTCTTCAGGATGATGATCATTTTGCGATCCTCTTCCGCTTCCTGCAGGCGTTCCGGCTGGCGGCGATAGTAGTTTTTCAGCGTGATGATCGCATCGGCGTCAGCCTGGTTGTTGGTCACGATGATGGGTACGTGCAACTGGCGCGCGGACTCCGCCAGGCGGTCACGACTGACCCCAAACGGGTAGATGCGCAGCGTCTTCATGATCGGCAGGCGCTCTTCCACCTCTTCAGGCGCGTAGATGCCCTCAGAGAGCAACTGCGGTCGCTCCCGTTCAACCGCGACAAAGCCGCCACCATTCTGTCGCTGCACCTCTCCAGGGGCAGTACCGGTAGGCGCCAGCGCCCTTACCTGTAGTTGTTGATTGCGATTGCTGCCACTGGTTTCGCGCGCTGCTTGCTGCGGCATGCGGCGCACCGTGTTTCCCCCTCCATTGCTGCCCCACGCGCCACTGTAAGGGCCGGAGCGATCAAGAGTGCTGCCGGAGCCCGGCTGGCGCGCTATGCCGCCGCCGAAGCCCTCGATACCCCAGGTCGGCACATCCATGCCGCCCAAAGTAATGCGGCGAGCACTCACACGCCCCGTCTCCTCGTCTCGCGTGCGCTCCTCAGCTACAATCGTCTGACCGCGCAGCATGCTGTCCACAGTATCCGCGACATCACGATGGACGATCAGTTCCTGCCAGCTCTGCTGTTCGACGACCACGTCGAAAGTTGGAGGCGCTTTACGCTCGAGAATACTCTTCTGAGTGTGACGCCGCCGCGCCTCTTCGTCGCCCAGGGTGACAGTTTGGATGCCGCCGACCAGGTCGGAAAGGGTCGGGTTCACGAGCAGATTGCCCAGCGAGTTACCGTGCGCGGTTGCCACCAGCTGCACGCCCCGTTCCGCGATAGTGCGGGCGGCTGCGGCCTCCAGCTCGGTACCAATTTCGTCTATAACAATGACCTGCGGCATATGGTTTTCCACAGCCTCGATCATCACAGCATGCTGTTCCGCCGTGCGAGCTACCTGCATGCGGCGCGCTCGCCCGATGCCAGGATGCGGAATATCCCCATCACCGGCAATTTCATTGGATGTATCGACAACCACCACACGTTTGTTGGCTTCGTCCGCGAGGACGCGGGCAATTTCGCGCAGCAGGGTGGTTTTGCCCACACCAGGGCGACCAAGTATCAAGATCGATTGACCCTGCTCGACAATATCACGAATGAGGGCGATACTGCCGAGTACCGCGCGACCTATACGGCAGGTCAGGCCGACTATTTTTCCTTTTCGATTACGTAATGCGCTGATACGGTGCAGCGTGCGCTCGATACCGGCGCGGTTGTCGTCACCAAATTCACCAATCCGCTCGACCACGTATTCGAGGTCGGCGTAGGTCACTGGCTGAGTACTTAGGATCACCTCCCCTTCTGGGAACCGTCCCTCGGGCAAACGCCCCAGGTCCATTACGATCTCTAGCAGTTCGCTTCGGTTGTCGAGCCGATTGACCGCGTCGTGGATCTCCGGTGGCAAAGCAACCAGCAGAGCTTCCAGATCGTCAGTGATCATTTGTTGCATAGGCAGTTCTATCACCTCGTTGATTGGCGTGAATTGACTGTCCCCAGCCCTTTCACGCCATAGACCACTCGTTGCTCCATCGCGGGGACGGTGCGCGGGTTCATAGCCAGCATCGCTATATGCCGCACGAGCAATGCCCGGGTCGAAACATGCTCAAAACCGCTGGAGCGCAGAGCGGTTATAACGAAGGAATCATATTCCCGCACCTGGCAATAGATGGGGCGTCTGCTTCCTTCCAAAAGCCGGCGCATACCAAACTGGATGATGGGCTCTGCCAGTTCGGCATGTTCAGGATGGACGATAAGCGAGAGCTGGTGCGGCGCCGGTCCGTGACCCCGGCGGATACGCAGCCAGGCCCCCAATCGAACGCCGGCATCGTACACGTAGTTCTCATCGCCCCGCGAAAGAAACGCTGGCAACGGACGCAGCGAACCGGCGTAGAGCTTCGCAAATTCTTCACTCTTCTCCAACATCTCCGCCATTTGTACCCGCTGCGGGGTTGTGGCGCGATAAAGTTGGTGCAATCCCCACACATGGTGGCGATTCCAGCGTCGTAGTGAGGGTGGGTCCCGTTTGATTGAACCCATAGGTTGGTCACCCGCCTCTGACGCGCCATCCGTAGCTGCATCCCTTGTGGTCGCCCCCGCGGAAGCTTCTGCCCCCCCATCACCAGCACTGCTCACCGGCAATTCCACTGTTGGGTCGAAGACATACGTCAATTGACGGGCGTAACGCTGAAAACCAGCTTTCTGGAAAAGTTCCATTTCTGGAATTTCATCGTCAACCTTCGCGAAAATACGGAGAATGCCATGTGTTGCTGCAATCTCCAGAATATAATCAAGCAGAGCCGCCAGCACTTCGTCGCTGGGAATGCTGCTACTGACCATCGAAGCGAGATACGAGAGGTCCCATGTCATGCCGGATGGACGTTCTTGCACCTGACCGAATCCTAAGATATGCCAGTGATCCTCGCAGATCCATGTGCGTGAGGCCGGATTGAGTGGGAAGATGTTTCTCAGGATAGGCGGCAGGAGAATACGGTTTTCCTCCGGTTCGAGCCAACATACGAAGTTGGCAAACTCGTGCTGTTTGCTGCGAGCCCGGCGGTCAATGGCGTAGATGATTCCCGGCAGATCAACGTATAGTACCGGTCGTATCATCCAGTGCTCCCGCGTCCACCTGGGGCAGCATTCTCGCGAATGTTACCCCTTGACGCTCTGTACTATGCGGAGAAAGTAGTTATGGAAACGTGGGTCTCCCGAAACCTCCGGGTGAAATGCCGTACCGAGTATGGGTCCTTGACGGACGGCGACGATGGATCCATCGTCGAGCGTTGCCAGCACCTCTACCTCCGGGCCCACCTCCTCGATGACGGGGCCGCGGATGAAGAATGCGTGGAATGGCGCTTCTCCTAATACCGGCACAGAGAGATCAGTCTCGAAACTTTCCCGCTGGCTGCCAAACGCATTACGACGAACGCGAATATCCAGAGTGGCCAGCAAAGGCTGGCCTGCGAGTGCGTTTTCCGTCTCCCGCGCTAGTAAGATCAATCCTGCACAGGTTCCCCAAACAGGGAATCCTTCCCGAATCTTTTGTCGTACCGGTTCCTGTAAACCGTACAACACCATCAACTTGCCAATCGTGGTACTTTCACCACCTGGTATTATTATACCATCTAATTCGTCCAAATGCACCGGTAGTCGAACAGCTTTTGCCTCAACTCCGAGTTCGGCGAGCATTTTCATATGCGCCTCAAAATCACCCTGCAATGCCAGTACGCCGATACGCAATGTTTTTTGGTTTGACGTGGCCATAGAATACCTGCCTTCGTAAACATAAGTCGTTCCAATTCTTGACGAGTGAGCCTGGAGAGGGCGACCACAAGGGTGCGCCCTTACAATGGGAAGACCTGTCTGCCATCATTGAGCGGCGTGCGCTCTCCACATGATGAGGGTCAATGCAGAACTGCGCATAAACATCGTCATGCTAAGGGCGCACCTTTGTGGTCGCCCTCTCTTGCCTATTCCTCAAACTCGGAAGTACGCATGTTTACCGTTTCACCATCCGCGCCGTGCCATCAGTTCCCGTTCGGGCAGTTGATCCAGGTTAATACCTACCATTGGATCACCCAGGTTTCTGGATACCTCGGCCAGGATGTCAGGGTCCTGGAAATGGGTGGTCGCGCGTACAATCGCTTTGGCCCGCGCCAGGGGGTTGCCGGACTTAAAAATGCCTGAGCCAACGAAGATCCCCTCGGCTCCCAAACGCATCATCAATGCGGCATCAGCCGGTGTCGCTACGCCGCCCGCGGAGAAGTTCACGACTGGCAGCTTGCCTTTTTCCGCGACCTCGCGCACCAGCTCATACGGCGCGCCAAGATTCTTGGCCTCGGTCATCAACTCTTCTTCTGGCAGCATTTGCAGGCGGCGAATGCCGTCCATGATGGCCCGCATATGGCGTACTGCTTCGACGATGTTACCTGTGCCGGCCTCGCCCTTGGTACGAATCATGGCCGCCCCCTCGCCGATACGCCTCAACGCCTCGCCGAGGTCGCGCGCGCCGCACACGAACGGGATGGAGAAGAGGTGCTTATTGACATGGAAGCGCTCATCCGCCGGGGTCAGCACTTCGGACTCATCGATGCAATCCACGCCGATGGCCTGGAGAATTTCGGCTTCGACAAAATGCCCGATACGGCACTTCGCCATCACCGGAATGGTGACCGCCTCTTTAATCTGAATAATGAGCTCCGGGTCACTCATGCGCGCGACGCCACCGTGCGCGCGAATATCTGCCGGCACGCGCTCCAGGGCCATCACTGCGGACGCCCCGGCCTCTTCCGCGATGCGGGCCTGTTCCGCATTCACTACATCACAGATCACGCCGCCCTTGAGCATCTCGGGGAAAGCCCGTTTGACATCTACTGTTCCTGTTTGTTTCTGCATAATCAATGGTCTCCTAGCTAATGAATTAGTCTATGAGTGTAACGCTTGTACTAGATTATAAATATTATATCACACCGGTTTGGGGGCCGCTACAGCCAAGTGAGGGTAAGAATGCCAGCCATCAATCGACCCTACCATCTGTTAATCTTGGTGAATCTCATCATGCGTCTTGATAAATAGTCCGGCAACCCGGCGCTCAATCGCCGATTCATCAGCCCCGCGTCCCTTACCGCAGTAGTTTATGAACAACCATGATCTCTCATATCCCTATACACAAACATGCTTGGGTGGGCACTACATTCCCTGTTTCGAAGATGGCGCTGCTTGTGGACGAACTCCGCATAGTCTACTTCTATGGGAAAGTATTGTTCTGATGATTCCCCAGGGGCTGGACAGAGATTCCTCGCTGAGCGCAGCGAGGAATCTCCCCCCTTTCATTCAGCCGTGCCACCCCATCTGAACTGATGGGGTGCTGAAGAATCCCTGGAGTGCCGGTTGCTTGAGATATAGCAGGATATTTGCTAGTATAAGCAACAACAAAATCATGCAAAGAACGGACGAACCAGTAGCATGAGTGTATTTGAACGAATCCTGGCGCTCTTAGAAGAGCATCATATTCCCTACAAACTCACCGAACACGAACCCGTGCGTACAAGCGAGCAGGCAGCAAGGGTTCGCGGTGCGGAACTGAAAACCGGGGCCAAAGCTATGATCGTGCGAGGCAAAGACAACCACTATCTCCTCGTTTTGCCCGCCGACAAGCAGATTGATTGGAAGCGAGTGCGTGCCATCTTGCACGTGAGTAATCTGAGATTTGCTACAGAAGAAGAGGCCGAGAGTGTCGCGCACGTCAAAATGGGCAGTGTGCCACCTTTCGGCAACATATTGGGGCTTCCGACCTACTTCGATAAGGGACTTTTCGAGAACGATGTGGTAAACTTCAATCCTGGAAGCACTACGCATTCGATTGCAATGAAAAGCGCCGATTTGCGCATCTTAGTCTCGCCCATCATCGCCTCATTCGCAAAGTAGAGGCGGGTGCTGAGGCGGATATGGGGAGAGCGAGCTTGCTCCGCCCTCGCGCCCCTATAGATGGCAGAACAGAGTTGGGGCCGAAAACGAGTAAAGGGAAGCAATTTTATGCTCACCGCATCCCAATTGAACCAATTGCGCGAAGCCGCCGGGAAGCGCACTGAGGCCGTTGCCGAACTCGCTCAGCGAATTTGCGAAGTTCCGGCGCCTACCGGAAATGAAGCGGAACGCGCTCAATTCGTGGCCTCGCTCTGGCAAGAACGCGGCTATACGCCCGAAATCGATGCCATTGGCAACGTCTACATGCGACGAGGAGGACATGAGCAGCGACCGCTATTGATGCTGCTGGCACATACTGATACCGTATTTCCACAATCGACGCCTATTCTCGTCGAACGCCAGGGAGATATCTTGCGCGGCCCCGGCATCGGCGATAATAGCGTCAATGTCGCCGCTATGATCAGCATGATAGATGTACTTGATGAGCTGGGTATAGAGACAGATGCCGATATCATCGCCGCAGCCGATGTGGGTGAGGAGGGCCTGGGAAATCTGCGCGGGGCGCGTGCCGCCGTCGAGCGCTATCAGAGCAAGCTGGGCGCGGTCATTGCCGTCGACGGCGATCTTGGCAGCATCACGCATATCGCGGTCGGCTCGAAACGCTGGCGCATCACTGTACGTGGCCCGGGCGGGCATTCATACGGATCATTTGGCAAGCCCAGCGCCATCCATGGCCTGGCCCGCATCATTGCCGCCATCGCCGATCTACAAGTTCCCCAGGCACCAAAGACAACCTACAACGTCGGTATCATCGAAGGGGGCACCAGCGTCAACACCATCGCGGCCCATGCCACCGCTCTCCTTGATATGCGTTCAACCGATGTCGCCGCGCTGAACCGGCTCGCCGACGAGGTAAGAACAATTATCGAGCAGCGTGCTGGCCCAGGTTTGCAGGTTGAGATTGAGGTACTGGGCGAGCGTCCCGCCGGCGAACTGAGTCGGTCACACCCGCTGGTGCAACTGGCCGCCGAAGCCATCACCTGGATAGGGATAAAGCCGGTATACGAGGCATCCAGCACGGACGCCAATATCCCCATCAGTCTCCATATACCGGCGGTTTGTATTGGCATCACGCAGGTCGAACGCGCGCATACGCTCGAAGAGTTCCTCGTCGTTTCGCCAATTGGGAGTGGACTCGCGCAGTTCACGCGCCTCTGCATCGAGGCATGTTCATTGATTGCGCAAAAAGTGTAAAGGACATGTCCATGATCTCTACGCAAGAAACCTGGCAGCACCGCGAGATAGTTACCAACGGCATCCGCATGCATTATGTCACGCAGGGCGAAGGCCCGCTCGTCGTGCTTCTGCATGGATTCCCCGAGTTCTGGTTCTGCTGGCATAATCAAATTGGTTTTCTCGCCGATCTCGGCTATACGGTTGTCGCTCCCGATTTGCGTGGCTACAACGATACCGACAAACCTCACTCAGGCTACGATATACCAACACTATTAAAAGATGTTGAGGGCCTCATTCGTGGCCTGGGATACGACAAGGCCATTCTTATCGGACACGATTGGGGAGGCGCGATTGCCTGGGTGTTCGCGATGCGCTATCCTCACATGATTGAGCGCCTGGTCATCCTGAATGCTCCTCATCCCTGGGCCCTCCAGCGCGAACTGCGCACGCTTAAGCAACTGCGTAAAAGCTGGTACGTCTTCTTTTTTCAAATTCCCTGGCTGCCTGAAAAGCTGCTCAGCTATAATCACGCCGCGCCGGTAGCAAGATTAATCTATTCATCCGCCGTTCAAAAATCAGCCTTTCCACCTTACATATTGCAACGCTACCAGGACGCTATAAGCAAGCCGGGCGCGATGACGGCGGCCATAAACTATTATCGCGCCACTGCCCGCAGGGGTGGATACGGTTTTAGAGGCACCGGAGCCAGAACCAGAGCGACGATTGATGCATCCACCCTGCTTATCTGGGGCGAGCAAGACGTGGCGCTTGGTACCGGTCTAACTCAGGGACTCGAACAATGGGTGCCCAACCTTCAGATGCGCCGCATTCCCGACAGCGGACACTGGGTGCAGGAGGAGAAACCTGGCGAGGTCAACGCCTTCATAGCAGAGTTCTTGCACAGTTGAAAAGATTAAAGCAAATATTGGCAATCGCCCTTTAACCTCGTGGATATTTGTTGCATTTTGACTGGCCAGAGAGGTATATAAATGAAAGAGGAAGATTCTGCCTTAGCATCCCTATCAGTACCAAGAAGGCAGAGCATCTCGCTGAATCTATATAACCGTACTACAGGCAAATTAAGATGCATAAAACACTCTTTCGCTCTATCCGGCATGCCCGCGCGGCATTGATACTCACGATCATCCCTGGTCTGTTGGGGACGGGCGCGATCATCGTTCAAATGGCCTTGCTCAGCAAGGTTGTGAATAGTGTCTTCTTACTCCATCAAGGGCTTGCCCAGATCAAATGGCTGCTTCTGCTGTTGTTAGCCGCGATTATTGTACGAGCAGGTCTGGTGTGGATACGCGAAATAATGGCTCAAAAGTGCGCTATTCGCGTCAAGTCCGAACTGCGCCGGCGCCTGTTCGCTCACCTGCTGCAGTTGGGGCCCGCTTACAGTAAGGGCGAATCGACGGGCGAGCTGGTAGCGACGATCAGCGAAGGCATTGAGCGACTGGATGCCTATGTGAGCCGCTATTTGCCTCAGCTCGCCTTCAGTGTGCTGGTGCCGCTTGTGATCGTCATCTATATTTTCCCGCTCGACTGGGCCAGCGCGGTGATATTGCTGGTGACGGGACCGGTTATTCCACTGCTCATGATACTGGTGGGAAGCTATGCCGAGAAGCAGGTGCAGCGCCAGTGGCTTGCCTTAGCGCGCATGAGCGCCTACTTTCTGGATGCCGTGCAGGGCCTGCCCACGCTGAAGCTCTTTGGCAGCAGCGAGGCGGCGCGCAAGCGTGTTGCCCTGTTAAGCGATGGCTTCCGCGAAAGAACACTCAAAATGCTGCGCGTCGCGTTCCTCTCAGGCATGGTGCTCGAATTTATGGCTGCCGTTGCTATTGGCCTGGTGGCAGTCACGCTCGGAATACGCCTGCTCAATGCTGGCATTCCGTTCGAGACCGCGTTTCTGGTACTGCTGCTGGCGCCAGAGTTCTACCGCCCCTTACGGGAGCTTGGTGTGCATCGTCATGCTGGCATGGAGGGCAAGGCCGCGGCAGAACGCATCATTGCAATTTTGGAGACGCCCGTACCATATAGCAGTGCAGGAGCCAGTGATGGAGCTTTAGGCGATAATCGGGCGACGGGGGCCGATTTATCGGCCCGCCCATGTCATTCTGAGCGAAGCGAAGAATGTGCGCCTTGCCCTCATAATCAACTCACCATCACATTTACGGGCGTAACCTATACCTATCCAGGCAGCGAGCACGCCGCCCTGGACAATGTTTCCTTAACGCTGCCCGCCGGAAGCTTTACGGCCCTTATCGGTCGCAGCGGAGCCGGTAAAAGCACGCTCGTCAACCTGCTGCTGCGTTTTATGGATCCCCAGCATGGTCACGTCACGGTGAACGATGTACCGCTCGCGGAATGGCCGGTCGAGGTCTGGCGCGAATACGTGGCCCTGGTTCCCCAGCGGCCCTATCTTTTTTATGGCAACGTGCTCACAAATATTCGATTGGCGCGACCGGATGCGAGCGACGAGAAGGTCGAACAGGCCGCGGAACTCGCGGGCGCGCTCGAATTCATTCGCCAGCTTCCGCAGGGCTTCGCGACCGGAATCGGCGAACGAGGAGCGCGATTGAGCGCCGGCCAGGCGCAGCGCATCGCCATCGCCCGCGCCTTCCTCAAAGATGCGCCGCTGCTCATCCTTGACGAGCCAACCTCAAGCCTCGACGCCAGGAGCGAGTTCCTGATCCGGCAGGCTCTCGAACGCCTGACGCAGAACCGCACGGTGCTGGTGATTGCGCACCGCTATAATACGATTGCTCATGCCAACCAGGTCGCGGTATTAGAAAATGGGAAACTGGTCAAGGTTGGCGATCCGGATGAATTGTTACAACCTGAGGGAATATATGCCCAACCGGGAAGCCCTGGAAAGGCGGTGTTCCTGTGAAACTACTGTTTCGCCTGCTCTCATTTCTATCGGCATTCCGCTGGCAGGCAGCGTTTGCCATCCTGCTGGGCTGCGCGATGATCGCCAGCAATATAGCGCTGCTGGGCATGGCCGCGTACCTGATCGCCGCCGCCGCGCTCGCTCCTTTGCTGGTCACGCTCACCATACCAATCTATATCGTGCGTTTCGCCAGTGTCTCGCGGGCCGGTTCGCGCTACCTGGAACGCCTGGTTTCACACGATGTGACATTCCGTTTGCTGGCGGAACTGCGTACCTGGGTCTACAGTCGCCTGGAGCCGCTGGCCCCCGCCTACTTGCAAGCATATCGTAGCGGCGATGTCCTTACTCGCCTCGTTTCGGATGTTGAAGAGCTACAAAACATTTACCTGCGCGTATTTTCGCCCATCATGGTTGCCATCGCCATCGGACTGCTTACCTTTGGTCTCTTCAGCCTCTTCAGTCCCGTTCTGGCCTGGACAGCCCTGGCATTCCTGGCAGTGACGGGCTTTGGAGTGCCCTTGCTGGCAGGTTGGCTCGCTCGCGGCCTGGGAGAACAGCAGCTTGCCTTGAGAGCTGAGTTGAACGCGCACATCGTCGATGGCATCCAGGGCGTGCAGGATCTCCTGGCTTGCGGGCGCGCAAGCGACCAGGAAAGCAAGATCGCGCATCTTCAAAGCGCGCTTGGGCGGATACAGGGCCGCATGGCATTCATCGCAGGCTTGCAGCAAGCGATGAATGATCTCTTAATGAACCTCGCGCTTTGGACGCTGTTGATCCTGTCGATACCACTCGTTATCAGCAAAGCCATCGATGGTGTCTACCTGGGCTTCCTGGGCCTGGTAATTCTTGCCAGCTTTGAAGCCGTGCAGCCGCTCGGTCAGGCCTTTCAATTTCTAGGGCACTCGCTGGCCGCCGGAGAGCGCTTATTTAAAATAGCCGGTGCCATTCCGGTGGTGAGAGATGAAATCACTTCTGGAAGTCGATTGGCTGTGCTTACAACGGATAATGGGCATTTACCAAATAACGGGGTAACGGGGGCCGCTGTATCGACCCCCGGCCCCGGACTTGTTTACCAGGAACAACTATCGGCCCCAGAAAAACTCTTCGGTCCTATCCTGGAATTTGAACATGTCCATTTCAAATATGCGCCCGGCGAAAACGAAGCGCTAGAAGATATCAGTTTCTGTGCTGCTCCTGGCAAGCGCATTGCTATTGTCGGTCCTAGCGGCGCGGGCAAAAGTACCATCGTCAACCTGGTCTTGCGTTTCTGGGACCCGACGGCAGGCGTAATTCGCCTGGATGGGCAGGATATCAGGCAGCACGCGCTTGCCGATTTGCGCAAGGTAGTAGGCGTGGTGGCCCAGGATACCTATCTTTTCAATGATACGATACGTGGCAATCTGCTGCTAGCCAGGCCTGGCGCCACTGAGAGCGACATAGAGCAGGCGCTGGAGCAGGCGCAACTTGCCGATTTCGTGCGCCAGTTGCCGCGTGGCCTGGGAACCTGGGTGGGCGAGCAGGGTTTGCGGCTCTCAGGCGGCGAAAGGCAGCGCCTTGCCATCGCCCGCACGCTGCTAAAGAATCCACCCCTGCTCATTCTGGATGAGGTCACCGCCAACCTTGACCCGCTTACCGAGCATGACCTGCTTGCAACGCTCGACGCCCTTATGCAGGGTCGCACAACCCTGATTATTACCCATCGCCTTATCGATATGGAGCGTATGGATGAAATTCTGGTGCTTGATGAGGGCCAGGTACGGGAGCGTGGTACCCACGAACAGTTGCTCAAAGCAGAGGGGCTTTATCACTACATGCTGGATGTGCTTCACCCGGCATACCGGTAGATCAGGAGGAGATACCATGGATGTTTCAACGATAATGTCACGCTTGCAGTTTGCTTTCACGATCTCGTTCCATTATCTCTTCCCCCAGTTTACAATGGGGTTAGCGCTGCTGATCGTGATTCTCAAAAGCCTGTATCTGTGGCGCAAAAATGAATTGTTTAATAGAAGCGCCCACTTCTGGGCGAAAATCTTTGCTATTACCTTCGTCGTGGGCGTCGTAACGGGCATCCCGATGGAGTTCCAGTTTGGTACGAACTGGTCGCGCTTCGCCGCGTATGCAGGCGATATCATCGGGCAGACCCTTGCCATGGAGGGCGCCTTTGCCTTCTTTATCGAATCGGCCTTCCTGGGTATCTTCCTCTTTGGTGAGCAGGCCTTCGGGCAAAAGATGCACTGGTTCTCAGCCTTGATGGTCTGGATAGGCACCTGGGCTTCGGGAGGCTTTATCATCGCCTCTAATGCCTGGATGCAGCATCCGGTCGGCTATACTATATCCCCCGATGGTCGTCTCCATCTCTCTAACTACTGGGCCGTGCTGTTCAACCCCTGGATTGTGCCACAATACATGCATACCATGAGCGGAGCCGTCGTCACCGGTTCGTTCGTCATGGCGGGCCTGGGGGCTTATTACATACTGGCGAATCAGCATCTCGATTACGCCCGCATATTTGTTACCCTGGGCGTCATTGCGGGAGTTATTGCCAGCGTCTTCCAGCTTTTTCCCAGCGGAGACCTCGAGGGGCAGCAGGTGGCGATAAACCAGCCAACCAAACTCGCTGCGATGGAAGGGCTTTTTCAGACACAAGAGGGCGCGGGCATCGTCATTCTTGGGCAACCGGATACTGACCGCGGAACCCTTGACAATCCGCTGATCATACCCAATGTGCTCAGTTTCCTCACCTACCGGCGCTGGACGGCTGAGGTCAGGGGCCTCGATGCCTTTCCCGCCGATCAGCGCCCCGATAATGTTGCGCTGCTGTATTATAGCTATCATATTATGGTTGGGCTCGGCACCATTTTCATTGCTATTATGGGCCTCTCGTTCCTCCTGTTGTGGCGCGGTCGCCTCTTCCGCGCGCGCTGGATGCTGTGGATTTTGATGCTGGCGACGCCTTTCCCCTTTATTGCCAATACCGCAGGATGGTTCACGACCGAACTTGGCCGCCAGCCCTGGATCGTTTTTGGGCTGCTGCGTACCATCTCAGGCTCGTCTCCGGTCTTATCGTCGGGCAATGTCCTCTTCACTCTGATCGGGTTCGCCGGGATGTACCTGCTGATCGGCCTGTTGTATGTCTTGCTCGTGGTCTTTGAAATGCTGCGCGGCCCCGTGCAAAAGGAAGAGGGTCCGCAGGAGGTCGAGGGATTGACCGATCAGTTAGTAGAAGGATGAGTGCGAAGATGCAGACGCTATGGTTTATTCTGGTGGGTTTTATGCTCATCATGTACGTTGTACTGGATGGTTTTGATCTGGGGGCCGGCGTCATTCACCCGTTCGCGGCCAGAAATGATTCCGAGCGCCGCCTGATCCTGCGCGCGATTGGACCGGTCTGGGACGGCAACGAGGTCTGGCTGATCGCGGCAGGAGGCACGCTCTTCTTCAGCTTCCCTGTGCTGTATGCCTCCAGTTTCAGCGGCTTCTACCTGCCCTTAATCATTGTCCTCTGGCCCTTGATGCTGCGTGGTATCGCCATTGAACTGCGCTCGCTGCTTCCAAATCCGGTCTGGAGCTCCTTCTGGGATGGCATATTCTTTATCGGTAGCGCCCTGCTCGCCATCTTCTATGGGGCAGCGATGGCCAATGTCATTCGCGGCGTGCCGCTCGACAAGAACGGCAACTTTTTCCAGGCGCTGTGGACGGATTTCAATCCTTTCAGCGCCAATCCTGGTATCCTGGACTGGTACACTATTCTCATCGCCCTGATGGCGCTTGCCGTTCTCACAACTCACGGCGCCACCTATGTCGCGGTCAAGACAAGAGGAGGCCTCAATATCCGCAGCCGCCGTATCGCAAGAGGAGCCTGGATCGCCACTCTCATATTTGCAATACTGGGAACGATAGCGACCTTTGCCGTCCAGCCCCATATCATCGCCAGCTTCTTTGCGCGCCCCTGGGGATTTATCTTCCCGCTTACCGCGCTGATTGGCCTTGTGGGCTCCATCTCTTTTAACTTGCGCGAGCGCGACCTGACCTCCTTTTTCTTTTCCTGTGCCTTCATCGTTGGCATGCTCGCCAGCGCCGCCTTTGGCCTGTATCCATTAATGCTGCCCGCCGTGAATCCCGCTTATAGCCTGACTATTCAGAACGCCTCGGCATCACAGTATGGTCAGACCGTGGGATTGGTCTGGTGGAGTATCGGCATCGTCCTGGCCGCCATCTACTTCATTCTCACCTATCGCCTCTTCTGGGGCAAAATAGATGTGACTGCAAGCGAGGGGTACTGAGTAGTATGAGTTATCCCAGATTTTGATAGGTGGGTTGGAGAGGGCGACCACCAGGGTACGCCCCTACTATGATACGTTTCTCCTCAGTGATGCTCGCGTCATCATAGTAGGGGCGTACCCTGGTGGTCGCCCTCCACTCCGCCCTTTCCGCCTTCTCGATGCCCATCCATCAAGATTCGGGATGACTCATGTTAGAATTCAATCCAAAAACTCGTACTTGATTTTTTCCAATCTCGTCCGTTTAACAGATATGAGGATTTTCTCATGCTCCTTTCGTCTTGCAATCAGACAAGAGCGGAAGGCCCGATGTATATAGTCACAGAACCGAATACAGGAGGTTTTTTATGCCAGGAGTTCGTAGTGTTATTTCAACCTTGACCGACAACGGTGAAGAGGTGATGGGACCAGAGGTTTTGCTCTGGCACTATCCCAACAACGATATCGTAAATGGCTCGCTGCTCACCGTCGAAAGCAACCATTTCTGCGTTCTCAAATCACGCGGGGCCATCCTTAATGTGTATGAGACGGGCCAGTACCCGGTGCAGACCCCTGATCGCCCACTTTTCGGCAATATGCAGCAGGCATTCTACGGCGGGCAAAGCCCGTGGCAGTACGAGGCACTTTACATCAATCGTGCCAAACTTGTACTGAAGACCAGCGGCATGGCGCTCTCGCGAGAAATGGCCGAGATGGTCTATAGCGTGGATTACTACATTCATGTCGAGACACGCGAGGCCGCAGTACAACTCGTACAACATATGCCTTATCGCGGACACGCCATCACCACCCAGGAAGTCAATTCCTATGCCAGCCCGGTTATCGAGCAGGCCGTAAACCAGCTGGTGCAGATCACTCCCCTTGAATCTGTCAATGAGAAGATCCATGATCTCTCGCAGATCGTCTTCCAGCACCTGCAGCAGTTCCTGGCTACCTATGGCATCACGCTCAATACCGTCAAAGTCCTGGTCTTCCCACGCGACGAGCGCATGAAGGCGCTCATCTCGCTCAAAGCCTTCGGACTGAGCGAGATCGACGCGGTACGCTACTATACAGCTATGTTGATGGCGGAACGCGGCGTTGTCTCTGCTCCCAATATGGCGGTTGGCCTGCCTTTCAATATCAGCGGCGTGCAGCCAACAGCCAGCACCGATCGCTACACAGTCAATTCGTCAGGCGCGCCTGCTGTTATTCCCCAGCAGAATCGATAATCAAGTAACGCAATACCTGGCACCCATTGGGTGTCAGGTCGATCAGGATATCCCACATAGTAAGGGCGTACCCTTGTGGTCGCCCTCCAGGAGACGCGCAATGAGTTCAGGGCCATCGTATGACCCCATCGTGCAGCAGTTACAATTACTGCTCACCGGCTACGGTTATAACTTCTACAACACGGCTACGCAAGCGCGCACCGATGATATGCTGGTGCGACAGCGCGCCTCTTACTTCCTCTCGCAGGCGCTCTCCATGCTGGCGCAGCTGCGCAACGACTATGCCATGCGCTTCATCCCCCCTCTGACCAGGGCCAATCCCGACCCACCACAGGAAGTCATGGCACAGATACGCGAGATCGAGTCTCTCCAACAGGCCCTTTCCAGCCTGGAATCGCATATTCGCGGCATGTCTGTTCCCACGCAGGATCGCGTCTGGTGGCGCTTCCGCCAGGAACAGCCCTTACTCATGCAACTGCTCAACTTCGACCTGTCGCTGGTACGCAACAGCGAGCAAATCTATCAATACGTCTCGCAGCTGACCCCTGACCTGTGGAATAGCCAGGGCGGCAGCGCTTTGCGGCAGATGATCCAACAATTGACGCGATTGGCGCAGGAACGCGAGCGGTTTTTGTTGTTGCCGATGTAGAAGCTATAATCTGGTTAGTTTCAGGAAAAAATTTTCCTGACATCCACTCATAACTCGGGGTGCAGGGGTTTCACCCCTGCCGGGGTGCGGGGTGTCCCCGCTTGCTTCCCCTCCCGTCCTGACGGGCCGTAGGCCCGCTGAAAGAATTATGAGTGGATGGCAGAATTTTCCGCTTGACACCTCTATTGAACCGTTTGTCGGCGGCAGGGCGCTTTTTTTGAATTGCAGCCTGCAAGGGCCGTACTCGCTGGCTCCAATTGAAATACTCCTAAAATTGTATGATCAGTGGGTGAATGATCTCTGATAGCAAGAGCTAATCCCATTAAATATATACCATTATCCCATACTCCCCGGTTTACTACGACCCCTTCCAATTAACCTACACTATCAAATAGATTGACAACATCGTAGTAATATGTTAGACTCCCTTGTGTGAGAAAAAAGTAGCATCGATAGATGGCATAACCAATAGAGGAAGGAGAGGCATATGTCCGAGACTCATGAGGAACTTGAGCAAGAAGTGATAGCACAATATAAGATGATGATGCGTGGACTCAAAGTGACTATGGGTCAGGCCTGGATGCAGATCGATCTCACCTTGCCTCAAATGCGCACGCTGCTCATACTAGCTGAGGGTCCGCTCGTAATCGGGCAGATTGCCCAGCGCCTGGGAGTTGGCCTCTCAACCGGGGGGCATCTCGTTGACCGGCTGGTACAGGCGGGACTGGCCGCACGCACCGAAGATATCGAGGATCGCAGGCGCACACTGGCAGAACTGACGCCTAAAGGAGAAGAACTACTTGCTCGGCTTCTAAGCGGGATACAGCAGATACAGGTGTGGCTACACGAGGTAGATCAGGCGGATCTGGCCGCGTTCTTGCAAGGACTCAAGGCAATAAACCGCATTGTGAGCCAGAAAAATGGACCTCTTGCTGATTTGAAATCTGATAAACAACACTGTCAAACATTGAAAATACTGAAAGATGGAGGAATGTAATTTTATGGCACAGGTACAAACCAGGTCAGCGGCGGCTATTTCCGCTCCCGAGCCCCAGGCTCTAAGCGCAACCGTCAGCCGCCAGCGACTCATCCTGATCATTATCGGTGTGCTTCTAGGAATGCTGCTCTCCGCTCTTGACCAGACCGTTGTCGGCACAGCGTTGCCGCGTATCGTCACCGACCTTGGCGGTTTTGATCACTATGCGTGGGTGGTTACTGCCTACCTGCTCGCATCTACCGTCTCGATACCGATCTATGGCAAACTCTCCGACATCTATGGCCGGCGGCTATTCTTTGTCGGAGGTATGGTCATCTTCCTAATTGGTTCGGCGCTATCGGGTACCAGCCAGGACATGACGCAATTGATCATCTATCGTGGTATTCAGGGCCTGGGGGCCGGCGCATTGATGCCTATCGCCATGGCTCTCATCGGCGATATCTTTCCTCCAGCCGAGCGCGGCAAATGGCAAGGGTTGATCGTGGCAGTGTTCGGCCTCGCCACCATCGTTGGGCCAATCCTGGGGGGGTGGATCACCGATAACTGGGGCTGGCGCTGGGTCTTCTACGTCAATATGCCTGTTGGTGCTGTCGCCATTCTTGCTGATGGACTCTTTTTACCCGGCATCGGACGCCGCATCCAACATACGATTGACTACCTGGGCGCGATCACCTTGATTGCCTGGTCCGTTCCCTTGCTGCTCGCTTTCTCCTGGGCCGGCACGCAATATGCCTGGGGATCGTGGCAAATTATCAGCCTGTTCATCTTCTCAGCGGTCATGCTGGTCGTGTTCGTCTGGATTGAGACCCGCGCAGCCGAGCCGATCATCACTCCTCGACTGTTCAAAAACAGCATCTTCTCGGTCTCAACCCTTGCCATGTTCCTGCTCAGCGCCGGCATGTTCGGAGCCATCCTCTACCTGCCGCTCTTCGTGCAGGGAGTACTGGGCGATAGCGCTACCAATTCTGGCGTTGTACTGACCCCGATGATGCTCGGGTTTATGTTCAGCAGTATCGTCGGCGGCCAGATCCTTTCACGCACCGGCCGTTACAAGATACTGGCCATCTGCGGTTTCGTTGTCGCGTCGATTGGCATGTTCCTGCTCTCACGCATGACCGCTACTACGTCTGAGGGTGAGGTCGTGCGCAACATGATCGTCACCGGTCTCGGCATGGGCGTGATGATGAGCCTGTTCACTATCGTCGTACAGAACGCTTTCCCGTTCAAACTGCTTGGTGAAGTCACTGCCAGTCTCACATTCTTCCGGTCAATCGGCTCGACCCTTGGCGTTGCTGTGATGGGAACTATTGTCACCAACGATTTCCAGAACGCCTTCCAGGGCAACCTGCCGGAGACGCTAAAACGGATAATACCGCCGGCGGCGCTTTCGCAGCTGAACAACCCACAGATTCTGCTCTCGCCAGAGGCGGTAACGGCCATTCAGCATCGCTTCGCCGCCTTCGGGTCGCAAGGCGCATTGCTCTTTCAGCAATTGCTGCATGCCATGCAGGTGAGCCTGGCAGGGGCTATCACTAACACCTTCTTCCTGGGGTTCATCATTATGCTGGTCGCGCTGTTCTCGGTATTCTTCTTGCGCGAGATTCCGCTGCGTAAAAGCAACACCGGTCAGGCCGCAGCGCAGGCTGTCACGGCAGCCCCATCCAGCACAAATCGCCGCCGGGCCTTACTGGGCCTGACGCTGGCGCTTATCGCTCGCGAGGCGCAAAGACCGGATGCCAATCCGCAAATTCTGGAAACGCTATCATCTTCTGTGAATGGGCGCTATCCCCATGAATGGAGCGATGAACAGCGTGGTAGAGCGGTTGCCAGGGATATTCTCGAACCCATGTCCATCGCGCTGCTGGCCTCAGCCGTCAATGGCAACAGCCACGCGAATGGGGCAAATGGAAACATCACTAGGACGCAGCAAGAGATGAACACAGAGGAAGGCGGTTTTTCCGCGCACGGGTTCATCGGGTAATGCTGTAGGGACAGGGCGTGGTGCCTGTCCTCTTTGGGGCAACCGGGACAGGGACCACGCCCTACCCCTACAGCACGTGGAAACACTGGCCTTATGAAATTATTGTAGCTACAACATTTGAAGCACCGAAAAAAACATGGAGGTTTCAACGTGCAAACAACACGAGTAACAATTGCCAAATACATCTGGGGCATGACGGCCAGCCTCATCATTCTACTGACCGGCGGATGGTTGATCCTGGCTCCTTTCGCACTGGGTTATCAACCCTGGGGAGCCGATTGGGCGAACCAGACGATTAATGATTTCTGGGTCGGTATACCCGTCGCCGTCGTAGCCCTGGTGAGCTTCGCGCTCTTCTTAGCCTCTCTCATCGGCGCTTTACGCGCATCAGGCGTGCTGGTTGCCGCGCAGCGCTCGCAGCCGGTGGTTGCGGCAGCCCCGGCTCAGGCCATGATGCAGACTGCCGCGCCTGTAGCCCCGGCCGCCTATTCCGATCAGAGCGATCTTGATCGCACGCTGGCAACGCTGGCAGCGGCCCTCGCAGCCGACTTGAACAGCCGCCGCCAGGCACAGGCAAGCAGCAATCAGCAAACCGACCAGACCATTTCGAACAGGAGGGATGTATAATGACTTTAGGTACTGCAATGAGGCGGCTTTTCCCGCTTGGCAGCTATGTGCTGCTGTTATTCTTTCTGACCGGCATCTGGGTCGTCATCTCGCCATTCGCTATGACAACGCAGCCATCCGGCATACACTGGATTCCCTCGACGATCAATAACGTGGTTGCTGGCAGTCTCCTGATAGTTGTCTCCCTCGCCGGCGTCCTCGGATACATGGCGTTCGAACTGCGCGACATCCTGCGCGAAGCACGCGAAAAGCAATTGCAGCAAGAGTTGCAGGAACATCAGGCAGCCGCAACACATTAAATTGGTAATACGCCGATCAATCGGCCCCACAGCTCTGGCGTAGGGGCCGATTCATCGGCCCCGCTTCGATTATCACATGCTTTATCCACACCTGAATTTTCTAGAATAGGAGTCTTAACAATCATGACTGCTGAAGAGATGCAACAACTACTTTCAAAATCAAACAATGCCATCGTTGCCGTCAACCGGCCGGAGGGTGGGCCGCAACTCACACCCGTCTGGTATGCCTGGGACGGCACATCCTTCTATTTCTCTACCACGAAAGACCGCGCCAAATATCCCAACATCCGGCGCGACCCCAACATCTCGCTGGTTGTCGATGATTTCGACATGCACAAATATGTGGTGGCCTATGGACGTGCCGAAATTATCGAGCATGACTTTGCTGACCTGGTGCGCCCGGTCATCAAAAAATACGTGCCGGCAGACCGCGTTGAACAGGCAGTGAAAGCGGTGGTTGACAACCCAAAACGTGTGCTGGTAGTATTGCGGCCTGACAAGATCGTTACGAATTAATGGAACTCTCTGATGGAGCTATCATCAAATGCAGAGCCTTTTTCCATCGAGGAAGAAGCTCTGCATTTGATGCCTCTCTTACTTGTTTTGCTTATCACAATTTCGTATCGCTTCCCCTCATCTGGAAGTGCCGCATAGTCATCATAGGTCCAGCATCCTCGCTCAGGTCCTGGAACGCCTTCGGCGAGAGCAATCACGGGAATTTTGTCGAATGTTTGAGCCATACCAGCTGCACCTTTCATCTAAGGGAACGATACGGTTATTATATTATAGTACCATACTCTATCAGGAAACTATAGAGTGCGCATCCACTCTGGGAAAATTGGTTGACACACCAATGATAAGTTATCTCAAGAAGGAGGAGACATCATATCGGATACGCTTACCACGACTTCATGAGATGATCCATGGTCAAAACATAGCAACAGGACGCATCAGCCACAAGATGCGCCCTGCGGATAAAACCTCAACTTGTTCACCCTTGCGGGTAGCCAGTGCCACGTAAGCGTAATAAGCCTGGCTATCGGTCGTAACCCGTATAAAAACGCTTTCTGGTTGCCTTAGTCAACGGCAGAAATCCCGCGTCCTGCAGCCGGCAACGAGAATCGTGCGGCGCTACCCTCACTACCGAGAAGGCTGGCAAGTGAAGTCACCCAGGCCGCCAGAGCGGCAACAATGAGTAGCCATCCCCCTATCATATTGGCGACGGTGTTATTTCCGGCCAGTTGTCCAACCGTCAACGCCACATAGCCGAGAAACAATATCAACATGGTGCCTGTTAATAGCAAGTTCACACCCGCTGCTCCAAGAAACAATATGGCGTTGAAAATCGTCCAGCAGAGGAAGAACAGCCCTAGCGCAAAAATCATGCTTCTACTACTGAGAAGGAAACCCAGGATACCGGCATTTGGCAGGAAGACCAGGCCAATGACAGCGAGAAAGGCTCCATAGGCTGTGAAGATGGTCGCGCTCAGCATTGAGTTTTTGCGGTATTCTAGTATACCTGCGATAACAAGCACGATACCTGATATGAGAAGTACGGCCCCAACCGCTGGCCGCATAACCAGTGCCTGGTAAGGGATAATAAACCCAGTATAGAAACATCCCAGCACCGCTGTTGCGAATGCAAGTACATTCAAACCCAGCGGAGCCGGACTCGCGACGGTCAACCCGGCTGGCTCAGCACGTGACCCAGCATATGGCCCAACACGCGGTTCAGCATACGGCTCGGCACGTGAGCCAACATGCGGCTCAGCATGTGGCTCAACACGCGTCGGTTCCTGTGGCTCTGGAGCGGCATTGTAATCTCTCATCACACATCCTTTCTTTTACGTTATCTACTCTTCATTCACCCTGTTTCTCAACGAGAGGCTACTCCAACCTCTTTGGGGGTAGTATAAGCGCTATGCGTCACGAAAACGCTATGGACAGCGTTATTGGTTGTGCAGTGAGGAACTGGGCGCGTGTCCGGGCAAACTGAAAGCCATTTGATGCTGACCACCAAAAAAGGCTCAACAGATGGCCTGGAGTTGGAGACGTGACGCAGCTAAGAAAATCCTTTATCGCCAGGGTAGCATAAAGCTCATTTTATGCCAACCCTTATGTCGTCAACCTGAAAAACATTTGCTTGAGAAGGTGGGCGACTAGGGATTCGAACCCCAGACCTACTGCGTGTAAAGCAGCCGCTCTAACCAACTGAGCTAGTCGCCCCTATTTGTGGAAGGAAAATGGAGCGCCACCCCTGGCGGGTGCCCCATTGGCTTATTATAGTGTATGTGGGTGCCCTCGACTGGACTCGAACCAGCACGCCTTTAAAGGCACAGGCCCTCAACCTGCCGCGTATACCATTCCGCCACGAGGGCTAGTCATCACGTAACGGATTTCGCAGACTATTTTATACCTATGATTGTGGTTTGTCAACGCTTTGAGGAACTTTTAAGATTTATTTCTCGCGCACGATAGAGATGCTGCGGGCCGTGTATATGGGCTGCTGCTCGCTACCGGTTCCGGTCGTTTCGGTCGTAATAAACGTCATAGAACCGGTACGCCCGGCTTTCTGGCGCACATCCAGGATGCGGACGACACATGTCACCTGTTCGCCTATTCGCAGGCGGCGAGTATAGTGGTATTCCTGCTCGCCGTGCAACAATTGCATCTTGTTGCCGTCCAGTTCCAGGCCAGGGATGCGCATGCGAAAGGTCGTGGGAAACGTTGGGGGAGCGTATCGCAGCGGTTCCCCGCTTTGCAGTGCCGGGTCTTCCGTGGCCTCCATGAAGCGTCTCACGGCTTCTTCCGTCACCTCAAACGTTTGCGGTTCAGAACTTTTACCAACAAGACTCTGATCGATGGGCATAATTACTACTCTCCTTTAGGCGCGAACTAGCTAGAAAGAGGATTTCAAGTATCCAAGGCGTTCCAGCGCCATATATGCGGCGGGAATCTGGCCCATAACGGCGAAACTACCATTGTGAATCATTTCCAGCAACTCCCGCGGCGTTACCAGCAGGTTTTCGATGACCTCAGCGGGATCGACCTTGGGCGTGCCCGTTTTGCGCACGTCGCGGGCGAGATACCACCAGGCTTCGGTGCGCGCGCCGGTTGGATTCGCGTACATGTGGGAGAGCAGTTCTACTTTGTCATCGTCGAAGCTGTATCCAGTCTCCTCCATCAGCTCGCGCCGCGCCGTTACCAGGGGATCATCCTCGCCTGCATCAATGCCGCCAGCCGGAAATTCAAGCACCTCGCGTCCGATGCCGTGCTTGTATTGAGAGTTGATGAGAAAACGTCCATCTTCCGACACGGGGACGATGCCGACCCAACCGCGATTTTCAATGATGTAATAATCAGGAATAACAGGACCGTTGGGAACAGCAACCTGCTCGCACCGCACTTTCAGAAAGGGGCTGTCGATAATCTGCCGGTACGAGAGCGTTTGCCAGGGGGCATTTTTTGCCATCGAAAAACTTCTTTCCTTCTCTAGAGAACAACATGAGTCATTCTCAATTCACGGGAGAGGGCGACCACAAGGGCGTACCCTTGTGGCCGCCCTCTCCTTGCCCGTTCGTCAGCATCTGGTATGACTCATATTACATATTTTTCCAGTTTGGTTTGCGCTTTTCCAGGAAGGCGTGCAAGCCTTCGTTGGCATCTTTTGTTTGCATTACCTTTTCGAGATAGAATGCATTGATCTGCTTCAAGGTTTCAAGCGGCGTTGTATGGTTGGATTGAGCGGATTGAGCGAACTGCCCCAGGCGTGTGCTGGCTTTGGTAAGGCGCAGCGCAATGGCACTTTTTTCCCGCAGCATATCCAGGATGTGTTCCATCTCTTTGTGTATATCTCGAGAGGAAATAGACCAGGTGACATAGCCGAGGCGCGCGGCCTGCAAGCCGCTCAGCGGCTGGCTGCCGACCTCCGTATTTGAGATAACCAGCGCGGCCTCGTGAGCTACAAGAGTAAGATCCGCGGCCTGGATGAGTAGCCAGGCCGCCGCCGATGGAGTCGCACGCGCGACTGCCAGCACAGGTTGAGCAATAGCCTGGATTGATGCAAGCGCCACCTCCACAACGGTGGAGGCGCTACCTGGTTCTCTTGCTCCCCGCATTTTGCCCGTCGCATACTGTACCGCCTCGTCGGTAATCGGCACGTCTCTGATGCCCTGCTGCGCCTCTCTATCAAAGTCCAGCACAACGGCTTTGATGCCACTGCTGCCCTCAGTATTGAGGGAAGCGCAAGCAATGCTTAATTCCTTGAGCATCAGCTCGCCCGGGTTGGATGACAGTATAATACGGATTGTTTGCGCCTCGGATACAATTCTCAGTACTCGATAGGCTTGCTGCATAAACGTCTTCCTAATAAATAATACGCCGGAGCGAGGTGAGGACGAGAGGACAACCTCAAGGGTGCGCTCTTACTATGACCACGACTCCCCTCCTCACCACTCGTATCATTGTA
This sequence comes from Ktedonobacteraceae bacterium, assembly GCA_035294305.1. Taxonomy (GTDB): domain Bacteria; phylum Chloroflexota; class Ktedonobacteria; order Ktedonobacterales; family Ktedonobacteraceae; genus DASRBN01. Next base: position 52,183 of record DATGLD010000034.1, on the reverse strand, counting down.
TGGGCGTACCCTTGAGGTCGCCCCCGGACCTGCTAGGAGCGTTGAGGTCGCCCCCGGTTGGAACAGAGTCCCTCAACTTAAAGCGTTGTATTTTGCCGGTCGCGGTTTTGGGCAGTTCAGGAACAAACTCGATCCAGCGCGGGTATTTGAAAGGCGCCAGCCGGTTCTTGACGAATGCTTTCAGTTCGTCCGCCAGCGCCTCTGATGGTTCATGGCCCTGCTTCAGTACAACATATGCCCGCGGCTTGACCAGCCCTTCGGGGTCAAGATCACCCACTACAGCAGCTTCGAGTACAGCCGCATGGGCGATCAGCGCTGCCTCTACCTCGACCGGCGAAACCCACTGCCCGCTGACCTTGAGCATATCATCGGCGCGTCCGCAGTACCAGTAGTAGCCCTCTTCGTCCTGGTAATACTTATCGCCGGTATGAATCCAGTGACCGTTGATCACATCTTTGGTCTTCTCATGCTTGTTCCAGTAGTACGCGGTGGTGCTGTCCCCCTTGATCAGCAGGTTGCCGATTTCACCCTGCGGTACGGGCTGGCCTTTTTCATCGGCAATGATGGCCTCATAGCCCGGCACGAGCTTACCGGTACTGCCCGGCTTTATCTCGCCAATGCGATTGCTGATGAAGATATGCAGGATTTCGGTGCTGCCGATGCCATCCAGGATATCGACGTGAAATTTTTCCTGCCAGCGGCGCAGGATATCGGCGGGCAGGGATTCTCCGGCGGAGACGCAGATGCGTACAGAGGAGAAATCGAAGTGTTTCTCGGCATCCGGCAGCGCCAGCATACTCGCGTAAAGCGTAGGCACGCCATAGAAGATGGTCGGACGAAATTGTTGAACGACCTTGAACATATCCTCGGCCACCGGCCGCCCAGGATAGAGTACAGCGCTGGCCCCGACTGCAAATGGGAAGTACAGGTTGTTGCCAAGGCCGTAGGCGAAGAAGAGCTTGGCCGCTGAAAAGGTGATATCGTTCTCGGAAATGTTGAGGATTGGTTTGGCGTAGCATTCTGTGCAGTAGGCCATATCATGCTGCAGGTGAACGCAGCCCTTGGGGAAACCGGTGCTGCCCGAACTATACAGCCAGAATGCGCTGTCGTCGCGACTGGTTTCGGCAGCCTGCAGGTCGGGCGAGGCTTCTTGCGTCCAGCGCTCGAAGTCATGCACGGTAGCCGTTTCATGCTCTCCGCTCCCTTCGAGTCCAACTACAACCACATGACGCAGGTACTTGAGTTGAGGTAAAATAGCCTGCACCTGTTTCCATAGCATAGCATGCGTTAGCAGCACGCGCGCTCGACTGTCGTTGAGCATGTAGACATAATCATCGGATCGCAGGTTGGTGTTGATGGGAATGGGCACGGCCCCCAATTTAATGGCGCCAAAAAAGGCGGCGGCAAGCTCAGGCGAGTCGAGCATGAGCAATACTACACGCTGTTCCAGATCGACGCCCAGGTCACGCAGGCCGTTACCAATGCGATTGGCGAGTTCCGCGATCTGCGCGTAAGTATAGGCGTTTCCCTCGTAATAAATAGCGGTTTTTGCTCCCCGCCCTTCCTGTATATTGCGATCCAGGAAATCGGTAGCGGCATTGTACAAATCCGGTAGAACGATCTTCGGGATGGTCAACATAGGGCATACCTCTTTTCTCTTCGGACACTACTCCCAGAATCTGGTTCTATTTTATCCCAAACTGAGGTATAAAAGAAACTCCCGGTTGCCTTCGCGCCCATAAATCGGTGAATCGGTCAGGCCGTTTATGAGAAACGGCGTATGTTCGCGTATCCAGTCCTGCAGCTCATTCAGCACGCGCTCATGCACTGCAGGATCGCTAATAACCCCTGCTCCCCTGTCGGCCTCAGCTTTACCGGCCTCGAACTGGGGCTTGACCAGCGCTACTACCCAGGCCTGACGCGCCAGCAGCGCTACCATGGCGGGCAGTATAAGCCGCAGCGAGATAAACGAGACATCGATGGCAGCGCACTCAATAACCTCCGGTAAGCTGCTAACATTGCGAATGTTGGTATGCTCCATGACGACGACGCGCGGATCGTTGCGCAATTTCCACGCCAGTTGAGCGCGTCCGACATCGACGGCATAGACCCGTTTCGCGCCGTGTTGCAGCAGGCAATCGGTAAAGCCGCCAGTTGAGGCTCCTACGTCGAGCGCCACCAGGCCCGAGGGATCCAGGTGAAAGGTCTCCAGAGCTTTTTCGAGCTTCAGACCGCCGCGACTGGCATATTTTAATTCATCCGGCGTTCCGGCCAGGCGGTAATCGGCGTCAAGCGGCACTAACATGCCCGGTTTGTCGAGCACGCGATCTCCCAGATATATCCGCCCTGCCATGATTAACACCCGCGCGCGTTCGCGGCTCGGAGCCAGCCCTCGCCGCACTAACGCAACATCGAGACGCTCCTTCTTTGATGCCATGGTAGCCCCTGCGTTTCCAGGCCCATTATCTTACCAACAAATCGTTGTAATAATATATCAAGCCGCCTGCTCCGATCAGCCCCACGTTGGTGCCCAGCTGTGCCAGGGAAATCTGCACGGCCTCGCGAGGAGCTTTCATAGCACGTTCTTGCACGATGCGCAGGGCGGGTTCCACCAGCATGCGCCCCATCTGTGTAACGCCGCCGCCCAGGACGATCATTTCGGGGTTGAAGATATGAATGATATTGACAAGGCCAGCTCCCAGCGCCTCAGCCGCGTTAGTTATGATCTCGCGTGCCAGGGGTACGCCGGCCTCAGCCGCCCGCGCCACGGTGCGAGCATTTACCCGCAGCGCTTCTCCGGCAGCATCGAACTCTTCCTGCTCGTTCAATGGCAGCGTCGTCGAATCTTGTGTTGGTAAAGCCGCCGGGTCGGGAACCGTATCGGGGTGTTCCAGCATCGTACTGGCGAAGGCGAGCAGTTCGACTCCCTGGCCCTCCGTGATGGCTTCATTGGCGCGGCGCGCGATGGCGGTTCCGGAAGCTATCGCCTCCAGGCAGCCAGTACTGCCGCAGCTACAACGCGCACCTCGCCAGTCGATGCTCATATGTCCCAGTTCGCCAGCTGTCCCGCTTGCCCCCTCAATGAGCCTGCCATCGATGATGATGCCGCCACCGATGCCAGTACTGATCGTAAGATAAACAATGTTCTTGTAGCCACGGCCAGCACCGAAAAGAAATTCACCCAGAGCCCCGGCGTTGGCATCGTTCTCAACATACGTCGCTACCTTATAGCGTTCATTGAAAAGGTCACGTAGCGGAACGTTATCCCAGCCGGGCATATTTGGCGGTGAATAGATAATGCCAGTGCGGTTATCTAATGGGCCGGGAGCGGCAATACCTATACCGGCGATCTGGTCCGGTGAGGCATGCGCATCATCAAGCGCCTGCTGCACAGCGTTATGAAGACGAGGAATGACGCTTTCAGGCGTGCGGTTGGCCCCCGTGAGAAGGCCTACGCGCGAAAGTAGCCTGGCTCCCTGCAATACTGCTGTGCGCATCTGCGTGCCGCCAAGGTCTACAGCTAAAACCAGCGGCAGATTTTGCGAGCCGGCGATTTGGGCCTGATTCATATAGGACTCCTAATAATTAAACAGACTTATTAGCACAAGCGACGATACAGATAATACTCTATTTGAGGAGGTGAGACAAGATACGAGGTTATGCAATATCTGGGCTTATGCGAACATTATTCATGACTGAGAAGATGGAAGTACAAACAGGCTTCGCAGAGGCAAATAGAACGCGGCTGTATTACGAGGCGGTGTAAATTTTACGTCGCAATTTCGTGTAACTTCATGGACTTTATCGTATACTACCTATATCATGCTGTGAATGAAAGATACTGCCATGAAAAAGCATCAAAAGCTATTGCGACGAAATAATACATTTGGCATAGGTTTCGTGGCCGGCCTCGCGGCAGGCGTGATCGCGACCGGCGTGATGCTGTTTCTCAGCGCCACATTTAGCGGGGTCTCGCTGCCGGAAGAATTCGGTTCAGCGATCACGGGGATAATGCCCCCGTCATGGTTCGAATACCTGCACCAGGCCATTGGCGCGGATGCGAAACACTACCTCTTCTATATCATCCTGCTGGGGCAGTGTCTCGTATTTGCCTTGAGTGGGGCGATATTTAACCGGCGCGTCAATTCTGCCAGTAAACCTCTGGAATGGCAGCAGGGCTCGCTCTTAGCGTTCATCCTGTGGCTCTTCGCCGGGCTAATTTTACTACCCGCAATCGGCTCAGGCTTCTTCGGAGCTAATCTGAACGCTGGATTTGTCGCCGGCATGATTAGCCTGGCAGTAGTTGGCGTCGTATTTGGCCTGCTTTTCGTACTGTTTCAGCGCTGGATTACCGCCCATGTGCCGGATGAAGAGAAGGCCGGGGCACAGCCATCACAGGCGTTGCAAAAAGCCGCCTCTGAAGCAGACGATGATTACGGGCGCATATCACGCCGCGAGCTTGTCCAGCGTGGAATCGTGCTGGCCGGCATTGGATTGCTGGGCATTGGCCTGTGGAAATTTATCACCGATGGCCTCAGTACGTCGAAGGTACCCGTTGCCCAGCTGTTGCAAAACTACAAAAGTAAGATCATGCCGCCGCCAATGCCCAATTACGGCGCCATCACGCCGGTAAAGTTCCTCTCGCCTGAAGTTACTTCCAATGACCAGTTCTATGTGGTCTCCAAAAATCTGTATGCCGATCCTACGGTCAGCGCGAATGGTTGGCGGCTGGTGGTGTATGGGCAGGTCAAAAACGTATTTTCGCTCACCTACGATCAATTACTGGCCCAGCCGATGCAGACCCAGTACGAATCGCTCATGTGCATCAGCAATGAGGTGGGTGGCCCATACATGAGCAATGCGCAGTGGGAAGGCATTCCCTTGCGAGACCTGTTGCAGCGTGCCGGCGTGAAACCTGGGGCGACCAAAGTAGTATTCTACGCCGCCGACGACTACAGTGATAGCATCCACCTGTCAAAGGCGCTTGAGCCAACGACCTTGCTGGCTGTGCGCATGAATGGCGTCACGCTGCCCGATGAGCATGGCTTCCCGGCTCGCATGCTGGTGCCCGGCATCTATGGCATGAAGCATGTCAAATGGCTCACGCGCATCGAAGTCGTCAATACGAATTATCAGGGCTACTGGCAGCAGCGTGGCTGGAGCGATGACGCGCCCGTGCGCCTGACCTCGCGCATCGATACACCCCTGGATGGCTCAAGCGTACCCGCCAATCGCATCACCTATATCGCCGGCGTGGCGTTCTCAGGAGACAAGGGCATCAGTGAGGTTGATGTGAGCACCGATATGGGAAGAACCTGGCAGCGCGCAACATTGAAAAAACCGCTGTCAGCTCTGACGTGGGTGCTGTGGGAGCTACCCTGGAAACCCGCGCCCGGCAGTTATGTCGTGACAGTACGCGCCATCGACCTGGAGGGAAATGTCCAGGATCCCAACGAAGCACCGCCTCTACCAAATGGGTCATCAGGCTACCACAGTATTACCCTTTCTGCCTCATAAACGTCTTCTAATATAGGTAATATCAGAACTTCGCAAACTGGTATGCCCCAAAAAACTCGACTGATTTTTGTCCGGATTACTCCCCGTTATTGATTGTAATAAGTGAAGGGACAACACAGAAACGGGGAAGTCTGCTGAAAAGGCCAACATGTTGACGGATGTTCAGGTGGTAGAGCGCCTGCGGGCGCGGGATGCACAGGCCTTCCGTTCTTTGATCGAACGATTGCAACAGCCCATCACCGGGTATTTGCATCGGCTCGTGGGGGACCGCGAAGTGGCTCTTGACCTTGCGCAAGATACATTTTTGCAGGTGTATAAGGAAATCGGAAAGACCTCAGATGACCTTGTCCTTGACGCATGGATTTATCGTATTGCGACAAACTTTGGTCTGCGCTATCTCAACCGCAAACGCCTGAAACAGTTTGTAGGCCTGGACGCGCGTGAGATGTGCGACGAGAACCTGGCCGAGGCAGGCCCCGAAGATCAGGCCGAGGTGCGCATTCTGGTCCAGCAGGCTTTAGGTATGTTGAAGCCGAAGGACGCGGCAGTGTTGCAACTGCATTATGGCAGTGGCTTCACCTACGAGGAAATTGGCCAGGTGATGGGGATGAGTTCAGAGGCGGTGCGTAAGCGTGTGTCGCGCGGCGTAGAGAAATTTCGCGCGGTATACGGGAAAGTCCCCGCATCGCTACCTCAGAAGGTGGAACATTTAAACGTTTGATTTGCTTGTGCCCACATCCCTGGAGAGCAAAAGTGATGGTGTAAAAAGAGCCTATGGCGAGAAAAAACGGGTGGGTAGTGGATGAAGTTGGTAAGGAACATCCTGAAAATAGCATGTTACTGGCCTTAGAACGGCAGGAGCTTGATGGTCCCTTAGCAAACCAAATCCGCCAACATGTATTTCAGTGCCCACGCTGTCTTGACATGAGCAGAAGTTTTGAAGATGCCGCTGATGTGCTCGGCACGCTGGAGACGATGCAGCGCTCTCTCCGTTACCCGGATGTGCCGCCCGAGCGGGTTTTCAATCGCCTGCAGGCCGAGGCTGCCAGGTATGAGCGCCGTTTGTCGACACGGATCATGCGCCGCCTTGAGCCAGTACAACGGTGGTTCCTGCGCTATAGCAGGCATTTCACGCTTGAAAGACGGGTATCTCAGGTATACGCCGCGCTGATTCTGATTTTGCTTTTAACCATGCTGGCATTTGGCATCGTTTTCGCTGCCAGCAGGGTGTTCTATGGTGAGGCGTTGCCTTTCATCCCGGCTCAGTCCGGTATACCTCAGGTGAGCCAGCCAGATGGCATAACGTTGCCACAGCACCAGGCGCCATCGACGGCTAATCAAACAGGCCAGGGACAGTCAGGAGCGCGCATCTGGGATTGCACAAACAATCAGGAGCGCAAACAATCACTTATCGGCCTCTGCGGTTCGGGTTTTAAACCGGGCGATAAAGTCGCTGTGCTGCTCACCATGCCGGCATCAGGCGAGCCAAAGCAGCGACGTACCGTAATTGTCGATAACAAGGGGAAGATCGATCTAACAATAGCAATCAATCATTGCAACGTCCCGCTGGCTATTGTAGTACACGATCTTACCAATACGAATGTGTATTCCAATACCCTGCAAGGCGTCAAATTTGGGGGATGCCGGATACCTTCTCCCAATGCTGGAAATAATAGTAGAAGCCGCTGAGTAATGGTAGCCGGGCGGCATACCTTGTATCCCCGCTATGTGCTTCGCTATACACGAAAAATGGATCTTCGCCTGTTGTGGCAGAAAGGGGTCGAAATGCAACGACAATGCGCCTGGTGTTTGCGGCTTATCGATGATTTCGGCAAAAGAATATCCGCGCCTGTAGATAAAACCTACAATGCCACGCACGGCATGTGTACGGTGTGTGGCGATATCTGGCTTGAAGAGGTGTTGCAGGATACCGAGAAACAGCGTGTGCCAGTTTCCAGGGCCATCAGGGCAGATGTGATGTATTTTAACAGCGTTTTTCAGAGAGGATCATAGCAGAACACTCCTCTCTTTCAATTGGACGGAGCATGTCTCCGTCTAGAGGGTCGAACCGCGCTCTAGTTAGAGTGAGCTGCATTTTCTCCCCCCCAGAAGTGCGGCAACGGTTCGGCCTTTCTGTTTTTGGCGCGAAAATCTTGCCAGGACTGCCTTCCTATTGATTTTTCACAACCAAATCGGTAATCCGGTCCTGTCATTCTGAGCGCAGCAAAGAATCTGACTCACATGGCTGAGATTCTTCGCTGCGCTCACTTCTGGCCAGAAGTCCGTTCATACCCCGATCATCCACCAATTCGTTTCGTCGTCAGACAATTGTAGAAATGTTATTGTCTGATGCGACTATTCCGTCTTCGCATCATTATACACAATCGCCCGTTTCACCTGCTCAATCAGATCGGTCACCGGTATCCCACGCGGGCAGGCGTCGGCACAGTTGAAGATCGTGCGGCAGCGCCATACACCATCACGCTGCCCCAGGATGGCGAGACGCTCCGCCGCCCCCTGGTCGCGACTGTCGAAGATGAAGCGGTGCGCGTTCACAATTGAGGCCGGCCCGACCCAGTCCGGGTTACCCCACACGGATGGGCAGGAGCCGGTGCAGGCGCCGCAGAGAATGCATTTGGTGCCCTCATCGTACCGTGCCCGATCCTCTGGACTCTGCAAACGCTCCGTACCTGGCTCCGAATCGTAGGTAATCAGGTAGGGCTTGACGGACTTATACTTTTCAAAGAACGGGTCCATGTCCACCACCAGGTCTTTGATGACTGGGTAGCCCAGCATCGGTTCGATGGTCACTTTGTTGCCTACATCGCGTATCAGTACCTTGCAGGCCAGGCGATTGCGACCGTTGATGCGCATAGCATCGGAGCCACAGACGCCATGCGCGCACGAGCGGCGATACGTCAGCGTGCCATCCATTGTCCACTTGACCGTGTTGAGGGCATCCAGCAGGCGATCAATGGGATCGGCTTCAACGCGAAACTCATCCCAGTACGGCTTGCGATCCCTCTCCGGGTCATAGCGCTTGATGCGCATTAATACCTGCATGTCAGTTTCTCCAATCTAATATTTGCGTTCCTTGGGCTTGAAGATGGGATCGTCGACCATCTCCACGTCTTTGTACTCCAGCCGTACATCATGTGCTTTCGTACCCTTATAGGCCAGCGTGTGCTTGAGCCAGTTGACATCATCGCGCTTCTGGTAGTCGGTGCGGTAATGCGCGCCCCGGCTCTCAGTGCGCGCGAGTGCGCCATGAATAGTCGCCTCCGCGCAGTCAAGCAAGAAGCCAAGTTCGATGGCTTCGACCAGCTCGGTGTTAAAGGTCTTGCCCTTGTCCTGCAACTCCACTTTTCTGTAAGCATCCTGCAAGCCGTCGAGCGTATCCAGCGCGTGTCGCAGCCCGCGCTCATCGCGTTCCACAAAGACCCGCTCAAGCATCTCATTTTGCAGCGTGGAGCGAATGCGCGCCGCCGATTCGTGGCCGGTGGAGGTATACAGCCGATCAACCATTTCGCGTGAATAGGCATCAGGCTCCGGTGGCAGCGGCACATGCTCATTTTCGCTAATGAATTTCGCGATGTGCTTGCCGCCGCGCCGTCCAAAGACGATCAGGTCCACCAGCGAATTCGTGCCCAGGCGATTGGCCCCATGCACGGAAACGCAGGCCACCTCGCCAGCGGCATAGAAGCCGGGCAGTGGCGTCCACTGCGGGTCGATGACGACCCGCGCATCCAGGTCGGTGGGGATGCCGCCCATGGCATAGTGCGCGGTCGGCTGGATGGGCACTGGCTCGGTAATCGGCTCGACCCCCAGGTAGTTGCGCGCGAAATCGGTGATATCCGGCAATTTCTCCTGGATGACCTTCGCGCCCAGGTGGCGCACATCCAGGAAAACATAATCCTTGCCGTCCACGCCGCGTCCCTCTTTCACTTCCTGGATGATGCAGCGCGAAACGATATCGCGTGGGGCCAGGTCTTTGAGCGTCGGCATGTAGCGTTCCATAAAGTACTCGCCCTTGCCATTGAGCAGTTTAGCGCCCTCACCGCGCGCCGCCTCGCTCAGCAGCACGCCCACCTTATAGATACCCGTGGGATGGAACTGGTACATCTCCATATCTTCCAGCGGAATACCGCGCCGGTAAGCGATAGACATGCCGTCGCCCATGCAAGCGAAGGCGTTGCTCGTCACCCGCCACGCGCGCCCGTAGCCGCCGGTAGCGAAAAGGACGGCCTTGGCATGGAAGGTATGAATTTCGCCGCTGCGAATCTCCAGCGCAACAACGCCACAGGCGCGCCCCTCGTTCAGCAGCAGGTCGAGGACGAGAAATTCATTGAAGAAACGCACCTCGTTCTTGATGGCGTTCTGGTACATCGTTTGCAGGATCATATGGCCGGTGCGGTCGGCGGCATAACAGGAACGTCGCACGGGAGCCTCGCCATAATTGCGCGTGTGACCGCCAAAACGACGCTGGTCGATTCGTCCATCGGGAGTGCGATTGAAAGGCAGGCCGCGATGCTCCAGTTCGTAGACGGCGTCGATAGCTTCGCGGGCCAGGATTTCGGCGGCAGGCTGGTCTACCAGATAGTCACCGCCCTTGACGGTATCGTACATGTGCCATTTCCAGTGGTCTTCTTCCTGGTTGCCGAGCGCTGCCGCGACACCACCCTGCGCCGCTCCGGTGTGGGAGCGCGTGGGGTAGACCTTGGTCAGCACAGCGACACTGGCGTTGGGCAGTTGCATCGCCGCCATGAGGCCCGCGCCACCAGAACCAACAATGATAACATCAAATTTATGATACATAGTTTCTTCCTCTCAGGCTCTATCCCTACAGGGTGCGTTACACATTGTCCCTCCCTGTCCTGCAACCCTGGCGAGGACAGGCGCCAGGCGCTGTCCCTCCAGGAACGCGATAAGCGGCTTTGACGAAGCCACCTGGTAATCCCGTGGCGTTCGATCAATGGGAACCTGCGGCGAAACCGTAGGCCAATTGATCGGCCCCCGTCCGTTGCCGGACGATGCAGTTACAATCCGTTACCGGCCCTCTGCCGTATTATTCCATCAAGCAGTTTCTCAATGAATGCAATAGGGGCCGGCAACGGTCCCAGGCACAGGCTGGAATGTGATCAGGGTAATCGTGCCCAACATAAAAAAGATCAGTGTCAAGATGCCAATCGTAGATTGTAAGGCCAGACGCCAGCTACGAGTATGCACATAATCGTCGATAACGATACGCAAGCCGTTCATGCCATGCAAGAGCGCAAGCGTCAGCAGCAGCCAGTCGTAGAGCCGCCAGAACGGGTTTTCATAGCGCAAAGCAATGAGTTGGTAGCTAGTGCAGGCCACATCGGTCGTCACATGGTTCAAGAACAGGTGAATGATGGCAAGGAAGATAAGCGCAACGCCCGAGATGCGAAAAAAGTACCATGAGAAGGTCTCGAATCCGCCGCCACCCGGGCGCGCTCCATAGCCGGTCGATATACGCATAACACTTTTCTCCTAAGATGATCTCCGTGAGGGGCGTGATCAATCGAGCCCCTACATTCCTGATGCCGTGTTGCTGGCGGGCAGCCCAAAAATCGGCGCCACAACGAAATAAGCCATCGGGACAAAACACACGATTGTCGCTATTAAGACAACCGCGAACATAAGGCGCTGGTAGCGTGCTCCTCGCGGCCAGAAATCGATCAATATGATACGGACACCATTGAAAGCATGGTATAGGACGGCACCGATCAGCAGGAGCGAAATAACGCGCACGATGGGAGTGGCAAAGAGGGCAATGCCGTCGTTGTAGACCTTAGGGCCAAAGCCCAGTAGAGATATATCCACGATGTGGACAAGCAGAAACAACAGAACGCCGAGTCCCGTGATGCGATGCAGCAGCCAGGACCACATGCCTGATTGACCTTTATACATACGTTCCTCAATTCTAACGGCGGGAGGCGTTGGGCATGGAATGCACAAATAAGCGGCTCGTGTCAATTTCTTCGGCCTCTACGGATGTCCACCGCTTCTCGCCCTTACATACTGAATGCACCCCTTGCTATATAGGGCCGATTGATGCTTCTACCTGATCTGCCGGGTCATTTGACGTTGTATGCCTATTATACTCCAGCGTAGGGGGATGCGCAAACGTCTTGTATGGTGGGCCAGGACGATTCAACCGTTCCATCCTGGGAGAGGCGAAACCGTAGTCATTGTAAGGGCGGGGTGGTGGTGGAGATGGGGTGGGGACGCTTGTGGTCGCGCTGCGGGAGTGCTACCTCCTTTTTCGCACCCCAAAAAGTGCCAGGGAGAGAGGCTGGTCGCCCTCCAGGTGTCCAGATACGCTTGCCCTCACTAAAATACACCTCATGTAAAGTGTCCCTATGGGCATGGCAGCGTCACGGTGAAGCTCGCTCCCCTCTCCGGTTCGCTGTTAACCGTAATTGTGCCCTGGTGAGCGCGGGCGATGGCGATGGCGATGGCAAGACCAAGGCCTGTGCCACCGATTGGCGCGCCGTTGGAGGCCGGAGCGTGCTGACCGCGGTAGAAGCGATCGAAAACGTGGGGCAGGTCTTCGGGCGCGATGCCCTGCCCTCTATCAATGACCTGGATGAGCGCATTCTCGTCCCGTTTGTCAAGACGCAAGATGATAGAGCCGCTGGCGCTTGAACAACCGTATTTTACCGCATTGTCGAGCAGAATCAGCAGCATTTGTTTGAGACGCTCAGCATCAGCCTGCAGTTTCAGGCGCTCCTGCGTTACCAGGTCAAGGGATATTTTGCATTGCTCCTGTGCCTGATTCCGGATTTGCCGCACACTTTCTATAGCGATATCAACCAGGTCGGTCGAGCGCATTTCGAGTGGGCGATTCTCGTCGAGGCGCGCCAGTGTCAGCAGGTCGTTGACCAGCCGCGTCATGCGGTCAGCCTCGTATTTCATCAATTGCAGCACGCGCTGCGCTGTGGCCGGGTCGTCCTTTGCCCCTCGCATCAGCACTTCGGTGAAGCCTCGCAGTGAGGTGATCGGCGTGCGCAGTTCGTGCGAGGCATCAGAAACAAAGCGCCGTGCCCGCCTCTCGGATGCCTGTTGCTCTTCCAGGAGTTGCTCGACGCGATCAGCCATCTGGTTAAAACTGGTCGCCAATGCCCCAATTTCATCTTCGCTGTTCGGTACCCGCACGCGTCGCTGCATATTACCGCGCGCCATCGCCTGCGTCGCCCCGATCATCTGGCGCAAAGGACGCAGCATCACACCGGTCAGCAGGAGGATGATGATAGCTCCCAGGATGATGATCACCAGCGCGGCGATGATGATCACCAGCAGCAGGTTGCGCAACGTCGCGTGCTCCATACTGTAGGAGGTCGTCGCAGCCAGGTAGCCCTGAAACTGGCTCTTACCGGGGCAACTGAGAGCCGGTTGTACTGATAATAAAAGTCCATCAAAAGAAGTACTGGAGCTTTCCCCCTCAAATGCTTGCGTAGCGGCAGGATGCCATGTACTGAAAAATGCTGGATCAATATATTGAAATGTAGAGTCCCTTATGGGCGTCACATTCCCGCCACCACTGCTCGAAATGATCTTGCCCGATGCGCTCAACAGGTAAATGGAGTCAAGATCATCGGTTGCTTCTTCCTGACCAAGAAAATTGCTGGCATTCGAGAGCGAGACGTTGTCACAGAGATCGCGTACCAACTGTGTTCGCAACAGCACAACACGCTGCGGAAAGGCCAGTTGCGCGTCGTGAAGCAGCGAACTGGAAATGGAGTTATAGGTGAACAGGCTCAGAATGACCGAGAAAAGCGCGAACAATGTGATATAGACACTGGCAAGTCGCCACCGTAGAGTCAAAAAAGAGTGCAGCCAGCGGTTTGGCCGTGGCGGTTGCTCAGGCTGTCCACCACTTCGCGCATCGTTCATCTCACGAAATGCGGTCGAATTGGCTCCAGCTTGAACATCTTTACCAGCAGAGGGTGTCTCAATAGGGTAAAGTAATGCTGCCATATGGAAGGAAGCAGGAATGCTCAGGATAGATACCCAGATTCCAGATGACATGCTCCTACCCTTTCAATACATACCCGACTCCCCGCACGGTCTGGATCAGACGTGGTGTGCTGGGAGAATCCTCGATTTTCTCCCTCAAATATCTCACGTAAACCTCAATGATGTTGGTTTCACCCAGGAAATCGTAGCCCCATACGCGGTTGAGAATCGTCTGGCGATCCAGTACCTGGCGTGGGTGACTCATAAAGAGATGCAGCAAATTATATTCGGTCGCCGTCAGTTCAATCAGGCGACCCGCCCGCGTTACCTCGCGCGTGGCGGTATTGATCTGCAAATCTCCGAACTGGAGTATCTGACTGCTGCTGCCATCGCTTCCATCATCCTTACCACGGCTCTGGCGCCGCAGAATCGCTCGAATACGCGCCACCAGCTCCTCGAAGCTGAACGGTTTCGGTAGGTAGTCATCAGCTCCCGTATCCAGGCCCACCACGCGATCACGCACTTCATCCTTCGCTGTCACCATCAAAATCGGAATATCCCGCGTCGTCGGATTAGACCGCAAGCGCCGGCAGACCTCCAGGCCATCCATGCCTGGCAGCATCAGGTCGAGAATGATTAAATTGGGATTGAGGCGCTGGGCCGCCGCCAACCCCTGCGGCCCATCTGGAGCCGACTCGACGTGGAAGCCTTCGTACTTCAGTCCTAGCTTGATAAGTTCGATGATATTCTCTTCGTCGTCAATAACCAGCACGCTTGACGTGGCTTGATTCTCCGTATTCGCCTGTACGCGAGCTTCCTGATACATAGTGTTAGCTCCTGATGAATTTGAAATAAGTGAAGCACGATTTCACTGGTATTATAGATATTCCTTAGAGAATACGCAAGGCAACACGCACAAACCCTGCTCTTTCTCAGCAGAAATTAATCTCTGCTTGACCCTTTCTTGAAGGTAGCAGATGTAAAATACAGGCAGAAAATCCTCCCATTGCGGTGACTTTCTGCTGGCGGCATATTACAATACCTACATGATAAAATCATAATGGAGGATAAGCGATGAGTACGCGATCTCTTATCATTATTGGGTCGTTGCTCGTGATACTGATGGGCGCGGCTGGTTTTGGCCTGGCTTACGCCGTATCACATGCGAGTTCAGGGACAGCGAGCGTTACTCCTACTCCCACAACGATAGCGACGACACCGGCGACAACAAAAACAAAGAATAAAAATAAGAATAAGAATTACACGGGCACCATTCAATCGGTCGGCGCCAATTCATTTGTCATGACGCAGTCGGGCAAAAAGGCTAAAACTTTGACCGTCATCGTCTCCGATCAGACAACCTATACCAGCAGCACCGGAGGCACGATCACCTTCAGTGACCTGAAGCCAGGGGATCAGGTCACTGTAAAAGGCTCATTGAGTGGCCAAACATTGACGGCTACCAGTATCACGGTCACGTGAACCATCAATCTCACCATTTCACAATCAAATCAAAAGCATCCATCCGGCAAAAAAGTCCAAATTTTGCTCGCAAAACCCCTTGACAGTCAGGGCACTCATCATTATACTTATTCGTAACCGGTTACGTGAACGGTTTCGCAATCGGTACCGGTCCCGGTTACATGCTCAACGCGCATAATCGCGCCAGGGGCGGGGCTTCCACCCATCTTGTAAGGAAGGTCAAGAGGGTCTTGTATGTCGCATAGGCTCACCATCTCGGATATCGCGCGTTTAGCCGGCGTCTCAAAGGCGACCGTTTCTCGGGTCTTGAATCAGAAACCAGACGTGGACCCGGAAACCAGGGAACGCATAATGCGCATCATGGATGAGCAAGGCTTTGTGCCAAGTATTGCCGCGTCGGGGTTAGCGGGTGGGCGCAATCGTTTGCTCGGCGTACTAGTACCTGCATTGACGTGGCCCCTTATTCCAGAGATCATGCGTGGTATAGGCGACGTGATCGAAACCACTTCCTACGAACTTATTTTGTATAGCATTACCGAAGCCAATCACGACAAAGACCGCAGCAATGTCATCGATCGTATTGTGGGCACAAAACTGGCATCTGGCTTACTGGCTATATTTCCTGGGCCCTCCTCCCACCACCTGGGCGAATTACATAGACGAGATTTTCCTGTTGTCCTGCTTGATGACCAGCGCTTGCCGCCGGCAAACACCCCCTGGATCAGCGCTGACAATCGTGTAGGAGCGTACGAGGCTACACGGCACCTGATCCAGTTAGGGCACAGGCGTATCGCACATATACAGGGGCCGCTCAAATACAAAGTGTCGCATGACCGCTATGAAGGATACTGCCAGGCGCTGCGTGAAGCAGGTATTGCCATCGATCCGGCGCTCGTGAAGCAGGGTGATTTTATGCCCGCTGGAGGCAAGGGATGCGCGCGAGCGCTGTTTGAATTGTCCGCGCGACCAACTGCTATTTTCGCCGCCAGTGACTACATGGCTTATGGTGTTATGGCGGCTGCCGAGGAGTGTGGCTTGCGTATACCCGATGACCTCGCTTTGGTAGGCTTCGACGACCTGCCCGCATCTGCTCATATGCAGCCCGCGCTTACTACCGTCAGGCAGCCGTTCTTTGAAATGGGGCAGCGTGGGATTGAACTCCTGCTCTCCCTGGTGGATTCGCCGCGCGCTGTTAACGGGTGGAATGGATATAGTCCGGCGCTCAAATCCTCTAATCGTGTGGTGGCGGCTCCCGCTCGGGCGGAAGATGAACCCGTGCGTATGCAGTTAGCAACAACTCTTGTAGTGCGTGCATCTTGTGGTGCTTCTCAACGTTTGACAATCCCATCGTAAAGGAGAAACAGAAGCTACTTTTTCGAGCGAACCCGCATCTGGCTTTGAAAAATGTAGTAGTGCTTTCGTAGGTGCTCGATCACGCTAATACCGTCATAATGTCGTCGTGTTGTCCGTTCACAACCAGGTCGTCTTAGTATTTTGTTGCCTCTGCCGGCCTGTAGAGAGGACCACTGCTGGTCTAGAGCATACCTTCAAATGCGAGCCCGGTAAGCCACCCGTGTGTGTGGCAAGAGCGAAGCTCGTTCTTAATGCGGCTCGTAAGGAAGGCAAATATTGGATCGTTCCTGACATCCATTAACGAGGAGGTTAATCATGGCTCCCAATCCTACACCCCCATTGGCGCATCGCTATCGCCGCATAGCGACTATTTGCTCATTGTTGCTCATCGTGGCAACTATTCTCGCTGCCTGCGGAACTACCGGCAACAGCACCAGTAGCTCTTCAGGCAGCAACACAACCCTGCGTCTACTTTCTGCCCCTGGGCAGCCCAATCCCGATTTCTTCAATCCGTTCTTTAACACCAACCAGGGTGGTGATTTTGGCGCGCAAGGTCTGCTCTACGAAACACTCTACTTTACCAACCTGTATAACGGCCAGACCCAGCCCTGGCTCGCCACCGCCGCGAACTACAACAGCGATCTGACGCAGTTGACCTTCACCTTGCGTTCAGGCGTCAAATGGAACGACGGCCAGCCTTTTACCAGCCAGGATGTCGTCTTCACCTTCAATTTGATGCAGCAGCATCCCGCGCTTGACCAGAACGGTGTCTTGCCCCTCATCAAGAGTGTGACGGCGCCCGATAGCAACACCGTGGTATTCACACTGACGCACCCCGACAGCACGGCGCTCTTCCACATTGGCGACCAGGTGTTCATCGTGCCACAGCATGTCTGGTCCACCATTAGCGGAGACCCGGCCAAGTTCGCCAACGACAACAAGCCCGTCGGCACAGGCCCCTACCTGCTCAGCAGCTTCACCCCCGATCTGATTACCTACGTCGCCAACCCCAATTATTGGGGCACAAAGCCAAAGGTGCAAAAGATTCAGGTGCCCTCGATCAAAGACAACACCACTGCAATTACCGATATGATCCAGGGTAAGCTCGATTGGATGGGTACCGGCTGGAACCCCGACTACGATCCGCTCTTCACTGGCAAAGACCCGCAGCACAACCATACCTGGTTTGCCGCCAGCAATACGGTCATGCTGTACCTGAATTTGCAAAAGGCCCCATTCAATAACCTGAATGTGCGCAAGGCCATCAACGCGGCCATTAATCGCACGCAGTTGCCACAGGGTGTGGCAAAATATGCCCAGGTTGCTAACCCCACCGGCATCATCATACCGACACTGAACGATTGGATCTCGCCCCAGTACCAGAGCATGTCCTTCGATACCGGCGCCGACAAGGTAGCGACCTACATGCAGGCAGCTGGATTCACAAAGGGCAGCGATGGTTTCTATCGCGATGCCAGCGGGAAAGAGTTGACTATGACGGTCGATGTGGTGAATGGATGGAACGACTGGGATCAGGACGTGCAGTTCATCGTCAATGACCTGAACGCCGCAGGTATCAAGGCCTCGGTCAACTCAGAAAGCGGCTACACCCCGTACTATAACGACATCTCAACCGGCAACTACCAGGCGGCTATCAGCTGGACGAACAGTGGCCCCACTCCCTACTATGCCTACTATGCCCTGCTGAGCAGCGCGAACTCCGCCCCGCCCGGAAAATCCGTCGTTGGCACCAACTTCGAACGCTGGGACGCCTCGACCAGCAACGGCTATTCGGCGCAAACCGATATGCTGCTCCAGCAGTATCAATCTTCCGCTGATATCAATACGCAGAAGCAGGCCATCGCGGGCATCGAAGACATTATGGTCAGCCAGTTGCCGGTGCTGCCTTTGACCGTCAATGTCTATTGGGATGAGTATACGACGACAAACTGGCAGGGGTGGCCCGACGCCAGCAATCCCTACGATTCCGGCGCGCCTTACAATATGCCCGACGCCGAAAACGTTATTCTCCATTTGACGCCAGCGTCCTGATAACAGGGCGAATGGAGCATGACAGGGTAGGGGCCAGATGTATCGCGCTCTGGGATGGGGTAATCGCCTGGTACACTGGCCCCTACCTGTTCCCACGATGCCCTGAGACGGAGAGGAGATGAAGTGCGATGCGCTTTCTCTTGAGGCGTGTAACCTTCTATTTGATTGCGCTATGGGCCGCGATCACCTTCAATTTTATCATTCCACGCCTGATGCCGGGTGATCCTGCCGAGGCCTATATCGCGAAGCTACAGACCCAGCAGATCACGCGCGCGCAGATTGATGCCATCCGCGCGGAATTTGGCGTAAATCCGAATACGCCTATCTGGAAGCAGTATCTTGATTACCTGAACGGCATCCTGCACGGCAATCTGGGTATCGCAACCTCGCAATTTCCCTCGCAGGTCTCGGATATCCTGCGTGAGAGCTTGCCCTGGACGATTGGCCTGGTTGGCTCTGCCTTGATCATCAGTTTTATCACCGGTACACTGCTTGGCATGTTGATCGCGTGGCGGCGTGGTTCCTGGTACGACACTATCACACCGCCCATCCTGACGTTTTTCTCTGCTGTGCCCTATTTCTGGATGGCGCTGGCGCTGGTGTATATCTTCGGCGTCAACCTGAACTGGTTTCCGACCGATAGCGGCTATGATGTCTTCAACGTCACTCCCGGTTGGAGCATGGATTTCATAGGCAGCGTGATACAGCATGCGATCCTGCCGGTGGCGACGCTGGTGCTTGGTTCGCTGGCCGGTTGGGTGCTCACCATGCGCAACACAATGGTGACAACGCTTTCAGAAGATTACCTGCTCATGGCGCAGGCGAAAGGTTTGCCGGAGAGACGGGTAATGGTCAACTACGCTGCCCGTAACGCCATTTTACCCAGCATCACCAGCTTCTCAATCTCCCTGGGCCTGGTGGTCAGTGGCTCGCTGCTCACCGAGATCGTGTTCAACTATCCCGGCATCGGCTTTGCCCTCTATAAAGGCGTACAGGCGGATGATTATGCTCTGGTTGAGGGATGTTTCCTCGTCATCGCCCTGGCGGTGCTGATCGCCAATTTCTTGTCTGAACTGGTCTATGCGTTCCTCGATCCGCGTGTGCGGCAAGGGAGGAGCTAGCAGATGCAGGTAACAAATCTCACCGATGCGCAGATCCAATCTTCGACGCTCCTGGATAAAGCAAAAGGGCGCGGAAGCAGTATCCTGCGTGTCCTCACCTCCAATCCCAAAATCACTTTCGGTACCACAGTGGTAGCCCTTTTTGTGCTGGTGGCGATAGCGGCCCCATTGCTGACTCCCTATAATCCGGATGCCAGTGTAGTTGTCGGCTCGTTGCCCCCCTCGCCCGCGCACATTCTGGGTACCACAGGCCTGGGGCAGGATATGTTCGCGCAGATCGTCTACGGGGCGCGTGTCTCCTTGCTGGTTGGCTTCACTGCCGCCATCGGTTCCACCATCTTGCAGGTGTTTTTTGGGCTGACTTCCGCCTTTTTTGGCGGCATCGTCGACGAAGTGCTTTCCCTGATCATCAACGTCTTTCTGGTGCTGCCAGGCCTGCCGCTGACGATTGTACTGGCCTCCTTAGCCAGCACCGCCGACGCCGCGAATAAAAACGAATTCGTCATTGCTCTGGTGCTCCTGTTTACCTCCTGGAGCTATGGAGCGCGTGTCCTGCGGGCTCAGACGCTCTCACTAAAAGAACGCGAGTTCGTAACTGCCGCCCGCTCATCCGGTGAAAATTCCCTCCACCTGATCTTTGCTGAGATATTGCCCAATGAGGCGGCCCTGGTTGCTTCTACCTTTATCGGAACATTTGTGTACGCCGTAGGAGCGGAAGTGGCGCTGGAATTTCTTGGCCTGGGTGATACATCCAAAGCCAGTTGGGGCGAAATATTATACTGGGCGCAAAATAATGGAGCGCTTATTGTAGGAAAATGGTGGCAATTCGTACCGGCAGGCTTATGCGTCGCCATCCTCTGCGCGAGCCTGACCTTTATCAACTTCGGCATCGACGAACTGGCAAACCCTCGCCTGCGCCGCGAAGGTCGCAGGCAAAAGAAAAAGCCTGCTAACCGCCTGGTGTCATAGGGGCCCACTCCGGTGGTCGCCCGCCGTCCATAGAGGGCACGGATTGCCCTCCATTGTTAAGTAGCTAAGGAGTCCGAATGAGCATTACCGACGATACAAAACGCGCAGGAGCCGCGGAGCATGATAGCACTACCCAGACGCAGCCGCAGGACCAGGCACGGAGGGCCTTTCCGGCGGATTTTCTATGGGGAGCGGCCAGCTCCGCTTACCAGGTCGAGGGAGCGACACGCGAAGATGGGCGGAGCATGTCGATCTGGGACCGGTTTGTGACCATCCCCGGCGCCATTTATGAGGGCCAGACGGGGGATATCGCGGCCGATCACTATCATCTGATGGAGCAGGATGTGGCGCTGATGGCCCGTCTGGGTTTGAGCGCCTACCGCTTCTCCATCGCCTGGCCGCGTATCCTGCCAGACGGAACGGGCAGCGTGAACGCGAAGGGCCTGGATTTTTATGATCGCCTGGTCGATGCTCTCCTTGCCAGGGGAATACAACCCCTGGCAACCCTCCACCACTGGGATTTGCCGCTCGCTTTGCAGGAGCGTGGCGGTTGGCTCAAACGTGATACGGCGTACGCCTTTGCCGACTATGCCGGGGTCGTGGCCCGTCGTCTGGGAGATCGCGTCAAATGGTGGTTGACGCATAACGAACCCTGGTGTATTGCCTATCTCGGTTACGGCCTTGGCATGCACGCACCTGGCATACAGGATGTGCAGATGGCCGTCATCGTTGGGCATCATGTGCTGCTATCGCATGGACTGGCGGTACCGCGCCTGCGAACGCATACCGGTGCTTCCGCGCAGATAGGCATTGCCATCGATTTCTACCCCGTCTATGCAGCCGATGACCGGCCTGAAACGCTCGCGGGCGTCGAAAAGGCCGACGCTTTCCGCAATCGCTGGTTCTTGGACCCCATTTTTCGCGCAAGCTATCCTGAGCATCTTTTTGCGAACATGGGTGTTCTACCGCCACCAATCCAGGACACTGACCTTACCACCATTGCGACTCCTATCGACTTTCTCGGTGTGAATTATTATTCGCGTTTGGTGGTGCGTGGATTGACAGGGGAGCACGATAAAGCCGGGAAGCAAGAAGCGCGGCCGGCGGGCGCGGAGTTAAACCAGCCACCGGCAGCTGATGGATATGAGGCGGTCAAACGGGTGCCAGGATCGTCTTATACCGAGATGGGTTCGGAAATTTATCCCGCGGGATTGGCCAACATTTTGACTCGCATCTATCGTGAGTATGCACCAAAAGCACTGCTGGTGACCGAAAGCGGCGCCGCGTTCGATGATCAATGGGACGGCAATCATGCCGTTCATGATTCACTACGCACTCAATACCTGCGCGAGCATATTGCCACAGTGCAGCGGGTAGTGGCGCAGGGCGTGCCCGTGAAAGGTTACTTCGTCTGGTCCCTGACGGATAACTTCGAATGGTCGGAGGGATACAGCAAGCGCTTCGGTCTGGTCTACATCGATTATCCGACCCAACGGCGCATCATTAAGGATAGTGGCTACTGGTATGCCTCGTTTCTGGCCGCACAGAAGAGGACGTAAGTACCGCTCAAGCGAAGTGGCTCTCGGCAGGTCTTGCTGAGCGCAGGAAGGAGGCCGCTTACCTGCTGAGAGACTCCGCTTCCCCAGCATCAACCCGGATTAGCTAGCTCAGGCGCGCTTGTCAGAAACGCGTCCATGCTCTATCATATAACAAGGCATCCGTCATGGAACCCTTTTTGAAATGTTACCTCTTTTGAGAATGATAGAGCGTTATGTCTACGTTAATAAAAAATCCGCCCGGAAGTAAGAGCAGCAAGAAGTCGCGCAAAAAGATGGCGCTTTCGCCCCAACAGCGTTTCAAACAGCGGCTTCTCTATAAATTGAAACATCCTGGCAATACCGTCTGGGGCTGGTTGAGTTCTGTACGCACCGCTATTCTCCTCATCTCGGCCATTGCCCTGGTCAGTCTCGCTGGTATTTATTTTGTGCAGGCCCCCGGTGAAGTATTGAACGACCCGACCGCCTATGCCGCCTGGGTGCAGCAAAATGCTTTGCCGCGCTACGGTTCGCTCACACCGATCTATGATAGCCTGCAGTTTTTCAAAATCTTCTCCAGCTGGTACTTCATGCTCCTGCTCACCATCCTGGCCTTGAGCATCGTCGTGTGTACCCTGAACCGCGCGCCGGCCATCTGGCAGAATTTTCGCCATCCCTTGCTGAGGCGTAGCGATAAGTTCTATGTAAACGCGCTTGAACGCGCCGAGTTTTCTCATGAAGATGCCGTATCCTGGACGCAGGCCGCTTTGCGCAGGCGTCATTATCGCGTGCGCAGCCTCGCTGGAGAGGATGAAATCATCTATCTCTACGCCAACAAAAATTCGTGGGCCACACTCTCTACATTTGTCTTTCACGCCGCGCTGGTCACGCTCTTGCTGGCCGGTGTCCTGTCGCAGTGGCATGGCTTCGCGCCTGATAGCCCCGCCCGGCGCCTCCTGCCGGCGCCCATTGTTAGCCTTTCAGATAGCCTGGCCGGGTTCACCTTTGACCAGGCGCTGCCCGATGGGCAGAGCGCGATCGTCTATCCGCGCGGTACTCCGCATAACATCAGTTTTCGCGCCAATTCCTTTCGCGCTACCTTTGATCCCAAAACTGGCCTCCCCACCGATTATGTTACCGACCTCAGTGTCTATAAAGATGGCGAACTGGTGGCGCACAGCGATCACCTGCGCGTCAATGACCCGCTCTCCTATGATGGCATCGTCTTTCACCAGTCCTCACTAATCCCGGCGGTCAACATCACCATCAGCGATGCCAGCGGCTGCCTGCTCTGCGATGAGCCAATCGTGCTCGATCAAACCGCCAACATCTCCCCCACCCTGACCGTGGATTACGCCAGTGGCATACCGGTTCCCGGTACAAATATGACGGTCAGCGTCCTGTTCCGGCATCTTCCATCCCAACAACTCGCCCAGGTGCGGGACCCAATCATGCTGATCGGCGCCGGCGTCCCGGGCGCGCCTGTTAGCCAGGACAAAGTACTGGTCAACCTGCGGCCAGGGCAAACCCTGCCCAGTTTCGATAAACAGTGGAAGGTCACACTGAACAGCGCCAGCGAAGCCACGGTCCTGCTTGTGACGAAAGACACCGGTTCCATCCTCGTCTGGCCGACGGCGGTTATCCTGATTTTGAGCCTGTGCGTCACATTTTATTTCCCACAGCGCCGTATCTGGATGCGTATCGCGGGCCGGCGCGTGCAGATGGCCGCGCTGCGCGAGCACTTCACGAATATCCGTACCGATTTGCTCGCTGTAGCAAAGGAAGCTACAACCCATTGACAGGCTTTTGCTCCTGATATATCCTAGCAATACAGAGCCATCAATGGAACTGGTCGCATTGCACATTGGAGGATAAGGGACTGCATGAAATTAACCATGAAGGGCGATTATGGCTTGCGCGCCATGCTTGATATGGCTGCCTATTATGGTCAGGGGCCGATTGAAAGCGCCGATATCGCCAATCGCCAATACATACCCGAGCAATATCTTGACCAGATTCTGATGGCCCTGCGTAAAGAAGGGCTGGTGAAAAGTGTCCGCGGCCCCAGAGGCGGCCATATGCTTGCGAAACCCCCGTCGCATATCACTATGGGCGAAGTGATGCAGGCCCTTGAGGGATATGTGCCTCCCATGGAATGCCTGCCCAACCCGGATTTTTGTAAGCTCTCACCCGGATGCGCCCTGCGCGAAGTCTGGCAAAAGATCGATGCAATGACCCAACAAATCCTGAATACGACCACGATTGAAGAGCTGGCGCAGCGACACCGTACGGGGAGTAACGAAACAATGTATTATATTTAACCGGGAGAAACGCAAAAGCGGCCTTTGTATTTCATGAAATGGGAGTGGTAGCAAGTGGTTGTGAACTGGCAAGACTCACCAGGTAATGACAGATTGATAGCCATCGTCGAAGATGATGCGGCCCTCGCAAACCTCTTCCGTGACATCCTGGCATATGATGGACGCTGGCCCCTGCGTATTTTTGCCGATGGCCAGGAAGCCAAGGACCACCTGCCCGAGCTAGGAGCCTCGCTCATCATTTTAGATGTTGGGCTGCCGAACCTGGATGGCGTATCGCTGTATAAAATACTGCGCGGGCACAGCAATACTCGCAATACGCCGATCATCGTCATTACCGGTAGCCATGACTGGGAACTTCATCGCATGGGCCTGCAAAAAGGCATCCTGCTACGCAAGCCCTTTAACGTGCAAGAATTGCTCTTTATGATCTCGGCCTTGCTGGATGCCTGAAAGAAAAATTATGACCCGCTGGGAAAAAGATACCACTGAGCTCATAGGTCGCACGCCGCTTGTCGAATTGAAGCGCGTGACCGCTGGTTTGCCAGCCACCGTTCTTGCAAAGCTCGAAATGTTCAGTCCCGGCGGCAGCGTTAAAGATCGCGCCGCCTTACAAATGATCTGTGAAGCAGAAGCGCAAGGACTGCTGCGGCCTGGCGGTACTATCACCGAACCATCAAGCGGCAACATGGCCATATCTCTTGCCTGGATCGCCGCGGCTCGTGGCTATTCATGCATTCTCACCATGCCGGATACCATCCACATCGAGCGGCGCCTGCTCTTGCAGCGCTTCGGGGCGCAGGTCATCCTCACACCCGGAAACCAGGGCATGCGCGGCGCCATCAATAAGGTCACCGAACTGCGCACCACCCGCCCCAACTGCTGGTATCCGCAGCAATTCTACAACCAGGCCAACCCACGCGCCCACCGAGAGGGTACAGCGCTCGAGATCTGGGAGGACACGGCAGGGGCCGTCGATATCGTTGTCATCGGCGTTGGCACCGGCGGAACATTAACCGGCATCGCCGAAGGCATACGCCCCCGCAAACCCTCACTTGAAGTCGTGGCCGTTGAACCCGCCTCGTGCGCGGTCTTGTCGGGAGGGCGCCCCGGCCCGCACCGCATCGAAGGGCTGGGCGCGGGCTTTATCCCGGACACGCTGCGCCGCGATCTCATCGATCGCGTTATCCCGGTTACCGATGCCGATGCCGTAGCCACCGCCATTCGTATCATGCGCGAAGAAGGCCTTTCCATCGGCATCAGCAGTGGTGCCGCCGCCTGGGCCGCCCTACAGGAAGCGAGCAAAGAAGAGAATCGCGGCAAAGTCATTGTTACCATCTTTCCCAGCGCTGCCGAACGCTACCTCCATTCCGTCCTCTTCGATGACCTTCGGACCACCCCGTAACCGCTCAGGTGCCTCATTCGTAATGAACTACGGGTTTCAAGCTCTACTGAATCCGCTCTGTCACCTGGATGCCCTGATTGGCGTATATGATGCAGTGACCATCCACATCAATGAGAAGTGGCGAAGAAAATATGATTGAATCTCAGCAAGATGCCTTTATCTATCGGTTGAAACGAGCCTCGTATGTCCGTACCTGTCTTATAGCCTGGCTATTAATTGCTGGCTCGTTTGTATGCGCAGTTATCTGTATACTGCTGAGCCTGCGGCTCTTTCCAACATATTCACACACCTTTACCCCCTATCTCAAATGGCAAGATGCCCTGCTTGCCACCCTGGTATTTACCGCGCTGCTAGCTCTCGGCAGCTGCGTGCTTGTCCTCCGGTTTCTCTATGCGCTGCGTGCTGGTTACTCTCGCTGGATGTTACGGCTTCAGGATCACACGTTCACCGGTCGAGACCTCTCGCCTAAGAATCTCTCCAGCATTTACTGGTTAGTGAGCACCGCTTTTGGCTGCTTTCTCGCCGCTCTTGTCGGGCTTGTTCCACTTATTTTGATTGGTTGGACGCTGCGCCTGCCTCATCCCTGGCTCGCCGTGCTGGGAACAGCGCTGGCCAGTATCCTGAGCCTGGCAGGATTGATCGTTACCGCTATAGCCCTGGCTTTCGTCCTGATTGGATTCGCCGGCAGCATCTCATTTTGCCGCAAAATGGGTGCGCCTCAGGCCTATAACCTCACCCAACAGGCATCCATCAGCATCGATGGCTTCGTTCTCTCGATCCTCTATCCCGACCAGCAGGAATCGCTCTTCGATCTCAACCTGCTCGAACCATCTGACGCACGCCGCCTCTTACATCTTCTCCATGAACGCTGGCTCGCCGCGCAATCCGATTGGAACCCTGCCCTCGGCCAGGAGATCGAAGAAGCCCTGCGCCAGGCAGAACGCGCCCCCCTTACCGTCTGAAAGAGGTGATCTCCCAAATCTCCCCTTGCGCGAACCGGCACTCTGTTACGTATAATACACAGGGTTCCACAACAAACAAGCAGAAACACAGGAGAAAAAACAGCTATGCGACTTGGTTTGCAAGTTCCCAATTTCACATGGCCATCTGGCCAGGCCAATCTCGGCGATACCTTTGGCCTGATCGCCCAACGTGCGGAACGCGCGGGCCTCTACAGCATGTGGGTAATGGACCACTTTTTCCAGATTCCCAATGTTGGCCCGGCGGAAAACGAAATGCTTGAAGGATGGAGCGCGCTGGCTTTCGCTGCTGGCCGCACCAATCGCATCAAATTGGGCACCATGGTCACCGGTGTCACCTATAGATATCCCGGTATCCTGGTCAAAACCGCTACAACCCTCGATGTCCTTTCCCATGGGCGCGCTTACCTTGGTATTGGCGCCGCCTGGAATGAGCAAGAGCATCGTGGTCTGGGCGTGCCTTTCCCGCCATTGAAAGAGCGTTTCGAGCGCCTGGAAGAGATGTTACAGATTGCGCTCCGGATGTGGTCAGGCAACGAAGAGGCCTTCAACGGCAAACACTACCAGCTCGAGCGCCCCCTCAGTTCGCCCTAACCCGTGCAGAAGCCGCATCCACCTATTTTGATTGGTGGCACAGGCGAACGCAAAACGCTGCGCCTGGTCGCGCAATATGCCGACGCCTGTAATCTCTTCGCCCGTATCGGCAAAGATGAATTACAGCGCAAATTGCAAATCCTGCGCGAGCATTGCGAAGCCGCCGGACGCCCCTATGAGCAAATCGAAACCCCTCCAGGCCGGCTGCAACGGTGATACGCTTTGACAAATTCATTTACTAATGGGCCGATTGATCGCCCGGTTGCCGATTGATCGGCCCCGCGCCCCTTGTCGGAGTAGTTTGTTAAAAACCATTATCGGCTTCGCGGGATTGCTGGTTAAAATTCATGCTCATTACCGATCTCCCGACTTCTTTTCTATTCCCCTCAACAGCATGCAATACTTTTGAAATTCTGGCGTCTATGATTATGAAAGCTGCTTTTACCAGCCTGTACACTTTATGCTATGATCGAAGTACAGCTCATCATATGACATAAATCATCGTGCCACTCTGACGCTTGAGGGAGCCGGCATACCTGTATTTTTTATTTTGCGCACTCCATCACAGCAGTCGAGAGTGGGGCAGGGCCTGGTGCCTGCCCCGTTTTGCTGGCATAATATATCTAATAGGTAATTACTCGTTGAGAAAGAAGCCGTCATGAGTCGTTCAATCTCCCAGGTTTCCCGCGGGGCGGCCCGTACGGGCCTGGCCGCGTTTCCCTCTATGGTGACCCTCGCCCTCTGGCAACTGCGGCAGACCTGGCGTTTGCTGCTGATTGTCGGGGCCGGCATGATCGCAGCCGTAATCCTCGTTTGCGCTGTGCCTCTCTATTCACAGGTCGTTATGAGCGCGGGCCTGCGCGATGCTCTCAACGCATCTCCCATCGCGAGTGCCATCACTGTTACCAGCTCTGCTCCCCTCGTCTCACAGCAAGCTATCCGCCAGGTTCAGCAGCAACTGAATCAGGAAATGCAGAGCAACCTTGGCCAGTTTATCAACGGCGCCCCGCAGGTTTCTGTGCAAAGCCAGGGCATCAGCATCAACACCTTTGACCAGGTACAGCTTATCGGCGCTTCCATACCGCAGGTTCGCTCGCATGTCAGGCTCCTGCAAGGGCAGCTTCCCCTGAATTCGGCTGTAGAGACCTCCTCTTGCGCCTGTCTTCTCGAAATTGCCATTACCCCCCAGGCCGCGCAGAATCTGCATGTGCAAATCGGCTCGCAACTTTCCGCGCATCTTCTATTCGACAACAGCGTGCTGCTGACCCAGGTGAGCGCAACGCTGCCTTTACAGGTCGTTGGCATCTTTGAGCCCATATCCCAGAATGATCCATACTGGTATGGCGCCAGCTTTGCGCGCCAGCCGCTCGACGTCAAAGGTTCGCTCTATCCCTCGCTCGTCTCTAACCAGGCATTTATCACCATATTTGATCAGATTTCGCGCCAGGTCATAAGTAAACCCGGCCTGGCAAGGGGAACTACGCTCGCCGAACCGCTCACCCTATCCGAATACTATACATTCGATATTTCACATATCGATATCAACAGGCTGGATGATCTGGCTAATGGTCTTAACAACATCCTTGCCGGCGTCTCCAACAAGCCCGTCATTCCCGGCTATGTTGAGAAAACCCAGGCCAATGGTCCCAGTGACCTGCTCGATAGTTACAGTAATCGCGTCGACGTTGTGCGCATCCCCGTACAGAGCGTGGCATATCTCATCGTCGGGCTCGTCCTCTTTTTTGTCAGCCTCATGAC
Source organism: Ktedonobacteraceae bacterium (assembly GCA_035294305.1). Taxonomy (GTDB): domain Bacteria; phylum Chloroflexota; class Ktedonobacteria; order Ktedonobacterales; family Ktedonobacteraceae; genus DASRBN01. The sequence goes on along the minus strand of DATGLD010000034.1, from coordinate 23,119 downwards.
CGATCTGCTCGTCGAGCGCCAATCGGGCGCCATCGCTATGCTGCGCAGCCGGGGAGCCAGCCGCCGCCAGATTTTTAGCGCGCTCGTTATTCAGAGCACCGGCGCCGGTATCATTGCCCTGCTGGTCGGTCCTCTGCTCGCCATTCTATCCGCCGTCCTGCTGGCGCGAGTTACCTTGGCTGTCGCTGACCAGGGAGCGCTCAACCTCATCACAGCTGACCCTGTACAGGTTGCTTCTGGCCTCTATCTCTCCGCCCTCATTGCTGTAGGCGTCGCGGTGCTGGCTATGATTGTTGCCATTTACCGCGCCACACGCCTGGATGTGCTGGCCCTGCGCCGCGAGGCGGCCCGCATCAGCAATCGTCCCCTCTGGCTGCGTATGGGCATTGACGTACTCGCCGGTGTGGTTGCCCTCACCGGCTATGCCTTCTCGGTCTATATCACCAGCCCTGGCGTCCTGGATGATCGCACCCGTGTCCTCATCCTACCGCCCATGACACTTGTCGGAGCGGCGTTCTTACTGCTCGGCTGTACGCTGCTCTTCTTGCGCGTCTTCCCATTCATACTAAACTTCGCCGCGAATCAGGCCGCGCGCAGCCGCAGCGCCACGCCTGTTCTCGCCCTGGCGCAAATGGCCCGCGCTCCTCGTCAATCGCTGCGCGTCATCCTCCTGCTCGCCCTTGCCGTCGCATTCGCCATCTTCACTCTATCGTTTAACGCTTCGCAGGCAAATCGCATCCCGCAGGTCGTGAATTACCAGGTCGGCGCCGATTTCAACGGCACCTATCCCAGCAATGATCGCCTCGCCACCCAATCCCTGGCCCAGCAGACAGCGGCATTCACGCATATCCCTGGCGTCACCGCTGCCTCCATTGGCTACGAATCATCCACACGCGCGTCTGAGAGCGGTGTCAACCTCTCCATGGAACTACGCGCCGTCGATATACACACCTTTGCCAGCACCGCTATCTGGACTACGCAGGACTCCTCGCAATCGCTGCCCTCCTTGCTGGCCCTCTTAAAGGCGCCATTCTCGCAAAATGTGCCTGCTATCGTCGATACCGCGGCCTGGAATAACCTCCATCTCTCAATTGGCTCGCCTTTCACACTTACCGATTACAGCAACACCATCAATTTCGTCGCTGTCGCCAGGGTCAACTACATTCCTACTGTAGATGATAGCGTTCAGACCAGCGGTACCAACGATTATGTTCCTTTTGGCGGTGTACTCGTAGACTACCAGGCCTATGCCGCGGCTACTGAAAGCGCCAGTGGCTCGAATCTTATTCCTACCACTGTCTGGCTGCGTACCGCGGGCGACCCCGCATCCCTGGCAAGCGTGCGTCACGCTCTGAGCACCGGCAACACCGCCCTTACCAGCGTCAATGACCGCCGTGCCATCACCGCTGCCCTGCTCAATGATCCACTCTACCTCGTGCTGATCGGCGTACTGATTATCGGTTCGCTGACCGCCCTCGTGCTTGCCTTCATCGGTAACCTCACCGTCTCCTGGCTCAGTGCGCGCAGCCGCCAGACCAACTTTGCCGTCATGCGCGCTCTGGGTAGTACCCCTCCACAAATTGCCGGCGTGTTGACCTGGGAGCAGAGCCTCGTTTATGCCACGGCTATCGGGTTGGGAATCGCTTTCGGTGTTCTGCTCTCCTTCCTTGTGCTGCCGGCTTTCGTCTTTACCACTGTCACCACCAGTGGCAGCGTCAATCAATTCAGCACCGGCGAATTTTATGCCGTACAGAACGTCCCACCCATCCAGATGATTATTCCCGGTCTGCTCATTAGTATTGCCCTTGGTATTCTGGTCGCCATCTGCCTGCTTGCCGTTGGCTTGATGGTGCGTGTCGTCTCGCGCCCATCCGTCAGTATGACCTTAAGAGTTAGTGAGGATTAAGTATGCCTGAACCAATTGTTCTCTGTGAGAATCTCGTTAAAATCTATAAAGTAGCCGACCTCGAAGTGGTTGCGCTCCAGGGTCTCGACCTCGAAGTGGTGCCTGGCGAGATGATGGCCATCGTCGGTGCCTCTGGCTCTGGCAAAAGCACCCTGCTCAATATCCTCAGCGGGCTCGATGTCCCCAGCGCCGGGCGTGCCATTGTCGACGGCAATGATCTCACCCACATGACGGAGGCTCAGCGCATCGTCTATCGCCGCTACGTCGTCGGACATATCTGGCAGCAGAGCGGGCGCAACTTGATGCCCGAATTAAGCGCGGCCGCCAACATCGAACTCCCTCAGTTGCTCGGCGGGGCTTCCGGGGGCAAGCGTACGCGCAAAGCCGAAGAGCTGCTCGAACTCGTCGGCCTTGCTGGCATGGGTAAGAAACGGCCCGACCAGCTCTCAGGCGGCGAACAGCAGCGTGTCGCCATCGCCGTAGCCCTCGCCAATGATCCGATGTTGCTGCTTGCCGATGAACCCACGGGCGAACTCGACTCTGTCACTGCCGGGGAAATCTTCGCGTTGCTACGTTCCTTGAACGAAAAACTCGGCCTTACCATTCTCACCGTGACTCACGATGTCGCCATCGCCGCCGTCATGGACCGTACTATCGCCATTCGCGATGGCCGCACCAGCACCGAAACCGTCCGCCGTGAAGCGCCTCTGGAGGCTGTCAGCGAGTATGTCCCCGGCGCTAGCGCCATCATCGGCTTACCCAGTGAGACGCACCGCGAATCCGTGCTCATCGACCGCGTCGGACGCCTGCAATTGCCCAAAGAGGCCATTGAAACCATCCCATTCAACGGCCGGGCCGAAGTGCGCATCGTCGACGACCACGTCGAGTTATGGCCAATTGCCATCGAAACCAACGGCAACAACAAATCAACCGGTGATACCATAAGACCCACCGGGTCCATTTCGTAGGGGCCAGATTATGCGCTTGAACAAATTACCCCAACAACAGGTCGCTCAACCGGGTTCCACGGCTGCGCGTAGCGTGCCGGCCAATCGCCTCCCAGCGCCGATTTATCGGCCTCGCGTACATTACGACAATATTTCGTTCAAGTCCATTATCGCACCCCAGGTGGCCGTGATCATTTGTCAAAGCTCATTATCGGCCCCTCTCCGGTTACTCAATTCATTACATTCGTAAAAAATGCATCGCAATAATTGATTCTAATCTAAACAGGAGGAGCAACTTATGGAACAGGCGGTAGCAACAGCAATCGCCGAAGCACACGGCGTCAAACGCGATTTTCGCAGTGGTGGTGGCGTCGTCCACGCCCTGCGCGGCATAGACCTGTGCATCATGCCAGGAGAATTTGTAGCCCTGCGCGGGCGTTCAGGCTCCGGCAAAACCACTCTGCTCAACATCTTAATTGGTCTCGACGATCCTACCGCAGGCAAAGTTTTCATCCTTGGCCGTGATCTCTCAACACTTGATGAAACTGCCAGAGCGCACCTGCGACGCGAGAGCATCGGCATGATGTTTCAGAACGCTCATCTCTTTCCATCGCTCACAGCCCAGGAAAATGTCGAAGTCCCCCTGCGCCTCGTTCGCATGGAAGCTGACGAGCGCACAAGACGCTCCCGCGAAGCCTTGCAGCGCGTCGGACTTGGCGCCCGCATGCACCATCGTGGCCTTGAACTTTCCGGCGGCGAGCAGCAGCGTGTTGCCCTCGCGCGTGCCCTCGTACACAACCCGCGCTTCGTTGTCGCCGACGAACCAACCGGCAACCTCGACTCCGTCACTGGCCGTGACATCGCCAGCCTCCTGCGCAGCATCAGTCACGACCTGCAGATAGGCATGCTCATCGCCACCCATGATGCCACCGTCGTCAATGCCTCCGACCGCGTCCTACAGATCCAGGATGGTCGTATCATCGAAGAATAACCCATAATGAATAATGAATATCGAACAGCAACAAAACATGATAAATCCATCTCGTAGTCATAGTAAGGGTGACTCCTTGAGGTTGCACTCCGCCGGTACAACCGGCACAATTGAAATCCCCGGGTCCGCTGCTTCCAGCCGCGCTGCTGGCTCCAAACGGGGCAACAATAGGGAGCGACCTGCTCCGGTTCTCACTTTGGCTCTCTGGCAGATGCGTCAGACCTGGCGCATGCTGCTGGTCGTTGGCGCCGGTATTCTGGCCGCCGTCGTACTCATTTGCATCGTCCCGCTTTACGCGCAGGTCGCCATGAGCGCCGGACTGCGCGACACCCTCGCAGCTTCCCCTACCGACTCATTCGTAACCGTACACAGCGTCTCTTATCAAGTAGTGCCGCAGCCCATCCAGAACTTTCAGAGCCAGTTGACCGCTAATATGCAGCAAAATATGGGCCAGTTTCTCAAAAAATCCCCTGTTCTCTCCGTCCAGGGCCAGTTCAGCGTCAACTCCCCCACCTCCAACGAATTTATCACCTTCATCGGCACCCCCGTCGAAAACGCGCTTCCCCACGTCAGGCTACTTGCCGGAAGACTGCCTGCCCCACAAAGCTACGGCATGGAAATAGCCATCACCCAGGATGCTGCCAGCAGGCTGAATCTGCACGTAGGCTCCGCTTTCAGCGTTGTAGTAAATTTCACCATTGGGAATGGTGAGCAGGCCAACAGCTACCTTCCTATCTACGTCTCCGGCATCTTCAATCCTCCGCAGTCCAGCGACCCATTCTGGCATGGACAAAACTTCCAGACTCAACCTGTCGGCGCTTATGGCATCAGCTTTCCCGCCATCGCCTCCAATAACACACTTCTCTCTGTCTTTAATCGCTTTACCACCGATCCCACCCTCAACGGCGGCTACCTGCTCGCTCCTCTGGACCTGTACTGGTACTACGATTTCGATTACGCTCGCCTCGATAGCGATAAGCTCAATGACCTGCTCAATGGCCTCAATACAACCCTGAATCAGTTGGCCGGCGCTCCCCCGGTTGACCCTCCTTTTGTGTATCACACGGTAGCCACCGGGCCTACCGACCTGCTGCAACTCTACAGCAACCGCGTCGATGTCCTGCGCGTCCCGCTGGAGAGCCTCTCCTTGCTCATCGTTGCCCTGGTGATCTTCTTCGTCAGCCTCATGACCGACCTGCTCGTCGAGGGCCAGGCCCCTGCCATCGCTATGCTGCGCAGTCGGGGAGCCAGCCGCCGCCAGGTCTTCGCCTCCATATTTGTCCAGGGTCTCGGTTTGAGCATCATCGCTCTCATCATAGGCCCACTGCTCGCCATTCTTGCCACCTATCTGTTTGTCCAGCATGTACTTGCGCCATCAGACCAGGCCGCCTTCGGCTTGATTACCGCCAGCATCGCTCAGTCATTCTGGAACCTGCGCTGGCCCGTTCTCGGCACCATTGCCGTCGCACTGCTCGCCATGATACTCGCCATCCTCCGTCCCATGCGTATGGATATCCTCTCCATGCGCCGTGAATCGGCCCGTTCCACGCGCCCTCCTTTCTGGCAGCGCCTGCGCCTGGATATCGTCGCCGCCATCATTGCCCTCACCGGCTTTGGCTTCACCCTCTACATCGCCAGCCCCGGCGTCCTCGACGTGCGCTCCCGCATTCTTATTCTCCCCACAACCGCTCTCGTTGGCACACTCTTTCTGCTCCTCGCCTGCCTGCTCCTCTTCCTGCGTCTCTTCTCATCTCTTCTGCGTGTGGTTGCGGCGCTCGCCGTCCGCGCTCGTGGCGCAGCACCTATGCTCGCGCTCGCCCACATCGCCCGTGCCCCCAGGCAAGCTATTCGCATGACCATGCTGCTTGCTTTCGCCCTCGCGATGATAATCTTCACTCTCACCTTCTCTGCCTCCCAATCGCAGCGCATCCCCGATGTCGCCGCCTACCAGGTTGGCTCCGATTTCAGTGGCGCCATCTCCAGCACTATCTTTAGCGGGCCCCTCGACCAGCAAGTCGCATCTTACGCCGGCATCCCCGGTGTCACCTCCGTAACCGCCGGCTACGTGCAGACCGAAAATATCTCCGCCTCTAATATCTACACCACCATCGAACTGCGGGCCGTCAATGCCAGCACCTACGCAAAAACCGTCATCTGGCCCCAGCAAGATTCAGGCCAGCCCATCGCACCCCTGATGGCTCGATTGCTCGCCCATAGGAACAGCGGCATCTCCAGCAATGTCGTGCCCGCCATCGTGGATGCTGCCGCATGGCAAACTCTCCATCTCTCCACCGGTGTGCATTTCTCCCTGGTGGACTTTCACGGCACTATGAACTTCCTGGCTCTCGCCGAAGTCAACAACATCCCTACTATCAATGACACTACCCAGAATGTCGGCTCCGACGACTTTACTACCGCCGGCGGCATCCTCGTCGACTTTGCTACCTACTCCACTATTGCCCGCAATATCAATAGCGCCGACATAGAAGCGAACACCATCTGGCTGCGTACGCGCGACGACCCCCGTTCACTTGCCAGTGTCCGCAGCTCCATCAATAGCAGCTCCCTCCAACTCGACGGCATCAGCGACCGCCGCGCTCTCATCGCCAGTCTCAGCAGCGATCCCCTCTATCTCGCCCTCACGGGCCTCCTCGCCATCGGCTCCATCCTTGCTCTCGTACTTGCCCTGCTCGGCAACCTCACCGTCTCGTGGCTCAGCGCGCGCAGCCGCCTCACCAACTTCGCCGTCATGCGCGCCCTCGGCAGTACCCCGCGCCAGATCGCCTCCGTCATCGCCCTTGAACAAAGTATCACCTACAGCGCCTCCCTCCTCGCCGGCCTCCTCGCCGGCCTCCTCTTCTCCATCATCATCGTCCCATATTTCGTCTTCACTACCCTCGCCGCAAATCCCGCTCAGGGCCAGGTCACCACCGGCGAATTTTACGTCGTGCAGAACGTCCCACCCATTCAGCTCGTCATTCCTTACCTATCAATCGTTATCGCTCTCGCAGTCCTGGTTGTTATCTGTGCCATCGCCCTCGGCATCATGCTGCGTATCGCCTCCCGCCCATCCATCGCCCAAGCGCTGCGGTTGAATGAGGATTAGTGCCATGCATGAAGAAATGGGGGCGCATCTATCGCCCGAAAAATGCTAGAAGCGAGAAAAAATATGCCACACACCTGTACAAAAACTTATCCCAGAAAACCGCATCCACGTGGCAATAATCCTTTCAACTCCGCCATAACACTCTCCCTCTGGCAATTACGCCGCACCTGGCGCTTCCTGCTCCTCATCGCCGTAGGTATCCTCACTGCCGTCGTGCTGGTATGCCTCGTTCCCCTCTATTCTAGTGTTGCTATCAGCGCGGGATTCCGTGATGCCCTCAAAACCGCCCCCTCCGGTCCCTATGTCATCGTGCATAGTACCGCCGCGGCATTCTCTCCATACGTCATCCAGCGAGATGAAAGCCAGGTCGACGCGGAGGCCCATTTCGCCCTCGGTCAATATATCGATGGCCCGCAGGTGATCTCTATCAGAAACTCTTTACCGCTCTATGAACTGCAATCTCGCGCTCCGAGAGGTAAATCCATGCTGCTCCTCTCTAAAGATCAGCTCGCCCTCCTCGGCTTCCCAATCTCCCAGGCCAGTCAACATCTCCAACTGCTGCAAGGGCGGCTCCCCCTGGACGCTGCACACACGCTCGAAATCGCCATAACACCACGCGCCGCTGCCCTCCTGCACCTCACCACCGGCTCGACCATTTTCACTCAATTCGCCTACGATATACACTTGAATTACTATCCGTACAATGAAGCAGAAACACTGAAATTGCCACTACATATTGTGGGTATCTTCACCGCCTCCTCGCAAAACGACCCATTCTGGCATGGCGAAACCTTTGCCCCTGGCCCGCTCGCCCAAACATCTCCAAGCGCCGCCGAGCAACCCGAACGCTATCCCGCGCTGGTGCCCAACCAGGCAATGCTCACCGTCATCAATCAAATGCTGAGTGCTGCCATTGCCCCATTGGGTTCCGGCCTCACCGTCCCTGACCTCTCCCTCGCCTTTCCTTTTGACCTCTACAGCTACTATGCCCTCGACACCACGCGCCTCGATATTCATAGCATCGATGACTTCAACTCGCGACTCAATGCCGTCGTCAACGACCTTTCCAACTATCCCTTTGACCCTCCTTTCTTCGATCAAACCTCCACCATCGCCCCTCTGGATGCCCTGGCCGGCTATAGCAGCCGCATTACGGTCATCAGTGCCCCCCTGGGCAGCCTCACCTACCTCATCGCCGGGCTCATCCTCTTCTTCGTCAGTATCATGACCACCTTGCTTGTCGACCGCCAGCAGCAGGCCGTCGCTCTCCTGCGCAGTCGCGGTGCCAGTCGCCGCCAGGTCTTCGCCGCCTTGATCGTACAGAGCCTTGCCGTCGCACTATTGGCCCTCCTCATTGGTCCATTCCTCGCCATACTTGTCGCCAGCATCATGACTCTGGCTACCCTTACTCCAGGCGATCAAACCGTCGTGAGCCTCATAACGCAAAATCCCTTGCAGGCCGCCTGGGGATTGCGCTGGCCCGCCCTGCTTATCATTGCCATCTCCATGCTGGCCATGGCCCTCGCCATCATACGCGCAGTTCGCATCGACATGCTCGCCTTAGGACGCGAAAGTGCCCGTTCCTCGCACCGGCCTTTCTGGCAGCGTATGCGCCTTGACCTGGCAGCTGTCCTTGTCGCCATTGTAGGCTTCGCATTTTCGCTCTATATCACCACTCCTGGTGTCCTCGATGATCACGTCCGCGCGCTTATTTTACCAGCCACTACCGTTGTCGGTGCCCTCTTCTTCCTGCTCGCCTGCGCGCTGCTCCTGCTCCGTTTTTTCCCCTCCATCCTGCGTCTCGCTTCATCGCTCGCGTCCCGCAGCCGCAGAGCAATCCCCATGCTCGCCCTTGCCAATATGGCGCGCTCACCGCATCAGGCCTTTCGTATCACCACCCTGCTCGTCCTCGCCATCGCCTTCGCTACATTTACCCTCTCATTTACCGCTTCACAGACACAGCGTATCCCCGATGTCGTTGCCTACCAGGTAGGCTCCGACTTCAGCGGCTCCTTCGCCATCGGCAACATCGCCAGTTTTAATTCGTGGCAGCAGCAAGAAGCCATCTATCGTCATATTCCTGGCGTCACCTCCGTCACTATCGGCTATGCAAATCTCGTGCCTGCCACCGCAGGTTCGTTCAGCTCCTCCATCGACATGCGTATCGTCGACGCCGCTACCTATGCCCATACCACCTACTGGACATCCCAGGACTCATCACAACCGGTGACCTCCCTTATGCAGCAGCTCATCGCCGCCCGCTCCCTGGTAGCCACGCAAAAAGTCGTCCCTGCCATCGTCGATGCCGCGGCAGCCAGCCAGCTCGACCTTTCGGTGGGCTCCCGCTTCACCATCAACGACACTAATACCCTCGTCAATGTTCTCGTCATTGCCCAGGTCGCTTATATCCCCACTATCTATGACAGCCCCTATGCTCGCAACACCACCGATTCCAGCGTTTTTGGCGGCCTCCTCGCCGATTTCCAGAGCTACTCCGGCTACTTTAGCGCCACCAGTGACCAGAGCATTACCCCCACCACTATCTGGTTGCGCACTCACGATGATCCCGCTGCCCTCAGCAGTGTTCGCGCCGCCCTCAGCGCCGGCCCCCTCCAGCTCATTAACCTCAGCGACCGCCGTGCCATTATCAGCAGCCTCAGCAATGATCCGCTTTACCTTACTCTCATCGTCGTATTGCGCCTCGGCGCGGCAACTGTCATCTTACTTGCCCTCGTTGGCAACCTCGCTCTCGCCTGGCAAAGCGCACGTAGACGCCTGCCGGACTTCGTTATCCTGCGCGCCCTCGGCAGCACCCCTCGCGAAATCGCCACCCTCCTCGCCTGCGAACAGTCCATCATCTATATAGTATCTATCGCCCTCGGCATCGCCACCGGCCTCATCTTCTCCGCCATCGTTCTGCCCCGGCTTGTTTTTACCACCATCATCAACACAGGTGCCAGCCAGCTCGTCAGCACAGGGCAGTTCTTCATCCTGCAGAGCGCCCCACCCGTCCGCATCGTTCTGCCTTACGCCGCGATGGCCATCGCTCTTGGTCTGCTGGTCCTCATTTGTCTCATCGCTCTGGGCACCATGCTTCGCGTCGCCTTCCGCCCGGCTGTCCACCAGATGCTGAGAGTCAGTGAAGATTACTAGGGATTGGGGCCCTTGTGGCCGCCCGTCGTGGGGTACGCAGGCTCACAGGCTCTAGCAAAACATCTACTGATATGCGATACCACCCTCGACATAGAGAACCGGTCCAACCACAACCATAAAAGTATGGTGAAAGGAAGAATTCTGCCATGAAATATGTCGTTGGCATCTCCGAAATCGTCCTCTGGACGGCGGATAAAGAACGCGCACTGCAATTCTACCGCGACCTCCTGGGATTAGAGATCATCTCCCCGCCCACTTTTTGGGAATAATAACGCCTCCCCCGTTGTTATCCCCTACGAGGCTATCTTTGTCCCCATCCCACGAATTTTATCCGTTATTGGGAAAATCGCCTAAAAACTCTTGACATCTCTTGAACAAGGTAGTATACTTCATCCTGTATGAGTGTCTACTCAGTGTCTGATTAAAACATCAGACGATACATGACACAGTGATAAGCAAAGAGAAACAAAGCACAAATTTGGCCATAGAACAACATTCCCCGACACCGACGTAAGGGTACTGCATGCATAAGGGTTTCACCGCCTCCTCTCCCACAGCTCAAGGCAGGCTGTGTCGATTGGTGGCCGCTCTATGTTGATCTGCACAGGCTAGCACGCTGGAACCATTAAAGCACAGGGGCAGGAAGACCCATGTATGGGAAGGGAGCGTGGGAACTTCCAGCATGTTCCCAATTTTTCGGGTTTTAATACTGTTGCAAGGCTTTGACGGTGTGCGTTAGTGGTGGGCTGGCGGTGATTATGAACATTGATCACCTCCTTTTGTTTATGGTGAAGCCTTTTAGTCACAGAGACCGTCCATTTATCGTAGGGGCAGCGCCTGGTGCCTGCCCTCGCCGTGAGATGGGAAGTATGAGCAGCCAAACTGTAGGGACAGCGCCTGGTGCCTGCCCTCGCCGCGTGCCATGACAATAGTACCATCGTGTGGGAATTTGTCAGCATGTTCTGGTATTATAGATCGAGCAATCGTCTTTGTATTCTACCGTGGGGTCGTGTTTGTGGGAGGATCAAAAATAGATCGTACATGTAGCACAGGTTTCAAGTAACCGCCTTGCGAACGCACAGTTAGCGCGGCTAGCGGTTACTTTTCTTGTCATAGTGCAATTATCTTTTATACGTTTTCTCGTTTCATGGTTCGGGTAGTTACCCGCCTCAATCAATCCCGGCCTACCGCCGTGGGCATTCTGTGAGAGGAGAACTTTACCTATGTCCGTTACTACCAGGGCAGTCACGCTGCCGGAGCGCGTCTCGTTCGCGCGCATTCCCGACATCCGCCCCATGCCCGGCCTGATCCAAATTCAGCTCGATTCTTTTGAATGGTTTAAGAAAGAAGGTCTGCGCGAACTCTTTGACGAAATTTCCCCTATTGAAGACTTTACCGGCAAAAATCTGAAACTCGAATTTATCGTTCCACCCGAGCCTTTCGGTAAGCCTAAATATAGCGAGGACGAGTGCCGCGACCGCGATGCCACCTACAACGCGCCGCTCACCGTCAAGGCCCGCCTCACCAATAAAGAAACCGGCGAAATCATCGAGAAGGATATCTTCATGGGGGATTTCCCTCTCATGACCAAACAGGGTACCTTCATCATCAATGGCGCCGAGCGCGTCGTGGTCAGCCAACTCGTCCGCTCCCCCGGCGTCTACTTTACCGCCGATGAAGATGCCACGACTGGCCGCAAGCTCTATGCCGCCAAACTCATCCCTGGTCGCGGCGCCTGGCTTGAGTTCGAGACCAGTAACAAAAATCTGCTCACCGTCAAAATCGACCGCAAGCGCAAGTTGCCGGTCACAACCCTCCTGCGCGCCATCGCCTCCCTCGCCAAAGAGCAGTGGTATGGCGAACAGTTGGACCTGACCACCGACCAGGGCATCCTCGCCGCTTTCCGCGACGTGGATACCGATCCTAACGTGCGCTTCATCCAGGCCACCCTGGATCGCGACCCCGTCAAACGCGAGGACGAGGCCCTGCTCGAACTCTATAAAAAGATGCGCCCTGGCGACCCGGCCACCATCGATAACGCCCGCTCGCTTGTTAAGAACATGTTCTTTAACAACCGCCGGTACGATCTCGGCAGCGTCGGGCGCTACAAGCTTAATCGCAAGCTCGATCTCTCCGTGCCGCAGAGCCACCGCATCCTCACCCAGGATGATCTGGTCAATATCATTCGTCGCCTGGTGCAGTTGAACAACGGCCATGGCCGCAAAGATGACATCGACCATCTCGGTAACCGTCGTGTGCGCTGCGTCGGCGAACTCATTCAGAGCCAGTTCCGTGTTGGCCTGTTGCGTATGGAGCGCGTCGTCAAAGAGCGTATGAGCATCCAGGAGCCAGGACAGGCCACACCCAACGCGCTCATCAATATCCGGCCCGTTGTCGCCGCCATGAAGGAATTCTTCGGTGGCAGCCAGCTCTCGCAGTTTATGGATCAGACCAACGCCCTGGCGGAAATCGGTCATAAGCGCCGTCTCTCCGCCCTCGGCCCCGGCGGTCTCTCGCGCGAGCGCGCAGGATTCGATGTCCGCGACGTGCATCGTTCGCACTATGGCCGCATCTGCCCTATCGAGACGCCTGAAGGCCCTAACATCGGCCTCATTGGTAACCTCGCCACCTATGGGCAGATCAACCCTTACGGCTTCATCGAAACGCCGTATCGCAAGGTCTATAAACGCCTGCGCGCCGATGACCCGGCATTAATCGGGCGCGAATTCCGTGGCGTCGTCGGTCACGAAAACGAAGATGTCAAAACTCCCGGCGGGGAAGTAATCATACCGGCGCGCACTCGCCCACGCATCGACGAGCGCCTGTTCGCTCGCCTGCAGGAAGCAGTTGGCAGCGCCGAAGTGCGTATCAAACCTTTCGTCACGCACGAAGTCGATTATCGCACTGCCGACGACGAAGAGAATTTCTGGATCGCCCAGGCCAACGCTAAATTGACCGATAACGGCGAATTCGTCGAGGAGCGTGTCCTGGCCCGTTACCAGGGCGACTTCGTCATGGACAGCGCCGACAAGATGGACTACATGGATGTCAGCCCACGCCAGACCGTCAGTGTTGCCACCGCGCTCATCCCGTTCCTGGAACACGACGACGTGAACCGCGCCTTGATGGGTGCTAATATGCAGCGCCAGGCAGTGCCGCTGCTGCGCCCGCAGTCGCCCATTTGTGGCACCGGTATCGAACGCCAGGTCGCCATCGACTCCGGCCAGGTCGCCGTCAGCGACGTCAACGGCGAAGTTGTCAGCGCCACCGCCCGCCAGATACAAATCGTCGACGAAGAGGGCGAATTGCATACCTACCGCCTGCGCAAATTCGTGCGTTCCAACGCCGGCACCTGCATCAACCAGCGCCCCATTGTGCGCAAGGGTGACTATGTGAGAGCCGGCGAGGTCATCGCCGATGGCTCATCCACAGAACTGGGTGAACTTGCCCTCGGCCAGAACATCCTCGTCGCATTCATGAGTTGGGAAGGTGGCAACTTCGAAGATGCCATTCTCATCAGCGAACGTATCGTGCGTGAAGACCTCTTCACCTCGATCCACATAGAAAAGTACGAAATCGACGCTCGCGACACCAAGCTCGGTCCTGAGGAAATCACCCGCGACATACCCAACGTCGGTGAAGAGGGACTGCGCAACCTGGACGAGCGTGGCATCATCTACGTCGGTGCCGAAGTCGGCCCACAGGACATCCTCGTCGGTAAGATCACGCCCAAGGGCGAGACTGAATTGACCGCCGAAGAAAAACTCCTGCGCGCCATCTTCGGTGAAAAAGCGCGCGAAGTCAAAGACACCTCGCTGCGTGTGCCACACGGCGAGCGCGGCAAAGTCGTAGAGGTCAAAGTCTTCTCGCGTGATGCCGGTGACGAACTACCGCCGGGCGTCAACCAGCTCGTGCGTGTCAGCATTGCCCAGAAGCGCAAGATCGGCGCTGGCGACAAAATGGCCGGTCGCCACGGTAACAAAGGCGTCATCTCGCGTGTATTGCCGATGGAAGATATGCCGTTCCTGCCCGATGGCACGCCGGTCGACATCATTCTCAACCCGTTGGGCGTGCCGCACCGCATGAACATCGGCCAGATCATGGAAACGCACCTGGGCTGGGCCGCTCACGAACTCGGTTTCAAGATCGCTACCCCCGTCTTCGACGGAGCCAGCGAAGAGGACATCGAAGAAGTGCTTGTGCGCGCCGGGCTGCCCGCCACCGGCAAAGTGCAACTCTATGATGGGCGCACAGGTGAGCCATTCGATAACCCGATCACCGTCGGCTACACCTACATGCTCAAACTGGCGCACCTGGTCGAAGACAAGGTGCATGCGCGCTCGACGGGCCCATACAGCCTCATCACCCAGCAGCCGCTCGGTGGTAAAGCCCAGTTCGGCGGCCAGCGCTTTGGCGAAATGGAAGTCTGGGCGTTGGAAGCCTATGGCGCGGCCAACATCCTGCAAGAAATCCTGACCGTCAAATCCGACGATGTCGTAGGTCGCGTCAAAACCTACGAAGCCATCGTCAAAGGCGAAAACATCATGGAGCCGGGCGTGCCCGAATCCTTTAAAGTCTTAGTAAAAGAGCTACAGAGTCTCGGCATTAACGTCGAAGTCCTTAACGAAGACGAGCAAAAAATCCAGTTCGTCGAAGATACCTCGAACGATGTCATGCCCGAACTCGGCATCAATCTATCCGGTTTCGAAGGAGATCAATAAAAAAGGAGTAACTGATGCTTGAAGTAAACGATTTTAACGCAATACGTATCAGCCTGGCCAGCCCGGATCAAATCCGCAGCTGGAGTTATGGCGAGGTAACGAAACCGGAAACCATCAACTACCGCACGCTCAAGCCGGAAAAAGATGGCCTGTTCTGCGAGCGCATATTCGGTCCCACCAAGGACTGGGAGTGCTACTGCGGCAAGTACAAGCGCGTGCGCTTCAAAGGCATCGTCTGCGACAAGTGTGGCGTAGAAGTTGCCCGCTCAAAGGTACGCCGTGAGCGCATGGGTCATATTGAACTCGCCTCCCCCGTCAGCCACATCTGGTACTTCAAGGGGACGCCGAGCCGCATCGGCCTCTTGCTCGACCTCTCGCCGCGCAACCTGGAGCGCATCCTCTACTTTGCGCTCTACGTCGTCACGCATATCGACGAAGAGGCCCGCCAGCAGGAATTGATGCGCCTGGACGAGGAACTGATGAACCTCGAACAGAACCTCGATGAGCAGGTCGTCGAGCGTGTCGATAGCCTCAAAGAGAAGCGCGAAGGCGATATTCTCGATGCCAGGAATCGCATCACCGATGCCCTCCACGAGATCGAAGCTCGTCGCGAGCAGGAACTGGAAGCCGCTCGCCAGGCCGAAAGCGATACACTGGCGCTCCTGCGCGAATATATGGGCCAGGAGGCCGACGACGATATCGTCTATGAGCCAACGGACCGCGTCATCGTCAAGGCCGGCGATGTCGTCACGCCCCGCGACCTGGAAATCCTGGAGCGTGTAGCCGAAACGTCGCGCAACGACATCGCCGAAAATGCCCGCCGCGAGCTCGAAGAGATGCGCGAGCAAGTAGACCAGGAGGCCGAGCGCGTCCGCCTCGACTACCAGGGGCAGATCGATACTGTGCAGACGCAACTCGAATCGCAGCGCACCGATAAGCGCCAGCGCCTCGAGCAATTACGCCGCGAGCTGGAAGGCCTGAAAAAGATGGACCTGCTCCAGGAGAATCGCTATCGCGAACTGCGCGATTCCTTTGGATCGCACGTCTTCCGCGCAGGCATGGGAGCCGAGGCTGTGCGCGAACTGATCGCCAGCATCGACCTGGACAAACTGGCCGCCGACTTGCGCCACGAGATCAGCTCAACCGTTGGTCAGCGCCGCAAAAAAGCCACCAAGCGCCTGAAAGTCGTCGAGGCTTTCCGCAAGTCCGGCACCTCGCCGGAGTGGATGATCCTGACGGTCTTACCGGTGCTGCCGCCCGACCTGCGCCCCATGGTGCAGCTTGACGGTGGTCGCTTCGCCACCTCCGACCTCAACGACCTGTACAGGCGCGTCATCAACCGCAACAACCGCTTAAAGAGGTTGCTTGAGCTCGGTGCGCCTGAGATCATTATCCGCAACGAGAAGCGCATGCTACAAGAGGCATGTGATGCGCTGATCGATAATGGCCGCCGCGGTCGTGCCGTCGCCGGTTCTGGCAACCACAAGCTCAAGAGTCTGTCCGACATGCTCAAGGGCAAGCAAGGCCGCTTCCGTCAGAACCTCCTCGGCAAGCGCGTCGACTACTCTGGCCGTTCAGTCATTGTGGTTGGGCCGGATCTGAAGTTGCACCAGTGCGGCCTGCCCAAGAAGATGGCCCTGGAACTCTTCAAGCCGTTCGTCATGCGCAAGCTGGTGGAGCAGAACTTCGCGCACAACATCAAGAGCGCCAAGCGTTTCGTTGAGCGTGTCAAGCCAGAGGTCTGGGACGTACTCGAAGAGGTTATCAAAGACCATCCCGTCCTGCTGAACCGCGCGCCAACCCTGCACCGCCTGGGCATTCAAGCGTTCGAAGCAGTGCTGGTCGAAGGTAGCGCCATCCAGCTGCACCCGCTCGTCTGTTCAGCTTTCAACGCTGATTTCGACGGTGACCAGATGGCCGTACACGTTCCGCTGTCCGACAAGGCTCAGGATGAGGCCCGCAGGTTCATGCTTTCGACACGCAACCTGCTCTCACCGGCAACCGGCGAACCCTCCATCGGCGCTAGCCAGGACATGGTGCTCGGCTGCTTCTACCTGACGCAGGACCGCCCTGGCAAGAAAGGCGAAGGACGTGTCTTCACTAACACAACTGAAGCCCTGCTGGCTTACCAACATGGCGTCATCGATCTGCAAGCCCTCATCAAGGTGCGCCTGGGCGAGGTAGATGTCTACGATGAGCCGCCACCGGCTAAGCCGA
Organism: Ktedonobacteraceae bacterium; assembly: GCA_035294305.1. Lineage (GTDB taxonomy): Bacteria > Chloroflexota > Ktedonobacteria > Ktedonobacterales > Ktedonobacteraceae > DASRBN01. Next base: position 6,078 of record DATGLD010000034.1, on the reverse strand, counting down.
CCATATCGGCCAACGGTAAACTCGTAACGACCACCGTCGGCCGTATCATCTTGAATGAGGCCCTGCCGGAGCGCCTGCGCTTCAAGAACTACGCCATGAAAAAGGAGAACTTGAGGCAGCTCATCGGTGAATGCTTCAAGGAGTATGGGCGCGTCAAAACCGCCGAACTGGCCGACGAGATCAAGCGCCTCGGTTTCTCCTATGCTACCAAGTGCGGGGTCACCATCGCCATCAGCGATGTCAAGGTGCCAACCGGTAAGCAAGAGGAACTGGCCAAGGCCGATGCGAAAATCGCCGAACTGGAAGAGCAGTATCGTGAAGGCCTCATCACCGACAACGAGAAATACCAGCAAACGGTCGATGCCTGGAACGAGGCAACCGAAAACGTGACGAAAATGGTTGAGGCAACCCTCGATCCCTACGGCTCGATCTATACCATCGCCAAATCGGGCGCAACCAAGGCGAAGTTTCAGCAGATCCGCCAGTTGTCAGGCATGCGCGGCTTGATGGCAAGTCCATCAGGTAAGATTATCGATATTCCGATCCGTGGCAACTTCCGCGAAGGCTTGAGCGTGCTCGAGTACTTCATCAGCAGTCACGGCGCTCGTAAAGGTCTGGCCGACACCGCGCTGCGTACCGCCGAATCCGGCTACCTGACGCGCCGCCTGATCGACGTGGCCCAGGACGTAATCGTTACAGAGGAAGATTGCGGCACTACCGAAGGCATCCTGATCACAGATGAGGACAGCAAAGAGATGATGCTGCCTGATATGCGTGATCGTCTGAAGGGGCGTGTGCTGCTCGAGGCCATCCCTGGCATTGACAACGTAGAATCCGGTGACGAGTTGACCGAAGAAATCGTTGAAGATATCATCAACGCCGGTATCAAAGCCGTGCGCGTGCGCTCGGTGCTTGGTTGCCTTGCTCGCAAGGGTGTCTGTCGCAAGTGCTATGGCCGCGACCTCGCCGCGAATTCGCTGGTCAGTCTTGGCGCGGCAGTCGGTATCATCGCCGCGCAGTCCATCGGCGAACCTGGCACACAGTTGACCATGCGTACCTTCCACACCGGTGGTATCGCGGGCGCGCAAGGTGACATCACCCAGGGCTTGCCGCGCGTCGAAGAACTGTTCGAGGCTCGCGTCCCCAAGGACAAGGCCGAAATCAGCGAAATCGACGGTGTGGTCGAGATCATCAAAGACGAGAATACGAACGCGCGCACAGTACGCGTCGTATCTACCAACGTCTTCTTCGACGAATATCCACTGCCCGCCGGCAGCGATATATTCGTCAAGGATAAGGATCATGTAGAAAAGGACCAGACAATCGCTCGCATGCCCGCCGAAGAAGGCAATCAGGGAGAAGAGGTGAAGGCTCGTACCGAGGGCGAGGTGATCATCAATGCCGAAGGCATGCTGGCCATCCGCTTCGAGGAGCGAGACGAGCGCTCGTACCCCATTCCGGCAGCGCGCAACATTACGGTGAACGCCGGCCAGAAGATTTATGCTGGCACGCCCATCACAGCCGGCCAGCGCGATCCGCAGGATGTGCTGAGGATCCAGGGCCCTGCTGCCGTCCAGATGTACTTGATCAAAGAAGTACAGCGCGTCTATCGTAATACCGGCGTGTATATTAACGACAAGCATATTGAGGTCATTGTTCGTCAGATGCTTCGTCGCGTGCGTGTAGAGGAAACCGGCGATACCGATATGTTGCCCAACGACCTGGTCGACCGCTTCGTCTACGCGGATACCAATGCGCGTGTGCTGGCGGAAGGTGGCGAGCCCGCCACCGCTCAGACCGTTCTGCTCGGTATTACGAAGGCTTCGCTCAATACCGACAGCTTCCTTGCCGCGGCATCTTTCATCGAAACGACGAAAGTGCTGACAGAGGCGGCAATTGAGGGACAGACAGATCATCTGACCGGCCTCAAGGAAAACGTGATCATCGGTAAGCTCATCCCGGCCGGTTCCGGCATCGCGCAGCGCCGCCGCGAGCAGATCGCTCGCCAGCAGGCAGCGGCTGCAAGACTGGCTGCGCAGGCTACCCCGGTCGCCAGTGTTGCAGCCGGTAGTAGCAATGGAGCCGGTACTCTTGGCCTGGCACTTGACAGCCTGCAAGATGAGTGATATCATAGGTTCCTGCAAACAAGTAATAATGGGCGCGGTTAAGCCGCGCCCTGTTCTAAGTATAGGGCGCAGCAATGCGCCCGGTTATAGTTCTAAATAATTAAGCATAGGGAGAAATTATCCATTGCCGACGATCAATCAATTGATCCGTAAGGGCCGCTCGCGAAAGAAGGAAAAGGTCAAGGCCCCGGCGCTCCTGTACTCATACAATGCGCTGAAAAATCGGACTTCGCGCCTGAAAGGCTCGCCTCAGAAACGCGGCGTTTGTACTCAGGTGCGTACCATGACGCCCAAAAAGCCGAACTCGGCAATGCGCAAAATTGCCCGCGTTCGCTTAAGTAACCAGATGGAAGTGACGGCCTACATTCCCGGTGAAGGGCACAATTTACAAGAACACTCCGTCGTACTCATCCGTGGTGGCCGCGTGAAGGATTTGCCTAGCGTCCGCTATCACATCGTCCGGGGTACCCTGGACAGCGATGGAGTCGCAAAACGCCGTCGTGGCCGCTCCAAGTATGGAGCTAAACGGCCAAAACCCGGACAGGCTGCCGCCGCTAAGGGCGGTAGGAAGTAAAATGTGGTAGGCGAAATACAGCGTCTACCCGAACGATACCACCTGAACGCCTCAGGTACTACTTTTCGTCTGGCCTGACGTATAGCGTAGGCGCGATCTAGCGCCGTTGGACAGACGCATTTTCAGGTAGGTCGGCAAATCAGGATCATCGGGGAGGCGAAAGCCCAGCATTAATATTCGCCTCCTCTTGATGAGTGTCGAGTGTCCTCCTGTACATCGATCGTGCCTTCTTTTGAGTATCATAGAAGGCGCACCTGCACGCTGGATAGGCACTCGCGCCAGGCGTCCGCGTAGAGATTGTTGCGTGCCGGTTGACCACAGTATTGCCGGCCTCAGACAATCTGGCGACGCCTTTTGTGGTGTTTACGGACTGAGAGAGCTTGCGAGAGCAACAACTCAAGCAGTTAAGGAAGGCAGGCACACTTTGCCAAGACGTAAGAGAGTGGTGCGGCGGCCAGACGTGCCGGACGCAAAATTTAAAAGCCGGAACGTGTCCCGTTTCATTGGTAAGTTAATGTTGGATGGAAAACGCAGCCTTGCCGAGCGTATCCTGTATGATGCTTTCGATACGATTGAGGCGCGGCAGAAGCGTCCCCCGCTTGATGTTTTCGAGCAGGCGCTCAAAAATGCCACGCCTACCCTGGAAGTGAAGCCTCGTCGCGTCGGCGGCTCGACCTACCAGGTTCCCGTAGATATTCGTAGGGAGCGCGGCAACGCTCTCGCCATGCGCTGGCTCATTCGCTCAGCCCGGGCGCGCACCGGAAAAAGCATGGCGGAGAAACTGGCCAGCGAACTCATGGACGCTGCCGCCGGGCAAGGCGCGACTATTAAAAAGCGTGAGGAGACGCACAAAATGGCCGAAAGTAATAGAGCTTTCGCCCATTATCGTTGGTAACTATACATGTCAAGAGAATTTCCACTCGAAAAAACCAGAAATATTGGTATTATAGCTCATATTGATGCCGGCAAGACGACCACGACCGAGCGCATTCTCTTCTATACGAAGAAGATTCACCGCATGGGCGAGGTGCATGAGGGCGCTGCCACCATGGACTGGATGCCCCAGGAGCAGGAGCGCGGCATTACCATCACGTCCGCCGCTACAACTTGCTTCTGGCTCGATCATCGCATCAACATCATCGACACTCCCGGCCATGTCGATTTTACCGCCGAAGTCGAGCGCTCTCTACGTGTGCTGGATGGCGGCGTCGTGGTTTTTGACGCGGTCGCGGGCGTTGAGCCGCAATCTGAGACTGTGTGGCGCCAGGCCAATAAGTATAATGTCCCTCGTATCTGCTTCGTGAATAAAATGGACCGCGTTGGTGCCGATTTCTGGCGTACGGTGGAAATGATTCGCGAGCGCCTGGGCGCGGTACCTGTCCCCATCCAGATACCGGTGGGTCAAGAAAGCAGTTTTAAAGGTTTTATAGATCTCATTGAACAGCAGGCCGTTATCTTTACCGATGACCTGGGAACAAAGTCGGAGCATACACAGGTTCCGACAAGCATGGAGGCCGAGGTCGCGCAGCATCGCGAATTTCTGATCGAGCGTGTGGCCGAAACGGATGAGGACTTGACTCTCAAGTATCTTGAGGGTGAGTCGATTACAAAAGAGGAGCTAACCGCGGCATTACGTCGTGCCACCATCGCGGGCACTCTGGTGCCGGTGCTTTGTGGCTCCGCCTTGAAGAACAAGGGCGTGCAGGCGATGCTGGATGCCGTCATTGCCTATCTCCCCTCTCCTCTCGATATCCCTCCTCCTACCGGCATCGATCCCGATACCGGGCAGGTGGTCACTCGCCAGGTAAGCGATGATGCTCCCTTCAGCGCCCTCGCGTTCAAGATCGTCTCAGACCCGTTCGTTGGTCGCCTGGCCTACCTCCGTGTCTATTCCGGCACCTTGACAAAAGGCGCGGCCGTCCAGAATAGCACCAAGGATAAGACCGAGCGCATCGGGCGACTGCTGCGCATGCACGCTAATCACCGCGAGGATATCGATGAAATCCGCGCCGGTGATATCTGTGCCGCCGTCGGCCTCCGCAACACCTTTACCGGAGATACCTTGTGTGATGCGCAGGCCCCCATTATCCTGGAGGCGATCACGTTCCCCGAGCCGGTGATTGAAATCGCTATCGAACCAAAGACGCGCGCCGATCAGGATAAAATGGCGATTGCTTTGAATAAATTGGCGGAAGAGGACCCCACATTCCAGTTGCGTACCGATGTAGAGACCGGTCAGACGATCATCCGCGGCATGGGTGAACTGCACCTCGAAGTGATTGTGGACCGCCTGTTCCGCGAATTCAAGGTCGAGGCGAATGTGGGCCGCCCCCAGGTTGCCTATCGAGAAACCATTACGCGCGAAGCCCAGGCTCAAGGCAGATATGTTCGGCAGACGGGCGGCCATGGGCAATATGGTGATGTATGGATCCGCGTCGCTCCTAACGAGCGCGGCAAGGGCTTTGAGTTTATCAACGCCATTGTCGGCGGCGTGATTCCCAAGGAATATATCAAGCCCATTGAAAATGGTATTCGCGAGACATTGGAAAATGGTATAATTGCCGGGTATCCAATGATCGATGTGAAAGCCACACTTTACGATGGGTCATACCACGAGGTTGACTCAAGTGAAATGGCCTTCAAGACCGCCGCCTCGCTGGCGATCAAGGAGGCGGTTCGCAAGGCAGCTCCAATTCTACTCGAGCCGGTGATGTTGGTGGAGGTAACCACTTCAGAGGAATTTTACGGCGATGTGATCGGTGATCTCAATCGTCGCCGTGGAACTATCCTGGGTATGGATAATCGAGGATCAATGGTGGTGGTACGAGGCCACGTTCCCCTCGCCGAAATGTTCGGCTATGTGAATGACCTCCGTTCAATGACCAGCGGTCGCGCCAACTATTCGATGGAGTTTGCACACTACGACCCGGTGCCAAGAGGCATCGCCGATACAATCATCGCGAAAGCGACTCGCTAGAGCGTGCCGCAGTAACGCATGATGCAATGAAGTGGACGGTGCTGTAGGGGCCGCATTTATGGCGCCCCTTTCAGGGCCCAATACGCCCGGCCCTACCCGGTGCCGAAATCAGAGGGACGGCCTACCGGGTTTTGTACTGCTATCTTTTAAAGGTTACCCAGCATGACGACTGGATCAGGAGTAAAGACAAAGAGTGTGCTGTCGCAAAGGTGCAACCTCTGAGCACATATGCACTGAGCACAATGGAGGATGATGAACTCTTATGGCAAAGAAGAAATTTGAGCGAACGAAACCGCATGTGAACGTGGGGACGATCGGGCATATCGACCACGGCAAGACGACGTTGACGGCGGCGATCACCAAAGTGCTGGCCAAAGCCAACGCCGCCAACAAGTACGTGG
>DATGLD010000033.1:0-82469 GCA_035294305.1 Ktedonobacteraceae bacterium | reverse complement strand
GAGAGGACCGAGATGGCTGGACCGCTGGTGCGCCAGTTGGCCTGCCTGGGCCACAGCTGGGTAGCTACGTCCAGAACGGAGAAGCGCTGAAAGCATCTAAGCGCGAAGCCGCTCCCAAGATGGCTCTTCCCATCTCTCTGCATGAGAGATCAAGATCCCAGGAAGACGACCTGGTGGATAGACCGCGCGTGTGAGCCGGGTAACCGGCGCAGCGAAGCGGCCCTAATGATCGTACGGCTTGTCTCTCAATAGGCCACGTTGAACCATCCTACATCTTCACCATGATCATGTCACTAAAGTAAGATTCGTACACATCGTGCGTCTTCAGTTTTCCAGTGGTATGTCGCATATACTTCAAGACCATTCGTGAGTCTCTGCTCGTCTCTTGCCTGGTCTCGGCAAAATTGAGGTAATTGTAGACAGTCTGCAAGCAGTTGAAATTAAGAAACGAAAAAGAGAATCAGCTTCTACTGGCTGATTCTCTTTTTATTCCGCGACAGCTTTTGAAACCATCCATAAGCAAGATGCTTCGCCTGAACGCGGAGTGGCTCACGGTACTTTTTAGACTTTGATATGACGATTCTTTCCCTGTCTTAGTCTCGCTTGCGCCGCCTTACTAGCAAGAAGCTGATTGCCAGTACAAAGCTAATGGCCACAACGCGCTTGCGTCGTCTTATTTTCTCTGCTGTAACATCATTCCTGGGTACAGTATAGAGCCCACCAGCCAGATATGCCTCATCCAGCAACTGAATCGGATGAACAACGTCAAGTTGTATTTCGCGTTGGCGCGCGCCCAGCGCAATTTGCATCATACAACCTGGATTGGCGGTAGCGATGACGTTTGCCCCGGTGGCTAGAATATTGTTCATCTTGCGCTCTAAAAGTTGCGAGGCCATTTCCTGGTTAGTGATATTGTAGATGCCGGCGCTGCCGCAGCACCAGTCGGCTTCCTTTAAGTCGACCATCTTCAATCCTGGAATGGTCTTCAGCAGTTGCACCGGCTGCTGTTTGATCTTCTGGCCGTGATACAGGTGGCAGGCGTGGTGGTAGGTAATGGTGCGGCATACTTCTCCCATTTCGCGATTCAGCTCGATGCTTGTCAGGAATTCGCTTATGTCTTTTACCTTCGTACTGAACGCTTCAGCGCGTGTGGCATATACCGGATCATCGCGCAGCAGGTGGCCGTATTCCTTCAGGTTGGAGCCACAACCGGCTGAATTAATAATGATAGCATCGCAGTGATATGGCTCAAATACATCGATATTGTGGCGGGCAAGTTGCCTGCCACGTTCTGCCTCACCTGCATGTACGTGTAATGCTCCGCAGCATTGTTGCTCAGGTGGGGTAATCACTTCGCAGCCATTAGCCGTCAGAACGCGAATAGTCGCCTCGTTGATGTTACGATAGACCTGGTCCATGATGCAGCCGCTGATGAATCCGACGCGATAGCGTTTTCTGCCTAAAGCGGGTATGATTTCCGGCAGAGGGGCCGGTATCAGGGCGCCACTTGCGCCGGGCATTAATTCCTCAGGCGTTTTTAACTTGCCCTGGAATGGCGTAGGTAAGGCGTTCACAGCGTCAAGCAGTCCAATACGACGCGCCAGGGTTTGCAGACCGCTTCTCTGGTATATTTTCAGGCCTGCAAATACTAGCGAGGTAACAAGGCGTGATGGGAGCATCAGATCAAAAAAGAAACGGCGCAGAAAACGTTCTGTGAGATTTTCGAGCTGCGGGCTTTTGTTTTCGCGCGCATGTAACGGAAATCTAGGAGTTTCTTGAGGTGCAGGAAGCTCATCTTGTGCCTTCCAGTGGCCATTCGTGAGATGGCCGTGTGCCACCTCGAGCTGGATTTGCTCGCGGGCGGCCTCGATCAACTTGCCGAATTGCACGCCCGAGGGGCAGGCCGTCTCGCAGGCACGACAGCCCAGGCAGCAGTACATGTGATCGACAAACTCTGGCGAAATCTCCCTGCGTCCCTCGGCCACAGCCTGCATCTGATAAATGCGCCCACGTGGCGAGTCCATTTCTACGCCTAGCACGGCATACGTAGGGCAGGTAGGCAGGCAGAAACCACAGTGAATGCACTGGCGCATCAAATCATAGGTATGTGTATGACGACGCAATGGCCCCTGGACGGGCGCCGTTTGCTGTATAGACGAAGCGGGTGAATTTGTTGATTCCGCTGGCATTTCTACCTCCTCGTATGAACCAGAATACACGCTTGTGAAATCTCAAGAGTTAAGTTATGATCTTGTTACGAGTGGCTGCGCTGTCACAACCGTCACTTCCTGACGATTGTGGAAGAGCTGGTGAGCCTGCACGATGTTAAAGCGCCTGCTCAAGAGATGTAAAGCCTCCCTCAGGTTCTTCAACGGGTCAATACTGGCCGTTGCGTGTGGCAACTTGAGTGTACTGATGATGAAACCATCGTGTCGCAAACATTTGCCCGCCTGCACCAGCAAGCGCGAGGCTTCGCGAGCATCCATACGCATATCATTGGCGATTACATCGAACTGACGGTGCTTTTTCACGGCATCTTCGAGATACACTTCGGCGTAACCGCGAAAATGCTCCAGGCGTTGCGCATGAGGTGAACGCAGCAGGCGTGAGTCGAGCTGAGCAGGATCAACCGCTACGACGTTTAATCCGATCTCCAGCAACAAGCGCGTCCAGCCGCCGGGAGCCGCGCCCAGGTCGAGAGCGCGCCCATGCGCTGGCAGCGAAAGTCCGAAGACTTCCAGGGCCTCCAGCAGTTTGAATTCGGCGCGACTGATCTGTTCGTCTGTCTGCGCGAAATGGCGCATGCCGCCCGGCCACGGACTCAAATTATCACCGGCGAGTGAGATGCCGATGTACGCTTTGTCTAAAGCGCAGAGCAATGACACGATAATCTGTGGCTTTTTAATGGACTCTAACGCACCGGTTTCTTCGGCGATAGCCTCAGCAAGCAACTGGTTCAAGCACCCACTGCTATATGGCCGGTCGATGGTTGCCCTGTTCTGTATTTCGCTTTGCACAAAACGGGTCTGCACCGCGAAACGCTGTCCCTGTTCGAGCATGGAAAAGGTAGGCAGCTCGGCGATGGCTAAAGCCAGTTCGCCTATATCCTTTTCCGTACTGGATAGGGTGAGGATTGCCTGCACAGGAGCGAGATGGCGCACGAAGATGGGCCGCTGTTCAGCAACATGACGCATGAATGCTGGGGTGTTGAGAACGTTGCAAAGAGCAACACCGGGGGCCAGCACTTCACGCAGCATGAGACGCCTATTTATGTGCTTCAGTTCGTCCAGCGCGGTATCCAGAAATTCGGGCTGCGTGGTGAAGATCAGCGTAGGAACTGAAGGATCTTCTGGTTCTCTAGTATTGGCATCCGGCCATGTTTGCTGGTTCACAGGCCCCCCACAAAACGACCGCGTACGAATGTGCCCTTGGGATCAAATTGCAATTTGAGGCGCTGCATCAGGTAGAAATCGGCGCCAGGTTCGCCCCACACGCTGATGAGCCGCTTGAGATCGACAGGGCAGCGTTCTACAACCAGGCTGCCGTGAGCGGCCCTGGCTCGCAGGCGCAGCTCAGCGATTGCATCAACCAGGCGCGAAGTTGCGTCGACTGGTCGCAATTCGATATACAGGATGCCATTACCTGCGTGTGCAACAACTGCTGATTCAAGCTCGTGATGTCGGCAGATCGCATCTAGCTCCTGAAGGTAAGTGGCGACCTGCGAGACCAGAATGGCAGCTTTGCAGGTGACCGACCCACGTGTATGTTCGCGTATGACCTGCCAGAATTGCTGCTGGTCCTGACCTGTCAGGTCATCACTGAGTAAAGCGCCGTATTTGCGTGCCAGCAGGCGAGTCTCATCTATCTGACGATCAATGTTTGCCAGCGAACCCTCGAAATCGATAGCCAGTGTATAGCCATCGGTCGGGAGGCGCAGGCCGAAGAAATCGCTCATATCGCTGGCTGCGCCGGCATCTATCAGCTCAATAGCGGATGGCGTGAGCAGGGAACCAAGGATAGCTGTCACCGTGTGCATGGCCTCCGTGGCATTGGAATAGGTGAGTAACAGGGTGCGCTCTTTAGGGGGAAGCGGCTGCAGCTTGAAATTCGCGTCGATGATGATACCAAGCGTTCCCAAGGAGCCGATATAGAGCTTGTTGAGATCGTATCCGGCCACATTTTTAACGACTTTGCCGCCGCTACGCCCAATTTCGCCGTCGGCCTGCACGACATGCAGGCCGATTACCATATCACGGGCGGTACCGTAACGCAGGCGTTTGGGGCCATTGGCGTTGGTGGCTAAAATGCCACCAATGGTTGCCTGTTCGGCATCCGGCGGATCAAGCGCTAGCCATTGTCCTTTTTTCGCCAGTTGAGCCTGGAGCGCGGCTAAAGAAAGTCCTGCTTCAACATGGCAGGTAAGATCGGGCGCTTCATGTTCAAGCAGATGCGTCAATTGTATTGTTTCGATCATCATATCTATGCGTTCAGGGATATCGCCCAGCTCGATATGCGAACCACCCCCGCGAGCAAGGACGGTCAGGTCTTGCTGGTTCGCAAGCGCTGTAACGAGCGCGACCTGTTTGGCATTGGCCGGTGTGGCGACCATGCGAGCCAGTATACCGTCGATGCTATAATTGCGTAGCTCATCGGGATCGATGGTTACTTTGATACCCGGAATGGATTGCTGAAGCGTCATTGCAAACGTTTCGATCTCAACCATCAGTCATTTCCTTACAATTGATTTACATTACAATTGTTTTACATCAGCACAGCGTCCTGGCAGCGGGAAGAGCTTTCCTGGATTGAACAACTGGCGCGGATTCCATGCCTCGCGCACCTGCTGCATGATACGCAAATCGACGGGGTTGAAGATCAGGGCCATCTCTTCCTGTTTCTCAATGCCGACTCCATGCTCTCCGGTGATCGTCCCTCCTACCTCAGCGCATACGGCCAGTATCTCGTGTCCCGCCTTGCGCACGCGCTCGACCTCGCCGGGTATTTGCGAATCGAAGAGGATGAGCGGGTGAAGATTGCCATCGCCAGCATGAAACACATTGCCGACTCGCAAACCATAGCCGGCGCAGATCTCCTCAACGCGCCGCAAGACATAAGGCAAACGAGTACGAGGCACGACACCATCCTGGACATAAAACTCCGGGCTGATGCGCCCAACGGCCCCAAATGCATTCTTGCGCCCTGCCCAGAATAACTGGCGCTCTGTTTCATTAGCAGCGATACGAACAGTGCGCGCATGATGCTTATTGCATATGTTGACAATCTGCTCGACCTGTTCGGCGACGCTTTCGCGGATACCCTCGGCCTCCATGAGCAGAACGGCAGCGGCATCCATAGGATAGCCTGCATGCGTGTCCGCCTCCACTGCCTGCAAGATCATCTGATCCATCATTTCGATGGCGGCGGGTATGACACCGGAGGCGATAATCTCAGAAACGGTATTGGAGGCATCATCCATGGTATCGAAGACCGCCACCATGGTCTTGACGGCTTCCGGCAAATGTACCATACGCACAATGATTTTGGTAACAATACACAGCGTTCCCTCAGACCCGATGATCAGGCCGGTAAGGTCATAGCCTGGCGTATCATATGTCCAGCCGCCCACCTGCACGATATCGCCCTCCGGGGTAACAATTTCCAATCCCAGTACATGATTGGTCGTAACGCCATAGATGAGTGTATGCGGGCCGCCTGCGTTTTCGCCGACATTGCCGCCAATGGTGCAAGAGCGCTGGCTGCTCGGGTCGGGTACGTAATAGAATCCCTGCGGATTCAGCGCATTACTCAAATGAAGATTGACCAGGCCGGGTTGAACAACTGCTCGCAGATTATCGTAATCGATCTCGAGGATACGGTTCATGCGGGCGAATGCAATAACGATCCCACCATAAATAGGGATGGCTCCTCCACTCAGGCCCGTGCCCGCGCCTCTTGGTACAACCGGCACGTTGTGATGGGAGGCAATTTTGACAATAGCCGCTACATCTTCTGTGGTTGCTGGTAGCACAACGATATCAGGAGTGCTACGATCAATTGAGGCATCGTACTCGTAGAGCATCAGGTCATAAGGTGTATGCAAGACATACCGGGCTCCAAGCAAATCGCTCAATTCATGCACAACAAGGGCTTTTTTCGAGGCGGACATACGCTCGAATATGGGAGTGGTAGCTGGTGATGATGGAATTTCTGCGATGCTCATAGTGATGTTTTCCTCACTCGCTGCCGGATACGATGGGCAAGCGATAGACATCTGGTCAACGGCTGTTCTAAAGTGATGATACCATGCAAATTGAGCGATGGGAAGATGGAAATATATCAGATTCTTGGGTGAGGTGTAGTGGCCAGGTTGATCGCGCCCGGGGTGGGGCCATCCACCAATCATCCTGATTATCCAGAATAAGGCAGACCGATATATCAAGAGGGTCGGAAGAGCCGCCAGCACCAGAAGAGCATCACGGCAAGAGCGATTACCAGTATGGTTACTAGAATACGACGAACGGTGTCTGAAACATTGTTTGTGGCAGGGGACGGCGATGAAACAGCGAGAGAGGCGCTCGTTATCGCTGTTGAGCTAGCTACAGCAGTTGGAAGCTGTAACCTGTTCCACGCTATCTGCGTTCCATCCACTATTGTTGGTGTATAGCCTGGATATCCTGCTCCACCGCCAGAACCGCCAGAGCCACCGGGGCCTCCAGGACTCGATTTAGTGGGAGTCGGTGTCTTTTTAGGCGTTACGTTACTGGCAGCAATGGTTGGGGAAAGCGCGACTTGTAAGGTGCTGGCGCCATCAGGTACGCGAGCATAGGATTGATCGGGGCCAAGCGCGGGAATAGTCAATTGGTCAATGGTTACACCGCTGATATTGAAGCTCAAAGTGATGCCAGAACCAAGATAGGATGAGCCTTCATCCGGGAAAATGACAAGATAGCTGTGTGGGGCAATGGCGCTATTGAGAGGAAAGTAATATGGATATGGGTTGCTATTGCTGGTAAAACTGGCATGTGAAGCGTATAGGTCAAGCGCCTGGTTGGTTGTATTATAGAGTTCAACCCAGGAATCGGTGTTGTAGGACGGCTTGCCTTGATCTAAGCAGTTCCATACTGTAGTGGGCGCGTAAAGTACTTCGTTGATTAGCACGATACTCTGGTACGCGGGAGCGGGGACAAGTGGGCCGGGCACAGGTGGAGGGATGGATGGCGCGCAACCGTGAGAACTGGCGGCATGAAGAGGCAAGGCGGACAGGCAGGAGAGCAGGGTCAAGACCAGTAGGGCAACTACAAACGATACCCGCAGCCGCACCACAAGGCCCTCCTTACAGCATCAGTTTTCTTTGGTGTTATTGATAGAGGCTTTCGTAAAGCACTTTCCGCCGGCGTGGAAGCCGGTCGTTGATGGCGTGGCGCAAGGCCCCGACGCTACTTTCGCCAAGGGTAAAAGCAACGATTGAACCAATAATAATCCCGCAGACTCCACCTAGCGCAATGCCCTCAAGAAACATGCGATTTCGAAAAAATGTCAACATTGATCACCTTTTCTGATTGGTTTATTGCAGGTACACTACAGTTTTTGCGTCATTCCAGAGGCGCTCCAGGCGGTAATAGTCCCGTTCCTGTTTCCCGAAGATGTGTACGATAATATCACCGAAATCCAGCAAGAGCCAGCCAGTCTCGGCAACGCCCTCTCGATGAAGCAGTTTAGCTCCCTGTTTGTCTAATTGCTCTTCAACGGCGTCAGCAATTGCTTGAATCTGGCGCGTATTATTGCCACTACAAATGACAAAGTAGTCTGCAATGGTACTTATGTCTCGAATGTCCAACAGTATCACATCCGAAGCTTTCTTATCGGATGCGGCGTCGATCGCTGTTCTTGCCAATTGTCCTGGGTCTAAAAGGACTCCTTCCACATTCACTCCTTTTCAATCCCGTTTTCAATATATTCGTTGTACCCGCATTATAGCACGGATATGCAACTGTAGTTAATAGTACGCAGGCATGGGCGGAAAGCTCACCAATACAGGCAGAGTAGTGATTATCGAGTCGATCCTACAATGCCCAGCCACTCTTCTTTGGTCGTATGGCGTTCGAGCCTGACATTGCGCAAAATCTCGGCCCGTAATTCGCCGAGTGTACCCCAGCCTTCGGCTTCGACATCATATTTATGAATAGTTTCCTGGTTGCGCTGGCGTACCCAGATAAAGGTCTCATCGGGCATATTGGTATATTTTTCTACCACGGCGCGCAAGATCTCGCGTGCCACATCTTCAACGAAGCGAGGATTGGCATGCGCTTTGTTCACGATATAGAGTTCATCGGGCCGTTTGAGCAACCCGTAGTTTTCTGAGCTCATCGCGCTTTCAGCGATGCCGATAAGGTCTGCGGCGTCCAGATTCTCGTCAGTGCCAATCATCAGGGTAGCTCGCCCGCGCTGGTTATGAGTGGCAAGCGGTGTGAGAGTGAGCATCTTGTCGATCACATCCTCGGCAAAGCCCTCTTCCTGCAAGCGTACGCGCGCGAAGGAATGAACCATATCCTGCGCGCATGGGCAGGCGACCATGCCCTCGACTTCGACGCCAATCATGCGCCTCGAAGAATCTTGCGTGGCGACTGCCTGCGCCATCAGACCATACACTTCCTGGGTGGGGCGACCGGAAACCGGTGTCCACCGTTGTAGCGGGTAGGCTGTGCGAATATGCACCTCGGTGCGAAAGGCCTTTTGCTTCTCCACGATGGTTTTAGCGATATGTTCGGCGAGGATCTCAATTTTGGGCCACGCAGTGGTATCGATGCCCTCCATGACTTCATCGAGCGCGTCACTGAAACGCGACATGTGAACGCCTGCCTGCCTCGAATCGAGGTCGGCATAGAGATCGAATGTGGCATTGAACCACTGCTGGTTTCCCTCGCTACCGATCAGGATGGCCTTGGTCACGCCGACCACGCCCGCGCGTCCCAGCCGCACGTGTACCGTTGGCTGGCTGTTTTGAATATCATGTTCAAGTGAGATGCGCAGGTCGGGTGCTAATTTTTTCACCCCTTCCTGGGAGACGGCATCCAGGAGTTCCTGAGCGGTATGCCCGGTTGCAGCATCAACGACACCGGGGGCAATTTCTGCCAGGGGAACAAGTACAAATGCGCGCTCCGCCATACGCGGATGCGGAATAGTCAGATTACCTTCCGTAATATGTAGGTCATCGTAGAAGATAATATCGATATCAATCGGTCGCGGCCCGTTGCGAAATGATGGCTGCCTGCCTATTGCCACTTCGATATCTTTCGCATATTTCAGTAGTTCCGGCGCTGAAAGCGATGTCTTGCCCGCAATGACGATGTTGAAAAACCGGGGCTGGTCAAGGTAGCCTACCGGCTCTGTTTCATAAATTGATGAAATTGCCGTGATTTCGACGACTTCCCGCAGGCGCTGTAATGCTGCTGCCAGGTTCCCTCGACGATCTCCGATATTCGATCCTAACGCCAGGTAAACAGTGTGTGTCGCGGCCGGCTTGTGCCCATTCTGGGAAAACGGTGGTGAAACCGTGGTATCTATGCTCATGTATAATTCAACCTCTCAAAACTTTTTCCATACCCATGTAACTAAAACATGGAGCCTGATGTCTTTCATTCCCTTATATGTAAGATGACTTTCGCGAGGGAAAGGGATACAACTAGAGGTTTGGGGGGCAGGCTGGTTGACTTGCGAAAATATATGTGCTATCCATCAAAGATAATTGAGATCGGAAAAGTACCATGTTGATTTGCGATGCCGGGCAAATGTTTATCACTTTCACCATTCCCCTGGCCGTCTGGTTGCATGTACTGACCATGCTACAGATCTATATTGTTGTAACAATTGCGGGCATTTTCGGAACGGTTTTTAGCGTTGCCAATACTGCTGCATTGCCTAATGTGGTAGAGCGCGACCAATTGCCCACCGCTCTTTCACAATCGCAGGCTGCGTATTCTTGTGTTCGTACCTTTGGCTCATTACTCGGCGGTACGCTTTATAGTATAGGAGCTATCTTCCCGTTTCTTGCGAACGCCATCTCCTTCGAGGCGTCGGTATTTTCGCTGGGCCTCATTCGTGGCAATTTCCAGGGCGAAAGGGCGGGTTCGAGTCTTCCAAAGAAAAGCTAGCCTCATCCATCATTTTTGAAACACCCATACATTGCTGAACACAGCCTCAGTTCCGCCGGCGCTATCTCCCGACACCAGGAAGCCGATCAGACCCGACGGGTAAGCGGAACCGGATGCATCTACATAGCTGAACACGATCAGTTGCTTGTTAATGTAAAAGCTGAATTGCGAGCCGACAGCTACAACTAAGAATGTGTTGACCTGGTCGTAACCCTTGAGGATGGTGTTGGATGCCGTCCAGTCGATGAGCGTCAGCCAGTTTAAAGGGTTGTTGCCGGAGGCGCGTACAAAGCGGTATTCGCCCAGGCTATTAAGTTCCAGGACGTAAAACTGGCGGGCATGGGGACTGAGACGGAAAATCAGGCCATATGTGTCGCCGCGCAGCAACTGCGCCTGGGCCGTGATCACGACATTAGAGAACGACTGGACGCTGGAGTAGCACCAGGCGGCTTCATGTGCAGCATGCGTCTGCACATGATAACCTGGTGGTGAGAAAAAGCATTGACTGCCGTCATCAACCCAGCCGTTTCCCGGCGCTGCCATGCTATCCGCATAGAGTACATTTCCGGCGCCAATAGCTGATGTAATGCCTGCCGTTGCCTGCGCGCGAGCCTGGGTTGCCAGGGTCGCCTGGATCTGCGCCTGTGCTATTGCGGTAGCGGTCATATCTGCGTTGATGAGTTGCTGAGCGCCTAAAGATTGCGAGCCTGTATTTCCGCCATGGTGCGATTGACGGGCATACCATGTCATAAAACCTAAGGGTAATGCTATGACGAGAGATGCCAGGCATGCCAGGACAAGCAGTGTGGACCGGGGGCGAGTTCTACGACGTATGTTATGCCTTGCGGTTGCTGAGGATACCTCGATTAGTGGCTCTTTCAAGGGGATGAGCAGAGGAGTAATGAGTGGGTGCGATGATGCGTGGCCGGTCTCTGGTAGAACCTGAGTCGCGATGGATGGGGCAATTACTGCTTTCTGCACAGTTTCTGCCGCTTCAGCAGAAACTTCTGAACTCGGTGAAGTCGGCTCGGTGCTTGTTTGCGTATGCGCCTGTTCCTGTTGTAGAGCCTGCCACAAGGCATCCGCGAAAGCCTGCGCCTGTTGGAAGCGTTCATCCGGGTCTTTGGCCAGCGCTTTGAGAATGATCTCTTCGATAGAGGGCGGAATCTCGCTATTGAGTTCGCGTGGGGGCACAGGTTTTGATTGAATGTGTTTCAAGGAAATTGCTACAGGTGATTCGGCGGTAAATGGCACGCGGCCCGCCAGCATCTGGTAAAGGATGATGCCGAGCGAATAAATATCGCTTCGATAATCGCTCTGCCCATTGGATTGTTCTGGGGCCATGTATTCCGGAGTTCCGATCATTGCCCCCGCGGTTGTGAGCGATTCGCCGCCTGTAATTGCCTTGGCCAATCCGAAATCGACGAGGTAGGCGTAACCATCCTGGCGCAGCAGAATATTGGAGGGCTTTACATCGCGATGCACTACGCCGTGGTCATGGGCATATTGTAAAGCTGAAGCAATCTGACTTATGATACTAATGGCTTCCTCAAGCGTGAGCAGTTTGCGCTTGAACAGGTAGTCGCGCAGCGTACTGCCCTCGACATAGGGCATTACCAGGTAGTACCAGGGACTCTGTTCGCCGAAGTCGTAGAGGGGCAGGATGTGATTGTGAGAGAGCGCCCCAACAGATAGTGCCTCGCGCTCAAATCGACGCACGAATGATTCATCTCGTGCATAGAGCACTTTAATGGCTACCTGGCGCCGTAGCCGCCGGTCATAGGCGAGGTATACTTCTGCCATACCGCCCTGACCTAGCCGCCTGCGCAGCTCGTATCGTCCTAATGTCAGACCTTCTATCCCCTTCATCTACCCACCCTCATCTGCACCGGTAGATGGTTTGAAATCAGTCGCAACCATACTGTCCTCTTACTCCTCTTGCGCCTTTTGAGTGCAAACGTCTTATATACTCAGCATACCATGAGAGAAAACAGATGTGGTCGGAGTGTTTCGTTGCCTGGTAGAAATTTACTAGTTACGAGCATGCGAAAAGTACCAGGCAACCATTATTTCAAATACCGGACGGCAGTGATCTAACGTGCTGTCCAGTAGCGTTCGAGGTGAACTGTCTCTACCGGACGAATGCTATGCGTGTAGTTTTCCATCGCCTCAAACATAGACGTTTTATCCCCGAAATTCGAAGCGATTTGGGACGCATACATTTCCGCCGCTTCCAGGCGCACGGGCAGCATTTCCGACATCTCGACCAGCGCAGGCTCCAGGGTATTGCCGAATTCCTTCAGACGCGCTTCCAAAGCCCCTTTTTGTAACACATACGGAAAATCCTCATAGAGTTTGACGTTTGCTCCAAGCTGAATGAGGCGATCGACCGCAGAAGCGACGATCTGGTGATCCACGTGCCGGCCCACGCCGAGAGGCGCGTACCAGACAGCGTCGGGCAGGCGATCATAGAGAGCGACCAGGTGTTCGGCCAGTTGCCGATCGATGTAGAAATCGGATGGGTGAACTTCGCCACCGATCAACTGGCTTTCCTGAGTATAGAACGACGGACTGCCGCGAAAAATCGCGTCGGGATAATCCAGCCAGAGATAATCGCTATGCAGGTAGTCAAGCGCCCTGGCATCTTCTTGTCGCCGGGCAAGCACGGCGTTTTGTACATCCTGAGGGCGGAATCCCATTCCTCTTAAGACCTGCTCGGCCAGAGGGCTTAGCGTGATTGAATTATCGGGGATACCGGCAAACACAGTAATGACCAGTGGGCGGAGTCCTACACTGACCTGCACTCCCAACGTGCCACCGCAGGAAAAAACAACGTCGTCGAAGTGCGGCGAGAGGAAAATATGGCGATAGGTTCTGGTGATGTCATCAAGGCTTTTGAGTTGCAACTGAATGTTCCTCCATGAAATAGATGAAATAAGCTCGTTGTTATTGCGCTACGGATAACAGCCTCAGTATACATAATATGGCTGAGAGTACCAAATGAGACCGTTTCAAAGTCCAAAAGTCCCTGTTAATACTGTAGCACGAAGCAAAAGGGTTATCCAGCGGGTAGCCTGACGCCCTCGTTCGTGCAATCGACCAATCCATCTTTTACCAGTCCATCGATCAATTTTTGCAGCCAGGGAAGGTCTTCAGGGCAGAATTCGGGTTTGATTTGCGGGCCGAGCGCGGTCAAGGAAATGCGGTCGTTGGTCGGTAGGGACCGCAGTTGATCGACGATGCGCCCGCGAAAATAACGGTTCGTGCTGGTAAATGGCTGCGTTTGATAGCTTGCTTTCTTCTCTGCAACCTTACGCATCTGACGGAGTACGGCGCCAGATGGGAAAAGGCTCTGTTGGCCCATTTCAGCATAGGCACGGCAGTTTTCCTGGACAGGGCAGCGCGCGCATTGCGGGTTAGTGCTGGTGCAGGTGGTTGCGCCCAGGTCCATCAGCGCCTGGTTCCAGTCATAGGCTTCGCCATCCGGTAAGACCTGCTCTGCCAGCGCCAGCACCTGATCGTTATTGAGTTTTGCTTCTGGATATTCCAAGCCTAAAAAGATGCGATGCAGCACGCGGTAGATGTTCGTATCCACAGTGGCCACCTGTTTGTGATAGGCAAAACAGGCTATTGCCCCGGCGGTATAGCGGCCAATGCCTTTCAGTTTCAGGAGATCATCGATGGTATCGGGAATGCGTCCGCCGTATTCGGCAATGACCTGGCGGGCAATGGATTGCAGGCGTACTGCTCGCATGTTGTAACCTAGCGGCGCCCAGGCTGAAATGACAGCTGCGCTGGGAGCTGCGGCAAGGTCAGCAAGAGTCGGGAAGGCGGCCAGGAACTGGTGATATTTGGGCAGAACGCGATCGACCTGTGTCTGCTGGAGCATGATTTCGGACACCAGAATGGCATAAGGATCATCGGTTGAACGCCAGGGTAAATTCCTGCTTTCCATCCTGTACCATGTCAAAAGAGAGAGATGAACCCGCGCCAGAAGATCGGACGCGGGCCGCGAAAGGAAATAAGATGATGAAGACCGCTTACCCATGAATAATTAAGATGTAGTACGCTGAGGCGTTGCGCCCTCCGGCTCGGCCAGAGTATCTTCGGCAACAGCCTTTGCGGGCCCACGCTTGCGAGCCATTAAAGAAAACAGGGTATCGCCGCCTTCTTGCCAGCATCTGGAATCAGGGGCCGGTAGGTTTTCGCAGAGGATCCAATCATCTGCATCCCGCAGCACGTGTCCCTTGATGCATTTAGCATACATCACGTGTTCATTCAATTCAGGATCATCCGGCTTGATGTTAGGCGAGGCAATCTTTGGTATAAAAAACTTGCACCACGGCACGTTTAGGCACCTTCCTTACATTCGTTTTTCTGCTCTTGAGCGAGCACTTTTATAATTCCCTCAATAAAATAGAGCTTGCGATTTATTATAGCGCATTACGATGGTTTTAACCAGTGCAAGAATAAAAAGGCTTATTTAGGAGCTAGATTTTCTGCAACACCTTGCCGCGCAGCCCCTTGGGAGCCACAATACCGTAGCGGCTCAAGAGAGTCGGCAAGATGTCATATATCTGGGAGTTCTCAATATGCTGACCATTGCCGGGGCGCTGCGGGTCGTAGTAGATCATGAGGCCGTATTGGGCGTGGTTTGCATCATCGGGTCCCGTGTCATTTTCCATCGTGTACAGTTCGCTGCCGCCCACCGTTCCTACCGAGCGCCATGCCAGGTCGTCAAAATAGACGATCAGGTCAGGTGCGACTCCACGTACGTTTTGATAGATTTGCTGTGGAATAAAGACGCGGTTGCCTAATGGCCGGCCATCGGGACCGGGTATGGCGCGGAGCTGCTCGGCCAGGACTGCTCGCTCGCGTTCATAAGCGGGCAAGGGGATGATGCCCTCGGGTTCGCGGCCTCGCACATTCATGAAGACACGAGCGTAGTAGCCTCCCGCGCCCCAAGCCTTCGTGCGCTTCCAATCTATGGCTGCCTCTTCCAGGGAAACGAGGCCAGATGGCTGCTCGCGCAAAGTGAGATAGCCGGCCATCTGGAGCCACTCGTTAATGCAAATGCCACCCATTAGTGGGCGTGCACCATGATCTGAAACGACCAGCACCGTGGTCTCTTCTCCGCAGTAGCTGAGTAATTCGCCAATGCGTTTATCCACGTGGCGGTAGTATTCGTGGATGGCCTCGCTGAAAGGAGAATTGGAGATGTATCCTGGATGGCGCGGGTCCATATGCTTCCAGAATGCATGATGAATGCGATCGACTCCCATCTCTACCATCATGAACAAATCTGGCTCGTACTCAGTGAGCAGGCGCGACGCTACCGTGAAGCGTTGATCGCAGAGGGTGTAGATGTCTTTGAGGATGCGGGCTTTGTCTTCCGAACGAAAATTGGGCACATCGAGCAGGTAGTCATCGACCCACATGGCGATCTGGTCTGCCAGGTGCGGTGGCCAGGTGTAGGCGACACGAGTCGAGGGGGTGAGAAAGCAGGAGACAAGCGCCCCATTGACCGGACGTGGGGGGTAGGTACCCGGTACGCTGAGAACGGCGACTTTCCAACCTGCTTCGCTCACGATGTCCCAGAGCCGCTGTACGCGCACGGCCCTCCCGTCGGAGATAGTCATGTGCTGGTAGGAGCGGTCGGCACGGTTGCGAAAGCCATAAATGCCGAGCTCTCCCGGGTCGCGCCCGCTCATCATGCAGCTCCAGGCAGGCACAGTAATCGCGGGTATGCTGCTTTCTAGCAGGCCATAGCTGCCCTTTTGCATCAACCTGGCAAGATTTGGTAAATCGTTACGCCATTGCTCGAAGAGCAGCGATGGCTCCGCGCAGTCGAGACCAATGATGATGAGTCGAGGGGACTTTGGCATCGAACATGCTATCCTTTTTCAATGCCAAGAGTATTTGCCCCTGTACTATCGACCCCGATTTCACTATTTGTAGTACGCTGATCTTCGGCCTGCGAACTGTTAACCGCTATCCCGTTGCTAGTGGCGCCGGCCTCCCCGGTTGTTCCTGCCTCTGAATCTTCTGTTTCCTTAGCGACTTCGAGTTGCCCGGCCTCGCCAGCAGGCTGGCGGCGATGGCGCAGGATCAGGATGGAGGCGCTAGTGATGACGGTAAGGGCGGACAGGATATGTACGAGATCGATATGCGTGCCGGGGAAAAACCATGAATCCGAACGCATGAATTCGATAAAGAAACGCCCGGTTGGGAACCAGATCAGGTACATCAAGAAAAGGTCGCCATTGCGCAGGCGCGTCTTGAAGCGGCGCGAGATGAAGTATAGGACGGCGAAACCGAGTGCGTCCCAGATGAGCTCATAGAGAAAGAGTGGTTGGAAGCGCACGCTCTCCGGATACAGTGTCAGGTTATTGTAGGGCGGAACACGGTGGGCGGGATCGATGCGCAAGCCCCAGGGGAGCGTGGTAGGCGGGCCGTACAGTTCCTGGTTGATGAAGTTTCCAATGCGGCCAATCGCCTGTCCAATCAATAAGCCCAGACCAATACCATCCAGGTAGATGAGGACCGGCAATTTACGTATGCGCAGGAACAAAAGTCCGGCGATACCGCCCAGGACAATAGCTCCGTAGATATGAATGCCACCATCCCATATCTCAATGATTTTGATAGGGTTGGCCAGATACTGGCCCACACCATCAGGTCCCGGTGGGGTCTGAATGAAGACGAAATAGAGGCGGGCGCCGACAAGCGCGGGAATAAGTACCCAGAGCAGCATTTCCCAGATGTTATTCGGGTCCTGCCCCTTGCGTCCTACGTAGCTACTGGCGACCATGGTGCCGGTAAAGATGGCGAGCGTCATTGTCAAACCGTACCAGTGTATCGCCAGCGGCCCCAATTGTATCAAAATTGGACTAACAGGTGGATACATAATGTGTTCATGCTCCTATTCAAGGTAACCCAGGTTACGCAAGCGATGATATACCTGTGGATCATTATAGGGATCAAGCCCGGTGTTGGAATTCCCAACACCGGCATGCTGCATAAAGGCCTTTAACCGTTCTTGCATTGTTTCGACCTGTTCAGGAAGGATATCGCGCAAATTCAAGGTCTCGTTGGGATCGTCGAAGAAGTCGTAGAGTTCTACCTCGTCTTCCCCAGTCTGAATAAGCTTATAGCGTTCGCTCCACACAGTCCGGCGTGGATTGTTCAGATGGGCCTTGCGCACCAGGTCTGGCCGCCGCCGCTCCAGCAGGCTCAGCGCGTTCTGAGGCGTTACTCCCTCTGAATAAACGATGGTATCGATAAGATGGTTTTGTTCATTTTTTCGTGCCAGGGTCAATCTCTGCTCAGCTTCGGTTGCGATTCCTGCCATCGTAAGTATAGTATGAAAAATGCGCCTTGTCGAGGTAGTTTCTTCGACAGTGGTGCCGCGAGGAAAATCGCCATTCGGGTCGCGAATGAACAGGGGGACATGCACGAGTTCGTTGTAAAGCGAGATACTGTGGCCCATCAGTTCTTTCTCGCCAAGGTGCTCACCGTGATCCGCGCACACAACGAAAAATGTGCGGTCCAGCCTGCCGCTCGCCCGCAGTTTATCGAGGAATTCGCCCACTTGCTCATCCTGGTTAGCGACCTCCGCGTTGTACATGCCATCCAGCGTCGCCTTCTCTTTGGCATCCATCGCGCCCGCCAGCGGCGCCAGCCAGCCGAAGACATCGCTATTGAAGCGGCGCAAATAATGCTGCGCCGATGTATCCTCTAAGACATGGGGTGCGAAACGCGCGACGAAGCGACGGGGCGGATGGTAGGGCATATGCGTGCCCATCAGATTGATGAAGCTGAAGATCGGTTGGTCTTCTGGAATGCCCTCGCGCTTGATCAGCAATCGTGCGGCATCGTTAAGTGCCCTGGCGGTATTGCCCTTAAAACTGAGAGCGGTTTGCCAGAGCGGAACCATCAAAGGGGAGAACGAGAAATCCAGCAACGTATCTGAGCGCGCGAAGACATCCTGGATGCCGGTGATCGCGTTGGCCAGGAAACGCTTGAAATGTTTGCGATAGCGGTCAAACAGGTGTTGCTGCCCCCCGATCTGATTGGGGCGGGAAGTCATCCAGCCGGAATAATTCAAAAAGCTGTTGAACCCTCTGCGCAGGCCGTTATTAACGACACCAAGCAAAGGATTATTGCAATACGCGGCAGTGAAGTAGTGATTGTTGCTAAGCCGTTCTGCCAGCGTGGTCATTGACGCGGGCAGTACCGACGAGGCATGGAACATAGTGTGGCTGGAAGGATAAACGCCCGTGAACATCGAGGCGTGAGAGGGAACGGTCCACTGGGCAGTTGAGACGGCATGGTGAAACAGCGTAGAATCGGCAGCAAACTTGTCGATATGTGGCGAAGTTTCGAGCCGATTCCCGTAGCATGAAAGACGGTCGATACGCTGAGTGTCGAGTACGAGTAGCACAATATCCGGGCGTGCTCTCACTGTTAAGCTCCTTTTGATCGCGCCAGTACAGAAAACGCCGCTGTTTTTCAGCAGGCAGAGGGGTGACTGGCTGCCATTGTCACTGTACACACTATCATAAATGCCGGTCTTTGTCTATAAAATGAACATAGGCCTGCTCTGTTAAAAAAAGGTTAAGTCAATGCAAAGGAAGCGTAATGCTAATATCTTTACTGTTTAGCTCATTTTAATGCTTGCTTGCCTGGATGAGCCTCTGGATAAGTTTCTTTTTCGATCTAGAAGCTATGGAGGCAAAAAATCCTTAACCACTTCTCAACCTCATCATTATTGCATATGTATATCGATGAGTGCTATGTTGATAAATGGGAACCAGGCGTTTCCTCACGAATTATCGGAAAGAACAGTATTTGAAAAGGAAATCGCATGAAGCAGAAAATGAAGATTGCCGGCCTCTGCATGTTTCTGGTGCTATGTGGAGGTATTGTAGCGACTTTCGTCGTGGTGCAGCGAATGCCTGGCAAGGCACATGCATCGGGAGGCGGCCAGGTTATCTTTCAAGATAATTTTGACAGTTACCAGCCAGGCCCTTTACCAACGGGTCCAGGCGCAGACCAGTGGTCGAGTGTAGGCATAAAAGGCACCGGTTTCAACGTGGCTGTTTCTAATACCCAATTCGACAGCGCTCCAAATTCATTACAGATAACTTTGGGTAGTCAAAAGAACGGCTATGCATGGGCCGAGAAGGACTATACCGGTCCTGGCTATGTCCAACATACGGTAGACTTCAATCTTTATCTCGACCCAAGCCTTAGCCTTGGGAACCAGTCAATCGCTTTATTTACGGTAGAGAATGCCTCCCAGCCGCAGGATGGCTCTGCCGCTATATGGTTGACTTCGAATGGTCATCTTCAGGTCGTGCGTTATGATAGCCAGGGTATCAAGCATGCCACAGGGGCGAAAGCTGGTCTTTCCTTCGGTCAATGGCATGCCATCGAGCTAAATCAGATGAACGATCCGCAGAGCGGTTCTTACTCGCTTCTGGTTGATGGAACGCAGGTTCTGGGAGAAACAGGAATCGACACCGGAAATACATTATTGACGACTATTTTCGCCGGTGATAAACTCAGCTCTAATGCAAGCTTGAGTGGCCTGTATTATGAAGATGATGTCGTTACTTCGACCACGACCCCGCCACCGCCAACCGTTATCTTCCAGGACAACTTCGATAGCTATCCTCTAGGTCCCTTGCCAACCGGACCAGGAGCGAACCAATGGACGAAGGTCAGTATAAAAGGCGCTGGTTTTGGTGTAGCGGTTTCCAGCGCACAATCTCACAGCGCTCCCAATTCGCTGCAGATTACGCTTGGTAATGTGGCGCGCGGGCATGCCTGGGCGGAGAAGGATTATTCAGGAGCAGGGTACTTCACGCATGCGGCCCAGTTCTGGGTTTACCTTGATCCTAACCTGGTACAGGGTAAACAGGCTATCTCCTTATTCACTGTCAATAATAGTAGTCAGCCGCAGAATGGCTCGATCGAACTCTGGTTAACCCCAAAACAACACCTGCAAATCATTCGCTTCGACAGCCTTGGAAAGAAATATATTGTAGGGACAACAGGGATCCTGACTACTGGGACATGGAATAAGATTGAAATAGACCAGACGAACGATCCCGCTAATGGGTCATACGCGCTTTTCCTGAACAATACACAGGTCGCGGGACAGACTGGCATAGATACAGGCAATGTCCCGGTAACTTCAATAGTTGCGGGCGATAGACTCATTTCTCGCGCTGGACTATCTGGGTCGTATTATGAGGACGATGTGATAACAGCAACCGGTTATATTGGATAAGGCGAATCCTGATAGAAGCGTACTCTGCCAGCAATGCTTGCAAACATGAATGATGGAGCCGTGAGTGGCGCAATAGAAACCCCACCGGCCGGCATTTGCGCAAATGCCGGCCGGTGGGGTTTCTTAGATGGGAAAGAACGGTCAAACTGGCTATAGTCCTCGACTAACTACGATGCGCAGCCACCAGCTGCCTGTTTTAAAAGCTAAGATCAAGTAAAACCAGCCCCATGGTTCCTGAATAACCCAGTAGCTAGCCGCCATTGCCAGAAAGAAGAGGCAGGCAACCGCGGAGAGTTGCTTTAAACGCCAGCTGCGCAAGCGCCAGTTAAAACTTTGTATGTGGCTTCCGCGAAAATACCACAGAACCAGGCCGGTCGCTGCTAAAAGAGCCACAATGCCGGCGATGCCAAATCCGAAAAGATAGGGTGAGAATACGTCAGGATTGAAAGTGCCGGCATCCATGAGAAATGTCCTCAATTTGCGTTCATGAACCGTTGCTATGTTGGGCCTGGGTCATTCTATATGCAATTATAGCATGCAATGAGTGCCTGTAGTATACTGAGTGGAGATAACGTTCCCATCTTTTGAAAAGGGTGGGGTGTAGGGACCCGATTGCTCGCATCCGGGGTAGGTCTTCCGTGATTTTGTGGAGTAAATGTGTTAGCAAATGAATTAGTAGTGCTTGATGCCGATTCTTGTCTCTGGCAGGCGGCGCGTCCATTATTGAATGCCGCTTTACAGCTGGATCAGTCTGCTAGTGCGTACTCGTGGCATGGATGGGATAAGCTCCAGATAAACTCTTTCCTCAAAAATCTGCCATCGCCGTGTAGCCTGGTTGTGGGAGTATGGAAGACTGTACTCATGGAAGATGGAGGAGCAGAACACGAGGAGCTGGCATTAGGCATTGTATGTGAGGTGGTAGAGGGAGAGGTTCGCTCGATTTGCACCTTCGAAGCGCTGGCTTCCGCCGGACTCAAGCCTGTTAAGGAACTGGAGCCGGGGATTGATGATGCCGTGGAGATTATGCGCGCAGCGCGGAACCTGCTTTCCCCCGTAGCCTGGGCGCTTTTTATCGAGAAGTCGGCCTGGGATGAATGGCTTTTTGCCGGCGGAGAGGATGGCGCGGTTGCCAATAAAGGAAAACTGCTCGCCTCTTACGCGCGCCAGGGACGCTGTGTTTTGATGGGAAGTCAGGCCAGGCACCATCATCCGTAAAATGGGCATGAACTGTCATGAGGATAACATGGAATCGACGACAACGTTAGTCTGGAATCCTATTCTTCGTCAATATCTTGTCAATGCTCCGCATCGCATGAACAGGCGAGAAGGAACTGCTGCCTGCCCTTTCTGCGCGGATATCGTCAATGGCAAAGTAGGGCCGGAAACGCAGGTATGGCTGCATCCCAATGATTTCCCCCCATTGGTACCTCCAATTGGAGAAGCCTATGTCGTGATTTATAACCGGGATCATAACCGCACCTTTACCCAATTGACCGTAGATGAGGTATACGCCGTCACACTTTTGTGGCGTGACCTTTACCGCGACCTCGCCTCGCGCTATCTGAGCGTGATGATCTTCGAGAACAGTGGCGAAGCGATTGGGCAAACACAACACCATCCGCATGGCCAGGCATTCGGCGTCTCGGTGATCCCTCCGCTATTGGAACGAGAGTTAGAGACGGTTCTGAAAGATGATAGCGAAGGCAAGGGGTGCCGATTTTGCCGCGTGCGAGAGGAAATGACGAACAGCGATTATCAGGTAGCCGCTAACGCTACCTGGCAGGTTTTTTTACCACCCTACGTGCGATATCCATATGAGACGCATCTTTACCCGCGCCGTCACGTGCCGAATCTTTCACTAATGTCAGATAACGAACTGCACGACCTGGGAGCCATATTACTGACGGTTGTGCGCGGTTATAATGCATTGTGCGATGGTGCAATGGCTCCCATGCCCTATTTGCTGGGAATACATCAATTAGCTAATGAGCGCTTTCACTTGCATGTCGAAATCCTCGCTATCGGGCGCGCGCCCGGCAAATTGAAGTACGGGGCGTCGTCCGAGGCGATCTGGGGTCTGTGGACGAACGATTCCAATCCTGTGCAGAAAGCGCAGGAGTTGCGAAAGGCCATCGCGAACGTAGCAGTATAGAAGGAGCATAGCATCCATGAAATTATTCCTTTCCACTGACTTTGAAGGAACTAGCGGGATCGTCGCGTGGGAGCAGATCATCGAGGGCAATCCTGAATACGAGCAGGGCCGCCATTTGCTCACCAGCGAGGTCAATGCTGTCATCCAGGGAGCTTTAACGTTTGGTGTGAATTGAGATGACGACTTTACCAGTCGAGCAAATCGGCAAAGGCCAACGGATCGCGCCCAAGCCGCAGGTTGAGCCAGATACAAAAGTTATGCAAGGCCACTTTGGCTGCCAGACGGGCTTGAAAGCCGTCCAGAGCATGAGGCCGCTCCCGCGCCAGCCGAAAGGCATTGAGCAATTTGTCATAGATGGTCTCAATGATTTGGCGCAGCCCGGCCAGCCAGCGCCGCCAGTCTTTGGACCAGCGCACCTTGCTTCTCTGGTGGGGAGGGCTGACCACTTCTGCGCCATAGTGTGCTTGCCAGTCACGATGCAGGTAGTCGCCGGCAAAGCCTTTGTCGGCGACATAGACGCCCTGGGCTGGCGCACCGACACTAGGCAAGCGCGGCGAGGGATGCTGACGCGCAGCGAAAAAGGTCTCGGCCAGGGTGTGGTCGTTGCAACTGGCTGGGGCAAAACCAAAGCCAGTAATCACGCCCGTCGGCGTAATCGAGGTGAGCAGATGCAAGCCCTCATACCAGCCAATGCGGTTGCTCCAGCCGATGTCGGCTTGTCCGGCCAACCAGCCGGTGCCACGCCGTTTGGCATCGCGGGTGGGGATGCCCGAGCTGTCCAGCGCCTCGTACAAGCAGCATGGCGCCTGCATCTGCTCGACCAGGAACAAGCTGAAGGCCACGATGACATCACGATAGCCCCGCTGCAGGCGATTGAATTGCTCGCGCTGGGGCAGGGAGGGAAACGCCGTTCGCAAGTGGCCCACTGCATAGCGGTAGAAGGCGCGTTCACTGGCAAAGCGCGCCCATTGGCCAAACACCGCCAGCGTCACGACCTCGCTACACGACAGCGAGGCGGCTGGTCCAGGGCGGTGTTTCTCCGCAAAGCCGTGCGACTGGCAAAAATCATCGATCATCACGTACAGTGTAGTCAGAAAGGTATCTTGGTCCATCAGCGAGCTCCTTTTCCTTGTGGATTGGTTAGACAAGCTCACTGTAGGATACAGGATACCCTTCTTTCAAGTCCTTTCTATTTCACACCAAACGTTTTAGATGCAGGCGCGAATGAGTTCGTCGTCAATGACTCACATCATGATATGCGCAACCTTCATCCGCAGGACTTACTTGGACAGGCTACATTGATTACCGGCAAGCACAAGCCACTCTATATGATGCAGGGGCTGGATGCCAGCTTCGATGGTGTATGCTTCGTGAGCTATCACGGCTCGATTGGAGCAGAACACGCGGTGCTATCGCATACGTATAACCCGCGCGCTATCTGGGAAGTGCGTATCAATGGCGAAATCGTGGGGGAATCGGGCATTAATGCACTCGTGGCGGCCCATTATGGCGTGCCAATTATCTTTGTGAGCGGGGATGCTGTAACAACAAAGGAGGCAGAGAGCATCGCACCCAGCGCGGAGAAAGTGGTCGTAAAGCAATCGCTTGGGCGATTTGCCGCCGCTCATATCCATCCTACGGTTGCCCGTGAAATGTTGCGAGAGGGAGCGTTCCGGGCGGTAAGCAATATCGAAAAGATGCGCCCGCCGGAGTTCAACTTGCCGGTTCCCTTGGAAATTACCTTTCTGGTGGCGGATATGGCCGAGATGGCCTCCTGGATACGGGGCGTTGAGCTAGTAGGGCCACGCACGGTGATTTTGAGCAGCGACAATCTACTTGATCTCTATCGCAAGTTCGTGACAGTTGTCGCGTTGACGCGCTCGCTGGTGGACAGGTAGTCTTCCTATAGCCATGAAATACTGGCAAAGTCGCATAAAATTGGACGCCATTCAGACGTGATGTACAATAAATAATCTCCATTCTCAGATCGTTTTCCGCGAACGGAACAGGCCGGCACTGTGAGAGCCGTCGCGTTTCGTAATTGATGAGCTTTAGATACTTATTCACTCGCCCCTCTTGCTACATCTGTTGAGGTTATATATAATACAGGTCAGCAGTATTCGAATCAGAGTTATCTGTTCCCCCATCGAGTTCGAGGCGGTATAGCTTTGGCCAATGAAGTACTGATAAGTACTTCTATCCTGCTCAATGGATGCAGAGGAGTATTCGAGAAAGCCCCCTGCTTGTAAGGGGATACGCTGAAAGAGATGGTTGAGACAAACTAATGAATTATCAGGAGCAAAAACAGCATTCCTCGACAAAGCCCCTTTTGCTTGCAAAGCTGCAGAAGAACAGGTATGCATTCGATATACTGATGCTCCTTTTCATGTCGTTTGTCCTGTTAGGCGGTATATGGTGGATCATCACGCTATATGGCACGCTGACCGATGCCGCCCGTTACCAGTGTTATGCAATCTCTTTCACGCAAGGCGTTTCTGCCTTAGAAGAGCTCCCACCTTCGCAATGTATATTTATGAGTTCAACCGAAAGCACTATTCTTACGCAGGCTGCAATTCTACAGGACCTGAAGTCATGGCACTTACCTGCCTGGATGATCAATTTCGTCTCTTCCCAATCTCAGACCCAGCCATGGCATACGCTGCCATACGAGTACCCGTTTCTCAGTCTCTTGCCTTTCCTGGCGGGCCTGATTGGGCCATTGCAGTGGTATCAGATCATCTTTGCCTTATGGATGATCCTGCTGGCTATTGGTTTTTACTTTGTGGTGAAGCGTTTTGTATCGAGGAGGACTGCCATCGCCTTTGGCCTCTTCCTGACAACAGCAGGTTTAGTGACCGTCGGGGGTCGATTTGATCTCATTCCTGCTTTGTGTACCTTTGTTGCCTGGATCTGTGCGCAAGGCTCAAAGTGGAAGTGGGCTTTTGTTCTGCTTGCGCTTGGCACCCTCTTCAAGATTTATCCGGCAGTGTTAATTTTGCCTTTCTTCGTTGCTCAGCAAAAGCGAAGCATGGAGCGCTGGTACTCCTGGCGTCGTCTTGAGGGTTTGGCTATCTTTACCGGTATCTGCCTGGGCATCGAGGTCGTCTCACTTCTCTTTAGTGTACAGGATACGCTTGCGCCTCTTAGTTATTTTGCTTTGCGCCCGGACCAGATCGAGTCTTTCTCGGCTTGCCTGTTATGGATGGCTAGCTTCTTCCACGTTCCCAAGACCTATATCGACTCTTATGGGTCTCTCAATGTACTCAGTCCGCTCTCTCCTCTCGTCTCTGCTTTGTGCATGCTTGGCCTTGTCATCGGATTAGGGGCTACTTTTTATTTACAGTGGCGTGGTAAACTATCACTTGCTCAATCAGTCTTTCTGACCTTACTCATCATCATCATTACCGGCAAAGTCTTCAGCCCGCAATATCTCATCTGGTTAGCTCCTTTTGCCGCTATTGTCTATCAGAGCAGCTACAAGAGATTCTTCTATTGGGAGAGTGTTTGCCTGCTGACTATGTTAATTTACCCCGGCATCTACTTTTATGTTCATAATCTTTCAGCAGTTCCCTTACTGCCGATTTTCTATCCACTGGTTTCTGTGCGCAACTTGCTTATACTCGGTGCGGTAGTCGGCCTCTTGCGCCAGGCAAGCAGCGCTCAACTTGAGGATGGGAACGAGCAGGAATCTGTCGCGCAGGGATATCACTCTGTCAATCCTGGGTAGTCTCTTTGAGGGGCAGCCGCATAAAGTCAGAATCTTATAATGCGCACGGTGCTATGCGGCTGCTCCTGGTTTTTTTAAAGGTGTTTCCTCTTTTCTAGTTGGTTAGTATGATTGAGGCCTCCAAAGATGGAAAAGCAGTCTATAGCTGCGAACCATCTCCAGGGGAATGAACGCGCGCTTCTTCAGCGATGCTGAAATGCGCAGCTTGTGATTGTTCGATGCGATCAACAGCCTCAGTAAGTACACGTAAGTGCTGCTCAAGTTCCCAGGCATGCTGGTAAAGGGTACGCAACTCAGAGGCAAGTTCGTGGAACTGACCGTTAAGTGTGGATAGTTGTTGGTCGTCTCCTGCCGTAGCATAGGCACGCTCTGTGGGAACCGGTATGGAGTGTTTTATGGGAGCGGTCCTGCTAGTTGGCACGCCTTGATGTGCTGCGCTGCTTGCCGGCGAACGCGTATTGGTTGCGACTGCGGCTTCTGCGTTGGCATGCGCTTTCTCGGCACGCTGCTCGCTAATCGAGAGGAGTACAGCGCCGAGAATGGCTGCCGCCGCTATGACGATCAAGCCGCCCATAATCAATAAATTCATGAAAGCCTCCTTTGTGTATCAGGAACGGTATATACCTGTAGCGTCATTTGCTGGATTTGCTAGTGAAGGTGAATGGTAACCTCGGCGCTCATGCCTGGAAGAAGATCCTTGCCGCCAGTATTGTCGAGCGTAATGATTACCGGGATGCGCTGCCCCACTTTGGTAAAATTTCCGCTGGTCGGGTCCTCATTGGGCAGAAGGGAAAATTCGCCGGCGGCTGCCTGGACAATTTGCTGCACGTGGCCGCTCAGAGTCGTCCCACTATAGGCATCAATGGTAATATCGACTGCCTGGCCAGCGCTGACATTACTGATGGAATTCTCATCGACATAAGCGGTCACGTTTATGGCGCTGAGGTTGGTCACCTCCGCGATCGTCAGGCCGGGCGCAACGGTTTGATTCTGTACCGCCGGAACTTGTAAAACCGTGCCATTCATAGGGCTGGTAATATTGATAGTAGCTGGAGCCCCGCCAGCGCTATTTGTGCCGGATGCCAGGGTGACCGTACCAATTATCTCGCCGGAAGTAACTGTATCACCCTGCTTAATTGAAAGACTGGTGAGGATACCGGCCGCCGGCGCGCTCACATTCACAATTGGCCCGGTGACCTGTGCATCATCGGTGCTGTAGTAGGTATAGTTGTTCCAGACGGCGTAAACAATCACTCCGCCAATGGCGAGCAGTGCGATGAAAATAAGCAGTGGAACAAGAATTAAACGACGCATAGAATCATCTCCCTTGTAATAAACTAAAAAATGCTGTTGAGGCGTCCTGGCGTATTACCTCACAAGCGCTGAATATTTTATCGGGCATTATCCGGCCAGTACTGCCTCCGCAAGCGCGGTATCTTCCGTTTGCGTGGGAACCTCGACAGCTCGTGCGGGAGCAGGCCCGCCTTGTGGCCTGGGCCTGGACCTGACGAACAGCGTGGCAATGATAGCTACGACGATGAAAACCAGGGTGAGCCTTAACGCATCTTGTATAGCCAGAACAAAAGCCTGTCCTTTCACAAACCGGGCAATCAGTTGGATTGCTGTTTGATGGGCCAGTGTTGGATCAGCGCCATGCAGGATAAAGTAGTTCTGAATAAACGGGACGAGCTGACCGAGGCGCGAACTGGGCGTTACCTGCTCGGCAAGATGGCCGAAATGTAATATGCTTTGCGTTTGCACCAGTGTGGCCAGTATAGCGATGCCAAGCGAGCTCGCCACGGCACGATTCACAGTGCTGATAGCGGAAGCCTGGCCTAGTTGGCGCGGGCTGATTTCAGAGAGGGAGGCAACCGTTAGAGGCTGGATGGTGAGTCCGAGCGCCATGCCGCGCAAGATCAACATTGATTGCAACCATGTATAGGGTGAATACAGGGTTAATTGTGCAAGTTGCCAGGTAGCAAAAGCCAGGATGACCAGGCCAGGGATCATAACAGCTCGCACGCCGATTTTGTCTACCAGGCGCCCACCGATAATTGTCGTTGCCATGGAGGCCAGCGCCTGGGGTAGTAAAATCAGGCCGGCCTGGAATGCGCTTAGCTGGCGCAGGTCTTGCAGGTAAATCGGGAACAGGAATAGCGCGCTAAAGAGGCTGAAAATGACGAAGACGTTTGCGATCATGCCTGCGCGGAATGGCCCGTTCGCGAAGAGACGCAGATCGAGTAGCGGTTGGCCACCGCGACTTGCCAGGATCAGTTCCGTAGCGATGAATACCGCGATAAAGAACAATCCTGCCGCAAGGCAACCCAGAACGGTTCCAGACCCCCATCCATCCGTGCTGGCAGATGAAAGCGCGTAGAGAACCAGCGCCAGTCCGCTAGCGGCAGAGACGAAGCCGAGCGGGTCGAAGCGTGTATTTCCCTCAGGACGTGCCGGGCGTATGAAGAGGATGGAAAGGAGGATGGCCACAATGCCGACAGGCACATTGATATAGAAAATCAACTGCCAACCCGCGTAGGTGACAAGGTAGCCGCCAAGTGTCGGACCAATTGCCGGGGCCAACAGCGCGGGGACGCCGAAGAATCCCATTGCCATGCCTCGTTCCTGCGGTG
Source organism: Ktedonobacteraceae bacterium (assembly GCA_035294305.1). Taxonomy (GTDB): domain Bacteria; phylum Chloroflexota; class Ktedonobacteria; order Ktedonobacterales; family Ktedonobacteraceae; genus DASRBN01. The sequence continues at coordinate 53,512 of DATGLD010000033.1, read as the reverse complement.
GAAACTCGCGGAAGAGCAATGTGATGGAGAGAGGAAACAGCGCGGCCCCTCCAAGCCCTTGCAAAATACGGAATGTGATCAGGACCGGCAGACTCCAGGCAAGACCACACAACGCCGAACCGGTGGTAAATGCAACCAGCGATAGGATGTAGAAGCGCTTGATTCCCAGCCTGTCTGAGAAGAAAGCCGCCGCCGGTGTGGCGACGCCCTGGGCAAGGATATAGGCGGTAAGCACCCATTGGACACTGTGGATATCGGCCCCGAAAGCTGTTTGCAGGCGTGGTATGGCAATATTGACGATAGTCTGATCCAGGATGCTCATAAACACTCCTAGAATGACAACCATTGCCAGTATCCACTTGTAGTCAAGTCCTCTGCCGCGTCGTGCCGCCTGGATATTGACTTGCATGACTTGCATGCGGTTAAACTCCTTTCCAGGCTTCGTCTTTACGCGGTTGATCGCGGCGAACGATGCCGTATAGAAGTAAAGCGACAAATTGATCGATAATTTCCTCGCGAGAGAGGTGTGCCAGAGGGAGAAGATCGCTGAGTCCCTGTCCCACCACACGCATAGCGCAGGTTAAGGATATTACCTGTACGAAAAATGCGGGGTCAATATCCTGAGAGAAAGAGCCCTCTTCCTGGCGTGTTTTCACATACTCAATAATGCTTTTGCGCCCCTTGACGATTTTCTCGGCGAGAATGCAGGCCGCCTCCGGATGTGTATGAACAAGTAGAATAGCTAGGCGCGCATAATCTCCCATCTCAGTGAAGCCGTCGTAGAAGGCAGCAACAAGTTTCCGCACCACGGCCTCGTCGTCAAGCGGAATTCCATCTCTCAAGTTGTGTTCAATCGACTCGATGACCGGGCGTACTACAGAATGAGGTCCATAGCGCTTAATGATGGCTGAGAGTAACTCATCTTTACTGTGAAAATGCCATAAGAGCGCGCCGCGTGTGACACCTGCTTCAGCGGCAATATCTTCCAGGGTGGCCGCTGAAATTCCGGCACGCGCGAAAACGCGCAGAGCAGCCTCGAGTATGGATTGCTGCGTATCCTGCGCCTGTTTCTCGTGAAGTATGCCACGATGTATCAATTCAGCGCGCAGCTCTTCTTTTCCCCCTGCAAAGTGGTAATAGAAAGCAGGACGCGAGAGTTCAGCGGTTTTGATAACGTCATCAATCGTGATATCATCAAAAGGGTGCTCTTGCGTCAGTACTTGGGCCGCGTATATCAACCGCTCTTTTCCGCTGCATTTTCCCTTACCGGTATGCCGTCCAACCAACTATACTTTCCTTTACCAGAAATTTGTATCATACAGTTGTATTGATAAGGATAGTATAGATTATGGGTAAAAGTCAAGAGTTACTGACTGCCATCCACTCATAATTCTTTCAGCGGGCCTATGGCCCGTCAGGACGGGAGGGGAAGCAAGCGGGGACACCCCGCACCCCGGCAGGGGTGAAACCCCTGCACCCCGAGTTATGAGTGGATGTCAGTTACTGAGACCACATTCGCGCTTGCTCAGCAGATTCTCGGATTACTCAAAAACCATGCTCATAACCGGTGAGAGGCGGAAAATGATCTCGTAGTTTCCGATACTGATGTGGTCGCCGTCTGCAAGTTCGCATCCAGTCACAGCATCAATTTTCTGTCCGTTTACAAACACTCCATTAGCGCTCCGTCTGTCGTAGATGATGTAAGTATTATCCACGCGTTTGAGCAGGGCGTGGTGCCGTGAGGTAAGGTTATCCTGGTCCAACAGGATATCGCTCGAACCGGCGCGGCCCAGAGTGATTTCATCGCTTTGCATTCTATATTCTGCTGGCTGTTCTGTGTATGGCGAGACGATGATCAGGCGTGGAGTAGCTATCACCTGTTCTTGTTGTGTTTGTGGTAATAGTTCCGCATAGTCCGTAAGTTCGCTTATAGAAGCGTAGCCGGCCTGTGGCAGCGTTTGGGGCGTTGTTTGAGGAACGGTGGGTTCGGGCAATGGTTGTGGCACGTCTGGCACCGGTTGTGGAATGGGGTCAGGCGCTGGCTGTGGTGTGTCCGGCTCAGAAGGCGTCTCAGGAATATCCGGTTGGGGTGTAGGGACAGGGTTTGGGGAGGGTTGAGGTACATTGGGTTCCGGTATGGGCTGCGGGATATCGGGTTCGGGGCGCGGTGCAGGGGCAGGCCCTGGTTCGGGTTGGGGCATCTGCTGCGCAAGGTGATCTTCCACTACTAGAGCCTGCTCTTGCTCGTGTGAAGATTCTACCTGCGGTTCGGGCGCTAGCGTTGTCAAGAGGGAGTCTGCGAATGCAAGCACAGAGGGATAACGATCTTCAGGGTAGACGGATAGGGCGCGAAGGAGGATGCCGTCTTGCTCAAGAGTTACTCTTGGATTGAGGGAGCTCGGCAGCGGGATGGCTTCAGAAAGTTTCAAATGCTCAATTTCTTCTGGGGTTCCTAAATAGGGTGGTCTGCCGGTGATCCAGAGATACAGTAATACGGCGAGGGCAAATTGATCACTGGCGGGAGTGACACGTTTGCCGTATTGTTCGGGGGCAGCTGTAATGGGAAGGAATTGATTCTGGGGCCGGCCAAAGCGACGTACAAAGTTGGTCAATCCGGCATCCGCAAGCAAGAAAGGGGCGTAGCCTGGTTCGTTATCAAGATTTGGGCCGCGCAATACCAGGATGTTAGAGAAAGTCACAGAGCCGTGCAAATACCCCAGATTATGGATGTACTGAAGGGCCTGGGCCAGTTGATGTATATAATGGATGGCATCTGCGATAGCAAGCGGGGGACGAAACCACAGGCGGCCTTCATTGCCTAACAAAGTGCCGCCTGTGAGATAGCGGCGGGCGACGTATAGCCTGCTATCGATCTCTCCATAGTCTAGCACCGTTGCGAGGTAGGGGTGATTGAGGGTGCTAAGCCCTTGCATTTCACGGAAAAACTGGCGACGGGCGGCATCGGGAAGGGTGGCCCATGGATGTATCAGTTTCAGCGAAACTTTGCGCAGGAGCATGGTATCTTCGGCCTCGTAGCATGCTCCTGAAACGCCGCTTCCTAGGTGGCGTAGGATACGATAGCGCTCAAATAGCTGTCCATCAAACAATGTTGGCATGGTAGAGTCCCCTCACTTTTCTTTCATGTACTCAATTTAGCATGCACAAAAGAGGCAATTAAGGATGATCATTTGCTCTACTGGCAGCTTCCTCTGGAAATGCTGCTAGCGGGGCATTCTGGATTTCTTCAACTGATTGGGTAGAACGAATACGCCGTTTACGTAGGCGATAAATGACGATTGCCAGGATGATTGCCAGTGTGATTGCCCCGGCCCCCGCCCAGCCAAGTGCGCGAGCTATGTTTTCCACTTCTGTAAAGTTATCCTTGAAGTAGCGGCCAGCATAAAAGCCGAGCAGACCATAGACAATGGCCCAGATGATACCACCGGCAGCGTTATAAAGCAGAAAACTACGCCAGCGCATGTGGTTAACCCCTGCTAGAAACGCCGCCCATGCACGCAAGACGGAAACGAAACGGCCAAAAAAGACGGTTTTATTTCCGTGTTTCGCAAAGAACTTTTCGGCCTGATCTAGATGTTCCGGCTTCAAGAAGACATAACGACCGTAACGTTCGGCCAGGGCGCGGCCTCCCGTGCGACCGATGATATAGCCGATGTTATCTCCCACAATCGCGCCGAGGGCAGCGCAGGCAATGACAATCGGTATCTGTAATTGCTGCTCTACTCCCGCGTAAAAAGATGCTAGCAACAGCATTGTTTCGCCCGGGAATGGGATGCCCGAACTCTCGATCATGATGAAAAGCGCGACCGCCGGATAGCCCAATACGTCCAGCGCGTTACGTAATAGGTCAAGTGAGATGAGTGCGCCCATTGGCTCCCCAGACCAGTAAAGCATTCTGTTTCGAAACAGGAATAAATGGCGCATCGAGAGTCCTTTCGCTCCGGTTGAACAATCGCTAAAGGTCCCACCTAGGCAATTATAAAGCCACCAGTCCAACTCGGCAACTTTATGATATCAAGCCCTGACTTTTTCCGTATAGGCGCTATCTCTTGTTGGGTAGGAGGCCCGTGAGGGAGACTTCCAGGTAAAGTATACAATGAGAAAGGCGACTATGGGAGGGGCAATAGTAGTTAAAAATACCAGGCCGGTCCATATGCCAAATGGCGGGTACCCGTCTTTAAAAAGATAGGTCAGCAATGCCGAAGCCGAAAATACCAGGACAAAGGCCAGCATAGCTCTACCGGTACGGCTCCCCTTTAAGGGAAGGCAAACCGCTATGAGACCGACTAGCCAGGTTACATACCAGGAATAGAACCATGGTGTGACGATGAGTAAGGCGCCCAGGGAAGCGACTGATGCAAGCACGAAATTGCGTATGGTTGGGGCTTTCCGCATCGCAAGCGCCCCTGCCAGGATGGATATCGCTAAGACGAGGATGCTTATATGGTCCCAGGTCTTGCGATTAACTAATATGCTGACAAGTGTATTTGAAAGCGCACTATGTGATTGCTCCCACGTGCTTATGGCTCGCATAATCGAATTTTCGGCGTAAAGGGCCGATGGGGGAGAAGTGAAACTACTCTCGATCGCATAGAGGCTGTGGCCGATCCAGAAAGGGGCATAGAGTGAAAGCGCTACGATGCCGGCAATAATGCTTGCGAGGAGAATCGTGGAGAGCGCTTGTTTCCAGCGCTGTGAGCTTGCTCGCCATCCCAGTTGGCCGCTCGATTCTGACAGGCGCAGCACTCTAAAAGCCAGGAAAATAAGAAAGAGAGTAATAAGAGGGAGAGCCGTGAACTTTATTAAGGCTGCCAGCGTGAATGCGATGATGGGCGGCAGGTAGCCTTGCGGTGTAGTGAGTGATTCCTTGCGATCTGCGCGAATGGCCAGCAAAATCCCGCTAAGTATGAAGGTGACCATAAAGACATCGTTATGACCACCAAGGCTACTCTCAAGCAAAACAAGAGGATTCCAGGCGTATAGCAGCGCTCCGAGGGTGATGGTGCGCGGCGAGTGCTCCATTGTGCGCAGGATGGTGATGACCAGCCAGATATTTATCAGATGACAGGCAAGCGCGAACAAGCGAAACGCCAGGACATATGCAAGCGGTTGAGGGCCAACAATTAACCCCCAAAAAGCGCAGGTGTCTAACCACACAGGACCATAAGCAGCTATCGTGCGAGCCCAGTAGTTAAGATGGTAAAGCGGGTCCTTTGGGTAGGCTGCTAATGGCACGAAGTAGGGATTCGCATGGTACACACTCAATATGCGGCTGTAGCTCGCGTAAACGAGGACATCATGCGAGAGCATTGCTGGTGTAAAGACGTAGACCAATCCTGCCACCAGTGCCCCGGCCCAGATGAGCTGGAGCATTTGCCTGTGCTTATTAGCCGGTGCCAGGCGTAAGATGAAGAGGGCAAACCATCCGTAGATGACAAAAGCAAGCCCGATGAGCATCAAGAATTCCAGGTAGTTTGTGCTAGCCTGGGATGCTGTATGATTCGCCGTCAGGCTCACGGTATTGGGTAACCAGGCTCCTACCCCGGCCAGATAGGTCCCCAGAGGCGTTTGCAGGCGAATAGCCCGGTCTGGTATACGGCCGAGTGGTGCCACGGTAAGCAATGTGCAGACTACAAAAGCTAGCGTACAGAGGACGCTGATGAGTGTTGATGACCGGCCCTCAATGTTTCTTTCGACCAATTTTACCCTCTATTGAATGAAAAGCACAGTAAGAAGTAGCGGGACCCCTATTGCACCACCGGCATTCTAGAAGTAGAATCATGTGACCGCGTACTTTACGAGTTTTGACATCTTTAGGTACTACTACTGAGTGGTGACGAAACAGTTACCTCAACAAGCGTAGTTCGTTACTTTTGAATAGGCCCGATGGAATTTTCACCTTATCTAACGTACTAGATGCCCGGTATGGAACATGAAATTTGAAATGAAACATGTGCGGTCGTATGTGCCAGCCATCAGCATTTTTTGTCTCGCTCTGGCAGTACGCGTGGCCTATAATCTCACAGTAGCGCGTAATTATGTACCCCAACACGACTCTCTTTCTTATTATATGTTGGGCGTCCATATTGTTACCGAGCATTGTTTCTGCGTGCAGCCATATATGCCGACAGTATACCGCGCCCCTTTCTGGCCCGCAGTCATCGCCGTGATTGTTGCGCTCTTTGGTCAACATGCTGAATTGCCGCGCTATTTTTTGTGCCTGGTTGGCTCCGGTACATGCGTACTGGTTTACCTGTTCGCACGAGATCTATTTGGTTGGCGTATAGGCCTGCTGGCAGGGGCATTTGCCGCCATCTACCCGGAACTTTATATCTATGACGGTTGGCTCTATACCGAGTCTGTCTATATTCTCCTCTTCTTTGGTTTTTGCTATGCTGTCTACCGCTTACAACGCGACCGGAAACCGGCAAACTGGATATGGTGCGGAATACTGCTCGGAATGCTCACACTTACCAGGCCCAATGGCATTCTTGTGCTTGCGCTTTTCCTGTTCTGGGCAATTATTATGGGCTGGAGAAAAGTGCTTCCATGGCAATTACTCGCTAAAAGCGCGCTTGGTATTACGCTGATAACCATCATCTTCGTGGTTCCCTGGACGATTCGAAATTATAACGTTTCGCACGCGTTTGTACTTGTGGCAAACGGAGATGGAACGGTACTGCTCGGAGCATACAATTCTCAGACGGTCTACCTGCCAAGCTATCCAGGGGGCGTGCCGGGAACCTGGATCAATCCACTTGTGTCCAGTCCGGCTATCGCGCACAAATATCCGGATTTCTGCGTGCCGGCATGTGAGGTCGCGCGCGATAACTATTTCAAGGATCAAGCCATTCTATGGATCAAGAGTCATCTTAATTTGATGCCTCACTTGCTGAAGTTACATTTCATTAATATGTGGCAACCTGCGACCTTCGAAGCCGATTTACCTGTGGACAAATATTTCTGGCAGCGGTCATCAAAAATTGTTCTGGATATGATGAACACCTTCCCAATCGCTGTTTTTATCATGGCCGGTCTGGGCCTGGCGCTTACCTGGCAAAGATGGCGTGAATTCCTGTTCGTCTATCTCATGATCTTGATGACCATTGCCCAGTGTATTATTTTTTATGGTATCCCGCGCTTTCGAGCGCCTATCGAGCCAATACTCATCTTACTCGGAGCCGGCGCTCTCTGGTGGTTGACGAGCAGGGAAGCGGGCAGCCTGCGCTCACTTATCGCAAGTTACCGGAAAGCGACCGCTCAAAAGGTAGAACCAAAAGCTGAAGAGGATGTGCCAGAGACAAGTGAAGCTCTGGGCAAGTAACATGTGATCAGGGAAGAGCAACTGGCGTGCTTGCTTAGTCCTACTATACCATCCAACGATTCAACACAAAAAGCATCGCAAATACTGCCTGTAAGGTTGGAAACAAAAGTATCAAGGCCTGATGTAGACGATGATGTTTGATGCCAAGCGCTGCCAGAGTGATAAAGGCCGGGAACATTTCCAGCACGAAGCGTTGATTGGACTGCAAAGCATCGTGCTGTGTCGTTGCCGGGCTGATGAGCATGAATAACAATAGAATGACCAGCCACAGATTGTAGCTGGTACGCAGCCTGCGCCAGCCTATCACTGCCAGCACAATAAAGCCAACGGTGGCAGTGAGATCGATTAAGGTATGAACCTCGTAGAATGATCCAAATGGAGTTGCCCAGAATAGATCGACTAATGCCAACCAGATACCTATCCAGGGCCATGACAGATGCCGTGCCCAATAGATTTGTACTGATGCAAACGCAAAAGGATTGCCGAAGGCATACCAGGTATAGAGACAGTAGAGCAGGGTCCCAAGGGGGATGAGAATAACCGGCAAGGCCCTGGGAAGTAAGCCTGGTAATTTGCGGGTAAGGGCCCTGCTAGCATGACCGGAGCTCTCATTTGAGACCCAGATTTCATAGAGAAAAGGGATGACAAGGAATAAACCGGCTGAACGTGTCAAAGCAGCGAAAAACCCCAGGCCTGCCGCAAGCCACCACTTCTTTCGACGCATAGCCAGGAAGGAACTGGCGGTCAAGAAAAGGAACAGTGACTCATTATAGGCGGCAAAAAAGAAAAAAGCGGTTGGGAAGATGCAAAGATACAGCAGCGTTCGTCGTCCAGCCTGCTCTCCTAAAACATCAGCGGCAAGCTGGTAGAGAACAAACAGCGAGCCTAGCAAAGCTAGATTGCTGATAATCATGCCGATAGCGATGTAACCCTGATTGCCAAGTAAAAAAGCGAATGCTTTGATAAGTATGGGAAAAAGTGGGAAAAAAGCCGTAAGCTCCACTCGGGTATAACCAAACTCGGCAATAGAGGTATAATTGGCGGCATCCCAGTGGTTCCAGGATGTAAGCAAACCGATCAGGTCAACGGGTGTGTTTGGATAGACGTGCGCCGGTACCGGAAAAAGAATAAAGCTAATATAGGTAACCAGGATGAGTAACAGGCGCGTGGCTATAAATAGCCAGGCGATATCCCAAACAGGCACAACCTGCTTTATACCTTCGCCTCCCGGTTGCTGAACATGTTCAGGTTGCTGAATGCGATTACGCTGAGAGGTAAATATAGCTTTATTCCTCGCTTGAGTAAAGTTATCGAATTGATCAAGTCTAAGGTATGTAACGTATTGCCTCACCGATTAGATACAATCAGGCCTTATGGCGATCAAAGATGTCCTGCCGGAGATATGTTAAACTCAACAATAGGTGGGTTAGCCAGGACTATTGTTTCACAAGCAATAATACGAAAAGAGAAAGCCGAATCTTTCAGTTCGAGCCTTCTCTTTTCGTATTGACAGGCAGGCGGCGTCATATCAAGGCGATGCCGGTTATTCCTGCAACAACTGCTCGATGCTAGCTTCGATCGTCGCTGCCGTAGGATAATACGCCTTCTCTTCCGGCTCGTTATAGGGGGCTGCGGGAGCAGGGAGCGCGGAGATGAAGATAGGCGTGCCATCCAGATCGTAGAAGCAGTGTTCCACAATCCAGGAATGCAGGTGACGACCAAAGCTGGTGAGGTCGTATTCTTCCGTCACGATAATAACGCGATTCGCTTCACGTACGGCTGCGGATACCGCCTCTTCATCAAAAGGCGCAAGCGTGCGCAAGTCCACTACTTCGATAGCTCCACCGTTGCGGTTGACGATATTGGCCGCGGCAGTGCAGGATTCCAGCGCCATCGTGCCCCAGCTGACGATGGCGATATTGGATCGTCCCTCACCGATGCGCAGGCGCCGGGCCTTGCCGATTGGCAGCGTGTAGTAGCCTTCGGGCACATTCCAGAACTCGGCCATGACTGCTATGAGGTTGCCTGCGCTGTCCTTTGGTGGCTCAGAGCGGTAGAGCCGCCCACGTTCCAGGAACGTGACCGGCGATTGCGAGCGCGCCGCTTCAAGGAGCAGTCCCTTGGCATCGTAGGGCGTGGCTGGGCAAATGGTAATCATGCCTGGTATCGAGGTGAACCATTGCTCGCCCGCGTTGGAATGGCCAAAAGCGCCACCGCCTGCGCCGCCGCTAGAGATGGGACCGCCGCCGCCACTGCCCGACTTGGTACGGATAATCAGCGGGACCGTCCAATCGCCATTACTTTGATACATCGTGCGTGCCGCCATACGGATGGTCTGGGCAGCCGACTGGTGATAGTCAACGAATTGAATTTCAGCGCAGCGCGCTTTTCCATCGATCATGCCTGCGCCCGCCGCGATGCCAACGATAAGCTGTTCATTGAGGGGGCTGCTGATAGCGCGACCGGGGAATTGGCTGACCAGTGAGGCGGTCGCGCCAAAAACGCCGCCTCTAGGACTGCCTACGTCCTGCCCATAGACAAAAAAGTAAGGATCGCGTTGTGCCAGTTCTACCAGCGCGTCATTGATAGCTCCTAACATTGATGCCTGCTTTTTTGTTCCCCGGGGTGTGTTTTCTTGCCATTGGGGAACGGCGAGGACATGCTGCATGACCCGATCAGGGGATGGCTCGGGCTCCTGCAACACCTGGGCTTCGGCCCGCTCCAGCTCGGCGCGAACCTCTTTGCGGATTCGCTCGATATCAGCTTCCTGTAGATAACTATTTTCAACGAGCCAGCGACCAAAGTTTTTCACGGGGTCTTTCGTAGCAGTGGTCGCCTCGATCTCTTCCTTGGTGCGGTAAGCGCGAATGTCGGTGCTGCTAGAGTGTGGATCAAGCAGGCCTAAACGCAGGTGCATCAGAACAGGACCCTGGCCGGAGCGGATGTGTTCGGCGAGGCGCACGGTGGCATGGTAAGTGGCCATTGTATCGGTTCCATCCACCTCTTCGGCATAGACACCGCCGCCCTTAGCCCACTCAACCAGCGAACCTCCCCATTGGATGGGAGAAGGAGTGGTGATAGCCCAGCCATTATCCTCTACAACCATCAGGACGGGTAGTTTATGCACGGCTGCCTGGCGGAACAGAACATTGAAATCGTTGGTAGCGGCTCCGCCATCGCCGGTACAAAACATGAGAATATCTTTACTCTCGTGCCTCTGCAACGAGAATGCCACGCCGCCTGCGAAAGGACCGAGCGCGGCGACTTCACTGAAGGTAGGGAGAATGCGGTGGCGCTTGCTGCTATAATGGGATGGCATATTGCGACCTGCCCCCATAGGACCGGTTGTACGCGAGTATGCTTCACGCAGTGGGCCATAAATATCACCCGTGCGCTGGAGCCAGGCGCCCAGGTCGCGATAGTAGAGAGAAAGCCAGTCCGTTGGGCGGAGGGCCGCGACAACCGCAGCCATACTTTCATGTCCGGCGCAGCCAATATAAAACGCAAAACGCCCCTGCGTCTTGCGCGTTTTCAATAAGTCGTTCGTAACGCGGGCCGTAACCATCGTCCGGTACAGTGCGAGGATATCCAGCGGCTCTGCTGTAGTGCTGGCTTCCGTAGCCTGTATGTTTACTGTCATGCTACCTCCATTGGTCTAAGCTGCTTTGGCTCGAGTTGAGGATTGTTTCGTTAGTCCATTATAGAATCCTTGATTAGAAAAAAGCAATATTGATCGGAGAAAGACAGAGTTATTACTTTTGTGGGCATGAGCGAAAGTCTTTCCTATCATTATTGCTTCACAGCGAGGCCAGGTCGTATAATACACGCGGAAAAAGTCCTTGCAAGACAATAGATCGGGTGAAAATCCATTGGAGAAAAAGGCGGTCTCTGCATCTTCCGCAACCCTTTTAAAAAATTTGTATGCTCGTATGCTTTTTTCGCGTATTGTCGATGATTGTGCCTGGAGATTATTTGAACAGGGACAGATTGATTTTGTAGCGAGCGCTCGTGGTCATGAAGCGACTCAGGTGGGAAGTGCAGTATGCATCGAGGTAGGATTGGATTTCACTCTGCCCTATTATCGTGACCTGGGCGTAGTATTGACTATTGGTATGACACCTTATGAGGTGTTTCGCACGTATTTGCTGGCCCATAGTCGCCATTCAGCTGAAGGCAGACCGGCGGGAACTTCAGGGGAGGGCCGTGTTGAAAGGCGATGGGTGCATCATTGGGGCTATCAAAAACACAACATGATTACGAGTACTACTCCGGTGGCCACGCTGATTCTCCATGCTGCTGGCGTGGCATTTGCCTGTAAGCTACGTAAGGTACCGGCAGTTACGGTTGCCTATTGTGGCGATGGAGCCACCACCGAACCTGATTTCCTCGAAGGCATAAAGTTCGCGGCCCAACATGCCTTGCCGGCGGTATTCATCTGCGAGCAGGATTGTTCCGATTCAACTGTATCTTGCAAGCAAGAATTGGAACTACCCCCAGGCATCGAACATCGTCATGTTAATGGGGTCGATGTTGTGGAGGTATATGATGCGATGAGAAATGCGATGCGGCATGCGCGTAGCGGCCTTGGCCCCGTCTTGTTGGAGATGCACGTGGTGCGCTCGCGCCCTGAACAGCATGAGCAAATGCCATCTGAACAGGCGCCTGCTGATCCTCTCCTACGCTGCCAGCAACTCATGAAGGAGCAGGGTATATGGGATGAGCAATGGGCAAGTGAGCTGTATAAGCGCGCATTTGAAGAAATTGGGCAGGCATTAGAAGATGCGATGAGAGATGTTGTGCAGATGAGATAATTTGATGAGATATATGCTCTTTTATTGCGTGTACAGAAGGGAAAAGCAGTAGCAGTTCCCAGGTGAATTTATCAGGAGGGGTAAGTATGGACGAATCATTGCGTAAGGTTGCCGGGCCGCACCAGGGCCAACCACTTCTGCAAGTGGGCGAGTCGATGAAAAAGGCGCGGGCAGCTATGATTATGATACATGGACGAGGCGCTTCAGCAGAAGATATTCTGAGCTTAACTGCCGACCTGAAACAACCCGGCTTTATATTTCTAGCTCCGCAAGCTGCCGGAAATGCCTGGTATCCCAACAGTTTTCTAGCGCCCACAGAGAGTAATGAACCTTACCTCTCATCGGCTCTGGCAATAATCGCGTCTATCCTGGATCAACTTGCCTCAGCCGCTATCCCTGTGGAACGTACCATTATATTAGGTTTCTCACAAGGAGCATGCCTTTCCTCCGAGTTTGTCGCGCGCAATGCTCGACGTTATGGTGGCTTAGCTGGTTTGAGCGGTGGCTTGATCGGACCTGCGGGCACACCACGGGATTATCCTGGTTCGTTGGCAGGAACACCGGTGTTCCTCGGCTGTAGCGATCTAGACCCCCACATACCCAAGGAGCGTGTGCTGCTAACAGCTGAAGTGTTGCAGCGTATGGGCGGCGTGGTGACGACGCGCTTATATCCACGTATGGAGCATACGGTTAACAGAGATGAGCTGCGATTCGTGCAGGGCATGATGAAAGAACTGGTTGAGAAATAGCGTACCAGCGCTACTCGTGCATCTCTACGTGATCTCTTCGGGTTTAGTGGCATACTTTCCCCTATGAGAAGGCAGCAGGAACGGAACCCCTTTCGCGAACCCGTGGGAGACTGGAACCTAGCCTGTCCTAAGTCCCTGATCTTCCTCTGTGCTGGTGAGTTGTGAGCGAATAATAGCTGCTGGTTGGTTGAGTAAAGCGTCTGCAATACGTTGGCGGTGTTTGGGCAGTGTATTCTCCGGCAAGGTGTCGGGCTGGAAATATCTGCTCTCACTCGCCTCTTCAGTAGCTTGTAACGTCCCACCGGTTATACGGCAGCGGAACGTCAGCACCACCTCTTGCTTTTGGGGTTTCGAGTATACCCCTACCAGTCTTTCAACCTCGATCTCGAGACCCGTCTCTTCCTGCACTTCGCGACGCAATGCTTCATCTACCGTCTCTCCTATCTCCATGCCGCCACCGGGGAGATTCCACCAGTCAGTATCGCGCCGGTGCCCAAGGAGAATATGCCCCTGTTCATTGAAGATCAAAGCAAAGACACCGATGCGAAAAACACGCGGGCTACTTGATGCGTCTAAGGTATCTATCGACCTGGCCAATGTTGTCCCTCCCTGGATTTGTTCTACTTTAGTTCAGAAACATCTTATAGTTGGTAAACGGTGTAGGCAGTATCATGTAAAATTTGGATCGCCAGGTCGTAGGCCTGCTCTTCATCAATTTCGTCTGCATCGATCATTTCCTGAAGAACCTGTGCGATGACGCTACGCCCCCGCATGGCCGCGGCCCAGTGCATTTCAGGCACATTTATACCATCCGAACTGTACATGAGTTTGCTGGCCGGGGCTACTGCCAACGCCTGCCGGGTAAATGCCAGCATCTCTAACCTGTCTACAAAAGGAATCATATAGGACAGATCAAAATAGACATGCGGATAAATGGCCGCCAGGTAAGCCCCCAGTTGTGAGTAAGGGTAGCTCTCATGCAAAAGCACAACCTTCATAGTTTGGTACTCTTTGCGTTCCAGCACATTGCGTAGGTGTAGTGGATTGCCCAACAGCATATCGGTATCACTATCGCCGTAGCCGGTATGAAACTGCAGCGGAAGCTCCTGCTCAGCCGCTTCCTTGAAGGCGATGTGCAAAAGATAATCGATCACAGGCTTGTGAGCGATGCGCAATTGCCCATCTCTGATACTGGAAACTGCTTCTCGAAAAGAGGAGACAGCCTGGTCTTTGCTCCAATCTTCGATATGCAGTCCGGTACGATAGGCGACAATGCTTTTGAATGCGCAGTAGCCGTGTAGGCGTGCGTTGCTCAAAGCCAGTGTGTAGCGCTCAACCATTTCATCGAAATCATGGTATTGCACGATCAAGCGCTGCATAAGCGTTTCCAGGCGTAGCATGCTGGCAACGCGGCAGTGGCCCAGCTGTCCCATACGCTCTGGCGTATAACACATATGCGGGAGCGGGAAAGCAGGGTCGAGAATGAATGTGTCGATGTTGGCGGCACGTATGAAACGCTCGATAAGGGTATCTCCATCCAGGGAGCTTCTTATAGCCATAACGTCAATTTCACTGTTCCGGCAGCCGTAAAAAGTTGCCAGCTGTCGAAGAAGCCAGAGATAGTAGACAGTGTGAGAGATATGAGTTTCTGGAAAGCGGGAATCGCTCGCTTCGGTAAAAAAGCCACGGAAGCGCTGTGCATTTAGCTGCTGGTTTAACAGGACGGGATGGCAGTGATTGTCTACCACCGCGATGCCGCTCAAGTCAAGCATCTCTCCCTCCAGTCTTGGGAGCCTTCATAAACTCATTGCTGGTGGGCCGGCAATCTAACCGTAAAAGTGCTGCCCTTGCCAGGAATGCCTTCGCTTTTTATCGTTAACGTTCCGCCGTGTTTGGCAACCAGAGCGTTGACGAGATAAAGGCCGAGGCCTAAGCCTTTTGAGTCAACGCTCATGGCATTTTCGGCACGGAAAAATCGCTTGGTCAGGTGTGCCTGTGCTTCCGGTGGTATGCCAATCCCTTCATCTTCAACGTCAATTTCGATATATTCGTTGTCGACCTGCCGGATCGATACGATGATCGGGCCATCTTCAGGGCTATATTTGATAGCATTGCTGAGCAGATTCGCCAGTATCTGTTCCAGTTGTTGTTCATCAGCCTCTATTTTCAGAGAGTGTGCTGAGTGAGCGCTCTCTGGCACAGCTGGAACGATGGGAACAGGATTGCCATTGGCAAACAGGTGAAGTTCATGGTTACGTGCGGCGTAGGGCAGTTGTTCGGCCAGCGCGCGGCGTGCCAACTGGACCAGGTCGATCTCCTGTAAGTCGCTTTCTAAGCGATCCAGGTCGAGGCGGCTGACGTCCAGCAGGGTATTAATCATATGTTCAATTCTGCGTGATTGATGTTCGATACTATCCAGCCCTCGAATCAGATCGTTGGTAGCTTCGGCGTTAGCAATTCCTGGGTGCATCATTCTTCTGAAATAACGACGCAAGACCTGGGCCTGACCGCGAATAGCGGTGAGTGGGTTTTTGAGCTCATGTGCGGTCAGCGAAATGAACTCATCTCGCTGGTTAAGCAGCGCGCGAGCGGTTTCCAATTCGCCGTATTGACGATTTAGCGCTAGCAGCAGGTGATTTTTTTCGATTGTCATGCTCGCAAATCTCGCCAGTGCTGTGAGCATATCGACAGTCCACTGCGGGAAATAGGTGGGGTCCTGACCGAGTGGGCGATGTCTTT
The DNA here is from genome assembly GCA_035294305.1 of Ktedonobacteraceae bacterium. GTDB lineage: Bacteria > Chloroflexota > Ktedonobacteria > Ktedonobacterales > Ktedonobacteraceae > DASRBN01. The sequence continues at coordinate 37,871 of DATGLD010000033.1, read as the reverse complement.
CGACCCCTAAGACAGCTAGGGGATGCCCGTTGAACATAACCGGGGCGTAGATTGCGGCGCGCAACTGGCGTGGATTGCTCAGAGCGGGGGAAGAGGCGAAATCGAACATCAGGGGACGCGCAAGTCTTAAGGTTTGCAGATAGGGTGGCGAGGATCTGTCTAAGGCCTGTTGCAGATCGATGGTCAATTCCTCAAGTTCCTTATGCCACTCTTCCTTGCTCTGCTGGCTTGAGCCAAACAGTCCAATGGGGACAATTTTCCCTGTTTTATCGTCAAGGCGAAAAGCGACACTATTATCTACCGATTCCATCTGGGGAATGAGGATAGCAATGCGACGTAGAACCTCGTCGATTTCGTTGTTTTCGTTCTCACCATATGTGTCCAGCATGACCTCTAACAGTATGTTTAACGCGGTCAGAGCCTGGAGTTCTTCAAGCAGGTGGTCGCTGACATCATACGAGGTAATAACGACCCCTTTGATAGCATTGCTTGCTGAATGAAGAGGGACGGAATTGATTAGCAGGAACAGTTTTTCACTGACATGCACAATTTCCTGCTGGACCTGTGTACCCGCGAGCGCTCGTGCCACGGCGGCCTGTTTTGCGAGCCTGTTGCCGGACGCGTGTTTCAGGTTCCAATGCCTTTCCGCCGCTTCGTTATGGTAGATCAATGCACCATTTGTATCGAGATAGCAAATTCCTTCGTGAAATGAATTCAGTAGGGGGCTGAGGTCGTGCTGGTGAATTTCAACCATTCAATTACTCCTGACCGTTAAGCTAGAAAATATAGATAAATTATATGCTATCGCTTAAAAGAACGGAAGTCCAATAATTTGTTACTGGCAGGGTCTGCTGATACTTCGCGAAGAGGGTAGAAGGCTGGCGGCGTTTTGTAGTGTATACTGAAACTGATTGATTACCATGCACGTATCTGTAATGGATGGTTTTTAAACTCGTTTTCCAGGCAAATCCAGTACTGATGAGTACTATTAATTTCAGGAATGTGGTACCTGGCAAACTGGCCAGATAGGAAAGGATGGCGAAGATGAACAGTTTCTTTAAAGGTGTGCTGGTTGGGGTTGGGGTTGGCCTGCTGGTGGCCCCCATGCGGGGCGAGGAGATGCGCAACTTGCTGCGCGAGCGATTTGAAGAGCTGCGTGGCTATCTGCCCGAAAACGAACAGCTCAACCAGTACGTACAGCAGGTTTCGAGCAGTGTCTCACAGACAAGCAGTAACTTGAAGAGTTATGCTCAACAGGCGGCTGCAAAGATGAAAGACACAGGTATGGGCCTTGGCGAACTCGCTCAAAAGGCAACTAATGATGTGAAGCAGACGGGCCAGGATGTCGCCCAGACAACGAAGCAGGCCACACAATCTGCAAAGCAAAGCGCGCAGTCGAATACCGGCATGGGTACCGGCACTGCGACCTCTGCTCCGGCTCCGACGGCATACCCCGAATATGTCAATCCTGAGAAAAAAGGATAGCTAGTCGCAATCCCCTAAACGGGAAGAGCCTGGTTCTGTTGCTTCTTGTGGGAGCGCTAGAGCGGCCAAACCCGCAAATGTCAGGGGCGTTAGCACTCTACAAATGATTGTAAAGAAAAGGCCTGGTCTTCAATGGTGATGCCAGGCCTTTTCTTGTTTTTAAGATGAACAATCCGGCACGAAATTGGGATCAATATTTATAAAAGTGCTGGAGCGCCTCTTCCTCAGGTGTCTTATCTTTGAAAAACGCGGCTTCGTTGCGCTTAACTGCAATGTAGGAACTTGCTAGCAGCGGGCCGAGCGCTTCCGTCAAAACCGTATCGCGTTCCAGTTCGTCTAATGCTTCGTCGAGTGTTGTGGGAAGACGACGGATGCCGCGCTGCTCGCGTTCGGCATCGGTATAGTTTCCGGGATCTATCTCCTGTGGATCGCCAGGGTCGATCTGGTTCTGCACCCCATCCATACCGGCGGCGATGAGTGCGCCCATGGCGAGATAGGGATTGCCACTGTGATCAGATGGCTTCAGCTCCAGGTTGATCGAATCGGCTTCGCGTCCCCAGAAGACCGATGGCACGCGGATGGCTCCTTCACGGTTATCGAAGCCATAGGCGCCATAAGCGGAACTCCAGAAATGCGGCAGAAGGCGGCGGTAGGAGTTCGGGCTACCGCAAGTGATGGCAACCAGCCCGCGAATATGCCGTAAAACGCCGCCGATGAAATATTTACCAAAATCACTCAACGAGCCGCGTGCATGCGGGTCGTAGAACAGGTTTTTGCGCTGGTGTTCCTCACTCCCAGTTCCCCAGATGCTCAGGTGGATGTGCGCTCCACTGCCTGCCTGATCGAGGAAAGGCTTGGGGGCGAATGTGGCGAGCAAATCGAACGAGCGTGCAACGCCGCGAGCCGTCTCACGCACCAGGCAGACATTATCCGCCGCCCGCAGGACATCGGCATGCTGAATAGAGAGCTCCTGCTGCGCGGGGCCGAGCTCTGTGTGGAACAGCTCAATGGAGACGCCTTGCTTTTCCAGTGCCTCTAGAAGAGCGTCTATCAGCTCGGCCTGTTCGTCCAGACCGATACTACTATAGCAAAGGCTGTGGTCGGCAGGAACGTATTTACCGTTCTCTTCACGAGCAAGATAAAACTCGTGCTCGACAGCGGCCTCGGCGCGCATGCCTTGATCGGCCAGCCGTGCTACCATACGTTTCAGAAAAGTACGCGGGCATGCCTCCCATGGTTTGCCGTCTGTCCGGATCATGTCGCACATCATGCTGCCGGTACTGGGCACGTAAGGTAGGATAACGAATGTATTGGGGTCAGGGACCAGGCGGAACTCGCCAACCGGCCCCATACCCTCAACAGGGGCAAGCGACTCGACGCCGGTAAAAGCCTGCATTGCAAGCGTCTGGCCGATGCCTTCACTAATACGTGTGGCGAGTTTGCCGGCGTGTGTGGCTTTGCCACGGATAATGCCGCCATTATCACAATACAAAAATCGCACCAGCCGGAGATCTGCCTCGTTTGCGTGTCGCACGACATCTTGAGCATTCATGGGTCTGCTTTCTCCTAATCTACGTTGTAATGCAAGAGGAAAAGAGCCATAGAACCAGTATCGATCTGCTGGCAGTAGTATATCAAAGCAGTTGAGAGAATACAAGAAGAAAGGGCATAGACATCGTGAGGCGTGTGTATCGTATCGAACTTGCGCTCGCTAACAGGTTATGATACCCTGTCCCTTGCAAATGATATACTCAATTTTTAATGATCACCGGGTGGATTGCTATGCCAATTGTGAATGTAACGCAGGTGGGGAAGTCGTTTGGGTCTGAACTCATCTTTTCTGGCGTGAGTTTTCAAATTGATGAGCATGATCGTATTGGACTTGTAGGCCCCAATGGCGCCGGCAAAACAACGCTACTCAATCTCCTTGCCGGTTACGAAGAGCCTGACGAGGGCACAATATCTATCGCTCGTAATACTCGCACCGGCTATCTGAGACAGCTCACAGATTTTCATCCTCAAAATACACTACGGGAAGAGATGCTCACCGTCTTTGCGGAGGTGCGAGCCTGGGAACGGGAACTGAATGAACTGGCCATTGCGCTGAGTAGCCCCTCTGACCAGGCTGGTACCACAACGCATGACCAGCTTTTGCAACGCTATGATGAATTGCAGATGCGCTTTGAACACGCGGGTGGCTATACCTACGAAAATCGTATTGACCAGGTGCTTGATGGATTGGGATTTTCGCGAGAGCAACAGGAAGCTCCGGTGGAGCAACTCAGTGGTGGGCAGCAGACGCGGGCGGCTCTCGGCAAACTGCTCTTGCAGGAGCCTGACCTGTTACTGCTCGATGAGCCGACGAACCATCTTGACCTGATGGCCCTCGAATGGCTAGAGACCTACCTGAACGGCTGGAACGGCGCCATGGTTATCGTCGCGCATGATCGTTACTTCCTCGACAAAGTCGTCTCGCGCACCATCGAGATGGCTTTTGGTCGCATCGAAGAGTATCCTGGCAATTATACAAAATATCTCCACCTACGAGAGGAGCGCATGGAGCGCCGGATGCGCGAATACGAGGCGCAGCAGGCGCATATCGCTCACACAGAGGAGTTTATTCGTCGTTACAAGGCAGGCCAGCGCAGTCGTGAAGCGCGCGGGCGCCAGAAACTGCTTGACCGCCTTGAACGTGTCGAGCGACCCCAGGATTTTCCAGAGATGCATTTCGAGTTCAGCCCCGTTGTGGATAGCGGTCAGATGGTGCTTTCTACTCAGAAACTCGTGGTGGGATACACCGCCGCGAATGCGGGGGGTGGATTGCAAGAGCCGAAGGTGCTGGTGCGTGTTGCCGACCTGGAGCTTTTGCGTGGTGATCGTGTCGGGCTGCTTGGGCCGAATGGCGCGGGCAAGACGACTCTTTTGCGCACGATCATTGGAGAGCTCCAGCCTGCCAGCGGGCAGGTCAACATTGGCCATAATGTGCGCATCGGCTATTATTCGCAGACCCATGGCGGGTTAAATCCCAATCGCACTATCCTGGACGAAATCCGCCAGGTGAGCGTATTGAGCGAAGATGGTGCGCGCAGCTTCCTGGGACGTTTTCTCTTCAGCGGAGACGACGTGTTTAAACCTATCGGCACGCTAAGTGGTGGCGAGCGCAGCCGTGTGGCGCTGGCTAAGTTGACACTGCAGGGTTCTAATTTTCTGGTATTAGACGAGCCAACGAACCATCTTGACCTGCAATCGCGCCAGTTTCTCGAGGAAATCCTGGGCGAATTCGAGGGGACGCTGCTCTTTGTCTCCCATGACCGCTACTTTATCGACAGCCTGGCAACCAAAGTCTGGGTGATTGAGGACGGTGTATTGATACCCTACCTGGGCAACTACACGGAATATCGCACGCGCAAGCGGCCCCTGGTGCTCGATATTCCTGCCGCGGCACAGAATGATGGGAGGGCCTCCGCAACAGTTGTTAAGCCCCTGCCATCGCCTGCTCTCGCCTCTAAACCGGCCGCCAGGAAAGGGCCGAAAATCAAGGTGCGTACAGTCGAGGATGTTGAACGGGATATCGAAAAAGCTGAGGCTCGTGTGAGAGCAGTAGAAAATGAGCTTGCTGAGGCGGCTCTGCACGGGGATGCCGCCCAACTGACGAAGCTGGCAGCTGATTACGAACAGGCTAAGGAAGAGGTTGAGAAGCTGCTGGCTGAATGGGAACAGCTGGCCGAGGTGTGAAGAAGCATTTTCTCAATTTTTCCGCCGCACACCAGCGAAAAGCCCGGCAATAAATCCGCCGGCGCCTGCCAGAAAAGGTACTATTGCCGCTGCCAGCAGCCACATGGCGAGGAAGACCACGGAGACAATCAGTGGAGGATTCGCAACGACTCTATTTACTATCCAGTTATAGCCAAATTTATAGAGTGCGCCAATGATGCCGGCGGCCATCAGGCTGGTAATGAACGTAATCAGCAGACGTGAAAATCCGTAGAGATATGCTCCTCGCGCCGCGTTCACACACAGAATGGATAAACCTAAACTTCCCAGCACGAAAGCAATAATAATAGCGAGCTGTGGTTCCACAAGCAGCAGCGAGATGCCAATTGCGCCAACGGCGAGAGCAAAAATTTGCAGGCAGGCGCTAAGCAAGAAGGATGCGGCATTGTCACGTGGACGAGCGTAAGCCGCTTGCAGCTTCTGGCTCTGTTCGACGAGTTGCTGTCTTGTCAGGATGGTTTCCTTGACGGCGCGTGTCTCCGGATTGTTGGGGTCGATGGCAAGCGAGCGCTCAACCGAAGTTAAGGCCTCCTGAAACTCGCCCAGGTTGGCTAATAAGGCCGCCTGCATGCTCCATGCCAGCGCATTGTTAGGCTCTGATTGTAACGAGTGTTTAATAGCGGCAAGCGCCTCCTGGAACTGGCCCGCAGTGCCTAAAATCTGCCCTTTGAGAATAAGCGCGTCACTAAGCGTTGGTGAGATTTGCAAAACCTGATTTACGATATTTAATGCTTCGGTAAGATTATGCATCTGTACAAGCTGGCGAGCCTGGTTCAGGAGCATCATACACTGCTGTTGACGATTTCTCTCTAAGACTGAGAGCGCCAGTTGTCCAGAAGTTGTGGGTGACATTTGCCTTGTTGCGGTAGCAGTTGATGCCCTGTTCTGGGGAGATTGTTGCCATGGTGAGTTGTTGCTTGCCTGAAAAGGAGTTGTTCCGGCGGGGCTTGGCGGAGGGGCAGCGACAGGCTCATAACCATTTTGCTTGCTGCCGGTAAGTGTAGGGAGATCGCCTACCAGGACGATTGGACGCTGTTCTTGACCAAATACCTGGGGCGAATATTGCGGGCTGAGAGAACTCGACAGAAATGTATGCAGCCTTTGCAGTGTGACCTGGCCGGTAGCAGGGTCGGCAGCCGGACCACTGAGACCAACTATTGCACTGTGCATCAGGATGCCTAGGTTTTTTCCACCCACCTCTGGCACAGATTCGTTTCCTCGACAAGAACAGTAGAGCAATCGGCCCTGTACCTGTTGCAGTCCATTCAATAGTGAGTGACCAAGCAGCGGCTTGAAGTCAAAAGGAGAAGCACGCAGCGAGTTCCAGGCAGGGCCCGTCTGGAAACAATCGAGTACCAACAATATTTGAGCGGCGCGACTGGCGGCGATAATATTTCTAACCAGGGAATAGAGGTGCAGGCCGGTATCTGGCTGTTGGTAACGGGTATTTGCTAAAGCAAGGTAGCCCTCTTTCCTGAAATCATCGACGAACGCATGACCGGCGAAGTAGATCAGGATGAGGTCGCCGGGCATGGCCTCATTGAGGCAGACTTGTATAAGCAATGATTCGGTTAATTCGCGTGTGGCCTGTGAGCCGAGTACAAGCTGTACATCGGACGGGAGCCATTTGCCACCTCGAACATTCACCAGCCATTGAGCCAGCGCTTTAGCATCGGTTTCGGCAAATTGCAAAGGTCGAAACGCAGTATCTTGATACTGATTGATTCCGATAATGAGCCCCAGGCGTCTGGCCAACTCTGTTTCTCCTTAGAGCCTAAGCATTGCAAGTATCCTTGAGGTATTGTACGATACGTAGCAGAGAATATGGAACTGAAAACGCAAAAACAAGTACTTTTGTGGTATTCAAAGCGTATCAAAACGTTCAGTTGGCCTCCACAGAGGGCGACCTGGAAGTAATCTAAGGAATAGAAGAGATATGCCGCGAATTATTGGAATAACCGGCAATATTGCCTGTGGCAAGACTGCCGTTGGGAAAATGCTGCTGGAATTGGGAGCCGCGCGCTATATCGATGCCGACGCGCTTGTCCACCAACTCTACCTGAAAGACCAACCAGTAGCAGTAAAGGTTGCCCAGGCATTCGGTCCCGGGGTTGTTGCTGCTGGCGGGAGCATTGATCGCAAGGCATTAGCAACGATCGTGTTTCACGATGCTGGAGCCATGCGCCGCCTGGAAGCGATAGTGCATCCGGCGGTGGGGCAGGCATTGCTGAATGAATTAGCCACGGTCGGCCCTTCTGGCATCGCGGTCATCGATGCAGTGAAGTTGCTGGAGGGAGGCTCAGGCGCCTTATGCCAGAGTAAATGGTTGATTATCTGCTCCGAGGAACAAGAACTGGCGCGCTTAATGGCCCGCAATGCTCTGAGTGAAGAGGAGGCCTGGGCACGCATTCGGGCGCAGCCTTCTGTTGACGCCCGTCTTCGCCTGGTCGATGAAGTGATTGATAACAGCGGTTCATTAGAGGAAACGCAGCGCCAGGTAGCTGCCGCATTTGAACGCTTCCTCAATCGTTTCCCGGCGTAGAATGTAACGAAAAATATTTGCCGGTAATTTGGCGAAGTTGAGCATAAACTATTGACATCATATGCCAGGATGCGTATAATCTCTCCAAATTATTACCCCGTCTTTTCCCTATTTGTAGGGGAAATCAGAATTCCAGTATGAACTCACGAACCGTCGTCTTGAAAGCAAAGCAATCGGGAATAATCTGATCTGTAATTAGCTCAATTTGGTGAGATTTGCTGAAAAGCTGACGTACTTAATCGTAGGAAGGGATTCCCAGTTCTGAGAACTGGTCCTTTCTAAAGACTTATGAGTCCATATTTCGTATTGTTGAAGGAGGCTGACTACGATCATGAAGAGAAGTTGGTCACGTATTTTTGCCTTGACATTGGGAATTCCCTTGTTGCTAGCAATTCTCGTGGCGTGCGGCGGCACGGGAACGACTGGAGGGAGTGGAACGAGTGGTGGAGGCACTACCTCTGGCGGAATCATTAAAATTGCCACCGATCTGCCGGTGAGTGGGGCAGAAGCTACCGACGGCAAACCGGCCGAGAATGGCGCGCACCTGGCCGTTGATCAGGCCAATGCCAACCATACCATCCCCGGCTATACGCTGGTCTTCGATCCGCAAGATGATGTGGGAGCCAGCGGCGTGCATGACCCGGCAGTAGGCGCTGCCAACGTCACCAAACTGATCGGTGATGCCGAAGTCGCTGGCATCATCGGCCCGTTCAACAGTAGCGTGGCCCAGTCCGAAATGCCGATTGCCAATGAAGCCCCTATCGTGCTCATTAGCCCATCGAATACCAACACCTGCCTGACGCAGGATAGCCCGGATACCGGTTGCACTGGCGCTAATGATATGCTCTCTACTTTGCGGCCGACCGGGAAGGTCACCTACTTCCGTATCGCTACCACCGATAATCACCAGGGCGCAGTCGGAGCGGATTTCCTGTACAAGACGCAGGGCTACAAGACCGCCTATGTGATCGATGATACCGAGACCTATGGCGTCGGATTGGCCACCCAGTTCATCAAAGAGTGGCAGGCCGACGGTGGAAAACTCCTGGGTCACGACAGTATCAAGAGTACCACCGACTACACCGGTGAATTGACCAAGATCGCGGCCTCAAAACCCGATGTGATCTACTTTGCTGGCGTGGAGGCCAATGGTGGTTTGCAGATCCGCAAGCAGATGGCCACTACCCCTGGCCTGACCAACACTCCATTTGCTGGTGGTGATGGCATCCAGGATAGCGCCTTCGCGACGGCTATTGGCACCAAGACGGGTGGCCCCGTCTTCAGTACAGTGGCAGCGGTCGATGTTACCAAAGTGCCGTCGGCGGCCAACTTCATCCAGCAGTACCAGGCCAAGTATGGGGCGTTGGGAGCCTATAGTGCCAGTGGTTATGACTGCGCTCAGATCCTGATCCTGGCGATCAAGGCGGCTATTGCCAGTGGCGCCAAGCCCCCGACCAGTTCGAGCGATGCGGCCGCGGCCCAGACGTTCCGGCAGGCCGTCATCGATCAGGTGGCCAAGACCGATTACAACGGGGTCACGGGTCACCAGTCCTTTGATCAGAACGGCGATACGACCAACAAGACCATTTCGATCTACCAGTTGGCCGATGTCAATGGTTCACCTGGTTGGAAGTATGTGACCGCAGAAACGCTGCCGTAAGCTGTCTTCCGGGTAAATGGTATCAGCGGCCTGACTGCGAACAGGCCTCGCGGGTCGCTGCATCCGGCAAGGAAAGCATGAAAGGGGGTCGTCTTCATACTCCCGTTGACGACTCCCTTGCTTGCTATTCATTTCCTGAATGATATAATTACTCCCGATTCCATCTTAACTCGCGGGAAGGAGGGTTGCCGCATACTATGACGCTCTTTGTGCAGTTACTGATAGTAGGCCTTTCCGGAGGCGCGATCTATGCGCTCATCGCTCTTGGATATACGATGGTCTATGGCATCATCGAACTGATTAATTTCGCGCATGGCGACATCTTCATGATTGGTACCTTCATCACGATAACCATTCTCCAGGCATTTAACGTTACTGATGATCCTACTGTAAATGGCACACTGATTGCCGCAATACTGGTAGCTTTTTTTGCCTCGATGATCTTGTGCGCTATTTTAGGTGTTGTGATCGAGAGGGTTGCCTATCGTCCGCTGCGTAATGCCCCGCGCCTGGCCCCCCTGATTTCCGCTATTGGTGTATCTTTGATCCTGGAAGATATTGGAAAGCTCTGGAAAGGCCTTAGCCCCATCTCCCCACCTCAAATTTTCGGCGCGGGCGCAGTTTTCTACATCGGCCCGATATCTATCCAGGTGGTTGATATCGTTGTCGTCGTGGTCTCTATACTATTGATGGTCGGCTTGCAATGGATGGTCAATAGTACCCGTCTTGGTCGTGCTATGCGTGCAGTCGCGCAGGATCGCGAGGCGGCTGCATTAATGGGCGTCAATGTTGATTTTATTATTTCGTTCACGTTCCTGGTCGGTACTGGGCTGGCAGGCGCCGCCGGTTTTATCTACCTGTTGAAATTCCCGGTTACGACCTTCACAATCGGTTTCGATCTGGGCCTGATCGCCTTTACTGCTGCCGTGCTGGGTGGCATCGGCAACCTCTATGGTGCAATGCTCGGCGGGCTTGTGATTGGCCTGGTACAATCGCTGGTCAATCTCATACCCGATTCTAACAATCCAAGTTCTCATGGATTAGGCCTGCCACATGGTGGTGGCGCCTGGGCGACCGCCATCATTTTCGCAATCCTGATCTTGATCCTGGTCTTTCGTCCCTCCGGCCTCCTGGGTCAGCAGACTCCGGAGAAAGTGTAAAGGAACAGCTATAGTGGCTAATGATTCATTTCGCAGATTTGCCGGAACCAAGGAGAGAAAACCATGTCTGCTGTCACTATGAACACAAATTCGACTGGTCCGGTGAGCACCACGCGCTCGTTGTTAATAAAATGGGTGATCGCATTGCTTGTGCCCGTACTTGTCTTCAACTTTGTCTGGCAGGGAGACTATTTGATCAACAATGTGATTCTGGGCTTCATCAATCCTGCCGACGCTCTTGTTGATACGGGTAGCCTGATACAGGCATCGATCTTTATTCTCTTTTTCTACCTGGTTGTGCTGGCGTTCGCCGGATACCTGGTGGCAGCGGATACGGGGCGGAGGAGTATGCTAGAGGTATGGGTCGATGTGCTTATTTTTGCGGTTCTGCCCATCTTGCTGATCGTCCTGGTGAACGATAACCTGATCATTGGCCTGGCTCTGTGTGCGATACTATGGCCTATTTACTTTTATATTCGCCGGCGTGTCCCATTCTTCGCTCGCAGCAAGGCTCTTTTGTCACCCAAAAGTGTTTCTCTCTTAAGTGCTGAACAGAAAGCGGCGATGGTCCGACGAGCCAGGCTAGGCGGCTTCGCGTTTGGATTATCTCTGGCAATCACCTGGCTGGTTGTCGACCTGGTTTCCTATTTTGCAGGGGCCTTACCCACAGAATTGCTCATCGTGACGGCGGTTCGTACCGTATTTCTCGTCGTAGCCGGATATTTTCTGGGCTGGGTGGGCGGAATAGTTGCCGTGCGTCTAACCCTTTCTGCGAACGCTAATTCCGCTAATGGCGGGGACAATTCCGCTCAATCTGGTGCAAATGGGCGAAGAAAACGCCAATTGATGATGTTAGCGAGTTCTCGCGCCAGGGAAGAGGCCAGGGAAGTGGTGCCTAATGATTTGCCTTTGCGCAGCGCCGGCGCTCGACGGTTCTTTCTTATCCTCTTGATTGCGTTTGTCCTCTTCTATCCTGTGCTTGATCCGTTCCTGTTTGGTTATGGAACTGCTGGCCGTCTGGCAGGTTACACTGACGCGGGCTATTATGTCATTCTTGCGCTTGGCCTCAATATTGTGGTGGGCTTCGCGGGGTTGCTTGACCTGGGATATGTAGCGTTCTTCGCCATCGGCGCTTATGCCTGGGGTATTTTTGGTTCAACACAATTTGGACGGCTTACGAATATCATCATCCAGCCAGAGGTTCTATCCTGGCTCTTCTGGCCGATGATCATCGTTACCGCGCTCATTGCGGCGCTCTGGGGGGTAATATTGGGAGCCCCAACGCTGCGCCTGCGCGGCGATTACCTGGCGATTGTCACGCTGGGTTTTGGTGAAATTGTTCCGGTAGTCTTTCTCAATCTGGATAAATACACTAACGGTACGAACGGCATTGTGGGTGTACGTTCGCCCGCTTTCTTTGGCATACAATGGACAGTAATCAACCATGTTCCTTACTACTACTTGATCCTGGCCTTGATTGCCCTCGTGATCTTCGCCAATGTCCGCCTGCGCGATTCCCGGCTGGGCCGTGCCTGGATTGCCATACGCGAGGATGAGATAGCGGCGGCATCCTCAGGTGTGAATCTTGTGCGCACAAAATTATTCGCGTTCGGCACGGGCGCATTCTTCTCGGGTATCGCGGGGGCCTATTTCTCCGCTAAACTGGGTAATGTTTCGCCGGACCTGTTCAGCTTCAATGACTCGGTCATTTACCTGGCAATGGTTGTGATTGGTGGTCTGGGTAGTATCCCTGGTGTCATCGTAGGGGCGCTGGCCGTCTACTCCATCAACCTGTTTATCCTGAACAACCTTGATTCCATCGCCTCCGATCCCACCAGTTTCCTCTATGGAATTGACCAGTTTATCATCCATTATATTCCGAGCTTTACGTTCGGCAATATTCGCAACCTGGTTTTTGGCATTATACTGGTAGCGATTATGATCTTCCGTCCCGAAGGTCTGATACCGAGCGCGAGAAGGAAACGCGAATTGCACCAGGCCCCCGAAGAGGAAGCTGTAGAGCTCGGCTCGCTGGATGTCACCACAACCGATCCAGGCTTCGAGGCCGAGGTTCGTATCGAGTAATATCGAGCAGGGGAGAGAACTACTATGGTCGAGGAACAGGCATACGTACCTACTAACGAGGTACTGCTGGATTTACAAAACGTAACCAAGCATTTTGGTGGTCTGGCCGCGGTCCAGGATGTCAATCTGCAGGTCCGGCGAGGCGAAATTGTCAGTGTGATTGGACCGAATGGAGCCGGAAAAACAACGGTATTTAACCTGATTACTGGAATATATCGCGTGTCCAGCGGTGATATCGTCCTCGATGGAAAGTCAATTCTCGGGTTGACACCCGACCAGGTACTTCGTCGTGGTATCGCGCGCACCTTTCAAAACATTCGCCTCTTTAATAATATGACCGTGCTTGAGAACATTCTGGTCGGTCAGCATACACAGTTGAACGCGAACATACTAACTTCGCTCTTTCGCACACCTGGCGTCCGGCGAGAAGAAGAGGAGGCCCGAAAGCGAGCTACGGAGTTATTGAGTTTCTTTGGCTCTGAACTGGTAAGCCGGCAGGAGGAATACGTAATAAACCTCTCCTATGCTGACCGGAGACGTGTTGAGATAGCTCGCGCATTGGCAGCAAGGCCAAAGTTACTGTTGTTGGACGAGCCAACCGCCGGTATGAACGAGGTTGAAACACTGGAGGCCGTGAAATACGTGCGCCGTTTACGTGATGAATTGGGCCTGACTATCCTGTTGATTGAACATAAGCTTGCAGTGACAATGGGCATGTCGGATCGCATTTACGTACTCGATTATGGACGGAAGATCGCTGAAGGCTTGCCGGAAGAGGTGCGCCGGAATGAGAAAGTCATCGCGGCCTATCTTGGCAAACCTACAGCCAGCGAGCAAAAGGCGGCCGGTGATGCGCCTTATGTGTAAGTCGAACCAGTCGCATGTGTTCTCCGTCCCGTATAGCTGCTTGAGCTAAGGGGTCGATAGCGCAGGAGGTAATTATTTCATGTCAAGTGCAGATATATTTCCGACCGCTTATGGGGCAAATGTGCCAGGCGCAACAGATACAGCAATGTTGCGCCTCAGCAATGTGAATACGTTCTATGGCCCAAGCCAGGTACTCTATGATGTATCGATTCAGGTGAATAGGGGCGAGATTGTTTGCCTGCTGGGGGCAAATGCGGCTGGCAAGACAACCACGATGAAGACGATCTTCGGCCTCGTGCGCCCTCGCAGTGGAGCGATTGAATTCGAGGGCAAGCGCATTGATCGAATGTTACCCGGTGATATTGTGCGTCTGGGCATGGCGCTGGTGCCCGAAGCGCGCCGCATCTTTCCACGTATGACTGTGCTGGAAAACCTGGAGATGGGCGCGTTCATTCGCAATAACCGGTTGGAGATCAAGCAAGACCTCGACCATGTATGCCAGATATTCCCTCGTCTCCAGGAACGCTTGAAGCAGGTTGCGGGTACGATGTCGGGTGGGGAACAGCAGATGCTGGCCATGGGTCGTGCCTTGATGTCTCGTCCGCGCATGATATGTATGGATGAACCATCAATGGGCTTATCGCCGATTCTTGTTGAGACCGTTTTTAACACCATCCTGCGCATTCGCGATGAAGGGGTAACCATCTTCCTGGTAGAGCAAAACGCGTCAATGGCTCTGAACCTGGCCGATAGAGGCTATGTTTTACAGACCGGCCATATTGTATTGAGCGATTCGGCACGCAATTTGCTGACGAATGATCTTGTCCGGCAGGCGTACCTGGGTGGCGCGTAGAAAAATCGCTGAAATGAGATATCCCGAATTTTGACAAGTGGGCTTGTCGATGGCGACTACGACGTGCGCCCTCTTTACCTTGCCTGTATCTCAATTCGGGATGTCTCATGTTCTCATTTCAGGTCGAGTTGCCGGTGTAATTGGTCGATGCGCTCGATGACCTCCGCCAGCGTGGTTACTCCTAAATCTTCCATATCTTCACGAAGTGTCTCCAGCCGTTCCAGCAGCTCCATCACATCATATTCTTCGCCACCGAGATCATCATCAGTTTTATCAGCAAAATCCCGGCCCTCTGAATGGTGATTCATCTCCCGTAATCCTTTCGTAACAGCGCAGTTCGTTCGTATGGTACTGCCCAAATTGTACATCTATCTATGTGGACGGCGTAAGAGCATGACAGGATAGGAACCCGATCAAAACAAAAAGGATGTATTGGGGTCTTCATAGCTCCAGCCAGCCTGCGAATCGTTTCCCGCATCTACAAGGGTGGGTGTGCCCTGAACTTTCCCCTGATTATCAAGAGTAACTGTATAGAGGCCATTAGCAGAATGCAAACGCTGCCCCTGCCAGGTCAAGCGAGAGCGTGCCAGAAAGAGAAAATGCCGGCTATCCGCGGCCCAGGGACTATTTGAGGCAGGCTGGAGCAAATCATCAACCGTAGGAAGAGCAGGCGACGAAGCCCCTGGCACCTGCGTCTCTCCGGAATCGCTCAACAATAGCTGCTGGCTCTGGTGGGCGATCTGCACAAGTACCAGGGTATGTAAACCATCGAGCAGCAAAAATTGACTGTCCGGTGACCAGTAGGGAAGGCTTCCTGCCTCACCCGAGATAGTGAAAGCTGAGCCGGAGTGTATGTTCATGACGGTATAGGTTGAGCCTGTACTATACAGCACTGAGTTTCCATCCGGCGACCAGGCAAATTGAGTGCAGCTACAGGTTGCCAGTGAGGAGGTGTGACCATCGCTTTCGCGCAGCTCCAGTTGGATACTTACTGCCCCCGAACCAAACGATTTAGATTGTGATAAGGGAACCGCAATAGCATAAAGAATGGCGGGATTCTGGTGCGCAGGTTGCCAGAGGATACGCTCCAGGCTGGCTGGCAGCGGATGGCCTGGCAGAACAGAGGGTATAATGTATTGTATGTTGGTTCCAGCCAGTGTCGTAGTAAAAACCCCCTGTTCCGAATTTCCTATAGCCAGAGAACTATTGGGTGAGAATGATGGGATCGAGAAGGTGCCGGGAAGCGATTTGCGGGCGATGCCGCTCGGTTGATCATTTTGAGATACCCACCAGGAAACACCTAGAGGGCTTTGAACATTGGCTAAAGGTTCTTCGCGATACAGCAAACGGTTGCCACTCGCATTCCACCAGGCATTGCTGCGTGAGATATCGGAGCTGGCGAAGATGATGGGAATAGGAGTACCTCCATCGATGCCAACCGTATTAAGCGTAGAGGGGACATCGCCAGGCACTCCCGCGATTGGATTAAACGTGAGATGCTGACCGGCCGCGCTCTTAGCGAAGGTACTATCGAGTGTGCGAAATACAAAGATATGATGGTCAGGTGACCACGCATAACCAATAACGGGATCAGCGCCGGAAACTACCTCATATGCATTTGCGCCATCAGGGTCGATGGTCCACAGGTGCCCATCGCGCACAAAAGCAATCTCATTACCTCCCACGTGTCCAGAACTGCATGAGGCGAGCAGAGGCAGCAGGAGTAAAGTCAGTAATAGTAGTACTTGATACCCTTTCATAAAGCGCAGTATAGCCTTGTGAAAGGGGTCAGTCAATAGCATCGCTATTGACTGCGTATCTACAATCTCATATGCTAGATAATATTTCAATCCCCACCGGGAAGCCGGGAAAAGGATCAGTTCCTGCCGCTTCTCTGTGGAGAGAGGATAGTGGCCAAACCCGAATATGTCAAGGGCAAATGCGTTAAACAATGTAAGCCGCAACGGGCACTTACCAGGAACATACTAATGAACCAGATTGAACGATTCCGTCTTTCGTTGCTAGAGATAAAACAGGAGCGGCGAGGGGGTAAAATCTCCGTCGATAGCGTAGGAGCGCTCCTAGGAGCGCTTGTTGTTACTTTCATCATTTACTTTTCTCACCTTTACCCGCGCATTCCGAATATATCGCTACTGTATATAGTAGTCGTGCTGGTACTGGCAAGTACGCGCGGTCTCTATGCTGCTGTTCTTACGTCTATAGTGGCTTTCTTATCGTTCGATTACTTCCTGGTTCCTCCATACTATACCCTCAGCATCGCAAAGATTGATGAATGGCTGGCGTTATTCATTTTTCTGGTCACGGCGATCATTACCGGGCAACTTGCTTCTGCCCTACGGCAGCGTGCGGAACAGGCGCGCCGCCGCGAGTATGAGACGAGAATCCTTTATGAACTTGCGCGTGATATGAATAGAGAAGAGAATCTACAGAAGCAGTTGGATATCATTGTGCATGGGATTGCCGATAACTTTGCTTCGTGGGGAGTCCGTGATTGTGCTATTTTTCTTCCTGACTCCGCTGGGCGGCTCCTTTTACAGGAAAGCGCCCGAGAACCGGCGCATCAAGTCAATCTTCTGCCCGACGAAGAGGCAACCGCGGCCTGGGTGATGGCGCAATCGCAAACCGTTGAATTGCACGATGTCGCGTTAAATCCCCCCCAATTGTCGGTTAACGCGCCGAGGGCAGTAGTGCGTAGTACCAGGCATGGACAGGTGGCACGCCATTATATACGCTTGATACCTCTAAAGCTAGGGCAAAAAGTGGTTGGTGTGCTGCGTCTTTCGATGGAAGACGACCCCCAGTTATTCGCCGCGGAGAGAAGCCTGGGAGTGGAACAGGAGAGATCAAATCCGCGTCTGGCCTTTTTCTGGGCCTTTGTCGATCAGGCGGCGGTTGCAATCGAGCGCGCGCGTTTAAGGCATGAAAGTTTGCGCGTCCAGGTTTTGCAGCGTACAGATGAACTGCGAGCAGCGTTGCTCTCTTCTGTCTCACATGATCTGCGCACCCCTCTTTCAGCGATTAAGGCGGCTGCTAGCAGTTTGTTGCAAGAGGATGTACAATGGGACGAAGAGGCACGGCGGGGCTTTGCCCTGTCTATCGAACGGGAAGCAGACCGGCTCAACCGGCTGGTTGAGAATCTACTGGATATGTCGCGCATCGAAGGTGGAGCGCTCAAACCTGAAAAAGAGTGGTATCCGGTAGATGAACTGGTTCATGACGTGTTAGGGCGTTTGCAACCGGACTTACGAGGACGCGAGGTAATCCTGGATTTACCTGCCACTTTGCCACCCGTCAAGCTGGACTATATGGAAATAGACCAGGTTTTGACCAATATTCTAGAGAATGCGGTGGACTATTCGCCCGCTGGATCGCCAATAGAGATAAGCGCGAAAGTTGATGGCGATCAAATGCTGGTAAGTGTGGCAGATCGTGGCCCAGGTATACCACCAGACGATCTGGCGCGTATCTTTGATAAATTTTATCGCATCAGGAATATAAAAACGAAATCGCCACGCGCTTCTGGGTCGGGATTAGGACTGGCAGTAAGCCGGGGAATGGTAGAGGCGCATGGAGGGCGTATCTGGGCGGAAAATCGTGAGGGCGGCGGAGCGATCTTTCGTTTCACCTTGCCGGTAGGGAAAACAGAGGGAGTATTGCTCCATGAGTAGGAGTGGCGCGCGCATTCTGGTTGTTGATGATGAGATCGAGATCATGCGGGCCTTGCATCGCAGCCTGGCTGCGCATGGATTTGAGGTGTTCACTGCCAGTAGCGGTGAGGAAGCGCTGGATGCTATTATTCAGCACCGGCCTGACCTGATGATATTGGATCTAGGGCTGCCAGGTATAAGTGGGCTGGAAGTCTGCAAGCGGGTACGGGCGCAATCAAATTTGCCCATCATCGTGCTTTCCGTGAAGGATACCGAACGCGACAAAGTGCTGGCGCTCGATCTGGGGGCGGACGACTATGTTTCCAAGCCTTTTGGAATGAATGAGGTGCTGGCGCGTATCCGCGTGGCCTTGCGTCATGCCGCACAGGTCGAGTCTGGAACGGAACCCATCTTTACCGCTGGCCCACTGAAAGTGGATTTTGCGCAAAGGCTGGTACAGGTCAATGGAAAAGAGGTGAAGCTGACTCCAACCGAATATGACCTGCTCAAGGCCCTTATCAAGAATAGTGGCAAGATTATGACGCGCCAGATGTTGCTTTCCCAGGTCTGGGGAACCGGATATGGCGCCGAGTCTCATTACCTCCATGTGTATATAGGTCAGCTGCGTCGTAAAATTGAGCCTGATCCCGCGCATCCTCGTTTTATCCTCACGATATCTGGCGTCGGTTATCGCTTCAATGCTGACGAAGAAGTTGAGCCGGCCAGATATTGAGCGAATCTTGAGTTCTTCGCCTTTTCTCCTTAGCACATATTGACCTGCTTTTAGTTAAAATGCAGGCATGAACAAAGAGGTTATTCTTTGCCTCCGTTAGGTATTATCCCGACTATCTGGAGGCCATGATGAAAAAATGTTTACTACTCCCTTTTACGCATGGCGTCGACTCATTTGCGGTTGAGCAGGCTATACGGTTAGCGAAGAGCCTGGATGCTATCCTCATTCCTCTCTCAATAATTTTTGTGGCGCTCGAACGGCGCCCAGGAGGGGCGCGCCTCGAACATATTCAGCAGTCGAAAGATTTTCTCGAAATGGTGAAGTATAAGGCGGCAAGACTGGGTGTTCCTCTGGAACGCTTTGAGGTTTTTACACCTGATGTTGTGGACAGTATTATCATTGTGGCCAGGGAACAGGGATGCGAGGGTATCTTGCTCTTCGTAGAGGACAGGCGAGGCGTACTTCTGCAAGCAGATGAGATTAAGCGTCTGATGGAGAGAGCTGTTTGTAAGCTCTATATTATGCATTTGCGGTCTGATGATAAAGATACTCCTGTACAATCTTTTCGCGAACGCCTCTCTCATTTGCTTTTCCAGAGAAGGCAGAGATATCAGGGGGTGCCGCTCGAAGTGCTGGCCTATGCTGAAGAGGAGACAATGCCTTCCCTTGAAGTAGGAAGTCTTGATTAAAGGAGGCAGAAAGGTCTGCCTCTTTTTTGTGTTCACCGGACAGGAAACCTGACTATGAACGTAGTTGAGCATTTACCCGCAATCGAAGAAAGAAAAGCTCCGACCTGGAGAAGTTTCCTGTATGATACAGTTCTGGGTATAGCGGGAGCTTTGCTAATTACTGCTATCATCTTCTTGCTTCATCTCTATCCGCGCATTCCGAACATATCGTTTGCCTACCTGCTGGTTGTGCTGGCACTGGCAAGTACACGAGGATTGTACGCCTCGATTCTCACCTCCGTGACAGCATTTCTTTCGTTTGATTACTACCTCGTACCGCCAATTTACACCTTTACAATACAAAGGGTGGACGAGTGGCTGGCCCTGTTTTTCTTCCTGGCGGTTTCCATCATCACGGCGCAATTCGCTACGGCCCTGCGGAAGCGTGCGGAGGAAGCGCGGCGGCACGAACGTGAGATGCATATCCTCTTCGATCTCGTGCGCGTTACCAATAGTGAAGATGATCTTTCGAGGGAACTCAGCGTGGTTGCCCGTGCATTTGTGGATGTGTTTTCGCCGTGGGGAGTGCGTGCGTGTTCGATTCTGCTCCCGGATGAAAGTGGAGTGCTTACTATACGCGCGTCCGCTAATGGGCTTGCAGCGATCAAACCGGAGGAGCGTTCCTCTGATGAGGAAGCAACGTGTTCATGGGTACTCTCTCATGGCCAATCCGTAAAGCTGCACGAGACATCAACTTCTCTACAAAAGTCGGCTTATACGCTGCGAGTTTCTGCAACTGGCAGGGCGGAACTTCCTGACTCGCGTTACGCGCTCTACCTGCTCCCACTCAGGGTGGGACAAAAAGCCGTGGGCGTCCTTCGTCTCAAGATCGAGGGGAACCCGCACTGGCTTTCTTCGGAGTCATCTCTAGATAGTGAAAAGGAGCGGGCAAGCTCGCAGACTGCTTTCTTCTGGACCTTCCTGGAACAGGCTTCGACGATGATTGAACAGGCGAGTTTGCGCCAGGAAACGATGCAAGTCGAGGTCTTGCGACACACAGATGCCTTGCGTACTGCCCTGCTTTCCTCTGTTTCGCATGATTTGCGCACTCCGCTGGCCTCGATAAAGGCGGCGGCCAGCAGTCTCCAGCAGGAAGATATGCAGTGGGATGAGGAGGCGCGTCGCAGCTTTGCCAATACTATTGAACGTGAGGCTGATCGTCTCAATCGCCTGGTTGAGAACCTGCTGGATATGTCACGCATCGAAGCTGGTGCGCTCAAGCCCGAGAAAGAGTGGTATTCGATCACCGCTTTGATCCAGGATGTGGTGGGCCGCCTGCAGCCGCTTTTACAGGGAAGGGAGGTACGGGCCTCTTTGCCTGCTGATTTGCCACCGGTAAAGATAGATTATCTCTACATTGATCAAGTCCTGACAAATCTCCTGGAAAATGCCACACGCTACACACCATCAGGTTCGCCGATTGATCTCAGCGCAGAAGTGAAAAATAACGCCATACTTGTCAGCGTCGCTGATCGTGGCCCTGGCATTCCGGTTGGTGAGCGTGAGCGTATCTTTGACAAGTTCTACCGCATACTTGGGAGCCAGCGCGATACGAGAGGATCTGGATTAGGTCTTGCTGTCAGTCGTGGTCTTATTGAAGCTCACGGAGGGCGTATCTGGGTAGAAGCGCGTGAGGGGGGCGGCTCTGTGTTTCGTTTCACGCTTCCGCTTGAGAACATAGAAGAGGGACATTTCCATGATGAATGAAAATGCGCACATTCTGGTAGTCGATGATGATATTGGTATTCAACGCGCTCTACAACGCAGTTTGAGCGCTTATGGCTATCAAGTGAGTACTGTCAGCACCGGTGAGGAGGCGTTGGAGGAAATTGCTCGGAAGCGCCCTGACCTTGTTTTACTCGACCTGGGATTACCCGGCATGAGCGGTCTGGATGTGTGTGAGAAGATACGCGCCGGATCCAACCTGCCGATCATCGTGCTTTCTATTAAGAACGCGGAACAGGATAAAGTCCGCGCACTTGATCTTGGCGCTGACGATTACGTCTCCAAACCTTTTGGAATAAACGAAGTGCTCGCTCGCGTTCGCGTGGCGCTGCGTCATGCTACACAGCGTTACCCTGAGACGGAACAGGTTGTGAAAGCAGGCTCTTTGACGATTGACTTTGCGAAACGAAAAGTGCTGGTAGGTGGACGCGATATCAAGCTTACACCGACCGAATATGAATTGCTGGCGGCCCTCGTGCAGCACACTGGCAAGATCATGACGCGTCATATGCTGCTCTCTCAAGTGTGGGGGAATGGTTACGAGGCGGATGCGCATTATCTGCACGTTTATGTGGCTCACTTGCGGCAAAAGATCGAACCAGACCCGGCGCATCCATGCTTTATATTAACCATCCCTGGTGTCGGTTACCGCTTCAACTCAGAGTTCTAGGTTAACACGCTATTCCTACTGCTCATTTTGAGCAAATATTGAGATGCCGCATTATTCTTCTTAGTTCATCTTGATACGAAACGCGCGATAATTGCTGTAAAGGTAAGGCCAATGGACTAGCGTTTAGAGGTACTGCCCATGACGAGGCTCACGACGCTTTTGTGACACTTCCTTCTTATGCCAGGGCCAGAGAGAGCCTGGCTCCTCAGTTCGGAAGCGGAAACGACCCCGCCGGATGAGCCTTTGAGTGAGGAAATACCCTGAAAAGGAGCCATATGTTATGCCTGGAGCGCGGGTTCTCCTGGTAGAAGATGACGATGTTCTCTGTGACGTCATTGGGCGCAATTTGCGGGCGCGTGGCCATACAGTGACCGTAGCGTTAGACGTGCAGAGCGCAATCGAATACTTGCGCACAAAAGAATTTGATCTCATCGTGCTGGATATCAACCTGCCAGACCAGACGGGGTGGGATGTGTTACGTGCGGCACGCGAGAAGGGATACATTCATCCAATTGAGGAAGATGGAAATAAGCTGCCGGTAGTAGTGCTTTCGGCAGTACGAGTAAGTCCTCACCGCCTGGCTGAATTTCGCCCATTGGCCTACCTGCCGAAACCGTTTCCTATGGATGCCCTGCTGCGCCTGGCTGCCGAGGCTGCACAGCATGGGAAAGCTCCCTCACATAATGAAGGAGCAAGTATGGGGGATTCCGAGAATCCTCAAACAAACGAGGAGGAGTTACGTGCTTGATGTGATTATCATCCTGGCTACCATTATCACGTTTGTCGCGTTTATCGGTTTCACCGAGGGTTGTGATCGCCTGTAGCAAAAGAAAGAGGGAAAGACATGAACACCCCGCTGGAGTATATCCTGGTCGGCATTGTCACATTGGGCGTACTCATCTATCTGATTATCGCACTGCTGATGCCCGAAAAATTTTAATAGTGTTTTTTCAACATAAGTGAGGTAACGAATTATGCCTGTAACACTCAATAGTGTCCTGCAGGTAGCCATCTTCCTGGTGATTGTGCTGCTGCTGACTAAACCGCTTGGCCTGTACATGTATAAGGTTTTCAATGGGGAGCGCACCTGGCTCTCGCCAGTCTTTGTCCCCATGGAGCGTTTTTTCTACCGCCTCAGTGGAGTCAATCCGGAGGAGGAGCAGAAGTGGACGGGCTACATGATCTCTGTGCTGATCTTCAGCGTAGTGGGCATGTTGCTCCTCTATGCTTTCGAGCGCACCCAGCAATGGCAAGGGCCGTTCTTCAATCCGCAGGGCTTGCCCAACGTCGAGCCGCAGCTGGCTTTCAACACAGCAGCCAGCTTCACCACCAACACGAACTGGCAGAACTATGTCGGTGAGCAGACCATGACCTACCTAACGCAGATGGCCGGCCTGGCCTTTCACCAGTTCGTTTCAGCTGGCGCCGGCATCGCGATGGCCGTAGCGCTGGTGCGTGGATTAGCGCGCCGCAGCGCCCAGCATCTGGGCAATTTCTGGGTAGACCTGACACGCGCCACGCTCTACATCCTGCTGCCCATCTGTGTGGTGGTCGCGCTGGTCTTCGTCTCGCAAGGCATGATCCAGAACTTCAATGCCTATACTGCTGTGCATACCCTCAATGGGGGAATGCAGACCATCGCCCAGGGGCCGGTGGCTTCTATGGAGGCGATCAAGGATCTGGGAACGAATGGTGGTGGCTTCTTCAACGTCAACGCGGCGCACCCCTTCGAGAATCCCAACGCCTTCACTGCCCTGATCATCATCCTCGAAGAGATTTCTATCGGCGCGGGCCTGTTCTATATGTTCGGCAAGTGGGTGGGTGATACACGCCAGGGCTGGGTACTGTGGATCGTCTCGGCCATCCTGTTTGTCGTCGGCATGGCAGTTGTCATCCCTGCCGAGCAGGCTGGCAATCCTATCCTGACCAGCATGGGGGCGAACCAGCAGGTCAGCGCGACACAGGCGGGCGGCAATATGGAGGGCAAGGAGGTGCGCTTCGGCATCACTATCTCTTCGTTACAAGAGGTGACCACGACCGCCACTTCGACCGGAACCGTCATGAGCTTCCACGACAGCTACACGCCGCTGGGTGGGCTGGTCCTCATTGCCAACATGGCACTTGGTGAGATCATCTTTGGAGGGGTTGGCGCAGGACTGTACTGCATGATCATGTTCGCCATCATCGCGGTCTTCATTGCAGGTCTGATGGTGGGTAGAACGCCAGAATACCTGGGCAAGAAGATCGAGCGCAAGGAAATCATGATGGCGGTGCTGGCGCTGCTTGTCTCACCCCTGGTGATCCTGGGATTCTCCGCCGTTGCCACCGTACTCCCGGCGGGCATAGCCGGGCTTACGACAGGAGCTAATAATTTGGGACCGCATGGCCTGACAGACATCCTGTACGCCTTCACCTCAACCAATGCCAACAACGGCTCGGCTTTCGCCGGGCTGAACGGCAATAATCCTTTCTATAACTGGACGCTGGGCTTCGCTATGTTGATCGGACGCTTCGCCGAGGTCATCCCCTTGCTGGCCTTGGGGGGCGCGCTTGTCAGGAAGAGAGTTGTGCCCGCGAGCCTGGGTACTTTCCCCACCACGGGTCCATTGTTTGTAGGATTGTTGATCGGTGTGATTCTGATCGTAGGCGCACTCACTTTCTTCCCCGCCTATGCATTGGGACCAATCGTTGAACATTTGCTGATGCTGCAAGGGAGGACGTTCTAAGATGCAGACCAATCAAACACAGCCTCAGACACAATCCGATAGTTTAGAAGTCAAACAATGGAAGACGCGGCGCAAGGGGGATATCTCGATCTGGGACCCGGAGATCATCTGTGCCGCCATCCCGTCGTCGTTCAAGAAGCTGGACCCCCGTGTGCAGGTCAAGAACCCGGTCATGTTCGTGGTCGAGGTTGGTAGCGTTATCACCACCATCGAATTCATGCGCCTGCTCTTTACCCAGCCCAGTGCCGGCTTTACCGGCAGCCAGCTCGTGGCCGAGCGGCTCTTCGTGCTGGCGGTAGCCGTCTGGCTCTGGTTCACCGTCGTTTTCGCCAACTTCGCCGAGGCAATGGCTGAGGGGCGCGGCAAGGCGCAGGCTGAGACGCTGCGCCGGGCACGCACCACGACGATGGCCAAACAGCTCGCCAGTCCCGACCGCTTCGGACCCGTGCAGGAAGTCGCGGCCTCTGAACTGCGCAAGGGCGACCTGGTGCTCGTCGAGGCCGGTGATGTCATCCCTGGCGATGGCGATGTGGTCGAGGGAGTCGCCTCTGTCGATGAGTCGGCTATCACCGGCGAATCGGCCCCGGTTATTCGTGAGAGCGGCGGCGACCGCTCCGCGGTAACAGGTGGTACGCGCGTCCTTTCCGACTGGATCGTGGTCAAAATTTCGGCGAATCCCGGCGAAACGTTCCTGGATCGGATGATCGCGCTCGTGGAGGGCGCGAAGCGGCAGCGCACACCCAACGAGATCGCATTGAATATCCTGATCTCTGCCCTGACCATCATCTTCGTGCTGGTGGTCGTCTCCCTGGAGCCATTCGCCATCTACTCAGGACAGGCCGTCTCAGTCACCACGCTGATCGCGCTACTCGTCTGTTTGATTCCTACTACCATTGGTGGGCTGCTCTCAGCCATTGGCATTGCAGGTATGGACCGGCTGGTGCAGCGCAATGTGCTGGCGCTGAGCGGACGCGCGGTCGAGGCGGCTGGCGATGTCGATGTGCTGCTACTGGATAAGACTGGCACCATCACTATCGGCAACCGCCAGGCCACGCGTTTCATTCCGCTGCATGGAGTAGACGAACGCGACCTGGCCCGCGCGGCGATGTTGTCCAGTCTCTCGGATGAGACGCCCGAAGGTCGCTCGATTGTCACGCTGGCGAAGGAAAAATACGCGCTTACCGACGAGATCGATTCCTCTGCAACCTTCATTCCGTTCTCGGCCACTACACGGATGAGCGGCGTCGACCTGGATGGTGCTCATACAGGCAACGATGCTCTACCTGTGCGTTCCATTCGCAAAGGTGCTTCCGATTCGGTTGCTGCTTATGTGGCCGAACATGGAGGCAAGACCAGCGATGAGTTGAAAGTGATCGTCAATGGTATCGCCAGCGCGGGCAGTACACCGCTCGTCGTAGCGGAGACGGAGCCGGGCTCCAATGGCACAAAGGAGCGCGCGCGGGTGCTGGGCGTGATCGAACTGAAAGACATCGTCAAGGGTGGAATGCGGGCGCGCTTCGACGAACTGCGCAAGATGGGCATCCGTACCATTATGATCACCGGTGATAACCCGCTCACCGCTGCCGCCATCGCTAAAGAATCGGGTGTGGACGATTTCCTGGCGCAGGCGACGCCTGAAACCAAGATGAAGCTGATTAAAGAGCAGCAGAGCGGCGGGCGCATGGTGGCCATGACCGGTGATGGCACTAACGATGCGCCGGCCCTGGCGCAGGCGGATGTAGGTGTTGCCATGAATACCGGCACGCAGGCTGCCAAAGAGGCCGCCAATATGGTGGATCTCGATTCCAATCCGACCAAGCTGATCGAGGTGGTCGAGGTGGGTAAGCAACTGCTGATTACGCGAGGCGCGCTGACCACGTTCAGCATTGCCAACGACGTGGCGAAGTACTTTGCCATCATTCCGGCGGCTTTCTCGATCACGTACCCGCAGTTGCAGGCCTTGAATATCATGCACCTGGCGACGCCGCACAGCGCGGTACTCTCAGCAGTGATTTTCAACGCTTTGATTATCATAGCTCTGATTCCCCTGGCCCTACGGGGCGTGAAATACCGGGCGATTGGAGCAGGTCTGCTGCTACGGCGCAATCTATTGATCTATGGCATTGGTGGTATCATTGTTCCTTTCATTGGCATTAAGGCCATCGACCTGATCTTGCAGGTGCTGCACCTGACTCTATAAGCAAGCAAAGGATAGATAAAATGAAGACATTTTTGATCAAATACCTGCGCCCGGCGGTGGCGCTGGCGATCATTCTGACCATCGTGACAGGATTCCTCTATCCAGGTGTGGTAACAGTGCTGGCCCAGGCACTCTTTAACCACCAGGCGAACGGCAGCTTGCTCTGTAACGCTCAGGGCCAGGTGGTCGGCTCCGAATTAATCGGGCAGTACTGGACGCAACTGAAGTACTTTCATGGGCGGCCCTCGGCGACTGTCAACCCGGTGACAGGGAAGCCCGAGCCATACGCGGCTGATAATTCATCGGCTTCGAACCTTGGTCCGACGAACGCGGCGCTTAAGCAGGATGTGCAGCAACGCATCGCAGCATTACAGGCGGAATTCAAGCAGGAGCATCTGCCGGTCCCTGCTGGTTCGGTGCCCGTGGACCTGGTAACGGCTTCTGGTTCAGGGTTAGACCCGGACATTTCGATAGCCGCGGCGATGTACCAGGCGCCAATTGTGGCGGCTGCACGGGGAATGAGCAAGCAGGCGGTCATGAATCTAGTCACATCCAACGAGACGGGACGCTTCCTGGGCGTTTTCGGCGAGCCGTATGTTAATGTTCTTACGTTGAACCTGGCTCTGGATGGGCCGAGCGCGAATGTACACCAGTGCTAATGCTTCTGGACTGGAACGCAGCATGATAAGATAGGGTCATGATGGCTCAGCAACCACCTGATGAAGAACAACATGAGCGAGAGGGAGGGCGCCCCGACCCAGAGGAACTGCTCAGGCGCTATGGCTTGCGAGATAGCGATCTGGCGACTCCTTCTCCTGGCATGCCGTCGGAGAGCAGGCAGAATCAGACTATCCTCACTCCTAGCCGGGTGACCCACTCTCACCGGCGCGGTCGCCTGCGCGTTTACCTGGCGGCGGCAGCGGGAGCGGGGAAGACCTATGCTATGCTCAACGAGGGGCATCGCCGCGAGGGGCGAGGCACCGATGTGGTGATCGGCTACGTCGAGACGCATAAGCGCCCACAAACCGAGGCCCAGATTGGAGACCTGGAGATCATCCCGCGTAAAAAAATTACCTACCGCGGAGTGACGCTCGAAGAAATGGACACCGAGGCAATTATTGCCCGGCATCCAAAGGTGGCGCTCATCGACGAACTTGCGCATACGAACGTTCCAGGTTCCAAACATGCCAAACGCTACCAGGATGTATTGGAGATTCTGGATGTGGGCATCGATGTAGTAACGACGCTCAATATTCAGCATCTTGAGAGTCTCAACGACACAGTAGCCAGTATCACCGGCGTGCGTGTGCGTGAGACCCTACCTGACTGGGTGCTGGACCGGGCTGACGAGGTGGAGCTGGTTGATATCTCACCATATGCTCTTCGCCAGCGCATGAAGCATGGGAATATCTACCCTCCAGAGCGCATTGACGCGGCGCTCAACAACTTCTTCCGCGAAGGAAATTTAACGGCGCTGCGCGAACTGGCATTGATCCGCACCGCTGAAAAGACGGAATCGCAACTGCAGGAATACATGACCGAGCATAAGATCGAAAAGCTGTGGCCCGCGAGCGAGCGCGTTCTGGTAGGGTTCGACACCCGGCCACAGAGCCGCCAGATCATCCGTGATGCCTGGCGTCTCGCTCATGGTCTGCATGCCGATCTCATTGCCGTCACAGTACAACCGGAGGGCTACCTGGCTTTTACTGGCAAACTTATTGGATTACTCAAGTATGGCAGCGAGGCCAAAAAGCACCGGGAAGAGGCGCGGCAGCGCCTGGAACAGCACGCTTTGCTCGCGGAAGACCTTGGCGCTGAAGTAATCCGCACCAGCAGCAACGACATTGCCAGGAAGCTCATCGAGGTAGCCCGTGAAAACCATGTGACCCAGTTAGTGCTTGGCCAGCCAGCGCGTAGCCGCTGGGAAGAGCTGCTGAGAGGTTCCATCATTAATCGCGTGTTGCGTTTAAGCTCAGAAATCGATATTCATCTTGTGCCTCAAGATAGGGAAGAGTAAGTAGGCATGAATTTCCTATATCCACAGATGCGCAATGACCCATGCCACGTAAATACAGAGCAGCGCCAGGCCAGATACACGCCCAAAACGCCCTTTCAATACGCCAAAAAGCATACCCAGGGTGAGCAGGATCGTGAGGGGCATATCCAGGAATAGGATCGAGCGATCAGAAAGCAATCCTTGCCAGAATAACAAAGGCAATGCGATACCGAGTGCCAGATTGATGCTGTTGCTGCTAAAAATTTCTTCTACAGAGGCGGCAGTTTCGTCTGTGCGCGCCAGGCTTACTGCTACGACAGTATTAGGCAACGATGTAGCAACAGCAAGTATCACTAAACCGGTAAATACCGAAGGTAGATGGAAATCAGCAGAAACAACCTGCCCGCTCTGGACCATCACTATCACGCCGAGCAGCGCTATTCCCAGTGCGAGAACAACCTCAGTGCTTAACCTGAAGATGCGCATGGATGGTGATCGGCTCAGATGGGTCTGGCTATGGGTAGCCAGCGGTGACGCCGGTCCTGGATGAGAACGCCTGAGAATATGCACAATGAGCCAGGCGAATATCCCCAGGACAATCAGGTTCGCAAGTGACATGAGAATGCGTACCGGGCCTGTTTCCCAGCTTTTGGCGATTGCCGGTGTCGTTGGAAGTAAAGCAATTACTGCCTGGATTCCAAGCGTGATGGCCAATGCAAACCAGCCGATGCCACGCGCATCCTGAGCTTCTTGAGCGTTGAGCGTGATGCCGGAACTTTCCCGCGAAGCCAATGTGCAAAGGCCGAGGATAATCGCAATGTTGTAAATGCTGGAGCCGACAATAATACCTATGCCAACATCGGTGTGACCCGTGACGATGGCATCTGTAGAAGCCGCGTAATTAGGAATATTGGCTCCAATTGCGCTGAGCAGGCTTAATATGCCTATCGAGAGGCCAAAAAGCTCGCACAGCGCCTCAAGCCGGCGTGTAAACCAGGCTGCAGCCCCCATCACAATGAACAATGAGACGAAAAAGAGGAGCAGCGCAAACGGCAGTTGTGAGATGCTCATATTGTCACTCACCATACAAGAAAAGCACCGGATCTGATTTGACGGCCTGATGCTCTCTACACGCGTTGATTTTTCTCTAACGCGCGTATGATATCTTGACCGACCAGTCTTCCCGGTGCTCCTGATAATTCAAAAAACCTGCCCTTCCCTGTAGGGACAGAGCCTGGTGCCTGTCCTCTTAGAATACCGGATAGGGCAATCCTGTAGGGACAGAGCCTCATATCTCTTTTCGCAGTATATCATAATGGCGATTTCAAAACAAAAAAAGCATCTTTCTAAGCATCTTTTGAGCATCTTTCTGTGTTTCATGAGCATTCTTTGAGAACATCGCTGCTACAGTATAAAGAAAATGATAGAAACCATAGCAAGGATTAGTTGTAGGGACAGAGCCTAGTGCCTGTCCTCCTGGAGATTCCAGATTCGAGGTAGATATTCTTATGCATGAAATAGAGCGCATTCCGCAACTACCAGGACAAACAGAGATGCCCTGGCAAAAATATCTCATCGA
Source organism: Ktedonobacteraceae bacterium (assembly GCA_035294305.1). GTDB lineage: Bacteria > Chloroflexota > Ktedonobacteria > Ktedonobacterales > Ktedonobacteraceae > DASRBN01. The sequence goes on along the minus strand of DATGLD010000033.1, from coordinate 7,420 downwards.
CAGCCTCCTGGCCGTAGGGGGAACGTTAGCCGTTACAGCCATCATTTACGCTTACCGTTTATATCCAACCATTCCCAATATCTCGATTGTCTACTTACTGATTATTCTACCCCTGGCGACTAAGCGTAGTCGTTATTCAGCATTACTGGCTTCTGCGGTTGCCTTTCTCTCGTTCGATTTTTTTCTCGTGCCGCCATTGTATACCTTTAACATATCCCGTTGGGAGGAATGGATTGCCTTGTTTGTGTTTTTAGTAACAGCTCTGATTGCCAGCCAGCTAGCGACAGTATCACGGGAAAGTGTCGAACAGGCCTGGTTACACGAGCGTGAGGCGCAGATCCTTTATGAAGTTGGGCGTGTCCTCACTATAACAGACCAGCTTGATGAACAACTCAATACCATTGCCCTGGCTCTCGAACGGGTATTTCACCCATGGGGTGTGCGCGAGTGCGCATTACTGCTCCCTGACGCGAACGGCAGACTACATGTTCAAGCAGATGCTCCCATCCGCATCGAGCAATTTACCCTGTCGCCTGATGAGTTAATGGTAGCGCAAGAAGTGCTGGCCCAGGGAACTATGAGGGAAAAGAACCAGACTTCATTGGCTTCTCAGTCCACTTCTTCGGGCCAGAATCTGATCTTATATTTGCTTCCCCTTAAGACAGCTAATCGCGTACTCGGCGTGCTTTGTTTGCGTGTTGACCATGAAGCGCCGTGGATTGCGAATGCGCAACATCCTCAGGAAGGGCCGAATTTTGAACGCGCTACCTTTTTAAGAATGTTCCTTGATCAGGCTATCCTGGTAATTGAAGAGGCACGCCTGCGCACACACGCCCTTGCAAACAACGAAAGTTGAGGAGTCACGAAACGGTTGTCACAACCCTCTCCGGCTCTCTCGTTTCTCCACTATTGACTGGAGCGTGATGTCCAGGACTCAGTACCAGCACCTCGCATGGCGCATTCTTCAACACATAATCAATAGCCGGATTCACCTGCTGCACATTGCCTCGTCCCCGGATAGATGTCCGCGCGATGAGAATCATATCCACCGTTTCTTCCTCTGCCTCCCGCACAATCGCCGCCCCTGCGTTGCGCGCCTTCAGAATGCGACGGCTTATTCTATTGCCATTTTTAGTTCCGCATTGTTGCGCTACCGCCTCGGCGCGTTCCAGCAATTCAAGGGCGTACTTTTCATCTTCTTCCACCTGCGCGTTTATCGGTAATGTAAAGGGCACTTCGATCACCGCCAGCAGGACCGCGCTGCCGTTCCTCTGCCGTATCATTTGTGCTGCTAATGCGACGATGCGATCTGTAGCCTCACTTTGCGCTAAAATCGGCACCAGTATACGCGTCATCCTGTTCACCGAGCGGATTGCCTGGTGTGCCGTTCGCGTGCGTTCCGTCTCTTTGGGCAGTCGTAACATCCAACCAAGGACGCCTACAATAGAGGTCATGAACGCTATGGCGATCAATACACCAATGAAAGTGATCTGTAGCGGATTAGTAGTGACCGCTATGTTGTTCGTTGCCAGCATATCCAGGTTCACTTTCTTTTCCGCGCCGGTATACCTTGATGCTGTTTATTCCACGCATAAGCACGTAACCTCACCACGCCTAATGCCACAAAAGCCATACCAAGCACAATTAACGTCCATGCCTGTAGCCCAAACAGCGACGCCCGTACCAAAATGATCAGGCCCAGCGGAATAATCAGCGCACTCACCAGCGTACGATAGCGTTTGCGTAGTGATAGTTGCTGGGATTGCGGCTTCATACCTTTTCTCCTTTGCGCTTCCTGCTATGATTCCCATTGGAGGGCAGCGGAACATCCAAAACTTGCGTGCCAATCGGCAGCCTGCTCTCGATTTCCTCCTCCCCATGCAGGCGGCGTTTGCGTGCCAAGTTCTCTTTCAGTTCGTCGGCAAGCTCATATTCGCCCGCGTCTTCATACACATGCATCTGTTCCTTTTCCCAGTTGCGTTTCAGCGACTTTGTCACCGGCAGCTTATTGCGGCGGCGGTGCCAGATGTAGATCAGCAGACCCAGGATAATCCATGCCGGGCCCGCAATACGCCCAATCGCATGTGTGAGAACAACCAGCGCCAGGATACTGCTGATACCCAGGAACCCCAGCACGCCTACGATAGGCAACAGCCGTGTTTCACCATCCTTGCCCCGGAAACGTAGATTCAGAGGCACTTTAAATGGTCGTGGCGTCCACGGGTCGATAAAGCGCAGCACCAGCAACGAGACAAACACCAGCATATAAGCAGTCGCCGCTCCAAATGCATACATATTGCCAAGCACATCGTAGGCGTTGGGTGATAGACCCGCCAGCCACAGTTCTACCAATGCAATGCCGGAAAAGACCACCAGCGTGCGAATCGGTGTGCGAAACTTCGGATGTACCTTTGAAAACCAGCGTGGCAGCAAGTCGAAGCGCGCCATCGAATAAGTAATGCGGGAAGCGCCGAACACCCCCGCATTGGATGAAATCAGTACCAGTGTAGCTCCCAGCATCGCCACATACGGCCCCGCGATCAGGCCCAGCACAGGTATATGGCTGGCCAGCCACGCGATAGGGTCACCGTTATGTTGAGCAAAAGATTGCCATGGCAGCATTGCCAGGCTCAAATTTGAAAAAGCCAGCGCGTAAATGAGCACGGTCAGGATCAGTGCAATTGATGTGCGCGGCACTACTTTACCGGGGCGAATGGTCTCCTGGCTTGCCTGGCTGATCGACTCAAGCCCTACAAACGAGATGATCGCCAGCGAGGCTCCATAGGCCAGGTGAAATGCATCAGGCCATTGCGTGAACATCTGGTGAACGAGCATCGATGGATTAAACGCGAAAAGGAAGCCGAAGAACAGTATCGATGATTCGCTGATCACATCGAGCGCGCCCAGAATCTCGTTAAATTTTGAAGATTCGCGCACACCGATAATATTCAGGAACGTCAGAAGCACCACAAAGATCGTTGCTTCTAGAATCAAAAAGGGTTGTACTCCCGGAAAGGTAATGCCAGACAGGCTTATATTTATATGCGTATCCAGTACCGGGATGAAGAAGTTGATATAACCGGCCGATGCCAACGCGAAGAGCGAGATATCGATCGTAAAATCGAGTAGCACTGCCCAACCGGCTACAAATCCCCAGAAATCGCCTAACCCGCGCAGGACGTAGAATTGACCACCTCCGGCCATGGGATAGGCAGCGGCCAGCTCTGTATAGGCCAGGCCAACCATCACGTAAACCAGGCCGGCAAAAAGAAAGGCGACGTTTGTAGCTCCTTGAGCCGCCGCCATCACAATGCCGAGTGCCACATACACATCGGCCCCTACATCCGCGTATCCCCACGTATATGAGCCCCAGACGCCAACAGCGCGTCTCAGACTGTGACTATCTTGTTCTATTTTGGCAGCTGCGCCGGATGCAACAGCCGCATCCGGCGCCGTTTTGCTTGCCATAGATATTCCTCCAGAATGATTGTAAGGGCGGCCCTTGTGGTTGCCCTTACCCTATCCTCAGTACAGCATGCAGCCTTATTTGATGGTAATGGTATAACACTTCTACAATTTCAGGCTCAAAAAACGCTCAAGAAGTTCGTTAAAACTCTCAAAAATGCTCAAGAGAAGGATTTTCATGGGCAAATTTCCTTGATAGGGAAACTATGGACTGACTATACTGGAATCAGCTACTTCAGGCTATATCTCGCTTGCTTGACAGGCGTTAAGGAACAGAGGGTGGTATCAATGGACGATCAAAACAGCCAGGATAAGCCAACCCAGGAAGACGGTGAAGCTAGCAGCCTCACCGATCAAAACGTGATCCTGGTTGAGGAGGATGACCCGACGCTTTTGTCTCGTAAGGAAGTGTTAAGAGGCAGTTTGCCAGGCAATGAGCGTGTGCGCATTGTGCGTCCGAATCAGCGCGCGTTTCGACGCTTAAGCACAGGTATGCTCGAAGCGACCGAGTTAACACAAACGCCACAGGCTGGTTTGTCGCGTGGCATATATAGGATTAGACGCCTGTTGATCGGGCCTCCACTGGCCAACGCCCAGGCGGAACACGAGCGCCTGACAAAATTCAAAGCCCTGGCCGTTCTCTCTTCCGATGCCATATCTTCGGTCGCATACGCGACCGAAGCCATTCTCATCACCCTGGTGGCAGCCGGGTCAGGCTATCTGGGACTGACTTTGCCAATCAGCTTTGCGATTGTCTTATTGCTCGCCATCGTTGCCACCTCCTATCGCCAGACCATTCCCGCCTATCCCAATGGCGGCGGTTCATATATCGTAGCGAAAGATAACCTGGGTGTGCTGCCCGGTCTTGTTGCTGCCGCTTCGCTGATGATCGACTATGTGCTAACCGTCTCCGTCAGCATCTCTTCCGGCGTGCAGAATCTGGCCTCGCTTTTTACCGCGCTGGCACCGCACGTCGTCATCATTGATGTCGCGCTGGTCATTCTCGTCACTATTGTGAACCTGCGAGGCGTGCGCGAATCCGGTTCCATCTTTTCAATTCCTACCTACATTTTCATTGGCAGCGCACTGTTGTTGATTATCGTGGGTGTGATCAAGTCCTTTTTTATCCAGCACAATCCTGTCATTGGCCATTTCCAGTATGTGAAAGCCATCGAACCAATCACCATCTTTCTGATTCTCAGATCGTTTGCCTCTGGTTGTTCGGCGATGACGGGCGTGGAAGCAATTTCTAATGGCGTTCCGGCTTTCAAGAGGCCGGAGCCGCGCAATGCTGCGATCACATTGACCTGGATGGCTGTAATCCTTGGTACTCTCTTCATCGGCATCACTTTTCTGGCCACGTCCTTTCACGTTGAGGCGAACGCGGCTGGCAATCCAACCGTCATAGCGCAGATAGCCGCTCAAGTATTCTCAGGGCCGCTGTACTTCATGTTCCCTATCTTCCAGCTTGCCACTCTGCTCATTTTGACACTGGCCGCCAATACCAGCTACTCTGACTTCCCGCGCCTGGCCTCGCTGCTGGCAAGAGATCAATTTCTGCCCCACCAGTTCTCTTTTCGAGGTGATCGCCTGGCCTTCTCTACGGGCATCATTTTCCTGGCGGTTCTGGCGAGTCTGCTGCTGGTTGTATTTGAAGGAAATACGACGCAGCTCATCAATCTATACGCCGTCGGCGTCTTTATGTCGTTCACGCTGTCACAAAGCGGAATGGTACGCCACTGGTGGAGATTACGCCGCACACAGAGGGGCTGGCAGCGCCGTCTTGCTATCAACGGACTGGGCGCATTCACTACGCTGGTAGTGAGCCTGGTAATAGCATCAACAAAATTCCTTGAGGGTGCCTGGATCGTCGTTCTGCTGATTCCCTTGCTGGTGCTGATGTTTGTTGCTATCAACCGTCACTATCAGAAGGTTGAGCGCGAACGGGTCGTCGATATTCCGATCCATCCAAGGGATATTCATCATCGTGTCATAGTGCCTATCGCCGGATTGGATCGCGCCGCAATTCAGAGCCTGGCCTATGCGCGCTCGATCACACCGCACACCACTGCTGTGCATATCGCAGTCAACGAGGATGATGCTATCCGGACTCGTGATGCCTGGCAACAGTGGCAAAAGCAGCTGAGCGAGAATGAAGAGACGCATTTGATTATCATAGAATCGCCCTACCGTTCGCTGACGCGGCCCCTGCTGGCCTATATCGATACCGTCCACGAACTCTTCCCCAACGATACGCTCACCGTGATTCTGCCGGAGTTTGTCGTTTCCCACTGGTGGGAAGGCATTTTGCACAATCAAACGGCCCTGCGCCTGAAAGCAGCTCTGCTTTTCAGGCCCGGCATCGTCGTGACGAGCGTTCCGCAGCACCTGAGAAGCCGAATCAGAAAGTAATGGGCGGCTCATTGCAAATTGGGTGCTGCTGTAGGGACAGGCGCCAGGCACTGCCCCTACAGCGTTTTCCCGTTTTCCCTCTTCGGTTGTTCAAAATCATCATCTATGGTAGACTTGTCTTGCTCTGAAACGGGCAAGATGTGGGGCGACACAAGGTATCTGAAAAAGAGGAGTTACCATGGATGCTCAAGACGGACATTCTTTCCAGGAGGCACGATCGGCCCGTCTGATGGCGGTAGGCAATCGGATCAATCTGCACGCCGCGGTCAGCGAAGACAGTTTTTCAGAGGAGTTAGAGCGCATTGTTGGACTGGCTGTAGAACATCTCGCGCGAGACCGGCCGAATCTGGTGGTGCTAGGTGAGGTCCTGGGATTGCCGCTGGCATTAACCGGAAAACGTGGCTATTTATCGCGGCGCATGCATACCTCGAATGTGGCAATGAGCATGCTGGCCCTGGGATATGCCCGCCGGATATTTCATTATCGTCGAATGTATCCAGATATTTCTCTTGTTCGCGCCTTGCTGCTCTCGCTCTCAGATAGAATGTATCGCCCCTTTACAACCACCCTGAGCCAGCTTGCCGCGAAACATAATATTTATATATCCGCAAGCACCATAGTTCCGCATGTCAATTGTTCAACTTCTCTGGCGGATGTCGTCAGATTGGGGCGTCGCACAGAAAGCAAAGTCTACCTGCCCGCAGGACCGGAAGTGTACAACACCGGGTTTTTGTGGGGACCGGATGGTGATCTCATCGGAACAACCGATAAGGTTTTTCTCACCGAAAGTGAGCAAACAATCCTGGATTTGACCCCGGGCGACCTGGAATGCGTGCAGGCATTTGAGACTGAGATGGGCAAGGTTGGTATGGCGATCAGCCTGGATGCCTTTACGCCTGAATATCTTCATAAATTGGATAGCCTGGGAGCGCGCATTGTAATCCAGAACGATGCGAATGACGCAGTATGGGCAGGGCCTTGCAAAACCTGGGCATGGCAGCCGCAGGAATGGCTCAACTCTGTCCTTGGCTCTGTACAGAATGATTATCCTAACCTGTACTATAATGTGTGTGCCATGCAGGTAGGAAACTTTTATGATATTCCGTTTGATGGGCAATCAACTATCACCATGAAAAGCGAGTATGAACCGGACCCACAGTGCAATTTCGTGGGAAACGAGGGATTCGTGCATACTGTTACAGGCAGATCAATGACAGGCGCAATCCTCGCTATGTCGCCCTGGGTTGTTGAGGATCCTATTCGCGCAAAACCGGGTTTGACACTTGAGGAGCGCCGGACCGTTCTGGAACAGGTGGGAAGGCAACTCCTGCCGGGCGGGCCGCGGGCCAATCAGTATTGCGAATCGGTCATCTGGGCCGATGTTGAGGTTCCAGTGCCGTAAGCCTGGGGGCAAAGGAAAGCTCGTGACCAAAGCGGTGTGGTTGGTGCAGGTGGTGGTGCTGGGTACGAAGTGGGCTCCCTGGCTCTTGCTCACGGATTGGCCGGTGCAGGACGAACAGCAGGCCGTGCGTATCTTTGCCAT
>DATGLD010000032.1:0-21375 GCA_035294305.1 Ktedonobacteraceae bacterium | reverse complement strand
CTGGCCACTTGCCACGCTAAACGCTCCTGGATCACACTGGGCGCACCTGCCTTCTCTTCCTCCTGGCTCATTGGCTTCCCCCTTTTTTCTCTACCCTACCACCTTCCTTTTCTCCTGGCAACCCTTATATCAAAACGTCAGTGACTAGTACAGGAGCACGGCGGCCCCGTAGGATGTATTGGCATATAACCAGGCCGCGTCATTCTCCTGCATGTTAATGCAGCCGTGACTCCCATTGCCGGCAAACTGTTCATCGCCTCCCACATCGTAGTGCGGGAAATTGGTGCCCGGGCCGTAGTTTACTCGCCACCAGCTATCGTGGAAGAAGTATCCACCATCGTGGTATTCCATGGCATAGTTGATCTTGGTATCTGGATACCAGAACGCCGATCCTTTCGGTTCGCTCGATTTGAACACCGTCGGCGACTGCCGCAGGAAGATGCTCCAATATCCTGGAGGCGAGGGCTTCTCATATTGACCAGAAGTGATCAGGAACGAGCGCACCAGCTTGCCGTTGTTGTACAGGCGCAGTGTCTGCTCGACCAGCGAGACCACAAGTACCTGGCCCGACATCAGATTATAATGCTTCATCAACTCGATATCGGTCGCGTGTACCTGGTTCCAGGGGGTTTTATCGCTGTAATCGGCTTCCATCATCTTCAGGTGCAGCATATCATTGTTGATCAGATCAATCGCCGATTGGAAATCATCAATCGATTGTGTGCTCTGGGCATACTGCACGGCGGCGTCCGCATCCGATCCTATACCCTGCTCGTCATATTCATAATCCAGGTTATAGGTGCCACCATCGTAGGAGTCGTGGTACTGGTGCGAGTTGCCCCAACTGGTGACCTCCTTATGGAACTGGTTGAGCAAGTAACTGGCCTGCCCGGCAATCAGTGGCATCTGAATTGAGGCAAGATCACTGTCAATTTGCGAGGAGAACTTCAGGTAATCGGTGATGGATTTAGCGTTGGCGAGCGCTGCTTTATCAGCATCATAATGCTGCTGGAATGTACTGTAGTTCTGACCATACTGCTTGAGCAAATTGATGTCGGTGCTGAGTTCATTCAGTTTGTAGGCACCCACGTAAGGAATGGCCTGTGATGAGTAAACCGTGGTTTCATTCAACTGCGTGTTGATCTGATCGATCAATGACGAGTAATCCTCCGGTCTGGTCGCGTTGCGGAAGGCTTGCAAGTCGTTCTGCTGCTGCTGTTTGAGGCCCGTTACGTCCAGGTGCGAGGCCTGTAACTGCTGGATGACCTGCTGTAGGGATTTGAGCGCGTTATAAGCGGGACCCATTAAATGAAGAGCCTGAGTGGAACGCTTAGCATTGTAACTGATTTGCATGTAATCTTTGGGATACTGCGCTTTTGCCAGCAAGTTCTGATCGGTGGTCAGTTGAGCAGCAAAGATTTTCGCCTCGATAAAATTCTGGTCCTGCCGCTGGGCCAGGGCGCTTTCAAAGTTGGATAGGTCAATGGTGGCCTGGTAATCCAGTTGCTGGGTCACTTGCGTTTCCAGGCCACTTACCTGCACTTTCAGCAGATTGTAGCGCTGGGCCAGGTTTGTATAGTATACATTCACCGACGAGCCGTTGAACAGCCCAAAGGGGGCCTGAGTCTGGCCAAGTTGTGCCTCCTGATTCAATATTGGCTGCAGCATATCCGTGGGCACGCCGATGCTTCGCGCATTCGCTATTAGCTGGTCGAGTGCAGCCTTACTCTGAGTAGCCTGCTGTTGCGTTTGAGGGTCGCCACAGGCACTTAATAAAAGCATCACAAGCAAGGCTGCTAGCATCGTGAAAGCGGCTTTGCTTGAACGCTGCCGGAAACGGGAGAGAGATGCCATTGTTAAAACATTCCTCCTCAAAAAATCATCGTATACATGCTAATAAAGAAAGATTACGCGCATTTTATATAGTGCATTTGCACCTGATATTTCCGGGTTTAGCCACTATACTGCCCCAACAGGGAAGCAGCAAGATTTCGCCGTTTCCCGAATCCGTTTGGGGTCGAAACACTCATAGTATTACATCGGTTAATAGCTGCAATGGTAACAAAAGAGCCGATTCGACCTGGTATGGTACATTGAATGAGACGTTCCCCAACCCAACAATCGGGTTGTGAAGTGTCTCATTCACCGGATGACCCCTTTTTTGGGCCGTTTACCGGCCCAGTGCCTGCTCCAGGTCCGCAATAATATCCTCGATATCTTCGATCCCGACCGAGAGGCGCAGCAGCGTATCGGAGAGGCCGCGCGCTTCGCGAATTTCCTTTGGAATGGAGCCATGTGTCATTGACGCGGGATGGCAAACGAGCGATTCAACCCCGCCCAGGCTTTCTGCCAGCGCGAACACCTTGAAGTGGCGTACCATGGCCACCACATCATCATACGTTCCTTTGCACTGGAAAGAGACCATACCGCCGAAACCACTCATCTGGCGCTTGGCGAGTTCATAGTCGGGATGAGAGGGCAGTCCAGGATAGTAGACCTTTTCGACGCGTGGATGCTCTTGCAGGAACCTGGCAACTGCCCGTGCGTTCTCTTCGTGCTGGCGCATGCGTACGGCCAGGGTTTTGATGCCGCGCAGCGTCAACCAGCTATCGAAAGGCGCGGGCACTCCTCCTGCCGCATTCTGGTAGAACTTGATCGCCTCGTATGCCTCTGCATTGTTCAAGACTACCGCGCCACCAATGACATCGCTATGCCCATTGATGTATTTTGTGGTGCTATGCACGACGATGTCCGCACCCAGCTTCAGTGGTTGCTGAAAGTAGGGACTGGCAAACGTATTATCCACGACTACCAGCAGTTTCTGCCGGTGCGCGATCTCTACGGTGGCCTGAATATCCGTCAAGCGCAGCAGCGGGTTGGTTGGTGTCTCCAACCAGACGATTTTGGTGTTGGGGCGGATGGCTTTCTCATATGCTGCGACGTTGCCTGCCGGTACATAGCTCGTTTCGACATTGTAGCGGCGCATCACGCGCTCGAAAATGCGATAGCTGCCACCATACAGGTCGTCACAGGCCACCATATGATCACCCGCGCTCAGCAGGCTGAGAACAGCTGCTTCCGCCGCCATGCCGGAGGCGAAAGCCAGCCCATACGTTCCTCCTTCGAGCGCTGCGACACACGCTTGCAACGCGCTGCGGGTTGGATTATCCGTGCGCGAGTACTCAAACCCCTTATTTTCGCCCAGTCCTGCCTGGGCATAGGTCGCGGTCTGGAAAATGGGCGTCATAACCGAACCGGTTGATGGATCGGGCTCCTGTCCCGCGTGAATAGCCGTTGTCGCGAACTTCATACGAAAATTACTCCTTATGTATTTGATTGCGTTCTGTTCTCCACACCGGAAAGCAGGTGAAGTCAAAAAGATATGACATTTATTAAACGGATGACGAGGATTGCAGTCAGCGGAAGGAAAGTTGCGAAGGTTTTCAGACTGGTTATAGGTTTTCCATAAATTCTTCAGGACTCACCCCGGCCTGTCGAAGAATACTACGTAAAGTCCCGATTGCTAGTCTGGGATGTATTGGCGCGACACAACCAACCACTCCACTAGATGTTTGCTTCTTTAGTGTTTCCCAGGCTCGCTCGCACTACCTACTTCTGGGCATTCTGCAACGTATAGCTCATCCTCTTTATAGATATCAGCGCTAAAAGTTCGTATAGCCATGCTAGTACCTCTTATGACTACTATACTAGCTCTGAACCAACATTTCAAGCCCCAGCAAGTCACTATCCCTTATGTGAGTAGGAAGAACTAACAGCGATTGCTCACATCAGAATGTCTTGATATACTCTATTACAGATCAGGATAGTTTTTGCAACCTTTCTCCTCTAACCAACACCCCCGTCAAAACGTAATAGTATCAGATGCGATTTTTTGCGAGGTCCAGCTACAAGGCTGCATCTTCTGGTTCTTGCTTATGATACAATTAATGAGCAGGTCAGTCTCTGTCCAACGCGCAAGGAAACTCGAATACATGACAACTTCTCAAACGCAACATGCTTCACCAGATGCCGCTAATAAACCGGTGATCGGTGTTCTGCTTGTACATGGATTCAATGGCACGCGAGACGATATGGTCGAATTGGAACAATACCTACAAGAACATGGCATGCTCGCTGTTAATATGCTGCTGCCGGGGCATGGTATGGACCACGTGCGCGAGTTGATGACTCTTGGTTGGGATGATTGGGTACAGGCAGTAAGCAATGAGTTGCGCGGGCTGAAGGCGCACTGTGACCTGGTTTTTCTTGTAGGGCACTCGCTGGGTGGAGCGCTGGTGTTGCATATCGCGGCGCATGAGGAGGTAGCAGGCATCGTGGTGATGTGCGCTCCGATCTATATGCACCCCCTGCTCAGGCCATTTATCGTTGTAGCCAAATTCGTTGTTCCATTGCTACCAACGATTTATGAAGATGTGCGCGATCGTGATGCACGCCGCCGCTACAAGCGGAGTACCTCTCATTGGACACCGATACGGCCAATCGAAAGCATATTGAAATTTTTGCCCCGCCTGCGTGAGGAACTGCCACGAATAACAGCTCCTGCGCTGATCATGATGTCGCTGCACGATCACGTGGTTCCGGCGCGTGATGGGCGCGAGATTTATCGTCGCATTGGCTCGCAAGAAAAGTACCTCGTCACTTTCTATCACTCCTATCATATTATTATGAAGGACCATGATCACGAAGAGGTATTCTCTAAAACATTGGCTTTTATTCAACGCCAGGTGGCTAAGTCAAAGCTGCACCGGCGAAATTCGCCTGCGGATCAATCGGCGTAAGAGGTACTGGAAGCTTCACACTGGATGGTATTTCGGATATACTCAGGGTCTGTAGCACAACATTAGGGGTAGAAGAAAGTTTTGACACAACAAGTGAGTGAGCCACCAGATCAAATGCTGCCACCAGAGAGGAGGCCCCAGCGAAATACAAGTTCGCCAATTTCTAAAGCGGGAATTTTCTCCTTGCTTATTCTTATTGGCCTGTTGCTGCTTCTATTCTCCGGCTTGCTCGTTGTTGGCCTGGCGCAGACGAACAGTACGCCGGCACGATCGGCTACTGGCGGCACGTCCTCGCCGCAGGCAAGCCAAACTGCGACCGGGAAGAAAACGCCGGGCCTTACACCTGCACCAACACAAAGCCCGGACATAACACCGACTATTTCGGCGCCTATCTTTTCACCGAGCAATTCTATTCTTCCCGCCCTACAGTTGCCGGGCGACCATTATGTAATCTATGAGCAACAAAATGGTCTCTACTTAGTATCAACCAGTAGTAATTTCTCTGAACAGATACCCGCGACCGGATTTGTCTATAACGAGGCAGTACCTCCTATTCTGACGCCTGATGGTCGAATACTCTATGCTGGAGATGGCCTCTGGATAACAGATATTTTTGGTGGAACTCCGACGAAAATTGCCAGCATTGCTTCCGGCCAGCTCATCACCTCGATGGCCCTTAGCAACGATGGGAAGATGATTGCCTGGACTACCGAATCTATCGATGGCACCGGCCCTATCGATCTCTATGCAGGCCCAATAGCGAGCCCAACGCTGGTGTATGAGCAATCCGCTTTAAATTGTCCTTGCTTCCGCATTTTCTCGTTTTTGAATGGCTCAAGCTCCCATGCCGATAGCACCCTATTGCTTACCGACGATCGAGGAAGCCATGAAGCGGTACAATATGGTCTATGGTCGCTCGACCTCAATTCGACTTCTGCCCAGCCGCAATCTCTTTTAGATGAGGACTCCGAGCAGGGACCCTTGGCCCTCGAGCCATATGGCAATGCGCTGCTGTTTTCGACCAATGAAGGGGCAGCTCCTGTTCCTGCCGATAACAGTGTGCCCTCCGATGTTGCGACTCTTTCCTATGCTAACAGCCTGGATCTGGCAACATTAACCGGTTCGCCTTTAACCTTAGGGCAAACGCACGTGGTTCTGCCGGCACAAAATAGCCTGAGTAATAGCGCTGACTATCGTTGGGTCACTACACCGGTGTTTTCTCCTGACGCGCATACATTGGCATATGTAGAGTTCTCGAGCGACTCTCAACCACCTTACGACCGGCATAGCGCCATCTACACTGTACAGATCAGTGGCTCGGGTACGCTTCTGGCTGCCAGCAAGCCGGTGCTTGTAGCCACTACGACGGATCGATTGCTCGAACTAGGAAGCTGGTTCAACAGCCATGTTATTACCTTCTATGGCGATGGAATCCTGTACGCCTTCGATATCCAGACCGGTGCTCTTACCAAAATAGCGGCGCCTGGACATTACGCTCGCATCATTGCCGTCGTGGGTTCGGGCTTGAACTGACCGGTGATTGCTCGTCGATTAATTAATGATTTTTTTCACTATCAAAAACGGGAAGGTATCCTAACAAGAATCTAAAAAGGGCACCCTTACTATGACAATGGATAATTGTCGAACATGTCATAGCAAGAGCGCCCTTGTGGGTGTCCTGAAGCTAACGCGGGTAGCGAGTAGATGAAATTTTAATAGCAGTTCTGATTAGCCTGGTTGGCGAGTGCGTCGTTGTTTGCGGCGCTGGGCCGCCGCTTTACGCTTACGGCGTGCCTGCGGGCTCTCATAGTGAGTGCGACGGCGCGCCTCGGACAGAACTCCATCTTGCTGAACCTTGCGATTGAAGCGTTTAAGCGCCTGCTCGAACGAATCACCTGGGTTTACTTTGACTTCACTCATAGCGATCACCAGCGCGATCTACGGTCACTACTACGGCCTGACCTTTGTGGCTGGTAGCAATCGCTACAATAGACGGGTTTATCTCCACGCGGTTGGAAAGGTACCAGCGCCTCGTTACCACAGCTGGAACAAATGGCGGTATACATCTGGCGTGGTTCGCGTGAGGCGCCACGGCTTCCGCTGTATCCACCGCTGCCCTGGGCCCTGCGCGCGGCGCGACAGGACGGACAACGTGTGGGAGCGTTGGTAAGATTATGGCTCGCGTAAAATTCCTGCTCGCCAACGGTAAAAATGAATTCTGAATTGCAGTCGCGACAATAGAGGGTCTGATCACTCAATGCCATGTTTCTTTCCTGATTTCTGGGTCTAAATGTAAACAATCCTTCGTGTATGGCATTACTTGCAACAGACAGACTCCCTATTCCGAGCAACTATGCACGATACAACGTTCAACGAGTATACCACATTTTCGTCAAAAAAGCACGAATCCTGAAACATTTTTCTCATAACGGCCAGAAATCCGGTAGAGCGCACAAGCTGATCTAACCACCATAGACGGTGGCAGAGGCACCCTGGCTCTTATGTTATGATGGGCATGTTAACTTGCTTATCCTCTGAAGAGAGGGGTAGGGCGTCGGGACCAGATTGATCGCACCGGGGTGGGATGGTGCCTGCTGCCACCTGCACCTAAGGAATACGCAGCGCTCCACTAAAAGAGGCTGCGTATTGTGCTCTTTGCTTTAGAGATAACGCCGCTACTCAGCGACCGCTTCCTGAACGCCTGCCAGACCAAGCTGATCGGCGATGCTGCTCATAGCCTCAATCACATTGGCAATGTGCTCGTCCAGATCGATGTTCAGTTCGGCGGCTCCCTTCACCAGGTCGTCGCGATTCACCCCGGCAGCAAAGCCTTTGGTTTTCATCTTCTTGCGCACCGAGGCGACTGGTAATCCTGGGAGCGTCTTCTGCCGGACCAATGCAGTTGCTGTGATCATTCCCGTGATCTCGTCGCAGGCATATAGGGCGTGATCCATCAATGACTTGCGCGGTTGATTTGTGTTAAGCTCGTTATGTGCTAGAATTGCATAGATAATCCGTTCATCATAGCCACCGTCGCGCAGCCATTGTGCCAGCACCTGAGTGTGTTCATGCAGGTCGGGATACTCTTCATAATCGGCATCGTGGAGCAGTCCCGTCATCGCCCATAGTTCTTCATCTTCGCCATACTTGCGCGCATAGAAACGCATGGCGGCCTCGACTGCTAACATATGCTTTTGTAAATTCTCATTTTTGACGTGCTCGGTCATCAACCGATAAGCATCTTCTCGTCCAGGCATAGGTTGCCGTATCTCCATTCCAGAATACATCGAGTGAAATTAACCTCATTTTGCCAGTATAGCACATCCTGCACTGGCCCGGCTGTTTCGCCTTTCATCAGATCCACGGAGGAGGAAACAGCCATATTGCACGAGTACTGGCCTCATGCCAAGCGGCTAGAAATACTGAAACTGCTGCCAACCCGAACCTGGCGTGGCTTACAGCGCCATGCCAGCGTCAACCATCTCTATCGCCTGCACTCTGTAAAAGAGGATATGCCCATGTTTGCTTGCTTTCTGGACTTCATGCCGAAACTGGATGGCAAGTACCTGTTCAGGGACTATGAGACGACGCTCCAATATGTTAAAATAGCATGCGACAACACGGCCAGAGTGGAAGCGCCACTGTACGCGCTCTGGCTCTTATCTGAAAAGGTGGAAGATTTGGCTAATCTTTTTGATGGGGATTTGAGCGTGGGCGCGACCGCCCTGGTGCGCCCCAATAAAAGCGTGATTGGCCTCGAAGTCAGTTCGGTACGCAAGAAAATGAGTAGGAGCAGTATACTAGCAAACCCGAAAAAGTCAAGTGGAACGGCACTATGCAACAACAGCAGCGGCCACAAGCCAAACAGCGTCTTTTTACAGCCAGCGAGGTCGCGGAATTTGAATATTGCCCGCTGGCCTGGTGGTATGAACATTTCGAGCCAATGGCGCAATCCGATACCGAGGAGCTATTTGCCCGGCTGGTAGAGCTCGAAGACGAGCATGGTCCGCAGGCTACAGCGCTGCCCGATTACCAGATGGTCGAGCAGCTGTTATTGCGCCGGGGCGCTTTTGATGAAGGGGTGGAGCAGCATCGCGAGCACGCCGAAGCTGTAGAAGAGATCGCGGAGCAAGTATGGGCCAGTTCGAGAGCCACAGGTAGAATGCGCATCATGGCTCTGGCCGCCATAGTGATAGTGTTGATAGGACTGGCGCTTATAGTTGCGTCCATACTGCTACGGTGAAGTATGCTGAACAGCCTTTTGCTTACGATAGGACTTGGGCTATTACTGGCTGCCCTGGCATTATGCATGCTGATTCTAAACGAACGTCGCGTCCGGCGCGAACGCCTCATTCGCGAGAAACATCGTATGCTGGGTTTACCGGAGGGCGAACTCGTCTACGAGGATGCCGATGGTCAGGGCGAGCCATTATCGTCGAGTGCCTACCCATTAGTAGGCAAACCGGACTATGTCGTGAAGCTCCCCAATGGTCGCCCGGTTCCCATTGAGCTCAAACCGGGCGTGCATGATGTAACGGCGCCTCACAGTAACCACGTCATCCAGGTGGCCGCCTATTGCCTGATCCTGGAAGATTATTTCGAACAGCCACCTGAACACGGTATCCTGAAATATGCTGATCGCGAGTTCACCATCGAATATACGCCGGCGCTCAAAAAGAAAGTGATCCGTTTGCTTTCAGAGATGGCAAAATGCAGCGAGAAGGAACCGCCGCCTCTCACAAAGCAGAAAGCAACGAAATGCCGCTCCTGCACATTTCAACCAATCTGTCCGGTGGGACGGGGCAAATAATAGTAGAAAGTAGAAACGTATGCCAGATGAAGTAATAGAACTCCGTGGTCACATCATCGATTCATGGACACTGCCCCGCGCCTGGGATGTTATCATGGACCGGGGTGGGAATTTTGTCGTCGAAGAGATGCGAGTCGGCACCAGCAAGACGGAGCCGAGTTACGCTCGATTGAAGGTAGAAGCGCCCGACGACGAGACGCTGGAACTGATCCTGTCTGAATTGCAGCAGTTTGGCGCGACACTGCTGCATGGCGATGATGCTTTAACCGCTACTGTTGAGCAGAATGGCGTGCTGCCAGCCGGATTCTACTCGACGACCAATCTGCCGACGCAGGTGCGTTTGAACGGCCAGTGGGTCGATGTTGAGGATATCGAGATGGATGTCGCCATCGTGATCGACCGCGAGCATGGGCGCGCATATACGCGGCCAATGCACGAGGTGCGCGTGGGCGATGAGGTCATCGTTGGGCATGATGGCATTCGCGTGCATCCATTCGAGCGGGCGCGCGAACGTGAATCATTCGCCTTCATGCAAAGTACGGTTTCTTCCGAAAAGGCCAAGGTGCTCGCCATTCATGAAATTGCGCACCAGATGCAAGAAACACGCGCCCATGGTGGCAAGATTCTCTTCGTGCTTGGCCCTGCCGTCATCCATACGGGCGCCGGTCGCTACGTCGCCGCCCTGATTCGTCGCGGTTACGTGCAGGTCATCTTCGGCGGCAATGCCATCATCACGCATGATATCGAATCCGCCCTGTTCGGCACCTCACTGGGTGTCGATCTACGCACCGGCGAGCAGGTGGAAGGTGGGCACCGCAACCACTTAAGGGCGATCAATGCCATACGCGCGCTTGGCTCTGTGGAGAAGGCCATTGAGACGGGCCTGTTGAAAGAGGGCATTACCTACGAAGTAAAAAAGCATGATGTCACAATGGTGCTGGCGGGTTCGATTCGCGACGACGGCCCCATGCCCGGCGTCATCAATGATATGCAAGAGGCGCAGAAACGCATGCGCGAGGCACTGAAAGGTGTTGAGATGGCCATTATCGTGGCCTCGATGCTGCATGCCATCGCTACAGGCAACCTGCTACCCGCAACGGTGCGCACGGTGGTGGTCGATATCAACCCCTCAGTCGTGACCAAACTGGCCGATAGGGGCAGCTTCCAGGCGGCAGGACTGATTACGGACGCAGAATTGTTTTTAAGGGAGTTGGCAGAAGCATTATCTTAAAGCGATGAAACGCTTACTGCTCCTTTTCCGTACTCCGTAAGAAGCGACTCTCTTCATACAAACACGATAGAAAGGAACTCTAATGCTTCCTGGCCTCTGCTATCGCCTCCCAGATCACCGGAACCGAAGTCTGGATTGATGGCGGTTCTTCGCTTATCACCGGTTAACAGGAGTAAGGAAGCGTGCGTCGGCGATGCCCGGTAAAAAATGCCCAACCAGGCCTCTTAAGAGGAGATTACTGCGCACGCTTCTTGTCATCATCTAAACCTGGCACGATATCCTCAATGATATCTCTTACGTATTCTGGCCCGCCGCGCATATACTCATAGACCAGCGCGCCCAGAATCGCTCCCAATGCGGGGCCTAAGAGATAGACCCAGGCTTCGGCGAGCGCGCTTCCGCCGGCAAACACCGCAGGAGCCAGGCTGCGCGCCGGATTCATGCTACCTCCGGTCAGTGTACCGGCGAATATACCACACAGCGTGATGGTGAATCCAACCGCAAGCCCTACGGCGGCACGAGAAACACGCCGGTCCGTCGCGGTAGACATGGCGACCAGCATGAGGAAAAATGTACTGATGGCTTCTATCACTACCGCCTGGATCAATCCGACGGTCGGAATAGTTGCGCCGAACTGTGCCGCGGTAGCCTGTTTGGAGAATAAGATGAAATGAAGAGCGCTCGCGCATAGCGCGCCTGCAAACTGGGCTATCCAGTATGGAACAAGATGCCCCCATGGGAAACGGCGCGCCAGTGCCAGGCCCAATGTAATGGCCGGATTGAAGGGCGCGCCTGAGATATGTCTGAGGGCGTAGGTCATAATCAATAGAGTGAGGCCAAAAACCAGGTAGACCATGAAATAGCCTGCTGCGCCACTTCTCCCCAGCAGTATTCTTGTTCCGGCGCCAAAAAAGACATAGGCGAATGTCCCCAAAAATTCTGCCAGGCAACGTCGCAGCAGTAAAAAGGTCGTATTGTGAATTCCGCCCTCTTTTTGCTTGTAGGAATCAGGCAAATTCTGCCCGGAGTTTCTCAACGTGATCAACCCTTTCGCGAGAACCTTAGCAAGTTTTCTTCCCCTTAGCGAGTTCGCGCATAGTGCCGCTTAGCCTTTGCGCGGTTCCCACAGGTTTTCATATTGCACCAGCGCCTGGTGTGATTTTTACTGGTGTCCAGAAACAGCCAGTCACATGTTTCAGCGGCGCAAACTCGTACATCGCGCAACTCGTCTGAAGTCAACAGGTCAGCGGCAGCGCGAATTACCGGCCAGAGGACGCGATCCAGGTTTTCTGGCCCGGCGGCCCAATGCCACTGAAACCCCTCTGTTTGTGGCACGAGACAGGCGTGGCTCATAGCTTCAGATAGCGCGGCATTCAATAGCTTGAGGTCTTCAGTTGCCGGCGATTCGTCCTGTGTGACGGCCTTGAAGATGCGAAACAGGGCTTCACGCAAAACGATAGCCCTTTCAAATATCTCTGATGCTCTTGCCGGATGTTTTTTAGCCTGCTCGCGTAGCTGCTGGGCCTCCTCTGCCGTCATAGTTTGTGCCTGCTCGCTAAAGGCCACCAGGTCATTGTAGCTGTTGAGGTTTTCCTGGGGCGAAGCAGTAGGGCGGTCGTCAATTGTGTTGGCAAAATCCAGACTCAAATCTCCACCGGTTAAATCAAATGCCGGCGTTTGTATCCTATACTCAACCATGTAAACTCTCCTCCTCTTCTCATTCTCTTTACTCTATCACATCGCGAACTAACTATCAAAATAAACTTGACAGGTTAGTATTTCTCTGTTATAATCTAACCAGTAATAACAATATAGATGGTTAAGCGTATTCCTGTCAAGGGGAAGCGTGGAATGAATGGGCCGGATGAGTGTATATGGAAGAAAAAGCTCATCCTGACAAGCCTGAAAAGGAGAAGATCTATGCATCCGGTGTTCGAGTATGAGACGCTCCGTAGGGGGCGCGAAGAGCTTTTAAGGCAAGCGGAGCTGGAGAGAATGGTTCGCCTGGCGAAGGTCAAAGATCGCATCAGGCGAGGCTTTCATCAAAGAATCGCGCATTGGCTGGGAAGTCAGATGGTGAAGTGGGGCAAGCAGTTGGAGCATTTCGGCAAGTGCGGGCAGCAATCCGCTCTATGGCCCGCATCGCCACATCATTGAGAGGAGACTATGATGGAGATTATTCTCCTATGTGTGATGATGATTGTCACTGCTCTCGCGGCCTTGCGATGGGGATGCGATAGCAGGGATGAAATTGATAGCCAGGAATGGGTAAAGCGCAGGGCCTGGAAAGCGTTCCACTAGTAGGGGCGCGAGCTTGCTCCGCCCTCGCCCATCTACAACAAGGAAACGAATGCTATACCTGGGCGGAGCAAGCTCGCGCCCCTACTGTGTACGTTCGACAATCAGGGTTAACTTCTCGGCGAGTTTCCGCAATTCATCACGCAATTCAGGTGGATTGCGCACGACAAAGGAACAATCCAGGCCGGCCAGAAAGTGCGCGATCCAGCCGAGATTGCCAACGGAGCATTGCATCAGCACTCCTTCGGGCGCCTTCTCTAAAGTAGCGATGACCGGCGGCACATGTTGGCGTGCCTCTTCTAATGTTGTTTCTAGCAGCACCTCGATGGACCAGGTAGCAGGCACCTGTACAATCGAACGCATCACATAATCCAGGGCATCGAAATCGTCTGGGCGCGTATAGGTTTCATCGCGCACCTCGGCGTGTAAAATGCGATCCAGCCGGAACACCCGCAATCCCTGGCGCAGGTGACAGTAACCGACCGCGTACCAGTACCCGCCCCGATAGACCAGACCATAGAGATCGACGGAGCGTTCCGTTTCCTCGCCTTGCCAGGAGAGATAGCGCAGCCAGGCGCGGTGGCATTGCTGGGCGGCAGCGCTTAATGTCAGCAGCACTTGGCTTCTGGGTGTTGCACCCGTTTGAGGGAAATCCAGGATCAGTGTTTCCTGGATGGCCTGTACGCGCTGGCGCAGGGTGAGAGGCAGCACGCGCTCAATCTTGGCAAGCGCGCCTTCGACGGCGGGGGCAGCGGCGGTCAATCCAAGTCGGCGGGCCGCGAGCAGTCCCAGGGTAAGAGCAAGGGCTTCGTCCTCGGTAAACATCAGCGGCGGCAACTTGAAGCCGGGCCGCAGCCGGTAAGCGCCATGGCGTCCACGTTCGGCCTCGACAGGAATGCCCAGGTCTTGCAGCATCGTAATATAGCGGCGTACTGTGCGCGTATTGACTTCCAGGCGCTCGGCCAGCTCAGGGCCGCTCAGTGCCTGGCGCGATTGCAGTAGTTCCAGTATGGTGAGTACGCGAGTGGCTGGGAAGTACATGCTGATTAGACTTTCGTTCAAAAATATCCTGTAATCAGGGCCGATTATAACCTCTTTCTATGTTAAACTCAAGATAGTGAGTCCAATGAACATGGTTAGCAGAAGAGGATAATTGAGAAAGATAGGAGCAATACGAATGAGAGAAGATACCGCATTAGTCATCATCGATACGCAAGTAGGGATTATTGAACCGGGATACCGGGGTCAGGAAGTGCTGGATAATATCGTGACGTTGCTTGCGGGAGCGAGGGCCAGCGGCATGCCGGTGATCTACGTTCAACATGATGAGCCGGAAGGATATCCGCTCGAAGTGAATACACCGGCCTGGGAAATTCATCCATCCATTGCACCCCAGGAAGGCGAGCCGGTTGTGCATAAACGCGCATCAGACTCATTTTATAACACCACATTGCAGCAAGAATTGGAAGCGCGCGGCATCAAACACCTTATCGTGGCCGGCGGCCAGACGGAATATTGTGTCGATACGACTGTCCGGCGCGCAACCATCATGGGATACGATGTAACACTGGTCAAGGACGCGCACACTACAGAGGATTATGATGGAGCGGTGCTTACAGCTGCCCAAAGAATAGACTACCATAACCAGATTCTGGATGGCTTCGGCGCAGGTGGGCATCGTATTAGAGTCAAGCCGGCAGATGAGATAGTATTTTGAGGTGCTATTTTCGGTGTGAAAGGAGAAATGCTGATGGCGACAACAATAAACAAAGCCAGGTTGCTCGACGAAATCAACGGTGGTTACACAACGCTGCAAACTGCTCTGGCATTACTAAATCAGGAGCAAATGACTACGCCCGGTGTAACCGGAGACTGGTCCGTTAAAGATATTCTGGCGCATTTAGCCGCCTGGCAGCGTTACCTGCTGATTCACCTGCAAGCCGCCATACGCAACGAAGAGCCTGCGGATAAAGGGTTTACTGGCGATGGGGATACGGATACGATGAATGCGCGTTTCTACGAACAAAATAAAGTACGTCCATTGGATGATGTGCAGGCCGATTTTCGTACCACGTACCGGCAGGTTGTAGACGCGGTTCAGGCATTAAGCGACGAAGACCTGTTTGACCCACAGCGATTCGCCTGGATGAAAGGCAATGCATTGTGGGTATTCGTTGCCGGCAATACATACGAGCATTATCAGGAACACCTGCAATCAATACAGGAGTGGTTGAGCAAGGCCAGGTAAGATTGAATAAGAAGTGTCAGGAAAATCATGGTGAAATTCCTTTCTCGCTCAGGAGGGTTAACGGGTACAATACATATCTCTCGCGAACAGGCGCGTCGTTTTCTGGCTACATATCATTTCCGGCCCACACATATTGTGGGGGTAATTGACCGGTTACGCACAGTGCAGTATGACCCGCTCAATCCCCTTGGGCGCAATCCTGATCTGGTTTTTCAGGCGCGTGTTCCTGGCTACCAGGTCGATGATTGGCAGAAGGCGGCATATAGTGATCGCCTGATCTATGATGCCTGGGACAAGCAGGCGTGCCTGGTGCCGGTGAGCGATTGGCCGAAGCGCGCTTTGATTCGCGAGAGGTATCGCCCGTATCACGATGATGAAATTCTGGAGAAGGATACAGAGATTGCCGCATCCATCCTGGCGGCAATCGACGCTCAGGGGCCGCTTTCTGCATTGGAATTCGAGGACCGCGTGCGTATCGCGCCTGCCGGCTCGTGGTCGGGTCTGACCAGGACGAAACGCGCCATTCGCGCAATGTGGGTGTCCGGTCTGCTGGTCACGCACCACCGGCAGGCCGGGCGCCATTACTATGACCGGCCCGAGCGTGTTATCCCGCCGGAGCATTTTCGGGCCGCGCCGTTATTGGATGTTGAAGCCTACCATCGCTGGATTGTGGAACAGCGCCATTACTCGGTGGGCCTGTTGCAAGAGGTAGGTGACCCATCCATCAGGAGCGCATATGGCAGTGCCGCGGATGGTAACCTGGCGCGGCTGCAACTGGTGGAATCCGGCGTGCTTACACCCATACTGGTGGGAGAAAAAAAAGTGGCCCTATTACATGCCAACCCGTTTGCTGGAGTTGCTAGATGCACCTCTGCCGCAACCCCGCGTCGTCTTTCTGGGGCCGCTCGATAGTCTGTTGTGGGACCGCAAGACCGTCCGCCAGATTTTTGATTTTGATTATGTCTGGGAAGTGTACAAGCCTGAGCACCTGCGCAAATGGGGCTATTATGTGCTGCCCGTCTTCTACGGCGACCGCTTTATAGCGCGTGTCGATTCGCGCCTGGAAAAGGGCATCTGGACAATTGCGCGCTGGTGGTGGGAGCCTGGTGTTCAATTGAATGCCGGCTTGCTGGACGAACTGCGCATTGCTATCGAGCATTTCCTACAGTATCTACGCGCTGGTGGGATTAGCCTGGAGGAGGGTATAGATGGGGTGGTGCGGGAGACCGTTTTGAGGGGTCTGAGCACCTGAAAGGAATTCGATACTGCAGACCTATTCCTGAGTTGCGTTTCCGCTTTCCAAAAACATGTTGTATCATTGAATTACTTGCTACAATGTTCTGAAATTGGGATGGAACTCAGGTCTGGAATGGATTTGCACGAACACCAACACCGGCTAAGCGTCAGTGAACAGTTCACGCTCACCTCGCTCTGGTTCTCTTTGAACTTCCAAAATGCCGCCCTCCTGCCCATCGTGATCCCCACACAAATTTTGTTATTCGTCGCGCCGGGACAGGTAGGAAGCGCGCAGCAGGCGGCGTTCCTTGGCTGGATCACCACCGTAGGCGCCATTATGACACTGTTCGTGCCACCTCTGATCGGTATGCTGTCCGATCATACCCATCTTGCATGGGGACGCCGCAGGCCGTATATCATGGCCGGCGGTCTGGCCATGGTGCTTGGCGCGCTCATGCTCGGTTTCGCGCACAACCTTGCCGTCTTCGTGCCTGGCCTGGTGATCTTCCAGTTTGCCAGCAATATCGGCACTGCCGGCTATCAAAGCCTGATCCCGGACCTTGTTTCACAGGACCAGCGTGGCGAGGCATCAGGATACCTGGGGTTGATGTCTATTCTCGGCAATGTGTGCAGCCTCATACTGGCGGCCTGGCTGCTGGGCCAGATCAGCCTGAGTTCGATAGATAGAGGCGCTATTCAACAGGGCGCGACTATTTTCTATGTTCTGACCAGCATTATATTGCTGCTGGGCGTAGCAATAACGGTCCTCGGAGTGCACGAGGTTCCGCTAAGACGGCTACAGGGGCAGCATGTTGAGACATTCCAGTTGCGCCGCTGGATACAGCATAACTGGCTGGCGCCATGGAAGGATCGCAACTTTGCCTGGGTCTTTCTCACGCGTTTCTTCGTGATGATGGGCCTGACCCTGTTCATGACCTTTATCGAGTACTATTTTGCCAATGTCGTGCATATCTCCAACTTTATTCAGACGACCGCTGCTGTGGCCGTACTTGCCTTACTTGGGGCAGTCGTCAGCGCCTTCACATTGGGTATCCTCTCTGATCGGGTTGGGCGGGTCCTGATTGTGTGCTTGGCTACAGTCTGCATGGCGCTGGCGGCGCTGGCATTCGTTGTCCTCCCCGGAATAGGTATAGTCATACTCTGGCCACTGGGCGTGCTCTTTGGACTGGGCTATGGGGCCTATACGAGCGTTGATTGGGCCTTATCCATCGATTCGCTGCCATCGCTGAATACCGTTGGCAAGGACCTGGGCATATGGAACGCCTCCTCGACATTGCCCGCCATTATTGCTCCCGTACTGGGTAGTGGCGTCATTGCGCTTGCCAATCTCTTTGGACAGGCCCAACTGGGCTATCGTATCGTTTTTGGGTTTGCTGCTTTCGTACTGATCCTGGGCGCCGTTTTCATTCTTAAAGTGCAGGAAAAACAGAAAACGGTAACTGTTCGTCATCCGCGTCCAGCTCGCCGGCGAGTGAGTTTCGGATGGCGATTGGCATTCCAGACACGAGCAGGCAAGGCACGTGGTTTCTTGCGTTTCTGGCCCATCTGGGAGCGCTTCACGCTCTACATCTGGCATGCCAGACCTGTACCTCATTCGACCAATGGCCTCTTTCAATTGCATATCACCCGGTATAAGGGCCGTCCGATAGACCTGCCGGATGGAGTGCATGTGCAAAAGGGAGACCTGGTTGGCGAATTGCACTTTCGCAATCGCGTGCTACTCGAGAAAGCGCGGCATGCCGGTCCCTGGGATATCCTGCGTATGGTCGAACAGGATTTACAGGCGCTGGCCGCCTGGTCGCAAGAACCCGATTTTCCTCCTGATCTGAAAGCGTTCTTAGGAATTACGCTACTGAGCCGTGTAACCCCTCGCCTGGGGTTTACCATACGCGAACGCCCCAGAAATCTGCTCGCCTGGCTCGATCGCTTCTTCATGACAGGTTTGCTGGTCCTCTACAACGAGAGTGGCCTTGGCAGGCTCCTGCGAGGAACAACGTATGGAACGTATCCGCAGGAGGTATGGATGTCGAGGAAGGAGCTGGTCAGGCGATACGGCCTGATGAATGGTGACGGCCAGACAGGGGAATGGGAACAGGTCCTGTAGGAACGAGGACAGGGACCAGCCGCTGTCCCTACAGGGGAAGTGGCGTGAGGCCTGCAGGTGTGCTTTGCCCAAGAATCTGTACCTCCAGCGGCTGCAGTGTGACGGTAATGAACTTTACCGGCCCTTGCCCAACTGTGCCATCGACTTCGTAAACAACCACTTCCTCGCCGCTTTGTGTCACGGGACCGGGAGGTGTAAAGTTGGATTTGTTGCTGTACAGTACCTGGTAAGATGCGCCTATAGTATTGATGGTGGCGTCGACGACGATGGCAAGCGAGATGGTATCCTGAATACCGGCGTTGGCGACAATAACCACTTCCTGATCGCTCAAGAGACGAGAAAATGCCAGCACACCGGGCGCCAGGGTAGAGACGCTGAAAACTGTGTGGTCGCCGGAAAGGGGCCGGAAGTACTGCCGTCCATAGCGTAAAGCTGGCTGGTTGGCTCGCACGCTCGCGATATTCTTGATGGCTGCGTAAAACTTTGAGCCCGTATCGAAAGCGCCCGGTTTGCCCCATAATGCCTCGCGAACTGCCTCCGGCGCGTTGCCGCTGCCGTGCAGTCCCTGCTCGGTGCCATAGTAGACACAGGGAATGCCCTGCAAAGAAAATAGGCAGGCCAGAGCCAACGTGACCTGGTCGTCATACTGGGCTGGGCTGTCTGCGGGACGATAGTAGAAACGATGCGTCTGATCGTGATTATCCAGAAACGTCACGAAGAAGTTGCTGGCATCGCCATGGGTACTCAGGATAGTATGCTCGACCTGCCTGCGATACTCGTACATGCCAACAACCTCGCTCGGAGCCAACTCTCCCTTGCAGACTCCGGGAAGTTTGTAGAAAAGTGGATAATCGAGGGCGGCGTCCACGCCGATTAAATCGCCTGCCTCAGTATCCATCGTATTGCGGCCAATGAAAGCGGCGATTTTGTCCTCGCTGTCATAGACTTCCCCGAAGGTGAAGAAGTTTTTCTTGCCGATGCTGAGCGCGAATTCGCGCATTTCGTCACCAAAGAGACGGGCAAAGCCGCGGTCGATGTACTTTAAGGTATCGATGCGGAAACCATCGATGTCGAAGCGCGCGATCAGGTACTGGTAGGCACGGATCAACGCAATCTGTAGATTGGGATCGCCAGTCAGCATTTGCTTAAGCGAGGCGAAGTCACCGATGGTTTGATCGCCGTTCGGGTCGGGCAGGCCTTGCCGCCGGAAATAAGCGTTGAAGCGCAGTTCTGCCGGCCAGATGGCGGCATCGAGTGGTGGATTCTGGATTTCTTCAGCAACAGGCCAGTCCTGGCGGGCGTTGCCATGTTCGTCGCGCCACAGAATGGGATAGGTTGTCGCGCTATATGCGGCCTCCGATCCTTCAGACGAGGAGCACACGGAATCGCCGGGACGACACTGGTAAGCGAACACATCGCCGGTATGATTGAGTACGATATCGAAGATGACATAGATATTCAGGGCATGGGCGGCGTCAATCAGCGCACGCAGCTCCTGCTCGGCCGTATCGGGACTTGAGGCGAAGCGCGGCTCGATGCGTAGGAAATCCTGAATACCGTAGCCGTGATAGCTGCCCTGCGAATACTGGCAATTTTTGAGAACTGGGGAGAGCCAGATTGCTCCCACGCCCAGGTTCTTCAAATAGGGAAGCTGCTCTCGCACGCCATTGAAGGTACCACCCTGGAATTGCCCGTAGATACTATCATAAGGCATCTGCCGCGGTGGTGCAGTGGGATTGTTGAAGCGGTCGAGCATGAGAAAATAAATCCACGAGTCGCGCCAGTCCTGAGGCGAGGGAAACGGTGGCGCAATTTCGATATTCTGCCTGTCCAGCATAATTTGCCTGCGAGTTCGCGTTCGCGCGCTTTCCATAGCGCTCTGAATATCTGGATGCCATACGCTTGCGGGCATAGTTTTACTTTCTCACTTTCTTTCTGTACAGGCAGCGAAGAATCGCGGCCCCCATCTGCTAATGCCGTTGGCATTATAGCATACGTATAATCGCCGGCTGGTTCCTCTCCTGGGTTTTCGAGGCGTGCTCATGACGCTTTAGTAGCGCTTCTATCGTATACTAGTTTAGGAGAACCAGGAGATCGGAAGGCCGAAGTCTCAATTGAGGAAGCAATCAGGGCAACCAGTAGAGCCAGTAATTCGTGAGGTAAACGATGAATGAGAGTAAAAATATTCTGAGAATGGCCTGTGTATTGTGCGGTGTGGTAATCATCGTGCTCTTCGTGGCAGCATGTAGCGGGCCTACTATCACAACCACTTCAGGCAGCCAGAGCCAGGCGTATACGGTAAATGTGAAGGTGGTGAAAGGCCAGGACAATGCCACGGTTGTGCTGCTGCCCGTCATGATTCATGGTCACGGGCCGTTTACTTTCGCGCTTGATACCGGTGCCAGCATCTCGTTAATTGCGCCGTCTCTGGTCAGGCGGTTCGGGCTGCAAGTCACAGGTTCCAGCCAGGCAATCAGCGGGATTGGAGGTGTGCAGCAGGCGACGCCGGTGTCGATATCCAATTGGAGTACCGGTTCTATCCATTTGCCATCAGCGGTCATTGTGACGGCCTCCATTCCACATGAGCGTGGGGGTGGTTTTGAGGGACTGCTTGGCTCTGATATCTGG
>DATGLD010000031.1:0-57043 GCA_035294305.1 Ktedonobacteraceae bacterium | reverse complement strand
TGCTCCGCTTTGATGCCGCAACTCAGGTTGTTGAGATTGTCCTCAATCGGGACGCTCGCTTGGCTCATTCGCTCATCCGGCCCTTGCGGAAGTTACTCACTCCCTTACACATTGTCGTTAATTTGGGCCAAACTTAGGTAGATTAATTTCCCCGCTCCTTTTGCTACAATTAAAAGAGTACTACTGCCCATCCTCTCAATACGCTCTCCCCATCCTCCCTTCCAGATACCGGGCCACCAGCGCAAGCGCGTAACAGATCACAAAGTAAATCATAGCGCCCAGAATATACATGAAGAGCTTATCATTCGAATTCAACAAGGGATCGGCAAATGAGCCGGTTGTTTGCTCCAGTTCGGTCACGCCAAGGATTGACAACAGGGCGCTGTCCTGGATGAGCGTGATGAAATAGTTGGTAAACGGGGGGAGCGTAATGCGCAGCGCCTGCGGCAGGATGATATGGCGCATCGTCTGCCGCGAATTCAAACCCAGGCTTAGAGACGCCTCGGTCTGTCCTTTGTCCACTGTTTCGATGCCTGTGCGAAAGACTTCGGTCAGGTAAGCGCCATAGTTGAAACTTAGACCGATGACTCCATAGAAGAAGGCATCGAAAGCGATTGGCACGAGGCTATTTTCTTGCAATAGTGTCATAAAGCTAAATGCAGCATTATAGGGATCGAAGCCCAGGCTCGAGAGCAATTCACCGATGCCGAAATACCAGAACAGTAACTGTACCAGAATGGGCGTACCGCGCACAACTTCGACATAGACAGTCGCAAGCCAGCGCAGTGGAGCAAAACGCGAGAGGCGCCCCATTGCCCCTATGAAGCCAAAGATGATTGCCAGTATCGCGCTCACTACCGAGAGGCCAATCGTTAAGCCGGCCGCCTGCAGTAGGTAGGGCAGATACCTGGCAATAATGAGCCGGTAGGAATACAAATAGTAAATGAATCCGCCCGCGGCTGCCAGCAAGACGACATAGAAGACATAGTCCAGTATGACACGCCAGTTACGCGGTTTCGGTCTGGCTTTTACGATAGCTTGTTCCATAATATTCCTCCTATCCATGCTAGAGAGCAGCGCGTAACCGCCGCTCGAAAGTCCTGGCAACATACGAAGTCGGCAGACTCATCACCAGGTACAGAACGATGGCAAGCGCGAAGAGCGGCAAAGGATCAGCCGGGTTCTGAAACACTTTGAGTTGCAGGACAGAAGTGAGTTCACTGCCAGAGATAACGCTTACGATTGCCGAGTCTTTCAGCATGTAGATAAAGTCATTGACGAATGGAGGGATCATCAATGGGATTGCCTGCGGCAGCACGATGCGAAAAAAGTTTTGCTGGGGCGTCAACCCCAACGAAAGCGAAGCCTCTGTCTGCCCCCGGTCTACCGAGAGGAAACCGGCGCGAAAGACTTCGGCTTCATACGCGGCATAGTTCAGAGCTAATGTTGCGATACCGGCGACCCAGGCATTATCATACTGGGCCAGATCATAATTCGCCAGGATTGCGCCTATGCCATAGTAAAGAAGAAATATCTGCGTGATGATCGGCGTGCTGCGCACGACCTCGATAAAGATGCGCGAAGGCGTACTCAACCAGGCAAAAGGGGAACCTTTCATTAGCGCGAGTATCAGGCCGATAAGCAAAGCCAGGGGAAAAGAGACGAAACAGTAAATCAGGGTATTGCGCGCGCCAATCAGAAAGGCCGGAAGGTTTTGCGCGATGATATCCATCAGGAGATTCCTCCATTACATAGCATGATTTTTGTTGCAGGGCCGCGGGAAGCATCTTAAACGCCCGGACGTTTAAGATGCTTCCCGCGGCCCTGCAACAAAACTGGGAAGGCCCTACATGATGCCGATTGCCGCCTGCTGGTCGTTCCACATGCTCCATTTCTTGTAGATATTCTTGAGCGTGCCGTTCTTTTTGAGAACGGCAATCGCCGCATTGATCTCAGGCAAGAGGATCTGGGCATTGGGATTGCTCTTGTTGAAGCCACAGACGTATACATCGGGGTAAAGTGGCTTGCCGATTGGCTTCAGAGCAGGATCGGGTGTGCCACCAGGACCGGCGCCTTCCACATAATAAGCCACGATGGGTACATCCAACATCGTGGCATCGATCTTCTTCTGCTTGACATCATCGAACGGCAGATCACCATTGTAGAGCTTGGTGGTAATCTTCGGGTCTGCCTGCAAGTAAACAGCGGCCTTGTAGCCATCGCCGGTTCCCACCGTGAGACCGTCCAGGACGCTTAATGTCAAATCGCTATTCGCGTTATACTGCGCGAAACGCGGGTCATCGGCGCGCACGACGATTTGCTGGCCGTAGCGATAGTAGGGATCGGAAAATAACTGTACTTTCTTGCGCTGGTCTGTAATTTCCCAGCCATTCATGACCATGTCGAATTTGTTGGCTGCCAGGGCCTGGTCGAGTTCGCCGTAGCATGTTTCAACCTGCACTTGCCTCACGCGCATCAGGTTGGCCATGGCAACCGCGATCTCAACCTCGAAGCCAATGAGCTGGGAGGGATTGTTCGGGTCCTTGAAGACGTAGGGAGCGCCATCGACAAAGTCCGACCCCCATTGCAACACGCCAGGTGTCTTGAGGCCAGCATTTCCGATAGGTGTGACTCCCGGAGTGGGAGTCGAACTCGATCCGGTAGAAATATTGCCCCCACAGGCCGCCAGTAATACTTCCAGGGAGCTACCAGCGACAACGAGGCCACTCGCCTGCCCCATACGCTTCAAGAATGTTCGCCTGTCGATTTCACGGCTCATGATGTGGATAATCCTTTCCGTTGATCGTCCTGGTACATCAATCGTATGAATGCTTTGTCTATGGCATAGTAGAGAGCACGCGCTCCAGGAATAGCCTTGTGCGCTCATGTTTGGGTTGCTTAAAAAGTTCGCCAGGGTCGCCCTGCTCCACAATCACCCCATCCGAAATGAAGACAACGCGATCTGAGACATCGCGCGCAAACTGCATTTCATGCGTCACTACCACCATTGTGCTGCCCTCATATGCCAGGTCGCGCATCACCTTGAGTACCTCTCCCACCAGTTCCGGATCGAGCGCCGATGTTGGCTCATCGAATAATAGCGCTCGCGGCTGCATCGCAAGGGCGCGGGCAATAGCTACGCGCTGCTTTTGTCCACCTGAAAGACGGCTGGGATAGACATCGCGTTTTTCAGCCAGCCCCACTTTTGCCAGCAACCTCTCACCCAGGGCCACAGCCTGGTCTTTGGGTATCTTGCGCACGAGCAGCGGTGCCATGATAACATTTTCCAGCACGGTCATATGGGGAAAAAGGTTGAAATTCTGGAAGACCATGCCGAGTTCGCGGCGTATCGGGCTGAGCTGCTTATTAGAGAAAGTGGGGTCGAGCTTCTGCCCGTGAATGTAGATTTCGCCGCTCGTACACTTCTCCAGCCCGTTCAAACAACGGATGAGTGTACTTTTACCCGAGCCGCTGGGACCAATCAGCGCGACGACCTCTCTCTTATGCACCTCAAAATCGACATCCTTGAGGACATGCTTATCGCCAAAATACTTGTTGACCTTGATCGCGCTGATGATGACTTCATCCTCAACACTATTCGAAACCTGGGACAGACTACCAGAACTGGTTGCGGGAGATAAGGCATCATTCGAAATAGTTTGCTCGGAGTCCATGAGCTACTCCTTCTTCCAAAAGCGCAAAGTATGCACCTTATTGCATGGCGAAACCTGGCGGTTAGATCACCGGATTGTACAGCCATGAATGTTGCCTTATAGTATAGGCATTGACAAGAAGCCTGTCAAGCGGTCGAATTTGACTGGCCAGGGCGATTGAAAAGTCGAGAGCAGAAGCTGGACTGCCTGGAGGGACAGCGATCCGTCCAGGAACCCCTCAGATGTCACTTTTAAATAGCCCTGTTTGACTGGCTAGCAGAACCGGCAGCCTTAACGCATTGAGCATCAGATGATATACTACTTGCATCTGAGCAGGTCGGAAAACATCGTTTTCACAAAGTAGGTAAACAATGCCCTTGCTTACAACAGCTGGTACTAGCTTGTACTACGAAATTTTTCAAGCGATCTTCACCGGACAGCCCCTTCCATCCTACTCATCAGAAATTGTGTTGCTGCTGCACGGCTTCGCGGGAACGCCGGAAACCGATTTTGAAGCCCAGCTACTATGAATTTCTTCGAGCAAGCATAGAAAAAGGAAAAGCGACAGCAAGGGTGCGCACCCTTGCTGTCGCCCTGGCAGGGAAACTGTTTATTCACACCTCTATTCCGCAGCCTTGCTTCGAGTGGAGCGCCTTTGCCGGTTCCCCTTCCCTGTCCCCGATTTGCCACCTGCGCGCTTTTTAGCAGAGGATGCCGGCTTCGATACAGGTTTTGTTGCCTTCTGCTCAGCACTGGTAATCTCCTGCTCCAGAGCTACTTCTGGCAGTCCAGGCTCGCCGGACTGCTCGGGTATCAATTCTACTTCTGATTCTTCCTGCTTTTCAGGAGATAAGACCGGTTCGAGCCTGACCGGCGCTTCCTGCTGCTCTTCAGCAGTTTGAGGGTGCGATTCTGCCAGCTTCTCGGTGGGAAGTTCTGCTTCCATCTGAATTTCTGTCTCAACCGGCATGCTAGCAGCCATAGGTGATTGATGTTCTGATACTACGTCGCCAGGCTGCTGAGTAACAGGGTCGGGCTCCACCAGTTTTACCGTGGCAGCTAAACCATCTTCCCCTGCTAGTTCAGCCTCAGACTCTACCTTCCAGCCATTTAATAATTCGGCTCCTGGTTCAATTGCCGGTTCCGCTTGCCTGCCATTGGTGGAAAATTGCTCCGGTTCTGTAGGAAGTCGGTGATGCTCTTCGCTTCCAGCAGCTTCACGCTGCCGCTGCAGGCGCCGCATACTCTGGTCCGTGCTTATCTTTGTGCGCAGGCGCCCTAACAGCAGGAAACCAAGCAAGACGGCTTCAAGGGCAGCGGCTCCTCCAACGGCCAGAGGAATGGACATCAGCAGGTACTTGCCGTGCAGCACCCGAACGAGCATGACGATCAGCCCAACACGCGCCCCTAGCGCAATGATATCCATGAAGAGCGGTGTTCGCGCGTCCTTCAAGGCGTAGAAGCTGCGATTCAACAATTCATCCGCAACACGCGCCGGCAAAATGAGGGCATAGCCGACGAGGGCGTAATAGACCAGGCTGGAGGAGCGACGTGTAAAGGCTCCATGCTGGAACAGGAGATGAATGACAGGCTTGCCGAACAGCGCCAGGAAAATGGCAGCGGGTATGCTCAGCAGGACGCCGGCTCCCACCACCTTGATTACCATTTTTCGCAAATGTACGTAATGCTGTTTTAACGCCAGCAAGGACATGCGTGGCAAGGCAGCGCGAGCCACTACCTGCGCCAACAGCGCGAATGGCAGAGCAAAGAGTAACTCAGCATTATTTATCGCGGCAATACTGCCCTTGTCTCTGAAAAAGGAGGTAAACGATATATCGATGACCGATCCAATTGAGGCGACGCCAACAGCGAGCAGGCTGGGGATCAGCAGGCGCAAGACGGCATGCAGTCCGGGGTCTTTGAGATCCCAGACAAAGAAATAGCGCACCTTTTGCTTCACAAGGCCGGGTACCTGCACAGCAAAATGACAGGCCGCCGCTGCCAACACGCCGAATGTCGGACCATAGATGCCGGTGGATGGGAAAATCAACGTACAGATCAGCCCACCGATCAGCCCGATATTGTAGACGGCGATGGCAAGGGCAGGCAGCGCAAACTGCCGCCTGCTGCTGAGAACCCCGCTCATGACGGTACTCAAACCAAGGATGAGTGGCTGGAAAAGCATGACGCGTGTCAGCGTGGTCGTTAACGCCTGCTCAGATGGCGAGAAGCCGGGCACCAGGAATCTGTTGACGAATACAGGAGCTACAAACTCCGCGATGAGCAATAGAGCGGCTAACGTGGCGAACATGATATTGAAGACCAGGCTTGCAAGTCGCCAGATTTCACTTTCGCTGCGCTCTTTGTCATAGGAGACGAAGATCGGCACGAATGCATGAATGAGCGTGCCTCCTGCGACAAGGTTAAAGAGCGTATCTGGCAAGCGAAAAGCGGCTACATAAGCGCTGGCCTGCACACTGGTACCGAAAATCGCATTAAAGGTGACCTGGCGTATTACACCCAGGCCACGCGAAGCAAGTATACCCATCATAAGCAGGACGGCGGCTTCTGCTACACTGAAGCGGCGCAGCGCAAAGCCCCGGCC
This sequence comes from Ktedonobacteraceae bacterium, assembly GCA_035294305.1. GTDB lineage: Bacteria > Chloroflexota > Ktedonobacteria > Ktedonobacterales > Ktedonobacteraceae > DASRBN01. The sequence goes on along the minus strand of DATGLD010000031.1, from coordinate 50,785 downwards.
TGGTCGTAAATTTTCCAGGTTGAAGTGAAAACGAAACGAGCCTATGCCCCAATTCTCTCGCTGTCGGGGTATTTTCTCGCGCATCGTTGATGGAGATGTTTCTGGTTCAGGATCAAGAGTGGACACAGCCACGTTTGATTTATCTTCCGGGTGTTGTAATTTGTTTAAAATGGTAGTCTCTCCTCGTGTCTATAGCCGATGACCGATCGTATTCGTTCCAGGGCGATCCCCAGGACATCGCTCTTAACATGGCTGTCGATTGTATCGACGGCAAACAGCACTAAAAACGGACATTTTCACCGAAAGTACCCCTGCATGCTTCCCCAAATGAGGCTATTCGTGCTATGAGTAGAACGAATAGCCGCGAATTTCATCACACGCTGCCCCCTTTTTGGTACATAAAGAACTGTCTCGAGTGGGAGGGCGACCACAAGGCTGCCTCCTGTCCTACCTATATTTATTTTTATTTTATTAAAGCCGCTTGCTTTTGATTCCCCTTTAAAGTAGAGTAATAGGAGCAAGACATCGTCGATCATGCTTAGATAAAGGAAAACTCTATGCCACGTATCCGAGATTTTGGCATCACCCCAGGATATCTACCTACCGGACCCCTAAACGCGATTACCGATGTCACAGGCGTGCGCGTAGGACATACAACTATACACCGTGATGTTGATGGAGTATCCTGGCGTACAGGAGTGACGGCTATCTGGCCGCATGCCGGTAATCCACTGGTTGAGAATATCTATGCCGCGGTCTTTCCTCTCAATGGCCTTGGCGAAATGACAGGCCGTTCACTCATCGATGAATGGGGATTGCTCGGCTTTCCCATTATGCTGACCGGCACCAACAGCGTTGGCATCGTTTATCATTGGACGCTGCAATACCTGTTTGAACATTGTGCGCTGGAAGCCGGAATGACTTCGCTGATCGCGATGGTTGCAGAATGCGATGATAGCAATCTCGATGGATCGAAAGGAATGGCTATTGGCCGCGAAGATGTCTATGCCGCGCTCGATAATGCGGCCGGCGGGCCGGTCATCGAGGGATGTGTTGGGGCGGGAACCGGCATGCAGCTTTTTGGCTTCAAAGGGGGCATTGGCACATCCTCGCGCCTGGTGCAGGCAGCAGGAAAACCTTATACAGTGGGAGTGCTGGTACTGACGAATTTCGGCATACAGCGCGAACTAATCGTTAATGGTATACCGGTTGGAAGATTGCTGAGCAAGGAGGAACTCGGAGCCGGGCAGGAGGGCAGCTGCATTGTTGTGCTGGCTACTGATGCGCCGCTTAATCATCGTCAATGCGAACGCATGGCCAAGCGAGCCGCATTAGGTCTCGCTCGCACCGGTTCTACCGCCAGGGATGGAAGCGGCGAAATCATCGTGGCTTTCGCGACCGGCAATATTATTTCGAGCAAAGCCGGGCCTGAGATTTCTGTGCGCACACTGATCGAGGGCTCATCCGACGCCGGCACTTCTCCCCTGAATGGCCTCTTCACAGCCGCAGTCGAAGCAACCGAGGAAGCCGTTTACAACGCGCTGGTATCGGCAGAGACGACCAGGGGCGCCGGTGGCCACGTATTAGAGGCTATTTCGCATGAGCGGCTCAGAACCCTACTTCAGCGTTGAACCAAAGAAAGAACAGGGTAACCCTTTATCCTATCCTCTACAAAAGCATATCAGATGCGCGTTCATATCCGGTAGATAGCACGCACGAACCGGTAAAGATGCGCAGGCTCTCATAGCCTATTCGCGCTATCTTACAACGTTCAAGCTAGCAAACTGCCATATTTTCAGGTACATTACTCTTGTGTATCTTAAGCACAGCGGTTTTTTTGTTTTCGTAGAGCGAGGATGTAACATGTTATCTTCAAATGAGGGTTCACGTCTAACGAAACCCCTACAAAGCGGAAGCGATTGGTCACCGTCTGAGCCTGCAAAATTCGCACTGCGCCCCCAACCAGAGCAACTGACCGGGCCACTAACCAGCCCCAGGCAACCTGTAGTCATTCCAGCTTCAACCAGAAGGTTGAAGACGGAGACATTAGCCCCACCGCAACGCGGGCGTCGTTTCACCTTGCCAGCTATTTTACTTGGCAGCCTGCTTATGATTATTGTCACTCCTCTTTTTGTTGTGCCGTTAGATAATGGGCAGCAATCACATACAGTTGTGCAAATCATCAGTGATTTGATTGCTGGGGGGCAATTGAGTACCTCCAATCCTTTAGAATATTCAGCCCCTCCTACACCCACTGTTCCGCCGCAAGTGCTGAACGAAGGGTATTGCGGCGGCACCGACATCTGGGGGACCTGCGCCACCTATGATACTCAGAGTGGTGTCATGGGAACCGGGCATATGCAGCGCCCCATCATCGGCGCCGTGATTACACAGGTATTTGGACACCCCGAATTCCAGTCATGGTGTGGATGCTGGAAGCCACATACCGGCATTGATCTCGCCGCTCCTTTTGGTACGCCTATTATGGCGGCGGATAGCGGTCAGGTGATCTGGACAGGTTGGGATTGGTCGGGATTGGGATGGGCAGTGAAAATTAATCACGGGAATTATATCGCAACGATTTATGGACATATGGAACGATTCATCGTTAAAGTTGGGCAAAGCGTAACAAAAGGGCAGGTGATCGGCTATGAGGGGAGTACAGGAGCCTCTACAGGCCCACACTTGCATTTCATGGTACTGATCAATAATGAGTGGGTGAACCCCGCTCTTTATGTACAATTACCTTAGGTTTCCATTTCTAATTTCAAGGCCAGAAATGGGTTCAGGAAAGGGCCAGGCTCCTGCCGCTTTCTGTAGGCCTGTACGGGCATCCCGCCTCCTGCATGAATCAGCGCTCTCCGGTTGCCTGCCCGCCAAACCCGTAACCATCACATGTCAATGTCATGAGAAACAGGAAAGGCTGGCTTTTACGCCAGCCTGACCGAGTATCGATCCCGTTCTATGCCTGAGCCGTATTCTTCGGGCGACGGCGGCTAATGGAACCACCTTTGCGACCCGCAGCCTGTGCTTCTTCGCTCGTCCATTTATGCGCTGTTCCCATCTGATGGGCAGCTTTTCCACCCTTACTGGCAATCTCGCGCTTCTTTTCTGGGCTCATAGAGGCAAAACCACGTCCACGACCTTTGTTTCCTTGCATTGTTCTCTCTCCTTACCTAAAAATTAGAGGTACCAACCGAAGGTGTTCAAAATTTGAACAGATAGCTCTCTCTGCACCTGTTCCTTACATGAGATGGAATACTTCTTTCCACCACAATCATAAGGTTAACATGCCCTCATCTATTCGGCAAGTCAACAATAAAAAGACTCAGCATTCTCTAAGGTAGGCTCAGCATTCTTTCATGCTGAGCTTATTTTTCAGGTTAGATTGCCATGTATCCGCCATACAACTACTTTCAGTACGCTAGAAACTTCCTGAAGAAGTTGTTGTAAGGCCCTCGATCATCTTGACAAGATGATCAACATCAAAAGGTTTTTCCAGGAAGTGTACTCGTAAATCTGAGAGATCTTCTATATCGGCAAAAGAGGCTGCGGTAGTTAAAATAATGGGTAGGGAAGAAAGATGGGGATCATTTCGTATCTGCTGGATTACCTGGATACCTGAAACTGCTCTTGACAGGCGCAAATCTACAATCAGGAGATCCATTGAAACAAGGGCATGTTCCTGCCCTCCTGCTCCAGGCAGCAATGCGTTTAAACAGGCATCGGCGGTAGGATAAATGACGACGGTGTATTTTGCATCCTCCAGTACGAGACGCAGCATCTCCTGGATCGCTACATCGTCTTCCAGCAGGCCTATGTGCATACTTCTACCTTTTACTATTCACAGCTTTCCGTGCTTACATAAACACTATAGCAGAACGGGACCCGTTTAGCAAGAGTTGGAATATGCTACGAGAGGGGGCTCACCAGTTGACCTGAACTGACCCGACTGGTAAATCGCTCTGGATGTTAGGAATAGGAGGCGAAATGGAGAGTGCGCATCAAGTGGAAGTCACTAGACTTTTTTCACCGGCCGAGGTCAGAGTACCATTCCTTTGAGGGAGAAGCATTGTAGCACCAGCAAGCGGCAAGGTGAAACTGATGCTTGTCCCCTCTGCTTCGCGGCTCATAAGTGAAATTTCGCCTTGCATAGCCTCGACAAACTTACTTGTGATATATAATCCCAGCCCAATACCAGGAATAGAGGCTGTGGCCGGGTGCATCAGGCGGTTGTAAGGCTTGAAGAGCTGAGAGTGCTGCCCGTCAGGAATACCGATACCATAATCGCGCACAGTAATATGCATCATGAGAGGTTCTTGTCTCTCTTCACCAGCGATGATCTCTTGCAGCCTCGCTTCCTGTGAGAAAGGGCTTTGCTGTTGCTGCGGCTTTTGCTTTACGCATGCCAGCACCTCGATCAATCCTCCATCCGGAGAATATTTCAGCGCATTATCCAGGAGATTCTGGAGGACTTGCTCTACCCGGTCTGCATCGGCCCATACGAAAGGAAGACCAGGATCGAGATCACAACGGATGTGATATTTCCCCGGCTGTTGCTGATCGACGCGATCCTGGGTGAGCCGTGTCACGCGCCGGCACAATTGCGCTATATTGACGTTAGAGAAGCGGAGGGCCAATCGCCCCGACTCTATGCGCGAGATATCGAGAAGATCAGCGATGATGACTTCGAGGTGATCGACCTGCTCCATAATCACATGCAGGTAGTGTTGCTGGCGTTCAGGGGTCATCTCTGTTTCAGCATGCATGTCAAAACTGCCTGGCACGCTATATGCCTGTAACAGCCCTGCATAGCCCTTAATCGCGGTCAACGGCGCTCGCAGTTCGTGGCTAACCATGGAAACAAACTCACTTTTCACTGCATCGAAGCTACCATGAGGTGTGACTTCCACCAGACTACTATATGTAGCTCCTATTTGTGGCGATGCCCGCCTGCCAGCGCCGGGAATCAACGTTTTCATAAGATCGAGGTACAGATCACGTACCGCGCGCTCGAGGTCAGGAGCAGTTGCCTGTCGATACTCGTCCAGCAGCCGGTGTTCGCCTTGAGAGAAAGCGCCCAGAAGAGATTTGACGATGAGGAAAAGACCGAGCAGCCCGGCAGGTTGCTCAACCGGCACCACAGCAAGGCTACGCACCTCAAGATTGGAGATCAATATTCCGCAATCATTGCTGCTATGTACCTGACCGGACTGTACAGCGAGATCGATTAATGCGCGCACCCGCTCCTGCTCGAGTAATGGCTTAAGTTCTGGCGAGCCGTAATAGCCGGTGGAAACGTGTGAATGGGGGAGTAATAGATCAAGCAGGGGGTGTCGCAGTTCTGGTACAGGACAGCCTAGTACAAGGCCGGCCGCCTCAGCATCTACAAGCTGCCTCGCCTGTTGAACCAGTTCAAAAACATGTGCTTCCCGCCTCACAGGTACCTCTCCCTCGCTGTTGGAGCACGCGCCGCGCCAGAAGAATCTCATTTCCAGTATATGCGGCACTCCAACAAGCGAGCGAAGAAGCCAGAAACATGGATTACGGCTGGGTGTTCAAGTGTATGTCGCCGCTGTTCGTCTTGAGTGTCAACTGGGCAGATGAGCCTGACGATCCAATATAGCCGCTAGCGGTAGCACCAGAATCGTTATTCTGCACATTTATAGAGGGCACATTCGTATCGATCGAACCTGAACCCGCAGAGGCATTTACAGAGGCATTACCATTCAAATTGACAGTGATATCACCGCTGTCGTTCGTAAACTGGTAGTTTCCAGAACCGGTAATGCTACCATCGAAATTAATATCGCCGGAATTATCATTGAGAGTTGCTGGGCCCGTCAGTTGATCCTGCCTGCCATTAATATCACCAGAATTATTCGTCAACTGGGAAGAGCCGCTCAATGTATCGTTCGTGGTCGTGATATCGCCGCTATCGGTGGAGAGAATCATCTGTCCACTTACACCATCAACAGTAATATCATCTGAATTGGTCTGGATTTGCAAATTGCTATTACCGGGAACTGTTACATTAAAATCAACAGAGCCGCTTTGACCATTAAAATCGATTGTAACGGTATTCCCACTCTGCTTGTATATGACATTTTCGTTATTGGGATTGCCAAAAAAACCTACTTGCTTGATCGCTTGAACATTTACACTGTCCGAACTACCATTGCTCTGCACATGAACAGAGCCGCTTGAGTCGTCAATGATAATCGTAGGCTGGTTGCCCACAGTAAATGTGTGGGGCTCAGTAACGCTATTCTGGAAGCCAAAACCTCTAAATGCAGAGCCGAATCCGCCGCTCATAAACCCAAGAATAATGATAGCGATGATGATCCATAGCCAGGGGCCGCGTCCACGCCTTCTCGCCTGTTGCCTGTAAGGTGTTCTACTCACGTTGTTTGGCGGAGCATAGCTGTAAGAATTCGTGTTGGGATAGTCGAATTCCTGGTCCGCGGGAATCTGTTGCCCAGCACCGGCATATCCATCTTGATAGTCGCGTAGTGGAGGCGGCGCTTGCCATTGCTGCTCTTGTGATCCGGCGTTGACCGGTTGTGTCGCGTCTATTTCCTGCTGCTGGGGAGGATTATTCTTGTTTAGTGGCCGGGTAGGTTTCCAGTCCGGGTCAGCAAACTGCATCTCCTGATCGCTCATAGGAATCTCCTATTTTTTCCCTGTTGCTTCGCGTTCGGCACCTTGTTCTTCTGTAATTATTTACGTAGCGTGAGAGGTAGAGTTGCACTTGACCATAAGGGAAGAGCACGTTACAATAGGCCCGTATCGCTCAGCGTATTGGTTTTAGAGGACTATGTAAAATAGTTCTGAGGAAGCATGATTACTATAAAAGGATAGAAATTGTATGTCCGAAACGAGATTGGAACAGACTGAGAATCCCATTCCTTCCGATAGCGGCTCATCCGAGCCTGGTGAGGTGCTGATCGACGAAAGTACAACAGGAACTACCATAGTAGCGCTCGCTCCTCCTGCCAATGTCTCTCCGCTGCCGGCGGCAACACAACGACCATCGAATCGCTCCGCCACGGTAGAGCACCTCGCCGCCCGGCGCACTGTAACGCCGCTCAATGCTGATGATCGTGAGGTGAAACAAAAGATCAGCGAACTGCGCGCGGAAATGACAACGCTCGTGACCGGTCTGCGCTGGGGAGGAGTGCCTGTTAACGAGACCGCTGAGCGTATGATCCCGCTTCTGAATCTGGGTTCGTTGCAGCAATGGATACCAATTCTGGTGCCAAACCTGCTGGAAATTGATCGCGCCGGAAACCTGGTTCCCGCCTGGCTAAACATCATCGAACGCGAGGACCCTGTTGATATAGCTCCAGATGCCAACCCGGCCGAAACGATGATTGGACGCGCCCGCCGCATCGGCATACTGCTGTTGGGGTATTATAAAACGCCGGAAATTGCCGAGTTTTTGGGTAAGCTGGCAGCCGATCCCCATTCTTCACTGTACGCTACCCGCTCGCTGGTGAAGCAGAACACCATTGCCTCAATGCAAGCGATGGCCAATGCGCTCAAGTCTGCTGAAGGCTGGGCGAAAGTCGATATCATTGACGCGTATGCTCTGTTGAACCAGTCCCGTTTCTATGAACTCATGCTGGCAAGCGGGCTAGATCATGCCAACGGGCTGGAAAGCTATATTGCCATTCCGCTTTACCGCACCATTCCGCTCGCGAAGTACCTGCGTGGCGGGAAAGACATCCCGGCACGCCTCGCGCAGCAGGCCGCCCTGGTTGTGGGCCAGGTGCTTCAGGATAGTGCGAATACAACCGCGACAGGCCCCAATGTCCTTCCCATTATCTTCGAGCGCGATTTGCGTGAGATTGCCACTGCCCTCTTTGAGGGAGCGCGCAATGCCCCGTATTGGCAGAACGTGACCGCGTTGCACCGCCTGGGCCTCTTCCTTGGCCGCTATTGGGCGAACATCTCGCGCGGCGCTGTGCAGGATCAGCGCATCATACAGCCGGTCTATACCTGTCTGCCTCTAATGCCCGATATCGAACGCTGGATAAACAGCACCGGTCGCGATGTGTTACTGAACGCGCTTGCCAATTCAGAAGAGGCTTTCCTCCCTGCGATGAAGGTATTGAATGAATTGCGCGAGCCGCGAGCAACTTCTGTCCTCCTGTCACGCCTCGACAATATCACACAGATTACGGACCGGGCGCAAGCTATCCAGGTAGGCCATATCTGTGATACGCTGGCACAACTTGGAGATCCACGCGCGGTCAATTCCATGCTTTCTCTCATCAAGAGGGTCGGGAATATCGACATACGGGCCAGCCGCGTCAAACGTCGCGATAACCTGACTGTAGGCGATGCCGATCTACCCATAAGCATTGTATACGCTGCTGTTCTTCGCGCTTTTGCCCAATCCGGTGATCGCGGCACAATTGAAATCATCGCGCGAGCGACCAGCGACTTCGATCCCTATGTGCGCACACAGGCGCTTGAGGCATTGAAAAGAATCGACCCGAATGGCGCAGATATGCGCAGCCGCAGGGCAGCACGCGAAGCGCTGAACGATCCTCGCGATACAGTAGTGCGGCTCGCCTGCCAGCTACTCGCGCAGTATCATGACACCGAATCGATGCTCCTCTTGCGCAACCTGGCCGAGACCCACCCTGAATTCGCGCCATCTGCCCAGGATGCTTTGCGAAAGCTAGAAATGTGAAACATGAGTCCTCCCAAATGTTGATGAATGGGCTTGCAGCGGGACCATTGGGGTGGGCTTGCTAAGGGTGACCATAGCAGTAGCCTTGCAGTGGTCGCCCTCTCCTCTTGCCTATCCCACTCCATTTCTTTTCCTTCCAGAATAGTTCTATTGGGTGATACTCAATAAGAGAACTTCAGACGCCTCTGTATACTGTTAGTAGGGAATATAATTACCCGAGACGTAAGGGGAACTTCGTCCTCAAGCTAGCGAAACATGAAAGATTTTTCTGAACTACAGCTTTTATCTTACTTCTTACTAGAGGCAGGCAATTGAATATGCTGGTGGGGAAAACTCTTGGTGGGTATCGTCTTTTGCGGCTCATCGAAAGCGGTGGAATGGGTGATATTTACCTGGCCCAACATGCCCGTATCGGGCGTAAAGTTGCGATTAAAGTTGTGTGCGGTGATCTGCGCGATCATCCCGATACGCCTGAAAGCAGGCAGGCGGCGGCGCGCTTTGAACGCGAGGCTCGCGCTGTAGCCGCGCTCGACCATGAACATATTTTACCACTCTATCATTTTGGAGAAGAGGTTATCGATGGGGATGCAGCGCCCATTACATACCTCGTAATGCCTTATCTACCGGAGGGATCGCTGTGGAACTGGTTACAGAAGCGCACGCAGCAGTTTGGCTTCTCTTGGCCAATCGGCGCTGAAGAAGCTGGATATTATCTCTTACAATGCGCGGCAGCATTACAATGTGCACACGATCATGGCATTATTCATCGCGATATCAAGCCGACTAATTTCTTAATTCGCGTCGAGCGGAGCACTGGCAAAATGGGGCCAGATGGAAACCTCAAAAAAATCTTTCCTCATGGCAGGCCGCACCTCCTGCTGGCGGACTTTGGCCTGGCCGCGTTCTATCGCAATGGCCGTTCGCTGCACCGCTCTGTCGGTACCCCGCTATATATGGCCCCCGAGCAGTTCGACGATCCGGCGCTGGAAACTTCTGTGCATGTTGGGCCGGCGGCTGATCAGTACGCCCTGGCTGTCATGGTCTACCAACTCGTGACCGGCCGCCCGGTATTCGAGGGTACCGCCAGTCAGTTACTCCACCATCACCATCACACACTACCCACACCACCAAGTACTTACAATACATCTCTTCCTCCTGAGTTGGACGAAGTATTTCTCAAAGCATTAGCGAAGAAACCGGAACAACGCTACGTAAATATCCTCGCATTTGCCCTGGCCTACGACACAGCACTGCAACGGTCGGGGCGTTCGCATTTAGCCGCGGGTTTTGAGCCTGGTAGACGCACCGGAGAAACTGAAGCCGAGAAGCTGAAAGCCGCCCCCGCGCTTCCTGCCGCTCAACTGCGTGATCGGGGAACCGTGCCTCTGCCAACCATCAGAATAGCCGCATCGCCACCGCGTGGCACTCCCCAACCTGCTCTTATTCTCCCAAGCAGGGCGCATGTCGCCACGCTGGAGAAGAGCAGGCCGCGCGGCCAGACACCACTTCCACCCGTGGAAGCGGCCTACAGCGATGAGCCAACAGCTCCTACAATAGAGATTCCACAGGCGCAGCACAAGCTTGCAGGACTTCATCTCTCGTCTTCAAGTATCGTGGCGTTGACAGGGTCGATACTGATTTTGCTACTGGTAACGGCTCTGCTGCTGGCGATGTTGAGCATGGGACACGGTCACTAATACAAATAACGATGAAGCAGAGGAGGAGCTTTTATGTTAAAAGTGTGCTCCTCTTCTGCTGGCTCAATCTCTCTATTGCCGTGGCACAACCGGCAGAACGACGTAGGACGGATGGTCGCGGTCGTGCAAGATTGACTGATATGCCACGGCAAGCTCGGTATCCATCCCAAAATCGTGGCCTGTATTGGGATTGCGATCCCAACGCGGGAAGCTGCTGCTTGTCACATCCAGGCGCATGCGATGCCCTGCTTTGAAGACATTACTGGTTGACCAGAGATCAATCTCATATTCATAGGCTCTGCCCGGTTCGATCAGAGAAGGCGCTTCCCCGCGAGCAAAGTTGCGGTAGCGCGCGCGAATAATGCCATCGGTCAGGATTTGCGCAAAGCCATTGGGATGCACATCCACGAGACGAGCTACAAAGTCCGTATCCGGCGCGCTCGATACAGCCCAGAGGTGCACCGTGATGGGGCCTGTTACCTCTACATCCTGCTCCAATACCGGCGTGGTATACACCAGTACATCTTCGCGAATTTCGATAGGGGTTTGATCGAGCGGGCCAGCGCGAAATTCCGGCGACATCAGCAACGCGCCGCCGCGCGTCATCACCGGATTGGCAGGATCGTAGGCAAATTGATCGAATGGCTCATTACTGGAGCCTTCAGTACTCAGATAGCCGTCACCGTTAAGCGTATTGGCATGTCCATTGCTATGCAGATAGTAGCGTGTCTCGACGGCTCGTGCCAGCGGCCATTCCTGCTCGTCGCGCCAGATATTCGCGCCCATCACGAACAGGCGAATTGGCGCCTCGCTCATCATGCCCGTATCGATACCCTTGAGCCAGTGATCGAACCAGCGCAGTTGCAGACTCGTCAGGTCGATCTGCAGGTTGATATAGGCGGCGGAAGCTCCATAACCAAAGTTCATATCCCCAATGGGATTGACCATCCCACCATGCGACCAGGGCCCGATCAGCAGTTTGCTCTGTCGCGCCTCTGGCGTACTACCGGAATGGCACATGAAGTTGAAATTGTCGATGGTATCCTGCAAGAAGATATCGTACCAGCCGGCGATATTAAACGTGGGAACTCTGACACGCTCGCGTTTATCCAGCAACGTCATGTAATCAAGCGAGGAACGATCCATAGGCCTTTCGATGAGCGAGAAGAAGGTGGAATCCACGCCCTGCCGTTTGAAAGGGGCAAAATCCTTGAGCGGCAATTCCCAATAACCCTGGCTCGCCAGATTATCCATTTCGGCGGCCAGCATATAGATTGCGCGCCCTAAAGCTTGTGGATTTCCACGATGACGACGCATCAAGACATCGAGATTCATCTGCAAATCCCAATTCGCCAATCCCAGTTGCAAGGCTCCTCCGCGGAAGAGCACGCCATTTAGCGGGTCGTTCCACGTTTGAACCGGTATTATTGCCTTCAATGCTGGCGGCTGGAGTACGGCGGCAGACCATTGAGTGAAGCCGAAATAAGAGATGCCGAACATGCCGACGCTGCCGTCGCTGTAAGGCAATTGCGCGGCCCATTCCACGGTATCGAAACCATCCTGGTCTTCATTATGAAAGGGATTCCATTCGCCCTCCGAAGTCAGGCGCCCGCGAGTATCCTGCACAATCACGACATAACCTCGCCGCGCCACCTGTGCGGGATCCATAATGGCGGTCCCGATAGGAAAATCCTTGCCATAAGGTAGGCGTGTAAGCAGGACAGGCCACTGACCCTCACCCAGGGGCCTGTAAACATTGGCACGTAATAGGGTACCATCTCTCATGCTGGCCGGTACATCAAAATCTACGGTGATTTGCTGGCCCAATTGCATTGCCATAAACGGGATATCCTCCTGAGATCATATACTCTTCTTGTTGTAGAAAGAGGTGACAGGTTCTCATCATACAACTTCAGAGGATGAAATGCCAGTTACGATAACCCCTCTTATCCTAAGTGGCCGGGGAAATGCTCTGGGCAAAATGGAAAAGATTATTGGGATCATAGGTGGCCTTGATTTGCTGCAAGCGCGGCAGGTTGGCACCATAGTATGCCTGTTGCCAATTGGCAAGATTGGGGTCGATGTAGTTCTGGTAGGCGAATCCACTGGCATATGGGCGCATACTCTGCCACGTGCTGGATAACCAGGAAGTGTTGGCCGCGACAATCGAGGGCGGGTCGCCAGCATTCCAGTTAGCGGTATACTGGGCGCCGAAAAGGGCATCGCGGTGGACAAAAGCAGTTGCATCCGCCGCCACGCGGTTAATGGCACCTCCAAAAGCGTCAAGTCCGATGCCGCCCTCGCCAAGCGTGGATGCCTGGCGCTGCGCGATGGCATTTACCAGGCTATTGATAGCCTGGCGCGGTAGCAAACTGTTGAAGAAGTCTGCTTTGGCACCGTAGGCGGTTCGTTGCAACTGGCCCTGCGGGTTCTGGCTCGGCAGGTGACATTCGCTCACCGTCTTACCATAACAACCAGCCTCGACCATCATCGTGTCGAGCAGGCCCGAGTTCGATGCAAAACGACTTGAAGGAGCAGCACCGACGCGATTGATCAGTTGCTGGAGCAGCGTATTCAGCGCGGAAACATCTCCAACATAGACGCCGTTCGCAAGTACAACCGGACCGGCATTCTTATCACTGGTGGCTTCGAGCACGCAGTTGGACCAGAGTTCGTCCGGAGCCTGGGGCGCCCAATTTTGCCATGCGTCGACGACGTTGGCAGCCTGGCTCCAGGGCCAGTAGAGGGTGAAGAGTGACAGTGAGGAGATGGGTTGCGCCTGGAACGTAAAGGATGTGACGACGCCGAAATTGCCGCCCCCACCGCCACGCAGCGCCCAGAAGAGATCAGAATTGGTAGTCGCGTCGCAAGTAAGTAAGCGGCCATCGGCAACGACTATCTGTGCCGAGCGTAGTGTATCGCAGGTGAGACCAAACTTACGCCCCAGGACACCAACGCCACCTCCCAGTGTTAGCCCGGCAATGCCCACGGTAGGACAGGAGCCGCCCGGAAGCGCCAGATTATATTGAGATAGGGCTGCGTAGATATCAATGAGCCGCGCACCGGCGCCTATTGTAGCCATGCCACTGCTCGTATCCACTTTGATAGTATTCATGCGGGTGACATCGATTACCAGACCGGTGCTGGTTGAATAACCGGCGTAGGAATGGCCACCACTGCGAGGAGCAAATGATAGCGCGAATGTGCGCACGAAATTGAGGCATTGCTGCACATCGGCAGGCGAGACGCAGTAGGCAATGGCCGCCGGTTTGATGCCGTCGAAGCGCGGGTCGAAAAGCTGCAAGGCGGTCGTGTAACCAGGGCTGGTGGGTCGAACCAGTGTTCCTTGCAGGCTGGAAGCCAGCACTTTCCAATCGGCATCGGTGGGCGAAGGACGCGCTGTAGGTGACGGTTGCCGAGTGGGGGATGGTTGTGAGACGCGAGTAGGAGTAACAGTAGCGGTGCCAGATGGCCCATTCTGGCAGGCGCTCAGGATGCAAGGAACTGCTGCCAGGATGCTCACAGCGAGGAATTTGCGACGGTTCATTTCAATCTCAAACGGGTTCGGGGATGAGTGCAGTTCCTGTTGCCTAGTCATAGAGGAAAGTATACCACGAAACCCGAAAAGGTCAAGTAGAGATTGCACTAATTTCTGCTCGTTGCGTAGATCAAAGCATTCTGGGTGGGTAATGGCAACAACAAAAGAGCCGGTTTCGATAGCGCTATCAACCGGAATTTTACGAAGTTTGCTAAAACAGGCCAGAAGGCCCTGCCTACGAAGAAATATGATATATTTTTTGTATGAGTTAGGAAACAAGACGGCACGCCCGCCAGGGCGCAAAAACACTTTTGAGCATGACAGGGTAGCCATAGGTGAGAGATCGCGTCATTTTGACCGTCTTGTCATTTTGTACACATTTAATATATTGCCAGGAGGAGATCGAACGATGAGAGATGCCATCGTGGAGACGCGCTACGGCAAGGTGCGCGGTACGAATCAAGGCGCGGTCAGCGTGTGGAAAGGGATTCCATTTGCGCAACCACCGGTCGGAGCACTACGTTTCCGCGCGCCTCAACCACTGGTGGCCTGGTCGCATGTACGTGACGCGACGGCATTTGGCACTATTGCGCCTCAAGCCATCATAGAAGGTAATGGCTTTTTTGGGGCGCGACGATTGACACAGGAGCCCGAAAGCGAAGACTGCCTGTACCTGAATATCTGGTCGCCGGTGTCGCGGGCCGATGGCAAGAAGCGGCCTGTGATGGTCTGGCTGCATGGCGGCGCGTTTACGATGGGTTCAGGCTCGACCGCAACCTACGATGGCACGAACTTTGCCATGCATGGTGACGTTGTCGTAGTAACGCTCAACTACCGGCTAGGTGCGCTCGGTTTCCTTCACCTGGGTGAATTGGCCGGAGAACAGTATGCCACATCGGGCAATAATGGCCTGCTCGACCAGATAGCGGCGCTGCAATGGGTGCGCGATAACATTGAAGCCTTCGGCGGCGACTCCAACGCGATCACGATCTTTGGTGAATCGGCCGGAGCTATGAGCGTTGGAACCCTGCTCGCTATGCCTGCGGCAAAAGGACTTTTTCATCAAGCCATTCTTCAGAGCGGCGCGGCTCACAGCGTGCGCGGCAAAGATACGGCGAGCGCGATCACCCACGAGTTTCTACAAGCACTCGACATAAGAGGGAATGAAATGACATCGCTACTCCAAATGCCGGTTGATGACCTGCTGGCAGCGCAGGCCGTTGTATTGCGCAAACACGCCAGTATAACATTCGGACCTGTTGTTGATGGTGTCTCGCTTCCCCTGGCCCCCAGCGCGGCCATCTCCAGTGGTATAGCAAACGATGTGGCAGTGCTGATCGGCACCAATCGCGACGAGATGCGGCTCTTTCGCGTGGGTGCCGCTGCGACAGCGCCTGATGAAAAGGCGCTGCAACGTACATTCGGTGTGGCCGCCGGCAAAGCTATTACCACCTATACCTCTGCGCGCCCGGGATTGCCGCTTTCCGAGGTGTGGACGGCTGTGCTAACCGACCAGGTATTTCGCATTCCGGCCATACGCCTTGCTGAAAAACAGGCACAACATGGTGCGCCGGTATGGATGTATCGTTTTGACTGGGCTACACCGGCCTTTGGCGGCATTTTCGGGGCCAGTCATGCGCTTGAAATTCCTTTCGTCTGGAATAATCTCGACACGCCAGGATTAGGAATGCTGCTCCAGGATTTCCCTGGGCGCCAGCAACTGGCTAATCGCATGCACAAGGCCTGGATTGCCTTCGCCCGAGACGGCAATCCCAATACGCCCGACCTTCCACCCTGGCCCAGATACGATGCCGTCCACCGCTCGACAATGTTATTCGACGAAGTATGCCGTGTGGTCGACGATCCACAAGCTGAGGAACGTCGCTTATGGGAGGGATTGCTGTGAAGGGAATAATCTTGCTTCATACCCAGGAGGGCGTATCCTCCTGACCTGCCCACCGGGGACCTGAAAATAAAATTTGCCAGATATGCTACACTTAAAACAGCATAGCTTGTCCTCCCAGAAAGGAATCAACGACGATGAGCGGAGCAGCGGGCGACACAAGAAGTAGCCTTTCCATCGACTTAGTGAAAATGCAGCAGGCGGAGCAGGCATTCCGGCAGGGATACCCATCATTTGAAAGCACATCATTGCTGGACGATTTGCGGGAAACCGAGTATGTACGCCTGGACGATCTGGAACATATCTATCTTGACTATACAGGAGGCGGGCTCTATGCCGATAGTCAACTGCGCGAACACTTTGAATTGTTGCGCCATAATGTCTTCGGCAATCCCCACTCGCTCAACCCCACCTCTCGAGCCATGACCGAACTGGTCGAACGGGCGCGTGCCAGCGTGCTAAGCTTTTTTCATGCCTCGCCTGACGAATACGCCGTCATCTTCACCTCCAACGCCAGCAATGCATTGAAGCTGGTTGGTGAGGCCTATCCTTTCCAGGATAACGGACAATTTCTCTTGCTCTTTGATAACCACAATTCCGTCAACGGCATTCGTGAGTTTGCGCGCGCGAAAGGAGCCTCTTTCACCTACCTGCCCGTTATGGCGCCCGAACTACGAGCCGAGGAAGATCTCCTCTTCTCATTTCTCGATTCGGGCAGGCAATATACGCATCCCTTATTTGCCTATCCCGCACAATCCAATTTTACCGGCGTGCAGCATCCGCTGGAATGGATTGAAGCTGCTCAGGCGCGAGGATGGGATGTGCTGCTGGACGCCGCTGCTTTTGTGCCCACCAATCGCCTCGACCTCTCGCAATGGCATCCCGATTTTGTGCCGCTCTCGTTCTACAAGATGTTCGGCTATCCGACGGGCGTGGGCTGTTTGCTGGCGCGCAAGGCCTCGCTTGCTAAATTGCAGCGTCCGTGGTTCGCGGGCGGAACGGTGTGGGGCATTTCGGTACAGGGGGATGGCTATGTCATGCTTTCAGGCGGCGAGGGATTCGAGGATGGAACGGTCAACTATCTCAATCTGCCCGCCGTCGAAATTGGCCTGAAACACCTCGAAACTATTGGTATGGAAACCATCCACGAACGCGTGCGCTGCTTGACCGGCTGGCTGCTCGATGCCCTGCTATCCCTGCGCCACAGCAATGGGCAACCGCTTATCGAAGTGTACGGCCCGCACGATACCACGATGCGCGGAGGAACCATCGCGCTCAATTTCCTCGACCCGGATGGTACGATCATCGATGAGAGGGTCGTTGACCGCAGGGCCAGCGAAATTCGCCTCTCCTTGCGCACCGGCTGCTTCTGTAATCCGGGCGCAGGGGAAGCCGCTTTCAATCTGTCGAAAGAGTCACTATATAAAATCTTTCATGAGAAGCAGCAGGAGACGCTCCCACAGCTTTTCCGAGGGGAAAAGGGCATGACCTGGGATGAATTCCTCGCCGATTTGGGCATGCAGAGCGGTGGCGCTGTACGCGTCTCACTCGGGCTTGCCACCAACTTCGCCGATGTGTACCGGCTGGTGCAATTTGCCAGAACCTTCCAGGATACTTTCCCGGGAGAAATCGACTTGCCACCCAGGCTGCATTGCTGATTATCTTGAGGAGATTCTTCGCTGCGCTCAGGAAGACCTGATATGGAAGATAGCCCCGCATACTGGCTTGTTCCACCTGCCTTCGATAAACTGGCCTCCTATCCTGGTCAGGCGGTCCAAGGGGCGCAATTTTTCGTGGTCAGGGGCATGAAAGGTACGTACTATCAACCCCTTAAAGCAGCCGTCGCCTCTTCATCAACGGTATAAAGACCTGGCGGCCGTACAAGCGCATCCTCACTTCCATGATAGCGAATCACGACGCCATATTCACGTTCAGCTGCTTCGAGCGAGACGTAGCCGTTCACGACATCGTTGAGGACCAGTTCGACGGGCCGTTTGAAAGGGTTGCTGTAGCCGCCGCCGCCGGGCAGGTTCAATTGCACACGGGCATCAGGTGCGAGAGGCACGAGCGCTTTGGCTTGTGGACGAGTCGTGTTGTTGACGAGAAATTCGCCGGGAGCGCCGGATTTTCCGCCTTCAAGCCCAGTAGCAGGAAATTGGGTGCGGTCAACCAGCGCGGAAACGCCCCAGGGCACCCTGGCAGGATTACCAAACTCCGTCCATTGGCCCAGCCCGCCGCGATACGTGCCCGGCCCGCCGGAGTCTATACGCAACTCACGCCGGTACTGTACTAACGGCGTCAGGCTTTCCATGACTTCGGCAGGGACCCCTGCGACACCGCTGGGAAAGCCGGTCGTATTCAACCCATCTTTGGTGGCCCGCGCGCCCGTGCCTCCACACTGGAAAAGGCTGAACGTAAAGGGCTCCTGGGAAACCGGCCATTTGCCGTGCCAGACAGAGATCCAGATCGGGTCGGCACCGCACGCCATCAATTTGTCCGGCATCGCCGGGGCCAGCGCGCCAAAGATCACCCCGGGCAGGAAATGTCCGATGACATGACGCGAGGCGACCGGAGCAGGTTCCAGGCAGTTCAAAATAGAACCGGGAGGCGCGCTCACATGCACGGGACGAAATGCGCCCTCGTTATGGGGAACTTCTGGGCTTATCGCGGCCTTAATCGCGAAAGAAGCATAAGCGTGGGTATAATTCAGCACCACATTAATGCCGCGCGAACTTTGCGGCGATGAACCGGCAAAGTCGATGAACATGTCTTCGTCTTCGATAGTGACCGTCACTTTTATACGGATGGGTTCGTCATAACCATCGCTCCACGACTCGTTCTCATAGCGTCCATTGGGGAGAGAGCGAATAGCATTCCGCATTGCCTGTTCGGAACGGGCAATGACCTCACCGGCAAGGGGATCGATGGAGTCTAACCCGAACTCCTTCATAAAGTGCAGCAGTTCGCGCGCGCCGACCGCGTTTGAAGCCGCCTGCGCGTACAGGTCGCCAACCGTCTCGTCGGGGGTACGCACGTTGGCCCGGATGATCTTAAAAAGCTCGGCGTTCGGCTCATTGCGCATGAATAATTTCGTGATTGGAATGCGCAGGCCTTCCTCGAAGACCTCGCGCGCCTCACCTGAGAAGATGCGCCCGCCGATATCGGGCGAATGGCAAGTGCTGGCAAAATAGGCCACTACGCGCTCGCCTATGAAGACGGGTGTCAATATCGTCATGTCGTTAATCTGACCTGCTGTCTGCCAGGGGTCGTTGGTGATCAGCACATCACCCGGCTGCAGTGTTTCCGCTGGATATGCTCGCAAGAAATGGCGCACCCCAGTTGCCATGGCGTTGATATGGCCAGGTGTGCCGGTCAGTGATTGCGCAATCATCCACCCGTGTGTATCGAAAACCCCACATGCCAGGTCCTGCGATTCGCGCACAATGGTGCTGAAAGCCGTACGCATCAGCGTGACCTGCTGCTCGTTCACCACCGCGAGCAAGCGATTCCACAAGACTTCCAGCGTTATCGGATCAAGCGTTTTCTCCATACAAACAAATCCTCATCGCCCGCAACTACAGTTCGATAATCAGATTGCGCTGCTCATCAATATGAAAATGGCTATCTGGCCCTACGATCACCGTCGATTCCCGCTCTTCAACGATGGCAGGCCCACTAAAGCTCATGCCGGGCAGCAGGCCGTAGCGGTTATATACCGGCGTTTCAAAATAGCCACCCAGTTCAGGAAAATAGGCCTGGCGACTTCCTTTATGAACGGCTTGAGCTCTTGCCTGCTGCTCGCCAGGCGCTTGCAAGCGTATCTTTGGAGTAGGGCCGGATGAAATGACACGCCAGTTAATGATTTCAACCGGCACAGCCGGGCTGAGCCGTTCATAGAGGCGTTGATAGACCTCTTCGAACGATTTGAGAATGGTGGGGACACTTTCGCTATTGAGATGGCCGGGGGGTAGAGGAACTACTATCTCGTGACCCTGACCGACATAGCGCATGTCTGCCTGGCGACGATGGTTTAACTGCTGGGGAGCGACGCCGGACCGCTGCAATAGTGCCTGGCCTTCCGCCTCCATTTCATCGAGTAGCGTATTGGCTTTTTGCCAATCCAGGGCATCGAGACGAGCGCGCCAGGAGCGCACGAAGTCAAAAGCAAGCGGCGCGGTCAGAAAGCCGACGGCGCTCATCACTCCTGCTCCAAAAGGCGCTATCATTGCCGGAGAGCCCAAAGCTTTAGCGATGCGAAAACCATGTACGGGTCCGGCTCCTCCAAAGGCGAAGACCGGGAAGCGATGCGGGTCTTTGCCGCGCTCCAGCGTATGGATACGGGCCGCATTCGCCATATTTTCGTTCACTACCTGGTGAATACCCCAGGCCGCCCCCTCAACCGAAAGGCCGAGTGGTTGGGCAATGCGTTCAGCAATGGCCTGCCGAGCCGCCGCAAGGTCTATTTTGAACTGGCCGCCAAGAAAGTAGCCCGGGTCCAGGTAGCCAAGCACGAGATCGGCATCGGTTACGGTAGGCTCAGTTCCACCGAGGCCATAGCAGGCCGGGCCGGGATCAGCACCTGCCGATTCCGGCCCCACTTTCAACAATCCCAGCGGGTCTATACGTGCTATAGAGCCTCCCCCAGCGCCGATCTCAATCATCTCGATCACCGGCAGCTTTATGGGTAGTCCTGACCCCTTTTTCAAGCGGTAGCGCCGGTCAACCTCGAAATTGTTGGTGGTAAGCGGTTGACCCTGATCGATGACACAGAACTTAGCAGTGGTTCCACCCATGTCGAACGAAAGCAGGTCGGCATAGCCACTGGTGGTTCCATAGCTGGCCGCAGCCAGCGCTCCCGCCGCCGGGCCCGATTCGAGCAGCCGCACCGGAAAGCGAATCGCGGTATCCACCGTTACGATGCCGCCGCTGGAAATCATCAAGAAGATCTGGCCTTTAAAGGCAAGACGCGCCAGGCGTGCCTGCAGCTGGCGTAAATACTTTTCAACGCGATCCTGCACATAGACATTCGCAACCGTCGTGGAAGTCCTCTCGAACTCACGTATCTCAGGCACTACCTCCGAAGAGATGGAGACGCGCATGTTGGGGGCGATTCGTTGTATGATGGCTTGCGCCTCCCGTTCCGCGGCGGGATTGGTGAAACTATGCAGAAAGGCTATGGCGACCGCTTCTATGCCATACGCAACCAGTTCGCGGGTCAGTCGCTCGACCAGAGCAGCATCCAGTTCCTGGAGCGTCGTACCGTCGGCCTGCGTCCTTTGAGGTACATCAAACCGTAGGTAGCGGGGTACCAGGGGCTGTGGCATTTCTAGCATCAGATCGTAGAGTTCGTAGCGATGTTCGCGCCCAATTTCTGTGGAATCGCGGAATCCCCGCGTGGCGAACAATGCGGTTGGGGAGCCTGTGCGCTCGATGATAGCATTGGTCACCAATGTGGTACCATGGATGATCTGCCGCACGCTTTCAATGGGCAGCTGCTCCCGCTCGAGCGTATCGAGGATGAGCATTTCGACGGCCTGTGAGGGATCGCGCGGCGTAGTGAGCGTTTTGCCAACGGCGAAATTGCCGCTGGCATCATCGAATATGACGAGATCGGTAAAGGTGCCTCCAATGTCTACACCTACCCGGTGATGGCCGGCAATACCTCCCATCACTCGACCTCCAGTTTAGGATAGCGACTCAAGGGGAAAATATCGACCTGCGGCGAACGCTGCTGGGCAAGTAGTCCACCGTCAACCACGAGAATATGCCCGGTGATATAGCTGGCATCATCTGAGGCAAGAAAGGCGGCAGGCCCGGCCAGTTCTTCAGGTTCGCCCATACGTCCCAATGGTATGGCCTGGCCGCGTTCTTGCTTCACCTCTGGATTCATGCCCTGCGTATCAATTGAGCCGGGAACAAGAGCGTTCACGCGAATGCCATACGGGGCAAGGTCAAGTGCCATCGCCCGCGTCAGCGCCTCTATGCCGCCTTTTGACGCATCATAAGCGGCCATCCCCCGGTGCGAGCGCGTAGCGCCTCCACTCGACATGTTGATAATTACGCCCTGGCGACGGCGGGCCATCGCGTGGGCAGCACACAGCGAACAGAGAAAAACACCCTTGAGATTTGTTGATAGGACGCTATCCCACCAGGCCTCGTCACCCTCCAGAAAGTGACGTTCGACATTGATCAAACCGGCGTTGTTGACCAGCACATCCAGCTTGCCGAAGCGCTCAAGCACGTAATCGAACAGGCTATCAACCTGGCCTTTATTCGATACATCCGCGACTCCGGCAATAGCCAGTCCACCGCAACCGGTAATCGCCTGTACAGTGGCTTCAGCGCCCTCCCTGTTCATATCATTGACGACGACCTGCGCGCCCTCGTTCGCGAAACGCAGCGCGATAGCACGGCCTATACCATGCGCCGCTCCTGTCACCAGCACCACCTTAGCAGTAAAGCGTTTCTCCATTGATGGTTTCCCTTTCTGTTTTGAGGTTTCAGCAACCACCAGCGATGAGCGCCAAAGCCGATCAATCGGCCCCTGATGATTTACCCCCAATGCGGAACTCCCGCCGGGATAGGTCGCGTCCCTATCCCGCAACCCCGGAGGCGGGCAGGGACAAGCCTGCCGCTACAGGAGGGAGCGCAGAACGCGCTGGCCTCTTCGCCGGTGCGATTGTTACACCCCATTAGGGATGGATTTATCGTTCTCCGACTCCTGCAAAACGGCGGGGACGTTGAGCGGTAAAGTGAAGCAGAAAGTTGCTCCTGCCCTCTCCTCACTTTCCACCCATAGCTGACCTTGATGCCGCTTTATCAGGCCCGCCGCTATCGCCAGCCCCAAACCGAGACCTTGCTTAGAACCATTATCGGGGATATCAACCCGGTAAAACGGCTCGAATATGTACTCCTGGTATTCCTTAGGAATGCCCGGGCCGAAATCCTGCACGCATGCCGTCACAAACTGCTCATCTCTCTTCAGTTTAACCAGGATCGTTTCTGATTCTGGAGCGTATTTGATGGCATTCGCCAGTAGATTCGTCAGTACCTGGTTAATACGTTCCCGGTCTCCATAAATCGTTGTGCCGGTCTGTCCCTCGATGACGATGGTTTGCTGCTCCGTCGTCAACTGGATATCTGCCACGACCTCGGCCACCAGGTCATCAAACGCGAACAGGCTCTCGCGCAGCCGCAGCTTTCCACCCTCCATACGGTTGATATCCTGCAAATCGTCGATGAGGCTGGTCAGGCGGTTGACCTGCTGGTCCAACCTGGCTGCCAGTTGCATACCCTGTGTATCCCCCGAACGCTCACAACGCTTACCGAGCAATTGCGAATATCCCTTGATACTGCTGAGAGGTGTCTTAAGTTCATGCACAACCATACTGATGAATTCGTTTCTTCTCGCCTCGCGCTCGTCACGAATCATCTGCTCGCGCAGCAGGCGCTGGCGTTCCTGTTCAGCTTTGCGTCGCTCAATCGCATAACGTATCAGGCGATGCAGCAACTCTCCTTGCAGCAGATCCTTCGTGATATAGTCATCGGCGCCGGCCTGCAATGCCTGGATGTCGATACCGCCTCCACTCGCGCTCGTCAGAAGAATAATGGGCAGGTCATATCCTCGCCTGCGCGCCTCTTTTAGCAATTCGATGCCGCTATTTGCCCCCAGCCGGTAATCGATCAGGCAAATATCGTGATCCTCACGCAACATGTGCGCGAGTCCCTCTCCAGCATGCTGCTCCCACTGGATCTTATAGCGGGTGGATGAAACCTTGGCGAGAACTTTTTGCAGGAGGATAAAATCTTCCTCGTCGTCCTCGATGAGCAGGATGCCCGTCGATTGTATGTCAGTAGGCACCTTTGTTCTCCTCGGGAGGCAATGTTACAATTTCGAACCAGTATTTGCCGATCATCTGCATGACCTCGATGAGGCGTTCAAATGTTACCGGCTTGGTGACAAACGAGTTTACGCCCAGCTTGTAAGAACGGTAGATATCTTCCTCAGCTTTCGAGGTGGTGAACACCACAATGGGAATATCGTTTACATCTGGATGCGCTTTGATCTCTTTGAGCGCCTCACGCCCGTCCTTGCGCGGCATATTCAAATCGAGCAGAATAACGCCGGGGCGGGGCGCCTTCTGTTTGTCTGCATAAGCCCCTCGATGAAACAGGTAGTCAAGTAATTCCTCGCCATCCCGTACACAATAGAGTTCATTGAGCAGCTTTCCCTGACGCAGGGCTTTTTGCGTCAGCAGGATGTCATCTTCATCATCGTCAGCCATCAAAATCACGATAGAATCTCTGCTTGCCATACACTCTTTCCTTATCCATTGCTTAGAGGTTTTGTGGTCTGCCGGAGCGGGAGCGTTACCAGGAATGTTGATCCTTCTCCGACAGTGCTTCTCGCGGTAATAGATCCGCCGTGCCGTTCGACAATTTTTCGTACAACTGCCAGGCCGATGCCCGTCCCTTCATATTCTCCTCGGCTATGTAACCGCTGAAAAACGGTGAAGATGCGATCAAGATACTTCTCATCGAAGCCAATCCCGTTATCTCGAACCGCAATCACACATTGCTCTTCGGATGCCTCTGGATTCGCTTGCCATTCGGCAGAAACGAAAACGTGGGGCGGAACGCCGGGACGGTGAAATTTTAACGCATTGCCGATCAGATTTTGCAGCAACTGGCGCATCTGTAATGGGTCGGCCTCGATAATGGGCAGCATATCGATCTCGACGGCCCCTCCGGTTGCCTGTAGAACGGCTTCTAGATCGATGATCACCTCGCGTCCAATCACGTTCAGGTCGACCTCGGTAAACGGCAGGGCCTTTGTGGTGACGCGAGAAAACATCAAGAGATCATTGATCAACACCTGCATGCGGGACGCAGCATTGCGCATGCGGTCCAGGTAAGTCTTACCGTCGCTAAGGACGGAACCGTATTCTTCTTCCAGCAGATTGCCAAAGGCCTGGATTTTGCGCAGTGGTTCCTGCAAATCATGCGAGGCAACATAGGCAAAGTCCTGCAACTCCTGGTTGCTGCGCTGCAATTCGGCGTTCAACTGCCGCAGCGCCTCGCTCGACTCTGTCAGGGCCGCAGTTCGCTCAATCACCATCTGCTCCAGATTCGCGTTGAATTCCTGCAGTTGCCGGTAGATGTGCGCGTTCTCCATGGCCATCGAGATGCGGTTGGCAAGCTCTTCCGCCATCGTCAAATCGGTAGCAGTATAGTGCCGCTTCGTTTCGGTTGTCACCAACGTGATTGCCCCTACTCCTCGTTCCTGCACCACAATCGGAACCGTGATCACTGAGGAGAAGCCTATGGAGCGAACCATTTCCAACTCCTGTTCATCTTTCGCCGCCGCCACCAGCATTTCATCTGGAATAAATGGGAAAAATTCAGATTTTCGCGTGCGTATCACGGCAGCTACCCCGCCCGGCGCATCGGGATCATACGGCACCTTCGCGCTTAATTCGTAAGCCCAGGCTACCTTCCCAGGATCGACATGCGCAATGACCAGCGGGTAAAGCTTCCCATCCTCGCGAAACAGATCAATACGGCACCAATCCGCGATCATGGGCACGGCATGTTGGGCCACCTGTACTAGTACATCTGGGTAATCGAGGGAGGAGACCAGCAGCTTACTGGCCTCTGTCAAGAAGCGCAGGTGCTGGAGCGTCCGCCGCAATTCGGTGATATCGCGATTGACCTCTAAAATCGTCATCGAAGCGCTCTCGGGCAGTTCCAACACGATCCAGCGGCTGGCAACCACGACAGGCTCTCCATCACTCCTGCTCTGCTCAAGCTCGCCTTCCCAACTGCCCTTTTCGCGCAGGGTTTGCTCAATCTCCGCCAGTGGCAGGGAGGGTTCGGTCTTCAGCACGCTGTGCACATCCTTGTCCTGAATCTCCTCTTCAGACCAACCGTAAAGCCGGCTGGCCCCAGAATTCCAGAACAGCACGCGACCGCTTTCGTCGTGAACGATAAACGCATCGTGCGAGGCCTGCAGGAGCAGCGCGAGTTGCTTCTCTGTAAACCGGCCAGAAAAGGAGGGAGCCGAAATCCCGGGCCAGGAGGCATTGGTACTGCTCTGAGATGGTGAACTGGCAAGCACAGGAGCAGCAGGAAGCTGATTGCTATCTCCTTTATTTACGGTCATAGATAGTTCTTAACCCTTTCCAGAATGTATAGTAAGAAAAAGGGAAATTTTCTTTTCAGGTGTGGCGCTTCACCGGGTGAGGTGGGTCTACCTCTACGATTCTTGCATGTAGTATAAAGAAAACTTGATGTGTTGGCAAGAGGGGCCATCTGCCATCCACTCATAATTCTTGCAGCGGGCCTACGGCCCGTCAGGACGGGAGGGGAAGCAAGCGGGGACACCCCGCACCCCGGCAGGGGTGAAACCCCTGCACCCCGAGTTATGAGTGGATGTCAGGGGCCATAGCGCTCATTGTTCATGCCTTACGCCTGCTGCGCCTTACTGTAAAGCTCGTACCAGGTATCATCGTAGTAGGGAGAGAACATATGGTCGCGCTGCATACTGCTGGTGAAGTCGTTATGGCCGTTCAGGTACCAGTTGCCTTTGATCTGTATAAACCAGGGACCGCCACTGGAGCCACCTGTCATGTTGCAGGGGATAGAAACGACGGTGCCGCCGCCATGTTGCCAGGCAATGCCGGTGGCGCCGGGGCAGGTCTGGCGAGTCTGCCCATCAAAAGGATAACCGGCGGGATAGCCATAGGCATAGAAAGTGGCATTCGCCGGCTGATTATAAGCCCAGCCAGCACCGCCAACCACGTTGGTCAGTTGACCCTCACTGTTGGGCGCAACGATGAACATGCCGAAGTCGTGATGTAAGTCGTTCGGCGCGGCGTCTATCCAGTCAGAGGGAACTTCTAAATCGCGAGCCGCCCAGCAGCCATAGGGCGTACTGCCATTAGCATACATTGGGCAGAAAATGACATTGTGCATCCAGCTACCCTGCCAGTAGAGGCAGTGACCGGCGGTATCAACTACGCTATGATTGCTGCTCACAACAGCAGTGCCAGAACAGGACAGGTTTTGGCCGGAAGCGTTGGTCAAAAAAACCCTTCCCACCGTCGAAAGTGGATAGGAAAGGTCCTTCTTGCCAGGCAGTTGCCCCTGTTGTTGGGCCGCTTTTCCCGCGCTCTGGTTACTGCTCTGCCGCGCCAGCCCTGAAGTAGAGGTGGTTTGCGGGTCAGTATTGACGGCATTCCGCATATTTGCCTTTGTCCAATAGTTGATCTCGAACTCAGGATTGGTGGATACCTGGTGTTCGACAATCGTCACACCCACAGGTGGCAAGGATGGGAATCCAAACAAAAAATGCGCAAATGCAACCAGATAGATCAGGTACGCGCTGCCCAGTGTATAAAGAAAGACCTTGCCGGTCATTGGATGTAGAATGAATCGATGCAGTTGTGGCATGATACGTCTCGCTTTCACTCAGCATCGGGAGATCGCCGTGGCTGTTCCTTTCTTGGCTCGACCTCATTGACCTGCGGCATCTCAACCCCTTTAGTCTTGCGCATCTTCTCTTCAGTCCAATATTTCAAGGCATCCCCAGGAGAAGTTTTTACCGTATGCCTCCGAATCCTGGACGCGGGACCCGCTTTCGAAGAACGCTTGCCCGCGAACAGGTAAAGAGCAACTACTACGCCGGCAATCGTCATGCCTATGAGAGGTAGGCGAATCAATTTCTTGCGCCGCGACATTCTGGCTCTCACTTTCACATAATGGACCCTCAGACAGGCACCAGGCGCTGTCCCTACAGCTCATCCTAAAGCGTGTAACAAGCATCACTTTAAAACAATATCATCTTCACCTTTCAAAAGCAACTCTCGCTCTTTTATGGAAACAATTCACAACTTTTTCCTGGCAAAAAAGACAAGGTGAAAAATAACGATAAAAAATGGGAACTTTTGGAACAACGGAAACGACTATTCCATAGATAGAAGGGATTGTATCTTCTTTGTTTTCCCCATACAAAGAAGTCCCCCAACATCCCTTCTTTCCCCCTCTACTCCTTGTTCTGTTCAGAAGATAGAAGTGGGAGAGTGAAGAAGAACGTGGAACCTGTCCCCTCCATCGATTCAAACCAGAGATGACCTCCATGCTGCTCGACCAGTTCGCGACTGAGATACAACCCCAACCCGGTTCCACCAATGCCCCAGGCCGAGGCGTTATCTGCACGCATAAAACGACCAAATATCTGGGCATGTTGCCGCTGCGGAATGCCTATGCCTTTATCTTGCACGCTGATCTCAACCATCGACTCGGCTATCTTTTGCCGGATGTTGATGTCAACAGGTCCACCTTCCGGGCTGTACTTAATAGCATTCCCTATCAGGTTAATCAATACCTGTTCTATTCGTCCGGGGTCGATGTCCGCAATCAACGAGGTATGGTCTGTATTTACCTTTATGGTATGGCGTGTGGTAGTACGCTGCAGGTGGGCGGCCACACGTTGTGCCAACGGCACCACATCGGTAGGTATGCGATGCAGGATCATGCGCCCCGCCTGTAATCGCGTGACATCCAGGAGTTCGTCAGTCAGCTTGGAAAGACGGATGGTGGCCTCTTCAATCTCCGCCAGCGCTTCCTTTTGCCAACCAGCAAGTTCCGGCCCGTGCCCGCGCCCGGTCTGCACCAGCAGCATATCGGCAAATCCTCTCAGGGCGGCCAGCGGAGTGCGCAGCTCATGCGCGACAATGCCAACGAATTCGTCTTTGAGGTATTCGGCTTCCTTTAGAGCCATGACATTCTGGTGAACGACCAGGGCTACTGCTTGCGGGGTGGATTTGTTCTGCTCTAATTCCTCACTATTCTCTTGTAGGGTATTCCAGGCCTGGTGTAAGTCGAGTGGCAGGGCATTGACGAGGACAGGCAGGCTGGATTCATCCGGACGGCGAATAGTTTCCTGGTGTTGTAGCACTGTTTCTCCTCGTACTGCCCGTAGTGTAGCATATTGGGATTCAGGTAGCGGTCGCCCTTGAGGATCGAAAATCTTGATACCCTTCGCGATAAGAAACCCTACCATTGGCTGGTTGACCGGCCACGCGGCCCCCCATACACTACTGGCCGTGCGATTAGCGAGGATGAGACGCGCGTCGGGGCCATAGACGAGATAAACACTGCTGGGTAGGGCATCAAGTATCTTCTGCAGAAATTCCAGTTGTGCCGCCGTCGCGGCATGTACTGCATGCTCTTCCTCTTCCTGGCGTTCGTGTTCGGTGATATCCCGGTTAATCTCCAGAACAGCAGTTGGCTCCCTGAGCTCATCTCGAAAGAGCACCTGCCGGCTTTCGACGGTTATGATCCTACCATCTTTACAGGTATGGACCAGTTTCCCCTCCCACCGGCCTTCTTGCTCGAGTTGCGCATCGATAGTAGAGATGGTGACGGGCAAGCGCGTTTTGAGCAATGTGTGGATGAGGCGGCCCAATGCCTCCTGGGCCGTCCAGCCATAAAGTTCTTCTGCTCCACGATTCCAGTAGAGAATGCGGCTAACCGGATCGCGTACGATAATCGCATCATGCGCCTGGTTAATTAATTCGGCCTGTAAGCGGATTTGCTCTAATTGTTGCAGGCGCTCACGTTCTGCGCGCCGTTGTTCGGTCATATCGCGAATAGCCGCGATGGTAAGCGGTCTGTTATCCAGCAACAATGGGCGCAGGCTGATATCCACCGGAAACTCGGTGCCATCCTTCTTTCGCCCCAAAAGTTGCAAGCCCAGACCCATAGGACGGCGGCGTGGAGCAGCGAAAAAGCGCTCGCGGTGAGCAATATGGGGGGTACGGAAACGTTCGGGCATCAGCGATTCGAGAAGCTTCCCCTGAAGTTCCTCCTGGTCATAGCCAAACAATGCCGCCGCCTGCTCATTGAGCATCATTATCGACCCGGCCTGGTCAGTAACGACTAGCGCGTCCGGTGACATGTCCAGCACTTGCTGCAATCCACTTGCATTGACATGCAGAGGAGCAGACGAGGGAATAGCATTGGTTTGTTCTGATGATGGCTCGGGTATCAGGTCGATATCCTTTCAATTACAGGCCGCTACCAACTGTAAGACAAGATGAGGCAAAGACCTATCTCAGCAGGACGTTTAATAACTATAGGGTATCTCTAACTGATGCCAAATGCAAGGGGAAGCAATCAGAAGCATTGTTTACAAATTCGCAAGGCGCTCAGCACAGCAAATACTGCATTGAATGATCGTTACCTGTCAACATCGACAACGAGAACGCGAGCGCCGCCAGGTCTTTGCACCTCCTCGATGTGAGGAGTGGCAGGAGTTGCCTGCCCCTTACCTTTTTTGGCGCTGGCGTACCTGCTGATGACGGTCCTGATAGCCTCATAGATGGTGTTGCTCTCGATGTTTATAGGGGAGGCAAGCTGTACGCTGGTTAGCAAAGGTTCGTAGTAGGATATTCCCTTGGGGATGCTGAGCCGGGCTATCGCAAGCTCGCGCGTATCCCGTGTAGCATTCCAGGCATCGGCAAACTCTTCGGCGCTCAGATTGAGGTCGGGTGATAATGCTACCTGGTATATCTGATAGTCCATCTGGGTCTTCCTCATTTTACATAGCTATGACTACTGAATGTAGCATACCACACAGAATACAATTTGCAAACCTCGTGTTGAAACTGACCCCTGTGATACATCGATACATATACACTGTCGTGGTTATTTGCTATACTATAGCACAAAGCATTCGATCAAAATCCCGGATCATAGATTACATGCCTGTGGAGTAGAGGCAATGGGAAACAGATTGCGAGCATGGTGGCAGAAGATTACAAGCCCATTGGATGCGGTCATCACGATTTTCCTCCTGGTTTTGTTTGCGCTCATCATTGTGATTATCTGCGGCTACCTGCTCCATTGGAATTGGACAGGGCTTACTGTATCTTCCAGCACATCTATAGCCACCGAAATCGACACAGCAACGCACAAAATCACAAGAACGATAAGCCAGCAACCAGGAAAAACCTTATGGGACTGGCTGCAGTTGCTTGTTATTCCGGCGGTACTTGCCATAGGTGGATATCTCTTCAATTATACTACGAGCGAAAATGAGCGAAAATCTAGGGACAGTCGTGATAAGACCGCGAGCAATATTGCGCTGGATAACCAACGCGAGGCAATCTTGCAATCGTACATCGATAAGGTATCCCAAATGCTGCTAGAGAAAAAGCTGTCCGATAAGGCAACAAAAGAAGCGAAAACTATAGGCCGCGTGCGAACACTGACAACTTTCCCTCATCTTGATGGGCAACGAAAAAGAGTGGTGCTTATGTTTCTTTATGAAACCCGGTTGTTAGACAAAGACCATACCATTGTTCCTTTAAAAGAGGCTGATCTCAGCTTTATCAACCTGATTTCGGCCAATCTACATAGAGCAAACCTGAGCGGAACAATTTTATTTAAGGCCGATTTGAGGTTCGTTGATCTGAGTGGCGCCGACCTGAGTGATGCCAATCTCACCGAAGCCGACCTGAGCTTCGCCGACCTGAGTGATGCCAATCTCAGCGGGGCCGACTTCAGCGGTGCTGATCTCAGCGGGGCCAATCTGAGTAGGGCTGATCTAAGTGGAGCTATAATCTTCGAGAAACAACTGAACCAGGCAATCTCGCTCAAAGATGTTATTATGGTGGATGGATCAAAGCATCAATAGCAGAAAAACTTTTCCATGCATGCGGAAAGCATTTTTGTTCGCATTGTCATTGATAGCCTCAAGTGCGAAACGAAGCAAAAGGAGCGAGCATCTTGAACGACATCAACCCGCGCGCGCAACAGTACGCCGATATTCGCCAGGGAGTGCGCGACGTTTGTAAAGCCTTCGATAGCGCCTACTGGCAGAAGGTCGAGGAAGTCTCGGGCTATCCTGAGACGTTTGTGCAGGCGCTGACAGAGGCGGGATGGCTTGCCGCGCTCATTCCCGAGGAATACGGCGGCAGCGGAACCGGTTTGACCGAGGCGTCGGTGATCCTTGAAGAGATCAACCGCTCAGGGGCCAACTCTGGAGCCTGCCACGCGCAGATGTATACGATGGGAACGCTGTTGCGCCATGGCTCGCCTGAGCAGAAGCGCGCCTACCTGCCGCGCATCGCCTCGGGCGAACTGCGCCTGCAGTCTTTCGCCGTCACCGAGCCAACAACCGGCACCGATACCACGAAAACCAGAACCTTCGCCGAGAAGCGCGGAGACCGCTATATCGTGAATGGGCAGAAGGTCTGGATTTCACGCGTCCAGCATTCCGACTTGATGCTGCTGCTGGCCCGCACCACGCCTCTGCCGCAGATCAGGAAGAAAACCGAGGGACTATCCGTCTTCCTGGTGGATGTACGGGAGA
Source organism: Ktedonobacteraceae bacterium (assembly GCA_035294305.1). Lineage (GTDB taxonomy): Bacteria > Chloroflexota > Ktedonobacteria > Ktedonobacterales > Ktedonobacteraceae > DASRBN01. The sequence continues at coordinate 18,568 of DATGLD010000031.1, read as the reverse complement.
GCCTGGGGCGGGGAATGACGGTGAGGCCCATTCGTAACATGGTCAATCACGAGACAAATGAAGTCTTCTTCGACAATCTCGCGGTTCCTGCTGAAAATCTGATTGGAGAAGAGGGCAAAGGATTCTCGTACATCCTGGATGGCATGAATGCCGAGCGCATCCTGATCGCGGCTGAGTGCATCGGCGACGGCTACTGGTTCATTGACAAGGCGCGCAGGTATGCAAGCGAGCGCATCGTCTTCGACCGGCCAATCGGGCAGAATCAGGGCATCCAGTTTCCCATCGCCCAGGCCTATGCCAGCGTGCGTGCCGCCGATTTGATGCGCTACGAAGCAGCAGCCCTTTTCGACGCGGGACAATCCTGTGGAGCGGAGGCGAACCTGGCAAAGCTGCTGGCGGCAGACGCTTCCTGGCAGGCGGCCAATGCATGTCTGCAGACGCACGGCGGCTACGGATTCGCGGCAGAATACGACGTGGAGCGCAAGTTCCGCGAGACGCGCCTCTACCAGGTGGCGCCCATCTCGACGAATCTGATCCTCTCGTATCTAGGCGAGCATGTGCTGGGTATGCCGCGCTCGTTTTAAGGGGCAAGGCGTAATAACCCGGATTCGTTCACCAGGGGATGAGGATGAACTTGTGACGGGCAAAAGCGGCCTGGCGCTCCCAGGCATCCGCAGCCTGCTCTAGTGGAACCATCTCCCGCTCGACCGTGCAACGGCCCGCGGCAGCATGCGCGAGGATTTGTTTGAGGGCCTGGGCTTTCTGCTCATGGGTCAGCGCATTGTTGGTATAGCCCACGATGGCATGCAAACGACTGCGCACGATGGCTGACTCAAAACGCGCCGAGGCTCCGGCAGCAGAACCGATATTGACCAGCCTGCCCTCTGACCCCAGTACGCGAGCAGCGGCCTCCGCCGGAAGACCCCACACCGGGTCGATGACGAGGTGCAGTGGACCATCACACGCTGCCACGATGCGCCTACTGATCTCGTCCACATTGTCGTCAGAAAGGTCAACGACGGCATCAGCGCCGCGTGAGAGCGCCAGGGCGAGCGCTTCTTTATCACGCGAGGCGGCAATCACGCGCCCGGCTCCAAGCAGCCTGGCCGCCTGTACTGCTACCTGTCCGACCGCGCCACTGGCTCCCAGGACAAGCACCTGCTCCCCCGGCTGGAGGCGACCACGCCAGGTGAGCGCCATCCAGGCTGCAATCGCGGATAGCCCGAGCGCCGCGGCAAGGTCACTCTCGATCTCATCGGGCAGCGGGAGTGCTGCTGCCTCGTCGATCAGGCAGTACTGCGCCATGCTGCCGTCCCCGGGCTTCATACCAGCATCGCAGCTGAACCATATACGCTGTCCCGGCGCAAGGGTATCAGCCTCTATGACGATGCCGACACCCTGCGTACCTGGAATATAGGGGAGCTTCGGGGCGCCAAAGTAAGATGTGCCGGATGCACACAGCCGATCTAGGGGGCTGATGGGAGCCGCCAGGACGCGCACCAGCGCCTGCCCTTTTCCACGCTCAGGAATGGACCACCGGTGAAACTCGGGCGGGGCGGCATATTTGTGAAGTACCGCCGCCTGCATCTCTGCGCTCATCATCGTGTCCTTTCATTTGGAGTTGAACAAAATAATCTGAGAAACCGCCTGATGAATTTTGACAACCGAATCAGGTAACTCCCTCGTCCTACTGAGCTTCGACGACCAGATCGGGGAAGATCTCTCCGCACTGCAGGGACAGCGGCTCGTCCCTGCCCCGCGACCCTGAAGAGGATAGGGACGAGCCGCTGTCCCCACAAGGGACGATGATTGTGATTCGCCCATGCGATTGTCAAAATTCACCAGGTCGATTCCTTCAGTGCATTAGCTGCGCATACGCGTTTGTAAGATACGCCTTACTCCTGCTCCTGCCCGGTATTTGCACCCTCCCGGTGAGTGTAGGTATACGGGTTCTCAATCAATTCCACTTCTGCCTTCTCGGGGTTCATACCCTCATTCCAGGCCTGCTCGCCCATTTTGGATCGCGCGTACTCAACCGTTTTCGCGACGGCCTGCCTGGCTTTTTCAAGATCGATGCCGATGAGGCGGTGGTCGTACTTGACAACCTTGCCATCTACCACCACCGTATGCACATCCCCGCGCCCGGCCTGGAACACAACATGGCCGTACGGGTGAAGCACCGGGAACATCGCAGGCGCCCGGTCATTCTTAATCAGGACGAGGTCGGCCTTTTTGCCAGGGGTGATGCTGCCGGTGATGTTGTCCATTCCTAACGCTTCAGCGCCGCCAATAGTGGCATAGGCGACAACCTGCTCGGCCCGCAGGTGAGAGAGCATGACGGTTTCGCCACGTTTATGCGCTTCCATATGCTCGCGAGCGCGGTCGGCATTGAGCGTGGCGCGCATGGCAGAGAACAGGTCGGCGCTCCACCACACGCTGGTATCCATCGACAGGGAAACCGGGATGTTATGCCGCCGGAGCTTCCAGGTTGGGGGATAGCCCTGCCCGGCGTTATCCTCGCTCTCGGCAGATACCGATGCATGACCGCCCGTTGCCGCGATGCGTTGATAGGAATCATCGGAAAGCGATGCCGCGTGTACATAGATGGTCGATGGGGTCATGAATCCGTGGTCGTACATCATACGGATGCTATCGTCTTTGGTAACGCCCCATACACCAGCATGGGTTGTCACCGGCAGGTTAAAGTCACGCGCTACCTCGAAGGCCGCCTTTTCGGGGAAAGCCGGATCGCCGGTCACGTCGAAAGCAATCTGCATGCGCAGCATATCGCCGCGCCCGTCAATACGGCGCTTGATGAAATCGGCAAATTCCGGGGCCCTTGTCCACTCCCAGGGAGCGCCAAGCAGGTTACCGTAAGCGAGGACGAAGCGCCCTGGAACCGCTTCGAGCGCATCCACCGCCGCATCGGCGTATTCAACTGTCTGCAAGCCATGAGACCAGTCAACTGCCGTGGTGACTCCAGCGTCTACGGCCTCAATCGCGGACAGGAGGTTGCCGGCATAAATATCTTCGGGGCGGAAAATCTTGCCCCAGTTCAGGTAGTAGAATTGGAAATAGTTCGTGAGGGTCCAGTCTGCTCCATAACCCCGGAGCGCCGTTTGCCACATATGGCGGTGCGTATCAATCATGCCTGGCATGAGAATGCCGCCACTCGCGTCGATCTCCACCGCGCTGTCAGGCGCAGTGAGCTGTCGTCCGACTTCAGCAATGCGGTCGTCAACGACGAGAACATCGCCGCGTTCGATCATCCCAAGCGCGGGGTCAATGGTCAGCACAGTGGCATTCCGAAATACCACCGGGCGTCCTGATGGGAAAGAAGTGCTGTCTACTGCGTTCTGGCTCATATTGTTGCTCACCTCGTTGTGTCGTGGCTGCAGGACGCGAAGCAGGCCGTGCAATGGCCTGTTAGACGCCGTTAGTACCGGCGAGACCGGTCGTTTTGTACCCTCTCCTACATCCTGGTAGCCGGACTGTAATACTACTTTCAAAAAGGATGAAGGCGGTCATGAGAAGTGTCCGTAGAACGGACAAGTGTCCACGCGATAAATATTACATGACGGATAAGGCTGTGTCAAGGATAACGCTCAGATACCCCAGGGCGATTCAAAAGCCGAGAGAAGACGATTGTTGCCGTTTGCATGGTATTCATCTTATCTTCTCCTTTTGTTCAGAGGGGCATGAGACCGAATTTTCGGACAAACTCAGCAGAGCAGTCGAGCGGTCAGGAATTGGGATGAAAGTGCGATGTTAGCGCAGCTTTGTTATTTGCCCAAACGTTCGGCGCATAAAAATCAGAGTCAGGGCGATCTGAATGAACTGGACATTAGATAACGTTTCTGTTACGATGAGTGCAGCAAAAACAGTAGCGTATTCACTAGCACAACGCGCCCGGAAGGAAGGGCGCTGATGTGCATAGAGGGAAATGATGCGAGGCGAAACAGGACCCGACTTTATCGAGGCACTGGCACGTGGCCTGGATGTCATCCGCGCATTCGAGCCTAACCGGCCAACGATGACGCTCAGCGAGGTGGCTACAGCTACCGGACTGGCCCGACCGACAGCGCGCCGCATGCTGTTGACGTTGGAGGAACTGGGCTATGTCCGCATAGCGCAGGGAGGGTTTGCCCTAACTCCACGCGTGCTGGAACTGGGTATGGCTTATATCGGCTCGACCAGCATCTGGGAGATAGCCCGCCCACACATGGAGCGGCTGGTGAGCTTTACGGGCGAATCTTCCTCCCTCGCACAGCTCGATGGGTCCGATATCGTCTACGTCGCGCGTGTCGCCGTACCCAAAATCATCACCCTGGCGGTCACCATCGGCACGCGCTTTCCGGCCCTTCAGACCTCGCTCGGAAAAGTGCTGCTCGCGGAGCTGCCGCCAGATGAACTGGAACGAGTGCTCGCACAGCCAGGTCGCTCCGGCATTACACCACTCTGGCAGCCGGATAGAGAGGAGCGCGACCGCGTTCTGAGGGAGGTACGAATGCGGGGCTGGGCGCTCACCGATGAACACCTGGCATATGGCATTCGCTCGATAGCCGCGCCTATTCGCAGCTGTAACGATCAGGTCGTTGCCGCGCTTAACGTTTGTGTTCACGCGGCGGAAACCAGCATCGAGGTACTGACCGGAAAGTATCTTCCCAGGCTGTTGCAGACCGCGGCGGCCATCAGCGACGACTGGGCGCGATGGCAAGGTAGGCCGCAGATCACCCTTGTGACAAGGGCTACAAGCGACGCACCTTGAATCGCTTTCATAGACCCACGTCTGACATCCACTCATAACTCGGGGTGCAGGGGTTTCACCCCTGCCGGGGTGCGGGGTGTCCCCGCTTGCTTCCCCTCCCGTCCTGACGGGCCGTAGGCCCGCTGAAAGAATTATGAGTGGATGTCAGACCCACGTCCCTTGACAGCCTCTCCTATTGTCATCTATACTTCTTTATACGGACGGCTGTCCGCATAGCGGACATCAATCGCGCGAGAATAAATATTCCAACCAACAGGAGCCTGTATCTATTGGTGATAACCGTTCGCTACCACTGGAGGCGTACATCTTATGCCAGAGCAGGAACATGAGAGAACCAGGCAAGAAGCCGATTCACGGCCCGCTCCACTTGATGGCCTGCTGGTCGCCGACTTCTCACGCGTACTCGCCGGCCCATATTGCACAATGCTGCTGGGTGATCTAGGGGCGACTGTGATTAAGGTCGAAAGCCCTGCTGGAGATGATACGCGCAACTGGCTGCCGCCTGAACGCGACGGAGTGGCCACGTACTACCTGGCGATCAACCGCAACAAACGTTCGGTCATCCTCGATTTTAACAACCCTGCTGACCTGCAACTGGCTCACGAGCTGGCCGCGCGTGCCGACATCTTCATCGAAAATTTCAAACCCGGTGGCCTCAAGCGCTTCGCGCTGGATTATGATGCCGTGCGACAACTCAACCCTAGAGTCATCTACGCCTCTATTAGTGGCTTCGGGACGGCACAGGGAGCCTCATTGCCCGGTTATGATCTCATCGTGCAAGCCATGTCCGGCTTAATGAGCCTGACGGGAGACCCTGACGGCCCCGCCTATCGCTCTGGCATCTCGGTGTTCGATGTGATGGCCGGGCTGCACACCACTATCGGCATTCTGGCCGCCCTCAACCATCGCAACCATAGCGGCGAGGGCCAGCATGTAGAAACAAGCCTGTACGCTACTGCCATGTCAGGCATGGTCAATCAGACTTCAGCGTATGTTTCCGGCGGCGTCGTGCCACAGCGCATGGGCAATGCTCATCCCAGCCTGTTCCCGTACGAACCGCTACCGACGGCGGATCAGGCCCTTATTATCGCTGCCGGCAACAATGGGCAATTCAGCAAGCTTTGCGAGATTCTCGGCCTTCCTACGCTTCCGCACGATCCTCGCTTTGCCAACACTAAAGACCGCACGCGCAACCGCGAGGCCCTGCGACCGCTGCTGGTGGAGCGGCTGCGCACGAGACCGGCGCAGGAATGGTTCCGTTTGTTGAGCGCCGCTGGAGTTCCGTGTGGCCCGATCAACAGCGTCGATCAAGGAGTCGCCTTCGCGCGCGAAATTGGACTCGACCCCGTGGTGGAGGTTGGCACCGGAGATAATGCATTACCTATGGTTCGTCATCCAATTTCGTTCTCGCTGACACCGCCGCGCTACAAGCTGCCGCCCCCGGCGCTCGGACAGGACAACGAGCAGATTCGCGCCTGGCTCAGTCAAAGGAAAAGCACCGGCGCGGACGGACTCAACACCGCCAGTCCCTCCTCTGAGGAGGGCTGAGCAATGAGAAGTTCCGTTTGGCCAGGTATAAGGGTCTTACCAACATATTCCGGCAAGGGACGCGGGGCCGATCAATCGGCAGTTGTCTTTCTCTAAGAGAAATGAGCCATATTGTAATGGAGAACGAAACACATGGAATATCCTACCGGCATCGGGACATCCGATGCCACAAGTATTCACCTGCTTGGTCACGATCTGGCCAACGAACTGATCGGGCATATTGGCTTTGGTGAGCTGGCTCTCTGGCTCGCCACACAGCGCCGGCCAACGCCACAGCAGGTACGTGTGTTCGAGGCAGTGCTCGTCTCGCTGGCCGATCATGGTTTTACCCCAACCGCGATTGCCGCCCGCCTGACGCTATATAGCGCCCCGGATGCCTTCCAGGGGGCGATGGCGGCAGGCCTGTTAGGTGGTGGCTCGCGGTTCCTTGGCGTTACGGAAGATACCGGCCGCTTTCTAGCAGGCGTGCTGGCAAGTGTTTCGGGCCAGCTTCCAGAGACCGATGAAGAGTGGGATGCTCTTGCCCGCGAGGCCGTCGCCGCGCAACGGGCCGCGGGCCGCTTCGTCCCAGGATTGGGCCATCCAGTACATAAAACTGCCGATCCGCGAACCGCTGTAATCATCGCCATTGCTGAGCGTGAGGGTCTGCGCGGATCGCACCTGCGCCTGTTCGAAGCGATTGGCCGCGTCCATTCGGAGATACTTGACCGCAAACTCCCCCTCAATGGCGCCGGGGTGGCCGGTGCAGCGCTTGCCGACATCGGATTACCACCGGACTTGCTACGCGGCGTGGCCTTGCTCGCGCGAGCAGCGGGACTGCTCGGTCAACTTGCGGAAGAACTCCGTCATCCCATCGCACCCGATATTTATAAAGCTGTCGACCGGAACGCTGTGTACCGGCCAACGGTGAGCAACGATAATTCAGAACAGTAGCCCGATTTTATCCCTGTACTCGATGCCTGCTATAACGCGCAGGCCATATTTGAAGGAGGCACTTATGGCAAACCTTGTCGCTGTCCTCGCCACGACCCACCACCCATTCTTCTACCGTGCCAGCACAGCACCGCCAGAGAGTAGGCCCGACTTCGCGGACGAGTGGGTGCGCAAAGTGCTGGCCTATCGCGAGACGCTTACGCGGGCCAACCCGGATGTGCTGGTCATGGTTGGCTCTGACCACTTCCACCAACTCTTCTACGATAACATGCCGCAGTTCCTGATCGGCAAGGCGCCGTTCTACGATGCCAACTATTACAATGAGGAGCGCGAATTCGGACTGCCGCGCATGAAATTGAAAGGGCACGAAGAACTCTCGGCATACCTGCTGCGCGCCGGGCTGGATGCCGGCTTCGACTTCGCCTTCAGTAACGAACTGCGCGTCGATCACAGTATCACCTGTCCCATCATTACGACGCGCCCGCAGGCCGATTTGCCCATTGTGCCCGTCTACACGAACATCTTCGCGCCGCCACTTCCGCAACCCTGGCGCTTTGTCGAACTAGGTCGTACCCTGCGCCGCCTGCTCGAGGCCTGGCCCAGCAATGAGCGGGTAGCTGTCATTGGTACCGGCCATCTTTCTCTTGAACTCGGCGGCCCGCGGCAGTTTGGCCCGCATGGACCTGACCCTGAGTTTGACCGCAAAGCAATCGAGTGGATCGCCAACGGCGACATCAAGGCCGCGTTACAGGAAGTTTCACTCGAAAGCCTCTGGCTACCCGGCAACGCTACGCATGGTTTCCTCGACTTTATGCTGATGATGGGCGTCGCCGGAGAAGTGAAGGCTGATTATGTCGATTCGCTCGACCTGTTCCACACCATGGAAGCCTATATCACCTGGTATCCGAAAGGGGCGAACTCATGAGCAAGTATCTTCTCAACAAGTTTCTTTTCACCATTGACCGCGACCCGCAACTGGTCGAGCGCTACCGCGAAGACCCGCGTGGCACCGTCACCTGGTGGGAAGCCGAGCGCGCCAATGTCGTGCTGAACCTCCCCGAGATGGAGGCCAGTACGTGGCAGCAATTTACCGAAGAGGAGCGCGAGGCGCTGGCGACGCATGATTATGTCAAACTGTTTGAGCTTGGCGCACACCATTTTCTGACGCTTACGCTCTTTATCGCCTTGTTCGAGCGCGACTACCAGGAGCCCCTGGGCTTCCAACGCGAGTACGCGCGGAAACTCCAGCACTGGTCGTTACCCTACCCCGATATCACTACGTGACAACGAGGGCTTTTGCGTGGGAGCATCACCTGGAAGAGGGTATCACTCGTATTGACCTAATAACCAGCTCAAGCGTTCCCGATTGCGGCGCAACCGTTCAATGAAGTTCCTGTTCAGGCAATAGATTTCTTTCACGTCGCTAAATTCGCCTGAGCAGTGAGTGACGATCTCGCGTGGCTTCAGGCCACAGTAGTAAAGCAGGTAGGCCACCCGGCTTTCACGCGCATCTGAGAGCAGTGGTTGTATGCTCTGCCAGATACCCTTGCTATCGAGCGTATCTCTCGTTTCCGGTTCTCCGGGAAAACCTGGCTCTGGTAAAGGAACAATATGCGAGCGCCGGTATATACGCAGAGCATCGATGAGAATACCATTAAGGGTGGCATGCAGGTAGTTCAGCAGAGCCGCCAGGGAGGTAAACGCGATAGGCGAATCGTGTACCGCGCACCAGAAGCGAGCCATGGTTTGAGCAACATAGTTCTCTTCGGTGTCGAACTGCAGGACGAGGCTACAACTGGAATGTGTGCGTACCCAGCAACAGAGCATATCGCTGAAACAGTGCTGTAACGCTGTCCAGGCATCATCTTCTTGTTCCTGGATAGCGCGCCGCAACAGTTCCAGGCAATAGCCCTCATCACCGGCTTCCTTGCGCCGGCAGCGCCTGAGTTCTGCGGCGCAGAGGTCGGCCAGGGTTGTCAAATTCATCTGATCGAGTGCTTCGTCTATGCAGGTAACCATCGGTTGCGACTCTTTCTTGTGAGTAATAACTGGACATCCTTGTTGTTCCAAGTGTGCCCGAAAAGTAGTCGCGTTTGAATAGCAAAGACTTATCAACTACTAGGCAATTTTTATTCTGGTTTTACCGGCCAGATGATATGATTACGACAGCTTTAATCGGCCCATATTGGGAAGAGGGCACGGTGACGAGTTGCCCGGCAAAGGAGGTGGTTTCCTAACGCGTACAGGCACGAGGACAAGGACAAGCCATTGTCCCTACGGCATTCCCAGCAAAGTTTCAACGAAGAATGTCACACAATGAAAGGAGGCTATGATGCCAGCCAGTCCAATGGATTACAACAGCAAAGAGCTCGTACTTGATATAGCACGCACTGAGCGCGCTAAGTTCTACGACATCATTGACAACCCGGATAACTGGTACGTCCAGACGCGCTGCGAAGATTGGGAAGTGCGCGACATGGTCGGCCACATGATCGACGTCACCGAGGGCTACCTCGCCGCCTGGGAGATGGATCGCCGGGGCGAAACCGGCACCCCGCTTGGCCTGGGAATCATGAGCGAGCGGCTCAATGAACATGCGCAGGCATTCCGCAGCCTGCCACGCGAAGAAGCCATCGCCCGGCTCAAAAGCGACTCAGACCAGGCTTTTGCTATTTTCGAGGCCCTCACTGCCGACGAGTGGATGGGAAAAACCATTCCTCACCCCTATATGGGTCCCATTCCAACCTGCTTCTATCCTTCCTTCCAGATCATCGACTATGGCATTCACACGTGGGATATGAAATGGGGCCTGGGAGACAAAACGGGCAAGCTCGAGGAGCGTACCGCCGGTATCTTGATGCCGTACATGTTTATCGTCATGCAGTATACGGTAGACGAGGAGTCGGCCAGGGGTGTTGATGCGGTCATTGGCATCATTGTCGATGGCGAATGGGGGGGCCAGTGGCGTGCTACCATCAGGGACGGTCAGTTCATCTGTGTTCCAGCTGATAATCTTGATGATGTGCAGGCTGTTTTCCACTTCAAAGATGCGTCAGATTTTGTGCTCACCACCTACCAACGTTTTCCGGGCGGTGAGACGAGTGGCGATCCCCACATAATCGACCAGGTTCGCCACCTGTTCTTCAGAATATAGGAATCTGGAATACGCTTCAGTAATCGTGGGAGTAGGGCTTCAGGGTTGTCTAGAATAAGAGCGAAACCGGTGAGATTTGCTTGCCCGGATAGACATGGCGGTCCTCACCCGTTCATTTCGCTACGGAGTAGAATAGCATTCTGCCCCGGTCGACCCTATCAAAGCCCTGCTCCTGCTGGGAGGAACTTTATGTCTACTATTCAAACTCAAGGGGTTCACCATATCACATTTGTCGGTTCCAATCGGGAGGCGACCATCGATTTCTATGAGGGAGTATTGGGAATGCCGCTGGTGATGGAGCAGCCCAATCTCGATGTGCCAGAAGAGACTCACCTCTACTTCGATGCAGGCGATGGGCGGTTGATTACATTCTTCGTGCGTCCTTCGCGGGTAAACGATCCGACTCCCAATCCAGAGGGTATTGGCAACCTGCATCACCTCGCTTATACCGTCTCGCGCGCTACGTATACCCAGGTCGCCCAACGCCTTAACGAGCGTGGCATCTGGAATACAGGCAACATCGACCGCGGCTTTATGGACTCGATCTACTTCAGGGATCCGAACGGGCAACTGCTGGAGATGGCCTGTTACAAGTTTGTGCCCCCGGAGGGCTATAGCGTTGTCGATGTGCTTGTGACAGCTCATCGCATTCGAGTGGCCGCCGGGGCCTATAGTATCCAGGATACGCACCTGGCCGATGCCATTGCCGAGTTGACCAGGCGTAAGGGTATTTCCATTAGCGATGTGGTTCCGGCATAGGTTCAATCCATTTTGAGAGGGAGGGATGAGTATGGCAGAGATGCTTCTAACGACGGTTGTGGGAAGCTACCCGCAACCTGAGTGGCTGGTTGACCGCAAGAACTTACGGAGCCGGTTACCACCGCGCATCCGGGCGCGAGAAATCTGGCGTATCCCGGAGCCTTTGCTGCAGGAGGCACAGGACGATGCCACGCTGCTCGCCATTCGCGACATGGAGCGTGCGGGAATCGATATTATTTCTGATGGGGAGATGCGCAGGGAGAGCTACTCCAATCGCTTCGCTACGGCGCTGGATGGAATGGATCTCGATAATCCGGGGGTGGCGCTGGATCGCACAGGTCATGCTAATCCTGTCCCACGCGTTGTCGGCCCGATCCGCCGCTTGCACCCGGTCGAGGTACGCGACGTGGAGTTTTTGCGTCGCAACACCAACCGCCGTATCAAAATCACGGTCCCAGGCCCTTTCACAGTCACCCAGCAGGCGCAGGATGACTATTACCACGATGAAAAAGCGCTGGCATTGGATGTAGCGGCAGCCGTCAATGAGGAGATCAAAAGCCTGCAAGCTGCCGGAGCCGACGTGGTGCAGATCGATGAGCCATATCTGCAAGCGAGACCGGAGAAGGCGAGGGCCTATGGTGTAGAAGTCATCAATCGCGCGCTGGAAGGCATTGTGGGAACGACAGCCCTGCACCTGTGCTTTGGGTACGCGGCTATCGTTCACAACCGGCCGCCCGAGTACTCGTTCCTTACGGAGCTGCGTGATTGTGTGGTGAGGCAGATTTCGATTGAGGCGGCTCAGCCGCGCCTCGACCTCTCTGTGCTGTGCGCATTTCCAGATAAAACCATGATTGTGGGCATGCTGGACCTGGGCGATATGGAGGTGGAGACGCCGGAGAGGGTGGCCGCAAGAATACGCGATGCCTTGCAGTACATTGAGCCGGAACGCCTGGTGCTTGCCCCGGACTGCGGCATGAAATACCTGCCACGGGAAGTCGCTTTTGGTAAGCTGTGCGCGCTGGTGGAAGGGGCCAGGATGGTGCGACAGGAGCTAGAAGGGGTCAGGCTCTAGAGCTTGACGACCTTGAAGCTGCTCATTTCAATTTGCATGTTAGCGCACCATAATCCGACTTCGCCTGCGGAAATGAACCGGTTGTCAACGACATTGAGGACGGATTTGCCATCGATCAAGAAGTTGATGGTATTCCCTCTGACTTCGGCACGGTAGGTGTGAAAAGATGTGCCAGGGTTAAAAGAAGTAGTGTTGAGCGCATCCCCGCCGGCAATAGAGATATTTGCTCCACTGAAGGAATCGATATATGTCGAGTATCCGGTCTGGGTAGATGGAGATGGCAGTCCGCGTACATTCAGGCCGAAGCCGGAGTAACTGTTACCTGATGTCGATACGACCTGAATCGTTGCCTCGACGGCGTAGTCTGTGGTTTTTGGCTGGCAGCGGGCGGGAGCAACGAGTGTGGGCCTGCCATTATAATCGCCGTTGGTGCCGTCATTGAGCAGGAGGGTATTGAGTTGTTTCCAGCCGTTGCCGAGATGCCAACCGCGCCAGTTGTCATTACTGCCTGATCGACACAACACATCCTCTGTTACCTGTCCCGGGAGTGAAGGAGAGAATGTGCGGTAAGCAAAACCGATGAGGAATATTACAAACACAGCAGCCATCAACTGCCAGCGATGGTGCTGCGAAAAATGTTGTAGAGCCAGGTAGCCCTTTTTTCCTCTTTCAACAAAGCTGTTTTTGCGGTCATCCACATTCTGTCTCCTCAATGAGCAAACGGTGTTCCCACAATCGCGAGGAATGATGGCTCGAAAGGAATAGCCAGGGCGGCACTATTTGCGCGCTCAAATGCCTCTAATAGCTTGAGAGAGACCACCAGCCTTTTCCGGTTCTAGTTTAAGGAGGAAAGCGTCATGAAAGCGCTATAAGCCGCGTCACAGTGTTTTGATAATTCGCTCTCATAAGCCCTAAGCGCTTGAGGCGAGACGTTACTGATGATCTTCCGCGCTACCCTTACCACCTCAGGACACGGCCATTTGAGTATGCTCCTTCGTCAGAAAGCTTGCAGTGACAACACTGAGGCTTTATGGGAAGCGCTTCCCCGTTTGTGATGGTGCCATAACGTTTTCATAGCGCTTCTCGCCTACACTGGGCTTGAGTTCACAATGGTCCTTGAGTACATGTGAGGATGAACGGAGGAGGAGGCCTACGCGGGTTCATGGAACGTGGTGAACTCTGGTACCTGGAAAGCACACCTGCCGGGTGCAGGGGAAGGTAGCAGGAAATGAGCCTGTAGTTGATCGTACAGGTCGCTTCCTGCTTCCTTACAGGCGACCTGGCAGGTAGTTTTCAATCCCCTATCCGGGCTAAGGCAATGATCTGGCCTCTGCCGCCTCTGGTGGGAGAAGTAGAGCAGCCAGACCCGAAAACGTCAAGGGCAAATACACTGGGCCTGAGAATATGGCCTTATGTTTCTGGTAGCAGGCGCGGAATCTTTGGTGCCTGCCGACGCTTGTAGACCATGATGGTGCGCTTGAAGGTGATGACTATCTTGCCATCCTGGTTGTAGCCGCTGGTCTTCACGGTCACAATACCAACATTTGGACGCGACCGTGACTCCCGCTTCTCCACCACCTCTGATTGAGAATAGATGGTGTCGCCCTCGAAGACCGGGTTAGGGAGCCGGACTTCATCCCAACCCAGGTTGGCAAAGACGTTCTGCGAGATATCGGCCACGCTCTGCCCGGTCACTAATGCGAGCGTAAAAGTGGAGTCGACGAGTGGTTTGCCAAATTCGGTCTGGGCCGCGTAGTGATGGTCAAAGTGAATGGGGGCAGTATTCTGGGTCAGCAGGGTGAACCAGATATTATCCGTTGTTGTCACTGTTCTTCCCAGCGGGTGTTGGTACACATCACCAACCTCAAAATCCTCGAAGAAGCGCCCTTGCCAGCCTTCTTTGATTGCCATAAGTGTGTTTCTCCTTGTGATGTGTTCGCGTTAGATGACGACGGGGACAGGGACCAGCCGCTGTCCCTACAGGACACGAGGACCGTGATCGTCCGATTCGGTTGACAACATTCATCAGGGCTTGTCCACGACGAAGACGTGCAGCGTGCGCGGGCCATGCACCCCTTCAACCCGGCTCAGTTCGATATCGCTGGTGGCAGATGGCCCGGAGATCAGCGTGATGGGAGCGGTTTTGCGGTCCGCGAGCCAGGCCATGGCTTCGGGAACCAGCCCCACCACCTGTTCCGCATGCACGACGCAGAGATGCCGATCTGGAATCAGCGATAACGCGCGCCTGCCCTGGGTTGTCCCGCTATCCAGGATAATCGTGCCCGTTTGAGCGATGGCCATGGCGCAACCGGTAAGCACTGCGGAGCTTGCGTCCAGTTCAGCATAGGAGAGAGGCGGATCGTCCCTCAATATCGTTATACCCGCAGGAATCCAACTGTCAGGCACATCGACCGGAACCACCAGTCGAGTGACGCCCAACTGCTGGCAAGCATTCGCAATAGCGCCGGGCAAATTGGCAGCACTGGTGCGCGTAACGATGGCTTTGTAATCAACCAGCCGGTCAATGAAGTCTTCGAGGATGGCGGCGCGGTCTCGCTCATCTCGTTCGCGGAAATCATGCGGTACCGGCTCTGGTTCGGGCGCGTTGGCAAGGGCCTGGCGAATGCGCGCGAGTATGACATCTTTCGCGGTATTGCTCATGGCTGACCCTCTTTCTGTCGCGCTCGCCACCAGTCGCGGAAGCTCTGTTTTGGAACAGGCGAGAGATCGCGGGCTGCGGTCCAGCCTGAGAGCATGCCGGGCAAATGGTTGATGACTCCTTGACGGACGAAGATGCCTTGCCCGCGTCGCGCCAGCCGCTGTGCCCGTTCGTAGCGTTGCTGGCGAGCGAAGATGTACGCCAGTTCTCGCATCGCCAGTGCTTCTGGATTGAGAGGCGAGGCATGGCGTGTCACCTCACCACGCAGGTGCAGCAGCACTTCAGGAATGTTGATTTTGACTGGACACACCTCGTAGCAGGCCCCACACAGGCTGGAGGCGTAGGGTAAGGTTTTCGCCCGCTCGATGCCCAGCAACTGCGGCGTGAGTATGGCGCCGATAGGACCGGGATAGACGGAGCTATAGGCATGGCCGCCCACGCGAGCATAGACCGGGCAGATATTGAGGCAGGCGCTGCAACGGATACAGTGTAACGCCTGGCGACCTACCTCATCGGCCAGGACACGCGTGCGACCATTATCGAGCAATACAAGATGAAAAGCCTGCGGGCCATCGCCCGGCGTCACGCCCGTCCAGAGGCTGGTATAGGGATTCATGCGCTCGCCGGTGGAACTGCGCGGCAACAATTGCAGGAAAACGGCAAGGTCCTGGAAAGCAGGCAGGATTTTCTCGATACCCATAACCGTAATCAGGGTCTGAGGCAGCGTGATACACATGCGCCCATTGCCCTCACTCTCCACGACGCAGATGGTGCCGGTTTCAGCGATGGCGAAGTTGGCGCCACTAATGGCTACCTGGGCCGAGAGGAATTGCTCGCGCAGGTAATGACGCGCGGCGGCGGCGAGCTGTTTTGGATCGTCGGTGAGGTCCTGTCCCTGAGCGATGGTCTGGCGGAAGAGGTCGCGTATCTCGGCTCTATTCTTATGGATGGCAGGCACCAGGATATGGGAAGATGGTTCACCGGCGAGTTGAATAATGAGTTCAGCCAGGTCGGTCTCGATGGCACGGATACCCGCCTTTGTCAGCGCCTGGTTGAGATGAATCTCATCGGTGGTGAGGGATTTGACCTTCACCACACGATCCGCGCCCGTGTCCTGCACGATCTTCGTGATAATGCGGTTTGCCTCGGACGCGTCGCGCGCCCAATGGACCTGTCCCCCGGCGCGCTGGACAGAGGCTTCGAGCTGCAATAAATAGTCATCCAGGTGGCGCATAACGTGAGCTTTGATGGTCGATCCTGCTGCGCGCAAGGCTTCCCAGTCGGGTAGTTCGCTGACGACGGCGGCGCGTTTGTCACGGATGGTGGTGGTGGCTTTGCGCAGGTTGCGACGCAGCTGGCTGTTGGTGAGAGCCTTTTTCGCGGTCTGAGGGAACATGGGCAAGGATCTGGATGGCATCACGCGACCTCGCTTTCGGTGCGCGCGAGGATTTCGGCAAGGTGGACAGTTGCGACTCCAGCGCGCTGGCGATGCAGACCTCCGCCGATGTGCATCAAACATGAGGTGTCGGCTGCACACAACACTTCCGCGCTGGTATCCAGCACGCAGCGCATTTTGTCGCTGAGCATGGCCAGCGAGGTATCGGCATTCTTGATAGCGAAGGTACCGCCAAAGCCACAGCATTCGCGCGCATTGGGCAATTCTACCAGGTCAATGCCCTTGACGGCGCGCAGGAGTTGTAAGGGAGCATCGCCAACATGTAGCACGCGCAGGCTGTGGCAGGTTGGATGATAGGTGACGCGGTGCGGGTAGTAGGCGCCTACATCAGTGACGCCCAGGCGTTTGACGAGGAATTCCGAGAGTTCATAGACACGCGGGATGAGTTGCTCAACGTCTTCGATCAGCGCTTTGTCGCCAGAAATTGCGGCTGCCCGTGGGTAAAGTTCGCGCACCATGCCAACGCACGATGCGGAGGGCGCAACAATCACTTCAGAATCGCGAAAAACCTCGACAAAGTGCTGTACCAGCGGGATGGATTCGCGCTGGTAGCCAGTATTGAAGTGCATCTGCCCGCAGCACGTCTGTGCTATGGGGAAATCCACGCTCAGGCCCAGCCGCTCCAGCAATTGCGTCGTGGCAATGCCGACATGAGGAAAGAATGTATCGTTGAAGCACGTAATAAAGAGCGCCACTCGCATCGATAGTTCCTTTCATGTGGCAACCTGTAGGCACCACCACCCAGAACATATATTGCGTTGATCGTCGAACCGGTTAGTTAACCGATCTGGTGAAACACCTCCCAAAGTGTAGTACCAGGCTCTCCATTATACAACGTGCGAAGGCCACCGGTGCCAAAAGCTACGCCTGCCTGTGTTTCTGGTTTTCACAGAGGTTGCCCAGGGCGGCGAGAACCTGGCTAATCAGGATAGCCAGGTTGTTATTCTCTGCAACTCAGATGACGCGGCGGGAAAACCAGGGTCATTATCTTCAAATACTCAAGGAGCTTTGATCAGACCTGTACCGGGTGACGCCAGTTACTTGCAACGTCAGGCCAGGTATTGTTCGTCGCTGACTTTTTCCATCCAATCGACAGCCTTGCCGTCGAGTCGTTCCTGAATAGCGATATGCGTCATGGCGGTGATGGGCGAGGCGCCGTGCCAGTGTTTCTCTCCCGGTTCGAACCAGATCACGTCTCCCGGATGAATGTCTTCGATTGGCCCACCCCACCGCTGGACCCGCCCGCGGCCCGCCGTCACGATCAACGTCTGACCCAACGGGTGGGTGTGCCATGCTGTGCGAGCGCCTGGCTCGAACGTCACACTGGCGCTGGCCACACGTGCTGGCTCGGGAGCCTCAAAGAGGGGATCGATGCGGACCTGGCCGGTAAAGTACTCGACAGGACCCTTGCCAGACGGCTTTGAGCCACTTCTTGTGATATCCATATGCTGCATTCCTCCATCATGCCTGCAAAAACTGAAAGGCACGTTCATTGTAAGATAAGGGTTTGTTCAAAATAACGTTCCGCCTTACTGATATTACGACTGCTTACGCTTGTGCGCAGACAGGAAGGCATGTCTTTATGACTCCAATTGTAGGCGCACCGGAGCCCTGGGTGATTGTCTGATTCTGCATTATGTCAATAGCCAATTCGCCGGGCGTGCCTGGCGGTGTAGCAAAGTATCTGGAAAAGCGGCGCAGGATTTTACTGCTAAGTGACAGGCACAAGAGATGGCAGAGTTCCCTTCTGATTGTTTTATGGTTTCAAGAACCTTTTATCAGATTCCGCAGGAGAATTTGTATCTGGCAATTCCTGCGTTGATGCATCCTTAAAAGCTGTAACAATTGCTTTACTAACTGGTACTCGTTCTAGAAATGCCTTTCGTTGATCTGCACCGTTGACAGATTCGGCTTTTTTTAACACAACAGCATATGCTTCACTGAGGTAGCCTGAAGCTTCCTGATCATGTTTGTTTGCCTTTAATGCTAAATACTGATTAAATAATACCTCTTCTGTACGTAATGCTGGCAAAGTTCCTCCCATGCGTTCTAGATACTCAACTGCCTGGGTGCTGTAGGCTACCTAAGTTTGGCCCAAATTAACGACAATGTGTAAGGGAGTGAGTAACTTCCGCAAGGGCCGGATGAGCGAATGAGCCAAGCGAGCGTCCCGATTGAGGACAATCTCAACAACCTGAGTTGCGGCATCAAAGCGGAGC
>DATGLD010000030.1:0-391876 GCA_035294305.1 Ktedonobacteraceae bacterium | reverse complement strand
TCCGCTTTGATGCCGCAACTCAGGTTGTTGAGATTGTCCTCAATCGGGACGCTCGCTTGGCTCATTCGCTCATCCGGCCCTTGCGGAAGTTACTCACTCCCTTACACATTGTCGTTAATTTGGGCCAAACTTAGGTAGCTTATCAAAATCCTCAGAAAGCAAATCAGCCTGCACAAAGCGTACTTGCTCTAAATGCTTTTCTACTGCAAGTTCAGCAGCGACCTCGAACGATGCCTTATCAATATCGACGCCTACCACCTCAGTCAAAAAAGGGATTCGTTCAGCGACCAGAGGAGGCAAAAAGCCTGACGCGCAACCAGCATCAAGAAAGCGCAGCCCCACTCGCAACTCTAACACACGCTGATAGAGTGTCGCGAACATACCGATTGTCGCATAATCAGGCAAAGGCGGAGTATAAGCCGTTGCCAGAAAGGTAAGGAAGCGTTGCAACGTATTCGCCCCAAAGTAACGCCAGGCACGGCGCACATCATCAGGGAAAAGAGAGCCAACAATACCGCTAAGAATTTCCCCATAATGCTGAGACCGCATGATTATTCCATATGGCTTGAGTTCCTGAGTAAGATAGTGCTTGACATCAGCATCCATTTCTTCAGGAGCGAACCAGTGAACAACGATCACTCCAGGCGCTTCATCACGCAGGAAAAGAATAAAATGAGGAGTTTCATGAACTTGATAGCCACCCTCAAGAAACCGCTGCTTGAGCGATGCCAAGTTGACGCGATAGCCATTGATGATAACAAAGTTTCCGACCACCATTGACCGCTCCTGGATAGGAGTCTTCTTAGAAGTCTGACGAGACGACTGGTTTATGATATAAGATCGCTCTTGAGAAAGCTCATTATGGTACATAATCATCCTCCATAGCGACCATTGTACCATCTGTAAGAGGAGAAAAATATAGAAGGAAGCGTTTCATCAAGCAACAAAACGCTTCCTTCATTTCAACTACTCACTTTTCGGTTTCTTCCCACGCCCGCCCTTGCGCTTGACCGGCTCGCGAAAATCAGTCCGCTTTTTACGGCCACCTGGCTGATTGGCGAACGGCACGTTATCACCTGGGCTGAACTTGCGCTTCTGCTCCTGAACGAGTGCATCATTCAAATGCATATAGTTCTTGATAGTCGCGATATCCTCATGCCCCAACAATTCCTGAAGTGTGTAAATGTCGCCGCCAAGCATGAGGTAACGGACCGCGAAGGTATGGCGGAAGATGTGCGCGCTGATACGCTTGCCTTTCGGCAGATCAGCGCGTCGCCGAATGCGCTGAAACAGCATATCGATACCCCGCCGGGTCAAAGCATAGCCAGTCTCACTCAGGAACACATGATCTTCGTTCGGGTTGCCCAACTCGATCAGTCGATCACGGTTCGGACGATAGCGGTCAATGTAGAGTAACAACGAACGCTGTGCATTCCGGCCCAGTGCGATACGCCGTTCCTTATTCCCCTTGCCATGCACGATAACCGTTCCCTTCTCACGATCAAAGTTCACCAGGCGCAAATCACATAATTCAGCCAGGCGGATACCGGTATCCCACAGCACCCACAGGATAGCGCGGTTACGAGCGACGTTGATGTCAGTCACAGGGCCGGTTTCATGAGGCGGCGCGCAGGCTTTGAGCATCCGCTCGAACTCTTCAAATTCGATAATGCGGATAAGCGGCCTGCCCACTTTCGGCATTTTCACATGATTCGAGGGAGCCACCTGCACATATCCCTCAGCTTCCAACCAGTTGCAGAAAGCGCGCATCGAACGAGCATAGCAGTTGACCGAGCGTTCCGACAGCTTTTTCCCCTTCGCACCAGGTTCCATACCCATGTTGGCAAGCCACGAGAGGACATGCACACGCTCAATATCCTCTATGAAGGTCACGCCCTTCTTTTCCAGAAAAGCGGCGAAGTTGCCGAGCGCGAGCGTATGCCATTCAATCGTTTTTGGACTGTGGTTCTGGCTACGATGGTCAAGAATGTACTCTTCAATAGTCGCACGCAGAGAGCGTTTCGCACGCGCAGAGGAACGCTTGCCAGCTTGAGCAGTGGACTTTGCAGGAGCAGTTGACTCCTGCTTTTTACGTGAAGAATCAAAAGACACAGGACACCTCCAATTCTGGAAAGGCATCACAGGAAAGAGGCAGGTACTCACACCATCCTGTACCATTTTCAAGCCTCAGATGAGGCAGGTACTCATGGTTTCGCGAGGCAGGCACTCACAAACCGATTTGTGAGACGCTTTCCCTCGTAAGTCAACACTGCTTACTTCCCGTGAAGCCGCTTGTGAACTGGCTTCCTGTGTGCTTGGAGCGGGAGACGGGACTCGAACCCGCGACAGCCTGCTTGGAAGGCAGGGTGTCACAAAATCACCGCTCGTTTGCTATGAAGTGGCTTAACTGGCTCGTCTATACGGTATTTTTTCAATGTGAGCGTCTCTGATAAAAGATGTCACGCGCATTTTCTGGCGCTTTCGGCAAAAGATGTCACGCGCAAATTTGGTACCTTCGGCAAAAAGTGTCGCGTCCTGACGAAGGCAGGATTTCCCGAACTCAGAGCGCTCTAGAACAAGATTACCAGAACTTGTGTATAAGTTCAAGTGAGGCAGGAGGTCTACCCTTTCATCACCGTCTGCACAGTTTCACCAAAGCTCAACTCTTCTTACTCAATGCGCGCCATCACATGGTAAATGCCCTACGAAGTGAACGGATTTTGTCCGTCTTCCCGGGCAGTTTGCCACCACTGATGAGCAGCACAGCCAAGGGCCTCATATCAAGCCGCTCCACAAGGGAACAGTTGCATCCCATTTGGTCAATTCGGCACGGGAGAAGACAGGCACATTGAAGACGTGTGGGTTGCCAGATAAGTTCGCCGAAACGGGGAGATATGCGTCATGAGTAGAAATTGGCGAATGTATGGGTCAACCCCTTTTACGCCCATGGCCTCGGCTGGTCCAGCCGCGATCCACGTGAAACCGCAGCGACTCAGCCGAGTTCTTGGGCCAGCCCGATGAGAAGTCCTTCCGGTCCGCGGATGTAGCAGAGCCGATAGGCGTCTTGGTACTGGACCACTTCGCTGCTGACCAGCTCTGCGCCGTGCTTGCGGAGCCGGGCGAGCGTCTCGTCGATGTCGTCCACGGCAAACATGACGCGCAGGTAGCCCAGAGCGTTCACTGGGGCGTTCCGGTGATCAGCGGCCACAGGAGGCGTGAGAAATCGCGAGAGCTCGAGCCGGCTGTGGCCGTCTGGCGTGCGCATCATGGCGATCTCAACGCGCTGGTCGCCCAGTCCAGTGACGCGCCCTGCCCACTCGCCTTCTACCATGGCTCGCCCCTCGAGCTCGAGGCCGAGCTCAGCGAAAAAAGAGATAGCGGCATCGAGGGATTCCACCACGATGCCGACGTTGTCCATTCGTGTAAGCGCCATGGGTCCATTCTATCCTGTGTCGTCCGTCCTGTCAACGAACGAGAGACCAGGAGCCAAGGGGCCTTGCATCCTCACTCGTAATACTCCGGCAGCTTTTTCAGCCCTTCCCACTGCTCCTTGTCATGACCGAAAATCACCAGCCCGATATGCTCCCGTTCGACCAGATCAAGCAGTTTCATCGTACTGGCGCGGATCGCTTCGGCGTCCGGGTTGTTACCGTCGTCCTGCTTGTCACGGGTAAAGCCCTCGCCGAAGGGTACAGCGTCAATCGGCAATACAATCGCCCCCGTTTTGGGCAGCCGCACCAGCACCGATTGATGTCCCGGCACATGCCCGCTCGTCTCAATCAGAGAGAGCCCCGGCAGCAGTTCCGTGTCCCCGTCCACCAGCCGAATGCGCTCCATTGGCTGATCCCATTGGGGTCGATTGGCAGCAAAACGTGGGTTGCTCGCCGCATCCACATGATGCACACGCTGAACAACATAGTGCGCCTTCGTGAATGCCGCGTGTCTTCCGGCATGGTCGATATCATAATGTGTCGAAATGACGGTATCAATAGCGTCCGGTTGTAAGCCAATGCTCGCCAACTGCTCGATAACGTCCTGCCCATTCTCGAACTCCGATTCTCCTTCAGGCATCATCTCCGGTAGACCACTGTCAATCAGAATATGCTTGCCGTCACCCGTTTGCACCAGATAGCACACAATCGGAATCTGGTATTCCGGCATGGACCCAACCTGCATCAGATAAAGACGCTTCATGGCATTCTGGCTCATAAGCTCCTCCTCGGAATTGAAATATCTATTCTCTCACATCAATCGTGTTGGCGTTCGTATCGGCCCGGCGTTCGCTTTCTGCTCACACCATCTCACAGCTCACGTTGGCCCGCTCATAGAGCGGGCCGAAGCTGATCGCCTCTTCTGGGCTCATGTGCGAGAATTGCCAGGAATGGCTTTACAAAGGAGAGCGGCAAAGCCTGAATTGATGTGGCCCCGATCATAGCATGCTTGCTCGTTATCGGGTACATGAGATGCGCGTCAGCAGAAAGCGAACGCCGGGCCTGTCAGTCTTGCGCACACAGGTCTTCCGCTCCCTCATTTCATGCAAGACATTCTTCCGTCAAACCTGCGCAAAAACTTCTCCTATCTTGCTCTTTTGGCCATGCAGCATGACCGCCTCGCATTCCAAAACAGTTTCTCAGTCTGGACCACTTATGAAATTGACCCATATCATGTCTAAGTTTTTTTGACCCATAGTGTGTCCGAGGCGGCTAAAACTTTTGGCAAATCACACATGCGCTGCTGAAAATACAGAGTGATAGGCCCATTCTGAAGCAGTTGTCTATCAAATGAAAAAGGCGGTTGATTTCCTCAGTCATGGAGCTCGCCTTTCATGTTTCCACCTTGTCATCTATTTCATTATAGCTGTTCTGATTAGAAAAGGCAATGAACCTCGATCTAAGCGCTTGGGCAACCTCCTTTTATCAGCAGAGGAGCCAATCATTTTGATGCATGACAATTAGCTCAACATTCACCAAAAGCGGGACAGATCCTCATGGTAGGTCATTTACCATCACGTTGACCGTTTTCAGAGCAAACAAGATCGCCAGGTACGCTTGCTCGTGGGGCCATGCGGCGTTCGTTATAGTTCCCCTCCTTCATGGTTGAGGGATGATCTCACTGCCGAAAGCCGGTAATGCTATAATAGGCAGGCAGGAGGGAGGCAGGGATGCAAGCACACGAGATCGAGCGCTATCTGGCCGAGCTAGGAGCAGCATTAGAGAGCCAGGGCATTACTAAGCCCGTTCGGATGCTGCTGATAGGAGGCGCCTACATGATGCTGTTAGCCAACGCACCACGCACCACCGATGATGTTGACATATTCTGGATGGAAGAAGGTGAAGACTTCCCAAAGGCTCGTCAGGCCTTGCGAGATGGTGTCCAGGCCATTGCCAGCAGGTACACACTCCCACCAAACTGGTTGAATTATCTGACACAAATGCTGATCTATGATAAAATAATCATGCCGAGGGGCAAACTCTGGAAACGTTACGGGCCGCTGCATGTGTATGCCCCGCCCAAGGAATTTGTGTTCGCGCTGAAACTCCTGGCGGGACGCGATCAAGATCTGGCGGATTGCAGGGTTCTCCTGCCACAAACACGCATTCGCACACGCCGACAGGCCCAACGGATACTGGATCGCTATCTTCTACCGGAAGCACAACAGGACGAAGCCGAGACCATCGCGTCCTCACTCGACGTACTGTTCGGGTCCGAAAGGGAGCGGGAGTCATGAGGCCGAAAACTATTCACACCATGGCACGGGCCTACCAGGACATCTGTGCGGGGGAAGATCCCTGGACGGCGCTTGGGAACTTTAAGAACGCCTGGTATGATTATGCCAGGGACCACCGCGCCGCCTTGGTCAGTGAGCCACTGATAAAGCCGGACCCGGACACCGAGCATACCCAGCATTGGGCCGCCTTTTGCGCGGCCTCGGTCGAGTTCCTCTGTGACCGCTATGGGCTCGTTTGCCCGGCCTGGGTGTTTGACCCTTCTTATTTCCTCACCACCCCCTGGTATGGGGACACCATCATCAACCTGGCCGACACTGTTGTCCTCCAGCGCCGCAGGCAAGCGACCCCGACTCCGTTTGCGCGGCGCAATGTCTTTTGTGGTAATCGGCTCTATCAGAACAAGTATGAACTGAACGAGTGGCTCCAGGAAGCGCGTAGCAAAGGCATGAACGATCCGCGCGACATCTGGCGCTATGCCCGGCAGAAAGAAACGGCTCTGCATGGCGCATGATCTGCCTCGCCAGTGCCTCGTCGATTGGTGGAGTCAATGCACTCCATGAATCACGCGCCAAGATGCGCATTCGAGATTAAAGAACGCAACAAGTCAGCGAAACAAGAAATTACTCCCTTGCTCAGAAGGCGAACCTACACTGCTGTCCCTCAATAAACGCAAGGAAAATGAGGTAGCAACATCGCTGCCGTTGCTTCGTAAAAGAGAGAAACTCCTTTTTACTCCCAGACGGCAAGCAGAGCAGGTGCAGATGGGATAGCCCTGGACAACAGACGGGGTGTACCTGGGTAGGAGGCGGAAAAGCCGTGGTGAGCAGCACCAACGGGACAAACAGAGTCATCCTGCAGGCTGCTCAACCTTAGAAAGCGGGCGGGAAAAAACGGAACAAGGCGGAACGAAGGTTGTCACTACAGTCGCACTTATTTAACTCAACAATGAAAGGCTGAAAAGCCTAAAAAAGCCACATCATCTTCTGGCAGATGTGACACTCTGGAGATGTAAAGACGACATCCCGAGAGCCATATCTGCAAGGAGAAGATGATGAAGCCAAATCAGCATATCATACCCCCCGCTACTGCCACGACCCCCGCCGATGTCTGTCGCTGGGTCCAGGCGCTTTTCCACCTGCATGCGCGCATTGCTGCCCGCTTTGCGCGAGCAGAGCCACGGCGCCGGGCGCTGGCCTACCTGCAAGGTCTCTTGAGCGACACGTCGCGCAAAAACGGCTGGCAATTGGCTGAACACGCCCGAGAAGCCCGCCCCGATGGCATGCAACGCTTGCTCTCTCAGGCGGTCTGGGATACCAATGGCGTGCGCGATGACCTGCGCGCCTACGCCTTTGAGCAACTCGGCCAGGAGTCCGCTATCCTGGTCATCGACGAAACGAGTTTTCCCAAACGGGGCGACAAATCGGCCGGTGTCGGGCTGCAGTATTGCGGAACTACGGGCCAGGTTGAGAACTGCCAGGTCGGCGTCTTTCTGGCCTACGTGACGGCCAAGGGCCATACGCTCATTGACCGCGAACTCTATCTGCCGATGGATTGGATAGAGGATCGCGATCGACGTCAGGCCGCAAGCATCCCGGAGTCGGTGTGCTTCCGGACCAAACCGGAACTGGCGGTCCAGATGCTGGAGCGGATCTTCCAGGCGGCAGTGCCTATCGAGTGGGTCGTGGCCGATACGGTCTATGGCGGCAACCTGGAGCTGCGCACCTGGTGTGAGCATCACCAGTACCCCTACGTGCTTGCTGTGGCCTGCACTGAGCCTGTCGCCTTCCAGACCCCCACTGGTCGCAGACGAGAAGAAGCTGCGTTGGTCGAAGCGTGGGTGCTCCACGAACAAGATTGGCAACGCCTCTCGATGAGTGAGGGCACCAAAGGGCCCCGGCTCTTCGACTGGGCCGTCGTGCCCATGTTGCACCAGTGGGAGGATGATGGACGCCACTTTTTGCTCATCCGCCGCAGCCTCACCGACCCACATGAGAAGAGCTACTATTTCGTGTTCGCCCCACCAGGAACCACCCTGCAAGAGATGGTGAGGGCCATTGGCGCCCGCTGGCATGTCGAGGAGGATTTTGAAAACGCCAAAGACATGGGACTGGATCACTACGAGGTGCGCAGCTTCATCGGGTGGTACCGGCACGTCACACTCGTCTTGTTGGCGCTTGCGTACCTTGCAGGGATTTGTGCAAGCGCCTGTAGCTCTACTTCTCCTCCTGCGGCCTCCAGGTCTTCCCTTCTTGCTCGACATCTTCTGCTTCCCCTGACCATTCCCGAGGTGCGCCATCTGCTTGCACGGCTGATCTGGCCCGCTTCTTCGTCCGTTCGCCGGGTGCTGGCCTGGTCGTGGTGGCGTCGCTGGCACCAAAGTCGTGCCAGCTATTACCATACCAAACGTCGCCTGAAGGCTGGCTAATCCTCGCTTGCTCACCCTGCTCCACCTGTGTCTGGTATCCATTGAACCGGTACGCCAGACTTCCAAGAAATTTCCTGGAAGTCTCAGAGTTCCAGGAAATTTCCTGGATCGCTGGTTCGTCTTGTTTGCTCTTTTGTCCTGCTTCGAAAGGAGTCTTGATCATGACGATTCTTCCTCTAGCCACGTGTGCTCGACTGCTTGGGATCCATCCCAAGACCCTGCATCACTGGCTGGGCGAGGCCAATTTCTCCTTGGCTCCCCATCCGACCGATGCCCGCGTCAAATGTGTAGTGGAGGAACATCTCCTGGAGGTGGCCAGACGGCATGGACGCCCCCTCCCGGATCTTCCCTCTGCGCCCGGGTCGCCAGAGGAGCCAGCACGGCCTGTGCCTGCACACGAGGCACAGCCTGATCATCCTGCTGCTTTGCTGTCTGCTTCCTCCGCTTCTCTGGCGGACCTGCTCCAGAAACTTGCCTGGTTGGAAACCAGGATCGTGACCCTGCAGGAGCAACTCGCCCAACTCGCTCTCGCGCTGCTTCACGCGCGAGAGCGAACGGTCGAGGCTCGCATCGCGGCCCTGGAATCCTTCGTGCAACCGCTGGTGGGAAGGCACACGCTTCCAGATCTGCAAGAGCAAGGGGCAGAGCAAGCGTCTGCTTGTGCGTCGCCTCGGGAGCGTCTGCTTGTGCCGGCAGAACAACGCGCTCGCTCTCGCATGCCGGCTCTGATCGAATACGGCACGCAGGGAACCTATGTGATCATCACCTCGCAGGAAGGCGAGTTGCCGCTGGCGCCGGATTCGGCAGAGTGGTTTGAGTGGCTGGCGACCATCTCCTCGTTCCGCTTCGTCGGTCGACAGGGGCGCTTCACCGCCTATCGCGACACCAAGCATGGGAGCCCAACGCGCTCCTGGAGGGCGTATCGTACTATCCACCAGCGCAACTACAAGTGCTCGTTGGGCGTCACGGATGCCCTGACGGTAGCCTGTCTGGAGCAGGCAGCAGCTACCCTTCAGGCTCACGTGCCTTCCCTCTAAGCTGGTGAGCTTTGCTATGGGGTCACCTCCCTCTGTTTCCACACAAGTGCAACTGTAGTGTTTCCCCTTCCTCCCAGCTGTTCACCGCGCTCTTTCCGTCTCTCTCCCAAGGCTCTACCACCTTCATCTAGTACGGTATTTTTGTGCTGACGGTACCAGAATGCACTCCAGTGAAGGGCAGTCCTTCACCTGCAGATCCATGCAATCTGCAGGCATATGAAAGGAGGAAGCGAAGCGCAAGGCGACCCCTACGACCCGAAACGATGCCAATCGAGTGAAGGCTTGCAAAGCAACATCATCCTGCTGAATACTCAGCGCTCAGGCGTAGGTCGCCAAGGTTTTCTCCACTTCCTTTGTGAATGAATTGTTTCTTAACCATGCAGTTAGCCGGAGGCCGTCGTCCGCATCCTGAAGCGAATATGTTTGGAGCCAGTAAAGAGACGGCGGTGGATTAGACCAATCCACCGATGCAGATGCACAGGTTGTGGCGCGGTTCCCCGGTTTGCTGCGTTGCCTTGAGAGCATACAGAGGAACAAGATGACAGATACGCACCGGTTGACACCGGCAAAACGGAAGCGCTTGCTCAAGACCCTCGGTCCATGTCCGGCAGGGTATACCAACGATGACCTGGAAAGATTTCTCGATCTGCTCTACGGAATGTACAGTCACGTCTATACAGCGACCGAACTCCGCCACATTGTCATCAGCGATCCCTTTGATCGCTCTGAAACGCCTCGCCAGCTTAAACTCACCGAGCTCGCCGAATGGCTTGAGGCTCTTGTGAGCTAATGGGTGTATTTCTTACGCACACCCATAGCAGTCTAACCAACTGATGTCGTCAGCCGCTACCTCTTAAGCAGCGTCATGCCCATCACGGAAGCGAGAGGGTAAACTTCTCTACAGCTTTTCCTTCGCCCTTGCCTACCGATCACTCGTTGTGTTGCGCCGACGAGCAAACGATATTGGCGAACAGCGCCTCATTGAGAGTCAGTGGCATCCCCCCAATGCTACTGACCGCTTTCCCTAGCGTTGGGGGCCCTTCCCCTGCTTCTTTGCCTGGAATCCCCGTCGCCGCCTCTCCCTCGGCCCGGGCATGCGAGAGGGCAGGTGATCGCCCGGGCTGTACTTGCGCTTCTGGGACTGGATGGTCTCATCGTTCATGTGCATGTAGTTCTTGACCGTCGCCATATCCTCATGCCCCAGCAGTTCCTGCAGGCTGAACGGGTCATTGCCCAGCACCAGGTAGCGAATGGCGAAGGAATGGCGGAAGATGTGCGGGCTGATGCGCTTGCCAGTGATGCCCGCCCGCTGCTTGATGCGCTTGAAGAGCAGCGTCACCCCGTTCTTGGTGAGCGGCAGGCGCGTCTCGGAGAGGAACAGGTGGTCCTCATCGGCGCTGCCCCACTCGGCCAACTCCTCCTCATCAGGGCGGTAGCGATCCAGGTAGTAAAGCAGGTTACGCAGGCAGTTGCTGCCCAGGGCGATGCGCCGCTCCTTGGAACCCTTGCCGGTCACGGTGAGCACGCCATGCTTGCGGTCGAAGTCTCCCAGCCTGAGACCGCACAGTTCCGAGACGCGGATGCCCGTGTCATAGAGCACCCACAGGATGGCGCGGTTGCGCACGGCGGCCCGTTCGGCGATCGGGCCGGATTCGTGGGGTGGGGTGCAAGCCAACAGCAATCGCTCAAACTCATCAGCATCGATGGTCTGGATGAGCGGCTTGCCGACCTTGGGGAAGGTCACGCGGTCAAAGGGATTGCGCGTGATGAGTTCACGCCGCACCAGCCAGTGGAAGAAGGCGCGCGCCGAGCGGGCATAGGTCTGGATCGTGCGTTCTGAACGGGGCTTGCCACGGCTGCCGGGTGTTTTGCGCAGGTGGGCGAGCCAGCCGTTGAGTTCGTGAGCATCAATGTCCTCCACCAGGGTAATCTTGCATTCCTGCTCAAGGTAAGCTCGCATGAGCCCGAGGGCCGTGTGGTGCCATTCGAGCGTTTTGGCGCTGTGATTGCCACCGGCGTGGTCGAGCAGGTAGTCGGCGATGGCACCTTCAATCGTCGCCGCCCGGCGGCTCCCAGGCCGCTCTCGCTCGCGTTTTCCGGCAGCTGGCTTTGCTTTTGCCGCTTGCTCTGCCTGGCTTCGACGCTCCTCGGCCTGGGCATCCAGCTTGGCGCGCTGGGCGCTGGCGCGCGCCTCGGTCACCTTGCGCGAGCTTTTGACCTGCTTTTTCGCTGATGCAGATGCGGATTGGTCCCGTGTGCCCGATCCATTTTGTGCATTTTTTTGGCTACGTGGGTCTTTTGAATACATCGCGTTGTGCCTCCTTTGGGGCTTCTGGGGCCGTCAGGAGGCAAGCGAGGGGTGAGAGGGGGCGAGGCAGGGTGTCGTGAAGTTGCGAAGGCAGGATTTCGCGTTCTCGCCGGGGCAGGATGTCCCGACGGGCGAGGCAGGATGTCGCCTCAAAATGAGGCAGGGTGTCTCGACGGGCGAGACAGGGTGTCACCCCAAATCGAGGCAGGATGTCGCTGTACACCTTTTTGCGCATCATAAAACCGCCTGCTTGCTGACTCTCTCACCGCTTGCTTGCCACGAAGCGGCCTGTGGTGAGCCAGTAAAGAGACGGTTCAGACAAAAGAGCGGGAGACGGGACTCGAACCCGCGACAGCCTGCTTGGAAGGCAGGAACTCTACCACTGAGTTACTCCCGCATAGTTTTTTGTTAGCATCTGTGAGCTTGAGGCCGGCGGCTTGGGTCGGGGTGCGCGGACTTGAACCGCGGACCTCATGGTCCCAAACCATGCGCGCTACCAACTGCGCTACACCCCGAAGTGCTCGCTCACATACTCACTCATATGCTGTATCACATGATAGTTTGCCTGAATGCAAGCGCACTATAACACGCTTTTGGCGAAGTGTCAAGTACTGTTTTGCGCTTTTGCGCCGTGGCCAGTTCGGCGGCTGTGGTGAATATTTGCGCTTGCGTTAATGATCTTTTCTGCGCCTGTAACGGAGTTTGAGTAGGAAGAGATTCCAACGCGTGGCCAGACTGCTGAGCGGATTGCGCCTGATAGATGTGACGTTGCTATATGGGCCGGGCCGTGTAGCATAGCTTGACCGGGATACAAACGGAAGGATAAGAATGATCGCCAGGCAGGCAGCCCCTATCACTGCCACGATTCCGGTGAACAGGTCTGCCTCACCTTGAGCAAAAGCCCAACCACCGGCGAGAAGTGCTGCAAACCAGGCAATGATGAGTAGCCATTCCGAAGCACTGAAATTGAATGAGGGCATAGAACGTCGACGCGTACGGCTGCGGAACTCTGATTTGCGACGTAATCGCCCACTGATTTTTTGGCCTATGCCAGGCTTCGGCTCTGTTTTTTCCAAATTTCGCAGGATTTCCTCAATCTCGCGCTCGTACTTGTTCGACATCTTAGTTCTCTTCCTTGGACTCGCCAGAACGTGCCTGGAATTCTTTAGAATACTTCGCTTCTAATGATACCAAGTTCTTCGTAGGCAGACAAGAGCTATCTATCTCAATCTCAATTTTATCATATTATGAGCTAACTTGAAGGAGTTTTTTGACCTTTTCGACCAGTTCAATTGGATGAAATGGTTTCGTGATATGCTCGGCCACACCAAGATCAACACTGATGCGCTGGTAGATATCTTCAGCATGGGCTGTCATAATTATGACAGGAATATGCCGGGTTTCGGGCCTACTGTGCAAACGCCCGAAAAGGCTGTAGCCATCAATGCCTGGCATCATTACATCTAGAATAATTAAATCAGGTATCTCTACAGCGAGCAGGCCTTCAAGTTGCCGGTCATTCGAAGCGGCACGCACATCAAAACCGGTGCGAGTAAGCGCAAAGGTGATAATTTCTCGCACTTCCTTGTCGTCGTCTACGACAATGATATGTTTTGGCATGGGCCACTGCTCCTATCCTGATGCTTTACTGTTGCCCAGATTTGTGCGAATAATATTACCTATAATACGTATTTCAAATCGGAAGTACAACTGGTATAGCCAGCTTTTCGCAACAGAGAGTGAGAGGATGACCTTAAGGGCCGTCCTTACAACGAACCTATCGAATAGTTGACTTATTGACTCTCATGGTTGGCTCTGTTATCATTAGGTTGGGAAAGAAGGAACAAGTTGACCAGCGATGTGAGAAAGGGGCATGTATGCATAATCACCCTCGACATTCCACTCAACTAAAAGAGCATGAGTCAACAACAGAGACGTGGCGCACTGTGTTGCAACGCGTTATCGCGGCCTCCGGCGAACGCCAACGACTCGCCGCTGCCATGTCAGTCTCTCCCATGACACTTTTACGCTGGGCCGGCAATGAGGCCACCCCGGCGAGACCACAATTGATTCACCTGCTACAATGCGTGCAACCTCAATACCGGACAGAGTTGCTGGAGGCCCTTGAGCAGGACTATGATGATGCTTCTTCCTGGCTGCATGACCAGATACCAGAATATATCCCAAGCCAGTTCTTCTCGCAGGTTTTGAACACGCGCGCTACTGTCAACGCTTCATTGCGCTTCTGGCAAATCAGCGAGATGGTATTGAAACAGGCCCTTGCTCAATTGGATGTACATGGGCAGGGCATGTCCATTACACTGGCACAGTGTATGCCACCTTCGTCCGGGGGGAAAATTCGCAGCCTGCGTGAGCGCCTCGGAAAGGGTACCCGGCCCTGGCCGGAGGACCTGCAACACCTGGCGGTCTTCCTGGGTATCGAATCGCTTGCGGGTTACGTCGTACAATCGCGCCGCCCGGCAAGTATTGAAGATCTGAGCAAAGAACACCTGCTTCCAGCGTACCAGACTGAGTTTGAGGTAAGCGCGGCAGCCTACCCGATCTGGCAAGAGGGGTATATTGCTGGTTGCCTGCTCGCTTCAAGCACGCAGGTCGGCCATTTTACCGAGCAACGCCTGTCGCTACTCGGTGCATTCAGTGATATCATTTCCCTGGCATTTAACAAAGAAGATTTTTACGATCCCGATCTTATTGCACTTCGCGCTATGCCTCTGGCACCGGAACAGCGCTCCCACCTGTCCTCATTCCGCCAGAAAGTGTCCCAGACTATCATCCGGGCAAGCCAGAATCACCAGCATATCGATAACTTCGAGGCCGAACGCATCGTATGGCAAGAATTGGAAGCAGAGTTTTTGTCCTTGCCCGATCAATCTATATGATATTTGCGCATCAAGTAGCGCAATTGGTCTACCTTCGTGAGTCCTAGAAGTTCGGCGGCACGCACACGATTATAATTGGCCGTTTCCAGAGCCCAGCGAACAAAATATCGCACTACACGTTCGTTGATTTCTTCAAGTGTGATCTGATCAGAGGGCCGCAAACGTAACCATTGCTCCCAGGGATCGATCTGGCGGCCACTTTCTATGTCAATAGTGCCTACAATTTCACGAGGCAAGTGAGAGGGCAAAAGTTCATCGCTGGCGCTAAGAATCATAGCACGCTCAATCACATTTTTCAGTTCGCGCACATTGCCCGGCCAGTGATAGGCAAGCAGCAAGCGCTGCGTTTCCGGCGCAATACGCCGCACATTTCTCCCCAGGGATTTGTTAAAATCGTCCACGAAACGTGAGGCGAAGAGGAGAATATCGCCTGGGCGTTCGCGTAACGGAGGAAGTGCGATACGCAATACTGCCAGGCGAAAGAAAAGGTCGGCGCGAAACCTGCCCTCCTGCATAGCTGCTTCAAGATCGCGATTAGTCGCTGCCAGCACCCGCACATTGATTTTGACCTCTCTATTGCCGCCGAGACGATAAAACGACCTGCTTTCCAGCACGCGCAGGAGCTTGGCCTGCATATCGAGCGGCATTTCGCCGATTTCGTCAAGAAAGAGCGTTCCTCCATCCGCCAGTTCGAGCAAACCACGTTTTTGCTTTTTCGCATCGGTGAACGCGTATTGTTCGTAACCGAATAATTCACTTTCAAGCAGGTTATTGGCGATGGCGGCGCAGTTCAGAGGATGAAAGGGGCCGGAAGCTCGCGGACTTTGATCATGAATGGCACGAGC
This sequence comes from Ktedonobacteraceae bacterium, assembly GCA_035294305.1. Classification (GTDB taxonomy): domain Bacteria; phylum Chloroflexota; class Ktedonobacteria; order Ktedonobacterales; family Ktedonobacteraceae; genus DASRBN01. Next base: position 376,632 of record DATGLD010000030.1, on the reverse strand, counting down.
GACAACTTCTTTACCAGTGCCACTTTCGCCTGTAATTAGAACCGAGGCGGTATCACTTCTCGCGACTCGCGCCACCAGGTCAAACACTTCGCGCATACGCTCGCTGTGTCCAACAATATAGTTGAAGTGGTAATTGTCGCTGCGCTCATGCCGCAACTGGCGCAATTCGCGATACATTGCGCTCATCTCCAGCGCCCGCTGGACTGCCAGCAATAGTTCGTCGAGATCAAATCCTTTAATGAGATAATCAGATGCTCCCAATTTCATGGCAGCTACCGCCGTTTGCACATCTCCATAGGCAGTAAGCATGATGACCGGCAATTCCTGATCGCTTTCCCGAATGCGCGCCAATACATCCAGGCCTCCAAGGTGAGGCAGACGCACATCGAGCAGCACGAGATCGATGCTGTTTTTTTGCAATTCTGCCAAACCCGTTTCCCCATCAGGCGCCGTATAGACCTCATAGCTATGCTTTCTTAGATAGCGCGCGAACTGATGGGGAAGATTGGGTTCATCATCGATGATGAGAATGGTTAAACTCACTTCCACCCCCTACGATTAGTATTTATAACAATGGCAGGCGAACTATGAATGTGGCGCCGTAACCATGCTGGCTCTGCACTTGAATGGACCCGCCGTGATCCTCGATTAACCGGCGCGTTATAGGCAACCCAAGCCCAATGCCGTGGGCTTTTGTGGTAAAGAATGGTTGAAAAATTCGTTCGAGTTCGCCAGGAGCTATCCCTGTACCCGTATCGCTGATTGAGATTTCAAGATAGCTCTTTTGCTCGTCACGTGGAATAACGGGCACACCAGCCATGAAGGACAGGGTGGATGCCGCCGATACTACCTGGCAGGAAACAGTGAGCAACCCGCCATCGGGCATCGCATGAATAGCGTTGAGGATGAGATTCAGCAAGCTCTGCTCCATTTGTGCTACATCTACCTGTACTGCTGGAACTTCATGGAAGACTCGATGGATGACTATCCCTGCCTGCTGACATTGAGGGTGTATCACCTGTACTACACGCTCGATCAACTCCAATATATTGCACTCTACCCTATGCAACTGACGAGGGCGAGAAAAGAGCAAGAGGTCGTGAACAATCGCATCTAGCCGCTCAACCTCCTGAAGTACAACCGGGATGGATTCTTGCACTTCAGCCAGCACGACTTGCGCACCTTGATCGATATGCGAGAGATCATCTAGCAGCATCTGCATCGAGGTTTTAATGGCCGCAAGTGGGTTACGAACCTCGTGTGCCACATTCGCTGCCATCTGTCCAAGCGATGCCAGCCGGTCAAGGCGGCGTTTCTCTTCCTCCAGCCGGTGCATAGTCGTTACGTTGGTGAACGTTAAAAGCACCCCTACCTGTTTACCCCTGTCATCACGCAGAGGCAGCAGCGTGGTGTCAAGTACTATTTCCTGACCTCTGTGATCATTTGTGGCCACGGTTTCATTCTGCGATATGCCGTCCTGCACTACAGTTTGCAACGTCTGGAGGGGGAGAAACTTTTGTAAGGATTGCCCCTCGACCTCAAATGGATGATAGCCGGTTATCTCTTGTGCGGCACGATTGAACGTGGTGATCTGGCCATCCAGGTCAATGGTGATCAAGCCGGCAGGTATGCTTTCCAGAATAAGCTGCTTCAACTTCTGATCTTCTAGGACCTGGCGTAGTAATTTGCGTGCCTCGTTGCGCGCCTCTATGACGGCTTCTACGAGCGCTATGTTTTCCAGAACCGCGCCGGCCTGATTTGCCAGTACTTGAAGCAGAATGAGTTCCTCACGACGTAATTTCCACGGCCTTTGAAAGGCGCCTACGATCATCCCTAATATAGGCTTTGTCCGGGGAGCCGTTGGCGCTACCGGTTGTACTATCCTACTGGTACCTACCGTCTCTATAGGCGCAGAAGTGAAACGTGCCGCCTCCCCATACCGGTTCAATGTGCTCACGCGAGTTCCTATCTCTCTGGTGAGCAGGGGAACGGCAAAAAAGGTCTTGACCGCTTGCGGTAACTGATCCAGGTAGCCTGCCGACTCCATATCACCGGGTCGTTCGAGCATAAAAGGCGCTGAATTGACATCGTTCTGGTTGCTAAAATGCTGCCAGAGCATGGCCTGCAACGTTGGTGAGAGCCAGGGTAGGGTATCCGTTGGGGTGGATGAGAGAAGCAAGCCGCACATATCGGCATCGGAAATTTCCCTGGTACGCTGCATGACGATTGCCTGCAAGCGGCTCAGATCGTACATCGAACCGTTCATCTGGCTGCTAATACTGTTGAGGAGTGAAAGCTCACGAATGCGGTCGCGTTCGCGCTCGAGCAAGCGCGCATTCTCCAGCAGCATAGCAATGATATTGGCCGCCGTCTCTACAACCTGCACGTCACCTGCGGTCCAGTACGCAGGCGCCCGAACCTGATATATCTCATCAAGCATCAGTGGCTGCGTTTCCGGCGTATTGTTGCGGATTGTGACGAGAACGCCGATGACGCGCTGCCGGTAGATGAGAGGGACGGCGATCATCGCTGGCTGCATGCTATGCGCCGGTGAGGTGACAGCACGACGTATACGCCATGCCTGGGCCTCAAGTGTATTCCCCTTAAGGTCGATGGGGTTGATATGGGCGACCGCCAGCAAGGAGGACGACCAACCGGGTTGATCGTCGTAGCTGCCCGCTGCAAACTGCAAGGTTTCTCCTATGCGTTGATACAGCAGCACGCAGCGGCAATGAAATAAATGGGCCAGGCGCCGGGGCAAACTATCACGCAGCGTGCGGTAATCTGTAATAGCACTGAATTCTTGAAGAATGGCATTAAATACTTCAGTAGCGTGCAGACAAATGACCTGGTGCTCCACTTCCATCATTCCAAACACTCCCCCACGATGTTGAACGACCTCACGGGCCATCCAACGTTGGCTTACCCGTAAATGTTGATCATGCTGTACTATACCAGAAGCAGGGCATTTTTGCACGTTACAAGCTCTTTTGTGAGAAGATTGTAATCTTTGAGAAGAGAGTGCCGGCTTGTATTTTCCGGCACCTATGATTAGAATAGAGCAATGGATCGCACGGATAGAGAAACATAGGCAGGACATATGAGCCAGGTGAATAAAACACAAGAAACCGGTACGAACGAGGTCGGCGATTTCTCTAAAAAGAAGTTGATGCGGGCGCATATGTTGCCCCGATGGACAGCGTTGATTGGCATCTTAGCGACAGGTGTGATCTACCTGTTTCTCCCGGAAAAGCTGATCCTGGGGCCTGGCTGGTTACTGCTGGTGATTGAGGGTGTGCTGATGGCACCTTTTGCTGTAGCATGGCTGGCGGGCTATCATCTACCGCACTTCACTATCCGGCTGCTGGCTTTAGTCTTGCTGGGCATAGTAACGATTGCGCTGGCGATAGGGCTGGCGCTGTTGATACAGACGCTGCCTGGGAACAATCATGCCGTCAACTTATTGCAGTCTGCCGGGCTGCTATGGGCATTAAATGTGCTGGTATTTGCTTTGTGGTATTTTGAAGTCGATGGCGGCGGGCCTTTAAAACGTCACCTGTCAGGATATAAGCCGGTCGATTTCGTGTTCCCACAACAGCAGCAGCAAACGTCCAACGTCGATGAACACTGGTACCCGCTCTTCTTTGATTATCTTTTTCTAGCGTTTACCGGGGCTACGGCTCTCAGTCCGGCGGACACGTTTCCATTGACGCGCAGGGCTAAAATGCTGATGATGGTTGAGGCTGTACTCTCCATGACGATCATCATATTATTAGCGGCGCGCGCGGTAAATATTTTGTAGCGGCAGCCATAGGCGCTCACATAATGGAAGCGAGGACACCTACCAGGGCGACCACAAGAGTCGCTCCTACTCTATTCAAGCTGGCGCCAGGATTCCATCACGGGCGATAGGTGACCTCTGTGCCCTCTTCGTCTCCTGTTCTTTTAACGATACTCCTGGCGGGAGTAGTGAATGCGACTTCGCGCCCGTTTTTGAAGACGTGCAGGCGGGCGGGGATAAGACGCAAGCTCTCAAAAGCCGAAGAGGCGTCGAGGATGAGGAAACTAGCCGGTTTGCCCTCCTCGATGCCATAGGCATCTTGAATACGCAATGTTGTGGCTGCGTTGGTGGTGATCAGGTCAAGTACATCGTTGATCTCTTCGTAACCGCTCATATGGCAGAGGAAGAGAGCAAGCTGGGCGGCAGCGAGCATATCGCCCCGGCCGAGGGGGAACCAGGGGTCCATGATCGAGTCGTGCCCAAGGGCGACATTAACACCGGCGGCGAGCAGTTCTTTGACACGGGCGATGCCGCGCCGCTTTGGATAGGTGTCGAAGCGGCCCTGCAACACGACGTTATCGAACGGATTGGCGACGATGTTAACTCTGGCGCGCGCGAGCAAGCGGATCAGCTTAAAGGCGTAGGCGTTGTCATAGGAGTGCATCGCCGTGCAGTGGCTGGCCGTAACACGCCCCTGCCAGCCCTGTTCAAGCGTGTCAGCAGCCATTACTTCGGTGAAACGTGATTGAGGATCATCGGTTTCGTCGCAATGGCAGTCGATGTCGCGATTGAACTCCCTGGCGAGCTGGAAGGCATAATGGACATCCTCGACGCCCATATCGCGCGTCCATTCATAGTGCGGAATGCCGCCGACGACATCACAGCCAAGTTCCATGGCCCGGCGCATCAATTCGCGACCGTTGGGAAAGGAGAGGATGCCATCCTGGGGAAAGGCGACTAACTGCAGGTCACAAATATCACGCACCTCCTCACGTACTTCAAGCAAGGCACGCAGCGCGGTCAGATCGGGGTCGCAGACATCGACGTGGCTGCGAATGTGCAGCGTGCCCTGGGCGACCTCCCAGCGAATCTCTTCGAGGGCGCGTTTCTTGGCATCCTCCACGGTCAAGCTCGGTTTGCGCTCACTCCAGATCTGAATGCCTTCCAGAAGTGTGCCGGTCGAATTATAGCGGGGTTGGCCGACGGTGAGTACGGCATCGAGATGGACATGGGCGTCGATGAACGGAGGGGAGACGAGGCGACCTGCGGCATAGATCTCGCGGGCCGCTGTAGCTGCAGAAAGATCGTTGGCGATGCTGGCAAAGATGCCATCCTTGACGGCGATATCAACGAGGCCATGGCGGTGAAGCTGTGCGTGACGCACAAGCAGATCATAGTGCATGAACTATTCCTCTTTCTTTGGTGGTTGGGTATTCCGATGGCATGATTCTAGTAGGACGCCGGCAAATCGTCAAGGGAGGAATGACGCCGGATTGGTGCGATGCTCTGAGCTGAGGAGTGAGATAGCTCGCTAGACGAAAAGAAGCAGGCAGCCGATGCTAGCTGCCCGCTTTTGTTCATACTGCTAAGATGCAAAACTATTTGCCACCCGCGGCTGCTGCCTCGCCTAATCCGACTCTATCGCGCGAGGTCCGCACATCGATGGCGCGCAGGATGAGATAGGAGATACCGGCAAGCACCAGGCCCAGTTCGAAGCCTATATCCATGCCACCATTGACCAGACCTCCTAACACACCTGTAATCCCAAACGTACAGACACCGCCCGAACAACCGAACGGCGTTACGGTGACGCCGGGGATCGCGCCCAAAGTGTTTGAGGTGAGAACCAGGGCTTGAGAAAACCCGAGATAGGCGCCTATCAGACCGATGATCATTGCCACGATAGCAGCCCAGCCCGTTGGTAGCAGGCTGGCCGTGTTCCAACCATCGACATTATAGCGCCCCCTGCGGAACACAAAATGTTCGATGACGAGAATAATCGCGTAGGGTCCCAGCCAGTAGGCTACAAGTAGCATGAAACTGTTCAGCGTGTCGTTAAAGCTGCTGGTAAACGTGACAAGCAGAATCGCGACGACGATGTACACGACAGCTCCGATGAGCGTCCAGACGTAGCGAGGAACCCGCATGAACGCTTTGCCCAGCACCTGCATGGAAAGGCCCAGGCTATAGTCGTTCGGGATATTGTTGGCGACTGTGCTGAGCGCGAGCAACGCCACCAGGACGCTTCCAAAGGTACCTAACGGCGCGGCAACGCCGGCGAGCAAAGCGCCGCCACTACTATTTGATATCCAGCTTGTAAAGGCCATGCCCAGCGTCTCTAACAGCACACAGGGAATGAACACTCCCAGGAAGGTCAGCCAGAAGACACGAGCAGCCGCTGTATTCTCCGGCTGGTTGACGTTATAGTCCGCCGCGTAAGAACTCCACCCGGTAGCGAAGCCATAGATCGCGCCACCAAATGAGATGAATCCAGCGATTTCAGCGGCTCCGAATGCAGGCGTTGGAATAATTTTCATGTGCGGCACAGCGACGATGAACAGGATCAGGAAAATGATGGCCATCGGTATCCAGGACCAGCGTTCGTAGCGATGCACATACCTGTAGCCATAAATGCTGACCAGGGTGGTGAGAATTGCAATTACGAGAATGCCAGCCCAGACAGGAATAGCACCATTGGACAAGGAATTGACCAGTTGCCCACCGATAATAACGTTGACGGTAGACCAGCCGAGGCAGGCGGCGACATTGAAAAGCGCCATAATGATGCCGCCCACCCAGCCAAAGGCGAAACGGGTAATCGTCATCTGGCGCAGGCCGAGTTTGGGACCCAGCGTCGAGAAGAAAGCCACGGGCAAAACGCCCAGCGCGTTGAAGATAAGAATAACGGCCAGGCCATCCCAGAAACCAAGGTGAAAAATCGGGTTAGCTATCGCTCCCAGAGCGACGGTTGAAATGACCAGATTAGCGGAAAGCCACATGGTGAAATTGTCGAAGATACGGACATGAGTGCGGGTTGCGGGCGAGACCCGTTCTATACCGTGCGTCTCTATCCCACGTTCTTCAGGGATTGTCACAACATCGGAAGCCATGGTGTTGTACTCCTACTCCTTCAGAAAACTACTAAAACCAATAAATACGATGTACTGTACGAGCAACCTTTGTGAGAAGTCCTTTGGCTGGTCTATCTCACCCTAGCAGGGATACCTGCCCCAGAAGTTCTCCATGCCCCTGAGGTTTTCCCCGGTAACACGTTTCCAACTTAACAAATGGCGATTCGTGCTGCATGGTTTGAGAATAACCCACATAACACATAGATGCCTGGGAATATTTTACGCCTCAAGTATAGCAGAATCAAGATGATCTTACCAGTAGTTTTCTCTGGTTGGAATAGCTTGAATGATGAATTTTATGGAATTTTTATTGCTTATTATCCGGGGCAGGTGCAAGACCTGCCCTACGGATGCGACGAATGCTGAGCTATAGGCATTATATTACGAAGTAACACATAAAAATCGTCGGTAAGCATGAAAAATCGCAGTATTGTGTCGAACATTGCCAGGAATCAGCAAAATGGAAAGGCAAAACTCTAGACGCGAGTAAGGAAAACAGGTACAATGCCCATCATATATGGTGATGATGGAAAAGATCAGGAGGTCGGCATGTCTTCCAAACTGATTTCGCCGGAAGATGGTGCAGGTCATGTACCTGAGCGCACAATTGGTGAGCTTTTACGAGAAAATGCTGAGCTGCGGGCGGCCCTGGATGCTCGTATTCAGGAAAATAACTTGCTGAACGAGGTCATCTCGACAGTGGGATCGACGCTCAAGCTCGATGAAGTGCTGCGCCACCTGGTAGAGACGCTTGTACGTGCTATTTCCTGTCACGCTGCTTTCATTTACCTCTATGATCGGGATAAAGAACGCCTGATTCTAGCCAGCACGAGCGAGCCGTACTTGCACCTGGTGGGCAAGATCGAGCTGGCTCTGGGCGAGGGAATTACTGGCTGGGTTGGCATGACGTTGCAACCGGTGATCCTTAAAGAAGAGGCGATGAACGATCCGCGCTTCCGCTATTTTCCGGAATTGGAGGAAGAAAAGTTCCAGTCGATTATGACCGTGCCTATTGTCGCTAAAGACCGCCACTTGATCGGTATTGTTACAATGCACACGGCGGCTCCTTATGAGTTTACTGAACAGCACCAGATATTTGTGAGCAATACGGCGGCTCTGGCGGCTAGAGCTATTGAGAATGCACAGCTGTACGAAAATACACAGAGGAAGTTAAACATTTTAACAAACCTTTCGGTGTTGAGCCAGACAATCAGTTCGGGCCAATATCTCGATGATATGCTGCGCTCGCTTGCGATGCTTACGGCACAAATCATAGAAGTCGACCTTTGCGTAATTATGCTGCTCGACTCGACGCGCGGGCGCCTGGCGGTGCGGGCCTCATCGCCCACTCTGAGCGAACGCGCGCTGCGCTTCCGAACAATTGACATTGATCGACAGACCTGGGACAAGTTGCGAGTAGTCCCACTCCAGGGCACGATAGAATTGCAAGGCACCCCGCAAGCTCCGCTCCTGGCCCCCACACCCCCTCATGGACAAGTTCCTGAGATGAGTATACCTATCCTCGAACACCTGAATCCCATCAAAGATTCGCGCTATCAATCGCTACTCTCCCTGCCGTTAATTGCGGGAACTGAACACCTGGGGCTGATCAATTGTTACTCGAGCAAGACACGACGCTATACGGCGGAAGACTCGACGCTGCTGAGCACCATCGCCAACCAGGTAGCGCTGGCAATTAAAAACAGCCACCTGGTGGATTTGCTGGCGCAGAAGAATCTCATCAAGGGATTCTTTGATGATCTGGCGCAGGGGACATATGATTCAGAAGATACGCTGCGCCAGCGCGCAAACTTTCTCGGCTGTGATCTATCCAGGCCTCATGCTATTATGATGATTGAAATAGAGCACGTTGATACCAGCGATGGCGAAGAATATGGATACGGTACGGCACAACATAGACAGTCGCGGGAAGCAAACGGGCGGGGAGCACCCCTGGAAGAACAACGGGACGTGAGAGAATCAACGAGTGCGCAGCAGGGCGCGATAAATCTGGCCCCTACCGAGGCGTACAAACGCATTAGCGGGCAGGTACGGCGGCGGCTTCTGGATAATTTTCCTGGATCATTAGTATATGAGCGAGAGAACCTGCTTACCTGCATCGTTTGCCTCAGTAAGGACCCATCAGGCTCGCGTTTGAAAACGTGGCTGCGCGACTTGTTCCAGCAGATGCGCCATGAGCATAAAGTAGGACTCTCGGCAGGCATCGGCAATGTATGCCGCAATGCAGGCGACTACCGGCGCGGCTTCGCCGAAGCAGGCGAGGCGTTGCAAATGGGGCAGAGCCTCAACCGCGAAGGTGGCATTACGCATTTCAACGATTTAGGGGTTTATCGCTACCTGTATAAGATTGCGCGCATGGATGATCTGCGCGATATGTACCAGGATCAGGTCGGGCGCATCGCCAACTACGATGCCCGCAAGGGAACCGATTTGTTGGATACGTTGGAAACTTATCTTGAGTGCGCTGGCAATCTTACGCGCACCTCCAACCGCTTGTATGTCCATCGCAATACGCTCATCCAGCGCCTTGATCGCCTGCAATCGCTTTGCGATATCGATTTGCAAGAACGCAGCAACTGGCTCACCCTGCAAGTCGCCATCAAGGTGTATAAGTTGCGCAACGGTGAGAAAAATGACGCCGGTTAACGTAACCCGGCAAAGCGGTAGCCGATCATCTTATAGACCAGTTTAGCGGCCAGGAAATCCGCTCGTACCTGTCCCGGCATCGGGCAGAGTTCAACTACGTCCATACCAACGATGGTAGTGCGCCGGCAGATTTCGCGAAAGAGATCGAGGAGTTGATACCAGTGCAGGCCGCCAGGTTCGGGGGTTCCAACGGCGGGCATTTCCGATGGATCGAGCGCATCGAGGTCAATCGTGACATAGGTATGTTTGCTCAGGCGCTCCCAGGGGATTACTGCTGTCCCATTGGCCATCCGGTAGCCCCAGACAATCGCCACATTGGGCCGCGTCTTCATGAACTCGGCCTCCTCAGGACTGAAACTGCGGATGCCGATCTCGGTCAGAGGAATGCCCATATCCACGACGCGCCTTTCAATCGAGGCATGAGAAAGCGGGGTGCCCTCATACTGATCGCGTAGATCACCGTGGGCGTCGATATGAACAACTGTGAGGTCGGGGAAATAATCGCGTACAGCGGCAATAGGAGGCGCGGAGAGAGAGTGCTCACCGCCAATTGTGAATGGGAACTGCCCACGCTGCAAAACTTCACGCACGGCATCACCGGTTGCTTTCAGGGCAGCGGCATGATCCATCCCGGTGTAATCGAGTGCGGGGCGAGTATAGATGCCAGCTTCAATGGGGCACCAGTCGAGTTCCTCATCGTATAATTCCATCTGGCTGGAGGCATCAAGAATCGCCTGTGGCCCATGCTCGGTACCTTTTATGTAGCATACGCTATACTCCAGCGGAGCCGGAATGATCGTCACACGGGCGGTTGCCGGGTCGCAATACGGTGCATCAGGGGCGCCAAACTGGGTCACAAGCGATTCAGTCATAGCATCAATGTCCTTCTTTTTATCGCACCGCCATTTTCGCCATGCGAGCGGCCATGGCAGCTTCATAGCGCTCTGGATCGGGCGTTTCCGGTCGCAGAGAGCGGTTGCCGCGTACAACGAAATGCGACTCTACATCGCCGGTCTGAAACATCTCTTTGGCGAAAGCAATGGCGTCTTCCTGGCTGAACTCTTTGCACGAACAGATGTCAATATCGACTTCACCGTACTCGGGCCAGGCATGCAGGCTGATATGGCTCTGCGCGATCACCACAAAACCGGATAAACCGGCATCTAGCGGGTTAGACGTTTCAATTTGATACAGGTGTACGGGACTGACCTTCTCCATATCCACACGTGCCGGGTACTCATCCAGTACCCGCCTCACCAGGGGTTCGTTGGTCAGGAGTTCCCGATCACACCCATACAGCTCCAGCATCAAATGCACAAGCATCGAACAAACCTCCAATGTTACTAGACTACACACGCAAATTTTTTGCGCACCAGCATATTATACATTAGATTGTCAAGCTAATGCAAATTAACATGTGCGCATCTTGTATCTAATAACCAGGAGTCCTCCATCTAATAGCAATCTGTCGATCCACCTAATGTCGGAGATTGGTTCGATCTAATCGCAACAGTAGTTACAAGCCAGCCATGCCCTTGGATAGCAGTCGCTTTTTCCTTTAAGGCCTCACTTCTTTTCCTCTCATATACGCCTCGTGCAACTCTTGTAGAAGTGTTTCTCGCTGCACAAACAATTCTTTCCGTGGACGGCGTTGCGCTTTACTCACTGCGTATGCGGTGATAAGGGGTAAAGCAATAGTGGAATCGCCGTAGATGACAACGGCGCTATTGAGCTGATCTGGCTTGATCTTGCCCCATGAGACAGCTTCGGATGGTGTCGCGCCGGAGAGTCCTCCCCAGTGGGGCGCGTCAGCTGTGATCTGAATGAAGAAGTCATGCCCACCTTTGTGGATACCCAGGACTTCCCACAACTGGGGCTGCGTTTGCAAGTAGAAGTTTTTAGGGCTGCCGCCACCGAGAATGATTACGCCATTACGCGTAGCATGATGTACAATCGCCGTCGTCTCATTAACGTCGGCCAGGGGATCGAGCGTGAGCTGGCTTCCATCGAGAGCATGGCGCGCCACATTCATGCCAATAGACGAATCGCCCGGCGATGAGGTGTAGATTGGCACATTCCAGGCCGCGGCCTGGGCCAGCACAGAATATTCAGGGTTCACACCGGCTCTGAGCAATTGCGAGCCGAGGTGATAATGCAGTTCCGACGTTGAGATGGGTCGATTGGGCAGACTTTTCAAGGATTCGCGCACGAACGCATCGGTATCGAGCAATACCTGGTCTGAGAAGAGGATATCATAAATGCGAATTACCCCCTCTTCCTGCAATTTCGTATCATCCAGGCGAAAATCCCCACGGTGCAGCGCCATAGCGAGCGCATAATGCATATCGTGGTACAGATTCGCCCCCGTGCTGATGATGAAATCAACGAATCCATAATCCATCAAGGTCAGGATGCATCCACCCAGACCAGCGGGAGTAAGCGCGCCGGCCATAGTCAGGCCGATGGTGACATCATTTTCAGGCGCCAGCATTTGCTCGACATAGAGCCGCGCCGCTTCATTGAGCCGGGCGGCGTTATATGCCTGGTACTGTTGATCAATCAGTTCAGCAACGGTCATATTGGGATGAACGCGCCGTGGCAGTATTTGCGGCCCGCTCAGGTAGTCGCTCCGGGCAGGTTGATGGTGATCCGCCATATGATCGTGATGGTCATGTGCCATGCATGGTTGTCCTTTCTGGGAAAATGTGATCGGTAGATGCCAGCAACTACTATTGTATCATCTGGTGTATTTTCTGGTAGCCTGAGTACTTTGGTGATTCCCCGTAAGTCCCTCGGCTCTGCTGAGGCCGTCAGCTTATAGGTAATCACCAGTAAGCACTTTGGTTCGCCCGAAAAGCAAATTCTCCCGTTAGATTGCCTGAAATCACTTTACAATCTAAGCCCTGGATGGTACAATACTGCGAAGTAAGTATCTGTATCGATTGAAAGGCGACACTGGAGAGTATCTCATGCAATCCCAACCCACCCACGCAATCCAGGTCGAGCGCAACGTACCCATCCCCATGCGTGACGGCACCATCCTGCGCGCTGACGTATACCGGCCACAGGAAGAGGGGCGCTATCCCGTGATTCTTGAGCGCGTCGCCTATGAATTGACGCAGCGCTGCCAATATAAGGGCGAATATTTTGCCAGTCGCGGATACGTATTCGTTGGGCAGAATGTGCGCGGGCGTTACGCATCAGAGGGAAAATTCGAGGTGTTTCGCGATGATGCCTGGGGCGAACACCAGGATGGCTATGATACTGTCGAATGGGCCGGGATGCAGCCGTGGTCGAATGGCAAGGTGGGGATGGTCGATGGCTCCTATTCTGGTTTCACGCAATACCTGCTCGCGCCGGCGCGCCCGCCCCACTTAAAGGCGCTCTTTGTGCGCGAGGGCGGTTCCGATCATTACCGTGATTTTCTCTACCGTTATGGCGCGTTCCAACTGGCGCTCAATCTCGGTTGGACGCTGCAAGAGATACTGGCCGGCTTGAAGCATGAAACTGCTCCTCCAGGTACGGAGGCACAACGAGAACGCCTTGAAGATGCCGTGGCGAATATGGATTACTGGTTCCGTCATTTGCCACTCAAATCCTGCCCACCCCTGGAAGGGCTTGCCGGCTGGTATTTCGAGGACCTGAATCACTCTGAAGACGGTCCTTACTGGTGGCCCATGAACCTCGCGCTCAAGTATCCAGAGGTGGATGTGCCGGTCATGCACTTAGGCGGCTGGTTCGACTGCTTCCTCGATGGCACCTTGCGCAGCTTCCAGGGCATCCGTGCGCATGGGAGAACGCCGGAATGCCGTGCCAACCAGCGCCTGATCATCGGCCCCTGGATTCATGGCCCTACTAACATCGGTAAAAGCGAGGTCGGCGAACTGGATTTCGGGCCGGAAGCGGCTTTCGACCTGTATGACTATCGATTGCGCTGGTACGACTACTGGCTCAAGGGCATAGAGAACGGCATCATGAATGATCCGCCCGTGCGTATCTTCCTGATGGGAGCGAACCGCTGGCTGGAGATGCAAGCATGGCCTCCGGAGAACATCACCTATCGCCCATTATACTTTCGCGCGGGTACAGGCAAAAGCGGGACCTCACTGAACAACGGCCACCTCTCCTTCGAGCCGCCAGAACATTCAGAGGCAGCGGATAGCTACGAATATGATCCAGAAGACCCGGTACCGAGCCTGCTTACCTACCCTGAACTGGGACCCAAAGATCATCGCCCGGTAGAGGGCCGTATGCTGACCTACACGACCCAGCCGCTCAAGCAGGAATTGACTATCATTGGCCCCGTAAAAGCTGTCCTTTATGGCATGTCAACTGCTCCTGATACGGACTGGGCCGTGCGCTTATGTGATGTCTGGCCGGATGGCCGCTCGATGTCCGTTTGCGATGGTATCCTGCGCGCCAGGTTTCGCAATTCGCTGGAGCAAACCGAGTTGATGGTGCCCGGAGAGGTCTATACGTTTGAGGTAGACCTGTGGGCGACGGCGCAGGTGTTTCAGGCTGGACATCGCCTGCGTGTAGAAGTGACAAGCAGCGATTTCCCACGCTATGATCGCAACCTGAATACTGGTGGCCCGTTTGGCGAAGAGACTCAGGGGCAGGTGGCGACGAATACTGTGCTGCATAATGAGATACATGCTTCACACATCGTGCTGCCCATTATCGAATAGCCTTGCTGATAGTTCGTGTATCGTCTCCTTTTCCGCTTGCAAGCCGTCAAACAGCAGGAAGGTGAGAACTTCTGGCAGTTCTTCCCAACGCCGGGCAATCACCTCGTCGTTGAGTATTGCCTGTTACAATATGGACAGGAAGCAGATAATTCTTGAATACAGGACCATTAGTCTAAACACCAATCCGTAGGAAAGTGTCAATTTAAAGCAAACGTTAAGTCAAGGGAGAAACATTCACTACTCGACCATTGCCCGTCGAATCTCAATAATCTGGTCACGCAACTGAGCCGCCTTCTCAAATTCTAGTTGCTTGGCCGCATTGCGCATTTGCGATTCCAGATCTTTGATGAGACGCAGCGCCTCCTCTTTCGGAATGGTTGCGAGAACGGTCGCTACTGCCTTGCCATCAGCAGCTTCGGCGTTCGCACTGCTCATGGCCTTGATGCGCTCGGATAGGGTCTTCACATCCTTCTTGATGCCGCGAGGCGTGATATTGTTGCGCTCATTGAAGGTCGTCTGGAGCTTGCGACGACGGTTCGTCTCATCGATAGCACGCTGCATCGATCTTGTAACCGTATCGGCATACATGATTACACTGCCCTCGACATGGCGCGCCGCGCGTCCAATCATCTGAATCAGCGAACCCTCTGAACGCAAGAAGCCCTCTTTATCGGCATCGAGTATGGCTACCAGCGAGACCTCCGGCAGATCCAATCCCTCGCGCAGCAGGTTGATGCCAACCACCACGTCGTAAACGCCCAGCCGCAGGTCGCGCAAAATCTCAACGCGCTCAATCGTATCGATCTCGGAGTGCAGATAATGCACCTTGATGCTTAACTCTTGCAGGTAGTCCGCCAGGTCCTCGGCCATCTTCTTGGTCAAGGTCGTTACCAGCACGCGCTGACCCCTGGAGACGCGGTTGCGTATCTCCACGATCAGATCATCGATCTGGCCTTTCGTGGGACGCACGCTGATCTGCGGATCGAGCAGACCTGTTGGGCGAATGACCTGTTCCACAACCGCCTGGCTATGCTCATACTCGTATGGCCCCGGTGTGGCCGAGACAAAGAGCGCCTGGTTGATCTGTCGCTCGAATTCGGCAAAGGTGAGCGGGCGGTTATCCAGGGCCGAAGGCAGGCGGAAACCATAATCGACCAGCACCTGCTTGCGCGAGCGGTCACCCGCGAACATCCCGCGCACCTGTGGCAGCGCTACATGCGATTCGTCTACGACCAGCAGGTAATCATCCGGCAGGTAGTCCATCAACGTCCAGGGCTGCTCGCCCGCCGCGCGTCCCGCCAGGTGGCGCGAATAGTTCTCAACGCCCGAACAGAAGCCGGTTTCGCGCAGCATCTCGATATCGAAGTTGGTACGCTGCTTCAAACGTGCCGCTTCGAGTATCTTTCCCTCTGCTTCCAACTGTGCCAGGCGTTCTTCTAATTCAGCCTCGATTAGTTCGATAGCGTGATTCAAGCGTTCTTGCGTCGTCACCCAGTGTTTTGCGGGGTAGATATCCAGGCGCTGCCGCTTGCCCAATACCTCGCCGGTCAGCGGGTCGATCTCGGTCATACGCTCGATCTCATCGCCAAAAAACTCGATACGCACGGCGACATCCTCGTAGGCCGGAAAGATTTCCAGCACGTCGCCGCGCACGCGGAAGCGCCCGCGAATGAAATTGGAGTCGTTGCGTTCATACTGGATATCCGTCAAATGGCGCAGTATCCTGTCCCGGCGGCGCTCCTCACCGACCTTCAGCGTCAGCACGACCTCTCCATATTCCTCTGGACTGCCCAGACCATAGATACAGGAGACCGAGGCGACAATCAGGACATCCCTGCGCTCGAACAGGCTGCGGGTGGTCGAGAGGCGCAGTTTTTCGATCTCCTCGTTCAGCATGCTTTCTTTTTCGACATAGGTATCTGTGCGCGGGATATAGGCCTCTGGCTGGTAATAGTCATAGTAGGAGACGAAATACTCTACCGCGTTGTTGGGGAAAAACTCTTTGTATTCGCTATAGAGCTGCGCCGCCAGCGTCTTATTTGGGGCCAGCACCAGCGTTGGTTTCTGCACCTGCTCTATGATTTTCGCGACCGTATAGGTTTTGCCGCTGCCCGTCACGCCTAGCAGCGTCTGCATTTTGTATCCCTTGCGAATCCCCTCGGCCAGTTGCGAAATGGCCTCCGGCTGATCGCCTGTGGGAGAAAATGGGGCCTCGACCTTGAATTCTGGCATGCCGTCCCGTCCTTTATGCATGATTACATAGAATATCTTTTCCAATAGCCTTACCATTATACCACGAAATTGCCATAGCAGCGTCATTTTCCTCACACAGACTCTTCGTCTTTTAAAGGGATTGGGGACGCCTCCAGCCAGGGCGCGATAAATCTGGCCTCTACGTTCCCCTATAAGCAAGTAGCCTCTTACTCTTAAAAGCACATATTGTGGCAACCAGTTGTACATGTTACACTGAACGGGCAGTACAGGATAGGTAGCTTGCTAGTACAGTGGCATCCTTCAACTTCAACTACAAACAAAGGAGAGGGGCCATGAACAGTTTCCACCTCATATGTCGCCTGAACCTGGTACTCTTGTTGCCGATCTTGTTGCTGGTCTGTGGAGTGCCTTCCACCCAGGCCCAGCAACGCTCCTTGACCCAAGTTGCCGGTCAGGTTACTGAGTACTCATTGCCGCCGGGTCACAATCCGTGGGGCAGCATCGCCAGCGGTCCTGATGGCAATCTGTGGTTCCTGGAATATCCCGGTAACCGCGTTGGGAAAATGACCACCCAGGGAAGTTACGACGATCTGAGAATATCTGTTCCAACAATGAATCGGGAAACGGGAGAACATTTACTGAAACCACTGCTTGAGGAGATATCCAGGCTTGATGCCAGCAAGCAGAAAGTAGTGGTCATAACGGCCAATGAAATCAATGATCGCGGTCGCTGGATGCTGGCTCCGAACCGTATGGGAAAGCATCTGAGGGTCGTTTATCTCGATCCAACTGCCCGGCCACGAACTAGCGTATCCTGGCGTTTAGACGCACAGGCGGCCGATGCTCCTGCCGTCAAAATTACAACGCAGACTAACCTGTGTCCTGCCTGCAAACGCCCTGTCCAGCCTCAGTGGAAGCATTGCGTCTTCTGTGGCGCATCTTTAACAAAGACCTGCCCAAAGTGCGGCGCTCCCTATCCTGAGATCGAAAGGGCACGGTTCTGTTTTGAATGTGGTAGCGAGTTGGAGTAGTATTATTATATCTCAGATAACCTCGCTGGGATCAGGAATTTGAATAGTAATTACGACATCCTCATTCAGATAAAAGGGAAGACTCTATGAACATGGTCATAGCTGAGATTCGTTTCCCCATCACGCTTGACATAGAGCGACTGGCTACCTCTAGCCGCGAAGCAATCCAGCTGGCACAACAAGAAGCCGTGCGCATGCAGGCCCCGGAGGTCTATCCAGAACATCTCTTGCTCGGCGCTCTCAGGCAAGGCGATGGCGAAGTCAGGAAGATGCTGCGGGAACTGGGCATAGATCCGCAGGCGGTTAGCGCCGGATTATCCATAGTTCTCGCATCAGATGGCTCTTACGGACCGGATGAGATCACCTGGCCGCTCTCGGTTGATGCGCTGGCATGCCTGAATTGGGCCTCTACTTTCGCTATGTATATGGGCTCCGAGCAAGTACTGCCCGGCCATCTCCTGCTGAGCACGCTGCGCCATCCATCGACCCATTCGCTTATGATGCTACTCTTATCTGCCACTGCTTCACCGACAACGCCGATACTGACCGTAACGGGCGCCGACTACACCGTTTTCATGGACCAGTTTATTTACTCTCGCATCCGCGAACAGGTCATAGCAAGCTTCAACACGGGCGCTGCCCGGCGCGTGCTTACCGCATTTGAGCGTCCTACTATCACCTATGCCGATATACAGGGTATGGACGCGGCGAAGGCACAATTGCGCGAAGTTGCCGCTTATCTAAGACATCCGGTGCTATACAACAGGGCGAAAAGAGAATACTTGTTCGGAACATTGCTGGTTGGTCATCCCTGCACTGACCGGACCCTGCTCGTCAAGGCCACGGCATCAGAAGCAGCAGTTGCGCTCATTTCTTTATCTATGGCGGCTCTCGTTGCTATGCTCAACGCGCTCGACTCCGGCGCGATGACTCTTGAGGATTTTGATCTGCCACTTCAGGAATACAGCTTACTCAAGGACAGTAAAGCCGACCAGGTAGGCCGCAAAGTGATACATCGCAGCTTCGAGCAGATAAGGGCAGCCCCTCCCAGCATCCTTTTCATCGATGATTTAGATGCCTTAGCAGAAATACGCAACCCTGAAGTGCGCGCCCAGTGCTGGAAACAGGTGCTGGTTGAGATGGATGCTTTCGACTACAATCCAACGGTCACCGTTATCGCCACAACGAAAAGTATCGAGGGGATTAACAGGGAAGCGCTCTATCCTACCCGTTTCAGCCGGCAGGTGCGTATTGGTGATGGTTTCCTTGCCGATCTTACAGCGCAAACCAGGCTTTGCCTCTCATGCAAACGCGAGGGGCTGATCGGCTGGCGATACTGCATATATTGTGGCACGGAGTTAACGCAGTTGTGCGCAGTTTGCGGCTCGCCGAGCATACAGACCTCTGGAGAGCGCTTCTGCTATCAATGCGGAAATCCAAGAACGGCCAGACCATAATCTGCCCGGACCCTCTCTTCAATGCGGGCTTTATTGAACTGATTTTCGTGCCTGCACCGTGATATAAAGAAGAAACGCATCGGAAAATCAAAGATTTCCTTATGCGGTCTGTGAGTTAGTTCACAGTCACCTTCTCTAACTGTGCTACAATCAAAACAAAACAATCATTCAGAGAGGCCCGCATTCTGGAAAGGTCGCAAGTCGAAGCATGACACAGGTTCTTCCGCGCAATTGCCCGCGTTGCGGTGTGCCAACGGTCCCAGGCCATCGATTCTGTGCCAACTGTGGTCTTAGTAATGAAGCAATGCAAGCCACTTCACAGTACCAGCAGCCTCCGCAGGCAAAGGCGACGCGCGACTTTTCACAGAAGCGAGCGCCGGAAAACAGGCCACGCAGAATCGCAATACTCTTAATTGCCCTTTCGTTGATACTGTTTGTAGCAGCTATCCTGGTGATCGTCCTGCCATCCGGCCTGCACTTGCCCAGATTGGGCGGTAGCGCATCGCAGCCTCCTATCACCACCATGCCTATCAATGCAACTGTTACCTATGCCGGAGTTGAAGTTACTGTTGTGAATGCGCAGCAGTCACAGAGTTTTCTCGACGATCCGAAGACGAGTACAGATGGCATGGTACGCCTGGATTTGCAAGAGCAGAATAAGACCAGCGTAACGGTGAGTTGGAGCTACTATACGATCGCGCATTTGCTCTTGCCCGGAAAAGGCAGCATCGGACCCGGCTATGTCAAAGAGCAGCCAGGTATTGCTCCTGGCGCGACACAGAGCGCCGTTCTTGATTTTGCTGTGCCTATCAGCGATAAAATTCGCCAGCTTACGCTGCAATTGGGTGCCGCAAACGAGGCCCAGGTGGGTATTCCTTTAACAGGCAAAGCGGACTTGAGCAAGTATGCGCCTAAAACGACGAAACTGAATGGGCAGATGGTCTATTTTGGATTGAATTACACCCTTACAAGTGCGACCAGTAGTCTGAGCATCAGCGGCCAGCAGGCCAGCAAGGGGAAGCGCTATCTCACGCTGGCGCTGTCGGTGGATAATACACTTTCACAAGAGGCGATTGCAGGTTCTCCCTATGACTACATACGCTTACAGTCGGGCAACACAACCTTTTCCCCCATTGCTTCGACGCTGCCGGTCTCTTTTGCCACGGGAGAGAGCGGCAAAGCCGGAACGGTGACATTCCTCGTACCGCAAAATAGTACGAACTTCACCCTGATCCTCTTAGCACAGGCGCAAAACCCTGGGGATCAAGCTTCTACAGATTTTCAAATAGCAAAATAAAGCGGCCAGCCGTTTAGGGCGACCACAAGGGCGGGAGCGATTGGAGGGCGACCACAAGGGTACGCCCTCCGAATCAGGCCCTGTGGTCGCCCCTGATTCTTCACTCGAGCAAGAAACTGCCCATTAGTTCGCGCCGCAGCATTGCTTTTTCTGCTTCGTCTATCTCAGTCGCTCTGGATGCCGGACCTGACCAGATGGCCATCTGATCACCAGCTGCCGAGGTAAATTCTTCGAGCAGCATATCTTCCAACATGATTGGAGAGGCCACGGGAGTTGAGGGGGAAGTTTCTTCAGCCGATTCTTCCAAAACCGCGTCTATATCAGGTATCGGAGTCTCTGGCATGGTAGGCATAACTGTCTCGGCGGTAGATATATTTGGCATAGCCGATGTTTCCATTGAAGAAAGATCACTCCGTGGACCTGGCACGTCTTCCTGGGAGACAACTCCATGCAACGAAAAGCGCTGGCCTTCAATTTCTATCACGATACCTCGTCCGGCGCGCAAATCGGCAAGCTGGCGATGCAGCTCTTTATTTTCAGCTTCCAAATCTTCCAGAATTTGTTTTTGTTTGAGCAATTCCTCCATGATCTGCTCAAAACCACTGCCGCTGGATTTCATGAGTCCTCCTTAGTATATTCACACTTGACCTTTTCGGGTTTGATGGCGGACAGGCACCAGGACAAGGACAAGCCATTGTCCCTACAGGGGAGCGGTAGGCCACATCCTTTCATGACCCGAAGAGGACAGGGACAAGCCGCTGTCCCTACACAGGCCTTACAAAATCGTGAGCCATCGGCCCCCATTACCAACCGGCTATTGGCATGCGAGTGTATCATTATATAGAAGAACGATGATTGTCTCCATCTTTGTGTGAAAAACGTACCAACCTGTCTGAAGTAACAATAGTTGTGTTCTCCACTGCTTGTATAGCATCCAAATTATGGCGTGGAGGGCAGTAGGGGCGGGAGCGGTGGAGGCTGGATGGATGGGGAGATTGCCCCGCCCTGGGCAGTGGTGAGGCATGCCTGGAGGTCATCCGAGGTTGGCCCACTCCCCCAGGGCGGACCAAGCTCCCCCGCCCCTATTGGCACGAGCCGTTTCTTAAAAGCCTACCCGTGTAGGGGGACCAGGGCAGGAGCAACCCGCATAAGGCTTTATCAGCAAGCCATTTTCCTTGCTACTACTATATCGCTATGCTAAACTATTTGCAGGTTGAACTGACTCTTAATGGTCAGTTCTGACCGTGTTATATGAAGGAAATATGCCTATCATGGCTCTATCATAGAAAAGGAACGGTATGGCGCAGGAATCTGTGGCAAAGGAAGCATCGCATTCGACTCAAGGGGACGAGCATAGCACAGGGAAAAATCTGCTCGGTCCCATTCTTTGTTGGGCAGTCGTCTTTGCGGATATAGGTACTTCTGTTTACTATACCCCTGGTATCCTCTATGGAACAGTAGGGAGACTGGCCGGTTTTTTTGTGTTCCTGACGATGACCGTATTTGTGTTGCTCACTTTAAAGTATGCAGAGGTCACCGAGCGTTTCCCGCAGGGTGGTGGTGTGGTGACAGTAGCAGCTCAGGCCATTAATCACTGGGTTGGAGCCTTAGGTGGCATGTTCATCCTGGTTGATTACTTCCTGACTGCCGCTATCAGCAGCCTTTCAGGAATGTTGTACTTGAGCGTAGTAATACCGGCTATGGGTCCATTCGCGCTGGAGATTACCATCGTTATACTGGTTTTACTGGGTATTCTCAACTGGGTGGGTGTGAGCGAGAGCGCGAAAGTGAGCATGGTTGGTGCTATCATAGCCTTCTTAAGTGATATCGCAATCCTTGTCACAGTGTTTACTCATCTCTCTCTACCGGCATTTTTTGCGCTATTCGGTTCGATGTTTGAACATAATGCTCTCACGCCGATTTCTCTTCTGACCGGATTTGCCGGCTCGTTCCTCGCGTTTTCAGGTCTTGAAAGTATTTCGCAGCTCTCCCCGGTCATGAAAACACCGCGCAAGAAGGTGGCGGGTATCGCACTCCTACTCGTCGTCTTGACCATCGGATTAACCAGTCCATTACTGACGATGCTCTCGACGTTGTTGTTGCCAAAGAGCGTGGTTGACGATCCTTTCTTATCCTCGCAGGTTATCTCTCTGCTCGCCGGCAAATGGGGGGGAATCCTCCTACAGACGGAAGTGGCCATCAGTGCGAGCGCGCTGCTAGTTTTTGCCAGCAATACAGCCATTATTGGCTCCTATCACGTGTTTATGGCCCTTTCGCGCATGGAATTCTTTCCAGGATTTGTACTCAAACGTAACAAGTTACGTGGTACTCCTCACTACTCCATTGCCCTGGCCACAGGTGTCCCTATCGCGGTACTGATCATTGTGAAAGGCAATATCAACATCCTGGGTGATATGTATGCTTTTGGCCTGCTTGGTGCTTTCACTCTCACCTGTCTCGGCCTGGATATTGTACGCAGGCGTGAACGCAAGATGGCGCGAGAAATAGCCAGGCACTTACCCCCGACTGATGGCAATGCCCACGCATCCACCCAGGACATAGTAAACAAGGCCAGGAAATTAAGTGAGGAATACACCCATTCTAATGGTTCCGAAGCCGCGAAAGGCGTTGAGCCGGATACTATCGCGATTATGGCTGCTCCAACACGTTCGTGGCGAACAAGGCTGCACAATCTCTGGTACAATCTCGATTTCTGGCTAGGCGTACTCACCACGCTGCTGGTAGCCACAGCATGGTGTACCAATCTCGTTGCCAAACCGCTTGCGACGCTATTTGGCGGTACTGTAGCTGGTGTAGGAATGCTTGTGGCCTATATCAACTATTCCCAGCACAGGAGGGCCGGGCGTTTGCCTGTTGTCACCACGGGCATTGCAACTCGTTTGCCAGGTTCTATCATGGCCGTGCTCACAGCAAACAATGGGCAAAATGATGCCGTAATACGGACGGCTCTCAACGAAGCGGGCGGGCATCCTGTCGTCTTTCTGTATGTCGGCAAGCGCAGTCCGGGTAGGATGCCCAGTATGTTCGAGGTGTACGACCCTTATCTTGATGACCAGCAGGCGAGAGAATATTTTGGTAAAGCCGAACACCTCGCTCAACGCTCGAAAACTCCAACCCGTTATGTGTACCGGCAGGAGGAGCCCGGCACTGTTGCCAGCGTCTGGCAGGTGGTTCATCCTCATGATATGGTCGTCGCCGCCAAAAATACGCCAGAAATTGAGGATGTCAATCCTGATCGTATCCGTTACGATGTCACGCCCGATGGCAAAGTTGCACATCTTTTGAAGGCCTGGTGAGATTCTTCCCCTTCGCTCAGAATGGCCCTGGCAAGTGATACAATACAAAGAGATCAGGCAATTTGTCTCCTGTAGTATTGCCAGGTGAAGATAGGACAAGGCTCAAGAAAAGAGAAAGAAAAGAAAGGAACAAGAGAGATGAACGACCGAGTTCGTGAAATTTTAAGCTGGTACGCCAGCGAAAATCCAGGTGTGCGAGCCAATCTCGCGCGTATGCTGAACCATGGCCGGCTGGCAGGCACCGGAAAAATGGTCATCCTGCCGGTAGACCAGGGCTTTGAACATGGCCCGGCGCGTAGTTTCGCGCCCAATCCTGCCAGTTATGACCCCCGCTATTTTTTCCAGCTTGCCATTGAAGCGGGCTGCAATGCCTATGCCGCTCCACTGGGTTTGTTGGAAGCAGGTGTCTCGGATTATGTCGGTGAAGTGCCCTTGATTCTGAAGTGCAACAATCATGACCTGTTGCACGACGAGAAAGACCCCATTTCGGCGGTTACTGCCGGTGTTGGCGATGCTCTGCGCCTGGGCTGTGCCGCCGTCGGTTTCACCATCTACCCCGGCTCCGCGCAGGCGACTACCATGTACGAGGAACTGCGCGAACTGGCCGAAGAAGCCAAGGCCAGCGGACTCGCGGTCGTTGTCTGGTCGTACCCGCGTGGCAGCGGCCTGAGCAAAGAGGGCGAGACGGCGGTTGATGTCGTGGCCTACGCTGCCCAGATCGCGGCGCAACTGGGCGCGGATATCATCAAGGTCAAGCTGCCCAGCGCGAAAGTGGAGCTGGCGGAAGCGCAAAAAGTCTACCAGAAGTATGAAATCCCCATTTCGACGCTTGCCGAGCGCGTCCACCATGTCGTGCAAAGCGCGTTCGACGGACGCAGGATCGTCATTTTCTCCGGCGGGACGTATGCCGCCGACGAGCAGTTCTTTGAGGAAGCCCGCGCCATTCGCGATGGCGGCGGTTTCGGCTCCATCATTGGTCGCAACTCGTTCCAGCGCAAGAAGGACGATGCGCTCAAGTTCCTTGGAACCGTCATGGGCATCTACGAAGGCTCGATCAAGTAATTGATACTACAGCAATTGAATGCTGGGTATGCCGTGAGAGGCGCAATGAGACGCTTTAGCAAAGGATTCGGGTAACGTACATGAAGCCGATAAATCGGCCCCTACGGCTTCGCCGCGTAGGGGCCGATTTATCGGCGCTGGGCGCGATAAATCGGCCCGCGCATTCCTTACCGGAATACGTTGTGAAAAACCATTATTGGCCTGCTTATCCTATATCACTTCTTTCAACGCATACCTCTCATCCGCTAGCTAAAAAGAAGCTATAGAAAGGTTCTCCATGACAGCAACCCGCAAACTTTCTTATGATGATGTCTGGCAATTCAAAGAAATGGGCAATATCGCGCTTTCCCCGGACGGCAGGCGCGTAGCATTCGTGATGCAGAGCAAGGATAAAGCAAAAGATACCAGGCAAAATGCCATCTGGCTGCTCCATCTCGATGAGCATGGACACGCCATAGGGACGGCGCGCCAGCTGACAAGCGGCAGCAAAAATGACCTGAATCCCACCTGGGCCCCCGATAGTCTGCACCTGCTGTTCATATCCAACCGCGAAGAAGAAAAGAAGCAATTATGGGTGATTAACACCGATGGCGGCGAAGCCCGCAAACTCACGAATATGCTGCATGGAGTCAACGATGCTGCCTGGTCGCCTGATGGGCAGTGGATCGCCTTGGTCGCCAGCGCATTTCCAACAGACGACGATGACCTGCTGGTGGGGCGCAAAACGCTGGAGGGGGCTGATAAGAAGAAATACGAGGACGCGGAACGTTTTCACGAGCGTACCATCAACAAAATCTGGTATCGCCTCGATGGACGTGGCCTCTTCGAAAGGTTCGATCAGCTTTTCGTGATGCCCGCGCCATCCAGCGACGATATTACGCTTGATCCAGCCGCCATTCGACGCCTCACCTCTGGCGACTATGACCATGGGCTGCCGTGCTGGCTGCCCAATAGCCAGGAAATATCTGTATTATGCAATCGAAACGAAGATCGAGACGGCTCCATGGTCACCGACCTGTGGCTGATCAACCACGAGACGGGAGATGCTCGCTGCATTACTGATGGAACCTTGCAGATAGCCAGCTATGCGTGGTCGCCCGATGGTCAGCGCGTGATCCTGATTGCCGATCAAGATATGCGCAAAGGAGATGTTTGTAACGAGCGCCTGTATCTTGTCGGGCGCGAAGGCGGCAAGATCAAGGCGCTGGCGGATGAAATTGATAACAATGCCTTTCCCCCAACCGTCTCCAATTTTGGACTGCCCGGCCCATACCGTCCACAATGGAGCAGAGATGGAAAATA
This sequence comes from Ktedonobacteraceae bacterium, assembly GCA_035294305.1. Classification (GTDB taxonomy): domain Bacteria; phylum Chloroflexota; class Ktedonobacteria; order Ktedonobacterales; family Ktedonobacteraceae; genus DASRBN01. Next base: position 350,685 of record DATGLD010000030.1, on the reverse strand, counting down.
TGTCTATTTTCTCGTCAATGAACGTGGTTCCGCCAATGTCTATTGCCTGGATGTCGCGCAAAATGCACCCGCTCGCCTCACGAATGATGACTATCTGACCACCCACCTGTCTTTGTTTCCCAACGAGCAGGGGGTATTGTTGGCACAGTCGCGGCTGCTTCATCCATGGGAAATCTACCTGTTACCTCTAAAGGGCGAAGATGACGAAGCACCCGCATCCGTGGAAATGGAGCGTTTGACGCATCTCCACGACCGCCAGCTGGAGCAGTTTGCCTGGAGCATACCTGAGCGCATTACTTATGCGGGGGCCAATGGAGATGAAATCGATGGCTGGATTGTACGGCCAATCGGAGCGCGAGAGGGCGTGCGCTACCCTCTACTGGTAAGCATTCATGGCGGGCCGCATAGCACGTTCACGACAGGCATGAGTCCATTCTTCCAGTGCCTGGCGGCGCAGGGCTTTGCCAGTTTCTACTGCAATCCGCACGGCAGTAGCGGGCGCGGGCAGGATTTTATGCGCCAGGTGGTGGGCGACTGGGGCGGTTGGGACTTTCAAGATATCATGCTTGGCGTCGACGCGTGTATTGCGCGCGGCATTGCCGACCCGGCGCGCCTGGTAGTAACCGGCTACAGCTACGGTGGCTACATGACCATGTATGTCATCGGACAGACCGACCGCTTCAAGGCCGCCGTTCCTATGGCCGGTATCTCCAACCTGGCCAGTTTTGTGGGCACCTCAGATATCGGCTTCTGGATGGTAAAGGAAGCGCAAGGCTATCCCTGGGACCCCGAACGCGAAGCCTATTACCGCGAGCGTTCGCCCCTTACCTATGCCGCGCGCGTCACCACGCCCACGTGCATCATCCATCCCGAAAATGACCTGCGCTGCCCCATAGAGCAATCGGAACAATTCTATATGGCGCTCAAGATGATGGGCAAGGTTCCCGTCGAATTCGTGCGCGGCCCGGCCTCATGGCACATGAATACCACAAAGCAAAGCCAGTTCTACGGGCGGTGGCAGACGATGCTGGAGTGGTTCTTGAAATATGTGGAGATTCGACCGGAGGAGTATGATTAAAAGCGAGCCAGAAGAGGCGTGCCAGGCTACCCATAGGCAACCTGGTACGCCTCTTCTGACCTACTTCACTCCCTTAACCTGATAAATCACTAGCGTCCCCAGCGTGAAATATACAATCGTCACCAGGAACAACGAAGTGTAGCCGAAGTGATTGGGCAGGCTGCGCAAGGCTTGCAAGATGAGCGCGCCGATAGTAATGCCGATCACCTGCGGCAGAATGCCCATTGCCGACCAGATGCCCAGGAATTTGCCGGCCTCGTCGGTCGGTGGTAAGGCATCAGTCGCCAGCGCCCAGTCCACGCTGGTATACGCCCCGTAACCGATGCCGAAGAAGATGCCCGCGATCAATGCTCCATATTGACTTTGAAAGAGGATGAAGATGAGGCACACAACCGTCATCATCGCACCCGAAAGGTAGACCAGCCCCTTACGACCGATACGATCGGAGATCCAGCCCGCGATAATCGAGGTGGGCAGTGCCGCTACCAGCAGGATGGGCAGGAATAATGTGCCGGAGAATTGCTCACCGGAGAATTGCGAGCCGAAGATGATAGTTTTCACCCCGGGCCCACCCAGCACGTCATCGAAATAGTACTGCAGAAAGTAGAAGACGCCCCAGATTCCCATCATCACCAGCAGACGCGCGAGCAGCACCCACGAGAGGTCTGGATAGCGCGAAGGTTTGAAGAAAAACCTCTTCAGGACGGTGCTGAGTTGAAACGTTCGGCCCGCGCTTAAAGACAATGGCGTCTCTTTGACAGTCAACGCCGTATACGCAACAAAAACGATTTGCACAATCGCGATGAGCACGAAGATTTCTACAATCCCATTGCGATACACTGGTAGGGGATTGTTCTTGTTGACGATAATACCGGCCACTAGCGATCCCAGAATTGTGCCAAGCAGGGTGAAGAGGCCAAAGAGTCCGGCCGTTACGCCGCGTTGATTCTGTGGCACGTTGTCGGCGATGATCGCTCCCCAGGGGGCATTGGCGAAGTTGTTGCTAAACTGCAACAATAAGAACAGGAGAATAAAGGTGACGAGGAGCGCGGTGGAGGAAAACCAGAATGGGGAGAACGCGAATAATATGAGTGCGATGACGTTGAGTATCGTGCCAATAATCAAAAAGGGGCGGCGGCGGCCGATGCGAAAGGTGGCATAGTCGGAGATGGCCCCGACCAGTGGGTTGACGACGAAGGCGACAAGCGTACCCCACACGACGACCAGCGCGAGGTTGATGTCCTTGTTGGCATTGCCCAGGAAGTAGACCACCATGCTGGGAATGACGATGGCGAGCAATGCCTGCCAGTGAAAATTGTTGGCAATCCAGAAGACATTGATGTTGACCTGGTCAAAGAGGGAAACGCGACGCTGCGGTGCGGTTCCAGGGGGGCTAACAGCAACCCCGCCTGGATTCTCGGTAACATCCATGTGTATCGACCCCCTCTCAATAAAAACCGGGAGCTTACATTTTATCGCCTATACATCAGGCTTGAGGTAAATTATACTGGTATACGATTTCCATGACAAGTACCGGTTTGAGAAGCGGAACAGAAAATGCCAGGGAACCAACCACAAGCGTTGGTTCCCTGGCATTTTCTGTTCCGCTTCTCAAACCAAAAATTAGTTCCAGTTTTCTACGCCGACATCCTCGCCCTGGCTCTCGAGCCAGCGTTCCAGATCGATGGCGGCGCGACAGCCATCACCCGCAGCGGTAACTGCCTGGCGATAGCGGTGGTCGGTGACATCACCGGCGGCAAAGACACCGGGAATATTCGTCATTGTATACTCAGCGGGAACAATATATCCCTTTTCATCCATATCGATGAAGCCCTTGAACAGCGCGGTATTCGGCTCGTGTCCAATTGCCAGGAACAATCCTTGCGTTGGCAGGACATTTTCCTCGCCATTCTTCACATTGCGCAGTCGCACCCCATTCACGGCATCATCGCCCAGGACCTCAACCACCTCTGTATCCCAGATAAAGCTGATTTTTGGATTCTTGAAGGCGCGATCCTGCATAATTTTGCTGGCGCGCAGGCTATTGCGTCGATGTATAACCGTGACATGGCTGGCGTAACGGGTCAGGAAAGTCGCCTCTTCCAGCGCCGTATCGCCACCGCCGACGACGACCACATCCTTGTTGCGGAAGAAGAAGCCATCGCAGGTCGCGCAGGCGCTGACGCCGCGTCCCTGCAAGCGCGTCTCGCTCGGCAAACCCAACCATTTCGCGCTTGCCCCGGTCGCAATGATAATCGTACGAGCCAGGTAATCACCCGAATCGGCAGTAACCTTAAATGGCCGCTTACTGAAATCGACCGCGCTCACATCTTCGGGGATCATCTCGGTGCCAAAGCGCCTGGCCTGCATCTCGAACTTCTCCATCATCGGTGGCCCCAGAATGCCCTCTTCAAAGCCGGGATAATTCTCCACCTCGCTGGTCAGCATCAACTGGCCGCCTACCTGGTAGCCCTGAAACATCAACACCGACAGGTTAGCGCGCGCGGCATAAATCCCCGCAGTATAGCCGGCCGGCCCCGAACCGATAATGATAACGTCATATATTTTTGCCATGATCAGATACCCTCATTTCTCTCCCCATATATCCGTTCTGCTTATGGTAACAGGAACGGGCAAAGGATTATTCCTTTTGGGCAAATAGTACCTGTTTGGAATAGGATGAGGTGAGGAGAGGGGATATGCTTCCCCTTTTACGCTATGCCTGCCTCATTTTTCCGGTGACAGCGTTGTAAATCAGGAGCACGATAAGAAGCGGTATCAGGCTCACCATAGTAGTGAGAGTGAGGCCGACTAATTCGGGTCCAAAGTTGCTTTGGACGTATGAATAGATTCTACTGTCGCCGAAAATACCTAGAAGGAAATAAAGAAATATGGCGACCGCGCTCATAAATAGGGCGATGAAAAAACTACTGAATTTGTTGAACCGCCCCCGAGCGATGGCCAGAGAGAGACCGGCAACGAAGCCCAGAACGGCAATCGCCACATACCAGTACCACTGTACTCCAAAATAATCACGGTAGGTAGAGATAGTATCGGCAAGCCAGTTCCCAGCTGCTGCTACGATGACTCCAACCCACGGGCCAAACTCTACAGCAAAGAACAGGGGGATGACGAAAATCAGGCCAGTCAGGAGACCGCCCAGGCTTAGGTAGCCGAGAAAACTGCTCGATACGGATGGGAAAATAGGGTTGAACAGTGTGGATGATGAACTGGCGGCAGCATGGACAACCAGGGTATCGATGGCATAACCGGCGCTAGTAAAGAGAGCCGTTCCTATGCTCATTGCAATAACCTGTCGCAATCCGATGCCCCATATTTTCACCTTCCGTGTGGGTGACTGCTGAGCCGGTCCCTGTACATGCTGCTGAGGATAGGATGCATATTGCTGGGTCGTATAAGAAGGATAAGATGGGTAGGAATGACCCGATACAGGCGGTGGGGGTGGTGTTGGGATAGGAGTGGGTTGCTGCGGGGGAATAGAGGATTGTAGCGGCACTGAGGGAGATGCGGCTAAGGTTGGTGGAACCGTTGATACGGGCTTAGGAGGGGGTGGCGGAGTTGGAGCTTTCACATTTGTTTCGGTTGATTGCTCTATTTTGCTCGCCTGCTCTAGCGCATTGGCAAACGCTTGCACGCTCCCAAAGCGCTGCTTGTAGTCTTTAGCGAGTGCCATAGATACGACCTGCTCAACGAGAGGATGAATTGTTGGAACCTTCTCCCGCAACGGCGGGGGAGCGGCAAACATATGCTGCGTACACAGCTCAGTAAATGAGCCATGGAAAGGACGATCTCCGCTCAACCATTCGTAGACGACAACGCCCAGAGAATATTGATCGCTGGCCGGTCGCGGTTTCCCCTGAATCTGTTCGGGGGACATGTAGGCTACCGTTCCCACCACATCCTGCGTATTCTGGTAACGCGAACTTTGAGCGACCAGGGCGACACCAAAATCACTCAACAAAATTTCGTCTTTTCGCCCAAGCAGCATGTTTTCAGGTTTGATATCGCGATGAATCAGCTTTTCGTCATGCGCATATTGCAGGGCTACGGCCACCTGTTTTGCATAGGTCACAATCGTGGGCAGCGACAGAACCGAACCCTTTGGGTGGCGCTGGCGCAGCGTACCATTGGGAGCATAGTCCATAACGAGATAGGGTGTTTCGCCATCCACACCAAAGTCGGTGACGCGCACGATATTGGGATGAATCAGGCGAGCAATGGTCTGGGCCTCTTGAAGAAAACCTTTCATATCGTCTTCGTTCGACACCCGCGTCTGTAGTAGCTTGATGGCAACCTGCGTTTTGAGGTAGATATGCTCAGCGAGATACACTTCGGCGAATCCCCCGCGCCCGATGAGGCGAACGATGTGATAATTGCCAAGCCGCTGGTTTGTCCGGTCTGCCATCATTGCACCTCTTTTGGGAAAAGATGTATGCGAGCATGTCACTTTGTTTTAATGGATTTATTGTAGAGGCTTGTAGAGGATATGTCAAGAGGATAAACCGCTGATTCCTCAGACGTGGGCCGGGGCATTCTTCGCTGCGCTCAGAATGCCCCGGCATAGTGAGACGTTAAGCCCGCCTGCTCCCTCTCGTCAGCAGATTGTAAACTGCCAGCAGGATCGGCAAAAGGATGAGGCTACAGACCAGTTCAAGCAGGGTGAAGATGACAAAGTTTATGGCGGCGCTTTTCATATTGGCATTCGAGACCGAGATACTACCACAATCCACAATGCCTTCGCCAACAATGATGCCGAATATGCTGAATAATATGGCAGTCACGATAGCTCGAAATTTCCCATAATACCCACCCGTCCTGAGCATGGCCAGACCAGCGATCAGGCCTGTGATGGCAATTCCAAGGCCATTATTCCAGTAAGCAGGATTACCACTCAGGTAATGTCCCATCAAGTAACCGCCACCGCCGCTGACAAGACCGACCAGGGGACCAAATACCACGCCAAAGAAAATCGGAATAACCACCGTCAAACTGAACAGCGCATATCCCGCCAGTTCGTTGTTATGGCCCGCCAGCGTCCCAATGAATGTATACGCGCACCCGTAAAGCACAACACCGATGACCATACCGGCTATTTGACGCGAAACACTGCTCTTCCTTGTCGTTCCCTGCAAATCTCCTGAAGGGACGAGTTTGCCATAAGGCAATTCGCTTGCAGGTTTACCTTTCCTCACAACATGATTATTCGCCTGGGGCATCTGCACCTGTTGCTGGGGAGCCATACTCGATTGCCACTGCTGAGGTGCGGGAGATGTTCTCGTCGGGCCTGGGGATGGTAAGAACATAGCAGGCTGCGTTGAATAAGCTTGAGGTTGAGGCGGCGAAACTGGCCGCAATACCCTTTCGGGATATTTTCTTGCCTGGGTGGATTGCTCAAGGGCATTGGCGAAAGCCTCTACCGTGGCAAAGCGGTCGTGCGGGTTCTTCGCCAGTGCCATCATCACGGCTTCTTCAAGGTCGGGCGGAATCTCCGGCACCTTTGCCCGCAACGATGGCGGCGGGGTCGATAGCTGTTGCGTGACGACTTCGGTAAGCGGGCCGTTAAATGGACGTTCTCCGCAGAGCCACTCGTAGACGGTTATACCTAATGCATACTGGTCGCTGGCCGGTCGCGGCCTGCCTTCTATTTGCTCAGGAGCCATATATGCAGCGGTGCCGACGGTATCCTGCGTGCTTTGTGAAGAAGAGTTCTGAGCAACGAGCGCGATGCCAAAATCGCTCAGCAGAATTTCATCGTGCGCGCCTATCAGCATATTGCCTGGTTTGACATCCCTATGTACGAAATTCTGGTCATGCGCATACTGCAAGGCCGAAGCAACCTGCTTCACGTAGAGAAGAATAGTGGCAAGTGGCAGGCGCGTGCCGCTGGGATGGCGCTCCCGCAAGGTGCCGTTGGGCGCGTAATCCATCACCAGGAAAGGCGTGTAACCCTCTACGCCGAAATCCAGCACGCGAATGATATGGGGGTGAATTAAATGCGCGATGGTACGCGCCTCATTGAGGAAATTATTGCGCTGCTCATTATCCACTTCCATCTTGAGCACTTTAATAGCCGCCTGCGTTTTGAGATAGATATGCTCGCCAAGATATACATCGGCAAAGCCGCCGTGTCCAAGCAATTTGACCACCTGATAATTGCCGAGTTGTTGTCCCACCCGTTCAGGCATCTCCATACCCTTTCCAGGCATCACGCGTTATTCCTCTAGCCTGCTCGATAAATCACGTGTGGGAGCATACCGTTTAGAACCATTTGTATGCCCTTTATCTAACACGCTAGAGGACCATATTAAGGTGCCAGAAAGTGCGGGATTCCCTGGGTATGTAAAATATGCAAAAATCCCTGGGGAGAGAAACTGCCAAGGATGTTAAGAGCAGTAATGACAAGGAAGGCGACTATCGCGAAGGTGATGAGTATGCGATCAACCGGCTTTGCATGCAATTTTACGAGCCAGCTGCGCTTGCCAACGCCAAAGCAGCGCAATTCCATAGCGCTGATGATATCTTCCGCGCCCACCACTGAGCCAATGACAACAGGCACAACCATAGGCGCTAAACGCGCAATCTTGCTGAAAATTCCCCCTTGCAGCTTGTCAATTTCAAAGCCACGCGCCCGCTGCGCATCAAGCGTTGTACCGAAGTCGCGCGCTACCGTTGGTAGAAAACGGAATGAGAGGTCGATGGCGTAGGCAAATCTATCCGGCAGGCCCAATCCCCTGAAGGCTACGCCGATATGTCCCGGATTGGTGGTATACGGTATGGGTACGGCAAGCAGCGCGATGCTGAAATTGCGCAACCCTTGCGTAATCATGAACGTGATGCTCTCGACGCTGAAGACTAACGGCCCCGGCCCAATAAAGGGGAAATGCCCTTTCAGCGCCAGAAATGGCAGGGTGAAGAGGATATGCGGATGCGTAAGGTCCACTCCCTGAACGACATTGCCCCCTGAAAGAAAATAGTTCACGAAAATAATCATGACGTTGAGGGCAATGATAAGATACCAGGCGCGTTTTGTCTCCGACCACTTCAGATGAGCCTGCTTATAGTAGAAGGCCGCGCCAATAAATCCCGCTAAAATGACCCAGAAATTAGAAGTCTGCGCCACAGCGAAACCAAGGGCCAACAATAGCACGAACTTGGTTCGCGGGTCCAGGCGATGAATGGGCGTATCACGTTGGATATAAGGAAAATTAATCAGCATCGATGATCTCTCTCATCTAGCAGGGGCGGAGCAATCTGACCCCAACCAGGGCGACCACAAGGTCGAAATCCACTGCCATGCTTAACGTCCGTTTGGTTTTGACAGGCCTATCTAACCACAACCAGCGCGACCACAAGGGCCCCAACCCCACATCCCAACGGCCCCATCCCTACAATGACTACCCAGTCTCTCCGCCAGGGTACGTAGTCATTGTAAGGGCGGGAGTGGAGCAGCAGAGGGGTGGAGACCCTGGTGGTCGCCCTCCACGGGGTCTGATTCCTTGCCGCTGTTGTCAACGGCTATGAGAGACTATCCGCGCCCGGCCCGTCTCATTGCCGCATTGTAGGCAACGAGCAGGATGGGAAGCAGGATTAATCCATTGACCAGGTCGGACAGAGTTGCCGGGACGAAGTTGCCGGTCGATGCGGCAACCGTGTACTTTGAGACCCAGATATCGCTATAGGCGGCAAAGCCGATGCCAACCACAACGCCAACAGCAGCGAAGATCTCCGCAATGATAATCTTCATCGAGGTATTGTAGCGTCCCCAGGTCAGATACATAGCAAGCCCGGCAATAAAACCGATCAAGGCGTTACCAAGGTCCCAGTTCCAGTAAACCCCGTAGCCTGAAATATAGTCCCCAAGGAAGTTGCCGACGCCGCCGGTGAAGAGGCCAACCCAGGGACCGAAGACGGCTCCAAAGAACAAAGGAATAACAATAGCCGGACGAAATGAAACGTTACTGGTAGCGGGAAGCTGCAAGATATTGGTGAGATAGCTCAAGCCACCATAAAGTGCCGCGCCAAGCGCCATGAACACGATATGGCGCACGCCGACGCTCCAGATCTTTGTATTGAGGCTCTCACGTTTTTCTATGACCGCCATGTGTGAAACTCCTTTCTGACAGCTAACCAATCGGTGTCAGGAAAAAAGATAGGTGTAGAGGAACGAAAAGCTGAGAAGTGTGTGAACCTCCTTTCGTAGTTAGCGCCGTCTATGCGACGGCATTCCGTTCGGCAAGCAAGAAATGCAGCAGAGAGGTCGGTCGCAGATTGCATGCATCCAGCAGCGCCGGATCAGCCAGCACCTGTAACGGCGGACCATCTGCCACAAGATTGCCTTCTTTCAAGAGCAAAACACGTTGCGTGAAACGCAGCGCGAGGTCGAGATCATGCGTGATGAAGAGCAGCGCGTCCAGTTCCGGCAGGCTGCGCAAATATTCCATGAAAGAGATATAGGAGCGGTAATCCTGGCCCGCCGTTGGCTCGTCGAGCAGCAGGATTTTGCTCTGCATCGAAAGCACGGAAGCAATGGCCGTCCTTTTCTGCTGGCCAAAGCTCAAGGAAAACGGCGAACGCGCATCGAACTGCTCTAAATTCATGGCTTTTTCCGCCTCCTGCACGACCGTCGCAATACGTTCGCGCGGGAAACGCAGGTTCTCAGGCCCGAAGCTCAATTCCTTGCGCACTGTGGGCGCAAAGAGCATGGCGCTGGGACTCTGGAAAACATAGCCGATGCGGGATGCGAGTTGCGCCACGCTCAAATCGCGCGTATCCTCTCCATACAGCCGCACTGTACCTGAGTTTGGCCTCAGCAAGCCGAGCGCCTGCTTCACCAGTGTCGTCTTGCCCGAACCATTTGGTCCCAGTAGCGCAATCGTCTCGCCGCGATGTATTTCAAAGGAGATGCCGTGCAGGATTTCTTCCGAGAATGAGTTGTAATGAAAATGCACATCTTCAAATGTCAGGATGGTCTCACCCGCCTTTTCCTGGCTGCCGCGCCCGGTAATGATTGGCCTGACAAGCAAATTGAAGGCGTCCCGGGGATCATCTAAAGTACGCAACATAGATTCGACGGGCAGTTTGACCTGCGTGGGATCGGCAATCTTTAGAAATTCCATGGTATCGCCGAAGAACACCTGACGTCCATCGCGCATGAGCAATACTTTGTTCGGCTTCAACCGCAGCGCCTCCTCGACGCGATGCTCGACGATGATAACGGTACGTCCCCTGGCCAGCAGACCTTTAATGAGCTGCTCTAATTCGTCTACTGCCCTGGCATCGAGGTTTGCGAAGGGTTCATCGAAGAGGAAAATAGAGGGCTGCATGACCAGGATACCGGCGGCAGCGACCTGCTGGCGCTGCCCTCCAGAAAGCGCAAAGGTAGGCTGCCCCACATAGTGTTCCAGGTGCAACTGCTCCAGCACGTCCGTGATGCGGCGTTGCATTTCTTCACGCGGCGTGTTCATATTTTCCATGCCGAAGGCGATTTCTTGTTCAACGGTGCTGCCAAGTATCTGTTTGTCGGGGTCTTGCAGCATGGTGCCGACCTGTTGCGCGAGGTCACGCAGCGAAAGGCCTATAATCGAACGCCCCTCGAGCTCTATCTCGCCGCTCAGCGTCCCTTTGTAGCTATTGGGAATAAGCCCATTCAGGCACTTTAGCAGAGTGCTTTTGCCGCAGCCGCTGGGGCCGGCAATCAGCAGCAATTGACCGGCGGGAAGAGAAAAGGAAATATCCTCAATGGCATTCACCTGTTTGGGTGGCTGTTGATCTGGACGGTTCGGCTTCCTGCGGGCTTCCGGCTCATCATCGAGCGTGCGATAGCGAAAGCTCAACCCATGAACGAATACAGCTGGTGAAGGCGCTGTGGTGGGATGTGTGGTCATAGATACTTCTATACCTCTCGCACCCGGCAACTATAGGCAAGGATGAAAATAGGGTCTGCTGTTATGTTAATTCTAATGGGATAGGTAGGGGTTTGTCAATGCCGAATTTTACGCGCCTAGCGCTTCGTGGCTAATTCCAGCACTTTCAATGTATCCTCCACTACCTGCTCTAATGGAGCCAGGGCAACATACTCCTCTGTCGAATGCTCGTTGACCACGCCGGTTGAAATCGTAAAGGCCTTGAGGCGAGGGCGCAATGCGCTGGTGTCGCTGCCGATAAATGTTGGCCGCATCTGCATCTCAACTCCGCGCTGGGCCAGCACCTGGCGATAGAGCGCGGGCAGCGGTTCATCTTCGCCAACTTCGTAGCTGGTGCAGTGGAACTCGTAGGTTATCTCAACGCTTCCGCCCAGGCGTTCCGCGGCCTGCTGGAATGCTTCTCGAATGGCCTCTTTGTAGCGTTGTCGCACCTCTACCGGTTCAAAGCTGCGTATTTCCCCTTCGAGATGAACGCTGGCCGGTACGGCGTTGCGGGCACTGCCTCCAGCAATACGCCCGACCAGGATGCGGGTTTGATCGTTTGCCAGCGATCCGTGTGGGTAGTTGGCCTGGCGAAAGATTTCGATAGCGTTCACCGTTTGAGCTAAATCCTTGCCTGGATGGCCTGTGCGGCCCCGAATCTCCACGTCGAACGCCTCATACGTGGCCCCGCGCGAGACGACGACGCCTGCCTCGAACGCATTATCGAAGACGATGCCGCCGGTGACACGCCAGGGCGCGGGATCAAAGGCGCTCGCACCTTTCAATCCCACCTCCTCCTGTACCGTGAAGAGAATCACAATGGGGGGATGCGGTAACCGGCGCTCGACGATGCGCCTGAGCACCTCCAAAATAATCGTGATGCCGGCAGCGTCATCTGCTCCCAGATTGGTCGTTCCGTCGCTGTATAGTATACCGTCTCGCAATAGCGGCCGGTGGCCGAGACCGGGCGGAACGCGATCCATATGCGCGTTGAGCAGAAGCGGTGGACCCTCGCCCGCGAGCGTACCGATTAGATTACCCGCTTCGCCAGCGTGGTATGGAATCCCAAGTTTGTTTAATTGACGCTCTAAATAGCTGCGGATATGTTCCTCGTGGCCCGACGTGCTGGGAATGCTCACAAGCTCTATTAAAGTGGCGCAAAGACGATCAAAAGACATAGGTTGGCCTCCTTTACTCCGGGTTACGGAAAGCATTTTTTAGCAATTATACCAGCCAGGAGTGATGGGAGGATAATTGCCGATTGCTAGTTTCCCGGAGTTCAGGTATAATGCGTTAACGTGAGAATCACGCGCAAAGAACGATTTACCTGACTCGTAACAGGTAGCTACTATATGCGTGTATTCGAAACAATTTGCGGATAGGGGGATTTCGTGCATGTCTCGCAATTCCATCGAAGAGTTGATGGGAACACCTGATGAGTTATTCAACTGGGTCACGGGCGAAATGGTGGTGGTGGTGCGCCTGCACCGTCGCCCCGCTGATGAAGTTCTCGATATTTTGATTGAACAGGTACGCAATCAACTAAACGCCCTCCTTTCACCATACGAAATCTTTCTGGAACCTTATGGCACCCAGGGCCGCTGGCGTGATGTTCCAGGAATGCCGCCCATACGTCGCCGCGCCTTCTTATTTGGCCTTCACAGGCAACAACCATTGATTGCCATTTTCTATCATGTGCGGCAAGATGACTCCGCGCCGCAGGACCCGGTGCCGGCTGCTCTCGCTCATATACAGGGGCAGCTTGAACAACTGGCACAGGCCGGGTTGCACGTGGTTTCCGCTATGCCGAACTGGTTGGTAACCGCGGCCCCATTGTTTTATAGCGATGGTGGGCCCGCCGCTCCTCCTCGCCCGGCGCCAAGAGTCGATATCCCGGCTTCCGGCGGCGTTCCACTCGGTTGGCACACCTCGTTCGTCGACCAGGGCCTACTCCTGGATCCCAACGGAGCCGAAGATGTAACCGTTGCCGTACTTGATACCGCCTATCCTCCCGATAGAATTCTCAACGCCGCCGCACGACCAGAATTCCGCCGGAATGCGTTATTGCAGCGTATCGCCACCGATTTGCGTAGCGAAAATGGCGCCTTCGAAATTGAATATGATCGCTATCCGGTCACCAACGAAGTGCGCACCGGTCGCGCAAACAACGGTGAAGCGCGCTACTACTTTATGCCGGACCATGGAATATTCGTCGCCGGGCTTATTCGTGATATCGCACCCGGCGCGCGAATTCGCCTTATTCGCATACTGAACGATTTTGGCGGGTGCGACCTGTACAACCTCTTCGCCGCACTGACGGACCTGGAACTGGATATGGTATCCGGCGCAATTCATCGCCTCGTTATCAACCTGAGCCTGACTGTCATGCCCGATATCCGCCGGCTCCCATACGTCTGGTTCGATCACCGGCAGTGGCCCACTACGCAGCTTGCCGGGGCCTTCCGCGTCATCACTCATATCGAGGAGGGCCTGCGCCTGCTCTTCGAAAGCCTGTATGCTCACGGCACGCTGGTTGTAGCAGCGGCAGGCAACGATTCAGCACCTTTTATAAAGCAGGGACAGAAACCACGCCCTCCACGCACGCCGGCGCGTTTCGATACGGTACTCAGTGTAACCGCGGTCAACAGCCGCTTCATGCCGTCACAATTCGCAAATCTGGCCTGCCTGCCTCCGGTTAATGCGGGCGTTGCTACTTTCGGCGGCGATAACTCTGGCACAATGGATACGAGCGGTTTCCCTGATGCGGTACGGGGAATCTATATCGCGCCGACTTTCCCGCAAGGCGAGCAAAATATATCCGGCTGGGCTGACTGGAGCGGAACCTCCTTTGCGACTCCTATTATCAGTGGCCTGGGCGCGCACCTGCTGGCGCAGGGCTGGTCGGCATCCAACGCCATCACCCGTATCGCAGCAGGCAAGGAGCGGCGCACCGAAAAACTCTTCGGTTCCGGTCCTGACGTGCCTGATCTGCTTGCGAACGTCATTCGCGTGCAGCAGCGTTTCGGGCCTTAGACAGAAAGTACCCTGGCGGTCGCCCTGGATGCCTGTTCTTTTGATGCCTCCCTGTCTCCACTTCATTTTGTGAAGTATTGAGTGCCAGGAGCCTTGACGCTTCACTTTTTGGAGTGTATAATACTGGTGGTTCCAATCCCCGACGGGTTCGGGAGAAGGTCCGGCTCCTGGTGGTTCCTTTGTTGGGGTAGTATAGCAGCCAAACCTGAAAATATCAAGCGCAAATGTATTAGAGAGGCAAAAAACATGATCGAGCAAACCCCGCAATCTGCGGTTGAGACAAGCGTCGTAACCCTGACGGCTGTCGCAGCGAACAAAGTACGCGAATTGCTACAACAGGAGAATGATCCAAGCCTTGGCCTGCGTATCTTCGTCGCAGGTGGTGGGTGTTCTGGTCTCCAGTACGGTATGACCCTTGACGAACAACAGGAAGGCGATACCATCATCTCCCAGGGCGATTTCAATGTGCTGATCGATGAAATGAGCCTGGGCTATATTAGCGGCAGCGAAGTTGACTATGTCGATAGCTTGATGGGCGCCGGCTTTACCGTCAATAATCCCAATGCTGTCTCCAGTTGCGGATGCGGACATTCCTTCAGAACTGCTGATGGCGGCGGCGAAGCACGCGGCTGCGCCTGCGGTCATTAATTCATCACAGCATGCTGAACCGCTGCATCGATAGATGGATGCCTGAGAATAATACGGTCTTTCCTACGTAATATATCGTAGGGAAGACCTCTTTTTGTCTTGCCGGTTGTTCTGTCAATCATAAGGAGATTGGATGAGCAGACGCATTGCATATCGCCCGCGTTACCACCAAATGCGGCCTCTACCGCACCCCTCACTGCGTTCTCACAAAGATTTTCTTCGCAACCGTTGGACCTACCGGCATCAAACAATGCCATATCAAAAGCGCTCACCAGGGCAAGGACTCTTGCTTATTCCCTGGGGCTATCGTTTCATGCGAGGAGTGCTGAGCCATTAACTTTGTGCGGTATCTTCCGCGTCATCGAAAGATGATGCTGCCGGTTCGCCGATCATGCGCTGCACCAACCCCGGCATATCGCTGGTAAACTTAGAATTTGCGACGACACGCCCGGCCCCCGCCTGGAGAGCTTTTGCGCGTGCCTCTAAATCCATATGCGAACCAAAAGCCAGCACGGGATAGCCGGAGGCACGGGCCTGGCGAATAGCCGCTTCCCAGTCAACACCCTGGATAGCGATATTCACGATCACCAGCGCGGGCTTTGCATCTCCGCCTGCCGCCAGTCCCTCCTCGAAAGCGGCAAGCGAGCGCACTGTTTTTACGTCCATCCCGTGATGACGCAGCGTATCGCGCATCTTCACGGCGAAGAAAAGATCCTTTTCCAGCGCAAGAATATGCGTTGTCATAGCTGCCTGGCCCTAATCTTCCGGCGATTCGTGAACTGGCCGGCGGAATAGCTCGCCCAGTTCTTCGTTAACGATATCGATATTGGTATAGAGGTCGCGCGTCAATACGTGGTGCGTACCGGTACAGTAGGGTTTGTTGCATTTTCGGGCGTGACTGGTCTCGAAGAGCAGGTTGCCATCCTCCACGCTGACCCAGATATGTTTGCGCGAATAACCATCACCCCACTTCAGCAGCAGGCCGCCCTGGTATTCGTCGAAACGCCCCTGACCATAGAGATAATCACGATTGAACATCGACAAGATGACGCGTACGCGGCTATCCGCGACTACCTGTTCGGCTTCGGGAGTCATGTGTGTAGTCGCCTCCTGCGCCAGGTCTTCTTGAGGAATATATAGTTCACGTGCCGAGTTCTGCTGCTCGCGAATCATCTGCTGGATCATCTGCCCTTCCAGGTCAGAGAGGCTGTGGCTCTGCCCAAGAATAGGGGCCTTTCTACGATTCTGATTGCCACGATTGAATTTTCCGGCCACGATGTGCTCCTTGCTAGTCTGGCTGAATGTATCTCTCTTCTTACTGTACCACGTTGGAGGGGGCAAATGCTAGAAGAGAACCTATTCCCCAATGACCCGTGATGATGTTAAAGTAGTTACTGATGGTTAACGATGGTTCCTACTAAAACATGGAACGGGAAATTTTATGCCTCCAGCAGCATTAGGTCTATTGCTCACAGCGGCTGTATTGCACGCGACGTGGAATCTGCTGGTCAAGCGTGCCAGGGAAAAGCAGATTTTCACGGCGTGCGCGCTGCTGGTTGGGGCGATCTGCTTCGCGCCCTTGCTTGCGCAGGTCATATCCTTTCCCCTACGCATATGGCCCTATGTTATCTCCAGCGCCATTTTTGAGTCCACCTACTTTGTCGTGCTGATACGGGCCTATGCGAACGGCGATTTCTCGCTTGTCTATCCCATGGCACGTGGTACCGCGCCTGTATTGCTGACCGTCTTGGCCGTCCTGTTTCTTGGGGAGCGACCGCGCCTGTATGGCTTGATCGGCATAGGTATCCTGGTGTGCGGTCTGATCATTGTGGGTGGCAAATCGTGGTGGACATTACACTCATTGCGAAAGGGATCAGCACTGAGCAGCAGCGCGCTCATCCTTGCGCTCGGCGTTGCCTGCTGCATCTCTATCTATTCGGCTATCGACGGAGCGGCAGTCCAGCAGGTTGCGCCGCTGCCTTACACCGTGCTGGTGATGGGACTGACGAGCTTTCTTATTGCTCCAACTGTAGTAGTGCGTTATGGGGGGCAGGCCGTTATCGCGGAATGGCGGGCAAACTGGCCGCGCATCATCCTGGTGGGCATCCTGAGCCTCTTGAGCTATATGCTCGTATTGCTGGCTTATTCAATTTCGCAGGTGAGCTATGCTGGTTCTGTTCGCGAGGTCAGTGTGGTCATTGGAGCTTTTCTAGGATGGCGCTTGCTGGGAGAAGAGTTTGGAGTGATACGTGTGATCGGAGCCGCTTTTATTTTCGCGGGTATTCTCGTGATAGCTGTGGCAGGTTAGGAGAGCCGTGATATACTATCAATTATGCAAGACAATGATATTCCTGTCATAGTCATTGATGATACGCCCGTCAAGCGACGTGGGGTGTGCGATTTTGTGGCAGAGACGCCACAATTACGCCTGCATGCCCAGGCAGGTAACGCTGCCAGCGCCATGCAACTGGTCGAGACTGCCAGCAAGGAAAATTCTCGCAATCCTGCGTTGAGCGGCTGGCTGGTGCTCTCCGACCTGCGACTGGGTCTTGAGAACGGCGTGGAATTGGGACGCGCTCTGCTGGAGAGTGCCTCCGGGCTACGTGTTGTCATCTACACGCAGGACCCGAGTTGGACGCTGGCGGCTGAGGTTTTCCGGCGCGAATATACCAGGCGCGGCACGCCAAAGCGCGCGGGCGGCAAACAGCAGGGACTGCATGGCTACGCGCTCTTCAGCAATATGGAGCCTGACTACCTCGAGCATATCGCTAGTATCGTGGTGCGTCGTCACGAGACATTCATCGATCCAGAAGTGCTCAATTACCTGCTGAAAAAGCTGCGTGGCCAGCGCCTGACGCCGCGCCAGGAAGAATGCGCCTCACTCATCGCCACAGGGCTGAGCAATGACGAAATCGCGCTGCGTATGGGCTTTCTCAACAGCAAGGGAAAACCAAATATGGGGCCACTTGAGAACCTGGTCAGCGAACTCTATAACTTCTTCGCCATCGATGGCGCGCCCAGCGATCCTGGCAGAAGAGTGCTTCTTGCTCACGCATACGAGGCGTACGCAGGGTTGCGACCAGAGTAATCTCACCGCTCTTCTACCATCGATGGCGACAAGGACCCGGAAAGTTTCGAGCGCTCAACCTCCCTTAAAGGCAAACGCAGGATAACCGTCGTGCCGTGCTGCGCCTGCGGGCGAGGGATGGAGCGAATAAGAAGCGTGCCACCCGCCTCGCGCGCCTTTAATTGCGCCTTGAACAGGCTTGTTTTCTCAGGGGAAATCGCGCTTGTATCGAAGCCGCGCCCATCATCGATAATATATACCTCAAGGGCATCCTGAGAGCGTACTGTGCGCACGGTCGCGTAGCTTGCCCCGGCGTGATTATATACGTTAAGCAGCGCCTGCGTCACCGTATACGAGATAGCCTCGGCGATCTTTTCTCCCTCGGCGGTCTGCTCAAAGTCCGCGTTCAACTCGTCCAGTGCCCACAGGTCTGACTGCACTTTCAACTGCGATTCAGGATGCAGCGAGGGCAGGTCTTCGCGAATCAGCTTCTCCAGGTGCAATTTCAAACCTAAACTGCGGCGCTGGTACGCGTCTTCCACCAGCAATTGTAATCCGCGCAGGTCGCCTTCCAGCTCCTCGCTAATCTTGCGCACCTTCCCCAGCGCCTCGATGACAGGCTGCACCAGGCTTTTCACATAGGGATCACGCTCCGCTTCCACCTTCAATTTGTGCTGCCAATGTCCTAACAGCGAGCGGATGCGCAGAGCCTGCTGCTTGGGTTGATCGTGTATGCGTTGAGAGAGCAGCGAGCGCAGGTGCGCATCGGCATGCAGCAATAGCGAGGTTGCGCGTTGTAGCTCCATATTCGCCTGGCGCAGTTCAACCTCTGTTTTGTGTTGCTCACGCAAGGCTTCCTCACGCTGCGCGAGCGTCATTTCCAGGCGTTCGATCAAACGCAGCGCGCGTATGGCATACCAGAGGATCAAGGGATAGACGGTGGCCAGCACATAGAAGATTTCCAGCGGCAATAGGGGCTTACCCGTGAGCAGAATAGGCAGGATACCCAGGCAGAAGCCCAATCCGACTCCGCCAATCCACAATGTCAAGAGGTCACCGAGGCGGCGACGAACATTTTCTGGAATGTTTGTCCGAGGCAGCAAATGGCTGGTACGCACCAGCGACCAGATTCCAATGATGAGGCTCAACCCTCCCCCAAGCACCGCGTAACTGAGCGTAATGATGAATTGAACGCGGGTTGGCACGCTGCCCCGAATGAAATATGTACCGAGATCGTATGCAACAAGAGCTATTAATGGCAGGTAGGGCAGGCCATCAATTTTGAGGCTGGGCCTGCGATGGCTACTCAAAGCCTCCGGCCGGTATGTCAGGCTCAGGTGAATGAACGCCGCCCCCAGCAGCGCGAACGATGGCGCCCACAATAACTGGAAAACGGCATCTGGCGCATATGCCTGCTGCACATTGCCCCAATGGCTGTAGAGCAAGAAGAGCATGGCAGGAGGTAATAATGTGATACCCTCGACTGCTCCCGTCCATTCCTTCGCTGTGGCCAGCAGGAGGCCACCTACCACGAGCCAGCTGATGCCCGCAAAGAGCGCCAGGCCATAATTCTGCAGCCACATCTGCCAGGTAAAGGTCACGGCTGGCCTGGTAAACTGAACCAGTTTGCCATTCTGTTCGACAGTATACGTAATCGGCTTACCCGGCTGTGTGTGCGCATAAACATCAGATAAGGCGGAAATATTCTTGCCATTGACTCCCACAAGATGATCGGTACCCGTAAGGGAGGCGGGCGAAGCATCTAGCAGGGGAAGTTGCAATGGAACGGAGACAATATCAACCTGCCCATCTGTATCGATGCCCCAGAAAAACCCGCCAAAGGTCTCTCCGTTCTGGCTCAATATGCGCGCGTGCCCCATCGCGCTTAATACCAGCAGAAGGCAGGCAGCGATCAGATAGAGTATAGCCAGGCGCAGCCGTAGCTGTCGCCACCAGATATTGGTTGTAGTCGCGAGTTGAGTTGAAATAGACACGCTTTAGTGTATCACCGGCGATGATTCGATGCAATCGTGTCTTTTAAATCAGGCTATACTTGCAATATCTGTACAACCGGCATTCCTCCAGAAACATCGCCTCCTGGGAGACGGCGGCCATCCACGAGAAGTATAGAGACCCACACTGAGAGCATCCCACGTTTGCACGCTCTTCTTTACCGAGCCTGGGGCCATGTACCTGTTCAGGTAATCCTTGCAAAGGCAGCGCCAAAATGCTATATTACAATTAGAATAGTTGCATGAATGTACAGATATTCATAGAATGGATGAATGAGGAAATATGACATCCCGGCCTTTAGAGCTTCCTATTGAGGTCTCGGCTTCTGATAATGAACATGAAGATGTGTGCCAGGACCGCTGCATACACCCTGAACATGTCGTGGCGGTGCGGCGCAATCTACTGCCAACCGGTACTGCTATGCGGGTCGCATCCCTCTTCGCGGTGTTGAGTGATCCCACACGCCTGCAGGTGGTCTATGCCTTATTGAGCTCGCCTACCGGTGAATTATGTGTGTGCGACCTCGCTACGGGGCTGGGCCGCGATGACACAACTATCTCGCATCAACTGCGCGTCTTGCGCAGCCACCATATTGTTGCCATGCGCAAAGTCGGCCGTGTAGTCTATTACCGGCTGGTCGATGACCATATTCGCCAGTTGTTCGAATTGGGCCTGTCTCATACCAGTGAATCGGCCGCCCGCGCGAAGGGAGAGGCGGTGATAATATGAGCAGCATGAACGAGCATGCTGGACATAATCACGCTCATGACCATGCGCATGGCATGGCCAGGCAGACATTGCGCATAGCCTTTTTCCTGACCATTCTGATACTGGCGGCTGAGTTAATTGGGGGCTTTTTCGCCAATTCGCTGGCTCTGCTCTCTGATGCCGGTCACGTCGTTACCGACATCTTCGCGCTCGGCCTGGCCTGGTTTGCCACGGTACAGGCGGAACGCCCTGCCAACGCGCGCAAAACGTTTGGCTATCACCGCGTCGGCATTCTCGCGGCTTTCGTCAATGCCATGACGCTCATCGTCATCGCGCTCGCCATCTTGTGGGAAGCCATCCAGCGCTTCCAGCATCCTGAGCCTGTCCAACCCCTGATTATGTTTCTTGCCGCCGGCCTCGGCATCGCCGTCAATCTCTTCATTGGCTTTGGCCTGCGTAAAGAGAGCGATAACCTGAATGCTCGTGCCGCTGCCCTGCACGTCTTTGGCGACGTGGGGGCTTCGGCAGGCGTTATTGTGGCGGGTATCATTATTCTTCTAACCGGTTGGACGATTGTTGACCCTATCCTGTCGGTTGGCATCGCCGCGTTGATCGGTATAGGAGCCTGGCACATCTTACGCGAAACCATCGATATTCTGATGGAGTCGGTGCCAAAGAATATCTGCATGCCGGACCTGGTCGATGACATGGTGAATATCGATGGCGTGAAGGATGTGCATGATCTGCATGTATGGAGCATCACCAACAATATGAACGCGCTCTCGTGCCATGCCCTCATCAAGGATTTGCCGCCCAGCGGTAGCGCTCCCATCCTGCAATCCCTGAACAATATGCTGAGCGAAAAATATCACATCACGCATACCACGATTCAGTTCGAATGCGATGACCATGAGGGGAAATGCTGCGAAATGGATGGACTCTATTGCCACATGGAGGCGGCAAAAGACAGGTGCAATGGCCATTCACACGATGCAGAGGCACAGCAGAGCATCTCCTCGCGGCCTCTCCGGCAACAGAAAGAGGCTTCGTAATGGTCCAGCAGGCGCCAGCAGCTTCCGATAACACGCAATTACAAGCTCTAGGATACGCGGGCCAGGTGCGACTCGGCATCCGGATCGAATTGATCTCCCTCTCCTGGATGGTTATCGAGGCCGGCATCGCCATCACAGCAGGCTTTCTAGCACATAGCGTCTCTCTGGAAGGGTTTGGCCTCGATAGCATCATCGAACTCCTCGCTGGTAGCGTCCTGTTATGGCGCCTGCTGGTTGAGCAGCGCGGCGGCTCGACCGAAGCCATCGAACATGCAGAGCGCCGTGCCGCCTGGATCACCTCCTTCGCGCTCTTCGCACTCGCCCTCTACATTGTCGCCAGCAGCGCATTTGCGCTATTCACGCAAAGCCGGCCCCAGGTCTCCTGGTGGGGCACTGGCCTGGCCGGCGCAGCCGCCATCATCATGCCGTTGCTCTGGCAAGGGAAACTGCGCGTGGCGAAGCATATCAACAGTGCGGCCCTCAAAGCTGACGCCATGTGCAGCATCACCTGCGCCTACATGTCCTTTACGCTGTTAGCCGGTTTGCTGCTCAATGCGTTCTTCGGCCTATGGTGGGCCGACGCTCTGGCCGCGCTTGTCCTGGTCTACTTCATTGTGCGCGAGGGACGCGAGGCGCTGCATGAAGCGCGAACGGGGGAGGTGTGCTGTTGTGGCGAGGATGGGTGCGACGATTAGGATTCCTGCCGTGCGATTCCTTTGATACGATCAAACCCAGTTGCATACGAGTAAAGAATTTGTGAATGCTCCTGCTCCATTGAGGCAATGATAAGCGTATCCCTAAAATCTAAATTTGTGGCGTCATAGAGTTCAAGCGCCCTTAAAACATAGAAACGATTCTGAATCTCTTGTCAATCTCCAGTTTTAGCAACCCCGGTGGGCCTTACATCGTAAGAAAGAAAGCACTACTTTTTTTGATAGAGGCCATCATAACGAAAGGACCAGCCGTGGCCGAAGCAACCCGCGAACGGCAGGAAGAGCCTGCCCCTCTTTCCAATACGTCGTTTCCCTCGCACAGGACCAGAACCAGAATCAACGTTCCGTTGCGCCGCATCCTGTCCCTCTTGAGGCCGTACTGGTGGGCATTAATCGCGGCCTCGTTCCTGCTGGTGATAACGACCGGCCTGGGATTGCTCTTTCCACTCGTCATTCGCACGCTGCTGAATTCTATCCTGGTACAGCATAACGAGCGGCTGTTGAACATAGTGGTCGTGGTGCTGCTGGGAGTTTTTCTCGTACAATCGTTGTTGGAAGCAGTGCAGAGCTATCTCATTACCTCACTGGGAGAGCGGCTCTCATTCGATCTGCGCACAAAACTATTCAAGCATTTACAGCGCCTGCCGATGAGCTTCTTTGACCATAGGCGCACAGGAGAATTGATGAGCCGGGTCACGAACGATGTGACGGTTCTGCAAACTTCGCTGACCAACAATATCCTGCCAATTGTTTCGCAGGTGGTAACACTGATTGGCAGCGTCATTATTGTCATACTCATCAACTGGCGCATCAGCCTGGTAATCCTGGTGGTTGGGCCTCTGACCGGTCTTGCTCTCTCCGTTCTGGGACGGCGTATCCGCACGACGACAAGAGGCGTGCAGGAAGGCCTGGGCGATGCCGGAATCGTGCTTGAAGAGGCGCTTTCCGCGCAGCGTGTCGTCAAAGCGTTCGCGCGCGAGGATTACGAGGAACAGCGCTTCAATACGCGCATGGGGCAATCCTTGCGCAAGGCATTGAACCGTGCCGTAGCACAATCCCTGCTAGGACCGATCAACCAGTTCATCGGCTTTGTCGCGCTCGCCATTGTCCTGTGGGTGGGCGGGCGCGAAGTGCTGGCCGGGCGCCTGACCATCGGCGACCTTATCGCATTCCTGTTCTACCTGTTCATGCTGGTAGGGCCACTACTATCACTGAGCGGCCTCTATGCTCAGATTCAGGCCGCAATGGGAGCCTCGGAGCGCGTCTTCGCCCTGATGGATGAGCCGGTGGAACTTGCCATCGATGACGCTTCCGCGCCACCTCTGCCCCCTGCCAGCGGCCATATTACCTTTGAAAAGGTATCCTTTACCTATCCCCTACTCTTGAATTCCGCCGGCAATGCGGATGAGCAAGACCATGCGACATCAACTCCTGTCCAGGTACTACACGATGTCACTTTCGAAGCAAAGCCAGGGCAGGTCGTTGCCCTGATCGGGCCAAGCGGGGCGGGCAAGACAACCACATTGGCGCTTGTATTACGGCTATATGAAATACAACATGGGACAATTCGCATAGATGGCTATGATATTCGCTCGGTGCTGGTACGCTCTTTGCGCGAGCAGGTTGCCATCGTGCCGCAGGAACCGGTACTCTTCGGCGATTCGATTGCCGAGAATATTCGTTATGGCCGCCTCGACGCTACGGATGAGGAGATTCGCGCGGCAGCCAGGGCAGCTAATGCCATGGGCTTCATCGACAATTTGCCTGAAGGTATGCAAACGAAGGTAGGCGAGCGGGGTGTCAAGCTCTCGGCAGGTCAGAGACAGCGCATCGCCATCGCCCGTGCCCTGCTGCACAACCCGCGCGTCCTCTTACTCGATGAAGCTACCTCCTCGCTGGATAACGAATCCGAGGCCCTGGTTCAGGACGCGCTCAACCGCCTGATGCAGGGACGCACCACCATTGTCGTGGCCCACCGCCTCACGACCGTCGAACGCGCCGACCAGATTCTGGTGCTGAACGAGGGCCGCATCGTCGAACGAGGCACGCATCAAGAACTACTGGCCCTGGATGGCCTCTACGCGCGCCTGTACAACCGCAATTTCGAGGATCTCGAAAAGCTGGATGATGAGATGGTCGATACTTTGGGCTAACATTGCCGTTCTTCCAGTTGTCGCCGGATAAAAGCGAGCTTATCGGGATTCATAACCAGGCGCAAGCCCTGTATATGCTCATCCACAACATCGAGCGTCATGACCCATTCCAGCTGTGGCCCTACCCAGCCAAGTAGCGCAGGCGCGCCATTGACTTCATCGACAGTAGTAGTGAGGTCAGGGGGAAGTTTGGGCGCGACAGCGATATAGAAGCGGGCGGCAGATCGCTGGCCGAATGTTCCAACCTCTTGACTTTTCTCTGACTTCCATGTAAAATTATGACTGATAAGTCAAATAGAATACTTATCGTTCAAACTTTGTTATTATTGTCAGAGATTATCGTCCCGGTCAAAGATAGAAGATTACGGAGGCGCAATGATGCAACCCGTTACCGCACACCGCTCGCTTAAAGAGAAGCAACGCCAGGAACGCGAAGAGCTTATTCTCAAGGAGGCGGAAGAAGTATTAATGGACAAGGGCTATTATGAAACGTCAATAGATGAGATCGCCGCTCGCGTGGGGATCGCCAAGGGGACCGTGTACCTGCACTTCCCCAGCAAAGAGGACCTGGTTGTCGCGATCTTTCAGCGCGATATGGAGAAGCTGCTGCAATTGATCAAAACAACGCTTGCCTCATCCTCTTTGACGCCGCGTGCAAAGGCCGAAATTATCCTTGAACAATTGTATGGCAGCCTCTTCACAAGGCGCATGCAACTGTTCTATTCGATCTCCAATTTTGCCGAACTCAAACAGAATATTCTAGAAAGGAAAGCCTGCGTGCGCGATTTATGGGAGGAAATCGCCGCTGACATGACCGCATTGTTTGAAGAGGGGAAGGCGGCGGGCGAGTTCGATAGCTCGATCCCAACGGCTGTTATGCTCAGCACATTTTTCAGTTTCATGTCGCCAAGAAGTTATTCACGCTTATTGAATGAGGAGCATATCCCGGCCAATGAACTGGCCAAACACCTTGCTCGCATCTACTTTAAAGGAATTACTGTCTAAGGAGATTACTTACTTATGAAAAATTCATCAGCGCAATCTGATGCCCTGGCTCTGACATCAAATAGCGCAAAGCAAGTAGAAGAATATGAAGCGCCGCTCTATTCCAGGCGCGATACGCTGCTGACCATGCTAGGTGTGCTGATGGTCATGCTGCTCGCCTCGCTGGATCAAACGATTGTCTCGACGGCCATGCCGCGAGTCATCGCCGACCTGCAAGGCTTTGATCGCTATACCTGGGTTTCAACGGCTTACCTGCTTACTTCAACTGTCGTCGTACCGATCTATGGCAAACTCTCTGATCTGGTTGGTCGCAAACCCATTTTCCTGTTTGGCGTCGTCATCTTCCTGATCGGTTCAGCGCTTTCGGGCGCTTCCCAATCGATGAACGAGTTGATTGCGTTCCGCGCCTTCCAGGGTATCGGCGCGGGCGCTCTGATGCCGATTGCCATCGCCATTGTCGGCGACCTGTTCACTCCTCGCGAGCGCGGCAAGTGGCAGGGCGTAACCGGCGGTGTCTGGGGGCTGTCGGCGATTGTCGGCCCGACGCTTGGTGGCTGGATTACCCAGAACTCGACCTGGCGCTGGGTCTTCTACGTCAACGTGCCCATCGGCCTGGTAGCTTTGCTGGTTCTGATCTTCCTGATGCCCACATTGCGTGGCAAAGCGAAGCAGATCTCGATTGATTACACGGGTGCGGCACTGCTCGTGTTGGGAACCGTCCCGCTGCTCCTCGGCTTCACGTGGGCGGGCACGCAATATGCCTGGCTTTCGCCGCAGATTATCGGCCTGTTCGCAGGTTCCGCGATTGTCCTGACCATCTTCGTCGTCTACCAGGCTTGGCTGGAGAGGCGCGGTGGGCAACCGATTATCGAGCCGAGCCTGTTCAAAAATAGCATTTTCAGCGTCTCAACTGTGGTAACGATCATCTTTGGTATGGGACTATTCGGCAGCATCTTCTTCATCCCGCTCTTCGTGCAGGGCGTGGTGGGTAGTTCAGCCACCAGCAGCGGCCTGATCCTGACGCCTTTGATGCTGACTTCGATTGTAGGCAGCGTCATTTCCGGCCAACTGGTTTCGCGATTGGGCAAATACAAGTGGATTGCGATCTTCGGCATGGCGGTGAGCGTCATCGGCACCTATATGATGGTACGCCTGGACGTGCATTCGACCAACACGGACGTACTGATCGCTATGCTTGTACTCGGTTTCGGCATGGGCTTTGGTATGGCACTCTATACGCTGATTGTGCAGAACGCCCTGCCGAAGAAGATCGGACAGGCGACCTCGGCGCTGGTCTTCTTCCGGCAGATCGGCGGCACGATTGGTCTCGCTGCCATGGGTTCGGTCATGACCTCGGCCTACCTGCCAGCGTTCCAGAACGCGCTGCCCGCGACGGTCAAGCAGGCTATCCCGGCAAAATTCCTGGCCGCTTTTAACAACCCGCAGATCTTGTTATCGCCCGATGCATTATCGCAGATGCAGTCCGCGGCTGCTAAGGGTGGTCCTCAGGCCGTGGCGCTGCTCAACCAGGTGATCGAGGCAGTGAGAATCGGTCTGGCGCAGGGCATTCACAACGTCTTCGTACTGAGCCTGGTCATTATGATCCTCGGCCTCATCTCGGTCTTCTTCATCAAGGAGATTGCGCTGAAAGGCAAGAAGAACATCGCCAGTGGTGTTGTCGAGGGTATGGAAGATGCCGCTCCTGAGCACGAGGGCGTCATGGCTACGATGATGTAGGCAATCAATCGTGCTGTACGAAACGACGAGAAGAGGGTTGCTATGCCGTAGACCGGTATACCAACCCTCTTTTTAATTCGCCTGCTCACCTGCTACAATAGATTTAGCAGGAAATCTATTAAAGGAGTTCTTCGATGGGTCCTGGCTACTTCAAACGACCTCACCCTGTTGCCCCGCAAGGCGCAATACCTGGCGTTCCTGCCTCGTCGTTTCGTTCCAGGTACTTTACACTTCCCAGGTTCGGTTGTCTTCTCATGCTCTCCTGCATCTTCGCGATGCTCTTTACAGCCTGTGATCTTGGCTCCAGTTCCTCCTCGTCAAGCAGCACAGGTCAGAAAGCCTCTTTATCGACGGGCGCCAATGGAACCATCACCTACAGCACCAATCCGCAAGACGTGCTCATTCGCACATTTTATGGAGGCGGCAATCTTGGGTCGCTTGAGATGAGCCCTGATATCAGTATCTATGGCGATGGCACATTCATTCTGGGTCCCGGCTTGCAGATGCAGGAGGGCAAAATAGGTACTACATCATTACAGCAACTGCTGCATACGCTGGTGGATAGTGATAGCTTACTCAAATTAAGCCAGCAGACGTTTTACGATATACCCGATCAGAACGCGACTGTGCTTCTATTGTCTGTCAATGGGAAGCAATATCAATATATCTATGGCCCATTCGGAAATCTGCCGGAGAGTGAGAGCGCCCAGGCCCTGGCAGATTATAAGAGCCTGGGTAGCGCGCTTACCAG
The DNA here is from genome assembly GCA_035294305.1 of Ktedonobacteraceae bacterium. Taxonomy (GTDB): domain Bacteria; phylum Chloroflexota; class Ktedonobacteria; order Ktedonobacterales; family Ktedonobacteraceae; genus DASRBN01. The sequence continues at coordinate 322,801 of DATGLD010000030.1, read as the reverse complement.
CATTCAAAATGCCGTGCAAGGACCATTGCATCCCTACACCAGCCAGGATAGCGCGCTGCTTGTTCACCAGGACTTCAACCCCAACCTGACACAGAATATTCCTACCTGGTCATTGAATGATTTTACCCTCTACCAGGCGGCCACATTTGAATGCGGCATCATTCCGCAAGATATTACCAGTCCCAACGCCGATACGGGATGTCTGACCTATACAGTACCCCACACTGCCATACTGCTGAACGCGCAGCAGCGCCAGGCAATTTCCAGACTTCTTAACGGCCAGCAAGAGGAAGATTTCCAGGAAAACGGGCTCTACTACCAGGTCATGCTACGGCCACTGCTGCCGGATGAGTTACTGCAGCAGAGGCTTGCCATGTACGGCAGTGGAGTGTTGAATTACACGGGTGTGCCATTACATGAGGGAGCGGTTCCCACACCACAACCAACGCCGACCCAGTAAGCATTTTCTAAGCAATTATTATTAGACAGGCCCTGGACAGTGTGCTATACTATACCCGGCGCACAATTTCCATTCATGCCATCTAATCTCGTGTATCGACGTGCGCTATAATCAGGAGCGGGTGCAGAATGACCGACGGATGTTGATAGGGAGCAGATCACGTCTACACGTCCTCCTCGCAAAAGTATACCTACCTCTATCCTTTATTCGCCCAATTTGGAAAGGACACATGACCAGAGATTTCAAGAAGCAGAGGCGAGACGACGTGCGACCGTCCTCTCGCAATTATTCCTCAGGCAGGTACGGAGATGAGCGGTCTCCTCGTCCTGCTCGACCTCGACTCAATCGCAGCGCGGTAGATCGTGGATGGGAGACTGGGGCACAACAAAATCATGCGGACTACCGCCCACGCAGTAGAAACAACGACAACGCCGGGCAACCGGGCCGCGATTACGGGCGGCCCGACCGGCAATTGGATCGTTCCCCCGCTCAATATGGTCGCAACACGAATGGCCACCGGCCATATGAAAACCGCCAGGGCAATTACCGGCACGATGACCGCGCTCCCGAAAGCAATCGCGGTCCCCGTTCTCGCTCCTACGACTCTGGCAGGCGCAATTTTGACGAGCCACGTTATGGCGAACGCCGCGGTCACCAGGACAGGACAGGCAGGCAGGGAGAACGCGGCGAGCGCCGCGATTACCGCGAGCATGCCCAGTACGCCGATGACCGGCCCAACTCGCGCGACCGGGACCATAGCAGGGACTACGCGCAACGAGGCTATCCCGGCGCTAACCGGCAGCGCAGAGAGTTTGACCGTAATGACCGCTCGCCACGTAGTTACGATAGGTATGATCGAAATTACCGGCCTGAGCATGGCGATTCGCGGCGCAATGCTCACAATCCACGCTGGCAGAGCCGCCCGCAGGGACCGCGCGAACATTACGCGCGGCAGCCTCGCCGCTATACCAACGAGGCTACACCGGAAGACGAGCTGTATGAAGGCGATTACGAGTCCTTCAACACCTCTCAGGCTCCCAGGCATCGTGCCGAACAGCAGCGACCGTATAAAGACAATACGGAGCAGACGGAAGAGCGGCATGTGACACGCCTTCCTGATGGGCGCGTCCTGAAAGGACCACGACGCGTCCAGCGCAAAAACGCGGAATTCTGGACGGATGTATCACAGGAAACGGGCGCCCTGGTATCTCATGTCCAGCCAAAAAGGACACCACCCGAGGTAGCGCGAGAAGAGGTTCCTCGCAAACGGGTGAAAGCGGTACCAGGAACACCTCCTAAAAAGAGCGCACAACCTAAAGCTGCTACAACTGCAAAACCGCCCGCCCGTAAAGCGAGCCAGGTCGCGCGTACCAGAAAAAGCAGGGACAAGAAGGGTAGCTCCGGTGCCGGGGCAGCCGTTCCAAGGCCATCGCAGCGCGGCTTCAAGTGGCCCAGGTCGTAGTTGTCAGTGATGCTTGTGGAATAAGGTTCGCGTTATGTCTCAAACGGACAAAGGCAGGAACGACTCGATCATCAGAACGGTGCTAGGCCCAATTGCTCCTGATGCACTGGGCATTACGCTGGGTCACGAGCATGTGCTAATCGACCTGCGCGGTTTGTGGGATGATCCGCCCGCGGAGCGCGCACATCTGGTCGATCAGGAGCCAACTCTGGAAAATCTGGGCGAGTTGCTCCGCAATCCGTATGATTCGCGGCCCAACCTGTTGATCGACGATTCCGAGTTGAGCATACGCGAACTGCGCTATTACAAGGATGCAGGTGGGAACAGTCTCATCGATATGACCACCGTCGGTATTAAGCCCGACCCGGAGGCGCTTTGCCGTGTCTCTGAACGTACCGGCATCCATATAGTAGCGGGATGTGGCTATTACCGGCAGCCTTTGCTCCCGGAATCCCTGCATGAGCGCAGCACTGAGGAAATCGCCAATGATTTCCTGAGCTGGCTCGGTGAGGGCATGTATGGTACAACGATACGCGCGGGTTTGATGGGGGAATTAGGAACGAGTTCTCCCATCTATCCATTCGAGGAACGCCAGCTGCGGGCGGCGGCTCGCGTGCAGCGTCGAACGGGGGCTAGCATCAACGTTCACCCTCTCATCTGGGGACACGAACACCTGCGCATCCTGGACATCCTGGAAGAAGAGGGCGCGGACCTGACCAGGGTCGCTATCAGCCATTGTGACGAACTGGTCGAGCCGCCATGGCACGCGCGCATAGCCGAACGAGGCGCTGTCCTCTCGTTCGATACTTTTGGTTCAGAGACCTATTTTGATCGTAGTTTCGCGCAGGAGCCACGCGATACCGAGCGCATCGAGTGCTTGCTGCGCCTGCTGGAAAAAGGCTACGGGGCGCAGGTGACACTGGCGCACGATATCTGTACCCGCATCCAATTTCATCGCTATGGAGGTTGGGGCTGGGATCATTTGCTGCGCAATATTGTGCCGCGCTTACGACATGTGGGCGTCTCCCAGCAAGAATTGGATACAATATTGATCGAAACGCCGAAACGTTTGCTAACACTAGAGGTATGACTTCCATGCTCTATCCAAGCTATCTTCAACTATATGAAACGGGCGAACTGGCGGAACGCGCTGCCGCGGCGTGGGAAGTGCTGCGCCAGTGTACCATCTGCCCGCAGAATTGTCGCTGCAACCGCATCGCAGGCAAGACCGGCGTGTGCCGCTCAGGCACTGAGGCAATCGTGGCATCCTGGAATGTCCATCGCCGCGAGGAACCACCGATCAGCGGCACGCGCGGCGCAGGAACCATCTTCTTCGGCTACTGCCAGGCGCGCTGCACATATTGCCAGAATTTCTCATTGAGCCAGGGGGGATTAGGACATCGCGTCGGACCCGAACGACTGGCCGATATGATGATGTACCTGCAAAAGAAACGCTGCCACAACCTGGACCTGGTGACGCCGACGCATTTCGTGCCCCAGATTCTTGCCGCCCTGGTCATCGCCTGTGGCAAGGGATTGCGCCTGCCTCTCGTCTACAACTGCGCCGGATACGAAAACCTGGAGACGCTGAAACTGCTGGATGGCGTAGTCGATATCTACCTGCCCGATTCCAAATATTCTGATAACAAGCACGCGCTGCGCACCTCGAAAATGCCGCATTACGTCGAATCCAACCAGGCGACGTTGCGAGAGATGTATCGCCAGGTTGGCCCGTTGGAGGTTGATGAAGAGGGCATCGCGCGGCGCGGCCTGCTGATTCGCCACCTGGTGATGCCAGAGGACATTTCAGGCACACGCGAGGTGTTGCGCTGGATCGCGGAAGAACTTGGTCCCGATACACCCGTCAGCCTGATGGATCAATACTTTCCCGCCTGGAAAGCTGTCAATGACCCTATTTTGAACCGGCGGCTCACCTGGGAAGAGTACCGGACAGCGATGGACGCGCTGGAGGAATTCAATTTGACGGAGGGATTCGTGCAAGAAGACCTGATGGAGTTGGATACCACGTCTATTGTATAAGCAGGGCCGCCACGTGCTATAATTTGAAGTGAATGAATATAAATAAATAGAGAACGGTTCTTGAGAGGCGGCGTACGGTGTTGGTACAGTCCGCTTTTCTTTCTCCTTTCGTCCTGTTGAAGCTCGCCGAATCGTCTTTCGGATGGAACACGCCCAACAGGACGGATAGGTACATGTACTCAGGTGCCACAAGTTGCCCGGAATGGAGACTAACATTATGAATGACTCGGCCACTTTGAGCCGCCTTTTTGCCGGTATCGAGCCTGATCTTGAAAAGGTAGACCGCATGTTTGAGGAACGAGCTACCTCCGGACTCGATATTCTCAATTCCGCTTCGATGCATGCGCTGAGCTCGCCCGGCAAACGCCTGAGAACGGCCCTGACCCTGCTTTCAGGCAAATTGAATACCTACCATTTCGATAAACTGTTGCCCCTGAGCGTCGCCTTCGAGATGGTTCATCTTGCCACACTCATTCATGACGATATCGTCGATAATGCGATGACACGGCGCGGCAAGCCCACCGTCAATTCCTTGTTTGGCAATAACATCGCGATCCTGCTCGGCGACTATTACTTTGCCAAAACAGCCGGCCTGATCGCCGATATCAACGATAACCGCATCGATCACCTTTTTTCTGATACGGTCGCGACCGTCTGCGAAGGCACGATTTTGGAGATGATGACCGCGGGCCGCATCGACCTGACGTTAGCAACCTATTACGAGAAGATCAGCCACAAGACCGCCCGCCTGATCGCTTCCTGTTGCAAGGGTGGGGCCATTGTCAGCGAGGCAACCCCCGAGGAGATCCAGCTGCTTGAAGACTACGGCATGAATCTGGGCATCGCTTTCCAGATTATCGACGACGTGCTGGATTATACGCAGGATCAGTCAACCATCGGCAAGCCCGCCGGCAACGATTTGCGCCAGGGCATGGTCACGCTGCCCTTGATCTATGCCTTGCAGGAACACCCCTACAATGGACATCACCAGACGGTCACGCGCTTGCTTAACGAGCAGGTACACAATGAAGAAGATATTCGCGCAGTTGTGAACTGGGTCGTTGAGGGCGGCAGCGCCGATCATGCCATCGCAGAGGCAGAAGCTTACGCCGCTAAAGCGCGCGCCGCGTTGTATCATTTTCCGCCCTCACCAGATCGCCAGGTGTTGGAGGAGCTAATTGATTTTGTGGTGACGCGCCAGCATTAGCCTTGTCAGAGTTCATTATGCAGGCAGGCTTGCTACGGCTTCAATTTCCAGTAGTAGATCATCGAATGCCAGCTTTGACACCTCGACGGCGGTGCTGGCAGGCGGATAGTGCGTATTCACGTAGCGATCACGCACCTCGCGTAAGACTGGCAAATTCGTCATATCAACAACATAGATATTGAGTTTGATCACATTGGTGAAGTCTGCACCTACCGCTGCCAGAGCCGCTTTGAGGTTTTCAAAAACCTGTTCGGCCTGCGCGCGAAAATCCCCTTTTCCGACGATTTGAAATGATTGATCAACCGCGACCTGCCCTGAGAGATAAATCGTCCGGCCACCCGTGACCTCGACGACATGCGTGAAACCAGGCGGGATAGACATGGTTGGAGGGTTGATAAATTGGATATGAGTTGGATGCTCTGCCATTCGGTTTTCCTTTCCTATCACATACGAAATCTCTACCAGCGTATCATTTTTGAAGATACCAAACAAGTAGCGAGATTCAGGAAACTACGCCATATCTGGACATTGTTTGCTAGAATCTGAACCAAAGAGAATAAAAGCCCAGAGCAGACATTGAAAGGCAAGCATGATCACTGTGAATTTCGAGGAAAAATTTCGCGCAACCGGCGGTAAACGTCCCTACGTGCAGCATCTTTTTGGGCGTATCGCCCATATCTATGACCTGATGAACCATCTGATGAGTTTTGGGTTGGATAGGTATTGGCGCGCGCGTGCGGCCAGATACCTGGCTCTTGGAACGGGACAATCAGGGCTGGACCTGGGTACGGGTACGGCTGATCTCGCCATCGCGGTCATTCGCCGCTCCGGGCCGGGTACGCGCATGATCGGCATGGATATCACGCCCGAAATGCTCGAAGTGGCACGAAAGAAGCTGAAGCGCCTGGGATTGCAGGATCGCATCGAACTACGCATTGGTGACGCCGAACATATCGACCTGCCCGATAACAGCGTGGACGGCTGCTGTTCCGCGTTTATGGTACGAAACCTGAGCGATAGAGAGCAGGGATTTCGCGAGATGCTGCGCGTTGTACGTCCAGGCGGGCGCGTTGTCTGCCTGGAGATCAGCCATCCTCCCGGCAAGCTCTTTGGTCGCCTGTTTCGCTTCTACTTTTACAGGCTGGCGCCCTTATTTGGCACCGTTATCGGAAAGGCCTTCGAGGAATATCATTACCTGCCGGATTCGCTTACCAATTTTCCCAACGCTTCGGCGCTCAAGAGCATTATGGAGCAGGCCGGGTGGAGCGATGTACGCTTTTATCGACTCACGGGCGGAATGGTTGCTATTCATGTAGGGACGAAGCGATAAGTTACCTTTGCTTGTGCATGATTTTTCACTTCCGCGTTTTGTAGGGACAGTCGCTTGTCCCTGTTCCTACAGCTTTTCCTGCTCTGGTTGTCAATGCATGATCTGCGTGATGACAGCTGCAATGATGAGAGCCACAATGAAGAGGGCAAGAAAGGCAGAAACATTGCGCATAAAGTTACTCTCTGTCGCCTGAGGAAGATTCTCCTGGCGCGGGAGTATGGGTGGCTTTTCTCTATCGTCCCTCCGGGGAATCAACACATCTGGCAGTGGCTGGGCAACCGGATCAGAGCGTTGTAGCGTAAGTTGAGTGTTCTGGTCATTTCTAGCACTACTGACTGATTGTGAATTCACAGGGAAACTATAGACAAGGCGATCTCTGCCACTTCCTGTCACGGGCCTCTTGCTGGCCGAGCGCGCGATCAACAAATCCTGGCGCAGTTCCGATGGGCGCTGGTAGCGCTGGCCGGGGATAGCATGCAAGCCCTTCGTCAAGATGGCATCGAACTCAGCGGAGAGGTTGTTGACCTGCCTGGCCGGAAGAACATTCCCATTGATTACATCAGGAATGCTGCCTGTGGCAGCATGATATGCCGAGGCGAGCAGCGAGTACATGTCGGTACGCACATCTATTCCGCCGCGCACGAATTCTGGAGCAGTATAGGGAGACAGGAGCGAGCGATCCATATCGGTAACGAACTGGGTGGCACCGCCTGCGAGGACAACCGAAAAGTTGATCAGCACGAATTGCGCGTTACTACGTGCCAGAATAATGTATTCGGGCCGAATCAGACCATGGACGATAGGAGGATTGTGCTGCGCCAGAAGCTCAAGCACTTCCGTCATTTGCAAGCAACATTCGATGATTTCCTCTTCCGGCACGCCACGCCCGCTACGGCGCAGACGCGAAAGCAAAGATTCACCCTCAACAGGCTCAAAAACAAAGAAGTTGCGCTCCTGGTCACTAAAGGCATCCCAAAGCGCCGGGATGTGGGGATGACGGCCTATAGATGCAAGTGACATGGTAGCTGTTCGCAGTATCGATTGCGTCGTAGCCGAAGTATTGTCTGGAAGAACTAGCTCACAGATCATCACCTGCGATCCATTGCGTTGAGCGTCTTTGCCGACCCATGTTGCCTCAAACATCCCAGAAGCCCAGTCATGGCGCCTCAACATTTCCTGCAAGCGATAACGCCCACCGCGTAAAAGCACGCCGGGCAATAAGGGGCCCACATTTAATGGCCGTGAATTCGATTTACTCACTGCCGGAACGCTCGGATTCGACTGTTGCTGCGCTATCATGGCTGGTCGTGGAGTGTTCATCTGCTGGCGGTCTCGTGTGAAAGGATCGCTTGTTGAGAGCGGTGGCAGGGGCTGTGACTGCCGGCGACTCCGGTCATGCCACAGTGTGCCTGTAGATGGGGACGATTCGAATGCTGGCGACAATGGAGGAGTGAGCGACACACTATTGTTCATCGATAAAGTGTCTGTCCCCGGTACTCTTGCCGGTTGTGCCGATTGCCATGGATCAATTCCCTTTTCAATCGGCGATTTAAGCAGCGGACTTTCCTCTGCCGGCGGCGGCGCCAGCGGTGGCAAACCACCGGATTGACGCCACGGATTGGGTAAGTCGCCTGAGAGTTGCCTGGCAGGCGATAGGCTGCCAGATTGACGCCATGGATTGGGTAAGTCACCTGAGGGCTGCCTTTCTCCTGACAATACACCAGATTGCGGATTACCATTCTGAAAAGGATGAGGAGCGGGCCATACTGAACTTCCTGGCTGGCCCGTCAGTCGAACGACATAACCACAACTTGCACAAGCACCCTTACTTGTATCCAGTTCATTGCCACAACGCGGACATTTCATACTGCACCCCTCTCTGCGCCTGCAAATATACGTTGAAATCGCTTCCGCCCCGTCCTCTAGCACACTTAGCTACCCGGCCTATATGCCCGCTAGAGAATCCAAAATGGATGGGAAAATGTGATGTTTTGCTGGAAAAATCTGCTCTATAAGACTGTTCTCAAATCAAGCCCGAGGTCATTATCCTACCCCCGGTTCACAACGTACATGAACCTACATGAATATGTCCTCTTAGACGTATGGTAGTAGAGAACATAGGAAGGTGTCAATCATTTACCCCATAAATACTATACATAAGTATTACTTTTTGAGCTTACCACCGATGGAACCTAATCCAACCAGGAACACCTCCAACGCTTTGGCGAGTTCGTAGAGTTGGGTTGCCTCATACACTGAAACCTCGTGGCCCGCGTGAGCAACCTGGTAAAGCAGTTGAACGGAAGGATGCTTTGTTGATACCGCGGCCTCGCCGGTGGCCGAACCAAGCAGCGAGGCCCGCATGGCATCGACGCTCGCATTCACCTCATCAAGATTGGCAATATCGATGAAACTGGCAGCTTTCGGCTGATTTTTGCCCTGGCTTCCATGACTGACTTCCCACTGGCGCTTCGCCTGCTTACCGGCAGCGCAGTAGCAGAATTCTGGATGTGTCGAATCTGAATTTTGCAGGCCTGTATCATCACAAATTGGACAGATTGGCATAATGACCTCCGGCTGATTCAAGGTTTAAAAGGCCCGAGGGCAACCACAAAGGTGCGCCTCTACTACTTTGCTCCACTATATCATACTGTTCAAGCCAGTGATCTAAAACAGGGCTGCATACGTTGCTTTGAAAGATGAAGTAAGCTATGGTCGACCATAGCTTCCATCCCTTTTATGGAACCACATAGAAGCAGGAAGGAAAGGAGGATGGTCTTCTCCTGGCCCGACAAAGGATAAAGGAGATTACCAGACCTGTATGACAAACCTGAAAGATCACGTGAATTCAGAGACTTCTTTTAAAAGCTTGATTACGAACCGCTTCTCTCGTCACCCTGAGCGCTATATCGAGATTTTTCGCGTCTTTCGTAAATATGAACTGCACCATGTTGCAGCCGAATTCGGTCTGTCTCATCGACATGAGGAAGAGGACGATGATCACCACTTGCTCAATGGCTATCATGACGAGGAAGAAGAGGACCATGCCGCGGGCCTGGCGAGCGCCCTTGAAGAACTCGGCCCCTGCTTTATCAAACTGGGGCAATTGTTAAGCACACGACCGGATGTGATGCCGGCCAATTATATTGAAGCTCTTTCTCGCCTGCAAAGCACCGTGACGCCGGTACCCGCCGAAAAAGTGACGGCGATTATCGAGAGCGAGCTTGGCGCGCCCATCTCGCAACTATTTGCTGAATTCGACTGCGAGCCGCTGGCAACCGCTTCCATGGCCCAGGTACACCGCGCCATTCTGCTCGATGGTACCGAAGTAGCCGTCAAGGTACAGCGTCCCGGTGTGCGCCAGCGCATCGAGATCGACCTCGAAATCCTGCACGAGATGGCAAATTTCGCCTCAAAGTACACGCCCTTTGGCAAACGCTACGGCTTTCTACAGATCGTGCGCGAACTGGAACGCAGTCTGAACCAGGAGATGGATTTCCGCCTGGAGGCCGATAACACGCGCCTGATCGGTAAGCAGATTGCTGAATTCCAGCTTCTAATGACTCCTACCGTCTTTAGCGAATACACCTCGCGGCGCGTGCTTACGCTGAGCTTCATCCATGGCCGCCACCTGGCGGACGTGAGCCGCGAAGAGCTTGACGCGCTCGATTCACGTGCTATCGCCAAAGAACTGCTCTCGGCCTACCTCAAACAGATAGTGATCGATGGCGTCTTCCACTGCGATCCGCATCCCGGTAATATCCTGCTGGCAGACGATGGGAGGCTGGCGCTGATGGACTTTGGCATGGTCGGGCGCTTCGATTCTGGCCAGAAGGATAACGTCATCCTGCTGCTGCTCGCCTTCTCCGAGCGCCTGGGTGAGCGTGTGGCCGATACTTACCTCGACATGATCGAAATTCCCAGAGATGTCGACCGGCGCGCATTCACCCAGGACGTCTCGGCGCTCGTCAGCCGCTATCACGACATGAGCGGTGGTCGTATGGCTATAGGCACTGCGCTGCTGGATTTGACGAAACTGGCCCAGGCCAATAACACCCCGGTGCCAACGGCAATGACGCTGCTAGGCAAAGCCATGCTCAACCTCGATGGCACCATTCGCGTGCTTTCACCGCAGCTTGATCCCGTACAGTTGATCCGTGATTATATGCTGAAGGTGATGGAAAAGCGGGTTATGGGACAGCTCTCGCCGGGTCGCGTCTCCGCCTGGGTTATTGATATGAAACGCCTGGTAGAAAACTCGCCGCGCCGCGCCGATTTGATCCTGGATAAGCTGTCAAATGACCAGCTCACGCTGCGCCTGGAAGTCGATCACCTGGATGAAGCAATCAAAAGCATGAACCGCGCCGCTAACCGCCTCTCGCTCAGCATCATCGTGGCTGCGCTGATTATCGGGGGCAAGTTTGTGGTGGATACGGTGCAGAAAGGCAATAATAAAAGGTAGCTTCTACCTGCTCCATTCGCTGATCCACCATTCAGCATGGGGCATACCGCTTAATCGTACAGCCTCAATAACGACCTGGAAATCGAATGGGAGGCGATGCAATTCAATACTCAATAAGCCGTTTCCAGCATCGATAATGGCGTACTCAGCCCAGGCCGCGTTGCGTATTTCTTCAAATGGTGAGACGCGATCAATAGCCAAACCCACGCTGCCAGGATTCACGATCAGCGCATCTTTGTAGCGCCTGAACATCTGCATATGGGTATGCCCGCCGGCCATAATCGCGGCCTGCTGACCCGCGAAAATCTGGTCCAGTTCATCTTCAGGCGTTGTCGCAACGATGCCCTCGCGATACGAGCGCGGCGAGCCATGATAGCAGAGCAGCAGCTTACCATCTACCAGCGGAATCTCGAGTGTGGGCTGAAAGCTCCGCAGGTACTCGCGGTCGGCAGAGGAGAGTTGCTGCGAGTCCCACAGCTCAACATCCTGCAAGTGCCGGCCAAAATCATCGTTTTTCTCCCTCAGTTGAGGTTCCAGAAGCCAATCGTCCGTATTGCCCATCACGACAGGACATCCAATCGATCTCAAACGCTCGATGACCTGGCACGGCTGCGGGCCGCTGGCAGCAACATCTCCCAGGCAGACGATAGAATCTACCCTCTGCTTCGCAAGAGCGTCCAGAACAGCATCCAGGGCGACTGCGTTGCCATGTATATCAGAGATGAGGGCGAGGCGCATTGCTGTGTCCTTTCTTTTTACCCATTCACCATTTTTCACGATGAATATATTCTTCGTTGGGCTTTCTGCCACGTTTGAGCGAGGGTGAGGGAATATCTTTTGCGCGGTGGCCGATGGGAATGACGCCAACAGGCGTTACCTCATCAGGGATGCCCAGCAATCTACACGCTTCGGCAAAATATTCGGCGGGAAATCCCGCAAAGCCAGCGCCAAGTCCCTCATCAACCGCGGCCAGCAAGAGGATCATCACGGCGCAACCAACATCCATGTGCCAGTAGGGGACAGGCCATTCGACTTCGGTACCATCCTCTTTTATCTTGTCCGGCTGCTGGTAGCGGCGATGGTAGGCTGCCTCGCTGGTGCAGGGGATAAGCAGCACCGGAGCCTCGGAGACGAATGGATGAAAACCATCCGAGACATACTCTTCTTCGCCGCACAGGCGTCCGATCTCTTTGCGCAGGTCAGGACGAGTGACAACGATAAACGATTGCCCCTGCGTGAAACCGGCGCTCGGAGCATGGCGCGCAAGCTCCAGCATGCGATCAATGACTTCGGGAGCGACCGGTTCGGATGTAAAATGACGAATCATACGCCGTTTGCGCACAACTTGGGTGAATTCCATGTTGCTTCCTCTTCTAAATTAAGTAGAACGCTGTTGCCCGCTTAAATAGTCTTTGAGCATCTCTTCGCAGTCAAAAGCCAGGTGGCCGAAAACCTCTTCGGGAGCGCGCCAGCATGGTTGACCTTCGCCGGAGCCATGAGGAGACCCATCGATGATCGCCCCTTTATAGGCAATGGCTATAGCGCGAAAACGCGGGTCTCGATCACGCCGCGAATAGACGCCCACGAGCCCGGTTATTTTGACATTGTAACCCGTTTCCTCGCGTGCCTCGCGCAGCACGCACTGCTCGACCGTCTCTCGATAACGCACAATTCCGCCAGGAACCGTATACCCCAGTCCATCGGAACGGTCTATCAATAATATCTTGCCGTCTTGTTCGATAATTATGCCGGCACCGAGCAGAGGAGAGATTTGTCCCAGGGTAAATAGCGCGATGATGCGAAAGGCAAGGCCGGCCAACCTGCCCTTGAGCTTTTCCTTCATGGGCGCTCATTTCTAAAACTGTGTAACGTCATGCGACACCTCTTGTGTTTTTTTAATAGTAGCAGCTATACGCGAGTTTGTTCACCACCTGTTTGCTATTAATCGCCGATATTGCCGCCGGTGTACCTCCATCTGACCTTTTTAGATGGGGGGGTATACTTTCCCATAAGGAGGGGGCGCGAAGGGAACTCTGCCCGAACCCGTTTGGGATTGAAACGTATTTTATCATGTGAGACAATAAACGAGAGATCATGATATTGAAACATGCTTCCAGTCAAGGAATTGTGACGTTAAGGGCTTTCACAACTTTCTCTGCGATACACTCAAAAGCCTGCGCAACCGCCGACTCCGGCATCCTGACCACTACCGGCTGGCCCTTATCACCGCTTATTGCCGTGGCGGGATCAAGGGGAATAGCTCCCAGCAGGGGCAACTCATCGAGCAAGGCACGATATTCGGGGCTGGCCGGGAAGACCTCGATGTGATTGCCGCAGTGGGGACAGACGAAGCCACTCATATTTTGTACCAGGCCAAGTACAGGGACTGCGGCGCTCTGAAACATCCCAAGACCTTTCGCGGTATCAATGCGCGCAATATCCTGCGGCGTGGTGACGAGGATGGCGCCATCCAGATGCAGTTCGCGGCATAACGTGGCCTGCGGCTCGCCGTTGCCGGGCGGCAAATCAATAATCAGGTAGTCGAGCGACCCCCAACAGACCGTGTAGAGAAGCTGGCGAATAAGCACACCCAGCACATCGGGCATGGGAGCAACTGCCTGCTCCTCGCCAATAAAGAATCCGACCGACATCACTTTGACACCGTAGCGCACTAACGGTTGGATCATCTGCTCAGAGGTCAATTCTCCTCGTTGCCCCAAAGGTAACGTGGCCTTCCATCCCTGGCCAGTGCTGCGTTTGCGCACGCCGAGCATCATCGGCACACTGGGACCATAGGCATCCCCATCAAGCAAACCGACGCGCGCGCCACGTTTTGCCAGCGCAACCGCCAGGTTGACGCTGATGGTAGATTTCCCTACCCCACCCTTGCCACTGCCCACGACGATGATGTTCTCGATTCGATCTATACGAGGTCGTTGTAGATGTCCTTGCAACCTTGTTACTCCAAACGCACGTTATTTTTAGCAAAAGGCTCTGCATGGTAGTATAAGAGCGGGGTATGCATTTGGCAAGTTTCCGAAATCTCAGTCTTCTTCAAGACACTTCCGCACATCGGCCATAACCTGCTCATTCGTCTGGTAAACGATGCCCTTCATTCCCAAAGCAGAGGCCGCCTGGACATGTGGAGGCCAGTCATCGACGAAAATTATTTCAGATGGCCGCGCATGCAGCCGTTCACAGACAAGCTGAAAAATACGAGGATCGGGTTTGGCAAGCCCTTCCTCATATGAAACAATGATGACATCAACCATATCATCCAGCTTATAGGTTTCTGTGAATATCTCACGCGCCCCAAACCAGGCATTGCTTAGAATAGCCGTCTTATATCGTGGACGCAACGAACGCAGAAACGAGGCCAGTTCTTCATTGAATAGTTCCGCTGCCTCAAAGTCTCGTCTGAGTTCTCTTGCCTGTTCTGTATCCAGGCCAAAGTCACGAACGACCTGTTGCCAGACCTCCTCGGTAGTAGCCTGGCCGATTGTTGCGCGATTCCCAACTTCGGAGAGATATACTTTTTCAGACAATTCTTTTTCTCGCAAGCCCAGACGCTTTTCCCATTTGCGGTGCCTGCTCCAATCTTCTCTTATACCCATCACGCCCCCAAAATCGAAGATAACGGCTTTAATCGGCATTGTTCCTCCTTTGATCTCCTACTGGATAGTATAGCTAATAAATTCTACACCATAACGGCTTCCCAGTATTTTCAAACGGATAAGTTTTATATCAAGAATTGCTGCTCATATATAAGAAAAGAACAGCTTTCTCAGAGAGACAGCAAGATTTTGAGCGAATCTTGACAGCAGGTGTCAGGATTCGTTTGTTATAATGAGGTTAGTAACGATAGAGCTTAATTGACACCAGCAGATGAAGGAAGGAATACAGACATGGAGCTGGCAGCTTACTATACAGAGCAAAGCAGCATTACCAACCCGGCGGAATATGCTCACTTGTACGAGGACTTACCCGCTGATATCGCCGGCCTCTGCAAAGTCGTACAGGGACTGATTATCCATTATCGAGGCGCGGAGATGTTCAACTATACGGTACCGGACGAGCGATTAGCGGAGATTGATACCCACTACGTACCGAAGATGCTGGCCCGCATACGCGAACTCGACGACCGTCCCTTGACCGAGCCGCGGCCTCCTGAAAAGCGGTTCGTTGGTTGCTGCCGTGATTTCGCGACCCTGTTTTGCTCGATGGCGCGTTATCGCGGCATCCCCACGCGCACACGCATTGGCTTTGCCGCCTACTTTACTCCTAACTTCAACCACGATCACGAAATAGCGGAATGTTGGGACACGAAAGAGCAGCGCTGGCGACTGGTTGACCCTGAAATGAGCGAGCGGCATATTCAGGAGAATCGGATACGCTTCGATGTGCATGATGTGCCTCGCGACCAGTTCATTGTGGGCGGTCTGGCCTGGCAATGGTGCCGGGCAGATAAGGCCAATCCCGACAAATTTGGCGTCGAGCCTGAGAGTTTCGCGAAGGGATGGTGGTTTATCAGTCACAAATTGATTCAAGACCTGGCCGCGCAAAACAAGATGGAACTGCTACTATGGGATACGTGGGGCATCATGCTCAAAGAGCTGACCGGCGAGGAAGACCTGGCGCTGCTGGACAAGCTGGCGATAGTTACGCAGGCAGGCCCCGAAGGATTTGCCGAGCAACTCGCCGCCTATGAAAATGTAGAGGGCTTGAAGGTGGCACCGCCCGTGATGTGCTATAGCCCCGTTGCCGAGCCGAAGGAAGTGGAGTTAATTCTGTAATACTCCTCTTCAGTGCAAACACAAGGGACATGGGGACTGTATGGAATGATTGGACACCCCGACGATACAATGCGCTCTGTTGAATTAGCCTGCAACGCATCCTTCACCGACTTTTTAGCGCGAGAGCCACTCCCATGGGTTCGTACCCGTTTTCAGATAAGCACGCATCCGCCACAGGCAATCGTGGGCGGTATGAGTCTGGGCGGACTCGCAGCAGCTTACGCAGGGCTGCGCTACCCCACGTTGTTCGGCAACATACTGTCGCAGTCCGGGGCATTCTACTGGAAACCTGAGCAGGAGGTGGAGTACGAATGGCTTACTCGCCAGTTTGTTGCCAGCCCGCGACTGCCTCTGAAGCGCTATCTAAGCGTGGGACTACTGGAAACTCGCCCAGCTATGGGTACCAGGCCCAACCTTCTCATTGCTAACCGGCACCTGCGCGATATGTCGGAACGATCTGGCAATACTTTCGAGCGAAGATTAACTTGCAAGACGACAGGCAAGCTAGATATACTGATGGAAACAGAGAATAAATACAACTCAGGAGCAACTCGTGTATCGCCTACTCGCCATAGACCTCGATGGAACCCTGCTTACGCCGCAACCCAATAAAATCATCACGCCCCGCACGCGCCTGGCGCTCTTTCGCGCCGCTGAAGCAGGTATTACCATAGTGATTGCCACAGGGCAGAATCTGGCAGTCTTACAGAGCGTCTGCGGCGAACTTCCACTGCAAGGGCCTCAGATCATTGAAAATGGGGCGGTGATCGCCGACTTGCAGGGCAACATTTATCACGAAAAGCCTTTCCCCGGCGAATATATCTTGCCCGTCCTCGATACCTTGCGCAGCCTCGGCTTCTATCGCGCCTATCACACCATTCATCGCGTCTATGTCGATAAGGATACTCCTCGCGCTCGCAACTGGTATCGTCCACCGGTTCCGCCAGTTGTCGAGGTTGAGGATGTGGCAAGCCTTTACCCATTGCAGTGCGTCAAACTGGTAGGCGTTGGAGAAGAGAGCAAGATACGGGGCAGGCGTTCAGAACTTGAAAATCTCTTCGAGGGCAAGCTCTATGTCACGCAATCTTCGTTCGACCTGATAGAATTTCTGCATCCATCGACATCAAAAGGCAATGCTTTGAAAGTGATCGCCGCGGACCTGCATATTCCGCCGGAAGAGGTTGTGGCTTTCGGAGATAACCACAATGATATCGGCATGCTGCAATTCGCCGGATTGGGTATTGCCATGGGTAACGCGCACGACGAGGTTAAAAAACAGGCCGATTACGTTACCGCCAGCAATGCCGAGGAAGGTGTAGCGCGAGCAATCGAGGAACTAATTTTAGCGAAGATTATCTAAAACAGAGAACGAACTGTATAGCAGTGTTCGAAAGATTGAGCGCCAGGGCGACCACAAGGGTACGCCCTTACTATGACCACGAGTTCATGAGAGGGGCGTACCATAGTAAGGGCGTACCCTTGTGATCGCCCTCTTCACCTTGCCTGTTTCTCAATTCGGGGCGATTCATGTCTGTTTTAGATAATCTTCAGCTCTTTCCCTACCTTCTCGAAGATATCGAGCGCCTTCGTCAGTTCATCGCGGGTATGCAATGCCGTAACGATGGTGCGGACGCGACACTTGTCGGCGGGGACGGTGGGATAGACGATACCCTGAGCGAAGACACCTTCTTCGAAGAGGCGCCTGCTGAATTGCATTGCCAGGGCGCCTTCTCCGACAATCACCGGCGTGATGGGAGTCTCGCTGCGCCCCGTATTGAAGCCAAGTTGTTCCAGACCGCGCTTGAAGAAGGCCGTGTTCTCCCAGAGGCGCTCGACCAGGCTGTTGTCCTCTTCAAGGATATCGATAGCCCCGATACAGGTAGCTACCACAGAGGGTGGATGAGAGGTGCTGAAGAGGACCGGCCTGGCACGCTGCATAAGGAAATCGCGCGCGTCCTTGCTACACGCCACGTAGCCACCTAGCGCGCCGATGGCCTTGGAAAGCGTACCTACCTGTATAGCAACACGACCATCCAGCCCGAAATGGTTGACGCTGCCGCGCCCATTCTTGCCCAGTACGCCGCTGGAGTGAGCATCATCCACCATCACGAATGCGCCGTACTCCTCGGCCAACCCGACGATTTCCGGCAGCGGAGCGATGTCTCCATCCATACTGAAGACACCATCGGTGACGACCATCACCTTGTTAGCACCTTTGGACTCTTCTAACGCGCGGCGCAAACCCGCCATGTCCTTATGCGGATACACTTTGCGCGGCGCTTTGCACAGGCGAATACCGTCGATGATGCTGGCATGATTCAGTTCGTCGCTGATGATCATATCGCCTTCCTGCATCAGCGCCGAAATTACGCCCAGGTTGGTGGCATAGCCTGACTGGAAGGTAAGCGAGGCTTCGGTATGCTTGAAACGCGCCAGCTTCTCTTCCAGTTCATTGTGCAGCGACATGGTGCCAGCGATGGTACGCACCGAGCCTGAACCGACACCATAACGTTCAATCGCCGCAATCGCAAGCTCTTTCAGGCGCGGATGGACGGTCAGGCCAAGATAGTTGTTCGAGGAAAGGGTGATGACCTCGTGCCCATCGATGATAACGGTGGCCTTCTGTTCCGTCTCCAATTCGCGTGGCAGGCTGAAAACGCCTTTTGCTCGCAAACCGTCCAATTCGCCCTTTAAATATTGCTGTAGTTTGTCCATGCTTCCTCCTTACAATTGAGGACACTTCATTGCGCCCTGCTATGAATTACACTGCTACATCAGTCAAAAGTCAGCACTATTTTGCCGCAGTCGCCAGATTTCATGATCTCCATAGCCTCATGAATCTGCTCAAACGGGAGCGTATGGGTAATGACCTGCTTCAGATCGAGTTGACCGCCTTCGAGGATTCTGCGCGTGCGATACCAGCTATCGAAGATGCGCCGCCCCGAGATACCCAGGACGGTCGCGCCCTTGAAGATGATATCATTGGCGAGGTCCAGTTCGACCATGCGCGAGGGGATGCCAAGCAGCGAGACGCGCCCGCCACTGCGCAGCATCTTGAAGCCCTGCCGGATTGCCAGAGGATTGCCGGACATCTCCAGCACGACATCGACGCCCAGGCCGCCGGTGACATCCAGCACTTTCTGCACCGGATCAACTTCGCGGGGATTGATGACATAGTCCGCGCCCATCTTTGTGGCAATTTCCAGGCGCTTGGAATTAGGTTCAATGGCGAAGATGGTACTGGAACCGGAGATGCGGGATAACCCGACGGCCCAGAGGCCAATGGGACCGCAGCCGATCACTGCCACAGTCATATCGGCGATTTCGCCCGCGAAGGTGGCATGCACAGCATTGCCGAAAGGCTCTTGAATAGAGGCAACGCTGTGATCGATCTCTTTGCCGGTTTTCCAGGCCACGCTTTCGGGAATAGCGATATACTGGGCAAACGCGCCGTCGCGGTCTACGCCGATAATCTGCACATTCTGGCAGACATGCGCCTGCCCGGTGCGGCACTGGTAGCAGTGGCCGCAGGTAATATGGGTTTCCGCCGCGACGAAATCGCCGGGAACGAGCTGGGTTACCTCGTCGCCGACCTCGACGATCTCGCCGGCAAACTCATGACCAAAGATACGAGGGGTGGTCATGCGGCTCTGCGCCCACACATCCCACTCATAGATATGCATGTCTGTGCCACAGATAGAGGCAGCTTTCACCTTCACCAGCACATCACGCGGGCCGATACGAGGAATATTCACCAGGGCAACCGTTGCTCCAGGCGCCGCCTCAGCTTTGAGGGCCGCCATCATTGTACCTTCCATAAAAGTTCTACACCTCCACGACAGTATATTTTTATTTGCTGCCTTAATTATGCGACTTAGTGGGCCTTGATTGCAAGGAATGTGGTTTGGGATACCTGCATGTATAGCACCTTGCCCATAAAAAAAGCCGCCCTGGATTTCCAAGGCAGCTTGCTAATTTAAAAGAGTATCTACGAGTATCCTGTAGCAGGTGCCCCCCAGTCCGTCAAGAACGATCTCAGTCGTGTCTACCACAGGCGGCTGCTTAATATGTACCGAAGGAGAAAGATGTAAATTCGTTGCCAGGAATGGGCCGTGGATCACGACGTAGCAAACAGGCGCATTAGCTGTCAGGCCAACATATTCCCCTCCCATGATATCACTGGCCAGGCTTGAGGTAACGAAAAGAATCTTGATGAAAGTCAGATGTGCTCCTTACCTGCTTGCAATACCATCAGATATTCTCTCCATAACAAGGCTCCTCTCTTTGAACAGCCCTTTGCAATGAGCAGACTCTCACTTAAAAATCATCGATTTCACTTTATGGTTGCATTTCTATATCTAATATTACACAAAAAAAATCAAAAGTCAAGCATTTTAAAGGAAGATTTCCCAGTAACTGCCTTCTACCTACTTCCTGCTAAACGCGGTTCCATTTTTCATTATCCTCAAGCCTGCAAAGCATCCCCTACCTCCCATGATGTACAATGCTACATGAGGAAACATCCGAAAATCCAGTTGCTGCTGATATTATGAGGATTTTAACTATGTCGAATACAAACCGGCCACTGATTGAAGTGGGACAGATCATACCGGCTTTCACCCTGCCAGGCGCGGATGGTATGCCCCATAGCCCCTGGGATTATAAACAACGCGAGCATCTCGTACTGCTGATTGCAAGAAGCTCGACCACAGGTGAGACTCGTGGCTTGCTGCGCGCTTTCGCTCAGCGCTATGCGGATTTTCGTGAAGAGGATTGCTCCATCCTGGCAATTTCACCTGATCCGGTTATCACCAACCTACAAACCCAGGAAGATTTGCACCTGCCTTTCGCGCTGCTTGCTGACCCGGCAGGTGAAGTGATCTCCCGCTATACGTCTTGGGAAGGCGAAGCGGAGACTGTGCGCCCCAGCATCGTCCTGGCCGACCGCTACAGCGCCCTTTACCAGCAATGGATAGCCGACGATGAAGCTAGCTTGCCCTCAATTGAGGAACTGCTGGATGCGCTCCGCTATCTGAATCGGCTCTGCACGCCTTAGTTGCGGATTGGTTATGGCTATATGAAGTATGCGGGATGGGTAATAGTATGGCTCTTTCTGCTGGGCGCGATTTTAGGCACAGGGCTTGATGCCATCGATGTGTTGAATCATGTCGAGCGCTATAGCAGGCCCGTGCTGTTCGGCCTGGCATGGTGGGCGCCGCTCCTTTTTGGCGCTGCTGCCGTTGCCATCGGTTATTCTCACCCGCTGGTCGATCCGCTGATCGGCAATATTCGCCCTCCACGCAGGCTCACGACCAGCATTGGCGAATTATCGTGGTTATTGCTCGCGCAGCTGGTGGGAGCGAGCATGCTCGATTCGATTGCCAAAGCAGGGCTGCTCCTTCTCATCTTTCTCAACTTCTGGCTGCTCAGCGGGAGACGCTGGCAAAGTCTGTTGCTTGCGATAGCGGTGGCTATTACAGGCACGCTCATTGAAATGACGCTGGTAGCAGCCGGAGCCTTTTCGTATCTACATCCTGACATGATCGGCGTTCCTTACTGGTTGCCCTGCATCTATGCGTGCGCATCGCTGGCGGTGGGAGACCTGGGAAGGAGCCTGGTGTCGCTCTCTTCGCGAGGTGTACTTTGAAACGATCCGATGACTCAACCTGGACTTTAGACACGCTACTGGTGCATGGTGGTAAAAGCGTTGCCAATACAAGCAACGTGATTACCCCAACCACCCAGCCTATCTACGCTAGCACAACCTACCTGCATACGAATGCTGAAGCGCTCGACCAGGCGTTTACCAGCCGCCTTTCCAACGGAGAGGAGGCCTATGTCTATGCGCGGCAGGGGAATCCTAACGCTCAAGCGCTTGAGAATACGCTGGCACAGGCGGAAAAAGGGGCCGGCGCGGTAGTCTTCGCTTCCGGCATGGCCGCTATTCATGCCGCGCTGCTGGCGGCGGGACTTGCGCCGGGCACAAAGATTCTGGCCGCTCAGGACCTCTATGGTCCGACTATCGGTCTGATGCGCACAATCTTTAAACCGGTAGGTGTCGAGGTACAATTGCGCGACCTGTGTTGCGCCCAGGCCGGCGATATCATCCGGGAAGAGCAGCCGGATGTTGTCTACATAGAGACGATCTCCAATCCATTGACGCGCGTAACAGACCTTGCTGCGATCAGCGCGGCCGCGCATGATGCTGGCGCGGTGAGCATCGTCGATAGTACTTTTGCCACTCCCTACCTGGTTCAACCTATCACGCTAGGTTTTGACCTGGTGGTGCATAGCGCAACGAAATACCTGGGCGGGCATGGTGATAGTACTGCCGGAGTCGTCGTTGGGGCTCGCAATGCGCAGGTCGAGCAGCTGCGCGGCTATGCCACGATGCTGGGAGCGATGCTCAGCCCATTCGAGTCGTTCTTGATTATGCGTGGATTGAAGACGCTGGCACTACGCATGGAGCGGCATTGCACGAATGCCTTACAGGTAGCCGATTTCTTGCAGGCGCATCCTGCCGTTGAGCGCGTCTATTACCCTGGACTGCCCAACCATCCACAGCATGAACTCGCTTCACAGATGCTTCGCCCCCAAAGGTCTGGCGGGCTGCTGGCATTTGAATTAAAGAACCAGTCCCGTGACGCTGTCTACCACTTCATGGACAATCTGAACCTCTGTTTACCGGCCACGACGCTCGGTGATGTCTATACCGAGGTGAGTTACCCACCCATGT
Source organism: Ktedonobacteraceae bacterium (assembly GCA_035294305.1). Lineage (GTDB taxonomy): Bacteria > Chloroflexota > Ktedonobacteria > Ktedonobacterales > Ktedonobacteraceae > DASRBN01. The sequence goes on along the minus strand of DATGLD010000030.1, from coordinate 300,311 downwards.
CTTCACACCGCAATCTGACACCCACTGAGCGCCAGCATATTGGCATTTCAGATGGCTGTATCCGCTTATCTGCCGGTATCGAGGATGTAAAGGATATTATCGATGATCTGGACCAGGCGCTAGAAAAACTACCAGCGTGATCATTGAGGCCGATCATGCTGGCAGGAAAGTACACAAAAAGGGCTTTGTGGGCCTGTCCGCTGGTTTTCCGCCGAGAAAATCTACAGTATACGCCCTCAAAGCCTGGCAACCAGCAGATTGATAGCACGCAACACTAAGAACTTTTGCCGAAGTAGCTGCCGCGTTTGCGCGCTATTGAGGGCGAGAATCTTTCCGCTTCAGAAGCAAGGTCCCGGCCCGTAACAATCATCTCATGCGCCCAGAGCAGGTCTTCCTTCAGCACATCCGAACGGCCCATTTCGAGCGCATGCATAAGGCCAGAGATACATACCTCGCGGAAATGGCTGCCCGGCTGCTTCAATAACTGTGAGGCAACGGAGGCGTGCTCTTCCTCGTTAAAGTAATCGCCTAGGAAATGCTTGAGGAAGCGCACCGCAAGCTCGGTGTTTTCAATCAGTCCCATCTCGATCAGGACATCAATACGGCCCGGGCGGTCACGAATGCGCTGGTCGATCTTCTCAGGGTCATTAGTAGTAGCCAGCAGCAATGTTCCCGCGGGATTGTCAGGCGTCCCGACGCCATCAAGCATGTTGAGAACCTGCTGCAGGTCAGGTGGATTGACGATAAATGCCTCAAAGTCTTCAAGCAAGATGAGCGTTGGCAGGCTGCACTTCGCCGCCACATTGAGCGCCTGGGCCAGATTCTGCCAGGGACTGCCATTGCGCCCCGGTGGAGTTGAGGCAACATAGAGGACAAGGCCATCTTGCTTTGCATGAAAGGCGCCCTCCGCCCTCAGAAGCGTCGTCTTGCCCGTGCCGGATGGTCCGAAGAGTAGGACCTTGCGCAAGCGCGGCATGTGCAGGGCTTCATATCGACTTAAGACCGCTTTGTCAAAGATGTGGCGCTGTGCCTTTATCTGCAGTAACGTTCCCTCCGGTAGCACCAGGTCATCATATGTGGCAGCTTTAATTGAATCCACGAGATCGCTATCGCCGCCGATAATCTCTATACGGCCATAGTGATCTTTAATCCAGTAGGACTTGTGCAGATCATCCAGGTGCTTGAGAAAGGCCAACCAATCATCCTGGCGTCCCATGGGAACAGCGGCCAGCGCGGCAGTCTCATTCCCATCGGTCTCGAAGTAGACGGAGAGAGCTTTCCAACCATCCTCGAAAATATAGTACACCCAGCTATAGGGAGCGGCAGGTATTGTGCCTGTATCGCCAATTTCCGCCGGTTGGATCAGGTCTGCCTTCAAGATGGTACTGACTTCACCGATTGCCGCGATGCCCGCAGCATATTCTGGCGCGGGAAGTCTCCTCCAATTCTTGAGTTGGCCGGGGCGCGGCTTCTCCTGCTCCCTGTCCACTTCTACAAGCCGGTTGAGCAGCATAGGATGATGTTCAATCTGCATCCTTCCCCCAACGGGTGAGGGGAAAATCAACGGTTCACCCTCAAGCTGAAACTCGAACCAGAGTGTTCTCAGCGCCTGGGCAGCAATCTCGCGCTTCTGGGTAGGTCCCGGTCTTGCCATTGCTTCAGCACCTGACTTCGCGGCATCAACATCTTTCAGTTCATTGGCATCGATCGTGTCTGTAGAAGAGGGCAATTCTTGTTCGGCGGTTTTGTGCTGATCTAAACTCTCCATCATGTATCTTCAGTCCGACTTCTATGGGTGTAAAATTGACAACGGTAGCTTCGTACTTCATTCGATGATACTCTTTAGCTGAGATTCTGTCAACTTGCGCAGAAGCTCTCAGAACCCGAGGTGGCCGCGTACTCTTAGGAACGCGAGGGATTCTTCTGGGAAGCAGGAGGCGATTCCATACCTTGAGGAGATAGAACATCTCAGAGCGCTACAGAGCGGTCAGGCAACGACGACAAAATCCCACTAGAAGCTCAAATCTGGCGCGCCAGATGAGGCAGGAGAAGTTGGCGCAAGGTAGCTATGAACCAGTTTGCCAGTGGCAGTAAAGGAGAAATGAGGGATGACCTCGCATACAGGAATATGCCTGTGGTCATCCCCAAAGGAATCGCCACTACTTCGTATGCCTGACGTATTTCCCAGGCACCTTATCTTTCGCATCGCCGCCTTCGGGCGCCGACATGACGTTCAGTAGTTCGGCATTGGGGTCAATCACCAGGTCGTTGATTACCGAACGCACGCCTGGATAGTTCTTTGCGATTTCTCCGGCAGCCACTTTCTGCTGGCCGGTATGGACGGCTCCACTCAGACGCACGACTCCAAGGCGCGGGTAGACACCTATCGGCAGATCGCGCGTGGCCGGGTCCTGGCCCAATGCTCTTGCCAGGCCAGCCGCCAGCATATCGTCGGCAACCAGGTTGTTCTTGATCTCCAGGAGGCCCTGTACGCCCGATACCTGATCGGTCACGATGTCACGTTTCAGCGAACTGGAGATGTTGCCATCCAGATAAAGGACGCTGTCCAGCACATGAATACTGATGGCCTTCAGGTCAACGTGCAACGGCGTAAAATCGAACAGAATGGCCTCTACCTCGCGCTGGAGTACGTCATCAGGCCGGTAAGGTGGTAGGCTTTGCAGCACCTCTTCTGGAATTGTCACCATCACATGCCCGGCTTCTATTGAGCCAATATATTTCTCGTAAAACAGTGTATCTTGCCCAGGGCGGAGACTGTGGGCCACAAGATAGGCCAGTTCCCCGCTCGCAGGCCGCACGGCAACAAGCAGCAGCGAACCTTTACTTGAGGAATCCGCAAGCTCTACAACGCTCTTGCTTTCGAGGAGTGCTCCACTAACTCCTGTAGCGCCTACGGAAGCAAGGTCGGCAAGACTGAGATCGAGCGTTATGGCCTCGCCAGAGGCATTAACGACATGCTCAAACGAAACAAGGTGAGTTTTCCCGAAGAAACGTCCCCGCCGCGCGCCTATGTGCGTCAGACGCCGCGTAGCAGGATCGAAAATTACCTGAACCAGCGAGCCATCCTCACCATCGGAACAAAATATCTGCGTGCCGAAAATAAATTTCTGCATTTCGGCGATTGAACCAGGTTTAATCATAACGACCACCTCGCACTACTGAATTTTATGGTGGATATAGAACTGTTACATACTCTATCCCTTATAGAGAGTGTAGCATGTTATGGTACTGCATGACAAGCGGGCGGAACAAAACATTGTAATCCTCCTGCCATCCACTCATAATTCTTGCAGCGGGCCTACGGCCCGTCAGGACGGGAGGGGAAGCAAGCGGGGACACCCCGCACCCCGGCAGGGGTGAAACCCCTGCACCCCGAGTTATGAGTGGATGTCAGAATCCTCACCTTGACACGCCTGCGAGAGAGCGCTATCATGCAGGCAGTCCTGAAGAAGAGGAAATGCATCTTCCCCAGTTTATTTGCTGCTAGATTAAGAGGAAAAGTGATGAGTACACCTGTATGCTATATCGAGCAGTTCCCGCACCGGCTGCCGCATGATAGAGAAGCCGTTCTGCTTCCTTGCGGCCACTACGCCTGCCCACCACATACCATCACCTACTATGGAACGGGCGACGATGAGGAGCTGGTTGGAGATTATTGCCTGGTATGTTACGCAAAGAAATTTCCCCAGCATTGCCCTGATCGCCTGCTCCTGACAGCTGTATTGCAAGAGGCTGAGCATTGAGGCAGTTGCTTTGCATTAATGTCCGGTACCTTAAATAAGATAAATTATGGCCGATATGACACTTTCGATTTTCAACAATGCGGTAGCAGGCGCTCAGGAAGCCATACAGCTTAGCCTGTATGGCAAGACAGAAGATGCCCAGGGGTTAGTATTTTCTGCGCGCACAAAGTTAAAAGGCGTGAGTGGAGATTTACCTATCACCGGTAGAGGTGAGGCAACAGGTAGCGCCAATAGTTCGCGGTTCGCTACGTTGACATTTGCTGAGGCAAGGGCATGGGGATGGCTCGAATTGGCATCAGGCGTCTTGCAACTTGCGCGTTCCAGGCCTGGTGCCAGTATGGTGCATTTCTCACGTGCCTGGCGCATATGGCGACCCTGGAGCAAGGGCACCGGGAGTTCTGAGAATGCCGAAAAGCTGGAAGCAACGCGCGAACGCATCCGCGCCAGTCTCTGGTTGGCTGAGGCATGGGCACGCTTCTCCAGCGAGCGCGCCGAACGGTCGGCCAACGCAATTGACCGTGCCGCGCTGAACGAACTGGCGCACATCAAGGCCACTGATTTGCTCAAAGAAACGATGGAGCAGCAATTGCAATTGCCACCTGCCCCCGCCGGCACCCCGGCATATAGGGAAAGCGGGCATAGCATCCCATATGTGCTGCGATTTGTGGAACATTAAACGACCCTGCAATCTTTTTATTCCTGCAAACCCATTTTTGAGCCAGCATAGACTCCCTTATTCTGCTTTTACCTATTGACAAATAGATAGCAATCTGCAATAGCAAGTATAGCAGATTGCTATCTATATTCGGATCTTAAGAGCTGAGCAGTAAAGAGATAGTGAGTTGCTGGGATGAGAAAGGAGCAAGAGCATGCATCTCTATCCTTATCACTATGAAAAAATGCGGCGAGAAGCGTATGAGAGTCTTTGGCAACAATGGAGGAAGGCCTATCCTTCCCTGACATGGTCCCTTGTAGGTGAGCTAGGTAACTTCTTTATCACTTTCGGCTCCTGGCTCAACAAGGCGGCACATGCTCAAATCGACGAACTAGATAGAGCTGGGGTCCGCCAGAGGCTCAGTGACGTGAAACAGAGACGCGCTATTGTCTAGAGATCGGCGAGCGACAGTAGAGTGCGGATTCATCCAGCACGCGGTACGCTCCTACCTGCTCATGGAGCATCTTCGGTATAGGAAGCGCCGGTCACCTGTATGAGACAACGAAATCTTACACGCTGGCGCTCCTTGCCAGTTCGGAATTGGTTTGGGGAAAAATGAAACCCATGGCTTCGGGCGCATAGCGCTCGACGATGCTTTCGGTGATGGCATTGGCACGGCAGATTTCTCCAAACATGCTCGCGCTCGGCCTCGGTGCGCGCCTCTGTGTGCGAGGGTCGAGTTCGATCAGGCCAAAGCGCGCTCCCCAGCCCTCGGTCCACTCGAAGTTATCGACCAGTGTCCAGTGAAAATAGCCCCGCACGGGTATACCCTCGCCGATGGCCCGATGTACCATAGCAAGATGTTCAAGGATGGCCCTTGGACGGCGATCATCGAGTGTGTCGCTGAAGCCGTTCTCAGTAACGTAGAGCGGCTTGTTGCCTCGCGTGCGCCGGTAGACATCTTTCAAGATGCGATAAAGGCCCTCTGGATAAATTTCGCCGAAGTTTCCTTCTAAGCCGGGGTCATTCTGCTTCGCGCCGGGCTTCACGTAGCGACGCGCGAAAAAAGCCGCCGGTCGTGTGGGGTCGAAGCGCACGATATCGCGGGTGTAATAGTTCACACCATGGTAATCACGTGTGCCGGATGCATGCGGGACAGGTGGCAGCATCATTTTCAGGGGAAACGGAAAGCGACCGGTCTCGGCTGCCTCTAATGCTGCCCAGTTGAAAAACTCATCATGAGCACCGGCAACAAGCATATCGAGCAGCGAAAAAATGCTGGCCGGATCGAAGAGGCGGTAATCGAGGCAATAGCCAATTTCGGACTGTGGCTGCACGCGGCGAATGGCATAGAATGCCTCGACGTGAGCCTGCACCAGGTTGCGCAAAACACGCAGAGCGAGACCAATATTATGCTCGCCTGGAGGATAGGAGCCAAGTACGTAGCCCAGAAAAGCGTAGACGTTCGGTTCGTTGATGGTGAGCCAGAAGTCGCACAGGTCTTGCAGCGACTGTACGACATAGGTGGCGTAGCGGATGAAATAAAAAATGTTGCCCTCGTTGGCAAAACCGCCGCGGTCGGCAAACCACAACGGGTCAGTGAAGTGATGCAGGGTGACGAATGGTTTCATATGGCGGCGGCGCAAATCTGCGAGCATTTGCCGGTAACGGTCGATGGCGGCGCTATCCCACTGCCCCTCCCGCGGCTCAACGCGGCTCCATTCGATGCTCAGGCGCAGAGCGTTGTTTTCCATCTGCTCGGCCCACTCAAAATCGCTTTCCGCGTTGTGCCACCAATCGCAGGCGTCTCCAGCATATTCTCTGGTAAGAATATGCCCCTGTTGCTCCCAGCGATACCATTGATCGTTCGTATTGCCGCCCTCACATTGATACGACGAAGACGCCGTGCCCCACAAAAATCCGCGCGGGAACTGCAATGTTCGCCGGCCAGCCATAGAATCGCTCCTTCAGTTGCTTAATGGATATGTATGATTGACTGTTCTAATTGTAACACGAAGTAAGGAGAGAAGATGAAGAGCATACGAACAAACATGAGCCATTTCGAATAGTGATGAGCATGGGGAGGGCGACCACCAGGGGTCGCCCTCCCCTCTTGCCTATTCCTCAATTTGGATGACTCACATGGTTCATGGCTATTCCCTGATGCCGCGCGGTGGCAGTGGGCGCACCAGGGGACTCATTACGGGCAGGTTCTTCTTGCTGCGCGGCAGGCGCTGGCGCACCAGGTAATCTGGCGCAGTCGCCAGGTCGCCTTTGTCAAGCGTGACATCGGGACCGAAGCGATTGAAGAACGACAGCTCGAAATTCGGTGTCTCGCCCAATGCTCCGTGAGGGCAGACCTCTACGCAGTCGCCACAGAAGATGCAGCGATCCAGCGCGAAGGCGTAGCGTTTGAGGTAACGCTCGGCCATCATCAAGGAGCCGGTGGGGCAGACCTGTACGCATGCCCCACAGGAGACGCAATCGGTATCGTGCAAGCTGACGTTGAACGGCGTGGATACGATGGTGTCGAAGCCCTTGCCGAACATGCCATAGCAGTCGGGGCCAATCACATCATGGCAGACACGCACGCACTGCGTACAGTTGATGCACTTGTTAGGATCGCGCAGGATGAAGCTGTGCGACAGGTCCATATCATAGTCGTGATAGTCTGTTGGCTCACCATCGTGGAAGCGATTATCCGCCAGGCCATGCTCGATACTGTACTTTTGCAAGTCGCACTGCCCAGCGGCAGGGCACGCGCACTGCAAGCAACGCGCCGCCTCGCGTTCCGCCTGTTCCTGCATATAGCCCATCTCGATGATTCTGAAGTTGCGCTTGCGATCCTCGTAAGGCAGCATCGGCATCTTTACTTTTGGCTCGACGGGCTTGTAGGGCACAATATCGAAGAGATCGGGATGGCGCTCTTCCAGCTCCAGGCGACGGGCGACTTCTTTCATATCTTCACCGCTGAGGTAAGCGTGGATAGAGCGAGCACCGAGCTTGCCCTGCCCCACACATTCGATGATGGTCTTCGCGCCCATCTGAGCATCACCACCGGCAAAGACACCCACGCGATCCGTCATAAAGTTATGCGGATTGGTCTGAATGGTGCCATGCTTGGTGAACTTGACGCCGGACTTGTCCTCAAGCACGTCTTGCTGGACGGCCTGACCCACTGCCGGAATAACCGCGTTGCAGTTAATGACGAACTCCGAGCCTTGCACCGGTACGGGACGGCGCCGGCCACGCGCATCGGGTTCGCCAGGCTTTGTTTTCACGCATTGAACGCCTTTGACCTTGCCATCCTCGACCAGGATTTTCTGGATCATGGTCTGGACTTGCAGGTCGGTACCTTCGTTGATGCCGTCCTCAACTTCTTCAAAGGTCGCGGTAATGTCTGAGCGTGTGCGGTAGTAGAGGGTATGCACTTTCGCTCCCAGGCGTAGCGAGGTGCGAGTGCAGTCGTAGGCGGTAAATCCGCCGCCATAGACCACTACCTCATCGCCTTCCTTCACCGGCACGGGTTTGCCTTCCACTTTCTCTGAAAGATAGGAAATGGCATTGACGAATCCCTCGGCATCTTCGCCTTCCATATTCAGTTTGTTGCTGGTCCAGGCTCCGATACCGAGGTAGATGGCATCAAAGCCCTGGGCAAACAGGTCGTCAATGGTAAAATCGCGACCGAGTCTGACATTGTACTGCGCATCGACGCCCAGTGACCAGACATGATCGATTTCGCGGTCCATCATGTCTTTCTGCAGGCGATATTCGGGGATGCCATAGCGCAGCTGGCCGCCAGGCTGCGGCTGCTGGTCAAATACCTTGCAATAGTGGCCTTTTAGCGCGAGATAGTAGGCGCAGGTGAGCCCTGCCGGACCAGCGCCAATAATGGCGACCTTCTTACCCGTTGGCGGGTCCTTTACGAATGGGTGTGGCGGGTCAAGCAGGCAGGTTTCGGCAGCGTGGCCATGCATGCGACAGATAGCGATTTCTTCTTCGACCAGTCCGCGCCGGCAGGCTTTCTGACATGGAGCGGGGCAGGTCAATCCCAGGATATATGGGAATGGCAGCACTTCCTTGACCAGTCGCGCCGCCTCTTTCATCGAACCTTTCGCGATGAGTTCCAGGTAGCCCGGAATGTCGATATGCGTTGGACAATCCGCCTGGCAGGGAGGCTGGCAGTAGGCATTATGGTCGGAGAGCAGCATCTCCAGGTTTGTGCGGCGAATATGGAACAATTCATCTGACTTTGTCGTCACAACCATGCCGGGAAGCGCGGGCGTCGTACAGGATGGCAGGGGTTGTTTTACACCCTCAATATGCACCAAGCACATGCGGCAGGTCGCGGTCGGCTCCAACTTTTCGTCATTACACATATTCGGGATATCAGTAATGCCGTTGTCGACTGCCACGCTGAGCAGTGTCTGATTCTCGTAGGCCTGCACAGTCTTACCGTCGATGGTGAGCGTGAAGGATGAGTGCCCAACGTCATTGCGCACCACCGGCTGCGGCGATGTCTGTATGGGAGAAAGATTATCTCGGATCGATACAGCCATAGAATTCCTCTTTAGTAGGGGCGTTTTTACAGCGCCCACAAACTTGATTTATAGAGACGGGCACAGTATATTGCGCCTTCAGGGTAACACATGTTTGGTGATAAAACGGTGCGCGCGCACGGGAAGGCAGGTGCCGGTTGGGCACTGCAACTCCTCGATATGCATGCGGAAATGTTCAGGCCAATAGCGCCTGGCCGTCTTGTAGGCATTCGGCGCCAGCACACCAAATGCGCATAATGAACCGGCGGGGATATAATCAGCAAATTCGTCCAGCATATCCAGATCAGATTTGACGCCCAGGTCGCTGATAATGCCTTCCAGGATGCCGGTTACACGTTTCATACCGATACGGCATGGCACACACTTACCACAGGACTCTTTGCTCAAATAGCCGCTGCGCTCCCTGGCCCATCCTACCATACAGGTATTGGCGGGAAGCAATTCGAGAATACCAGAACCAACAATAGCGCCTGCCTCTTCCAACGAATCATAGTCAAACGGCGTATCGAGCAATGAGGGTGGCAATGCGCCGCCTTCGGCCCCACCAACGATGATGGCCTGCAAATCGCTGTCGGGACGACTGTATCCGGCATGGCGCAAAATTTCACGCAAGGTCGCGCCGAAGGGAACTTCCACCAGTTTTGGTTCGCTATCGGGCACATAGTCATAAACCGTCAACACTTTGGTGCCGCTGGTAGTAGCAGTACCTACACCGGTAAATGCCGGCACACCATCACGAATGATGAGGGGAACGTTGGCCAGGGTCTCGATACAATCGACGAGCGTTGGCTTATCCCAGAGGCCATATTGGGCCGGATAGGGCGGGCGCTGCTCGGGCATACCACGGCGACCCTTAATGACGGCAATCTGCACCGTTTCCTCGCCGCCCATGAAACCCTGATCGACCCCCAGGACATTGATGGTACAACTGAAATCCGTACCCAGGATATCACGCCCCACAAGATTGGCTTCGAGAGCATCCGCGAGCGCCTGCTGGATGGCATCGATCCCCTCTTTGAAGAAGCTGCGTGTAAAAATATACGCCTCCCTTGCTCCAACAGCATAGGCGGCAAGCACTACGCCCTCGATGACGAGGTGTGGATTGCGCTGCATCATCGAACGCGCGGCCCAGGAGCGCGGATCGGCATCGTAGGCGTTGCAGATAACATAGCGAAAATCGTCATCTTGACGACTGACAATACGCATTTTTTCGCCGGTGGGTCGGCCTGCGCCGCCGCGACCACGCAGCTTCGCATCAATTACCTGCTGGATCACCTGTTCAGGTGTTTGCTCGCGAATGGCCTTTTCGAGGGCGCTGTAGCCACCGGTACGGCGATAGGAGTCGAGCGAGCGTAGATCAGGCTCGCCGCGTCTTCGTAATACACGATAAGAAGCATCAAAATCAGGCATCTGGTTGCCTCACATGATTAATATTACCCCATTTGCCGCGTGTAGCGGGCGACAGTCCACGGATGGGTTGATCATCGCGGCGAATGCCTTTCACGGCAGGGGCCGGCTTAAATTTCGGACTCATGGTAGCGATACCAAAAATATCGCTCAAATCGACGCCGCGCACCTGGACAATACGTTTCGCCGCCTGTAGAGGCATATAGCCATAGATATCCATGACGGCATCCAGCAGCGAGGGCAACGCGCCGGCCTCGCGCGGCCACGTTTCTAATAACTCATCAACCTTGCTGAGGTCTATTTCAGGTTCCAGGTAGTCTTTGACGGGCATAGCGACACAGGGAGCTACCGGCTTATTATGATACTCTACAGCATACTCAGACATACGTGTGGTATAAAAACCGGCCTTGGATGCCCCGGATGCAGGGGGTATAGGATGTGTACTGTACTTTTCCGCGCCCTCGCGAATATAGGATTGGAACCAGGGACGCTTTTTGAACGTATGCATCGGTTCATATTCAATGGTAATAGCGCGCGGCGGACAGGCTTTTTCGCAGAGCAGGCAGGCCTCACACTTCAGATTGTATTCGGTGCCCAGCCCTTCCTCAGCGATGAGCTGGATCAGGCCACGGCTGCGTGGAGGCAGTTTTGGTTTTTCATAAGGATATAAGCGCGTCAGTTTGGGCCTGAACATATGGCTGAAAGTCAGGCTCATACCTTCAAGAATACCACGCATACACTACACCTCGATTTCCTTCTCGCCCTGCACCTTCAACCCCTGCTTGAGAATTTTTTCACGAAGCTTGAGAATACCCTCAATGAGCGCCTCTGGACGAGGAGGGCACCCCGGTACATAGACATCGACTGGGACAATCGTATCAACGCCCTGGACGGTATAGTAACTATCATAAAATTCGCCGCCTGAGTTGGCACATTGACCCATACTAATCACCCACTTCGGATCGGGCATCTGCTCCCATAGCAGGCGCAGGCGCGGGCCCATCTTGATTGAGACAGTTCCGGCTACGATCATCAAATCGGCCTGGCGGGGGCTGGAACGAAAGACTTCCGAGCCGAAACGCGAGAGATCATACTGCGGAGCAGAGGCGGAAGCGATCATCTCAATAGCGCAGCAGGCCAGGCCATATCCCAGCGGCCAGACCGACTTCGAGCGAGGCCAGTTTTGCGCCCATTGTATCATATCTGCCAGGCTGGTTAGCTGAACCGGCAGTTCCTGGTCTCCCGGCACGTATTCCTGTGGGCCTCTGGCCATAATAATTGGCACGGCTTTGCGGCGTGTGGTCGAAAACACCGCATTTCCATTGGCTTTGGTTTCGCTGCTCATAATCTAAAACTCCTACACAGTGGTTTAGCAGCACCACTGCTCAGTTGTGCTTTAGCGCAAGCGCTGCTAGCATGGCGCTCCAGCTCAGGGAGCTGAGGCCACCAAGAAAAAGAGCGATTCATAACGTCTTTCATCTTGCCCCTATTATAGCACGAAGCCCTCTAATTGACCACTCGACAGGAATGTGAGGGGCAATAGGACTTCTGTACCAGGCCCAGGAATCCCTCAGAACCTCTTAATCCCCTATTTTTGCTCTTATCAAGCACTATTAGACATAAATTCAGAAGCATTATTTTTATTGATTTTATCTCAAATTGTTTCTTTCTACTATTCCTTGCCTGGCGCCAGTTCCTCTCACCTAAAAAAATGCAAGTGGGCCTGTTGTATTAGTTGTGATTTTCATGTAACATGTAAACGCAACGGTTTGCAAATTCGTTAATACCCTTTTGATCCCTCTCAGGTTAACTGGTTAATTCATCTAACTATAGTTTAAATGGAGCGCATCGGCTCAAAGCAAAAGTTGGAGGATTTGAATGTTTTGCATCCATTGTGGGGAAAAAAATCCTGATACGGCAATGTTCTGCCGCATGTGTGGTATGCCGTTAGAGAGACAGGTCGATTCTCCGGTATTATCATCGCCTTTTCAACAGAATGTGCCGCGGCTACCAGAGGCAAATCAGCCTCTCGGCTATGAGCAAATTCCCTTGCCAGATGCACCTACTTTGACGGCTCAATCCGATTTCCCTCACGCCACCCCGCCTTCGGGCAACGCTCAGAACTGGGGAAACGCGGTCCCAAATCGGCCTTTCGAGCAATTTTCCTTCTCAAACCCCATTGTACTGGCAGGACAACCCACTATCCAGGACACACCTCCTGCTCAAGTTCAGCCTGTTCCATCCAGTTCAGACTACCTTGCGGGTGGCTTCCAATCCTCCGGGTCGCCAGTTGCATACCCGTCCTCCTATCAACAAGAGCGGGTAAACCAGGAATCAGGACCGTCACTGGACATGCAAATACCGGTACCATTTGTTCCTCCGTCCGCCGTGCTGCCGCCTCCTGCCACAGGCAAGCCACGAGTGCGAGCCATTGCCCGGCCTTTGCCGGTCGGGGCGTTTATTCTCAGCATTGCTGTAGGCGTGGCCGTTCTTGCGGCCCTGTTCTTCACAGGCAGCGATTGGGCAGCAGGCGCGACGCGAGCAGGTATTGTTGGGGGGATTCTCGCCATAATCATCCTGCTTGCCACAATTGTGCGCACGCTGGCGGGTATGGCCGCCAGGAGTAATCCAAAGCGGCGCTCCCAGTTCATCAGCGCCGGACTACTGGTGGCGATTCTCCTGGCCGCGAGCGGTTTTGGCCTTACCCAGCAAGCAACAATTCACCAGATGCAGGGGCGTTTTTATGAGGGACAGCAACAATGGCAGAGTGCGATCAATGAATTTCAACTGGCCGGTGAGCATGCTCCCAACTCCGATAATATTGCCCGTATCTATGATGAATGGGGCGAGCAGTTAAGCAATACGCAGCACTACCCCACGGCCATTGACAAATTCAATATCACACTGACTTCCTTCCAGGAAGCGACCGGTGAAGTAACGCGCGCTCAGGCAGATAGCGTCACCGCGTACCTGGATTGGGGCAAACAGGCGTCGCAACAGCATGATTACAATGATGCGGTCACTCATTTCGGTGATTTGCTCAACCTGCCCTACTGCAATGCTAACTGCCAGGCAGAGGCCAGCGCGCTCTCCGCCACGGCATACTATGATCTCGCCGAAACGCAGCTCACGGCCCAGCAATATGCCGATGCTGCCAATTCGTTTCAGACGCTCGCTACCCTCTTCCCGAAATCTCCTGAAGCCCAGAAGGACCATGAGGATTTTGCCAAAGCGCTTTTTGGCGACGGCAAGCAGCAACTTGTAAGCTCCTGTTCAAGCGCTATTCCGACGTATCAGGAACTGGCCTCGAAGTTCGCTGACACGCCCGAGGGACAGCAGGCCAGCATTGCGCTCAAAGCACCGCAGGAAGTGATAGGACGCTTCACAACGCCTGTGCCAAAGGGTTCGGCGCTCACTCCTCTGGCCGTTTTAGCGCAAGGGCTTTACGCGAATATCCCAGATGCGCAATTTTTCCAGTTGATTGCCGGAGCGCCTACAGTGGTCATAAAGCCAGATGGCTCCTTTACCTTCAAGCCGGTAAAGCAGGGTACCTACGATTTAGCCTGGGGGACAGATAACGTCGATGGCAGTCAAAGTTTCTACTTTTATTACAGGCCGTCTGATAAATCGCTGGTCTACATTGCGAACATAGGCCCTCTCTGTCCTTACAATTTTGGCGATATCAACGAGCCGATTCCCAGCGCTCCATAAAAGTCGTATGGGGGCAAGAGCTTGCCCCCATATGGGATATTTGACAGGAAGGCAAAGTACCAGATACAATCCAATCAACACAGGTATAGAGGACTATTGAGAAATACTTCTAACTAAACATATGGAAGTGAAAATAGTATGAGCCCCTGGAGGCAGATGGCGAACCGATTCCAGAGGAGACTGAGCCGCCTCAGGTGATTACAATTAATGTAGCTGCATAAATCGGAGAATATATGGGAACCTACACAATCGCGGTCTTGCCCGGCGATGGCATTGGCCCAGAGGTCATTGGGCAGGCGGTACAGGTACTGCATGTTGTTGCTGATCGCTTTGGACATACTTTCAATATGACAGAGGCACTGGTGGGAGTGGCGGCAATCGAGGCCGAGGGCGACGCGATTTCTGATGCGACGATGGAACTTTGCCAGCGCAGCGATGCGATACTCTTCGGGGCTGTGGGTGGAACGGCGCGCTTCGAGGGGCCAAACTCGAAAGTGCAGCCGGAACGGGCGCTATTCCGCTTGCGCAAGGACCTGGAGCTTTTTGCTAACCTGCGCCCGGTGCGCCCGCTCAACGCTTTGCTTGATGCTTCAACCATCAAACCAGAGTTTTTGAGAGGAACCGATTTGCTCGTGGTACGTGAGTTGACAGGTGGGCTTTATTACGGTAAGCCGAGCGAAATTCGCGAAACCGCGCAGGGGCTTGAGGCCATTGATACCCTGATCTATACGGAGGCAGAGATCGAACGCATCGTTCGCACGGCCTTTGAACTGGCGCGCGGGCGGAGGAAGAAGGTGACCTCAGTAGATAAGGCCAATGTCCTCAGTTCGTCGCGGCTCTGGCGCCGAACTGCCGAGCGTATCGCTGCTGATTATCCTGATGTATCGCTTGAACATTTGCTGGTAGATACGTGCGCCATGCAGCTTATTCGACGGCCGGTAGCGTTTGACGTGATCGTCACCGAGAATATGTTTGGAGATATTCTTACCGATGAGGCTTCCATGCTGGCAGGCTCGATGGGCATGCTTCCTTCGGCCAGCCTGGGGACGAGAAGGACGGCTTACGGGCTCTTCGGGCTTTACGAGCCAATCCACGGCACTGCTCCCGATATCACTGGGCAGGACAAGGCGAATCCCATTGCCGCCATTCTGACGAGCGCATTGATGCTGCGCTACTCATTGGGACTACTACAGGAGGCAGAGGAGATCGAAGCCGCGGTGGCGCGGGTCATCGAGGCAGGTTATCGAACAGAGGACCTGGGCCAGGGTGGAAGGAAAACAGTGGGAACAAAGGAGATGGGCCGGTTAATCGCGGAGGCTATTGCCGGCTAACCCATCATTGGTTTGGGGCAAGGGCCTAACGCGAGCAGTTTTGCTCGCGCCGCCACAAGCTGTGCTTCGACAGCAGCTTGCTCTTTGCGATCTGGCTCCTGCCCCTCTTGCTGCGCCTGTGAAAGCTTCGCCTCTAAAGCCTCGATCTCGTCCATGATTACATGGCGCTTCGCATACCAGCGCGTTACCGCGCGTTCAACGCCCATAACTGACTCCTTACCCACTGGCGCATGGCCAGAAAGGACGGGCGACCACAAGGGCCACCCTTACACGGTTGCTCCATAGACAAGCGTGTTGAGGAGATTGAGCATTTCTTCATCCTGGTATGGCTTGACCAGGTAACCGCTCGCTCCCAGCTGCATGGCGCGCTGCTGGTGCTTAGTGGCGGCGCGCGAGGTCAATATGACAATGGGTAGTGTGCGATACTGCTCCTGCGCGCGCACAGTGGCCATCAATTCGTAGCCATCCATGCGCGGCATCTCGATATCGAGTAGCACGGCCAGCGGAGTTTCGCGGGTAATCATCTCGAGGGCTTCAACGCCATCACGCGCGAGCTGAATCTCCCAACCATGCTGTTTGAGCATATTGCCTACCACACGGCGCACACTTGGGCTATCATCCACTACCAGTATATACTTACCACGCTGGGGTGTAGCAGCCTGTTTAGCAGGAGGCCTGCTCGCATTCGCCGTACTCCCAATCACCTGGCGTTCGGCGGGTAGCGGAGACTGGATTGGCATGCTTGGTGCCGCTTGCTGCGCCGGCATCATGGCAGTACTTTCTCGCCTTGCCGCCTGAGCAGGCATACTAGCAGTGCTGGTTGTCACACTTACACGTGGAGAAAGCAGTTCTCGCAGTTCAAGGATGAGCACTACACGCCCATTACCGAGTACCGAGCCGCCGGCAATACCATGCACGTGACGCAGGTGAGGGCCGAGATTCTTCATCACTACATCCATTTTGCCTTTAATAGCATCAACCATCAATGCCACACGCTGGCGATCGGTGTGGACGAGTACGATAGGCCCTCTCTCATCAGGTTCTTTCTCTGGCAGCCCGAGCAACTGCGCAAGGGAATTGAGAGGATAGAGGTCGTTCTGCACGAGGATCGCAGGTCGTCCACCGTAGGTCGAGTACTTGAAATTATCAAGACGACCAATAGACTCAACCATCACGGTTGGAATGGCAAACTGATGTTCGCCAACAAGCACCATCATAACGCTCTGAATCGCCAGGCTGGTCGGAAATTTCATCGTGAAGGCTGTCCCCTGGCCCGGCATCGACTCGACCTCAAGCGTGCCCCTGAGACGCGAAACGCTGTCGCGCACGACATCGAGACCAACGCCTCGCCCGCTCTCCTCACTCAACACTTCCGCCGTTGAGAATCCGGGGCGGAAGATGAGTTCGACCAGATCGCTGTCGCTCAGAATCTGATCAGCGCGGATAAAACCACGCGCAATGGCCTCATTGCGCACCTTTTCAGGATCAATACCTGTGCCATCGTCTCGTACCGTGATAATGACCTGATTCCCTTCATAGGTGGCAGATAGCTTGATCTGTCCGGCGGGAGACTTGCCTTTCTGCACGCGCACTTCGGGTGTTTCTATGGCATGATTAACGGCATTGCGTATCAGGTGCAGGAGCGGTCCGGCGATTTCCTCGATCACAGTACGATCAACCTCGGTCTCCTGGCCTTCAAGGACAAACTCGAACTCTTTGTGTTGCTTCAACGCAACCGCACGAGCTGTGCGATAGAGGCGTGGTATCATGGTGGAGAGCGGTACCAGGCGAGCCTTCATCAACCGATCCTGGAACGTCGTACTGAGGCGACTCTCACGCCTGAAGACGCTTTCACAATCACGGATGATGACCTCCATCTCAGTGCTGAGGGTGGTCATATCCGAAATACCCTCACTTAAGCCACGCGCAAGCTGGTGGAATTCGGTATAACGGTCGAGTTCCAGTTCATCGAACTCGGCCAGGTGAGAAGGTTCGACGCGCTTACCGGAACCCCTGCCGTTGTCGCCATTGTGAGTGAGGCTTTGATCCCCCTGTCCAGGCATCACCTGCACCGAGCGGCCACTGGGCAGTGTCGCGGCTTCAAAACGACTATCCAGTTTCTGGCCGACATCGCGCAGGCGATTACTGCTCACCTCGGCGTCCGCTACCAGGCGCATGAGGCGCTGCAGGCGCTCCTCGAGGACACTACGGTTAACGAGTAATTCCCCAAACAGGTTAACCAGTTCGTCAAGTTTTTGCAGCGGAACGCGCACGCTGAGATCTGTGCGAGTCGGCGCCTGTGGCTCCGCTTCGGCCTGTGGCGTGCTGGCAACAACGCCTGTAACCGCAGCGGCCTCCATCATAGAGGATTCTCTTTCCTCGATGGCCGCGGCAATCTCCTCATCGGCGTTATTTACCAGCGGAGACTGCTCACCCAGCACCTGCACATAACGGCCACGAAGCTCCTGTAGCGCGTTCTCATGCTCGCTTGCACTCCCCTTACCATTTACGAGCGCGTCCAACAATTCCGTCGTATCCAGGATGAGGCTCACCACAGCCGGTGAAATGGAGACTGCCTCCTCTATGATGCTGTCCAGGAGGTCTTCCAGGATATGGCACAGGTCCGCAATCATACGGAAGCCCATCATACCGGCAGCCCCCTTGAGTGTGTGAGTAGCGCGCCGGATGCCCTGGATTGGATTGCGGTCAGCAGGCGCGTTCTCAAGTTGAGCTACGTTAACGCTGATCGTCTGCAGGTGTTCTTCGGCTTCCAGGCGGAAGAGTTCGGCCGCTTCCTCACCAAAGTCGTTCATTACGGAGGCAGCAGGCGGCGGTGATGCAGTCGATAGCGGCGGCATTACCATCGGAGCCGGAGCAGGCGGCACGAATGCAGTGGGCGGAGGCGAGTTGGAAAACGTTGCTTCAGTGTCATCCTCCATTTCTCCGGTAAGCTGGCTGAGGAACTCGCGGCGCACCTCAATTTCTATCTCGCTGCGCAGGCGGGTTTTTATTTCTTCTAACGTTTCCTGATGCCCCGAACCGGCAACAGTTTCTTGCAGTTGACGCCTGGTCTCGAACTCCTCACGCACTTCGTTGCGTATCTGCTGTTCTAATTCGGCGCGAGCAGCCAGTGTAAAGGGGCGAACCTCATATTCCTGGCGCAGTTCTTCGCGCAATCTCTCTTCTATCTCGGCACGTATAGCAGCAAGATCGCCGCGACGCTCAAATGTGACACGTTCCCGTACAGCGTCGCTTCCAGGGGGGATCTGCACCTCCCAGGGCGTCCAGCCGGGATCATGCGCGAAGAATGGCAGCGAGGAGCTGGATTGTAGTTGTTCGAAAATGCTTCCGCATGTTTGTATAGATGCATGCAACTGCTGCAAAGCAGTTTGCATCTGCTCATCCGTTAACTCTACGCCGCTTGTCATTTGTACAAGAAGTTCAAGTACTTTCTTGAGCTTGTTGTTCGCTACCCACATGACTGAAAGCGGGAGATAACGCCGGACCTGCTCTGGACTATTGCGAAGATTGAGACCCATAGCTTTCCCGGCCCACTCCTCCATGCGATCAAGCGCATCTTTGGAGCCATCCAGAAAGCTACGAAATTCCGCGCGCTGAGCTTCAATAATTGATACGGCCAGCCGCAGTTGGGTCAACGTGCGCTTCAACGAAGAAGCCTGTTCCTCCAGCGCCTGCACTTCTGCCTGCATCTCATTATAAACTGTGGCAACCTGACCCGCGTCTCTATCCCTTGAGGCCAGAGAAGACGGCGCAGGGGCGATAGAACCATCCCCTACAACTGCGCGACTGACCGGTGCGAGCGGAGATGTGGGTTGCGCGACTTCTCTTTTACCGGTCGATCCCGCGGCATTAGACTGCCAGTCATCTTGCAGTGATGCACGTGGTGTAACCGGAGGGCTATCGAGTGGAGCAGAGGGCTGGCGTGACGAAGCAACAAGTAGCTCCAATGCTCCTGGCTGTGGCGGCTCTGTTGATACTTGCGGTTGTTCCTGGATGAATCCCTGGGTTGGCGATTGAAGGGGAGACGAATCTCGCTTCGCAGGCATGCCGGTGTGAGCAACCGGCGCAGGCTCTTCTGGCCACGCCATACCCTCTCCTGCACTCGTTTCGGGCGTGCGGAAAGACGCCAGCACTTCTTCAAGTGAGGGCATTGATACGCCAGAAACCGGTGACGCGGCAATGGTCTGAAATTGCTCTTCCGCTGCCGGCGCGGCAGCGCCGTTATCTCCGCTGCGAGCAGCAGCTTCAAGCGCTACACGATACTGAGTATAATCAGCATCATCTTCCGCAATCACAGCATCCTGATCAATTCCTTGATTTATACCATCTACGAGGCGATGCAGGCGCGCTAGAGAACGCTGCAAAAGCCCGATAGTTGGCTGGTCAAGCTCGGCTATCCCATCTATTACATCGCCGAGGATATCCTCCATGCCATGTGCGACATGCGATAAACCGGGGAAATCCATCATTGAAGCGGAACCACCGATGGTATGAGTGCGGCGATATGTCTCCTCAAGAGCTTCCATGTCGCCGGGCATCTCGGCCAGGCGCGTCAGGTTGGTCTCGATTTCGGGCAAGTATGAATTCACCTCTTCAATAAAGGAGGCGAGAACAGATAATTTATCAAATGTATTCGACATGCTTCGCGCACCCACTTCTCTAGTTTCACTATCAAGCCGTGTGAGGGATTCTCTTCTGGCTCCCATTATAGCTGCCCATTGCACCCATATTCTGGGAATAGACCTCGAGACTTCTCCCTATAGACACTGCTGACCGGACCGGCGAGGTGGCCGCAGAGGTCCCTCACATTTCACATCCATCCGTTTCTATCACACGCTTGATTGAAACTCGGGCAACAGCAAGATTGCCCCTACTGTCCAAATCCATTGTTAGGGAATGGAACCTGGTCCTGTCCAAATGATGCTTGACCCTGTTGAGTAGTTCTCCAACGCGGGCGAGGCGTTACGATCGATTGCCCCTGCTGCTGTTGCATACCTGGATTCTGACCGGCAGGGGGAAACAGCGGCTGGCTTTGATTGCTATCATTGCGTACGCCAGAGCCGGAATCGGGTACGGGGCCAAATTGCTGCTGACCATCGAAGCCGGGCTGGCTTTCGAAACTACCCACCCGGTCAAAAGCCGGATAAGATGCGAACGGCAGGCTGGAAAGTCCCTGCGGCTGGCTTCCGAATTGAGGCCCTCGCTGTCCCAGCATACCCGCCTGATAGCTCCCAAATTGCTGACCATTAGAAGGTTGTGCCTGCTGCCCATTTGATTGAGGAGGAGTCGGGAAACCTGGCGGATTGGAGAATTCCTGCTGGTTACTAAAGGCGAATTGGAAAGGCCCGGAATGCCCGGTCTCTTGCGCCTGCGGAACCGGCAAGAAATCGGAGGAAAAGCCCTGGTTCCAATCTCTATTCACATCCATATCTTGTTGGAAGTAATGCTCCCCGCTGCTGCTGGCGGCCGCCAGGGCGGGTACGCCAGACGACATGGCTGGGAATACCTCAACCATCTCGTTGTTACGCTCCGGCAGGCGGAAGGTGGAGACTGAGCCGCGCAGTTGATCGACCAGCTCGGAAAGATAGCTGACGCTCATCGCAGCTTCCTGGGTTCCGGCGTTGGTCTGCCTGGTGATCTCGGAAATCTGACCCATAGCGACAGCGACACTTTCAGAAACATTGGCCTGCTCGACAGCGGCCCGGGCAATGCTCTCAATCATTTGCGCCTGGCGTTCCACGGCGGCATAAATCGAGTTGAGGGCGCGTCCGGCGTCGTCGGCGAGTTGCGAACCCTTGACTACTTCCTGCGTGCTATCTTCCATCGCGACGACTGCTTCAAACGTATCACCCTGAATACTCTTGACCAGTGTGGCAATACGCTTCGTTGATTCGGTTGAACGTTCAGCAAGCAGGCGGATCTCATCGGCGACTACGGCAAATCCTCGCCCATGCTCACCTGCCATAGCAGACTGGATGGCGGCGTTAAGCGCGAGCAGGTTCGTTTGATCGGCAATATCTTCGATGATACGCACGATTTCGCCAATTTCATTCGAGCGTTCGCCCAGTCGCTTGATCTTCTTAGAAGTTTCCTGAACGTTTTCGCGAATAACTGTCATGCCCTGGATTGACTGGCGTACCGCTTGCTGGCCAGCATCGGCATTACGCAACGCTTCCTGTGCTGCTTCTGTACTCAACTGAGCATTGCGGGCCACATTCTGGATGAAGACGGCCAACGCTTCTACTGCCTGCGTAGTCTGTGAAATCTGTGTCACCTGTGTTTCAGACGCCTGTGCCAGCTCAGCCGAGCGGTCCAGGATACGACGAGTAGCGTTCGTCACCTGCACGGCAGTTGCCTGCACCCTCCCAACCACCTTCGCGAGCTCTTCGATCATGTAGTTGAATGAATCGGCGAGTACGCCCAGGGTATCTGGTGTCACTTCGGCCTGGACGCGCAGATCACCGTCACCGACGGCGCTGACTTCCTGGAGCAATTTCTCAATCTGCGCCTGCAAAGCTGCCGCATCGCTGCCACCGCCACCCGAGGCGACAGCGCCTGAAACAAAGCCCTGGCTATCAAGAAGCGTGTTGAGAGACATGGCCAGCATAGCGAATTCATCATCACCGGCGGCCGTAGCGCGAACGCTGCGGTCTCCCCCGGCATAGCTGCGGCAGACATCTACCAGTGCCAGAAGACGATCCTGGATTTTGCGCTTAATAAAATAATTCACCACCAGAACACCCAGCAATACCCCTACCGCACAGAGCGCATCCACATACACGAATACCGGTGAACTGCTATGGGCCAGTATGCCGAGGACAATAATTAGAGCGACCGGAATGGCAACTGAAACGATAAGCCCTGTAAATAACAGCGAGCTAATTGTCATTCCGCCAGTATTGCGATCATTCATCCGCCAGGCCTCCTCTCAGTGAAGCAGCGTTGAAATAGAGATACCATTGCAGGTATCCGACGACCATGGTGGCATATGTAGCAGCTTACGACCACCTCAACTATTCAGACCGAAACGAGTTTCAATCAATTTTAAGAATAGTGCTGCATTTTTTCAGAGAACAGCAGACGAGCCGCATCCAAAACTACGATAGCTCGCTTGCCTAAATTGACGCTCCCCAATGCGTAGGGAGCGATCCAATATGGAACGGTGTTCTGGCGTGAAATAGCGGTAATAGAGGACGGGGCAATGGGAAGCATATCACTAACGCTGTCCACTACCAGGCAAATCACCATCTCATTGTATCCAACTGATAACAAGCGCGTCCGTGGATTATACGGGAGCCGCTCAAGCCCTAGAAACGCGCGCAGATCGACGACAGAGGCAATAGAGCCACGCAAATTTATGACGCCGCTGACCCAGGACGCGACATTGGGAACAGGCGTCACATCCGCCAGGCGCTCAACACCCTCAATGTGCGCTGCTTTCAATGCGAACTCCTGCCCAAGCAAGGTGAAGATGAGGTACTGGTCACCCGCTTCAACCGGCTCAGCCGCGGCAGGCACAAGGTCCGCAGACATGTTAGGATTGCCGGGTAGGGTCTCCACTAGGAAAGGAAGTGATGGTAAGCCCGCAGAACCTCCACCCCGGCGCACCAGGACTTCTGATCCCCTCTCTCTTTGTGTTGAACCGGCTGATTGCGGCCATTGCCTTGCATCAGGCTGCAACATGGTAAGCTCCTCATCGTTATGTAAGTCGACGGACATTGTTGACCAGCTCGTCTTCACTGAAAGGCTTTGTCATATACATATCTGCGCCCTGTCGCAGCCCCCAGGATTTGTCAAGAGGCGTGTTCTTGCTGGTCAATAAAATAATCGGTATGTGCTTACTTGCTTCCAGGCTTTTGAGTCTGCGACATAGTTGAAATCCATTCTGTTTGGGCAAGACTACGTCCAGCACGATACATTGCGGGCGTTCCTTAAAGACTTTTTCAAGGGCCTCATCGCCATCGACGGCGGTGACTACCTCAAAGCCGCTATTGCGCAGAGGAGCCGCGATCATCGTCAACTCTGTCCAACTATCATCAACTACGAGTACCTTCTGCCCTGGCATTTCAGTATACCTTTCCTTTGTAGAGGTGCAACCCATTACACCAGACACTAGGAAAGAATGGCTATTCTCTCCAGGGGTTCTTTAGAATCCCCCTTCAACCCAATTTCAATTCCCACCAGGAAGCCGGACCTCTTAGCCGTACATTGAAGCGCGTGATATGATGGGCACTCCCCAGGGGACCTCTATCCACGTCGTCTGAGACGGGTCCGCATACTTTCCTGTTGTGGGGGCATGCGGGCCTGCCAATCCACAAGATGTTTCTTCACCGTGTGGATTAATTCAGCCGTGTCGAAAGGCTTTGTAAGATATTCGGTTGATCCGGCAAGCCGACCCCGCATCTTGTCGAACAAACCATCTTTCCCACTGAGCATAATAATAGGTATCGTGCGAAACTGCAAGTTTTTGCGTATTATCTGGCAAATATGGTACCCATCCATACGAGGCAACTGGATATCTAGGAGGATGAGGGCAGGCATTTCATCCGCCACCGAGGTGAGAGCGCTCAATCCATCGCCGGCAGTAATGACCCGGATATGCTCACGCTGTAGCGTCATTTGCACAATTTTCCGCACAGTAGGGCTATCGTCAACCACTAATACCGTCGGTTCGATCATCTTCACATTAACCTCCTTTGCGTCTCAGATGACCAGGGTAGATCATTCTGACCCTGTGATACCCCGGATACACCGGGCAAGGGCACGCCAGGACCGACCTGGAATGCGGCTTCATTGCGCCGGTTCCGCGCCTGCTGCATATGTTGATTCGCACGATAGAGCTGATACTGTTGAATTTCCTGGTCGATTTCAGTGAGGAACGTTTTCCAGACGACATTGAGTTGGCGACCGGTATGAGAATTGCCAACTTCATCGTTCAATAAGGTCGCGAAAACGGTACGCAAGAACGTGGAAAGGCCCAGGACCGCTTCCCAATAAAACTCCTCTAGCTTTTCCCCTTTGACCAGCTTGTTCAGATTCAAGATTTCCGTACAATCAAGCTGACCATTTACAAAATTCGCGGTTTCGAGGATAGCATACTGTTGCTTTGACAGCAACAGTAAAGGTTGCGAGAAACGGCGTTCCAGGTAACGCACGATCTCTGGCACAGGTAATTGGCCCCGCCCGCGTAGAGCTTTCGCATATTTGCCATGATGGATGAGCAAGCCATTAATACATTGGGAAAGGGTTTTTATCAATCCAAGAAGATGTTGTTCAGGAGTAAGGTTTTGTCGCTGCTGAGCCAGGGTATGCTGGCACATGATAATAATATTGGAGAGATCCTGCTGCAATTCTGCTTCGAGAGCAGTATCAACAACTTCGATCAGACGTAATTCAAGCAGGCGGGCCATGGTGCGCGCAACACGGGCTTCCGGTATCATTAAGACAAGCGCCATGGCCTGCAAAGAGATTTCTCCATTGGAGAGGCAAAGCACCTCTATGTGCTCCTGGCTCAAACCCAGGCTGCGGACATCTTTGTTGATCTCTGGCAGCCAGCGTGCGACCGATGTACGGGTGAGCGCCGTTTGCCCCATCTCTTCCCATTCGTCGGCCTGACGCAGAGCCTCCAATAAGACACTATCGACATCCAGCGGGTCCATCCTGCTCTCCATGGCGATGAGCTGGCGATGGAATGAGAAGCGTCCGTTCACCCAGCGCAATGCATGGCTGATCGTCTGCGTAATGGCGAATTCAAGGCGGCGTTGCATTTCGTCGCGGCTCATCCAGTTGTTTTCGACGAGCAACGCCAACGCTACCTGCATGTTGCCTTTCGCCATTTCACGCACAGATTGCGCGCGCGGCGGATCGAGTTTATTTATCAGGCAGAGCATGCCGAGTAGATCATACTGCGTTGATTCGTTTTCACGCACCGCCAGGATCTGACCCTTACGCAGGCCGATTGAGATAGTTTCTGGCCCGGAATGTACGAACAATGTTCCAGTCTTACCACTCAACGCGAGCATCTTCAGGATCGATTGGAGCCCAAGCGTTTGCAGGTCTCCATCCATAATTTGATCTTGCAGCTCCATTATCCTCTACTCCCTCTCCCTTGAAAGCCGGTTATTATAACGGTGCAGAGGGCGACCATCAGGGTGGGCGCCTACAGGGTATGGTAACTTTTTTGAAATGCCTGCTATCAAGACAGGCAATTCCCTAGTACAAATGTCTTCGCTCCCCATCATGGAGTTTACGACATTACGAGCAAAGAGTACATAAAAATTCGGGTCATGGTGTTAAAATTTTATTAAGATTTCCACCTGTTGAGTTAAACTTTTTGGGCAAGCCTCCCCAATCTTAACCAGTCTCCGCTTCAGGTAAGGAACTGGAAACAAGCGCAGATATATCATTCGATGACGAATGTGTAAAGGCCGCTGCGCCACCTGGCGCATTTCCCGTTCCCTGCTCTCCAGGCAATATTTCCGCCTTCTCGCTCCAGGACGTGCCTGTTTGTTGCGGAGTACGTACCTGAGCTTGAAAGACATACCCAACTCCCGGCTCGGTAATGATATAGCGGGGGTTCGAGGGTGTTTCCTCGACCTTCACTCGTAGCTGTCGCACATAGACACGCAGGTAATCAGCTTCCTCACCGTACTCAGGCCCCCACACGGAGCGCAACAGCACACGATGGGTCAGAACTTTCCCCGCATGCAGCATGAGTTGTCGTAATAACTCGAACTCGGTCGGCGTCAGTTTGACTTCATGATCGCGAACCAGTACCTGCCGGCGTGCCGTATTCATACTTAAATAACCGTCTTCGGTCTGTAAAATATCGGGTTGGCGCTGGTTCTCCGTTTCGGCTGTTCCCGTGGCACGCCTGAGGCAGGCGCGCACTCGGGCCTGTAGCTCATCATTGCTGAAAGGCTTGGTTAAATAATCATCAGCGCCCAGGTCGAGAGCCTCTACTTTCTGTTTCTCCTCTTTGCGAGCAGACAAAACGATAATAGGCGTCTGCGTCCATTGACGAACGCGCCTGCATACACCCAGTCCATCTATTTCACCCGGCAACCACAGGTCGAGTAGAATAAGGTCTGGTTGATGCATGCGCACGATTTCTACTGCTTCTTTGCCATCTTCTGCAATCAAGACATCATAACCGCTCATCATTAGATTGCGGCGCAAAATACGCTGAATGGGGGGATCATCATCGACGATGAGTATGCATTTTCTCCTGGTTTTCATGCAGATAGACTCCCTTGGGTGTAGAGGCAACCACGTGATGAGTGCGATAAATCGACTACACGCTAGATAAATTGTACACCATCAGTCCGCGCTCTACGGTGATCGCTCCTACGATGAGATATTTGGCAGCACAAAGACGAAACATGAACCTCCACCCGGCATTTGTTCTATCCAGATTCTACCCTGGTGTGCCTCAACAATACCGCGACAGATAGCTAACCCAAGCCCACTGTTCTTAGGATCTAAACTATAAAAAGGCTTGAAAATGCGCTCCCGCTCACCATCCGGCACACCACTTCCATGATCGATTACTTGAGCGCGTAAGAATGCTCTGTCCCCGGATATCATACTCCTCTGGGATATCTTCAATGCGTTCCCTGCACCCACTTCGTCCAATGGAACACCGGCATCTAGTAGATCATGATAAGTAACCATGTCAAGCGAAATCACTATTTCTGAGCCGGGTGGGCTATGGCGTACTGCATTTTCGATCAGGTTACCAAAGACGCGCCCCAGCTGTACGTAGTCAGCTTGAATTAGCGGTAGTTGAGGCTGGAATAGAGTACGAACAGCCCGGCCATCTAGTATATGCCCCATGCGAGATAGTGTCACATGGACTATCTCCCGCACATCGCACCATTCTTTATCCAGGATCAGTGCCCCCATCCGGATGCGCGACATCTCTATCAGCGAATTGACAAGCCCATCAAGGTAATCGGTCTGGGAATCAATTTCTTCAAGTATCTCATGTAGCATCGCTTCATCGAATTCGATACCCGGCTGCATGAGCCCGGTGACGGCCGCTTTGATGGTTGTAAGCGGAGTGCGTAACTCATGTGAGACGGCAGAAAGTAGCGCCGAGCGGTTTTTTTCGTCGCGTACCTGCTCGGTGATATCCTGTACTTGCAAGGCATACGCTATCAACCGGCTGTGCTCATCATAGAGCGGATAGCGCTTGAACTGGTAGTGACGGTCCGTAGGAGCGCCATTTTGCAGCGGCCTCTGCGATACTCGCTCCAGGTCACCGGGTTCATCAAGCCAGGGTAGAGTTTCTGTAGGCGCTGTTTGATCGTCAAGAGCTTCGAAATGGGCAGCAGTTTCTTGCTGGATTGGTTCTGCAGCGATGACACAGCGTAACATATTCGATGCCCATACATCTGGCGTAATATTCCTGTTGTGGTGATTCCCATCGCTTTGCATGTGGATCAGATCATCACCTACAGCGGGGGCCTCAAGTGCAAACGCCTGGAGATATTCCAGCACCTCACCGGCATTGCGTATACGGGGCAGTAGGATCGCGAATGCCTCTTGTAAGGAGATGGAAGACGCAGGACGTAGCACTCGCGCCACGCTATCTACCAGTGAATTGGTAGGCGCAGATAATTGCCTGTTACAAAACGCTTCCGCGGTCGGTGTGACATACATACAGCGCCCGGCGAGATCAACCACAAACAGGGGTTCAATTACATAGCCCGTGACCGCTTCGTTAAATTGAGAAAGGGATGGGTCTTGAGCGCGCGCTTGACTGGAATCGAGAGTATCGCCAGCGTCGCCAGGACGCGCGCCGCCCCCCCCCAGAAGTCCTATTCTGGCCAGAGCAGCTTCGACCTCCGTAAGGATAGCCACTCGCTCTACCTGGAATCGCCTGTCTTCATTACCCGCATCCCGGTAATATTGTCCCCAGGCAGTAGCTTCCGATAGGCCTTCTGCGAGCGGAAATACTCCTACATTGTTGAGAATATTGCGCTCGCCGGACGTGAGCATATTATCACTGATGATGCGTAAAAGGCTGCTAAAACGAAGACCGAATGTGCGCTCCGATTCCTGTCGAACCTGTTGCAGTAAGGCTTGCTCACCTTCAGGTTCTGCTAAGCGTATATTGTTGCGCAGGTATGATTCTAATCGCTCGATTGCTTCCTGGAACTGCCTGCGCTTACTTGCCGATTTAAGGAGTATATCATGATGGATAGCAATGCTGGCCTGGCTTGCGAAGAGTGAGAGAATATCGGCTTTGAGAGGCGTGAATCCACCAGGTTCGGGTGAACAGAGTAAAAGAACACCGTAGACGGTCGAGCCAATGACGAGGGGACAGGCGAACATTGAGTGAATCTGGAGTTCAGAGGCGAAAGCCGAACTGAGCGGAAAGCGTCCATCCTCGGCGATATTCTGTGAAACGGAAGGCTGGCCGTTGAGTAGCGCATAACCAAGAATGGATCGCTCGCTGGAAGCTACCTCTTGTTCAATGACCGCTTCCAGGACAGTTTTATCAAGCCCCGACTGCGCCTGGAGGCGCAAAGTTCCGGCCTGTCGCTCACATGTGACGATTGCTGAAGCACCATTCAAGGCTTTGGCAATACCTACAACGATGCGATTGAGAATTCCGGAAAGGTCCATTTCGGAGGTAAGCGCGCTAGAGACGTCTTTCAGTTCCTGACGCTGCCGATCTTGAATCTCTACACTGCCACCAACCTGGGCGCTTTCTATGGCCGCGGCCAGTACCCGTGCTACCGCCCTGATGAGGCGCTGCAAGGTTTCATCGTCATAAGCATTGATGCGGGTGCTGCCGAGTTCAAATGTACCGAGTATACGGTCTGCTACAACAAGAGGGGCAATGAGCGTTGCGCGCAGGTGGGGGCAGCCGCTCAAGGCATCACCACACTGTGCTGGCGAACCATCGAGACCTGCCGGATACTTGTGGATAATCAGCTCAGTCGGGCTCTTCCCTGCCTGGTCAAAGTCTCCTGGAGAAGAGGGCAGTTGCATGTTTAAAATACGCTCAACCATCGAATCCGCGAGTGGATGCTGGTGATAGTGAGCAATCCAGCTATTCCCCTTACGTTTACACACGGTGACGCGCACCGCCTGGCGATCATAACGCAGCAGCGCGATCCCAAGAATATCGAAAGGGATAGCGGGTTCTAATTCTGAGGCCAAATGGGCATAATTTGACTTCGCCCCGCGTACACTGGAGACGATGCGAGCAACTCGCTCGACAATAGTAGATTGCTCCAATGTAGGCGATTGTATTTTCGCCTCCATCTGTGCTCCCTAAACCTCTTTACACAATGAGGACAGGCACCCGGCCCTGTCCCTCCAGGGGCTACAATCAGACTGCTCTCTCAACGTCTGTAGCGCCGTAGAAGAATAAGCCGGACAACACGGTTATTTATTGTAGCACACTAAATGCCACAATACCACTACATCCGGCAAAAAGCCAAAATATGAAATATCACACCCCGCAGAGTATATCACATACAACCAGGCTTACGTCAATCGAATAGCTACTCTAATGATTTCCCAGAAGTCTCCCGGACGCGGTGTGTCTACGTAGTCTCAGGACGGTACGAGGCCTCTGGGGAATCACCAGAAGAGGTATTATCCTGTTACCGGATGCATGTACCTGATAGTACTATACTGTAGCAAAATTTATCACCGCTCACCAGCGGATTGCATTTTGCGAGCTTACATCTTATGTAAGAGCATGATCCGCTCAGGCAAGATACTGTCACCGGCAAAAACAGGCGAGGATGGCCCGCGCTATCCCACAGACAATGCAGGCCTCCTCGCTTTGACTTACCCTTGACTAACTATCATCCTCGCCATCTCCTGTTGTTGGATCGGTGTTAATTTGGGTGCCAGGGGCAATGGCATGAGCATTTGGCCCTACATCGGGGCCGGAAAAGAGATTCGTGATGGGATCGGCCCATTGACTCTGGGAGTCCGCAAAGTAGAAGAAGAAGGTGTGTTTCCCGTTCGAAAGACCGGTAACAGTCGCCTGGTAGATTGCGCCTGTATTGTATGAGCCGGAGACATATCTCAGGGGGTAGGCCTGAGTTTTGTCTACGAACAGGATCGCCTGCGCTGGGGGTTCGTTCGAGGTATCCAGGTAGGTTGTTTGATAAGTAAAGACGGTTGAACCATTACCGGAGGTAGGGCTGACCGAAGACTTCGACAACCATATTGGCGTTATATCAGGGGTCGAATTGCCCTCCTGAATAACAAGGTCGGAGCCATTGGTACTATCGTCGAACCGCACCCGGTAGTAATGCTCACCGACAGAAAGGCTGTTGGTACTATAGGTGTATTTTACGCCCTTTTTATAGTTGGTTGTTCCATCAGAAGTCATCTGGTAGGGAATACCATCGATATCGATTTCCTCCAGTGTGGGCGGAGTATTCGTTGGTGAGACATACTTGGTGGTATAGGTGACTGTCGAACCAAACATCGCCAGATTTGTAGATATACTGGTGGTGAGATCGAAAGTACCCACGTATGGACCCGAGAACAGGGTATTATTATCAGGGATAGTCGCCGTTGTTTTGCCATCCGAAAAAGTAAAGCTAAATTGATGGGTACCGAGCGGCAACTTTGTGGCATAATCGTAGAGCTCTCCCCCGTTACTCGGCAGTTTTCCGAGGTCGTTCATCTGGTAGTTGACCCCGTCAATTGTCACGACCGATTCGGTGGGAGGAGTATTGGGTGTATAGGCAATATCAAAATGGTAGACGGTGTTGACATCGCCCTGCGCAGGAGTAATACACCCGGCGATATAGGGTAGGTGTGTATGGCCTCCACCTGCTGTAGCAATGACATGAATCATTCTGGAATAGGGAAGCATATTGAGGATCAGGGGAGGTTGTGGCGGGCTTTGGAAGTCAAAGTAATCCATCAAGTTGCTTATCTGTGGCAGTGAATCTCGCTGGCCCAGGCTGGGCAGATTATAATCTGCTTCAATAAACTTATCGAAAGACGAAAACTCACCCAGTTGATGCGAGATATAGCCGGGCTTGGCATAAGGTGAGATGACCAGCAGCGGGGTGCGCGGGCCTAAACCCAATCCATCTATTGTCGGCGGTACGACATGATCGTAAAAGCCGCCCCAGTCATCCCAGGTGACAAAGATGGCGGTGTTGGCCCAGTAGGGGCTTTGCATGATAGTGTTGACGACACTCGTCACATAATCCTGGCCCGCCAACAACGAGTGGGGGGGATGATCGCTCTGGTCACTGGTGGGCGGAATAAGCCAGTTCACAGCCGCCATTTTTCCATGTTTGACGTCGTTGAGAAACTGGTTTGAATTGGTAACCAGGTTCTTCGAGTAGGCGATATCCTGGATGTAGCCGGGGCCGTCCCAGGTCGGATTGCCATTATAATAGCGCCAGCTAATGCCAGCCGCGTCCAGCTCCTGGGGTATGCTGTTAATGTTGTAACAGCCATAGCCAAAATAGCCGGTATTGGTATCGGGATGCCGGGAGTAGGCAATATTGTTTTGCGTTGTCTTACATCCACCCTTGACAAAGGTGCCCCCTTTGACGGTCACGGATGTGTCAAGCCCCCCGCTCTGTGCCGCCACCATCGCTATATGGTTTGGGGTACTGCTGGCGGCCACGGAAGTAAAGAAATTATCCCCAAGCCCATAATGCTGCGCATAACTCCAATAATTAGGGATATCTGCCTGCGTATACTGGACCTGGCCGCGCGCGGGGAATTCATCCATTTTCCCGCCATCGATAGCCGCCAGTACAGGAGGCCCCTGGTGGTCAAAATCTCTGTAGACCGGGTCGGTTGCCTGGGGCAGGATAACACCATTGGCCCCCGGAAAGCGCCCAAACAGATTATCGAACGTGCGATTTTCCATCATGAGGATCACGATGTACTTGATCGGCGTTGTTGGTCCTGGCGTTGCGGTCGCAGTTGGTGTCCCGGTCGGGGTCGCAGTTGGCGTTGCGGCCAGGGGGCCAGACGCACGAGCATTACGGAAAATAGTAGAGGGAAGCAGGTACCAGCTGCTTAGCCCTAAAAGGGCAACGATAGATATGATGATACAAATTCGCTTTACTGTTCGCATTCGTTACTCCATCAATTTGATTTTGGATAATTGGAGGTCATTCTGGCAACGCCCCCTATATCCACTTAAAGGTCATAGCCCCTAAGTCCCCCTCGTTTCAAATTCCATCCTGCTGGAAGAATGGGAAACGGGCGAGAACGAAAATTCCTTTGATTTCCTATTCCAGCCCAATTCGGGAGTTTATGTTGGCATACATTCTGACGCCCTGATCGAACTATTGCTCAATCTTCAGCACCTTGAGCCAGTTTGTTAGTAAAGTTTCATAGGCTTGTGAATGGTACTCTTCGATATGGCCGGTATCGGCGAGTACGGCCAGTTTAGGATCAAGGGGCAACTGCCCTAATAGAGGAGCACTGGCTAATGAGACCAGCTCGGACCCGTGGCTGGAGCCGAAGATTTCGCAGTACTCTCCTCCTGGCGCCATAAAATAGGCCATGTTTTCGACGATGCCAAGCATCGGGACCTGAAATTGGTGGACCATATTGATGGTCTTCTTCGCCACAGTCGTCGCCAACACCTGTGGAGATGAAACGATCACAATTCCCTCTAACGGAAGTGATCGCAAAATGGTCATTGGCACATCAGATGTACCGGATTGCACATCGACCAGTAAGTAATCAAGCTGGCCCCAGGCTACTTCGCTATAGAATTGTTTAAAAGCACTGGCAAGCATTGACCCTTGCCATATAGTCGGGTCTGCTTCATTCTCCAGAAACAGGCTCATGGACATGATCTTCAGCCCTTCCTCGCTTACCAGTGGTTCAATGCTGCCATCACCGGTCACAGAAAGCTGTATTTCGGGGCCAAACATGCTCACAATGCTAGGGCCGGTGAGGTCACCATCCAGAATGCCGACCTGTAGTCCCTGCCGTCTCAGCGCAATGGCCAGCAGGGCTGTGATCAGAGATTTCCCAACACCCCCCTTGCCACTCATGACAGCGATCACATGTTGTATTGTTGAATGTTCCTGGGAAATAATGGCTTCGCTCATATTCTCTATCCTTCTTTTTTCTCAAACGGCTCCTCATCCTGTAGGGACAGCGCCTGGTACCTGTCCTGAAATCCCGGCGTGGACAGGCACCAGGCGCTGTCCCTACAGGATGGAGAATTTTTCAAACTGCGAGATCAAAAAAGAGTTTTTATTTCGTCAACGATGCTTTCGGCAGCCGCCTTCGCCCTGCGAGCAAATTCTTGCGTGACGGAAAGGTCGCGCGCGCGCCCCAGGGCACTTATGACTTGCAGGGCGAGATCCTGGGTCGCAGTGGAGCCTATACGAATATTAGGGAAACGTAGAGCGTATTCTTCCATATTCCCTGCTCCGACCTGGTCGTCGGCTTCGGCAGCAGGCACACAAACCGCCGGCACGCCGGAGGCCGCTATCTCATTAACAGTACTATAACCGGCCATGCATACGACCGCCGAGGCAATATTGAGATAATCGGTCAGAAAGGGCTCAAAGCGGCTGGCATAGCAGACAAAACCATCTTGCGCGGGCAATTCGCCGCTAAAGTATGGTCCTGTGATGACGATAAGTTTTGCTCGTGGATACTTCTCCAGAATAGTCGATCTTGCTGCCAGAGTATTGCTGAGCAATTCTGCTGTGAGATTGTATCCGCCGCCGCCAAAGGTCAGTAAAATGACCTGGTCGGTTTCCGCGAGGTTGAGCTTCTGGCGCAGCGCATGGCTGGCAAAGCGATCTTTCTGTCGCACCAGTGGGCCGGCAAACAAGGTCTTACCGCTAAATTGATCAACGAGAGCCTGGTCTTCAGGTGCTACTTCCTGTCTTTGTTGCAAGACAATCAACAGGTCCAGTTCGTTCATCCTGTCCAGGGAATAGGTGAGCTCATCACGTAACAGACCACCTACATTGGCCATCAGGACTTCCTTGACGCCTGCATCTCGCACCGCTCGATGGATTGGTTCATGTAATACTGTTTCATGCATCATGACATCGGGTTGGAACACATTGAGAATGTTGCGCGTGATCTGTTCGCAATTCTCATTTTCGCTGGCCTGGTTATGACCGGGTACCATAATCCATGGAAGGCCGGTAGGAGTAATGAAATTCTCACCGCCTTCGATGAGGAAGAGCACCTGCAGATTCGAAATACCGGTTTTCAGCCATTGTGCCACCGCTATAGATCGATTGAGATGACCAAGGCCCGAATGATTGATGGCATGGAAAAGCATGCGCCGCATACCAGGTTTCTTAGGCAAAAACCAGATGTTGTTCCTCACGGGGATTGAACCTTTCTACGGGCGACCTCCAGGGGACGCCCTTACAAGTCCTTGTTTTCCGCCACGTCCGCCTTTTTTCTTACCTTTGCCGCGCCCGAAGCGCTTGCGCAATCGATCCACGACGATTTTATCTTCAGGGCTGATTTTAAACAGTCCGATCAGACGGAAATAACAGAACAGAAATACTGGAATTAAGGCCAGTTGCACAGAGAGGGTATATTTGCCGACATGCAAGGCAAAATGAGTGAGGCCGAGCAAGTAGAGCAATACGCCTACCAGCGCGGCGCTGATCACTCCCGCCGCTAACGGTTTGAACATGCTCCAACGATAGGGATGCATTTTGAGTAAGAAACGCACCTCAACCAGGCGAATAACATTCACTACGGCAATAGCCAGTCCAGTGCTAATGGCTGTTCCCATAGCGCCATATCTCGATGTCAGGATGATGCCCAGCACGACATTCAGGGCGACTACCGCAAGCGAGTTGAAGAGCGAGTACCTTTGATGCCCGGTCATCAATAAGACATTGCCCACGGCTCCAGCGGCGGCGCTAACCATATAGCCGGTGGATAAGGCAATTAGCAATGGCCAGGCCGGCACAAAGCTGGGGCCGGAGAGACCGAGCAAAGGCACAGAGAAGATGACGGCAATAATAAAGACCGGTAGGGAGAGTGTGATCGTCCAGTGTGTCACCACTTTGAACATGGCCGCCAGTTTCTTATTTTCACCTCTGGCATGCAGTTCGGCGATGGTTGGCGAGAACATCACGTTCAAAGAAACCATGGGTAAGAGAATAAAGCCGCTAATCTTAATGGCAGCGGCATATTGTCCGATGGCAAGGGCCGGAACAAAGAAAGCGAGCAAGAGCGTGTCTACTGAATCCAGGACGGTATTGATGACCTGGGTCAGGAAATTTGGAATTGCAAAGCCCAGCCAGGTGCGTATTTCATAATACCTCGATTGCTCCTGGCGGTGGGGTTGCTTATCGGCGCGATTGACGGCGCGAAAAAGAAAGTACAGATTGATGACCGCGCTGAGCATTACACTGATGAACGTGACGACGGCGACCCAGGTGATATTGGGGAAGAAGACGGCAACAACGAGCATGAGCAGGAAAACGACGAGAGGCACTAAAAAGCGCTGCACGAAGACGCGGCGCTTGAACTCTTTGAGACCCTGTAGCCCACCGATCCAGACGTTTTGCAAGCATGTCACGGGAACGATTGGCGCCATGATCAACAAGATAGGAGCCGTGGTGGGCTTATGAAAGAGGGCGCTTAACCAGGGTCCAAAAAACAGGACGAGGAATGCTCCTATCATGCCCGTTATGCTCACCATAACTGAGCAAAACAGGGACAGGTTGCGCATCAAATGCGACTGCTGTTTGCCTTTATAGATGGCGATGTAGCGGACCATGGCGTTATCGAGGCCAAGGTCTACAATGGAGGCAACCAGCGTGACAATAGAGAGGCTGACCGAATAGAGGCCGAAATTGACGGCTCCCAGCGAACGCTGGATCAGCAGGTTGTTGCCGTACTTGAAGATGAATCCGACGACGTTGCCCAGGCCGACAACGGCAGCATTACTGGCGGCGCCCGAAATCTCGGATTGCATCTCAGGCGATGATTGCCCCTGCTTCTTAGCGATACCTTTCAGCACCATCATAGGAATGGTGCTATGTTTCTCAAAATCAGGGTCATCACTTATTTCATCCGGCGACTCTACTTGCACTGGCCGACGAGGCGCTAATAACTGCTCAGCTTCCCATTGTTCCAGACCCATGAGAGGAGTGGACATGATGTCCATGTGCTGGTGCGCGCCATTGAACGCGGGTATCTTCAGCGTCGCCTCATCATCAAGAAACTCTACAATAGGAAGCAGCCGCAGCCGATGTAACTGCTTCTGTGGCAGGGTTCCTGGTTTTTGTTCAAGCTGGTTACTCATGCGCAAATATTCTGCCTTCTGCTTCTATCGCCTTCTCTATTGCGTCAACCGGATTGTTTCAGCCGTTTTGGCCCCACACACAATCGCCATGTCATAGGGCGCAATTCTTTCCATATAAAAGAGTTGAAATGTTCTCCCCAATGAGGTATAGTTCTTCCTTTTCATACTCTATCATCTACACCATCATTGGCTTACGGAATTGCTGTTACACTCCGGTGATAATCGGCTGCTTCAGGTTAAGGTTTCATAACTGATGGGTAGTATGGCGCGGAATAAATTACTGTGGCCATCCCCTTTCAGGATGGCCACAGTATGATGGCAAAACCCGCATTGCATTTGCACTTGACTGTTTCTGGTTTGGTGATTATACTTTCCCCCACAGAGAAGTGGTAGAAGTTCGAGCCTTCCCATTAGGGTTTGAAACAACTATGAGGACCGCGCTGCTAACTTCTTCAGCTTCTGCTTTACCAGTTCGCTGCTTCCAGAGCTCACACCAGCAGCGAGTTGCTTCTCGAATGGTTCTTCCATGGGCTTGCCATCCAAATCTTCTGGGAGTGGTACGCCCATGGCGGTCAAGATGGTGGGGACGACCTGGTAGATATGGGTCGCTGCTATTGTCGCTCCTTTTTTGACGCCCGCACCATACAGGTAGACGATGCCATCGGCATGGTGAATGCCCGTCGATACATCGCGGCCGTTTCCTCGTGTTTCCCAGAGGGATGTGCGCCCCAATTGGGTGTAGATAGAGGTGTTCTCACCGGAGAGGATGACGAGGTGGCGTTGAGCGGGCGCAAAAGGACCGTTGCCAAAGGCGTCTTCACGATGCGCTTCCACCACCAGTGGCTGATCATTCAGAGGGTCACGCAGGTCTTTCAAGGCTTTCGCCAGCTCTTCAATCTCTTCCTCAGTGACGGAGTCGTGGAAGAAGATATCGGCATAGCCAGCAAGCTCACCCGAGGTGGATTGAACCCAGGCACGCGATTTTGACCAGTCTATCTTGGGCAGGATGGCCGGATGATTCTCGTTTGCCATGGCTTCGATTTGCTTGTGACGGAGGCGGCGATATATCTGGCGGGCAGGTTTCTGTATGTTCAAAGACCGTGCTATCGATCTAACCATGCCGAAGAGCCGGGCGCGCGTGCGGTTGCTGCCCTGCATTTGCAGCCAGCCGTTGCGATAGAGATACTCCTGCAGGTAAAACTTACGCGAGGCTCCCTGGAAGCCATGGTCTGAGACGACCATGAGCATATCTTCAGGGCCCAATTCATCCAGCACCATGCCCAGTCCCTCGTCAACCATCTGGTAATACTCTACGGCCATGGGGTGGAACGCCATAATCTCATCCCAGCGCAAGTGCTGGATGCGATCAGCGCCAGTATAGACGAAGAAAAAGAAATCCCAGGGCTTCTTGAGCAGCAGGCGCAGCATGGCATTACGATGGCGGGTCATCTCCAACACATCAACGAAGACATCGCCTCGCTGCCCGGTTGAGACAGCCGGATTGATGTCGATATGATACTTCGGCACTTCTGCCAGCAGTTCCGCCTTCAAAGCGGTAGGGTAGGTGACATTGGCCTGCATTTCAGGGGCCATCAGGCCGCTCAGCATAATTCCATTGACCGGCTCAGGCGGATAGGTCATGGGGACATTGGCGATAACGACCCGCTTGCCCCAGTCGCTCAAGACGTTCCAGATGGCTTTGCCACCTTTACGATGCGTCATGACATGCGGGATGGGTCCATTTTCTGACTGCTCGTATTCCCAGAAATCATAGATTCCATGTTTGGAGGGTGAGAGACCGGTAGCAATCGATGTCCACGCAGGAGGGGTGACGGGAGGCGTCGTTGATTTCAAGACGCCTTCAACCCCCTGGTCGCGCAGGCGTTGAAAATTGGGCAACAGGCCGCGCTGCATCATTGGATGCAAGACACGGTACGTCAGGCCATCAACACCAAATAAAAATACACGCATGTGCTTTACTCCCTTTCAAGAGAGCGATTTGTTCGTCTCAAATGTATTCAATACTGTCGATGTTAAACAAGTGATTTATCTTCATCAGCTATCGATTCATGAGTAACTTCGCTTACGGGCCGGTCGCGCATACGAATCTTGGGATCGGCGTTTTCGCGCATTTTCCGGTTCATCATCCACTTTAAACCTACCCCAAGACCAACAGCTCGACCGACTATTTGAGCCGAGGCGCCTACCATAAACATCGCCGCCAACGAACTCGCTTTTGCCAGGTTCTTGCCCGGCTCTACAATCAACTGGTCAACAAGCACCTGCGGCGTGAGGCCACATTGTTTAATGGCGAAGTAGACACCGTTGCGACCACTCGAGAATTGGGCGACGGGTTGGCGCATGAAGTAGCCCTGACTGCGCGCCGAGTAATGCGTTACCTCCATCTTCGGCTCATAGACCAGCCGCCAGCCGGCCTTTTTGACACGAATACACAGGTCGGTCTCCTCACGCAGGCTGGTGATGGTATAGTTGGGGTCAAAGCCCCCTACCTGCTCCAGGGCATCACGACGAAACGAAACATTACAGGAGATCAGGTGATCGACATCGACACGCTCAGTGCTCACAAGATCGGCGCCTTCCCAGATAACACGCCCTGATTTCGTCACAGTCATGTGCGGCGGCCCACTTTCCTGGTCGGCGTAAGGCCTGGGGGCGCGCACGACGCGCCCACCCGCCGCGCCGACGGTGTCATCTTGATGTATTTCGAGTACTGTATCGAGCCAGGTTGGACAGACCATGGCATCGTCGTCCAGAAAGCAGATAAGATCGCCGGAGGCATAGGTCATGCCGGTATTCTTTGCCGTGGGCCGGTTATTGCGCTGCCCGCGTATGCGCACGCTGATCACTTCGGGATAGCAAGCGACGGCACGCTCGCTTTGATCGTTGGATGAACTATCGACCACGATGATTTCCTTGCGCGGGTATGGCTGCGCAAGGACATGCTCGATACAATGCCTCAGGAGAAAGGGACGGTTGCACGTGGGTATAATAATCGTGACGAAAGGGTCTTGCATGCTATGCTCCTCACTCTCTATTGATTACCTCTGTCGGGGCCGCGCCAGGCGCCTGGCGCGGCCAGGGACAAGCCGCTGTCCCTATAGAGGCTGTTGATTTAGCCCAGGTAGCCCAGGTCGCGCAGCCGGTCCACAATCATGCCCTCTTCCTCATCGGAAAGCAGTTCATCATCACTATCCAGTTGCCGGATGGGGGTCTGCTCGCGATAGGATGGTGTGAACATGGGTGAAATGACGTTCCCATCGATATAGGTAGGCACAGGCCGATCCAACAGATACAGTAGGTTGGGCACCAGGTCAACCAGTTTGCCACTCGCGGCGAATCCATGGGCCAGGCAAGGGCCGCTACCGGTAAGGCGAGCAAAAGGAGCAGCTGGGGGGGCATCGATGGCCTGGCCACTGGCGTGCACGCTTTGACCATCGAAATCCAGGGCTATCGCCTTTGGAGAGGCAGCATAGCCGGGACGATAGACAACGATGAGATCGGGAGCCTTAAAAAGATAATCGCCGCTATAGGCTTCTTCTCTGCGCAGCACCTGCTCAACGACGAGCTCATTGGTTTCGGGGTCGCGCCAGTTGGTACGCAATTCATTGATCAAGGCATCACATACATCCTGGTATTCACGACCAGACCCGACGATCCCCTCTGGTTCGCGACCACGCAAATTGACCCACACCTGGCCGGTGCCCAACCCATACGCCAGGGTTTCCGACCACACGATGTGGGCCTGGCCGCGATCCGCACGCGTTTCTAGCAGCCCCACATCTGCCAGAAAATCATTGATATTCACCAGTCTTTGGGCCGGTTGGCCCCATGCATCCGCCAGTACCAGTAAGTGCGTTTCAGGAGCAAGTCGCCCGGCGCACCGGCGCAGCATAGCATCCAGTTCGTCACTGCCGGCATTGCCCATATCCAGCAAATGTACGATGGCACAATCAAAGGATTGATCGGCCAGGGTATTCAATATTTCTCTGTTCTTCGCTTCTAAGAACGTCACTTCCAGTTTCTTCGAGCGAAGAAGGTCGGGCAAGAGCCGCCCGTAAGCTCCATCGGGAACACCTGTATCCTCTTGCGCCTTATATCCAGATGGATATACTGCATCGAATCGACCCAACTTGCCTGAGCCCATGCCGGTAAGTGTTTGATAGTAACAAACACTTTTCTCACTGAGTGGCAATGGAACCAGCTGAAGATCAACACCATTTTTAGCCTGCTCCGTGAGGAAAGGGACCGCTGAAAGGCGCTCCGGTCTCACCCCTTCAAGCCACAACAGACACAGCGAATTCTTCATAATCCTGGAAATTCTCCTTCTTAGGGCGCCCATAAAAGGGAGAGCCCTACAGCATGATGCAGATAGGCACAGGCATTTCGATTTCTATCCTGATTGTATCGAAATGCATCACGAAGTCCCATGGCGATAAAGTCAAGATTTGGTTAATGATACTTATGATGCGTTAAGGTTTCTCCATATAGCCGGTTACGATTGAATTGTCTCGTTGACCTGGATCGCGGTGCTTTCTCCATCCTGCAAGGTCACGGTGACGGTCAAAGGCCACACACCCGGGCTGGCATCCTTGGGGATATTCCAGTTCCAACTTGCCAGACCCTGGGAACCTGTTCTTGCCTTTAAGGTTTTGCTGTTGGAGCCAGCCCCAAAGTTCAAGAGAAGGGCGCAGTTGACATTGGGCGCGGTTTGAATTACCAGCCGCAACTGGCTCTTCGGAGCCCCGGTCAAAATTGACTGGCTGCTGACCACTCCGATAGGAGGCAATGTCACAGTAACATTTACCGTTTGCGACGATTGCTGGCCACCCGGCAGGGTCGCGGTGATCTTCAACGGCCAGTTACCGGTATGAGCTGCCGAGTCTACCTGCCATTTCCAGCTGGCCAGTCCCTCAGCGTTAGCGGTGACGGGAACAATGCCGTATGTTTTGCTCGGCGTACTCAGTCCGTAATAGACAAGAAAATTACAGACAGCAAAAGGAGCGGTGGTGACGGTCATATTCATAAACCCGCCAGGATAAGCGGAAAGGGTTGATTGGTCCTGCACTACCACGATAGGTATACCGGAGCTGGGAGTACCTGCACCCGCCGTAGCACTTTCCCCCTGGTCGCCCGGCGTGCCCAACGTAAAAGGATGGTCGTTCGATTTAGCGGATCCACTACAACCAGATAAGAGAAAGAGGCAGATGATCAGGAACAAAGCCAATCCACTCATCGCTACTTTGCCTGTATCAGGCTGCTGTCGCTTTGTACCTATTCTCATTAAGAACCTCCATGGACTCAAGCTAACTAAGAATATGCAAACGCCCGTATCTTCATTGGCAAGGATAGACTAACGTTTTCCTTCAGAGCAAGCATACCTGGACCGATTAGTACTTTCCGCTCATCCGCTCATAATGAGGGGGATGAGAAGGAAATCACATAATCTATAACAGATATCGGCCAAATTCTTAACTCCAACAGATGAAGAGCACGGTAAAATAGTAGGGATAGCCCCTGCGTCAGGACACCACCAGGATAGGCACCAGGAGCTATCCCTACAGCATTTCTCTGAAAGACGACGACCACATCGAGATTTTTTTACTGTGTCTGGTTATCTTTCCTTAACCGCAAGGCAATGATAACAACCAACCCGCTACCATTTACTCATCTCTTCTTTACACATGCCGATTATGCTAAGCAGGGTAGCCAGATAGGGACAGCTACCAGACGCTGTCCCTCATGAATTTTACAAATCAAAGCCGGTAATGTCATTCTGAGCGCCATGGTATCCTTCGCTTCGCTCAGAAACCATGGTCGATCTTGATTGTTAGCATTCAACAGGCCGCCAGTTGAGGCTATGGCGTGCAAGTCAATGAAAGTAGCCCAATAGCCCTACTTTTGGCTCGCATGTTACGCTCAATAGTTATACATGTTGAACAGGACTGGAGCGGAAAAAAATATCGTGGTAGACGTCAAGGAGTTTGGACCCAATGAAGATTTCTTCTAATGCGAGATCTGGTACCAGAAATTTCTTGCATTATTCCTCACAAACATACAGGGTAATCACCGGCAATTTGCGGCTGCTGCCGGATTTTCTCATTATCGGCGGGCAACGATGTGGCACCTCATCCCTTTATTTTTATCTCATCGATCATCCATTTATTGCACCCGCGTATACCAAGGAACTGCACTTTTTTGACGCGAACTACCGCAAGGGGTTTCGCTGGTATCGCGCGCAATTTCCTACGACCCTGGAAAAGTACTATATCGAGCATATACGCAAGCAGGGATTTATTACAGGTGAGGCGAGTCCCTCCTATCTATTCCATCCACTTGCTCCAAGAAGAATTGCGCAGGCAATGCCCAATGTGAAATTGATCGTCTTGCTGCGTAACCCTATCGACCGCGCCTACTCACAGCACTGGCTGAATGTCAAGGCTAACGGCACCGAGCCGCTTTCGTTCAAAGAGGCTATCGAGGCCGAACCCAAAAGAATTGCCGGTGAACGGGAGAAAATGCTGGCCGATGAGTATTACACCAGCTCTACCTACCGGCCTTACTCTTATCTCACGCGCGGCATTTACGTGGATCAGTTGAAGTATTGGATGGAGTTTTACCCCAAAGAACAATTTTTGATTCTGCGGAGCGAAGACCTGTATAGCAAGCCGGCAGAGACGGTGAGAACGACGCTGGAATTCCTCGGCGTGCCGTCGAGTATGATTGATACCAATAAAGAATATAAAAAATACAAAGTGCCCACAAAAACGGGGTATAAGGTCAAGGATAGCTATCCCAAGATGGATCCCGAGTTGCGTAAATACCTGGTTGAGTATTTCAGGCCGCATAATGCACGCTTAAAAGATTTGCTCGGCAGGGATTTCGATTGGGACAAATAAGATCGGCTAGCTGGCTGGCCCTAAGAAAGCGAGTTCCTGA
Source organism: Ktedonobacteraceae bacterium (assembly GCA_035294305.1). Classification (GTDB taxonomy): domain Bacteria; phylum Chloroflexota; class Ktedonobacteria; order Ktedonobacterales; family Ktedonobacteraceae; genus DASRBN01. Next base: position 256,638 of record DATGLD010000030.1, on the reverse strand, counting down.
TGAGTGACGAGATCAAGCGTCCAAGGATTGCTTTTGTGACGCCGATGGATCCACAAGATAAACGAGCCTGGTCCGGCACCCTGTTTTATACAGCCCAGGCGCTGCAAAAATATTGCGGCGAAGTGATCCACATTGGCGCCCCGGCTCAAGGCAATTCCTCAAACAAACAAGCTTTTTATAAAAAGCTGCGGTTCTTACTCAAGAAATATGCTCCCTACAATCCCTTTTTCTCTATTGGTAGAAAATATTTTGTGTGCGAATATAGAATATTTACGGCCAAAAGATATGCGAAGAACGCCAATGCCGCCCTGGCCGGTCAATCATTTGATGTGCTTGTTGCCCCCGCGAGCACGACGGAAATTGCTTTTATTCATACACCTCTTCCTATTGTTTTGATAGAGGACGCGACTTTTGCATCACTACATAACTATTACCCGCAATATTCGGGCTTGCCGGAGCGCTCAGTTCGCTCTATGAATGCCCTTTCGCAGGCCGCCATTAAAAAGGCGAGCATGCTTATCTATGCTTCAGCATGGGCCGCCCAATCAGCTATCGACGACTATCATGCTGACCCGCATAAGATCCATGTTATTCCGATTGGTGCCAACCTTGAACAGGCTCCCATGCCAGCAATCATCGAACAGAAGAAAAAATCCAACTGCTGCCGGTTACTCTTTATTGGTTTTGACTGGCAGCGCAAAGGTGGCGATATCGCTTTCGAAACCTTGCTCGCCTTAGAGCAACAAGGAATCGAGGCAGAGCTGATGGTATGCGGATGCGTTCCTCCCCGGAAATTTTCGCACAAACATATGAGGGTTATTCCTTATCTGGATAAAAATGATGCGAAACAATATAAAGAGTTGGAACAATTATATCTGAGTTCGGATTTCCTGCTGCTGCCTACGAGAAATGAATGTTTTGGACTTGTTTTTTGTGAGGCGAACGCGTTTGGGCTCCCGGTTATCTCAACCTTTACCGGCGGTGTCCCTGAAGTGATCCGGGAGGGCGAAAACGGCTTTCTGCTGCCACTGCATGCACGAGGCAGCGACTACGCGCGTGTGATTGCCAGGCTGTATTCAGATGAGCAACTCTATAATGACCTGGTTAGATCAAGTAGAAAGGCCTTTGATGACCGGCTCAATTGGGATGCGTGGGGGGCGGCGGCCGGTACTTTTATTATCGAGATGCTGAAAGATAGGAAAACCGGCCTGACTTCTGATTTTTCTCATGAAACAATAGCCGGTATTTGATTATGTTGGCTCTACATCATTTAGCGGGATGAGGGACCGCCACACCCCAGGACGGGGCGCGATGAACCCGGCCCCTACATCCCTCGCTGGAAAATGAAAGGGTTACAATAATGGAAATGAAAGCATACATGCAGGGTCTATTGCGGGCATCCTGGCTTCTCCTGATCTTTATGATCGCCGGCTTCTTTATCTGCAGGTATATAGGCCAGAATTTATACCCCACCTTTACCGCAACATCGACCGTTCAGGTCAATGCTTCCCTGTTAGCCGATAATGCGGACCCGACCGGTATCATGAAAGTAACTTTCCCCAAAACTCCTGAAGGGTTAGTCGATACGCCAGCAGCGGAAAGCGTTATCAGCAAACACTATCCACGCCTGTCAAAATTCGACCTCCAGAAAGACATCACTGTCACCTCAGATGACCTGCACCAGACTATCTTTATCAGTATGACCGATATCACGCCGGAAAGCGCGTTGAATATTGACGGATACCTGACGCAGACATTTGTAGACGCGCAGAATGCAGCTATCTTGCAGCAGGTCGACTATTACATCAACTACCTGAATCAGCAAATTTCGAAACTCACTGCTGATGCGAATACTCTTAACGCACAAATAAACGCGAATACGCCGCCGCCAGCCCCTCAAAAGCAGGCAACGCCGCCAACCCCTGCCCAGCAACAGACCATTACCGAGGATCAATACCAGCTCGATCACGACAAGCGAGCTATATACCAGGATCAGCAATCGCTGACCAGCATTCAAAACACGCGTTCACTCTTTGCAAATGCCTTTTTCATTTTGCAGCCGCCCACGGAGTCAGGCGCAACGACGACTGCTCCACTATCTACTAATATCCTTGAGTTACTGGGCCTGGCTTTAGGGCTGCTGGCAGGAATCATTGTAGTCATCTTCGCCGAGTACTTCTCACCGTTTGTGAGGCATCGAGGAGAGGTCGAGCGACTGACCGGGTTGCCTGTATTCGCGGAATTGCCTTTCGTCTTCAAGTCAGAACTACAACAGGCGTTACAAAGTCGCAAGCCTGTTTTCTCTAAACGGGTCTCTCACTTGCAGGTGATCTGCGCGGCGATTGGCACAATGGCAACACGTGAGAAAGGCAATACGATTCTGCTAACCAGCCCGCGTAAGAAACGCGACCTGGCGGCAATACTCGGCAGCACGCTGGCACACAACGGATATCGGACCTTGCTCATCGATTTAGATCATGAACAGCCCACGCTGCAAAAGCAAATTCGACGAACAGGGCCGTGCGAACTGATTACTAATAGCGGTATACCGCTCAACTTTATCAGCAGAACGGATAATGAGCACCTGTTCTTGCTGCCGACAAGGGCTATGATTGCGCAAAACATGCCCTTAACGAATGTAGCGCTGGTGCAATTGCTTCCGGAATTACAGGATATGTTCGACCTTGTGATCATCGATGCGCCGCCGCTGGATCATGGAGATGCACACCTGTTCACCAAGTATGTGAAGCAGATATTCTTGCTGGTGAAGAAGCGTCAAGACAGCCTGACATCATTGAAGCAGACGCAGGCCCTGACGCAAGAACTGAAGCTGACGATGCAGGCGCTACTGGTGGCCTGATGCGGAAGGAATATTTACTCCCGCGGCCATGAGATAGGCATTTCTGGTCATTTCAGCCGTCCTTTCCCAGGAGAAGCGCGATGACCAGGAGTGCCCTTTTGCAATCATGCTCGCCCTCAGTTGCTCATCCTGCAATACCTTTTTCATGCTAGCGGCAATTTCCGAGGGGTCGAGCGGATCGACAAGCAAGGCGGCGTCGCCTGCCACTTCCGGCAATGAGGAGGTGGTCGAGGTAATGACCGGGCAGCCGGCCATCATTGCTTCAACCACAGGCAGCCCAAAGCCCTCATATAAAGAGGGGAATACCAGGCAGGTAGCCATTTGATAGAGGACAATCAGTTCTTCATCGGACACATGACCTGGGAAACGTACCGCCTCTTGCAAGCCGGACATATAACCAAGAATATCGTCACAATTCCATCCCTTGCGCCCAACAATGACCAGCGGTGGGCACGAAGCGGCTAGCTCTTTTCTCAGCCTTGCATAGGCATCGAGCAATGTAACTAGATTTTTACGCGGCTCAACTGTCGAGACGGTAAAGAAGTAGTGAGCAGGAAGTTCGTAGCGCGTTCGAACCTCGTCTTTAAAGGAATTACTGCACGCGACGGCAAAAGCTGGGCGCGCCGCTTCAGGAATGACGGAAATCTTGGAGAGGTAACGCCCACCCAGGAAATGCGCGATCTCTACTTTTGCATGCTCAGAGACGGCAATCACACGCGAGCAGGTGCGGGTACCACGTGCCAGCAGCGTGCGGAAATAGAGGCGTCCATGCAGCGTTAAAGCATCAGCATAGCGCCAGGGTCCGGCATCATGCAGAGTCATGACAGTGCGTGGCCCGAATGGTTGAGCATATGGAGGAGGAAACGAGGGATAATGCATCACATCCAGGCGCAGGCGCGGCAATACAAATGGGAACCAGAATTGCTTGATGATGAGTTCATTCGTCGCCGGGCAGATCACAGCATCAAACGAGTCTTGCAAGGGTACGAATTCTGGATGAATTTCGCGCGCGAAAAAGAGGACATAACGAATACGCGGCTCGCCTTCTGGGAGCAAGAGCAGGTGTTTGGCAACTTCCGAGGCGTAACGAAATATTCCGGTAGGCCTGCGCCAGATACCGGTCAGGTCAATGCCAATGCGTAGTGCTGTTTCAGACATGACTCGCGAACGCTCCTTTCAAGTTTATCTCGTATTGTAGCAGGGCCTGATGCGCTAGAGAAGAGCAAAAGGGTTATGAACGAGTTGAGACCGGGTTGTAAAGATGGATGTACTCATCCTGGCAAGGTGCAAGAGAGGGGCATAAGTTGGTTAAGAAATCTTAAGAGCACTAACAGAACATCAACCTATTCTCAACTGTCATGTTCTTCCGATACTTATTAGTGAACGAGTACCATAGGCCCTGGATGATTATGAAAAGCCCAACCATTCTGTGTATAGAGACAATATTTTTGTGAATGGAGAGACAGAGAAATTCCAGGTATCTTTCCTGGAAAAGGCTTTGACAGGTGAAATGATGAAGAACAACTTTGAAGTAAAGCAACCCGATTGGCGAGGCAGGGTCAAACGTTACACCCGGTTCCTGGTACGGTGGGGCTGGTTCATCTTACTTTCGATGATCTTGACAACAGCCTACACCTACTCCCTACCGGATGGTACTGCCCCAAGCGCTCCATCCGGCCACAACACGCCGGCAAGCACAACGACCTCGAAAGCTCGCGGCACCGCTTTATTCACGTCGAATTTTGTTACGCCCGACACATATCAGGCGACCTTGCAGCTTGAGGTGCAGCTTCCGGCTACGATGGGCTTAATAGCCGGCAACCTTTCTACTACCCTCTACTCCAAAGTCTTTCTTAATCCGGATACGCTCAACCTGGCGCTTCCCAAGCTCCAGACCTACCCACAGTTCAAAGACTTGCAGCTTTATGAATTGCAAGGAATGGTTTCCACGAGCGCCGTGACAGGTACTCGAGTGTTGCAATTAACGGCGACGGCAACCTCAGCAGATGATGCCAGGCTAGTCGTGACGACCGTCTACCAGGCTTTCGTAGCAAATTTTCACGCCGAGCGCGTGAATTTAATCAATGGCCTGCTGAAATCCTTGAACAGCGAGTACCAGACCGTCCAGCAAGACGCAAACACTTCAAAAGCGGAAGTTGACAGCCTGGTTGCTACAGGGCAGGGCAATACCTACCTGGCGCGTTCGGAAGAAAATCTGAACAGAGATCAGCAGCAGTTAGCGAATGCGATCAATTCACAGATACAAGCGCTGGAACAGTTGAAAAACAACGGCGACAGTGAGATTCTTGTGCCATATGATATCCATCCGCATATAACGACCATTCCGGGTTCAGAATCGACGCGAAACCTGCGTCTGGCGCTATCGCCGATTATAGGACTGCTTATGGGGCTGGGGGGCGCGTTGCTGGCCAGCCGTTTTTCGCGAAAGCTACCGCTGCGTGGAAAGAAACGAGACCAGATATTGCCGCACATCCTGGCCTTCATTCCTGTATTGCCGGGCATAAATAATGATCGCATGCGCTCTCAGGCGCTACGAGAGATGGCATCCGAGACGCTACCGCTGCTGCGCAGGCTTCGCTACCAGGCAAGCGAATACGAGCATCGCATGCGGGTAATCACAGTCACGAGCCCGCTAGGCCGCGAGGGAAAAAGTATTGTTGCGGCAAGCCTGGCTATCACGGCGGCTCAAAGTGGATTGCGCACCATCCTGGTCGATGCCAATCCAGAACATCCTGTTCTTCATACCTGGCTGCAACTGCCTAATGCATCGGGCACGTTGGATGCTATTCGCGCCTTATCTACAGGTGTGGTTGGCTCTTCTCCCATTCTGGCCACGAATATCGCGAAACTTGGCTTTGTGCCAATCGGAACAACAGCTCAGCAGAAAACAAGCGGAACGGTGGGAGAGGCGCTAGGCATTGATGGCTTGGAGCCTTTTACGGAGTTGCTCTCAAACCAGGCCGACCTGGTCATCTTTGACGCTCCATCGCTTCTGAGCAATACTAACACGGTCAACCTGGTTACACTTTCTGATATTGTCTTATTGATTGTTGACGCGAAAAAAAGTAACAGTTCGAAAGTACTTGAAGCGGAGGACCTGCTTTCAAAACTGGGAGCAGCCTTTGCCACAGTATTAAACAGAGCTGACCGCGAAATTTTGGAATAGTTTCTATTCCTAACAGGTTCAGGAAAGGGTCGGGCTCTGGTTGCTTCCTTTCCTCGCAGGCCTGTAGGGGTGAACCCTGTGGTCGCCCACCAGACCCGAAACGCTCAAGGGCAAATGCATTAGACAGTACAAAGTGAGGATTGTTGCAGTGATACAAAATAAATCTTCTTCTCAATCACCAGTTTCAGTGGCGCTGCCGCCTGTAGCATTGACAATTACGCTCGTTCTCTACCTCATTATGTCTGTAGCTATGGCTTATGTTATGCCCATATTACCGGTGTTGGGAATAATAGGGGCCATCATCATCAATCTGATCGTTCTTTTCTTTATACGGTCTCGTTTCGCTTTGCCGCTGTATGTCGTGGCAGCTGGCCCTAGCACAGCGCTTGCGTTCTCTAGCAGCGGCATACTTTCCCGGCTCTACATCGGTGACCTGCTGTTTGTCTTCGTATTTTTGATCTGGATTCTGCAAGTGGTTCTCCCGGAGCGCAAATCGGGGCGTGTATTGCTCACGAAGACGCTGCTGGCGCCGCTGATTGGTTTGATTCTGGTCGGGCTCATATCCATTATCTACTCACGTCTCTATCCTGACCCTAATGTGCCCTATACCTACCCGCACTCTAACGTTTCGATTACGATCACCAATCTTTCTGAAATGTCGCTGCTGATTGGTTTACCAATGTTCCTGCTGGTCGTACCCGGCCTTGTGCGTAAAGTAATGGATGCCAAACTGGTTACCTACGCCTATCTTATTGCCGGAGCAATGTACACCATCGGGACCATCATTGCAGGGCCGCTGGGACTTTTCTCCAACAAGCATATTCTTGGGTATGCTCGTCCACTGGTCTTCGGCGAATCTTCGAGCGGACTTGGCACGCTAATCGTCCTCTTTGCTAATATCGCCTTTAGTAAGGCGCTCTATACAAAGAACAGCACGGCTCGTATATTATGGCTTCTCCTAACGGTCTTCTACGGCATCGGCGTGATCATGGCTTTAGGACGCGAGGCCTGGATCGGGCTATTCCTCTCATCTTTCATCATGCTGGTCATTCGCACCAGGAATCCAACGGCGCTCTTGTTCCTGCTGGTTCCGCTCGCTCTGTTGTTCATACCAGGAGCAACGAACTTCTTCGACCCAACGCAGGTGTACGGTTCTGATCGCGTTAAAATCGCATTTGACGCCATCAACATCTGGCTGAAAAGCCCTATCTTCGGGGTGGGCGCCGGCAATTTCCAGTTCTTTGACCGCGTTTATGGTACCGACAAAGTAGGAGTTGCGCACAACCAGTTCCTCTCGGTACTGGCAGAAATGGGGGTTCAAGGTCTGATCTGCCTGCTGTGGCTGATTGTGGCTGTAGGCTATGTTAGTGCTAAGTACTTCTTGAAATCAAAGTCCGACCTGGCCAAATCGATCGCCCTTTCCTCTATAGGGTTCTACATCTCTATCGTGTTCGGTAGTCTTTTCACCGGCATATTTATTCCGTCAGCCGCCGCTGGCGGTGGGACGGCGGCCTTTGTAGAGGCTTCATATCGCTGGCTGCTAATCGGACTCGTGCTGAGCATACCAAGCTGGGACAAGGAGGCAGTGCTGATTGAACAAAAAGCATCGGAGGCAGACATAAAGGCAGCACAGCAGGTTGAACAGGGCGATCTCGCCAGTGCGATATGGGCTTAGAGTTTCTTTCAACCCCTATCGGAGGTTGGGAAAGAGTCTGCTACCTGCCGCTTTTGCTTGAGGGAAGCATATTATTACAGCCCGAAAAGCTCAAGGGCAAAAACATTAGGACCTGGGCGATTTACAAGCCGAGTGAACTAGAACGGGCCCTCCCTGGAGGGACACTGGCCGGTCCCTGTCCTGTGCCAGTCTCGCAACCCCGAGCCGGCGGGAGTTCCCCATTCGGGGGGAAAGCTTATCAGGGGGCACCGGTTGACCTCAACTGACTCGCCCGGTAAATCCCCTGCATTAGGATGGGGGCGACCATCAGGGTGTGCCCTCCAGATAAAAGGAGCTATTATACAATGAAGGTAAAGAAACCAATTGAACCAATTAAACAGGTAGCAAAGTCGGCTGAACGATTCTACCGGGTCGCGACCAGTTCAGTCCGGCTGATGCCAGATTTTATTATTATCGGCGTAGCCAGAGGGGGCACAACTTCCCTGTATGAGTACCTCATCGACCATCCGAATATCGTGGGCGCGTCGAGAAAAGAGATCCATTTCTTTGATAACCAGTATCAGAAAGGTCTGAAGTGGTATCGAGGGCAGTTCCCATATAGCATGCAAAAATACTACGCGGAACATGTTCAGAAGAAGGATTTTGTGACAGGCGAGGCCAGCCCATATTACATTTTCCATCCTCATGCGGCGCGAAGACTGAAGAAAGCGTTGCCAAATGTCAAAATGATCGTCCTATTCCGTAATCCAATCGAAAGAGCTTTTTCGCATTACTGCTGGGAAGTGGGCTGGGGGGACGAAAAACTATCGTTTGAAGAGGCTATCGAGCGCGAGCAGGAGCGAATAAGCGTGCCTGAGCAGGAACTGGCACAACGCTACAGCTTCAATCACCAGCACTACTCCTACCTGGCGCGCGGTCTGTATGCCGACCAGCTCGAAAAGTGGTTCAGCCTGTTTCCGCGTGAACAGTTCTTACTACTTAAAAGCGAAGACATGTACAAAGACGCTGCCTCAATCTATAAGCAGACGCTGGAGTTCCTGAACGTGCCTTACTCAGACTCGAAGGCCCTCAAGACAGAGTTCAAGCAGTATAATAAGCCCAAATACACGCCGCCCAAAAAGATGGACCCGGAGCTAAGGAAACGCCTCGTCGATTACTTCGAACCCCACAATCAACGCCTTTATAAGCTCGTGGGCAGAGATTTTGGCTGGGAATGATGGATAGAAAAGGAGTTCATGGCCGTGAAGCTGCTTCATGATAGCAGGGTATACGCGGATAACTTTTTTCGCGCAGCCACTAACCCTATACGTTTGATGCCGGATTTTATCATCATCGGCGCGCAGAAGTGTGGCACAACCTCACTCTACAATTACCTGATCAAGCATCCGAATATCCATTCTGCGGCGACAAAAGAGGTTCATTTCTTCGATCATAAATTCGGGAAGGGCTTCTGGTGGTACCGGGCGCACTTTCCTACGATGCTGGAGAAATACTGCACAGAGCATATCGCAAAGCGCGATTACATCACCGGGGAGGCAAGCCCAAGTTACATTTTTCATCCACTTGCGCCTAAGAGGGTGGCCCAATTCCTTCCCAATGTAAAGCTGATCGTACTGCTCAGGAACCCGGTTGATAGACTGTACTCACAATACCGTCACAAGGTGGAACGAGGCAAGCATGAAAAGCTGCCACTCGAGGAAGCCATCGCCCGCGAAGAGGAAAGAATCCAGGGAGAACGCGAAAAAATAGCGACGATAAAAAATTACGTCAGCTTTAGCTACCAGCATTTTGCCTATAAAGCGCGAGGCAGGTATGCTGAACAGCTAGAGGCCTGGCTTGCCCTGTTTCCTCGAGAACAGCTCCTTATCCTGAAAAGTGAAGACCTCTACTCTAATCCCGGAGAGATCTACAAGCAGACGTTGGAATTCCTGAACGTACCTGCCTTCGAACCGGAAAGCCTGAAAAAAGGCTACAAGCAGTACAATAAATCAAAGGAAACGCCTTCTAAGATGAACGACGCCATCCGCAAGCAGTTGCTCGCGTATTACGAGCCATATAACGCGCAACTGTATAAGCTGGTGGGGAGAGATTTTGGCTGGGATCATTGATCTTCCTTCTTGAGCATGCAGGTGGATAGTCGCGCGAGGCTGAGTTAGCTCAGCCTCGCGCGACTATCCACCTGCATGCTCTTTCTTCTAGAACGATCTTTAAAATATGCCCGCAGCATGAAAAGAGGGTGCAACGGATAATAGAGCCAGAAGAGGCGCACCGGCAAACGCGAATGCTCCATATAGAGACGTCCGAGGTGCGTTGGACTGGGAATACAAGCACGCAGTACCACCTGGCATAGGGCCGGCTTATCATCCACCATCAAGCGCTGCAATATTTTGCGCTCATGATAGGAACCTACGTGTAGTAAAGCGCCGAAATCATTCCCTACAAAATGCGCAACCAGGCGGCGAATGAGCGCGGGAGGGGCAAATTGCTCAATTTGAGCCTGTTCAGGCAGCGAAATATGAAATACCGCCTGGCACCACTGCACACAATAGTAGATGGTAGATAGCAACCCTTGTTTTTTCGCGATAGCATGCGCCTTCGACCAGTCGATGTCATTGGCATGGCGTAGGAGCAACACAGTGATATCGTACAGCCAGATCAAACGGCTGAACGAGTGAGAGCGAAAATGCCAGCACAGGTAGAGCAGCAGGTCCTCAAGTCCCATACCATAGACTTTCACACTCTCAAGTGTGATTGGCCGGGCGCGTTCCCAGAGTTCTGCGGCTTGAAATGAGACACCCATTTCGTTCTGATGGGGCGAGGTATGAATCTCGAACACGATATAGCCTGCTGCTACTTCCTTCACATACACGAAAGCAGCACGCTGGCGGGAAACGCTTTCAAAGCGATACTCCTGGTGGTAATGATAGCCAAGGTCTTTCAGCAATTCGATGGCCGCGCCCAGATTTTCCGGCCGCACCATCAGGTCGACATCGCTGAAATGGCGCAACTCGGGATGCCGGTATAGCGTTGTCGCAATATCGGCACCTTTCAAAACCATTACAGGCATGTGCGCATTGGTAAGCGTCTCGAGAACGCGTTTGACTTCCCAGCTATACCACAGATTCAGAAGACTGCTTTGATGATAGAGGACACGCAGCCGTTCATACTTTTTAGAGCCCACCTTCTGCAGCAAAGCTTCGGATGATAGTTCTTTCATCAAGAGTGGCAAGCAGCCTTGCAAAATACTCGAGCCTGATTCGAGAGAAGCCGGAACCGGGATATTATCCAGCCCACCGTACATCGACGCGAGTACATCCGCCACCTGCGGTAAGCAATCCTCTTCGCCTACCGCATTCTGGGGGTTCGCGGAGGCGAAGCTTATATCCATCGTCCCAACTTATTGACAATGAGACCTGAAATTTTCACCCCCGTGCTCAATAGTTCGTCTTTTGTGGCTTCCACCTGTCGCACACGATCGCGCGTGGCATCGACTACCAGATACGTCTGATCGCTCAAGCCACCAAGGACATGCGCCTCCGCGTAGGTAAGGGCGGGGCAATCAATGATCACGTAATCGATGGGGCGAGATGCCCAGCGCAGGAAATGCTCCATCTCCGGCATGCTAAGCAGGCTGGCCGGGTTTGCGGAGGTCTTGCCCGCGGGCAAAGCATACAAGTTCTGGATACTGGTAGACACAATATAGCTATCGAACGGGAACTTATCGGAGATGTCAATGAACTGCTGCTCAGATGCGCCGTTCGAATGAGAGCTGGGGCGCTGCTGGTGAACCCTCACTACAGGTGCCTGATTGGGCTGGACACCGGCAACCCTGCGTGTCTCCATCATAGAAACGGCCGCCTGCTGGCTCATCTCGACAGGCTCTTGAGTGGAGGCCGTCAGATTCAACTTCAGGTTGCGCAGCTCCTCCAGCATCCTGGCCAGGCCAGCATCATTAGGAATGCCCAGGCGTTTATGCTGCACCGGATTATGCAGGTTGGCGTCGATCAGCAAGACACGCCTTTTACTCTGAGCCAGCAAAGCCGCCAACTCCGAAGCCACACAACTGACGCCTGATTGAGGGCTCTGAGCGGTTATCGCGAGAATATGCGCGCCTGCGTCTTCCGCGTGGAACAGGACATCCGCCATCATCACACGGCAATCTTCGCCATACGGCCTCTTCGATTCGATAACCTTAAGTAAAGGAGCGCTTAATGGACTGGGACTGGTCCAGCGCAGCGAACCTAAGGTAGGTAAGGAAACTTCCTTCTGTAATCCATACGCGCTATTGACACGCTTTACCATCTTCTCGAGGAAGAAAATGGAGGCGAGGCCCAGGAGGAACATCACTACCAGTGATACTGGTCCTAACGGCAGCACTCCGGTGATGCCCGAGGGTTTCGTTGGCACAGTGGCCGTCTGCACTACTGTAAGTGGTTGACCATAGAGCGTCTGGTCGGTTACCAACTGATTATATTGATTCTGATCGGTGTTCAGACGATTTTGATAATTTGTTATCTGGTTTTGCAGTTGCTGCTGTTCTACCTGATTAGCCGGGCTAGGAGTCTGGCCGGGAGGTGTTTGAGAAGCAACTTGTATGAGCTTGCTGGTCAGGCTGGTGATCTGGCTCTGATCATTCTTGATACTTGCTTGCAGTAGCTGAAGTTGCTGTTGGGTCTGTTGTTTGATCAGAGCATTCTGCTGCGTTACAAGTAACTGCGCAAGCGCATTAGCCAGGCCAGCCGCATCTTTGCCATCAGGGAGCGAAACCTGGATCGAAATGCTGTTCGATTTGGTATCAGGGGTCACGGTCAGCTGTTTAGTCCCTATGGATGCAGGGTTGATATGCGGGAATTGCTTTAGAGCCTCACCCAAAACGGAATCGCTCGATACCAGGTTGGCATAAGAGGCGACAGGCTGGATAATGATTCCACGAGAGCCTCCATTCAACTGCACGAGAGAAGTTGCCTGATATTGTGGGGGAAGTATAGAAGTCAGGACTTTCCCCAGCACAAATCCTACGATTAAGAAAATGATCAGAACCCAGGACCAGCGCACCAGGGCTCTCACTATTACACTGAGATTAAGGTTCATTGATAGTTGTCCCTCCTTAAAAACATGTCTTGCCTTTCGCATACACCCGTAGGAGTAAGTTCACATCATTATAACGGTGCATCCTCGCCGAGTACTAAACAATAGCCACTTTGTCGGAACTGCTGGCAAGCATAGCAGGCTTCCGCTGAGTTCAATGGTAATAATCGGTTATGAATTGGTTACGAAACAGGATTAGTGGTTAACATTTCATAATTGCCTGCATAGATTGCACGGCGCAACACAACTGCTTAAGATCACTCATAACCTCGTGTCAAGGGAGCAGAGATTGCAGCGGGGAAATGCAGGTATTTCACTATCCATGAGCCGGCTGCGATAGATGCTCTTGCTGATCACGACTGGTAGAAATCATGCTATACAGGTTACTGAGCATATTAGAGGCGGCCTCCCAGCTATGATATTGTTCCACATAATAGCGGCCGGCATTGCCCAGGTCTTGAGCCAGCTGCGGATGCTCAAGCAGGCGCAGCACGGCCTCCGCGTAGCTCTGCGGGTCATCCGCTACCAGCAGGTGCGTCTCATGCTTGACCTGCAAAGAACGACACGATCCAGGCGTAGCTACGACCGGCGAGCCCATGGCCAATGCTTCCAGCACTTTGTTCTGCATACCCGCCGCCACGCGTAACGGAGCGAGCGCAACCGAGGCCGACCCGAGGTAAGGACGGATATCCGGTACATAGCCCGTTACCGTAATGCGTTCATCAGAGCTGAGATCGCGCACTGCCGGCGGGGGGTTATTGCCAACGATTGATAGTCGCACTTGTGGACGCCTGGCCCAGACCTGGGGAAGTATTTCACGACAGAAATGCAGAATGGCTTGCGAGTTGGGGTAATAGTCCAGTTTGGCGCAGAAGACCAGTGAATCCTGCTCGCGTGGAGCAAGCGGCGGCGTGAAATACTCTATATCCACCCCATTGGGTACCACTTTGATATGCGATGGCTCTTCCCCCAAAGCAATCAGACAATCACGATCATGCCCAGAAGTGATAATCACTTGATCGAAGGCTGCCAATGAATGACGTTCATAGTGGCGCATCTTTTGTAATTCGGAGTAAATAAACGCCTTTTTGAGCGGATTGCGCGCCGAGGCGTATTGCTGCTGGAGATACCACGAGATGCAATCGACCGAATCATAGAGAAGAGGAATATTTACCTGCGCCAGCAGAGCACGCAGGGCGGGCACAACCTTAATCAACTCTCCATGAACGACTTCAATATGACGCTCATGAATCACTTGCTTAATACGAGCTATAAAGATGGGGGACTTATAATAAGAGACGCGCAAGGGAGTAAGCGAGGGCAAAGCGAGCAAGCAATTCTTATACGCCTGGGATTTAGGCAGTGGCACAAGGTCGACTGAAGCGCAATAGCTTGCCACATCCTGTACCATCTCCCGCTCATATTCGTCACAGAGCAAGCAGACGAGCGAAATTTCATGGATAGATGACAGTGACTTGATCAGATTAAAGGGCCGCACGCGAATACGCGACGGCACGTAAGGGGTAACGAACAGGACACGCATCGCAAATCCTTTCAGAAAAGCTTTTTTTCTCTTTTTTTGGAGAATCGGTCAGGGATAGGGTATCAAAGAGGGAGAGCAAGGGCCGGTTGGATGAGGGTTATAAAAGTATAGAGATTGGGGAAAACTGGTTAACACTTCTTAACGCAGAAGAACCGTACGAAGCCGCTCAAGAACTTGAGAGAAACCTTAACCGGTTTGAAATATTCACAATCATATCTTAACTCTTTCACTACCGACAAGCTGTACTGCGTCTGCTAAACTGTAGCCGTCGAGGGGAAAAGTCAAATTAAGGAGAGGCGTTTGAATGGAACAAATAACGGTAACCATACCTAAGCGTGCGGATGAAGGTCCAGCTTCTCAAGTGTTAGGAAACCTGAAAACAGGGGTGCTCAATACCGAGCCCCTGACGACCATTACTCGCGAACCATCACTCGTCTATTTTATGCTGAAACGCGTGAGCGATATCGCACTGGCGTTGCTAGGAATAGTGGTACTGCTGCCGGTATTTCTGGCGATTGCCGTCTGTATTAAGCTTGATGACGGGGGAGAGATACTGCACTTTCGCGAAATCATCGGGAAGCAGGGGCGTCGATTCCATGCCCTTAAGTTTCGGACGATGATTCACGATGCAGATGGCTACCTGGCAAGACACCCGGAATTAATGCGGAAATACCAGCAGAATATGAAGCTGGAACATGACCCGCGCATCACACGAGTGGGCAAGTTTTTGCGCAAGACCAGCCTTGACGAGTTACCGCAGCTGTTCAATGTTCTGATTGGGCAGATGTCCCTGGTGGGGCCGCGTATTATTCACCCGAGCGAACTGCCTCGCTATGGCAAGTACGCTCAGAAGCGGCTCTCGGTCCAACCCGGCATTACAGGATTGTGGCAAATCAGTGGGCGCCAGCACATCTCTTATGATGAGCGCGTTCTACTTGATATGCAATATATCGATACCCGTTCTTTTATTGTCGATCTTGCTATCCTGGTAAAGACGCTGAAGGTCTTCATCGTCCATACCGGGGCATAGCAGGAGCTAGTTGGAGGAGAAAAGTATGACTACTCATACCACTCGTGCTAAGTACCAGGCTCCAAAGCTCGAAGTAAAGCGTCTTCGCGACCTGCCTTCGGCGCTCGCAACGTCTGGCTGTCGCATGACCCCGAGCAAGCAGCAGCTCAGTTGCTCAACGTCAGGTACACACGGCGGCGACAACTAAGCAATCGTGACTCATCAGCAATATGGGTAGTCAGGTGGATTTGGATATCCATCCACCTGAGTTTGGTGAACATACGCAATCAAATGTCCTACACTTTGATGGGACTGCAGGTTCGTATGTTCTCTTTTTAATTGCCATTCGTTCTATTTTCACAATACCCTGGCAGATGATCCTTCTTGATTGCACTATATTATGGAAAATGTAAAAATTTCTGGGAGCCAGACCCAAAAAAGAGAGGCCGAAACGCTCGCTTCTCTGTATATCGATGCGTTACGGCGGGGTGAGACGCTCTGGTTTCGTGTGGTAAGTGGCAGTATGGACCCGATATTACGTATTGGCGATGAAGTGCGCATTGAACCGGCATCTGCCGGCAAGATCCGGGCAGGGCAGATCGCAGCTTTTGAGACTGGTGCGGGGCTTGTCATTCATCGCATCGTTCGAAGTCAACAAACTGGTACCATGATCCGATTGTTAGAAATGAGTGACGTTGACCTGCATCCCAATTGGGTTGAGGGTCAATCGGTGGTTGGGCGCGCTATTCTGGTACGTCATGACACCCGATTGACCAATTTGCGGCATCCTATAGCCCAAATGTGTGGCTTTATTACCGCTCAGTTGCGTTACTGGCTCTATCGCCTATATACTCTCAATAAGTTCAATGCGGGACGGCTGTTTTTGCATGGATTGTCACGCATCGTTGTCTTTGCTTGTTACTGGGGTGTACGCAGTTGTAGTGTTTCTTTGTGGTCATAGGTAAACGTAGAGAGGCAAGCTGAGGAGATGTCCAATGTTGGTCAGGAATGATAAGGTACTATGGCGCGAGCTAGATGGCGAAGCAATTCTGCTCGATCCACGCGAGGGTTGTTCTTATAATCTGAATGTGATCGGCACATTGATCTGGAAATTGCTCGACGGCAAGCACACGGCTTCCGATATTGCCGCCATCATCTGCGAATCCTACGAGGTAGATTTTGAGCAAGCACTCCACGATGTGCAAAACCTGCTCGCTGATCTGCGCGCCAACCAGCTTCTGAGTGATGTTGCTGCTCCATCACATACCACTGCATAATCGTATGCTTGAAAAGAAGCCGGCAGCATTCGAAACGGCGATACGCGAGATGTTGGATAGCAGTCGCCTGTTACGCAACGTTTACTTCTTCCATGACATTCGCGTGATCTGTCAGGCCAATCATCCCTCGATCCTGGGCATACTTGACGAGATGCTAGGTATGTTTGCCCCACCGCAGCAGGTACGGGGCGAATTAAGCTATTACGTCCTCTGCCATGAAAGCGCCGGAGATTTTCCTGCCCGCTTACCACATACAAGGAGAAGGATGGATACCATTCGCCTGCTAACCAACACACAACTCAAGCACTATGTGAGCATGGACGATACAACTGAGTACCAGAACTACAGGGAGCTACGTCCAATCAATGGCAATGCGCTCAGCGTACTGAGCCGCCTGGAGCCTGTTGCGCTCACGCAGCTCGAGATGCCCGAAGCGTATCAGAGAACATTCCTGCGCCGTTATGTATTCTTGCTGGCGTTAGGACAGCTGCTGGGCCAATTCGGATTCGAACCCTGTCATGCTGCCGCCATCACTGCTCCCTGGGATTGCCGGCAAGGGGCTTTGATTATCGGCGAATCGGGCAGTGGCAAGACAACACTCAGTCTCAGCTGCGCTGTCGAAGGATATGGCCTGTTGGGAGATGACCTGGTGATGCTGCGCGAAAGTCAGGACGACGGAAAAATCGAAGCATACGCAATTACGCATGAGGTTTCTGCTCGCTCTCATACGCTTACACTACTCAAAAATCTCTCTTTCTTGTACGATTACCCGGTTGATCAGCGAGATAAGCGTTTCTTCGGCATCGAGCAGGTACGAGCGGGAGCCGGATGTCTTCAAACACCTGTTCGCCTGCTGCTCTTTCCCTCACTGACAGCGGCGAGTACAAGCAAAGCCAGGCGGCTCAGCAAAGCAGATACCTTGCAGATGTTGATAGACCTGTGTATGAGTGCAGGAAATAACGCCTCCTATGCGCAGGAAAAACTATTTCACCTGCTCAGCCGGCTGGCCGAGCAAGCCCCTGGCTACCAGCTTGAGATTGCTTGCGACATCAATGATGGCCCGCAGTTGATCCGGTCACTCTTCGCAGGTGAGAGCTATGACTGAAGAGCAGGTCCCTCAAACATCTTTCAATAGACCGCGTCCCGCTCGACTGGTGGGGAATACGAATACCTTTCGTATTCCAGAAACGCCACCACTGCTTCCCAGCATAGACGATTTCGAAATCGAAGCATACGACACACTTGAGATGCCTCTTATCGAGCCGATAACTAATGGGTATAGGCCACGAGTAGCTCAAGATGGCTCCCAACTGGTCGATAGTAGTGGTATGGATACAGAAATCAGCACGTACCCTACGGCGAAGATGCAGGTGGCAAAACCGGCAGAAGCTAAGCCCATCAGTATTGAGCAGGCCAGACGACCCATCTATGCCAGCACCGGCTATGCCAGGAGATTGGAAAGGCGTCAGAGAGCCAGAGAAAAGAAGCTTAGCTGGAAGGACCTGCGGCAGTTCGGGCAGTTCGTCGTTCCTTTTAAGTGGTACATTGTGCTTGCCTTTTTCCTGACAGTCGGTGTGGGTCTTACTGCCATCCCACTGCCATTCATCTTTCGTACCATGCTCGACCAGGTGTTCCATTCGCACGATATCTCGCTGTTCATCTGGTCGCTGGCTTTCTTGTTGGCCGTCTTCTTTTTAGAGGAAGTACTGAGTTTCTTCAACCGCAACGTGCAGGGTTCGCTGAGCCGCGCAACCAACCTCAATATCACCCATAAGTTCTACAAGCATATGCTGCGCCTGCCGCTTTCGTTTTACCAGACCACGGCCACTACGGGGCAGGCGTTGAGCCGGCTCAGTGAAGTTACATCCGCGCAGCAGACGGTGATCCAGGTATTGCTCGATACCGCGGTCAATATCGTGCTGGTCATCATCTATACCGTGGTGCTCTTCTTGACAGACTGGCGGCTCACGCTGGTAGTCATTGCAGTCTCGCCCTTCTACGTCGGAGTAAGCCTCTATTTTAACCGGCGTGTGCGCCAGTTGAGCCGCGAGGTGCTGGAGAGTTATGCGGTCATGAACGGGGCCATGTATGAGGGATTAACGGGCCTCAAAACGGTCAAGGCGCTCGCGGCAGAACATCGTTTTGGACGCACGATCAAAAAGCTGATCATGTATACCAATACGCTCTCCTTCAAACGCACGATTTTTCAATCCGAGGCGAACCTGATGATCGGCATTGTGCAGGCGCTGGCGGTGATCGTGATATTGAGCTTCGGGGGCTACCTGGTGCTGACAAACGGACTTACTGCCGGCGCGTTGGCGGCATACATTCTGATCTTGCGCCAGCTTTCTTCGCCTGTTACAACGTTGAACGGGGTCAACCAGCAGCTACAGGCGGCGGCAGTCGCCATTGACCGCCTGTTTGAGGTGCTCAACTATCCTGAGGAAGCTGATGCCGAAAAGGGCATCCAGTTGCCCAACATACAGGGGCATATCACCTTTGAACACGTCCATTTTTCGTATGTGCCGGGCATCGAAGTATTGCACGATATCAATCTCGACGTGCGGGCCGGTGCGACGATTGCACTTGTTGGGCGCAGCGGAGCGGGTAAGACGACGATTGCCAACCTGCTGATGCGCTTCTACGCTCCCGACAGCGGGCGCGTGACCATCGACGGATACGACTTGCGCGAACTGAAGATCGAGAGCCTGCGCAGCCAGTTTGGCGTTATCTTGCAGGACGACTCGCTCTTCAGCGGTACCATCGAAGATAATTTGAAATTCGGATTGCTGCGCAAAGTTTCACAGGAGGAGATGGAGGAGGCCGCGCGTAATGCGAACATCCTCGACTTCATTGAATCGCAACCGCTCGGCTTCCAGACTCCGCTACACGAACGCGGGCACAGCCTTTCGGTTGGACAGCGCCAGCGCATTGCTATCGCGCGCATGTTCCTGCACCAGCCCAAGATATTGATCATGGACGAGCCATCGTCCGCGCTCGATAACGAATCTGAATCCTTAATCCAGCAGGCAGTGAAACGCCTGACCGCCGGGCGCACGACGTTCATTATCGCGCACCGCCTCAGCACCATCCGCAACGCCGACCGCATCGTGACGATTGACGATGGGCGCGTTGTTGAGCAAGGGACACACGAAGAACTGCTGGCCAGGAGAGGTGTGTACTGGCATTTGTATAATAGTTATGGGCGGATGTAGGGATTACTGTTAATATCCTTGCGCAGGTCTCCTTTGCAATACAATCGCCGTTTCTACGTCTAAATTAAGGAGAATCTATCCTACTATGTAGAGGAGACCGCTTCGTAATGGAACAAGACATAGCACAGGAGGAACAGGCAGAACAACCTGAACCGGTACTAAACGTCGAAAATTTGACAAAGTCTTATGTCCTGCCCAACGGCAAGCTCACGATATTGCGCGATGTGAATTTGCAGGTGCGCCATCGGGAGTTCGTCGCCATTACAGGGCCATCGGGATCGGGCAAAACAACGCTGCTGGCGCTCCTGGGCGCGCTGGATATCCCTGACTCTGGAGAAATCTGGCTCGATGGTATCGCCGTCCACAAATTGCAGGGGCCTGCCGCGGCTGATTTCCGGCGGCAGAAGATCGGTTTCGTCTTCCAGCTCTTTTATCTCTTGCCCAACCTGACGGCACTGGAGAATGTCATGGCGCCACTCCTGCCCTACCGGCGCAAACTGGGCTTTGATCTGCGCCAGCGCGCCCGCGAATTGCTGGAGAGTGTAGGATTGGGCGACCGCATGGGCCATCCACCGGCCCGGCTCTCTGGCGGTGAACAACAACGTGTTGCCATCGCCCGCGCATTGATCAATCGCCCTACCGTGCTGCTGGCCGATGAACCTACCGGCAACCTGGACCCCAATACAGGTGTGGAGGTATTGGAGGTATTGCGGGAGCAGCAGCGCCTGGGCAACCAGACACTGATTATGGTGACGCATGATCCACAGATCGCGGAAACGGCAGATCGCCGCATTCACCTGGAACAGTTGAGCCACGCGGGTTCTTGAAGAAAGGCACAGTGCATACAAACAAAAATCATCCCAAATTTTGATGAGTGAGCCTATGGAGGGCGACCACAAGGGTGCGCCCTGGTTGTCTTCACGTTCACTCCTCTACACATGTTTTTTCAGCAAATCTCGCACCTGCCGCGCATTCTCATGTGCGTCTGGAGAGAGAAAGAGCCGATATGCCGGGGCCTGGGCCGCTGTATCGCTGAAGATGTCGAACATAAAGTCGGCCTCGCCCTCTTTGGCCTGCTCGTGCGAGATAAATTCCTGCATGAGTACGCTTACGGCCTGGGCCGGCGAAAGTGGTTCGGCGCGAAACTGCTCTTCTCGCTGCTTCTTATTCACAAAGACGATCAGGCGCACCGGGGATGAGCTTTTATATTGACCCTGAAAGAAGCGCTGCACATCCACGAAGCGTTTCTGTCGTTCATCGTGAGAAACGGCCTGGATAAATTCGTATTGCCCAAGCATTTCGATGGTGCCCTTGCGAATGCCGATGTCTTCAGGAAAGGCATAGACTTTGACAACGCCATCATCTTTGCCTAGAAAGAGGACATCGTCGGCAAGCAGGTGCATACCAAGCTGCATGCAGGCCAGGACGAGCGTGCTTTTACCGCTGGCGGGCGATCCCACGATCAAAATACCATCATCATTCAGAGCGACTGCTCCGGCGTGAACGACCTCGAAGCCATTATTGCCCAGCATAGCACCGATAACCATGTAAAAGACGAAGCGCATGGTAAACCAGGGGACGCACTTGCTGACATCCTCGATGAAGATGGTCGCGTACAGGTCGGTCTTGTGCAGTACCGAACTGATACGGGATGAAACGCCCGGCCACGGCTGGTATTCGCGAAAGCGGAACAGGTCTTCTTTCCAGCGTGCGCGCAATGGGCCGTCCACGCCCGTAATCTCTTCCCACTTGATATCCTCCGGCTTCGGCTGCGCTGGAGGTGGTGGAAAAGGTTCACCTGGACGCGTCTCGAACAGATAGCAGGTCAGTGCGACCGGACGATGGAGGCGCTCGCCAGCCTGCCATAGCAAGTCTTCGGGAATGTCTATAGGAAGATCCGACGGATTATCATAGGTAAATTCCGCCATAGGTTCCGCGTAATAGAGAAAGTGCCGCACCTGGTCGGCCAGCGCGGGATGATTTGTTACGATACGTACCATGCGATGATGTAAAAGGTACCATTGCTCATACAAAGGGCCACTCACCTGATCCAGATATGGTTGCGCTCTTTGACGTTCAGCCGTATACATGTCTACCTCGTTCTGAATAGATAGAAAAGGGAGTATCTATAGCAATATTCGTCAATGCTAGCATAAACTGAACCTGATTGCCAGGAGAGTAGGTATGTTGGGCTAATATGTTCTTGCCTCATGCTTGCCAGACGCGACGGGCAATGCTACAATCAAGTCGCCAACAACGTATTTGACTGTAAGTCGTGTATTTAGCAGGAGTGATGGTATATGCCAACCCCCGAAGAGCAATTGACGGCCAACTGGTGGGCGGAGGGTGACTTTCCGGTACGCACCGATTCACGCGTGACCTATATTGTTGATGGACGCGCAACCATGCTTACGATGTGCATCCATTTCCTCAAGGCACGCAATTATATTTATCTCGGTAACTGGGGCATGACGCCTCTGATGGAGCTTGTGCGCGGCAAAGATCATCGCGCCGGGCCGGATGGCAGTCCGGAGCAGGAAGCGCTGCTGGCCTGGCTGCGAGCGGAAGGGCTACAAGAGGCCGATATCGCGTTCTGGCAGACCCATGATCTTTCGGTACAGGCAGCGCTTGGCTATGCGGTCAGTAAGGGTGTCGATGTGAGGGTGCTGCTGTGGGATTGTATCGAACTTCCTATCGTTTCCGCGCACTACGATCCAAAAAGCGCTCATGAGCAACTTACGCAGGTTGGTGTGACCTGCATCCTCGATGACAGTTCGCGCGGCCTGTTGCATCATCCGGTCGAGTCGCTGCACCAGAAGGTCACAGTTGTAGATGGCGACATTGCATTCGTAGGCGGCATTGATCCCTTGATCGAGCTGGATGGAGATTACGACCGCTGGGATATGCCCATACATTCTTTTGCCTCTCCTTTGCGCCGCACGCGTGAGAATACCAGCCCACATCCCTGGCACGATGTGCATGCCATCATCGAAGGGCCGGCGGCCGGAGATGTTGAGCGCAATATCCGTGAACGCTGGAATGATGTGGTACAGCGCCATCACTGGGAAAACTCCTTACTCATACCGCAACATCCGCCCGCTGCCCCTTTGAAAAGCCCGATCATGGTGCAGCTGACACGCACCATTCCCGAACATACTTACAGTTTCGATCCTGATCCCGGTATCCAGGGGATCGCGCAATTGTATTCCAATGCGTTGAATAATGCGCAGCACTTCATCTACCTGGAAAACCAGTACTTCTGGTTACGCGCCTATACCGGAATCGATATTCCTCTGCTGGGCAACGAAAGCCCCGAGATGGAGCGCATTATCGTGGAGATAGGCGCGGCATTGCGGCGTGGCGCCAGCGTGGCTATCGTTCTGCCGGATCATCCCAATCTCGGTCGCGCTTTCACAGATGCCGGTCTCGCGCGGCTCAGGGCCGAGGCACCCGGAGCTGCGGCTCAAGGGCGATTACAGGCTTTTTGCCTGGGGACATACGCACAGCGCGAGGACGGTATGCATTACCGGCCTATCTATGTACACGCCAAGGTTGCTATTATCGACGATATATGGACGACCGCCGGCTCTGCCAATCTTAATAATCGCGGCATGCGTGATGATACAGAGATGAACGTTGCCACGCTCAATGCGGGCCTGGCGCTTGATTTGCGCCTGATGTTGATGGGCGAACACCTGGGATTGGTCAACGAGGACGATCTTTTCTTGCTCTCCCGCCTGCTCACCCACCAGCAACATGCGCCGGAGGAAATTGAACAGGGGCAGCGCATCTGGAACTATTTGAACGAAACGCTGGGCGATCCGGTGGTAGCGCTGCGTATGATGACCGAACGCGCGCAGGAAAATCTGCGCCGCTACAAAGCGAAACAGCCCCTGCAAGGGCAGCTCCTCCCCTATTTATCGGCGGAAGAAGCTGTGCAGCAGGGACTGAATTTCCGCGAAGAGCATGGCTGGCTCGAGGAGCCTTAACGGCTCCGAGGGGTATTGGGGCAGGAGCCAGGACGACCGCAAGGGTCGTCCTGGCGGGAAGTGTGGACCCGATAGATGATGAAACCCGGTCAGATCAGTTCAAAGTAGCGACGGCGGTCCCAGTTGGTGACAGCCTTTTCGTACTCTTTGACTTCCCAGCGGCGTGTCGCTACAAAATGCTCGACGAAATCCTCGCCCAGGGTCTCGCGGGCAAATGCGCTCTTCTCCAGCAGGTCGGTGGCCGCCGCAAGGTTGCGAGCAAGTGGGCGAATATGACCTCTTTCGATGGCCCTGGCAACGGTGGCTTCATCATAGGCATTGCCGTCGAGCCGCTCGGGTAATTCAAGCTTGTGTTCAATACCATAGAGCCCGCTGGCAAGCATGGCGGCGAAGACGAGGTAGAAGTTGGCATCCGCGCCAGGCACGCGATTCTCGATACGGATAGCGTGCGAGCCGTTATTGATGATACGAATCGAGCAGGTGCGGTTATCCATACCCCAGGTCGTGTTCAACGGCGCCCACGTTCCCTCGACGTAGCGTTTGTAGGAATTGATTATCGGCGCGTAGAGGGCCATGAGCTCCGGCAATTTTTCCAGCACCCCGGCCAGGAACTGCCGCATGGTCGCAGACATATGGCCCTCGGCGCTTTCATCCCAGAAGAGGTTGCGTTCCTGGTTGCGGTCCCACAGGCTCATGTGCGAATGGCCACTGCTGCCATCTTCCTGGTCGTTCCACTTCGCCATGAATGTCGCACAATAGCCCATCTGGTAGCAGATCTCCTTGACGCCGGTCTTGAAGAGCATTGTCCGGTCTCCGGCCGTCAGCGCATCGGCGTAGCGAATATTCATCTCGTACATGCCGGGGCCATGCTCGCGGTTGTAGCCCTCAATTTCAATATGATGTTCTTTCATCATGCGCGCAATGCGCCCCAGCAGTTGATCGTCGGCGCTCGACTGGCTGATCGAGTAGCAGTTGAAGCCAGGATTCAACGGCGTCAGGTTGGGGCCAAAGTCCTTCTCACGCAGCGACATCTGGTTTTCGCGGAAGAAGCGAAACTCCAACTCGGAGGCGGCCATGGCTTCATAGCCCATTGAACGCGCGCGCTCCAGTACGGTATTGAGTACATAACGCGGGGAGACGGTGACAGGCTCGCCATGCTCGGTCCAGACATCACAAATACAGGAAGCGATATTCTCTTCCCACGGCACAAGGGCAAGAGTGGAGAGATCAGGCTTCATGACAATATCGGCGAAGCCACGCTCCCAGTTACTTACCTTGAGATTGGGCAGCACCGTTTCCGCGATATCCCAGCCAAAGATCACGTCGCACTGCGCGAATCCTTCTTCCAACGAGTTCAGAAAGTGCTTTACCGCGACACGCTTGCCGCGAAAGACACCTTCGATATCAGGCGTGCCAATTTTGACGTACTGAATGTGGTTGTCATCAAGAAACTTTTTGACTTCAGCAATGTCCATGAGCCTGTTCATCCTTTCTTTTTACTCAGGGCAACGCGGGTGTTACCTCTTTCGTCCGCAATCACCGGCCGCGGACAGGGACAGCCGCGGTCCCTACTGGACGCAACACAGGTGTTGTTCCTTTCACTTTCAATCACCAGGAATACGCTTCAGGTCTACGATTTTCGAGACAAGGAATTTGCGCGCGTGCCTCATCAATGCGCGTCAGATCGAGGTCGGCCATAATGACTCCCGGCATATCTTGGGCCTGCGCTAGCACCAGACCCCACGGGTCCACAATCATCGAACGCCCGAAACACTGCTTGTTGGGTGGGTAAGCGCCAACCTGGGCTGGAGCGACGACATAGCAGAGATTTTCGATGGCGCGCGCACGCAGCAAGACTTCCCAATGATCGCGGCCGGTGTGCAGCGTGAAACCGGCGGGCATCAGCAGAATCTGCGCGCCACGCAGCGCCAGCAGGCGAGTGAGTTCGGGGAAACGCAGGTCGTAGCAGATAGCCAATCCAAAGGTGACGCCATCGATCTTCGCCGTGACGATTTCGTTCCCGGGCACGATGCGCTCGGATTCGTAATGCTTCTCGCCATTTGCCAGATTGACATCGAAAAGATGGATTTTGCGATAGCGAGCAACTATTCCGCCATCGCGGTCGATCAACACGGACGTGTTGTAAAACTTGCCGGCAATCTCAGGGTGGCGCTCGACGATGCTGCCGCCATGCACAATCATATTATGCCTGCGCGCCTTCTCCTGCAGGCGTTCGATAAAGGGGCCGGGGATACTCTGCGCAACTCCATCAAAACCGGAGTAGGGACCAAGATAGGACCAGTATTCGGGAAGGCTGGCGAATTGGGCACCCATTTGGGCCGCCTGATCGAGAAAACGCTCTACGTTGGCCAGGTTCTCAGCAGGATTATCCCGCGCGTTCAGTTGAATCACTGCCGTTTTTAGATGCATGATGCAGACTCCTTGCTCCCTGCAATCTTGAGCTTAATCGATGTTGGCAGAGTAGCACGCGAAACGCTTATCGTCAAGGGCAAAACCGCTACAGAATACAACGTCTTATCGTAACAGTTGACCAACCCAATGAAAAATAAAAAATTCCCCGCCGCTTTCCCTTCCCTTCGGCTTTTCGCGCGACAGGATGTATTTAGAAAAGTAGGCATTTCTCTGGCTAGCGGAGTTGTGTTATAATTCTCCCACAGGTACGGCTTGTTAGACCAGAGACGCGGTGTACTAGACTCACGTTAGGATCGGAGAACAGGGCTCTAACAGTAGTGAATATCTGGCTAGACGGAGATAATAGCCTTGCCATATAAACGCCCTCCACACGAACAGGATAATCAAGAACAAGAATCTTCAGGAACCGTTTATCCTGTTTCTCATAGCAGGCGCGTGGTCATCCCCAAACGACCGGCAATAGATTATTATACCGAGGATCATCCCGAAATTCCCACAATCAGACGGGCTACCCGCTACCTCGATCAGCAACAGAGCGATCAGCATCATCAAGGGACCTGGGAGACTGTATCTCGTAAAAAAGGCCTCAGCGAGGGTAGAGAGGTCGCCGAGCCGCCAACAAAAAAACGCGCCATGGCTCCTCCCAGGCAGAAGCAGGTACCCGATCTGGCATCCTCTCCTGCTCGCCAGGTTGCACATTCGCCGTCTAGATATACGAAGACTCAAAGAGCAAGTTCGCGCCAGTTTCGCTTTCAACGTTCGTACCTTGACCAGCTCTATGCGCTGCGCCACCATCCTGCCGTTATGATTATCGGGGCACTGGCATTAATTGTACTCGTTCTCACACCAATTCTTGTCAACGCCGGTCATTCTGCTACAAGCTTCCCTCAGGGAAACACACAGAATGGGCAGTCTACTCCTGGTATTTCACAGGCGCCACTGAACGCGCACGAACTCGTCATTATGCCGCAGGATACTGATCACCCTGCTCCACCCGTCTTCGCGCAATCCGCCTACCTGCTGGACGCGGATACAGGCGTTACCCTGTACGCTTACAACCCTTTCACACATCTACCTATGCTGAGTACAACGAAATTGATGACAGCCGCCCTGGCCATCGAACACGGCAATCTTGATCAGAAAATCACTATCAACGCTGCCATGGAACGCGATATCAGCCAGTTGAGCGCCGATAGCGCCCTGTTTGGCGTTAAAAAAGGTGAAACCTACACGCTCCGCGACCTGCTTTATGGCCTACTTTTTGTTTCCGGGAATGATGCCGCGATTGTGATAGCCGATGCGCTTGCGGGTAATCTACAAAATTTTGTCGCCGAGATGAATCAGAAAGCGCACCAGCTCGGCATGAACGACACGCACTTTATGAACCCGCACGGGCTCTTGCAAGCGGGCCAGTATTCCTGCGCTCACGACCTGGCAATTCTGGGCAGATATAGCATGAGCCTGGCGGTTCTGCACAAGATGAGCGGTGAGACAGTGCATCAGATTCCACAGGGAGGAAATCATCCGGTGCGGATACTACTCAACGAGAACCAGTTTCTATGGTGGTATCCAGGCACAGATGGTGGAAAAACAGGTTATGATGGGCTATCCGATTTCATCCAGGTGATGTCGGTTACCCGCAACCATCACCACCTGATTGGAGTCGTGATGCATACCATTGACTGGTGGACCGATATGCGCGACTTGATGAATTGGGGCTTCGATTCATTCAAATGGATTTCACCTCACGATATAGATTCGCCCGGCAACCCCATTCCTTACGATAACCTGTGGAACTACTTCGCGCGTGACAAGCAGACGAATACCATACCGACCGCGGATCACGGTCGCTACTACATCTACACAGGCTACAGCATCTCCGGCCCGATCATGGCCTATTTTGATAAACATGGTGGCCTTGGCACTTTTGGTTATCCGGTAAAGCTTCCTACGCTCTCCAGCGGACCCAGTATTGGCCAGCAGTTCCAGCATGCCGTTATTCAGTGCGATCTGACATCAAATGTATGCCAGTCAAGCTTGCAAACCTGATTTTCGTTTTACGCGGCGAGCAGCATACAAGTTGCAGAGAAACTACTTTTTCCCGTTGGCACTACACGCCATTACGGCTGGCATGTCCACTCGCGCCAGCCGTAACCAGCGCGCACAAAGATTTCCTGAGCCGCGACGATATTGGACCAGGCGTCATAAGGAGAATTGGCCGCCTCTGAAGTTCCATCCCATGTACCTGGATAGAGTATCTGAAAAACGCCGGCTGCATGACTTCCACCAAAGTACAGCGAATTGGCGGCATTCGGATTGAGGCCAGACTCGCACATTGCAACATTAAATGTAGCCCGAACGTACTGCTTTTTACTACAGACAGGCGGATATAGAGCCAGAAGTTAAGACGGCACTTGTCGCCTGTTGTCTGTTTTGTTATACTGCATGCGGTACTGAAATGAATTTAATTGGCGAGGTCTTATGCTAAAAGACAATGTGGATATCAATGAGAGCGAGCTTGATAAAGTAGCGGGTCAAAGTAAAACCCCGCCCCAAAACTCCTCTGCGCAGAGCGAAAAAACCATTACACCTCTAGGCAGAGCGCGTCTTTCTCTGGCTATTTCAGCGGGAAAACTGGCCGGGGCCTCGGGGCGCTTGCTGCGTATAGGCGGCGGAACGAGCCTACCGGGAATGATCGCGCGGCGCATCGACCCGAACGTACTGAAATCAGTTATCGGCACAAGTACGGCGAAGAAAATCGTGATCACCGGCAGCAACGGCAAAACCACGACTGCTCGCATGACTGCGGCCATAGCGAAGCAAGACGGCAAACGCATCTCGCATAACCGCACGGGCTCCAACTTGCTGCAAGGAGTGACCTCAGTTGCCGTCAACTTTGCCAACATTTTCGGGCAACTGGATAGCGATGTATTGCTGTTTGAGATCGACGAGGGCACGATGGCGCTGGCAGTACCTGAGATTTCGCCCGACGTAGTAGTAATTACCAATATCTTTCGCGATCAACTGGACCGTTATGGCGAAATTTACTCGGTGGCCAGGGCATTAAATGAGGTGCTTGAAGACCTGCCGGAAACGGCCACGATCCTGTTGAATGGCAATGATCCACAGGTCGCCAACTTTGGGCAGCATGCGAAGGCGAAGCGGCTCTTTTTCGGACTGGAAACGACGGAGGTCGGAACTCCTGTGCCTGAACAATCCGCGGATGTCATTCGCTGCATCCATTGCCAGGAAGACTTGCTCTACGAGGTGGCCTACATGTCACACCTCGGCATTTACCGCTGCCCCAATTGCGGCTACACGCTGCCCAAACTCGATATCGCGGCCACCTCTGTCAAGCTGGCCGGCGATGGGCAAGGACCGACACATGTAGAACTGCGCACGCCTCGGGGACCTATGACACTGGATATACCGTTGCCAGGGCTGCATAATGTCTATAATGCGGCAGCGGCTATCGGGGCCTCACTGGCAGCCGGCCTGGACAAAGAGAAGATGCCGGCGGCACTGGCCGGCATTCAGCCAGCTTTTGGTCGTCTAGAAAAGATTCAGGCTGGAGACGCGACAATCTACCTCTCCTTCGTGAAAAATCCGACTTCTTTCAACTTGATGCTGCGCCTGATAGCCAGACATCCTGGTCAAAAACATCTCTTGCTGGCCGCCAGCCACACTCTTGTAGATGGTGAAGATTTTTCCTGGCTATGGGATGTCGATATCGAAGAAATCGCGCCGTCTATTATGGATGTAGTGTGCAGTGGCAACAAGCCGGAGGAACTGGCGATGCGTCTGAAATACGCCGATGTAGCAGTAGAGAAGATACATATCATTGTCGATCGCGAAGCTGCCCTGGATGCTGCCCTCAAGAACGCCGGGCCTGGTGGAACACTCTATATCCTGTGCAGCTACACCCCCACGCACGAATTTCGCCGCATTATGCAGAAGCGTGGGTGGGTGAAGCATTTCTGGGAGGAGTAATGGGAGAGGAGCAGTTAACGCTGGTTTGGAGAGAGTGGGGGGAAGTCATGATTAACTGCTCCTCTGGTTAATACGTATGGACTATCTATAAAGTTGTAAAATGACTGGTTGTTGAGTTTTTATTCTCTATGGATTACGAAGCAATGTGGCTTGACCCGCAAAGCGAGATGGTGAACACTATCTCGCTGGCGGCATCTCGCGTGACGGGTCTTTATAAAGATTTTTCTGTGAGAGGATGCAATTGGAATGAGCGAGCAAATACAGGATACCGGCATGGTACTAAAAATCGGCCACCTTTATCCAACGCTGATGAGTGTCGCTGCCGACCGCGGCAATCTTTTCTCAATCGAGAAACGCTGTCAATGGCGCGGCATCCGGACAGAGGTCGAGCCAATTTTTGTGAAACAGACGCCCGATTTTACTCAATATGATCTGATACTGTTCCATGGAGGGGCCGACCGCGAAATGGAGCTGGCCTCGCGCGATATTCAGGCCAAGGCACCATCTCTACGTGAGGCCGCGGAATCAAATACTGTTTTTCTCAGCGTATGTGCGGGTTTTCAATTGCTGGGGCATTATTACAAACCGTTTCAAGGGCCAGAACTCAAGGGAGTCGGCCTGCTCGATTTCTATACCGAAGCCGGCGATACTCGTTTCATGACACACATGGCGATGGAATGTGAGTTGGGGCAGCTGGGAAAGAAGGTGCTGGTAGGCTATGAAAACCATAGCGGCCGGACCTATCTTGGTTCCAACGTGAAGCCCCTCGGGAAGGTGATCGTCGGATGGGGTAACAACGGCAAGGACGGCTTCGAGGGAGCGGTCTATAAAAATGTGTTTGGCACCTACCTGCATGGGCCGGTGCTGCCCAAAAACCCCTGGTTCACTGATTTCCTGATTGAACGGGCGCTGGAACGGCGCTACGGGAGGGTCGAACTGGCCCCTCTGGACGATGAGGTAGAAAACGCCGCCCACGAGGCCGCATTAAAACTGGCAATGCAGTTCAAGGGTACGATGTCGGCGATTGAAGCCACTCCATGGAAAAGGTGATGCTGCTCAAACGCTCATATATCAAACTTTGTTTGCTTCTAGCTCTCCTACTACTAACCCTCATTGCCTGCGGTGTTCCATCCGTCACTATTAATGGAACGCCGGTGACCTCCTCTGCTCAGGCGACGGCTACAGCCTTGAATGTGTGGAATAATGCCGGGCCAGGCGTACAGGTGCGCTATGAAAACTGGAAGAGCCCGGCAGGCGATGATGATACTGTTACGATTGTGCGTTTTGACCCGCACGATATTAGCTTAAGCGTTGGTTACCAGCCTGATCAGCCGATGCTGCTGAGCCAGTGGATGCAGCATGAGAAGGCTACGGCAATCATCAATGGAGGATACTTCGACGATCAGGATCATGCCACGGCGCTGGTTGTCTCAAACGGGCACGTCTTTGGACAATCCTACCAGGGGTTTGGCGGTATGCTCTCGGTAAATGCCCAGGGAACCATCAGTCTGCGTTCGCTGCGCCAGCAACCCTATGACCCAGATAGCGAGCAGTTGCGGCAGGCCACACAATCATCCCCTATGCTTGTCCTGGATGGCAAGCGCACGCAGTTTGATGCCGATGCATCGATGACACCGCGCAGCGTTGTCGCAACAGATAAACAGGGGCGGCTGCTGTTCATTGTCAGCCCGGGCCAGGTGTTCTCGCTGGACGAGCTTGCCGACCAACTCGTCGACTCTGACCTCTCGATCTACAACGCGCTCAATCTAGATGGCGGAGCCTCTACTGGATTGTATGTGAATGGGGGGAAGCAGCATGTAGCGATTGATTCGAGCGCCATGCTGCCCATCGTGATTATTGTCAGAATGAGAGCCTCTTAAACACCGGCTCAGGAATCATCTTCACAATCAGCATAATATAGCGCCAGAACCACGGCAGATACACCACTTCCTTTTTTTTCTGCATGGCTTGATAAATGCCCGCGCCTACTTTGCTCGGGCTGGCGAAAAGCAGGCCCTTTTTCAAGGAGGCGGTCATGGGCGTATCGACCAATCCTGGCTTCACAGTGATCACCGTTACGCCAGTGCTGGAGAGCCGTCCACGCAAACCGGAAAGAAAAGCGGTCACCGCGGCCTTGGCAGAGCCATACACATAATTGCTCTTGCGGCCACGATCACCAGCAACCGAGGATACGACGGCGATACAACCTCGTTTCTGCTGCTCAAAATAATTGGCCAGCAGGGTTAACAGCGAGATGACGCTCGTACAGTTGGTGGTAAACTCCTTCAACGTTTCTGAGACGCTGTGTTCGCTCTTCTGTTGATCTCCTAGCGTGCCGTGAGAGATCAATACCGCATCCAGGCCATCGAGCGCAAGGACGGCGGCGTCAACGAGTTCTTCGTGACGCTCAAGCTCGTTGACATCCAGCAGGAAGGTTTCTGCACGTTTCGCTCCGCGTACTTTGAGGTCGTTACTCACATCCTGCAGTTTTTCGGTGTTGCGCGCGACCAGAAAAAACTCGGCGCCGTCCCTGGCGAAGCACTTTGCCGTCTCATGGGCAATAGCCGACGTTGCCCCTACAATCATCATTTTCATGCTATTTCACCATCGCCAATTTGTTCGAAGAACTCACCCGCCGCCAGAAACTGGAGGAGAAGTGGGGATCAACATAGTGCGAAAATTCTTCCCAACGTGGGAAAAAGGCCTGGAAGCTCTCGGCGCTCATACGCGCGTCTTTGGCCGGATAAACCGCTCCACCGCTCTGGCGCACGATTGTATCGAGGTCATCAAGCAATCTCAGCGTCTTCTGGCCCCCATAGGCAAAATCCAGGGCCAGCGTCAATCCTGGCCGTGGGAAGGAGAGCATGCCGGGAGATTGTCTATCGCCAAATTTCTTGAGTACGGTCAGGAATGATCCTTCGCCTGAATGCCGGATGCGGGCAAGGATTTCTCGCATCGCATCATACGCGACAGCAAACGGAACCACGAACTGGTACTGCAAGAAGCCGCGCTTGCCATACATGCGATTCCACTCATGAATGGAGTCGAGCGGATAGAAGAATGGATCATAGGGAATGGTTTTGTGGACCTTTTTACTCAGTTGGACATGATAATACAGTTCATTGAACGATTTGACAGTGAGCGTGTTCAAGACGAAGGAGGGGAAGTTGAAAGGCAAAGCCAATGGCAGGCGCTTTTTCACCGGCTTTGCGGCCAGTTCGCGAGACGTATTGTGGTTGCCGCGCATGAATATGCCCCGGCACAGATTATCGCCACCGATCAGGATATCGACCCAGGACATAGTGTACTCGTAATCCTGGTCAGATTCGGTCGAGATGGCAAAAAATTCGTCAAGCGAGGCGAAACGGATATGGTCCATGTCTATGTATGGGTTGACGATGGGCTTCAACTGAATTTCGGCCCACAGGATGATGCCGGTGAGACCGAGGCCACCGATGGTCGCCTGGAAAAGCTCACGATTTGCGTCTGGAGAACAGATAAGGCGCTGGCCGTTGGAGCGCAGTAATTCAAAACGGGTGACGTGACAGCCGAAAGTGCCAGCACGATGATGATTTTTGCCATGAATATCATTAGCGATGGCTCCGCCGACCGAGACAAACTTCGTCCCGGGCGAGACCGGCAAAAACCAGCCGCGAGGAACCATAACATCGAGGATTTGCGCAAGCGATACTCCCGCTTCACAGCGTAACAGTCCCTTCTCCTCGTCGAAAGAGATAAAGCGCTGCAGGTGGCTGACATCGATGGAGATACCGCCCTCATTGAGACAACTATCCCCGTAGCTGCGACCATAGGCGTATGGCAACACCGGTTCGTGAAACTCCGCCAGGTCGAGCAGTTCGTTGCGCCAGTATATTGTCTTGATTTCGCTCGATGCAATTTTTGGATAGCGGCCCCAGGACTGGGGCTGATTCGTTTTCTTCCGAGAAAGCATAATGTTGATGTACTACCTCTAAGTTATTTCGTAGAGCATGAGCAGGCTTCTTGCCACTGCATAGTATAACGTATTATGAGAAGATACAGGCACGAAAATAGCCGAAAGGATGCCAAAATGCATGCCGTGATCTTTGCGGGCGGGACGTTGCGAGCGGGAAAAGCGATAGAGACGGCCATCGCCTCAGCAGATCTTGTGCTCGCCGCGGATAGTGGGGCCGCGACCGCGTTACATTATGGTATTCATCCTGCGATAGTCGTTGGTGATTTCGACTCGCTTGGAGCTTTACCCTTGCGGGAATTGCAAGAGCGAGGCAGTCAGATTATCCAGGCGCCCGTTGAGAAAGATGAGACCGATACAGAACTGGCCATCGATACCGCGATAGAGCATGGAGCAACCAGTATTACCTTACTGGGAGCTTTAGGAGGCGCACGCTTTGATCATACAATGGCGAATATCATGTTGTTAGCCGCATATGAGGACGTTCCGATACGGATTGTGGATGGGGCGACGGTGTGCTGGTTACTGCGCGGGCCTGGAATCTCTGCTATTGAGGGAAATAGCGGCGACCTTCTCTCACTGATTCCTCTAATGAACGAAGCTCAGGGTGTGCGAACCAATGGTCTTTACTATCCTTTGCGTGGCGAGACGCTTCATTTTGGCAGGCCACGAGGCGTGAGCAACGTTTTGACGGCAGAAAAAGCTGAAGTGTCTTTGGAGCAGGGAATGCTGCTCATCATTCATACGAACATACAGGAACTTGAGGACTGATTGCTCATCTTTGACGATTTATTTCCCACTACCCGTTCAAATTGCAAGTACTGCGTTCCTGAACACTTGCAATTTGAACGGGTACAATAAGTCCCTGCTTTACTCGAGGACAGCGCGAACACGCTGCACACCCTGACCGATATTTTCCGCTTTGAGTATGCGGAAGTGTCCCATGGCGCCGGTATGCTGGACGTGCGGGCCTCCACAGACCTCCATGGAGTAATCGCCAATTTTATAGACTTTGACCAGATCGCCGTAGCGCTCACCGAAGAAGGCTAGCGCGCCTTGATCGAGCGCCTGCTGCAAGGGCATCACCTCCATAGTAACCGGCAAATCGCGTTGAATTTGCCGGTTGACAATATCTTCTACACGCTTGATCTCGCCGGAAGTCAATTTTGTGGGGTGCGAGAAGTCGAAGCGCAGGCGTTGAGGCGTGATATTGCTGCCCATCTGATGCACATGCGTTCCCAGCACGTCGCGCAACGCCTGCTGGAGCAAGTGAGTCGCGGTATGCAACTGCGTCGTCCGCTCGCTATGGTCGGACAGACCGCCCTTGAACTTTTCGGTGTTGGCCTGGCGCGAACGCTCCTGGTGCTGCTTGAAAAGCGTGTCGAAGCCCTCAAGATCGGCAGTTAGCCCACGCTCCTGAGCCAACTCCGCCGTCAAGGTTGGTGGGAAGCCGAAGGTATCAAAAAGGCGGAAGACAACCTCTCCGGGTACAACCGCCTGGCCTTGCTTACGCAATCCCTGCTCGACTTTCTCGAATTCACGCAGGCCACGTGCCAGCGTGCGCCCGAAGCGCTCTTCCTCGCGCGTCAACTCGCTGGCGATGCTTGTCCGGTGATGATCCAGTTCTGGATAGATTGATCCATAACGCTCGATCACTGCCTGCGCAACCTCAGCCGTGAACGCTCCGGATATGCCGAGCTCATGGCCGCAACGCACAGCACGTCGGATCAGGCGACGGCAAATGTAGCCCTGTTCGACATTGCTGGGCGTCACGCCGTCAGCGATGAGAAATGTTACCGCTCGCAGGTGATCGGCGATAATGCGCACCAGGCGCTGCTCTTGCTCAGGCTCTATCTGCACTTTACGGCCCTGGCGTGTCCGTAGCTCATGGATGCGCTGCACAATGGGTATAAAGAGGTCGGCCGAATAGACATCCTCGGTTCCAAGCACGACGCAGAGGGTGCGCTCCAATCCCAGGCCCACATCGATGTTGCGCTGCTTGAGCGGCTCAAACGTACCCTGAGCCGTCTTGTTATATTGCATGAAGACGTTGTTGCCGATCTCGATGTATTTGCCGCAACTACAGCCGGGCCGGCAGTCGGGGCCATGCTTTGGAAGGCCGGTATCATAGAAGAGTTCGGAGTCGGGGCCGCAGGGACCGGTGGTACCGGCAGGCCCCCACCAGTTGTCCTTTTTTGGCAGGTAGTAGATGCGCTCCTGCAGAATGCCGAGCTGCAGCCAGATGCGCGCCGCCTCATCATCGCGGGGAGCATCGTTATCGCCCGCGAAGACCGTGACCGAGATGCGTTCCTGATCCAATCCGAGCACCTGGGTGAACCATTCAAGCGTCCAGCGCTGCGAATCCTGCTTCCAGTAGTCGCCGAGAGACCAGAAGCCCAGCATCTCAAAGAAGGTGTTGTGGCTGATATCACCAACTTCTTCGATATCATCGGTGCGCAGGCACTTTTGTACATTCGTGAGCCGCCTCCCAGCCGGATGGCTCTCGCCCAGCAGGTATGGGACGAGCGGCTGCATGCCCGCGCTGATAAACAGGGCGGTTGGATCGTTTTCAGGCACCAGCGGGGCCGAGGGAATGATAGTATGCCCGCGCTCTGCAAAGAAGCTCAAGAATGATTGACGCAGTTGATCTCCGCTCATACTGCTCTTGCCTACTGTGTTGCTTACATTGTTGATTGCCATGTCTTTCTACTCCTTTTTGTCTGAGAGTCTTCTTCGTCGCTATGACGGCGCGAGCATTGCAGGCTGCACACAAACAAAAAGCCCGCCCCGACATCGGTTCGGGGCGGGCCTGATCTTTGCGTATATAGCCCGTGGTACCACCCTGATTGGAAGCGCGCTTTCAAGCAAAATGAAGCGCAGGTTTCCCACTCTACAGGCACGGAACATGATATGTTTTACCAGTTAGTTTTCTACAAGACTTTCTGACAAAAACGAGACATGCTCGATGCCCTGCTCTACGATAACGGGGAGCTTCCGGCAAGAATTACTGGCTGCTCGAAGTCTTATTATTATGTCGAGTAGCGTTCGTTCCGCGCCGCGATCCGGTGGACTCTGTACACCGGATCAGAGGGTGGCTTTCCACGCGGTGCAAGCTGCCGGGCTTTCACCATCCCCGGTTCGCTGTCACTTTCACCAACGCGTTTTTGTCCCTCGCAGCGACTTCTAGTATGCGATATGTCAAGTATATGCTGGAAAGAGGAGAGTTGTCAAGGAAAAAATATGACTCAGGGTTATTCAAAAGCCGAGCGTATACAAACGCCTTCGGCAGCGACAGGGAGGGGCAAGCCGCTGTCCCTACCGGCTTCCATGATGTGACGGGCCTGGACTCGACTTTTAAATCACCCTGAAATATAGCAAGTATTACAATTAGAGAGTTAAAACATACCCCACTACCTCATACCCGCGTCCCAACTTCCCTTTATCAGGCAAATCGCTCAACCATTCCCAATGCGCCTCTTGCAGTACCGAGAAGTTTTCTCGCACCAGGTCTGGCAGGATGCGAGGGACCAGTGGGATAGCGCGGCGTTGTTCGATATCGCGTTCAAAAACAAAGCCGCGCATATCAGTGAGCAAGCAGGCAAGGCCTCCTGTATCCAGCAATTCGCGCATCAGGCGCAGGTGTGCCTGCATGACTCGCACGCGAAAAGACTGGGCCGCGTCCTGGTAGCGGCGGTGGCGTTCCTGCTCTTCCAGGATGGTTGGGGCAAGGAGTTGTATATGATCGAGCATATCAAGGAGCGGATAGCTGAAGAGCTGGCTCAGAATGAGTGAGCTCACCACCACGCCAAATTCGCTCGCGGCAAGGCCCTTTATCGCAGGTGGGTCAGGAATGGAACATTGTTCTAAGCAGCAAGCAGCAGCATCGAAAATCTCATTCGCTCCCTGGGATACGAGCTTTTCCCACGGCTGCTGTTCAATCAAACACTTCAGGTTGATGCTGATACCGCCGCTGATATCGCATACTAGCAAACGCACGCGCCTGCGCAGCATGGGAGATATGAGTTCGTCCCTACCCTGCTGCATGGACGCACGATCAAGATCGGCCAGCACGACCTCATCGGAGTCGCGGGCCAGGTCGGCCAGGGGAATTTCTGTGCATGCTCCGGCCCCCAGCACAAGTGTACTGGGAGATGTGCTGGATGGGCGCAGTTGAAGCGCGTGAAGCATGAGCGCTGCCGATTGTTCGAGATGTTGCGGACTGTGCTGCCGCAGCCATGCTCTTCGCTGCGCTCCCTGTGTATGGATGTTATTGTAGGTCAGGGTGTCGATGCGCACCTGGCCTACCTCCCGGTATATTCTGGCTTGCGTTTTTGCAGGAAGGCCTGCACGGCATTGTGGTGATCCTGCGTCTCGAAAGCAACGTCCTGGAGTTCACCTTCGAGCTTGAGCGATGCCTGGAGATCAACTTCTGCCGACGTATAGATAAGTTTTTTAATCAGGCCGTAAGTAGTGGTTGGTCCATTTGCCAGGCGTTGAGCGAGCGCTTTTGTGGCTTCTTCAAACTCTGCCAATGGCACGCATTTGTTGACAAGGCCAATGCGCTCGGCCTCTGGGCCGCTCAGCTCATCGGCCAGCATTGACATCTCCATAGCTTTACCGGTTCCGATCAAGCGCGTCAGGAAAAATGCGCCGCCACCATCGGGAACAAGGGCAATGCGAGCGAAGGCTTCGATAAAGCGCGCGTTATCGGCGGCGATGCGCAGGTCACAGGACAGCGCGATATTGCAGGATATACCGGCGGCGACTCCCTGCACCGCGGCAATGACGGGCTTGGGCATATTGCGTATAGCGAGGACGACGCGATGATATTTCTGCAGGTGCTCGCTCACCTTAAGAATTTCCTGGCTAGAACGCCGTTCAGTGAGACTTCTCAGGTCTTGTCCCGAGCCGAATGCTCGGCCCGCGCCGGTGAGAACGACGCAGCGCACACTTTCGTCCTGGGCCGCAGCTTCGATAGCTTCGGTCAATTCCGCCAGCATGATTTCATCGAAAGCGTTGAGCACCTGCGGGCGATTCATGGTGATGGTGAGTACGCCGCCATCCTGTTGAATGAGCAACTCCTGGAAATCGGTTCGCATCGAGGCCTCCTTCTGATCAAGTATCAACAGTTATAAATACTCTAAAAATTCTTCAGCAGTAACTCTCGCCTGCCTTAAGATACCACGCAGTGTACCTGCCGCCAGTTCACGATGAAGTGGCACCACACATGTTATCCCTCCTTCAGAAGTTTGCCTCTGAAGTACAACGTGACTACCATGTTGTCTAATCGCTACAAAACCGAGGCGTTGCAAAACTCGAATCATCTCCTTACCTGAAACTACAGGTAATTTAGGCGGCATATGTCGCCTCGAAAGTGGTTACTAATGGTCGACCAGTATCAGGCAATGATGCCTCTTGCAGGTAGAGTTCGGTAGCTTCCTTTAGATTAGCGACAGCCTCTTCAATAGAATATCCTTGACTAACAGTTCCCACTTCTGGACATTCTGCAACATATATGTCCCCCTCTTTGTGAATAACCGCCGTAAATGTTCGTACAGCCATCTTGAGGTCTCCCTTCTGATTCTATCTAATATTGGGTATATCCAGCATCAAGACTTCGAGCGCGACGCGCGCATTGACGTTCTGATCGAGCGCCTCGGTGGTACGCAGGAT
Organism: Ktedonobacteraceae bacterium; assembly: GCA_035294305.1. GTDB lineage: Bacteria > Chloroflexota > Ktedonobacteria > Ktedonobacterales > Ktedonobacteraceae > DASRBN01. The sequence continues at coordinate 216,747 of DATGLD010000030.1, read as the reverse complement.
AGCGCGCACCACGTGCCGGGCTTCGGATGCGCCAATCTTCGCGGCCTGCCTCTGTAGCTGGTTACGCATATCTACATTGACGATCAGATCAAGGCTGTTGTTCGCTGCTAATACCATATCACGCCACCACAGCAACCACAACTCAAGTATACCACGTAGCTTGTCGCTATCGGCGCTGAGACGCTGGGCCAGGTCAAAACGTTTCACCCTGCTTAAGGTAGGCAGTGTTGCTAGAGTATCCAGCTGCGTCTTGCGTTCAGCCAGCATCTCTTCATCCTCTATGGCCTGTATTGCCCAGCCCATACGACCTGCAGCGAGAGCAGCGATTAAAGTGGCTTCATCCGGATCGACCTGCCATTGTTGCTCTAAAGCGGTTTTGATCTGCGAGGTGGTCAAAAGGTGCATCGGAACTTGCTGCACACGCGAGAGGATAGTCGGCAGCAACAGGCCGGGATCGGGTGCTGTGAGCAACAGGACGACATCGGGTTCAGGCTCCTCGAGCGTCTTCAAGAGACAATTGGCGGCATCCAGGTTCATCTCATGCATGCCTTCGATGATAAAGATATTGCGACGCCCCTCTAATGTCCTGCGGGCCGAATCGCTTTGCAGCGCGCGTACCTGTTCAATGAGGATGAATTGCCTACCCTGGGGCCGCGAGATGTAGTGCACGTCGGGATGGTTGCCATGTATGACCTTGCGGCAGGAAAGGCAGGTATTGCAGGGATTCTGTGGCGTGATAGTGGGATCGGGTCCGCCCGTACATAAGAGCGTCTGGGCGAATCGACGCGCAAGCAGTGTTTTGCCAATATGTTCGGGGCCGGTGAACAGATAGGCATGACGTACCCGCTGCGCCGCCAGTATACGGCGCAGGGTGTTGATAGAATGCTCGTGACCGGCGATATTCCAATCGAATGGTGATAGTTCCCGTGATGCTTCGCTCATATGGTCATCCTAGCAGAAACGAACTATAATGGCAAGACTACTGCATCCCCAGCATTCCCCAGGACGAGGATTGCCACCGTGGACACAGGGGCGCGAGGGACTCTCCGCTACGCTCAGAAGCCTTGCCCAACCTCTGGGGAATCGCCATCTGCCAGAGTTTTGAATGTCCCCTACAACAATGGTATACTAGGTATATGAATTCCCATTTCAGCTATCTGACCCATTTAGAGTGCAGTCTGTGCCATCTTGAATATAATGCGGACCAGCTACATACTGTTAGTCCCTGCTGTGCGCGGCCATTGCTGGCACGTTATGACCTGGCCACTATCGCGCGCGACCTCTCGCCCACCGAAATAGCACAACGCGAGACGACAATGTGGCGCTATCATGAACTGTTACCGGTGCGCGAAGCGCGGCACGTCTTAACGCTGGGAGAGGGAATGACGCCGCTATTGAAGGCCCCTCGACTGGCGCCGGAAGGTAGAGAGCGCGAAGCTTGCATTCTCATCAAGGACGAGGGACAGAATCCGACGGGTAGTTTCAAGGCACGGGGCATGTCCGCTGCCATTTCACGTGCTTTTGAACTGGGAGCAAGCGGCGTGGTAACCCCGACCGCCGGAAATGCGGGGGCGGCGATGGCCGCATATGCGGCGCGTGGTGGTCTTCCGGCATACATAGTTGCACCAGAAGATGCTCCCGAATCGTGTATAGAGCAGGCAAGCTTGTATGGTGCCGAGGTAAAGCTTATACCGGGCCTGATCAGTGACGCCGGTCGTCTTGCTGCGGACGTTGCCTGGCAGCGCGGCTGGTTTAATGTCGCAACGCTGCGAGAGCCGTATCGCGCCGAGGGGAAGAAAACCATGGGGCTGGAACTGGCGGAGCAGCTTGGTTGGCGATTGCCCGATGCAATTATCTATCCGGCGGGCGGTGGTACCGGTATTGTTGGTATGTGGAAAGCTTTTGCCGAATTGCGTACTCTGGGCTGGTTGAAAGAAATGCGCATGCCGAAGATGATTATTGTGCAGGCGGAGGGCTGCGCTCCCCTGGTGCGCGCTTTCCAGAATGGGCAGGATGAGGCCGGAGCATGGCCGGCACACGAGGCACAAACACAGGCGGCAGGACTGCGCGTGCCTTCGGCTATCGGGGACCGCTTGATTCTTTCAGCGGTACGTGAAAGCGGGGGAACGGCCATCGCGGTCAGCGATGAATCTATGGTAGAGATGGCACGCTATGCCGCTCGACGTGAAGGCATATTAATCTCGCTCGAGGCGGCCGCGACTATCGCGGCCTACCACAGGCTGATAGCCGGGCGGTTTTTAGAACCTGGAAATGAAACCGTCCTTTTCTTTACGGGGAGCGGTTTAACGGAAGTAGGTAAATACTCCTGACAAATGTCGGCTACACCACAGTATTTACTGTACAAATATGTTATGCTACAGAAGGAAATATTATTGAAGCTATCCTTGCAGAGGAATGTTTATTCTTGGACTCATCTATGAAAAGCAGATAAGGTTGATGTAACCAATGGACACTTCTATCCGTCTCTACAACTCGAATAGCAGATTGCGTTCACTGCTGAACGATGAACCTCAGGCTCGTCCTACTGTCCCCTTGCAGGACGAGGAGAATGAGCTTGCGGAAGTGTCAGTGAGCGAGGATGAGCGAGCAACTGGTTTGCTCGAGGCGCGGTCTGTAGCAGTACCGCAGGAGCAGGCGCAGCGGGTAGATGTGGCAGACTTTGAAGCGATCTTTCTTCGTTTTCAAGGGCCTATCACAAATTTCATCTACCACCTGATCGGCAATCGCGAACAGGCGTATGATCTTGCACAGGATGTGTTTGTAAAGGCATATAAGGCGCTGTTGGGAGGGACAGTGGTGCAGCCGGGGGCATTATCGGCCTGGCTGTATCGCATCGCGGCCAACACAACGACAGATAGCTTGCGCAGGCGGCGACTGATCTCCTGGCTACCGCTCTCCTTATTCAATGAGGACCGCGGCATCGGCGCAGGCGTCCTCTCCGACTCTGGAGGCGTCGCGTCAGAGAGCTTTACCAGCAACAACGATGATGGCGCGGGTGAGGCACGCAGCAATTCTATCAGTTCATTCTATGAGCGTGGAGGCTACGATGGCGGGCGATTCGAGAATCGCGTCGCAGACCGTGAAATCGTCGAGCGCATCTTTAAGCAATTGCCACCTAAATATGCTGTCTGCCTCTGGCTCTACGAACATGATGGATTGTCTTGCGCGGAGATCGCGGAGGTGCTGGGCATCAGTGCCTCAGCCGTAAAAATGCGCTTAATGCGGGCACGGGAACGCTTTATTACGTTACATCAACAAGAGGTGGGTGACGAGTGAACTGTATTCAGGCGCAGGCAATGCTTGCCGCGTATCGTGACTTGAAAAAAGAGGATGTAGATACTCTCGAATTGGATGTGCATTTAGAGCACTGCGCATCCTGCCGCGAGGCGCTTGCTCGCTTCAGTTTTATCGGCGAGCAAGTTCGTTCTTTGCCGGTGATAGAGACGCCGCCTGAGATGCATACCAGTCTCATGCGCACACTGGCAAAAGAGCAACTACGGCATATGCAACGGTCCGCGCCTGGAGCAGTCTCCACGCCTGAATTTCTGAGACCTTATCTTCAAGAACAATCCCGAACCCCTCATGTTCCGGCATCTATCAGCGCACTTTCGAGCGCACAAACCGGCCCACTGCCTATTATTCGCGCAAAAACCAGGTCTCGCCATATGCGGGTGAACCAGTTCGCGGTCCTTGGTATTGCCGCTATGTTTCTCATGCTTTTGATGATGAGTGGTATAACCTCGCTACTCCTGCTGGCACATAGCAATTCTCAGGTAGCCAGCACTGTCAATACTGTTGGTAGTAAGGCGGGCCAGAGTATCGTCCAGCAAAGTGAACTTACGACTCTTAGATACACGACGAGCACGGTTTACCAGAATGTCGTCAGCGCAACAGCCGTTGGCAACGACATCTACTACACGGCATATAGCAATGACGCGACAAATGAGTGGATGCTGGAAAAGTTAGATCGCACAACGATGCAGAGCACGAATTTGCTTGCGAATGCCAGTACACATCCGCTGATTGTGCTGGGGGCGAATAATGACTGGCTGGTCTGGCTGCAATATGACGATCTCAAATCGGCATTCAAGGGTCATCTGCCCAATGGGAGTCTTTCCTTGAATCTCCATGCCTGGAGCCTGCACTATCTCGCTCTTACGCCGCAGGCCATTACATCAAAGGGGAAATCCAGCGGGGGCGCGATCAATCTGACCCCTACGGCATCCCAGGGGAGTACAGGCGATTCCGTCTCATTTCCGGCACAACTGCCGCCCTTGATAAAAGGCGTGTTTAATCGTAGTACAGCTCCTCTACTGGCTTCCTCGCCGGTGCAGGGCGTGTGGTTCATTCAGAACAGTTTGCTTGTGGCAATGATCGATACTACTGGTACATCCCGTCTCCTGCGCTTCGAGCTGGATACGAATGACGCCCCGGCTTCCGTGAAGGTGATGGCAACAGCCCCAGCCGGTGAAATACTCGCCTCGCCAACGGCGAATAGTGATGGCAGTCAGATTTTCTGGTCTGAGGAATGGCTTTCCCAGGATGGTAACCTGCACAGCAACATCTGGATACAGCAAATGCTCGACACTCAACCGCAATCGCGAGGCAAAGTGGCAGAAAACACCGTACCGGCGATAAGCCTCTACCGTTCAGACGGCCTGTCTTTCAGCCCGCAGGTGGTAGATGACACGTTGTTCCTGCTGAATACTGCCAGCACGACGAATTCAGGGCAAATTGCTTCCAGAACAGTGACCCCTCTCAACCTTGCTGCGGTGCCAAGGATCGATACGAGTGTTTCTGCAGAACCCCTGGATACCTTTGTGCAGGGAACGGTGTTGATGATCCCACTGGATGGCGATTCCGCAAACATACCGGTATCATTGGGTACGGGCGGGCAATCTTCTGCATTGCAGGCGGGCAACAATTTCGTCTTATGGCAGGATAACGATGGCTATAAGATGTATGATGTGCAAACCGCGTCTGATGTGGTCGTCGGACAGGTGCTGAACGGCGCCAACTTCGTTGCGGTCAACGGCAATACAGCGATCTGGACGGCCAGTAATAACACTGTAACACCTTCTACTACCAGCGCCAACACTTCCACAACGCTGCTGGCGTTTAACTGGGGCAAGTAAGTTTTCAGGGCGCTTCTTGCTCTTTCACAACCTGCTGCATCTCGATTGCCAGGCGTTTCACCAGAGCCGGGTCCAGGCGGGCAATCTGCTCCCGCATCTCGGTATGCTGCTCTTCCAGACGCTTCACAATTTGGAGGATCAAATCATCCTGGTGATCGAGATGCTCCATGATGTGACGGATCTCTTCTTCGCCTTTTGTATCACAAATGTAGTCGTTTTGGGCGGTCAGGCGGTCTTTTTCGGCCTGGCGATTCTGGGACATCATCACAAACGGAGCTGCGTATGCGGCTTGAAACGATAGAGCCAGGTTCAAGAGTATAAAAGGATAGGGATCCCAACGATAGACTATTCCGGTGATATTCAAAGCCAGCCAGACGGCCAGGATGCAGCTTTGAATTATGATAAAGCGCCAGCTGCCAACGGTTGAGGCCACAGTGTCAGCGATCTTCTGCCCCGCCGTTAACTGTTCAGCGGCGACCTCATTCACATTGATGATAGCCGGATGGTTGTGTTTGAACGTAGGGAACTTGACGTGTATTCCCCCAAGCAACGGAGCGTGTCCCTCGCCGTGAGCATGCTTTGGAACTACCGATTCTACGCCAGGAGTGATATCCATATTGTTCCTCCTCTGCCATGAATTTTGATGAATGAATAGGGAGATCTTGCCATCCCGACGAGGGCAGGCGCCAGGCCCTGTCCCTACAGGACGTTGCCAATTGTCAGATACCGAGGTGTTTCGCGATCACCAGGCGCTGCACCTCGCTGGTACCTTCGCCGATTTCGTTGATTTTGACGCTGCGCCAGTAGCGCGAGACGGGAAATTCATCCATGAAGCCGTAGCCGCCATGAATCTGCACGGCCTGGTCTGCGGCGCGCTTGGCCGTTTCTGAGGCGAAGAGTTTGGCTATTGCGGCCTCGCGCCGGAAAGGTTTGCCCTGCATATGCAGCCACGCGGCCTTATAGTACATTAAACGAGCGAGCTCTATTTCTGTATCCATATCGGCGAGTTTAAACTGGATAGCCTGGAATGAACTGATCGGTTTGCCGAATTGCTTGCGTACTTTGGCATAGCTCAGCGCTTCATCGAGGCAGGCCTGCGCGAGACCCACGGAGAGCGCGGCAATAGCGATACGCCCGGCATCGAGGATATGCATGAAATGTTTGAAGCCTTCGCCGCGCTGGCCCAGCATGTTTTCTTCAGGTATTACGCAATCTTCGAACGTGAGTGGGCGGGTATCCGAGGCTTTCCAGCCCATTTTTTTATAAGGTTGGCCAATGATGTAGCCGGGTGTGCCTTTGGGTATGATAAAGTTGGTGATCTCTTTGCGACCATCGGGACGCATACCGGTGACGGCAGTGATGGTGACACCGCCTGTCATATCTGTCCCGGCGTTGGTGATGAAAGCCTTGGCGCCGTTGATATGCCAGTTGCCATCGCGCAGGACAGCGCGTGTCTGCGTGCCACCCGAGTCGGAGCCCGCTTCCGGCTCGGTGAGACCGAAAGCCCATAGTTTCTCGCCACGGGCCAGTGGAACCAGGTATTGCTGCTTTTGTTCTTCGGTAGCATACAGGTAAAAAGGGGTCGAACCAAGCGATGTATGGGCCTCCATCGTAATACCGACGGAAACATCGGCACGCGAAATTTCCTCGATGGCAAGGCAGTAGGAGAGGAAATCGGCGCCAGCGCCGCCGTATTCTTCGGGAAACGGCAGTCCCAGCAGTCCTAATGCTCCCATCCGGCGGATCAGGTCGTAGGGGAACGCGCCTGTGCGGTCCATTTCTTCCGCGCGGGGTTTGATCTCCTGTTGCGCGAACTCGCGACAGGTATCTCGAATTGCCAATTGCTCTTCGTTGAGCGTGAAGTCCATAACGCTATGCTCCTTCTATCTGGCACATGAATTAAATGCATTTGCACTTGACGTTTGCGGGTTTGGTAGCTCTACTGCTCTCGCAAGGAAACGGTAAGAGCCAGTCCCTTTTTTGAACCCATTTATGAGATTTATTATACCTGTTCGTGGCAAGATCTGCACCATGCGGGAACCAAACAACCAAACCGGCGGCTCGCACCAGAACGCCGCGAGTGATGATGGAGCATAGCAGGACAAACCAGCGACCCGCAGAAGGCCTGCTCACTTGTTTCACCCCAGGATGTCTTTGTAGGCACCCTGGGGTGGATAAATCATCTAACTATCAGATAGCAGTGATCACGAGTGGCTTGCCCTTTGTGACTACGACGGTATGTTCATAATTCGCGACGGGAGTGCCGTTGTTGGTCTTCAGGGTCCAACCATCCACAGAATCTTGAATATGTGCTGCTTTGGCGGAAATGTGAGGCTCGATGGCGAGTACGAGGCCTTCGGTAAGGCGCTGCGAGAACTGCGGGGAGTAGTAGCTTGGAATGACACGCGGCTCCTCATGGATAGTTCTGCCGACACCATGCCCGCAGAGTTCGCGTATGACGGAGAACTTGCGATGCTGGACTTCCAGTTCTACGGTACGACCGATGGCGTTGATCGGCTTGCCGGCCTGGGCGGCGAGAATACCTTTCTCAAGCGCGGCTTTCGCGCAGGCAACTAAACGGCTCCTGAGCGGTGAAACAGGTGGCACGGCAACAGTGACCGCGGCATCGGCATAATAGCCATCCAGTTCGGCTGTGACATCGATCTTTACGAGGTCACCCGCCCCAATGACGCGGTCACCTGGAATTCCGTGGGCGGCTTCATCGTTCACTGAGATGCAAGCGGTACCCGGAAAACCATAGACCATTGGCGGGGCGGAACGGGCGCCGTGACTCTTAAGGAAAGCCGCCCCTATCTGATCGAGTTCGCCGGTGGTCATGCCCGGTCGAACGCTCTTTTGCATCTCTTGCAAGGTGAGGCCGACGATTTTTCCAATACGTAAAAGAGACTGCAAATCTTGCTCTGATTCAATCGACATCCATCATTTCCCCTTCTGTCATCGCGGCCTGGTCACTGGTTTCTACGCTGGCGCCCACCCCCTTGCGCAGCATGGGAACTTTATCGAGAGCTTCCCAGGGAAGATCGATGTCGGTGCGGCCAAAGTGGCCGAATGCCGCGGTAGGCTGGTAAATGGGGCGGCGCAGGTTCAACGATTGAATGATGCCGGCGGGCCGTAGATCAAAGTGTTCATTGATGAGGCGCACCATCTCCTCGTCTGAAACCTTGCCGGTACCGAAAGTATCGATGAAGAGCGAAAGCGGGCGCGCCACCCCGATGGCGTAGGCAACCTGCAATTCCACGCGGTCCGCAAGGCCGGCGGCGACGACGTTTTTGGCGATATGACGTACCGCGTAAGATGCAGAGCGGTCAACTTTGGTCGGGTCCTTGCCGCTAAAAGCACCACCGCCATGGCGGGCCATGCCGCCATAGGTATCAACAATGATTTTGCGCCCGGTCAGCCCGGCATCACCCATAGGGCCTCCGGTGACGAAACGCCCTGTGGGATTGACAAAAATCTTGGTATTGCTATCAAGCAAGTGCGCGGGAATGACCGGCTTGATAATATAATCGATCACGTCCGAGCGAATCTGGTCTTTATCAACGTAATCCGCGTGCTGAGTAGAGATGACGATGGTGTCAACACGTACAGGGCGACCATATTCATATTGAATAGTGACCTGACTTTTACCGTCGGGCCGTAGATAGGCCATGGGCCCGGTGCCCTCCCACGATTTGCGGCGCACGCGCGAGAGCTGGCGCGTAAGCTTGTGGGCGAGGCTGATCGGCATGGGCATCAATTCCGGAGTTTCGTTGCAGGCGAAACCGATCATCATCCCCTGGTCGCCCGCACCGATGCTCTCCAATTCGCTATCACTCAGGACAGCCGTGCCCGTTTTGGCCTCCATTGAACGGCTGACCCCTAGATCAATATCTGGCGACTGCTTGCCGATAGAGGTAACAACCCCACATGTCCGATAGTCGAAACCATAATCGGCGCTGACATAGCCAACCTGCTCAACCGTCTTGCGCACGACGGCGGGCATGTCGATCCAGGCAGTGGTAGTGATTTCACCTGCGACAAGCACGAGACCGGTGGTAGTGGCGGTTTCGCAGGCGACGCGCGCCATGGGGTCCTGGGCCAGAATTGCATCGAGGACGGCATCCGAAATCTGGTCGCACAGCTTATCGGGGTGTCCCTCGGTGACCGATTCGCTGGTGAAAAACGATTTCGGACTTTTCATAAAATTGCTCATTGGCTCTCCTTTGGCCGATCAAGCGGCGCCGGGCACGATCAAGCGGCCCCTACATTTCGTTCAGCAAAACTTCTTCTTATTGTATTTTTATGTCAACCAGGTCCATTTCAGAGAAATGCCCAGGATATGAAAAAAACCCTGAAATGCAGGGGTTTTAGCTTTGTGGCATATGCCCCTCATCTCGCGGATTACATCCCGCCGGAATTGGCACCCTTCCTGCGGCTAGGCAGGCGGGTTGCCGGGCTTCATCGGGCCGTTTCCCTCCACCTCTCTTGATGAGAGCTTCAAGGACACCTTGAAGTATGTCCCTGGTATTTCTTTGTTTGTGTTCGCGGCATCCACGAAGGATTTCTTTACTTCTAAAGTATAACGAGGGAGGAAGCGGAATGTCAAGTTTGACCCTTTTCGGATTTCGTGGCACCGACAAGGACAGGCACCAGGCACTGTCCTTACGGGGAAGTGACACGAACGCTCATGAATGCTCAATCCGTTTGGGACGGAACAAACCCAGGAGCGCTGTGCTCATACATTGAGCTACTCGTCTCATTCATTGGAAAGGCGCGCCCTGGTGGTCGCCCTCGAGGTCAATCCGTACATACTCCGTCCGCCCTAGGTGCCGGATTCCCACGAATTGAGGTAGGTTTCCTGTTCGGGAGTAAGGGTGTCGATGCGTACTCCCATAGCCTTGAGCTTGAGGGTAGCGATTTCTTTGTCGATTGAGCCAGGCAGCGTATAAACTCGCGGCGGCATCTCTTTTGCGTGGAGCAGCATGTACTCGGCGCCCAGGGCTTGATTGGCAAAGCTCATGTCCATGACGCTGGCGGGATGCCCCTCGGCGGCCGAGAGATTGACGAGACGCCCTTCGGCCAGCAGGTACACCTGCCTCCCGTCGGCATAGGTATATTCATCGACAAAATCGCGCACGCGGCGCTTTTTAACCGAGAGCGCCTCCAAGGCTGGAATGTTGATCTCATCGTTAAAATGGCCGGAGTTGGCGATAATCGCGCCAGATTTCATGCGTTCCAGGTGAGGGCGATCTATCACGTTGACATCACCGGTTACAGTGATAAAGATGTCTCCGACCCCGGCTGCTTCGACGCCTGGCATGACGCGGTACCCGTCCATGACAGCTTCCAGCGCTCGAATCGGGTTGACCTCGGTGACGATGACGTTAGCACCCATGCCATGCGCGCGCGAGGCAACGCCGCGACCGCACCAGCCGTAACCGAGGACAACGACTGTACGACCTGCCAGCAGGATATTGGTGGAGCGGATGATGGCATCGATTGAACTCTGGCCGGTCCCATAGCGATTATCAAATAAATGCTTGGTATCCGATTCATTGACCGCCAGGACGGGGAAGCGCAGCACACCATCTCGTTCCATGCTGCGCAGGCGAATAACGCCGGTGGTCGTTTCTTCCATGCCAGCGATGATGGCGGGGATGAGTTCGGTGCGCGAGGTATGCAGCGTTGAAACGAGGTCACAGCCGTCATCCATCGTCATATTGGGTTCGTGATCAAGCACAGAGTTGATATGGCGATAATAGGTTTGCTCGTCCTCGCCTTTAATTGCAAAGGTGGGGATGCCATATTCGCTGATTAGCGCGGCAGCTACATCGTCCTGTGTAGAGAGTGGATTGGAGGCGCACAGGTTGAGGTCGGCCCCGCCTGCTTTCAGAGTGATGGCGAGGTTAGCTGTCTCGGTAGTGATATGCAGGCAACCCGACATGCGCACGCCTTTGAGGGGCTGGTCTTTGGAGAAACGCTCGCGGATCAGGCGAAGAACGGGCATTTCTTTAGCGGCCCATTCGATACGGTCTTTGCCGCGTGGCGCAAGTGAGATGTCTTTGACATCACCTCTCATCGAAGTTGTCATGGAGTATGTTTTCCTTTCCTAACAGACAGAAGTTTTTTCTGTATTTCATTTCACTGCTTGATATAGTATCACTTTTTTACCAACTGCTGCCTTATCTGCATATGAGGCGCGAGCTTCTGAGCGCAGCGAGCGGGGCAGAATCTCTTGCCACCTCATGGAGAATCACCAGGACTCCTACGGTTTCCAATTGGGATCGAAGTGCGAACACATGACAAGCGCATGGTAACGTTCGGCAATATCGTCCATAGTCAGGGTGCGCAGGCGTTGGATGCTGAAATCTTCACAGACATAGGAGCCGATGATGTTGCCGTGGACGACGGCGCGTTTTAGATCTGCCACGGCATAGCTGTCACCGGGCTGCGGCTCTACTAGCGAAAGATAGCCGAGGAAGCCGCCGGCAAATGCATCACCCGCGCCTGTCGGATCGATAACTTCTTCCAGGGGATAGGTAGGAGCGCTAAAAAAGGTGCCGTCCGCGCCAAAAAGCAGCGCACCGTAACTGCCCTGCTTTACCACGACGTATTTCAAGCCCATACTCAGGAGTTGCCGTACACCGGCGACAATACTGGGACATTCCGTGTACTGGCGTATTTCTTCCTCGCTCATTAAAAGGATATCCACGCGCTTGATGACCTCGGTGAGTTGTGGGCGCGCGGTCATGATCCAGAGTTCCATTGTGTCCAGCACCGTGAGGCGGGGCTGGAGAACCTGCTCCAGCACTTCCAGTTGCAATTCCGGCTGGATATTGGCCAGGAATAGCAGTTCGCTGCAGCGGTACTCCTCTGGAATAATAGGATGGAAACCTTCATAGACGCCCAGCCGGGTGTCGAGCGTATCGCGTGTATTCATATCCATATGGTAGCGCGCGGTCCAGCGAAAAGTGTTTCCTTCTTTCACCTGGAGACCCGCCAGGCTCACCGGGCGCGTATGCCAGAAATCGATATGTTCCTGTGGGAAATCACTCCCCACTATCGCTACCAGGTTGACCTGGCTATACAGTGAAGCTGCCGTGGTAAAATAGGATGCAGCTCCGCCTAGCGTTTCTTCGACCCGGGCAAATGGTGTTTCGACTGTATCCAGAGCGACCGAACCAACAACTAGAATGGACACTCCTCCGTCCTCCCTTTCAAAACTGTTTATCTATGCTTGCAGGCGATGATCGGCCACGCCAGGGGCGCGATGGATCTGGCCGCTACGCCCTCTTCAAACCGGCGTGGCGTCACCGAGGTATTCAATGATGCCATCGAGAAAGGCCAGTGTATTGCTGAACTTTTCCCGCGCTCTCTCACGAGCGGGGGCTGTATTCAATGATTGATATAGTTCTACAAAACGTTCTTCGATATGACGCAGCATGGCGACAAGTACCTCACTTGTGAGTGTATGGTTAGGATAACGAGTGCCGAACTCGATGAGTGAGGTGACTACGGCGAGACCACTCAAGCGGCCAAGCATGTCGGCATCATAGAGAATGCGCCCTTCGAGGAGTACCGCATCCCTTTGCTCCGGAGGAATAGCGGTCGTATGGGCGAGAATTGCCTGCTCAACCCTGCTGATACGCTGGGGTGGCACATCGAGTTCACGTAGAAAGTCCACGGCCATTTCCGCGGAGGCGAGATGATGGTCGTGGAAACCGTGGGCCGCGGTTGAGATGTTATGCAGGTATGCGGCGAGAATCAAGGCCTCCATATCTAGCGCACCTGTATCTTCCCCCTGCTCCTCAAGTTCCACGGCCAGCATTTTACAATTTGCTACGACCGCGCTGACATACTGGAAGCCCTCTCTATCCAGAGTCTCCTCGGCATAATCCGCGGCGGCCCGCACCACTTCTCTCTCCATCACTACGGCTCTCCATGCTCTGGGGGGATGGGCAAACGGCCCCACTCCTGGGCACGCTGAATCTGGCCTCTACCCTTAGCGGATTTATCAATGTTATGATAGCCGGAGCAGAGCTGGCGCAGCGATGCTTCATATGGCGGTCGAGCAATTCCGGCCTCGGTAATGATCGCTGTTACGTAGATATGCGGTGTGACATCAAAAGCGGGATTGGCCGCATGTATGCCAGCAGGAGCAATAGCAGTTCCCCGTATGCTCGTAACTTCTTCGGGATTGCGCTGCTCGATGGGAATGGCTTCGCCGGACGCCAGGGTCAGATCAATGGTAGAACGCGGCGCCAATACGTAGAAAGGAATAGAATGAGCTTTCGCCAGCACCGCGACGCTATAGGTGCCGATTTTATTGGCAACATCACCATTGGCGGCAATGCGGTCGGCCCCGACGAAAACGGCTTTGATAGCGGCAGTACGCATGAAATGCCCGGCCATATTGTCGGTAATCAACGTCAGGGGAATACCGGCCTGCTGCAATTCCCAGGCCGTGAGACGCGCCCCTTGTAGCACCGGGCGCGTTTCATCGACGAAGACGTGTATTTTTTTCCCAGAGCGATGCGCAACATAGATAGGGGCCAGCGCGGTTCCCCACCCGGCCGTTGCCAGCGAACCGGCGTTACAGTGCGTCAGTAAGGTATCGCCATCAGCTATGAGTTCCGCTCCGTAATAGCCCATTTTCATGCAGGCATCGAAATCTTCATCGGCGATGGCCTGGGCTTCGTCACGTAATAGCTGCGCCAACTGGCGGGGAGCCATATTCTCATTCATTGCATTATCTGCTCGTCGCAGCATGCGGTCAATGGCCCAGGCAAGGTTGACGGCGGTGGGGCGGGTGCAACGCAGCATCTCACTTACGCCGTGCAGGTGCGCCCTTACTTCGGATTGCGTCACGCCTTCACCCTGCTTGCGCAGCAGGTGATAGAGCGAGAGGGTAATACCAAAAGCGGCGGCTACTCCAATGGCGGGGGCGCCGCGCACCTTTAACGTCGTTATGGCATCGGCAACTTGCTCTTCATGTGCCAGCCTGAGAATGACCACGCGCTGTGGCAGTAGCGATTGATCGATCATACAAACTGCTTCGCCACCGGCATTCTCTTCCCACCAGACTGCGCGCAACTGTTGTGATTGACTCTCGCCAGGCATAAGAATATACGCTCCTTTAGTGATTGCAATGAGGGTTGCAGGGAAGGCACAAGGCGCTGTCCCTACAACATGGTACCATACCTGACGCTTTGCGGCAATTGATTGAGATAGTAGGGGCTGATCAACCGGCGCTACCCCGATTAATCGAGACCTACGGGCCTGATTGCTCCTTTGGTTGCTTTATTGCTCTCCCTTTCTCACTATATTGACGGATCATTTCTTTCAAGTATGGGTCATTAAGATCGGGGACCTGATCGTCCTGTTGCCCATCTGACGCCGGTGGCACAATGGGCAGCGCCCCGTTGGTCTGATGGCTGTCGATGGGCACCAGGCGTGTTGAGCGTTTGAGACGTAGCGCTTTCTCCGGGCCAGTTGCGCGCGATAATGAAGGGAATTCTCCGGTAACAGGCAATGAACTCAGATCGATTACCGGCAAAAAGCTGCCAGTGGACGAAGCCATGCCTAGTGCCGCTGTAGAAGCTTCTGGATACGCACGAGGAGGTTCGTCGCCAGAGGAGAACTGGGGAGGTGTATAGCCAGGGTAGCCAGGTTGACCAGGATAAGGATTTTCCGGTTGGGGGACAGGCCATCCCTGGGCAGTATGCGTAGCCGGCACTATTGACGAACTCACCGGCCCATATTGGTTAGCGATAGCTGCTCCTGGGGTCGCTCCTTGCGACTTTTTCGCCTGTTCCCAGGGAGAGAGGGGGCGCTCGCGACTCCAGGGAGGCGCGCCGCTGGGAGGCAGCTTCGCGGGTTGTGGTGGCAACAGGTGCTTGCGCAGTTGCCACCAGCCGAGAAATAGCAGGAAAAGAAAGGCGACAGTACATATAATGCCTGCAAATATATCAATGAGGTGAGAGGCAGGACTTTGTACGCTCGAAGGCGTATCATTCTGGTTATCGCTGGTAGAGGTGGGCGGGGGCGTTGAGATATCGGTCGGTGTTAAGCTTTGACCGCTTCCCTGGCCGGCATTTACCGTGGCAGTTGCCCGGGTTGTCGCAGTTGCTTTGGGGGTCGCATGCGCGGTGGCGGTTGCCTGGGGAGTTGTCGTTGTAGTCGGAGAAGATGAGGGAGTGCTGGTTGGCGTCGGTGGTGGGGTGCTGGTTGGCGTCGGCGCCGGCGTGTTCGTTGGTGTGGGTGTGGGCGCCGGCGTGTTCGTTGGCGTGGGTGTCGGCGTGTCCGTCGGCGTTGGGGTAGTAGTTGATGTTGGCGTCGATGAGGGTGTGTCTGTAGGCACTGCTGTTCCAGTACCAGGAATATTCTTGAAAGAGAGCGCGGATACGCTGTTTGATGATGACCTGATCAGATAAGCGCCCTTAGCATTGGCCTGCTGTTTCAGCAGTAGAAGGCCCGCGATTGAAACAAGCAGCAACAGCAAAGAAAGTAGTACCAGGGCAATTCTGGTACGAGAAGGGGGAGGGACATCGCGCATAGCATTAGCACTCCTCATATGGATTCGATTCATGCGCTCGGGCGACCACAAGGAGAAAAATCTTCAGGGAGGCCCTTGTAGCCGTCCCTCCAGCATTTTTCCCATCGTATGGGCAACTCCCCTCGGGACAGGTCGTGTCCCTGTCTCCACAGGAGCGCAGCACACGCTTGCTTATTCCCCGACGCGGTTGTTACACTCCATCAAGTCTTCTTGCCCCCTGTGCTGCTTCGGCAGAGCAAATAAACCCACCTGGGCCTGCTGCATGATAGCTTCTAATTCCGCATCCAACACAGGGAAAGATGGCGGCTGTAAAGGATTGTGCGTTGGGGCAGATGGCGTTACCGGCACTTGAGGAAGAGGAGTCATTGGAGCCTGCTCGGCGGGCGAACTCATGCCTACGAGCTGACCAGATGACGGCCTCATACCAGGAGCTTCAACTGAGGGCGACCACAACGGTGCGCCGCTACGAACATCCAGCATTTCGTGCGCAGGCGTTGAAGGAACGGAGCTGTTGGCCAGTATTGCTGGCATGGCAGGCATGGGCGTGATAGGGACAGATGGCGTTTTGAGCACTTCAGGAATAGGAGTCGTGGGGTTATAGCCGGCCGCTGGCACCGGCTTTTTGGCCCATGGCCACGGTTCTTGCCGCGCAGCCCCCAGGGCATTTCCATAGCCCTGCCCAACGTGCGAATATGCGCCGGGAAAGCGGGCAGGACCGATCTGATCTCTACTACCCTGGTTGACAGGCTCTTCCCAGGATGCGGTCCGTTTGCGTTTGACATATACTATTCCGGCACCGATGAGCGCCAGAATAAGCAGCAGGACCATGCCCACTATAAGCGGTGAAAAGCCACCAGCATTCGTTCCAGAATCCGCCACTATGCTGTGATTATTAAATACATGAGCAAGACCATTGTTTGCGAGAGCCGCGAAACTTGTCGCCGGACTCGACCAACTTTGCATGCGCACATCCCTCATTTAGTATGATAGGCGAAAAAGACACGGAAGCGACTCGCAGGATCGCCTTTTGAAATTTCCCCTTGCCTGAAGTGTAGGAGATGATGAGGTTAGTGTCAAGCAAGGGGGTAAAATGTACCAGGGCGGGCGACTGTAGAGGGCGGATTGATTCAGCATGTGGCGCACTCCTATGCCTCGACCAGTTCTATTGCTACTTCGTAAGACAGAGCAGGTGAGCCGCCGGTGGAGAGGGAGACTTGCTGGATGTGCAGATCGTAGACCTGTTCGGCGTAACTATCGAAGTGAATTGTTATGATGGCACCGTTGAGAGGGTCGGTGAACTGGAGGGTAGTGCCAACAGAGTTGAGATAGCTGGAACGCAGGGCATCGCGATATTGCTGGCCGGAAATGCCGGTTGGGGTGCCGTCGTACTTGAGCAGGTCGTTCAAGCAGAGAACGATCATGCTCCAGACACGTTTGCCAGGCCCCAGGTCGACGTAGGATTCGCCGCCGTCGGCGCGCAAGGTAGCTTTACGCACACGCGGCTGCTTCATCTTGTAGGTACCAGGTTTGATGAAGTAGCCGGTGCCATCGAGGATGATTTCACAATCCTGGCCAATGATGGGCATGGCTTCAGGCCTCCATATCGGGGTCATCGCCGCCCGAGGGAGGCCGGCTGCCACGAATGCGCGAGGTCTGCGTCAGGTTACCGGAGCGATCATGGATGCTGACGAGGTCACCATCGATGGTGATGTGCAATCCGCGCCGCTTTAAGGCTGCGCGAATGGTCATGATGACATGGCTCAAGCGGGTGTTCTCTTTTTCTAAGGCGACGATGCGATCTTGCAGGGAGCCGATTTCGCTCTGCAAGGCTTTGATGACGCGGTCTTGAATCTCGTTGGCGGCTCGATTGAAGCCATGGCGAAACGCGACGATGCCACCGGCGGTCAGTCCAAAGGTGACGCAGAGGTTTAAGATGGAGATGAAATTCAGCATAGGTGCTCCTTATAAGCGATTGGGGTGCGATACACCTGGCCCCTAGAGGATGAGGGGATGCGATTAGAGGCGCTCATAGCGCGCGGCGATATCTCCCCAATGCACGCGACTGCTGACTGTGAAGTCGCGCTGGTTCTTGATCTCTTGCAGGCGCGCTTCGAACTGCTGCATTCTGGATCGGGCGGCAGTGAGCCAGGCGGTTGGAATCTGGGTATCATCGACGCGGTCGCGCAAGGCGCCATCCTGGAAATCAAAATTGTCGTTGGTGGGGACCTGGTAGGCTTCCATCGCATAGGCGGAGGCGCCGAGGACAATGATATCACGATGGACTTCGGGAATGGTTGAGCTACTGATATCGAGCTGGTGTTTGGTGGCATAGAAGACGCGAATGACAGAAGTGGCATCCTGTGGAAGTTCGGCGGAGGAAAGCTTGAGGGTAAAGCTAGGGACGATGGAGCTCTCCGAGCTGGTGCCACTGCCAATAGTGCCCTGTGCGCCGAGGTTGCCGCCGGCGGCGAGCGCCGCCGTACTGTCGAAGATGTTGGAGTATTCGGCGAAATCGCGCTCGAATGGCGGCCAGAGCATGACTCCACTGGTATTGACTGCCGGCGGCGACGGCTTTCCTGTAAGCATGCTGTCGGATGTGGTGTCGGTATAGGTCGTGGTAGTGTTATCTTGTAGGGTTGCCAGCAGGCACAGGGTTGAGCCTCCTGCCTGGGTACGATAGAGGTTGCGCCCGATAACCATATTGGTGGCCACGCCGGGCGTGGAGGTGTTGGCAGGCCCCAGGGGAATCGAGGCCAGGTTGACCTGCTGATTACCGCTGCTTGTGGTGGCGCTGGTGAGGGGCGAAGGGGTGGTTTCGCCTCCTTGCGACAGGAACGTGACGGCATAGGAGTAGCTGCCAGTACTTAGACCGCTGCCCGCAACAGCCGAGGCGGTCATACCTGCCGGAGGGGGCGCGAAGTAACTACCATAGACCTGCAAGGGATAAAGGACGCGCTCGATCCACCAGACAGGATACGCGGAGTTCCAGGACTGGGGATAGGGATAGGTGCGCTGAAAAGGCTGTGTATGCATATCGGTGAAGGCAATGTTCGGGTAGTATTGGCTGTAACGGTCGACGGCCTTATCGATGGCGCGATCAATATCCGAGTTCTGCCAGCGCTGGGTTGGACCACCCGCGGGATCGAAGAGGTCCTGGCGAACGGCGGTTTCAATGTCGGAAAGCAGCATCGAGATGTTCTCCTTCCAGTCACATCATGTATCCATGCGTGTAGAGAGTCACAGTGGCGGCTCCCTGGTTGGCCGTGATGTCGATCTGGCCGTTGGCATCGACCTGCAGCAGCCCACCGCCGTTGGCATATTGATTCGCTACCTGGATATTACCTATCGCGGCATAGGCGTTGTGGTCGGATGCCCCGTGTGGCAGCAATTGAATGGATGTGCCAACGGTGGAACTGGTGAAGTAGGCTTTGTAAATGACGCCCAGGGCGCCGGATGGGATACCGCTGCTGCCACCCGTCAGTGTAAAGGTCTGGGTCGTGTTGGCGGCAATGGCAGCGGCGTTGATCTGGCGGTAGCCGGGGACGAACACAACCCGGCCAGGCGCGGGTGATGGCAGGCCGGAGCTACCGTTGGGAAACGTGGCAATCACCACAGCATCCTGGGGATTCTGCTCGTCGAAGAAGAGGACAGCGCACAGGGCACCGGCCAGCGCGGAGGTGCCATCGATGGCGTTGGAGACGGGAACGCCGGCGAGGAATGTGGAGGTTGCCTCGAACAGCAGCACCGAGACGGTATAGGTGCTGGCGGAGAACGCCTGTATGATGCCACGTTTGATGATCACGAGAAGCTCCTGTTCTCTATCGACTATGCGTCATCGCTAGCCTGGCCAGGCGAAGTCTCATTATCGCCGCCTGCACAGGTATGGAAGCTGGCAGCAGTATAGCTCGTGCCAAGCACGCCGTTGACGGTGGTGGCGATATTGGCAAAGGTCTGCGTGCCCGATGGGTCGACGCGGAAGAAGGTGCCAGCATTAGGCATGGTACCATCGGACGCCTGCTGAAAAATGCAGAGTGTGCGAAGGTTGAGGTAGCTGCCCGCGGGGGCAATCTGCCCGGAGTTATAGCGGCCCCAGGTAAGTTCCGCGAGGTCTAACATGTCTTTTTTCCTTTCTGTTGTCGCAAACACTAATACTCAAAGTAGCGCACGGCTACGATAGATGTGCCACTGCCGCCCGGCGCGCTCCAGACCGTGAGGCCATTAGCAGACCCTTTAGGCAGGTAAATTCCCGAACCGGCGGGGATGAACTCAAATGGCGTGTTGTTCTGAACCTGTACATCATCCAGGTAGGTAGTGGGCATCAGGTGCACGGCGGTATCATATGTAACACTGGCAACACTGGTAGTGGCACTGCCTGCTTTCAGATTCATAAGCGTTGCCGCGCTGGGATAGGCCGGGTCTGCAGTTGTCAGGGCCAGGCGAAATTCTCCGGCGGCTCCATTCAATTCTACACGCACGCTGTAGATGACGATGTCTTTTCCGCTGGCGGCGGGATTGAAGATCGATAACGGGTAGCCGCTGGTGGTCTGAGTCGCCACCGAGAGGCGACCATAGTTGGCAATGAATGCCTTATCCTGCACGGCAGCGTAGCGGGACTGGTCGGCGCTGGGATAGGGAGTCGCGATCCCCACGGCCTGTCCATTGATGTAGTTGGCGGTCTGCAAGCGACCCGAGGCATCCAGCAGAATGGGGGTGTCGCCGGGGTTGGTGACTTTGCCATAGAGGCTGGTCTTGAGCAGGTTGTTCAGCGCCTCAAGCGGCAAAACCACGACGGCAGAACCATTGTCGCCGCCAACAGGAAGGCCATTGGCGCGACCCACCGGCGCACTATTGATCTGCGTAATGTTCGTTGGCCCGCTCGATACCGACGCATTGACGTTGAGCTTGCCCGTAGTATCGACGGATAGCCCCTGCACCTGGCCCGAGGGATTGAGTCCCCCGGCCAGGGCGGAGCCGTCGTTGCCGATGTATCCAGTCATTTTATACC
The DNA here is from genome assembly GCA_035294305.1 of Ktedonobacteraceae bacterium. Taxonomy (GTDB): domain Bacteria; phylum Chloroflexota; class Ktedonobacteria; order Ktedonobacterales; family Ktedonobacteraceae; genus DASRBN01. Next base: position 196,031 of record DATGLD010000030.1, on the reverse strand, counting down.
TCTACTATATGCCACGGTAGAGGCCACGGAAATCTACCACACAACCGCCGTATTCGTGCCTGCATTTGTAGCTGATAACATCTTGCGTGAAATTCAGCCCATAGAGGGGCATATCTTGCACGAAGAGTGCGGGGTTAACCTGGCCGCCCACAAAACCAATCTCGATGGTGTCTACTACATGGGGGTCGGCGGCGAAGAACCACTGCGACGTGTTTACGAGCTGCGGGCTGACAATAGGGGTAACATAGCCCATCATAGGGTTGATGTCGTTATTGTTGCTGCCGGGGACGCCTGCCGATTTGGTGGCAACCATGGCCGTCCATTCCAGTTCGGGAGGGACGATCAGGAAGCTGGGACGCAATCCCAGGCGCTTGCCGGCGAAGTTCGTCTGCTCGCGCATGGCCGTGACGCCGGACTGCATGGCCGAGGTCGAAAGCGCCGAGGAACCGAGATTGTTATGGGGAGCGCCACTGGTGAAGAGGGCGCTGCCGTCATAGATGGTCGGGTTGGCCGAGAGGAAGCCGTAGACAAATTCGGCCAGCGTGTAGGCCGCCGCCACCGCCAGCTTCGTGGGAATCTGCTTGATGGCAAACAGGTCATCATTGATAATGGCCTCGCGCGAGACCGTCACCAGGTTGCCGCGCTTGGTGGGGACGTAGGTGGCGGCGGAGTCGGTCAGCGAGATGGTTGTGTAGGGCGTATCTTCGGCCACGGTCGAAAGCGAACCGAAGGCTCCCAGGCGCACGCGGGTCTGCTGTTTAAAGTCCTTGATCGGTGTAATAGTGACGAATCGTTGCCATTCGGCTGGCCAGGCCTGGTAATCTTTGAGCAGGCGTTTGTTCATGGAGGTGCCCAGCAGGTAGGAGAATGAGGCGGTGGTGGTGTCAGCTTCTGAGATACGCACGAGGGGAGCGCTCTCGGCGATCTGAATCATGCCTAATTGTGAGCGATCGCTGAAACCGGCAACGCTGGCGTCGCCCGTCACACGCGCATAGGCTTCGCGAATGCTGGCGAATGGGCGGATGTTGCCAAATTTGGCGTCGATATCCAGGTCAAACATGCGATCAAAGGCGGCCTGAATCTTCTCAGCTTCGGTGATCTGGCTGCCGATTGCAGGCTTTTCGTAGTTGTGGCCGCGAATCAGGCCCGATGTGGCCAGTTCGGCGAGCATCTGGCGGTTCAGCGAGAGGTCGCGCTCCAATTCTGCCATTTCGAAGATGCGACCAGCGTAACGCGAGCGAATTTGCGCTTTGACAGGCTCCGGCAGGATAGATTCGAGGAGACGCCTTTCCAGAGCTAGCTGCGCGCGCTCCATGCGCAATTCTTCGAGTAGCGAGCGAGACTCTTGTTCCTGGACTTGCTCGCCGGCAGGGGAACTGGCGGGAAGAGCGGGCTGCATAGCATTGGGAGACGCGATGGCCGTCTGTCCTGAGGATGCGCCAGGGCCGCCTGTAGCCTGCGGGCCTGGCATGTTGTCTGTTGCTACAGCGCTGGTGATGTCCTGTAGTTCGTTCATAAGGATGGCTCCTTGAGGGGTAAAGAGGTGTGGGGTCGACGACGTAGTTATACTCTGTAATATGTGCTGGAAAGCCCCTCCAGCGCTGGGGCGGGTCACGATGTCACAGGAGTTGAGCGACAGCACGCGGGTGACCTCTTTCAACGGTAGCGCTGTCGATTTTGAGGAGGCAGAGATGCCGGCCTCCTGTGGGCCACCACGAAACTGCCAGGTGCCATAGATGTCAATCGAAAGGCCGATGAGTTCGGGATGGCCCAACGAGCAGGCTTCGCACACCATGCTCCACAACCATGCAGCGGATTCCAGAATGTGCAGTGTCGCATCCACACGGCCGTGCTGCGCAACACCGTCGGGAGGAAGGTACGCCGGAGAGGTATAAAATCCGACCATGTCACGCACCGAGCGCACCTGGCTGTCGCTACCGGCGCCGGCGTGATCAACGTAGGCCTGGGCGTTCTCCACCAGGTTCGCAATCGCGCGCAGGGCGTCCTCGTTGTAGTAATAGCCATTGGTGCTGGCACCGCCGCGAATGATGGTCACGCGCACATCGCGACGTTTACTTCCCTGGTCGAATTGCTGTCCCTCGCAGATGTGGCCTTCCAGGCGAATAGCCTGCGCAGGAGATGCGGGAGAAACGGCCTGGCCATTCATGCCTGTTTCCTCTCTTCATTCTCCAGCCCCAGTTCCAACCTGCCCAGGCGCCTGAGCCGCGAGGTCATGTCCTGCGCATGCGTATAGAGCGTCTCAGGGGTCAGGTCAGACGGTAATTGCCGCATATCTGGACTATCCAGCAGGTCCGTGAGCGCCGAGCCGGCAAGCTCTCCCGGTCGTTCGTCCATAAGAACCTCCGGACGTGGAGGCATGGCAGGCGGATATGTACCCGGCGCGTGATGGCTGTTGACGTCAGGTAAAACAAGTCCACGGGGAATGGGGTCGAGAGCGCCCGGAATATCCGGCATGGCCAAATCGAGTGAAGCCGGGTCTGGTTCATCGACAGCGGGCCTGTCAAGGTCCGGCGGAATCAGCGGCATAGTGAGATCCGGCAGCAAAGGGTCGGGGCGTTGTACATCCGGCATGCTGAAGTCCGGCATGGTCAGATCGGTCATGCTGAGATCGGGCACGGAGAAGTGGGGGGCTGTGAAGTCGGGTGGGTTGAGATCGTTGAGATCCTCCATCGGGGGACTAACCTCCTGGGTAGGGATTTGGATTAGACTGATAAAACATACGAGGGTTGACAGAGCGGACTTTTTTGCTGTAGCAGGGGCAGTGAAGTGAAGCAAGCGAGCTACGTAAATAAGTATAACCGCTCGCTTGCTAAAAGTCAAGAGTGATTTTTGGGATTTTGGGATCGAAAAGAGAAATGGTAGCGGGCACTATGGATGCACTCGCTACCACTTCTCCTGCCAGTTCAATTGCCGGAACGCGGACAGGCACCCGGCCACCCACTATAGGAGCGGCCGGTTTTTCCTGCCGGCGTCAGGATCTATAGCGGTTCTACAGTGACGGGGATCATCAACGCTGTAGCGTGGCCATTGGCGGGATGCCAGTTGAGCGTAAGATGCAGGTCGGTAGAGTAGTCCGCTGCCAGCCGTTTTCTGTCCGCGACCAACTTCACCGAAGCGACCTGGTGTGGCTCGATGGTGCCGGAAAGCAGATTTGGCACTAACCATGCGACATCAGAAACGATTTCCCAATCAATTCTTTTGTTGTTATCGTTGGGGATAGTCAGGACCGATTGTCCATGCTCTTGACCCGGCTCAATGGTGATGATGATGTGTGGTGGGACAAACGGCGGGGGTTTTGGGCCGCCATCATCATAGTAGATGAAACTGACGTAGAAGTCGATGGGAACTTCTACGGATGTCGAGGCGCCATCAATACTCGAGGTCAGCGTCAAATCGGTCATATAGGAATAGCCCACAGGTAGTTGCGCCGCATTGACCGTGACATCGATATATGTCGACTTATGAGGTGGAAGCAGGCCACTGTTTGCGCTGACCGTCACCCCGTGAGCCGTAGTGATATCGAATGCTTCCGCAACACTGGACGCGCTTATCCGGTGCTCTATCTTCTTCCTCATGCCCAGTCCTGACTTACCTGCTCCGATTTGCACATCCCATTTTACCTGGCGATCATCGGGATTGTTAATCGCCAGCATCAAGGTTCTGGTGCTGTCCGGAGTTAAGCCGCCGAAGTTGAGTCCTGCTTGCAGGGGAAGTGGGGCCACTGTGGGGGCTACTTGCGCAGCATTTTCGTCTTTGACGACTGAAACCTTGCCTGTCATGTTACTGCTCATAGAACTGTTGTCTCCTTCTGAAGAAAATGTGAGTGTAACGCTATGCTCTCCAAAGGTAAGGAAGCGGGTATTGACGCTGACGCGAATGGATTGCCGCTCTCCCGGTTGGAGTACTCCATGATCTGGCTCCAGCGTCAACCACCCGGCGCCGGTAGCATCGGCGAGCCAGATCATGGGCTTTGTGGTGGTGTTGGTAATTATTTGTTGGAGCGTCTTTGAACTTCCCTGAAGTAGAGAGCCAAAATCAAGCATGCTCTCGCTCAAGGCGGGAGGCTGCGGAGAAGGTTCCACATAGGCAAAACGATCCTCCTTGCTAAGGCTATCCATTGCTCTACTTTCTCCTGTTCTCAAAGTTCATCAGGACATGGTTTGACATGTTCTTGACAAGTTCCGCGAAATCTTGTACCGTGCAGCTTGTATACTTCTTGATGCAAATACTTTTGATATGCTCAAGCATATCACATGTAAAGCATTGAAGGTATTAGCGATATTCATAAGTGAATGACCATACCTTCATCCGTAAGTCTGAACGCTGGTAGCGTAAGTTTTTCCCATATGGCTTTCAGATCGATTCGGTAAAAAGCTCACCCGGCCAGTAGGGACAGCGGCTGGTCCCTGTCCTCGTGCCGGGGCCAGGGGACAGATGCCCCTGTGGAATAGGGAAGGTAAGAAGGGGGGGGAATCGCTATGGACTATCAAGAGCATGTACCGAATGAACGGCTGGTACGCGCACGCCTGGAAAAAGGATGGACGCAGGCTCAACTGGCAGAGGAAGTCGGCACGACATTTGAGACGGTGAGCCGGTGGGAACGTGGGATTGTGATTCCCGGTCTGTACTATCGTCAGAAGCTTTGCCGCGTTTTTAATAAGACGGCGACCGAGCTGGGTTTTGAAGATACGAGTACACCTTCGCTGGCAGCAGGCGGAGCGCGCGTTGTCTTTCTTTCCTCGGCTTACGCGGATGCTGAACGCAAATTTGTTGTCTCGCTCAAGCAGGAATTGGCGATGCGCGACATCACGGTGTGGAGCAGCGGGCTGGTCAAACGGCAATCGGCGCATCATAAAAGCGGTATCCTGGAAGAGGCGATTCGCGCCGTTCAACTCGTGCTGGTCATTCTTTCGCCGCATAGTAAGGGATCGACGCATGTCCGGCACTCACGCAACCTGGCCAGGCATTTCAAACGACCGGTTTGCGAAGTATGGATCGAGGGCAAGTCACTAGAGGATTGCCTGCCTGAAAACTACGGCGAGCCGGGCGTTGTTATCGATGCTCGCCAGGCGAGAGAACCATCGCTCTATAACCAGATTATCGCAACCATAGAGCGCGTCTGGCTGACTCCTGCCGATCCGGGCACCATCGAACTGTCCGAGCCAATGTGGAACGTACACGAACCGACCAGGTCACTGGTCGGGCGGGACATCCCACTCGCGAAAGCAAGCGGGCTACTGCGGGGGGCGCGTACACGGCTTATAACGCTTACCGGCCCTGGCGGTATCGGCAAAACGCACCTCGCGCTGCACGCTGCGATGGAGACGCGAGAACACTTTGTGGATGGCACCTGCTTTGTTGCGCTTACCTCCATGCATGACCCGCTGCTGGTCGTGCCGGCTATTGCCAGGGAACTTGGCATTCGCGAACACAGCGATACGCCTTTACTCGAGCGCATCAAAGCGGCATTAAAGCAGAAGCGTTTTCTCCTGCTCCTCGACAACTTCGAACAGGTGCTGGAAGCATCTGGGCAACTTGTTGAACTCCTGGCGGCGTGTCCTTATCTTAAGATGATCGTCACCAGCCGCACGCGCCTGCCGGGACTTGCTCAACGTGACGATGAAGCGCGGTTTGTGTTGCTGGAGTTGGATACGCTGGATCTCGATGCGGCAGTCGCTCTTTTCGAGCAGCGAGCGCGGGCGGCGCGAAGTACATTTGAGATCACCCCCACGAATCGACCCGCGATTATTGAAATTTGCGAACGCCTGGATAAGTTGCCGCTGGCCATTGAATTGGCGGCAGCACGCATCGGCTCGTTATCACCACAGGGACTGCTGGAGCGCCTGAAGCAGCATCCACGGGCCACGATAGATCATATCCTGGTTGATGTGGAGAAGGATAGCAGTGATCGCCAGCATTCATTGCAAAACACGATTGGCTGGAGCTATCACTCCCTTGGTTCTAGTGAACAGTGTCTTTTCCGCCGCCTTTCCGTTTTCGCGGGCAGCTGCGCCCTGGAAGCGGTGGAAGCGGTGTGTGAAGCGGTAGATGAGGAATCAGGAGATGTCTGGAAGCATGTAGAATCCCTGCTCAATAAGAGCCTCTTGCGACCTACAGAACAGAAAGGTGAGGGCCGCCTATACCTGTTGGAAACAATTCGCGACTATGCCCTGGAACGTCTTAAAGAGAATGGCGAATATGAAGTGACACACCGCGCCCATGCCGCATATTATTTGCGGTTAGCGGAAGAGGCCGAGCCGCATCTGAAAGACGAGCAACAGGCAAGCTGGCTGGAGAAATTAGAGCGAGAGGTGGAAAATCTGCGCACGACGCTGGACTGGTTCATTACTAATAAAGAGGAAGAGCTGGCGCTGCGTTTCTGCGCCGCGTTGGGCCGCTTCTGGCGACTGTATGGCTACTGGAGTGAGGGACGGCGCTGGCTACAAACAGCATTATCCCTAAGTCCCGCTTCAGATACCGCAGCGCAGTCGCGTAAGAGCCGATTGCTCGCGCCCACCGCCGATGTATCGGCCACGGGGGGATCACCCCTTTCTTTCGTTAAACTCGATGACGCCACCAGGGATAGTGGACTCAGTGTCGCCTCAACCTTAACAGAGCGAGCCCGTGCGCTTTATGCTGCCGGTGACCTGGCTTATTATCAAGATGATAATGACGAGGCGCGCAAAACTTTGGCGCAGACGGCAGAACTGAGCCGCGCCATTGCTGACAACGGAACCCTGGCCCTGGCTCTGAGTACGTTAGGGCTGCTCATGCATGTGCCAGACTCTCTCGCAATCGCCCATGCCATGCTTGAAGAAAGCGAGCAATTGTGCCGCAATCAGCACCTGCTGTGGGAATTGGCCTACGTGTTGCGCAGGATAGCCCAGCATTATGTGCAGGATGGATACCTCAAGCAGGCCATCGACGCTGCTACCGAGGGACTGACAATGGCGAAGAAATTGGGCGACCGCTCCCTTGCCGCCTATATCTCAGGTACGCTGGGTGAAATCGCGGCCCGCCAGTCAGATATCGTGCAGGCCATCGCCTATAACTGTGAAGGTCTCTCCTTCGCCCGGGACCTCAATGATAAACATTTGATGGCGATCACACTAAATAATCTCGATTACTTCTCCGCCTTGCAAGGAGAACCAACACTGGGCAGTAATGCTCTGGATGCCCTCAAACTTGCTCGCGAGCTGGGCGATCAACTACTTGTCAATAAGGTGCTCAATACATTGGGATACACGGCCATTCGCCAGGGCAATTTCTCCCAGGCCTTAGTCTGGTATCGTGAAGCGCTCTCTCATGCTATAGAGCTGGACAGCAAGGAGCGCACTGGCTGGAACCTCTACGGCCTGGCCCTGGTTGCCGGGGCAGAGGGGCAACACGCCCAAGTCGCACGCCTGCTTGGGGCTGTAGAGAAATGGATGGATATTGCAACCGGAATGCTTCCCGCCGAACGAGTTGAATATACTCGCCTGCTGGAGAACGCTCAACATCAACTGGGCAAAAGAGCCTTCGCCGCCGCCAGAAGCGAGGGGCGCCAGTTGACTCCTACTCAGGTGCTCGTCGCTCCCCGCCTACAACCAGTCGTGGGCACGCCTCCACCGCCCAACTATCCCGATGGGCTTACCCATCGCGAAGTCCAGATGCTCTGTATGATCTCCGAGGGGTTGACCTACCGCGAGATAGCCAGCAGGCTGCACCTCAGCCCACGCACCGTCAACACCTATCTTACGCGGGCCTACAGCAAGATTTCGGTCAGCAGGACGCAGGTCTCTGCCGCTGGAGAAACAAGCACCATCGCTTCGCGCATTGCAGCCGCTCGTTATGTGGAAGAACATGACCTTTGTTAGCATGTCATTCTGAGCTGCGCTCAGAATCCTGTATCTCTTCCAATACGTACAGTCGCACCCAAAAATAGACGTATAAATACGATATATGCCTTGTTCGATGCCTGCTACACTTAGCGCAGGGTTAAAAGTGATTGCCACGGAGTCGAATGAGGAGAGCAGGGATATGTTTTCAGACGCACTAGATGATATGGATACACGTGCCCTGATAGAAGGATGCATCAGGGAGCTGCAAAATTATAAGCGCGGCGAGCCATCCAACGGCGAGTACAGCCTGGCCCTGTTTCATCGCGCGTTGATGCAACGGGATAGCCTGGCATGGGAAGGTGTGCAGCAGTGCTTCGTACACTTGATGTACCAGTGGCTATATTGTCACCCCTTACGGCGGGTCGCGTATCGTCTTGAAAGCGACGAAAACTATGTCGCGCAGGGGTTTGCGCGCTTCTGGCAGGCTACGGCCGATAACCGGCAAATCACGTTTCCTGCGCTGGGCGCCGCGTTGAAGTACTTGCGTGTCAGCCTGCACGCGGTAATCGTGGATACACTGCGCAGCTATGCGCGAGCAAGTATTGTTGGATTACCTGCTGACGATGAAACGGGAATGCTTGCATGCGAAGACGAATATGAAACCGGCGAACTCTGGCAGACCATTCGCCAACTGCTCCCGGATGAGCGCCAGCGGCGCGTGGCCTACCTGCTCTATCACTGTGGCCTCAAGCCCAGAGAGATCGTACAGTTCTGCGAGCAGGAGTTCAACGACATCGAGGAAATTTATCGCCTGCGCCGCAATATCATCGACCGCCTGCGCCGCAATGCCGATCTGCTCTGCAAGCGTTCCGGCTATGGCAGCCCTTACGGGACAGCATAGGCTAGATACCAGTTATGCAGCCAGGGTCGCCCCTCCTCTGGACGGTTTGGGTGGTTCGTCCAGAGGAGGGGCGACCCTGGCTGCAGCCCACGCTTCAACAAAAATCAACCAGTTCCTCCCACAAAAGTACCAGATTCATGCTATTCAAACATTTATCTTGTTAGGGCATGCTACACTCTGAAAGATAGGAAGTAACGAAGGAGCGCGGATCTGAACTGGAAAGGTGCCGGTAGAGTGAAGAAAATCTGGTGGAGCCTGTTGTGCCTCGCGTTGATGGTATTGCTGGCGGCATGTGGATCTCAGGTCGTCTATCAATCCTCGTCGTCGAGTAACTTCACCAGTTATTCGATCAACCAGACCGGTGTGCAGTCTTTGCCTACTCCAACACCGCCTCAGTTCTCCATTCCCAGCCAGAAGGCCGCTCCCACGCCGCATGTGCAGCCTACCATAAATACTCCTCACCCTACCGTTACACCGGGCGGGCCGACTCCGCCACCGCCATCGAACTGCATCATCTACAGCAACGATACCACGCACGTGCCGCCGGCGAATGGCTCACTGGACGCCCCCTACGGTCCCGCGCCCACCTCCAGCGAAGCGCAGCAGCTCACCTGGCAACTCTTCCAATTGATCAATAGTGATCGCGCGGCCTGTGGCCTGCCCCCGTTCGCCTGGAATAACACCCTGGCATCCGGCGCGTTGCTGCACAGCTGGAATATGTATCACTGTGGATTCAGCCATACTTGCCCGGATGGCATGACGCAGTACCAGCGCATCGCCAACGAGGGCTTCGCCGGCCTCAATGACTGCGGAGAGAACATCGGCGAGGCCGGGCCATACCCGACCCCCTGGGCGGGAGTCTACTCCGTACAGGAAAGCATGGCCCACGAGGCGCCGGGCGGCTGGCACCGCATCCACCTCTTCAGTACAACACTGCACCGCATTGGCATTGGCGTCTACGTGGACCCGAACGGCTGGATCTGGTTCACCGAAGACATGGTGAGCTAGTCAATGCTGTCTAGTTTGCACCAGTGATCAGGACCTTTTCCATGACCGCCGTCAACACGCCATTCTTCGCGCTGTAGGTCGAGAGAACAAGCACTCCCTCTTGAGTACCGGCGGGAAAGGTAGACTGGTAAGAGAGGTTGCTAGAAAAGGAGGTCGCCCCATTCCCTATCGCTCCCGTCGCCGTGGCCTGCCCGAGGGAATGATAGAGGTGATCCAGTAACTTTACCTGGCCGATCTGCCCCTCGAAAGCATTGCCCATACCTCTCACGACCGTTGGGTTGCTGAGAACAGACAGCGGCGCGGGGCCGGTGATAGACAAACCATCGACAGCCACCGCGGTTGCTTCCCAGATGCCCCCGTTCGTGTTCTCCTCCAGGCGCGAAAGCGTTACGGTGATGCTTTCACCGCCCATGCTGTTCGTGACGCGCACAACGGCGTCGATATCACGCGCGCCGCCTCCGCTGAGCAGACTGGTTGAGGAGCTTACGGGCCAGTTAAGCAGGGTGGTAGCGAGGGCATTGGCAACCATTGTGGGACTGAGTTTCCAGGGTTGCTGCCCCTGATTGACCTGCTCCTGGTCGTTTTCGGCCTGGTAGCGCGTCAGGTCGGGGAAGATGCCTGGGAAAGCAATCTGTACCAGCGTGCCCGCCGAGTCGGACCATTTGAATTCGCGGAAGAGGTCCGCCGTCATCTGGGAGACCGGTTTGCCTGTGTTCAGCGCGGAAAGCTCGTCCGCGGAGGCGGTCAGCACAGTGTTATAACCGCTGATCTTCGCCCTGCCCTGGACGAGTCCCAGCAACTGAAAGATGCGCGTGGGACTGGAACTGCTGATATTATTAAACACGTAGACATCCAGCGTGGAGCCATCGTTGCTATGCCGTACCGTTACCAGGGCCTGGAGCGTAGGGGTTCCCATCAGGTTAGCACAAGTGACGCTTTCTACTTTGTATGCGCCACTCTGTGCCAGGATAAAGGGATTCCAGTAAGCAGGACTTTTGGTCGCGCCAGGGCAGGCCTGCACGCCCAGGAGAACGGTGGGTGTTGGGGTGGAAGCCGTGCTGCCGGTGCCATTAGTGCTACCCTTTGAGGTTGGCGTACTGCCCTTGCCAGCACTGCCACCACAGGCCACGAGCATAGGAATAAGGAAGAGCAAAACGACAAAGCCGGCGACCAGAAACGAGCGTTGAGAAGATGATGAAGCTGTTTTCATAAGAGTGTTTCCTCTGTTTGATGCAGTCAGACATAGTAAAAAGGACTTAAGCATAGAGATTTTTCAATGATAATACCTATAAGGACACATTCAGCACTAATACATGCCGGGATTCTTCTCCGTTTGCCCTGCTCAGGGCTACAGGCTCCTGCGCGCAGAATACCACACCAACATGCCATTCTTCGCTGCGCTCGGAATCGCGAATACATCCAGTACTAATGTAGCAGAGATTCTTTGCAATTTTTGTGATCTGGCTCACATTTTTCTTGTGAGGCCGGTTACAGTTTGTGAGTGGGGGTCATTCTTACTCGTTTTCTTGCTTTGCCTGCCATGTCATCAACACGTCTAATGCCTCGATATTTTCATCGTAAAGCAGCAGTGGATTGATCTCCAACGCTTCCAGTTGTTCTTCCAATTTCTGCGCGACCCGCGTAATGCGGAAAATGATATCGACCAGCTTCTCAATGTTAACGGGTGGTTGGCCTCGTGTGCCTTGCAGCAGGGATGCGCCGCGCAGTTCGAATAGCATGCGCCGAATCTCTTGACGTGAGATGGGCAGAACGCGCACGCTCGTATCCTTGAAAACTTCGGCCCAGATTCCGCCCAGGCCGGTAGCCAGCACCTGCCCCCATAGTGGATCATGCAGGATGCCAACGAGCAACTCTACTCCTGGCGGGCGCATGGGGCTAACAAATATGCCCTCGATTGCTTTGCTGTAGCGGGCCGTGGAGTTCATGATTGCGGCAAAACCGTCGCGCACTTGCGCCTCGTTCGCAAGGTTGAGCAGGACCCCGCCCACATCGCTTTTGTGCTGGATATCGGGGGCCTGTATTTTCAACGCCACCGGAAACCCGTAGCTTTGCGCGGCGCGCACCGCTTCCTCAGCGTCGTTTGCCAGCGCGCCAGGTACAACGGGAATTCCCTGTGCCTGCAGGAATTGACGGGCGGTGAATTCGGACCAGTTACCTGACGGCGCTGCTGGCAAAGGAAGAGGAGATAATACATTTAGGGGTTCTTGAGGCTGCTCAGATGCCTGCTGGCGTGTTTCGTACCACCACAGGGCTTTGCCCAGGGCTGTCATGCCGTGTTCCATGCCGCCGGCAAAATGAATGCCCGCGGTATCGGCGATGAAACGGCTAAATGGCGGCAGGTCAATACAGGTATTGCTCATCACGATGATGGGGATGCGCGACCGGCGGGTCAGCTCCCCCAGTGCTTTGTATTGTTCCAGGTACGCTTCAAGCTGTGAGGCGGGGGGTTCGACGCGTGGCGGTTCGGACAGGTAGACGATGAAGTCGAGGTTGGGGTCTTCGATCACCACTTTCAAGGCCTGTTGCTGCAAGGTGCGGTCAACAACGATATAGCCGGTAACGTCCAGGGGATTGTGGATGGTCGAGAACTCGGGTAAAACCTGTCCCAGCCGCTGCACCGTTGTAGGGGCAAAGTCCGGTAGTTGGATGCCCTCTTCTTCGGCACGGTCGGCCAGGATATCACAGGCACCGCCCGATGGTGTCACCAATCCCATGCGCCGGCCAGAGATTGGGCGGCCATATCCCAGAAGCCCTGCAGTAATAAGCAAATCTTCTAAAGAGGTTACACGAATGACGCCCGATTGCCGGAATATCGCGTCATGAATGACATCATTGCCAACCAGCGCGCCCGTGTGGGCTTTGGCGGCACGGGCGCTGACCTCGCCGCGTCCCACCTTCAATGCCACAATGGGCTTGCCACGCTCCAACGCCTTCTGAGCGATTTGCTTGAAGATGGCAGCACGGCGGATGGTTTCCAGGAAAACGGCGATGACGCGCGTCTCGTCATCCTCGACCAGGTAGTTCATGATATCCATGGCCGAAAGCATGGTTTCGTTGCCCATCGAAACGAGCAGGCTCAGGCCGATATGCCGCGCCTGGGCGAGCGTTATCACAGAGCTTGCCAGCGCGCCGCTCTGTAAAACAACGCCAACAGGACCTTTTACGAGCGGCGGTTGAACGGGCAGACCATATGGCAGAATCTGGGCGGTTACATTGACAAAGCCGTTCCCATTTGGCCCCAGCACGATCATATGCTGCTGGCGGGCAAAATCCAGAATGTGCTGTTCCAACACCTGCCCCTGCGATCCCATCTCGCTGAAACCGGATGTCAGGATCACGATATTAGAAATACCGGCAGCGGCAGCTTCTTCAAGCACAGGATACACCTGACGCGTTGGCACCATGATGAAGGCGAGATCTACCGCTTCAGGTATATCGCCGAGCCGTTTCACCGCAGGCTCCCCGTGTACCACCTCGTAATTCGGATTGACACAGTAGATGGGAGCGGTGTAGCCGAAGGCCTTGAGGTTTTGATAGGTGTTGATGGACCAGCGCGACCTGTCCGTGGCGCCCACCAGCGCGATGCTGTGAGGATGGAAGAATGCCCGCAGGCGCTCGGTGGTGATGGGTACAGGTTGGTTCATCAATTGCTCCTTTGGAAATGGCTAATCTCCAGGAATCAGTGCAATGAACTATGACGAATTTATTGCGCTACGGGCCGATTCACCGGCCTCTGTGATTCCCTTACTGCATTGAACCAAATTGCTGCATATGCCGGCGCTCGCGCTCCAGAGCGTCGGCGGGCAGTGTCTTTTCACCGCCGAGCAGGCGCGCCTCAAGCGTCAGTTGCGCCGCTTCCTCCATGATGATGATCAGTTGGGCGGCGGCGAGCGGGTCGCGGCTGAAGGCTAGCAGCCCGTGATTGCCCAGCAACACGGCGGGTACGCCAGGATGCTGCTCAAGCTGCTGCACAATGTTGGTGACGGATTCCTGTGAGCCGCGTGGCGCCCACTCCGCTACGGGAATGTCCTCGGTAATGCCGAAGCGCAGGAAGGCTTCATACACACATGGCAGGGCTTTATTGGCGAGCGCGAAGCTCGTCACGTGCGGGGAGTGGGTGTGAATGACGGCGTTGACGTTGCGACGCAGGCGGTAGACGCACGAGTGCATACCGACGATCTCACGCGCTACCGGGTCGATATCGCCCTCGACCGGGTCGCCATCAAAGGTGATCACGGTCAGTTGCTCAGGGGTCAGGTGTTCGATGTGGCCGGTTGCCGTCAGCAGCATCTGTCCCTCTTCGGGCAATCGCACGCTCAAATTGCCATGCCCGCTGTGTGACATGACGCCTGCATGGAAGAGCATATTGGCGGCCTGAATGATTTGCGCGCGCTGTTCGCTGTAGCTCGAGTGCATTGTCCATTCCTTTCTCAGAAAAGAAAAATATCCGAAGCCGGCTGTTCAAAACGCGTGTAGTAAAAATTGGCCTGGCACTATTGTACATTACTCGGGCGAGAGATTCTTCGCTATGCTCAGCATGACAGGCAAGAGGGTCTTTTTCATGACATGCCGTGTCATTGAAAACCAGTTCGGACGTGTCATTCTGAGCGGAATGAGCCGAAGCCCTGAGGAACGAAAGGGAAGAAGCTCAAGTGTACCAAATCGGGCTGTGGCTCTATAGAAAGCATATCTGGCCTGACCAATGCGAACGTTTGCTTGAAAAGCTAGAGGTAATAAGCAGGCAGATACGGGATTTCTACAGATTTTTAAATATGAGCGACCACCTTCCTCTCGTTGTTTGCCCGCTACGCTATCCGCTGGTGAAATCGCTGCGCCGGATAAGTTTAAAGCCAAAAAAGACCCCTTGCCTAGTTAATCCCTTAGCTTCTATCGCACAACCTCGCGAGTTAGCAGGCGCAATACATTGCCGCTCATAATTGCCGCCTGTTGCTCATGAGTCAGACCCGCGTCATACAGCGTACCTTCGACCAGCTTGCAGGAGGCGATGACTGGCATGATCGGCCAGTCGCTACCATTGATGACATGCTCCACTCCCAGCACGTCAACAACAAAGCGGATCGACGCGGGGTCGTAGCCCATCGTATCTACATACAGGCGCTTGCGCAATTCGGCAGGCGGCCCAGCTTGCCAGCCATCACTCGCATACTCCTGGTTAGCGATGCCTGCGAACAGCAGCGCGGCAGCGCCGATCATCGGGATCACTATCTTCAACGTAGGAAGTTCGTCGAGGATGCCGCTGCGCAAGAGAGCAAGTATACTTGCCGCGGTCTCGGTTCCACGCGCGAGCAGGACGCCCGTATGACCCAGGCGCGCCAGCCGCTCAGTCAGACCAACAGGGCTGACGGGGTGAACGAAGACCGGAATACCGAGCGCGGCGGCAATTTCCAGAGATGGGCGTGCTTCAGGCGCATCCAGGTAACGGTCGCCGCGCGCGCAATCCACGCAAATTCCGGGAATGCCCAACGTTTGTACGGCCCGTTCCACCTCGCGGGCTGCTTCTTCGCCGTGAAAGGCATCGATAGTGGCGAGGGCCAGCAGATGCTGAGGGTCCGCGGCAACCAGTTCGGCAAAGCGATCATTGATGCGCTGCATCAGGGAGATGGGTAACGGCTCGCCAGGAGCCAGCAGTACGCTGCCAGGAGCAGTCAGCACCTTGGCACCAATGCCTGCCTCGTCCATAGCCTCCAGTTGCGCGCGGATATTGGTCAACAGCGGCCATGCACGCAGCAGATTGGCTGGTCCGCGCGGTGAAGCGGAAGGATACCACGCGGCATCGTAGTAGTGGCTATGAAAGTCGATCAGGCGAGGAGAGGCGCGAAATGCCATGCTTCATTCCTTTCTGCTCTTTCTGGCAGACGATTAGTGGCGATTTTGCTGTTTTTACTCTACATGATAGAGAAGACCTGTGTCAATGCGAGGAAGTCGCATTGCTAGCCGGTCGGTGAAAGAGTTTCGCCGCCTGTTTTACTCCATTTTGTTGCAAGCAGTTATGCCTGTGATCTGCGCAGCGCCTTCTCCGCCGTAATTTTTGAACGGTCGATGCGCAGCGCCCCGGGCCGATTGTTTGAAAGCGGAAAACCAGGTGGCTTTATCTTCCTTCTCGCCTTGTAGTGAGCTCTCTTTTTCTTCCGGTAGCACAGATTTTCACAAAATAGCTCTCTCCCGGCCATCATAAAATCCAATCTGATTATGCTACGCGTGCGAGCTACAATACGTATACTTAGATGTATTCTAGAGGAAGGGCTGTTCTTAATGTTTCAATCTATTACAAATAACCTTGGAAATTTTCTTGCCAGTTATGGATACTGGGCCGTGCTGGTCTTCGTAGCAATTGAAAGCACAGGCATCCCTTTCCCCGGTGAGACGATGCTGATCTTTGCATCCATCTATACCGGTACAACGCATCGCCTATCTCTCATCTTTGTGATAGCGGCGGCGGCAGCCGGGGCAATCCTGGGCGACAACGTAGGTTTCTGGGTCGGGCGAGAGGGCGGTTATCGCTTGCTGCGTCGCTATGGGCGTTATATTCATCTCGACGAACGCAAACTCAAAGTGGGGCAATATCTCTTTCGCAAGCATGGCGCCAAAGTCGTCTTTTTCGGGCGTTTCGTCGCGGTCCTGCGCGCCTGGGCCGCGTTTCTAGCGGGGGTCAACCGCATGCCCTGGCCGCTCTTCCTGCTCTTCAACGCGTTGGGAGGAATCGTGTGGGCGACTCTCTATGGGGTCGGAAGCTACTTGCTGGGCAATAACATCCGTCGCTTCACCGGCCCTGTTGGCTATACATTACTGGCGCTGGGTGTCATTCTCATTATCGTCTCTTTTTTCGTTGTGCGCCGCAACGAGGAACGATTGGAGAAGAAGGCAGAGGAGGAAGAATGATTATGCATCAAGAAGATACCTGGACGCCGCCACAGCCACAACCACAGCAGGCGTATCGTGGTTGGAGGTGGCTGCGCACGCTGATAATCGGGGTGGTTCTTTTTATTGTCGCATCAATTATCCTGTTGTGGAGCGGTGACCCTAATCTGTTTCCAACGGTAATCCTGATAGGGAATTTCCTGGTGCCGGTGGTCTTTGTGGCGTTCCTGTACGATCACCAGCACATCAGTTCACTCTCGATAGATACGATAGCGGCGAGTTTTGGCATCGGAGGAGTGCTGGGCGTGCTGGGAGCCACAGTGATCGAATCGCTGGTGGTACCGGCGCCGGCGAATCCAACGCGGGGACTCTCCTTCGAGGGGGCCCTGCTGGTTGGATTGATTGAGGAGGGATGTAAGATTCTGGCGGTGATCTTCCTGGCACGCAAGGTGCCTCACACTTCCCAGATGGATGGGCTGTTGCTGGGAGGAGCGGTTGGCATGGGGTTCGCAGCCCTGGAAAGCACCGGCTATGCTTTTACCGCACTGCTCATCAGCCAGGGTCATATTAGCGCCTCGCTTGCCTCGACGGTGCTGCGAGGTCTGCTTGCTCCTTTTGGTCATGGAGTCTGGACGGGCATTCTGGGCGCGGTATTGTTTCGCGAAAGCGGACCGCGCCACTTTCGCATTACTGGCCCGCTAATTCTGGCCTACCTGTTTGTCTCCACCCTGCACGCGCTGTGGGATGGACTGCCGGTGACGATATACTTCACGATTCCACCCGGCTTTCCTATCCCGCTGACATCATTGATACTGGGTGTGATTGGCCTGATCGTCCTGGGAGTACTATATCGAGGAGCTATCATGCGGCAAAAGCAGCAGGTTGCTTGATTAATGCTGTTGAATGAGCGCCTTGATAGTGCGCACCTGCTGGCGTTCCTTGCTGGTAGGCGGCACCTCTCTGTATATGGAAGCGTCAGCGCCTTTTAGAGCGCCTCCGCAGCCTCAGCGCACTGGCGGGTGAAATGGAAATAGAGGTGGATGGTTCTGAAACAGGGATGGAGGGGAAACCCTTGGTTGAGCGAGGTGAGATAATAAACAAAAAGGAGTACGTGCATGCAAGAGCATTTGCGCCCGCGGGAACGCACGCATATGTTGGATGAGATTCGAGAGCAGCCGGAAGCTGTGCGCCGCACGCTGGCCAATACAGGTGATGCCGTGCGCCAGGTCGCGCAGGAGGCCAGGCAGCGTAGCATCGATGTGATTCTACTCGCCGCCCGTGGAACTTCAGATCACGCGGCTCTGTACGGGCAGTACCTTTTCCAGTACCTCAACGGTATTCCGGTGGCCCTCGCAACACCTTCGCTGTTCACACTCTACGGAGCTTCTCTCCGACTTGAGCGCGCGCTCGTAATCGGCATTTCGCAGTCAGGCGAATCCACCGACATCGTACACGTCATTGAGCGTTCGCGTGAAGCGGGAGCACTCACCGCTGGCATCACCAATATCGAAGGCTCGCCACTGGCAAAAACTGCCCAGCATACCTTGCTCTGCCATGCGGGACTGGAGCGCAGTGTGGCCGCGACCAAGACCTATACCACCACCTGCACGGCGCTTGCGATGCTGGCCGCGAGTCTGCCGGGCGGCCAAGTGCTGCAACGTGGCATCCAGCAAATACCTGACCTTGTCACCGCCGCGCTTCAAAGTGAGGAGCATATTGCGCGGCTGGCCGAGCGCTACGTATTCGCGCGCGATTGCGTGGTATTGGGACGCGTCTTTCAGTACTGTACCGCTCGCGAAATGGCGCTGAAATTAGAAGAAACCTGCTACATCGTCTCCACCCCTTTCTCGACTGCCGATTTCCGTCATGGGCCGGCGGCGTTGATTGAGCGCGGATTGCCCGTCATCCTTTTTGCTACGCCCGGCAGGACGGTCGATGAATCGCTCGAATTGCTGCAATTGCTGCACGAGCGCGGCGCGGACTGCATGGTGATTACCGAGGAGGAGCGTTTAGTGGAAACAGCTACGAACTCGATCCTGCTCAAACTGCCCGCTGTGGAAGATAGCAAAGCTCAGCAAACAAGCGCAGTGGCCGGAAACGCAAGCGTAAACGTGGCAGAATTGCTGGCCCCAATAGCCTATATTGTGCCGGGCCAGCTCTTCGCCCAATACGTTGCGCTCGTCAAGGGACTCAATCCCGACCGGCCGCGCGGGCTGGCAAAGGTAACGCGCACTCTTTGAGCGGGTAGACTGTGTATTACTAACAGCTAGAGAGGAAATGAAGCATGCGCACTATCGCAATTGAAGAACATTTCATGGCCAATGGCTTCAGAGAGGCAATGCAGGGAAACGTTTCGACCGGCGGTGCCTCAAACGCGGCATTTGCCGGCGAGTTGCAGGCCAGGCTTGCCGACCTTGGCGAAATTCGCCTCATCGACATGGATGTAGCAAGCATTGATCTCCAGGTTATTTCTCAAGTGGCGTTAGAAATCGGATCATTACCGGAAGAAGAGCTTATAAGATTAGCACGCCAGGCAAATGATCAACTGGCGGCGGCCATCGCTGCTCATCCCACGCGTTTCGCGGGTTTTGCCACGCTGCCCATGACCTCTCCGGAGGCCGCCGCTGAAGAGTTGGAAAGGGCGGTACATATGCATGGGCTCAAAGGAGCCATGATTAGTGGTACAACGAACGGGCATTTCCTGGACGATCCCGCTTTTTTGCCGGTGCTTGAGCGAGCGGTTGCACTTGATGTGCCTATTTATATTCACCCAGGGGTGCCACCCGCGCCTGTGCGAGAAATCTACTATTCTGGTTTCGATCCGGCAGTGAACTACGTCCTGGCAACCAGCGCCTGGGGCTGGCACTCCGAAACCGCCATCCATGCGCTCAGACTGATACTCTCCGGTATATTCGATCGCTTACCGAACTTGCAAATCATCATCGGACACATGGGAGAGATGATCCCCTTTATGTTCGCTCGTATTAATGACCGGCTGGCGCCGCTGACGAAGAACTTGCAGCATCCCGTGCCCGACTACTTTTTGCGCAACTTTTATATTACCACCAGCGGCTTCTTCACCGAGCCGCCGTTTCTGCTCGCCTTGCAGATCATGGGGGCTGACCGCATCATCTTCTCGGTCGATTATCCCTACAGCCCGAATGAGCGGGGAAGGGCTTTTCTGGATACTCTGTCCATCAGCCGGGCTGATAAGGAAAAAATCAGCCACCTGAACGCTGAACGAGTGCTGAAGCTGGGGAACGTTAGCTAACATTCCAGGACTTCCTGTGGTACACTAAAGACAACTCAGCTAAGACTATAGATTGTTTTACCAGGGGGAGCTATATATGCCAAATGCTGCTCGTCGCGTATCCACATTCGGAACCACTGTCTTCACCGAAATAAATATGCTGGCGCAGCAATATAACGCGCTGAATCTCGGTCAGGGCAAACCAGACTTTGACACGCCGCCGGATATTGTTGAACACCTGATACAGGCTGCCCAGGCAGGACAGTACAACCAGTACGCGCCAGGCTCCGGCACCGCATCGCTGCGCCAGGCCATTGCCGATCATGCTGGGCACTTCTACGGTCTGGATATCGACCCCGTGCGTGGTATCGTGGTTACTTCAGGGGCAACTGAGGGCATCTTCGCCGCCATTCTGGGACTGGTCGACCCGGGCGATGAGGTAATCGTCATCGAGCCATTTTACGATTCATATGTACCGGACATTCTCATGGCGAATGCTATCCCCGTCTGCGTACCACTGCATCCCCCGACATGGACGTTTGACGTTGATGAATTGCGGGCGGCTTTTAGCGGTAAAACACGCGCGCTGATCTTGAATACGCCACAAAATCCCAGCGGGCGTGTCTTTACACCCCAGGAATTACAGCAAATTGCAGAGCTCTGCATTGAGCATGATGTTACAATCATCGCCGATGAAGTCTATGAACACCTGGTCTTCGCGCCCGCGCAACATATCCCTATAGCCACGATTCCAGGTATGTTTGAGCGTACGGTGACGGTGAGCAGCGCCGGAAAGTTGTTCAGCGCGACAGGTTGGAAAATTGGCTGGGTCTCCGGACCCCCTGTGCTGGTCGATGGGGTAGCGCGCGCCCATCAATTCATCACCTTTGCAGTACATCATCCCTCACAGGAAGCGATTGCCTACGCGCTTAACCTTCCCGATTCGTATTTTGCTGCGTTTCGCGCCATGTACGAAACAAAGCGCCGGTTGATGTTGTCCGCGCTCGACAGCGCAGGGTTGAAGTATTGCGTTCCAGAAGGAACCTATTTCGTGATGGCCAATTATTCAGGCATATTTGCCGGAACCCCGCTTGAATTCACACGCTATCTCACGCGGGAAATCGGCGTGGCCTGCATTCCACCCGAGTCATTTTACAGCCAGGAGCACGCGCATATCTGCCAGGGCTATGTACGCTTCGCCTTCTGTAAAAGCGACGAGATGCTGGACCAGGTGAAAGACCGCCTGGCAAAGTTACGACCGCGCTCAGGGGATTGAACCAGTCGAGTCAGTTGATGGCTGCTGGTCAATCTCCCTATAATTCCGCTACACTCCTTTATCATTCTTCAATTTTTTGGTATAATGAATCGTGTCAACCTCATCTATGAAGCAGCGCTCATCTGTACGAGTTAACTCGTACCTTGCTGCCCTGTGCAGGACAGAAACATACCAACATCACGAACCGGTCATATTTTTACATTGAAAATCAAAAATTGCATCATTTGGAATTGGGAGGTGTTATGATGACAACGGATACCCACAAGGAAACACTTGGCTTTCAGGCCGAAGTCCAGCAATTGCTCAACCTGCTGGCCCACTCGCTCTATAGCAATAAGGAGATATTCCTGCGCGAGTTGATCTCCAACGCCTCGGACGCCATTGACCGCCTGCGCTTCGATGCGCTCTCCAACCCGCAGCTTTATGAAAACGACAATGACTTCAAAATTCGTGTCTCCTATGACAAAGATGCGCGTACTATCACCGTCTCAGACAATGGCATCGGGATGAACCGCGACGAGGTGGTGGAGAACATTGGTACCATCGCGCGTTCGGGCACGCGCCAGTTTTTCCAATCGTTGACCGGCGACCAGCAGAAGGATGCCAACCTCATCGGGCAGTTTGGCGTCGGATTCTACTCCGCTTTTGTCGTCGCCGATCACGTCACATTGATAACGCGCCGCGCCGGGCTGAGCGCCGGTCAGGGCGTGCGTTGGGAGTCCAGTGGCCAGGGTGAATATACCCTGGAGACCGTCGATAAGCCCACACGAGGCACAGATGTCATCCTGCACCTGCGCGAGGACGAAGACGAACTGCTCAGCGGCTATCGCCTGCGCTCGATCATTCGCAAGTACTCCGACCATATCATGTTCCCCATCGTCATGAAGGCCGAGGGGAAAGATCAGAATGAGGACGAGGTGGTCAACCGCGCTTCGGCCCTGTGGACGCGCCCGCGGGTCGAGATCAGCGTGCAGGAATATAATGAATTTTACAAGCACATCTCGCATGATTTCGAAGATCCCCTGGCCTATATCCACAGTCGCATGGAAGGCACGCAAGAGTACATTTTGCTGCTCTATATCCCCGCTCATGCGCCATTTGATCTCTATGCGCGCGAATTTCATCATGGTGTCAAGCTCTATGTGCGCCGCGTCTTCATCATGGACGATGCCGAGAAACTGATGCCCAGGTACCTGCGCTTCGTGCGCGGCATCATCGACTCCAGCGACCTGCCTCTGAACGTCTCGCGCGAATTGTTGCAGCATAACCGGCTGATCGATACGATGCGCAACAATGCGACGAAGAAAGTCCTGGGCCTGCTCTCCGACCTGGCAAGCGGTGAGAAGGAGAAATACGCGCAGTTCTGGAAAGAATTTGGCCGCGTGCTCAAAGAGGGGTTGGTGGAAGATGCGGCCAATCGTGAAACTATCGCCAAACTGCTGCGCTTCACCTCAACCGCCTCTGCCGATGCCACACAGGATGTTTCGCTCGAAACATATGTCTCTCGCATGAAAGACGGGCAGGACAAGATTTACTATCTCATCGCCGACAGCTATGCCGCGGCGAAAGATAGCCCGCTACTTGAAATCTTCAAAAAGAAAGGTGTCGAGGTCCTGCTACTTTCTGACCCCGTTGATCATTTCGTCATCCCCGAACTCACTGAGTTCAACGGAGTCCAGCTGCAATCTATCTCACGCGGCGAGATAGATCTGTCGAAGCTGGGAAACGAGCAGGAACAAGAGGAAGAAAAGCAATCCGCCGGCGAAGCCAGGGGCCTGCTCGAGCGCATCAAGACAGTGCTGGGCGAAAAGGTCAAAGACGTGCGTACCACTAATCGCCTCACCACCTCGCCCGCCTGCCTGGTCATCGATGAATATGGCATCGATCCAAGTCTCGCGCGCATGCTGGAAGCAGCCGGCCAGCCGGTGCCACATGACAAGCCCATCCTGGAAATCAATCCGCACCATCCCATCATTACCAAATTGAAGGATGAAAGCGATGAGAAGCGCTTTAGCGACTGGGCCTACATCCTCTTTGACCAGTCGGTTCTCAGCATGGGCGAAAAGCTGGATGACCCCGTCAACTTCGTCAAGCGCCTCAACGACCTGCTGGGGCAGCTTTAAACTCCAGGGGTAGGTGGGACGTCGCCATAGTAAGGGCGACCCTTGAGGTCGCCCTCCGACAAAAAAGCCTTGCGGTCCCCCTCCTCTATACGCAGGTTAAATCCCTCCAGGGATGACATCAATTCGATCATTTGGGCGAATATCAGGTTAAATACCTCCGCTATACACAAGTTACATAAAGGAGACTTACATGGCCAGGTTTGTATCGCTCTTCCGCGGTATCAACGTTGGTGGCAACCATCCAGTACGCATGGATGAACTCAAAGCCCTGCTCGAATCGCTGGGACTGCGTGATGTTGCCACCTACATTCAGAGCGGAAACGTCGTATTCAGTGGCGAAGATATCGACCTGGCCCAACTTCCGGCGCAAATTGAGGAGAGATTCGCCCAGAGATTCGGCTTTCAGGCCAGAGTCATAGTTCGATCTGCCGCGGAGCTAAGCGAGATTATAGCGAACAATCCATTTCAGGGCCAGCCGGAGAAAGAATCGAAATGGACAGTCGTGCTGTTTCT
Source organism: Ktedonobacteraceae bacterium (assembly GCA_035294305.1). Taxonomy (GTDB): domain Bacteria; phylum Chloroflexota; class Ktedonobacteria; order Ktedonobacterales; family Ktedonobacteraceae; genus DASRBN01. Next base: position 172,219 of record DATGLD010000030.1, on the reverse strand, counting down.
CTCGTCTCCCCCCGGAAGCGCTGCCCTGGAAGAGTTGCGACAAGCATATACAGGCCCCGAAGAGTACTATTTAATCGGCCAGGAGCTGTATATCTATTATCCCAACGGCCAGGGGCGTTCAAAACTGACCAACACTCTGCTAGAGAAAAAGCTGAAAACCAGTGGCACTGCTAGAAACTGGAATACGGTTCTCCAGTTGCAGAAAATGCTTCAATAAAGTGGGTGTGTGGAGGCCGACCACAAGGGTGCGCCCTTCCCTGGACAGCGCTCTCTCGCCCTCATCGAAAAAAGCGTCGGGGAGAGAAGCTAATTACATCCCAGACAACGACAGCGCATCCTCAGGCGTTGTGTACGTGGCCTCGTGGAGGAGGCCCCCGCCCGGCGGCGTGGCGACTTCGATCACGGGAAGGGCATCATCATCGGGCAATATTGTTGTTCCGATATAGTCGCCAGCGAAATAGCCGCGCGTGGTCTTTGCCAACCAGTCAAGCTTCATTGGGCCTGCCAGTTGCTCTTTATTTTGCCACGTCTTGCCGCCGTCGGTTGATGAGATAAAGCCAACATCAAGTTTGCAGGTGGAGACGGAGCAGTTGGTGTCCGGGAAGTAATAGTAGGTCAAGGCCAGGTGTGTGCTACCATTGAATGTTCGCGCCGCTATGGCAGGATTGAAGTGATCGACTCCGCTACCGATAGGATCAATGGGGATGCGCACCACAGGCGTCCATGAAATGCCATCGGTCGAAGTGGTCATGACCAGGTCATTGGCGGTACAGCCTTTTTCGAAGCGGCAATCGTTCCAGATCAGGTAAACTTTGCCAGAACTATCGATAGCTGCCGTGGGGTCACCATAGTTGGTGCGCATCCTTGGCTCCTCGGGCAGCACCTTCTGGTAGGAGACCTTGATCAGCTTGCTCCAGCTCTTGCCCCCATTGATCGAGATGAAGGAGGCCACATAGTAGATTTTTGGCGTTTCCCCTAAAATGGGGATGATGACTCGACCATCCGGCTGAACTAACGGTTGGCCGCCCGTGCCATTAGCCTTATCGGCGGTAGTTACCGGTTTGCTCCAGGTTAATCCGCCATCCGTAGAGGTACTCACCTGGATAAGGTTGTATTCTTTGTTATTGATGAAGGTGTCCCATTGATCGTAACAATGCCCGTAGTAGGGACTGCTCGGCGTGTTATCGCAGGTGATCCAATCTTTGTCGAAAAATATGCCGGTCGAATTTTGCACAATGATGACCGGCTTGCTCCAGGTCAATCCATCATCTTTGGAGAGGCTGACGGCGACCGCGTTGGGGTTGGCGATTTCGTCGAAGATATAGCTGGAGATGATCCAGGTCTTGTGTTTGGCATCGTAGACGACCACAGGATCGCTGGCGCGGTGGTAGGCTTTGCCACCGGAGTAGATGGTGAGATCAGGCAGCGAGCCATGCATCCAGGTCTTGCCCCCATCATGCGAGGTAGCCCAACCATTGTCCGAGGCGCCGCCGGTACTAAAACGCCCCTGCTGGAAGGTCGCAACCACCGTCTGCCCATAGGAATAGACATCGGGTTCGACCTCAGTCGCGTGCTGGCTGTTGCTATTCGTGAACGGGTCGCTGCTCATCTGCACCAGGCTCTCATGTTGTGGGCTTGATAAAGCATTCGCAGAGGCCGAGAACGCGAGCGATGGAATGACGGCCATCAACGTAAGGATTGTTGCCAGGCGAATAGGCCATCGAAAGCGAGATAAGGCTGCCATATGTTACCCTGCCTTTCTTTTACATTACAAACATGTTTCCCCCAGCAATCCAGACAAGAGGAGACGCGGATTGCTACTATATATTACCACGCTTGCTCAGCAGCAAGGGAATACAGGCTGTATCTTAACCTCTTTCTGCTGCATAATTTTAAGGAAGAGAGCAGCACATATTGTTTTTAACAAAAGGAGACGAAGAATATGAGTACACCAATGGAATCGCCTCGCTCCGGCGCGGACTTTATGCGCCAGTTTTTCCCTACCTCACCATATGTGGGACACCTGGGAATGCAACTCACCTCGCTTGAGCCGGGCCGGGCTATAGTATCCCTCCCGTTCGCGGATTCGCTTGTGACTATCGGCACAGTCGTACACGGTGGCGCGATTGCCTCGCTCATTGATACCGCGGCCATGGTGGGGGCATGGTCGGATGCTGAGGTGCCGGCAAAACTTCGTGGCACCACCGTTAATCTGACGGTGGCTTATCTCGCGGCCGCTGAACGAGAAGACCTGCAGGCTATTGCCTCAGTATTGCGGCGTGGGCGCAACCTGGTCTACCTGGATGTCGAGGTCAAGGGCGCATCGGGGAAGACGGTCGCCAAAGGGCTTGTGACCTATAAGATGGGCTGAGCCAGATAGAGAGATATTCCACGCGTTCCTGGACTCAAGCGCGGGAAAATCATGCCGCATTACAAAGAGCGCTGGATCGGGGATAGTTGGCGCCAGGCTCTCCAGCACTTTATCATCACATGATAGCGATCCCGTTTGTGTGATAAAATGAAAGCAATGTGGCATACTCTTTTAACTAACTCCTACACCTTGAAGTAGGAGGATTTCCATGCTGGTAGGGTAGATTGTAGGGAAAACGTTTATCCCATTTTTCCGAATGAATTGGCAAATTGCCATTATTGCCCCCGGTATGGAGTTCATAGTAAATGCTTCGATTCCTCTTGCCTCGAAGATGTGGCAAACTCAATAGAAGGAGATTCTACCAGCATGGCAACCCCGCCCAGGGAGCAGAACAGGCAGCACGAGAAGGGCCGCAATAGACCACACAAATCACATCGCTGGATGAATGGTCGCCTGCCCTACAGACCTGTTGGCGCGCCCATACGGTATACGTCCCCGCTTCCGCCGCTAGAGCCTCCACCTACACCCAGGGTGAAGACTATGCAACGGCGTCTGGAGGGCCTCTTCCTGGCCGCATTTATCAACCGCAACTTCGCGTTGATGTGGTGGGGGCAGGCCATCTCCAGCATCGGTGACTATGCCTGGGATACTGCGCTTGTACTCTGGATAGCTTCTTATCTCGCGGCTGGTCAATCCTGGGCGCCACTGGCTGTTAGCGGTGTTGTCCTGGCCGCGGCCCTGCCGCAAATTGTCGTCGGACCTATAGCAGGCGTCTTCGTAGACCGCTGGGATAAACGGCGCACCATGATCATCATGGCCATGCTGCAAGCGATTGTCGCCACTATGCTCGTGTTGGCGGCCCTCAATATCCGCTTTCCTTTTGTGGGGAGCGAACAGTTTCAGAACTTCTGGCGCATTGTTGCCGTCTACATTGATGTAGTCGCACTTACCATCTTCGCTCAATTCTTCATCCCTGCGCAGTTCGCGCTTATTAAGGATATCGTTCCTGAGCAGAAGCAAGACCAGGCGCTAGAGACCAGCCAGGCCATCCAGGGACTCTCAATCATTATTGGCCCACCTGTAGCCGCCGCGCTCGTCTTCGGCCTCGGCGTCGCCTGGGCTCTGGTACTCGATGCTTGTTCATTTATGATCGTCCTCTTCGCCATCTTTGCAATCCAGGCGCCACCCTCGGCTCACAGCCTGGCGCCCGGTGAAGCCGGCCACTTCTCCCGCGAATTTCTCGATGGCCTGGGCTACGTCATCAACCACCGTATCCTGCGCACCATCCTGGTCGCTGAGGTCCTCACCTGGCTTGGCTTTGGCGCCCTGCAATCTCTCGGCTACTTCTTTATTACCGAGAATTTGCATGCCCCCGCCAGCGATTACGGGCTATTCGGCGCGGACTTCGGTGTTGGAGCCATAGTAGGCGCCTTGCTGGTTACATTCATTGGCCAGCGCATCGGCCTGGACTGGCTCCTCTGGGTCTCCCTGATCACATCTGGCCTGTTCGTCATCCTCATGTCGCATGTGAGCAACTTCCCTATCGCGCTGGCGGCAGCTTTCCTTTTCGGCGTCTCCACCACTGCCATCATCGTCACCGCCGGACCTCTGGCCTTGCACGGCACCTCCCGCGAGTACGTAGGCCGGGTCATGGCCGTCATCAACCCGATTGGTCGCCTTGCCGCCCTCGTCTCCGTTGTGCTGGCCGGTTACTTCGTGAGCACCGTCTTGCAGGGCTTTCATGCCAACCTGCTCGGCATCACGTTTGGCCCCATCGACACCGTTTTCACCTTCATGGGCCTGCTCGCCATCGCCGGCGGCCTCTATGCTCGCATCAGCCTGCGCTCGATCGCAGAAGAGTCCCTTCCTGCACCTGCCGAGTCTGACCAGGACAACGTGCAGGGCCACGTGAATCAGTCGCAGCATGCGTCATAAAACAAAACACGATCCCTATCGCGCCCTGCGGTTCGGCGCTTTTCGCCTCTTATTCACCGGCACGTTCATCGCTACCATTGGCGAGCAGATGATCAACGTCGCCATCGGCTGGGAATTGTACCAGCGTACTGGCTCTGCCCTCGCGCTCGGATGGGTCGGGCTGGTACAGATCATTCCTGTGATCCTACTTGCGCTTCCCGCAGGGCAGCTCGCCGATCTCCTCAATCGCAAGCGTATCGTCATTGTCACGCAGGTGCTGCTGGCCCTGGCCTCTATCGGACTAACCATGCTCTCCTTTACGCATGGCCCGCTGCTCCTGATCTACGCCTGCCTGCTTTTAATCGGCTGCGGCGTGGCATTTGGCAATCCCGCTAGCTCGACGCTGATCCCGCAAATCGTGCCGGAGGATGTGTTCGCCAGTGCCGCCACGTGGTCGAGCAGTTCCTGGCAACTGGCAGCCGTGCTGGGACCTGCCCTGGGCGGCTTTGTCATCGCGGTAAGCGGCGGCGCGGCTCTCGTCTACGCCCTCAACGCCACAGCCGCTCTGCTCTACGCCATCCTGCTTTTACCCATCACTGTGAAAAGGCAGGGGCTGCTACCGGCGAAAACAACGACTACCGGCTCGTTATTGGAGGGCGTCAGATTCCTCAAAAAAAGCCAGGTCATACTCGCTGCCATCACGCTCGACCTCTTCGCTGTCTTGCTCGGCGGAGCGACCACTCTGCTACCAATCTATGCCAGAGACATCCTGCGCGTCGGGCCAACCGGCCTGGGATGGTTACGAGCAGCGCCCTCGATAGGCGCCGTTTGCATCTCTCTTTCGCTTGCCCATATCCCGCCTTTCAAAAAGGCCGGCCTCACGCTTTTGCTGGCTGTCGCCGGTTTTGGAGCCGCAACTTTCATCTTCGGCATTTCCACCTCCTTCTGGCTCTCCATGTTCATGCTGTTCCTGTTGGGTGGCCTCGATAACATCTCCGTCGTCATTCGCAGCACCCTGCTGTTGACACGCACACCCGACGCCATGCGCGGGCGCGTCGCCGCCGTCAACACGCTGTTCGTCGGCGCCTCGAACGAACTGGGCGGCTTCGAGTCCGGCCTGGCCGCCCAGTTATTCGGCCCCGTCGTCTCAGTCGCGGCGGGTGGCATAGGGACGATACTGGTCGTGCTGGCGGTTGCGTTGATCTGGCCCGAGATGCGCAGATTGGGACGGCTGTAAGTCAGATTTTGATGGCAATGCGAACTACATGCACTCTTCCGCAAACAGCCGTATCGAATCCAACTGCAAGGCATCGACGAATCGGACGATAATCTCTTGTATCCCAGCCTCCTCGTATTGCCGCAGCCGTTCGCGAATCTGCGCAGGAGTGCCAATCAGGGATTCTGGTAGCAACTCATCGAGGTTCTGGCGCTCTTGCGGCGTCAGTTTGGCAATAGCCTCCTCCTCAGTGTTGGCGATAGCGCAATAATCGATCAAGGTCGTGCGCCGGATGCTGTTGTAGTCGCGTCCCACCTCCTCGCAGTGCTGCCTGAGCACATCTAGCTTATGCTTGATGGTCGATATGTCCCCACCGATGTTGCAGGCGTCCGCGTATCGCGCAACCAGCCTGAGCGTCACCTTTTCACCGCCTCCGCCGATCAATAAGGGAATATGTGGCTTTTGCGCTCCTTTGGGCTGGTTGATGGCACCCTGAATTGAATAGTATGTTCCCTCGAATGCTGGTTCCTCCTGCGTCCACATAGCCAGGATAATCTGAACGGCCTCGTGCAAACGCTGCAAACGCTCGTGAGTACTCGGGTAGGGGTAGCCATAGGCAAGATATTCGTGTTTATACCAGCCGGCGCCAATACCCAGTATGAGCCGACCATGGCTGAGTACATCAACGCTGCTAGCCATCTTCGCCAGCAGCGCGGGGTTGCGATAACTGTTACAGGTCACCATCTGGCCGATACGGATGCGCTGTGTATCGCGGGCCAGAGCCGCGCAACTCGTCCAGCACTCGAATGTTATTTCCTGCACCGGAGCCGGAATGGTATGAAAATGGTCGTAGAGCCAGGCAGAAACAAAGCCCAGGCGCTCGGCTTCCTGCACCACGCGCGTCATTGCTTCATAGGCATCCACCGGGTCGGGAATACTTACCAGGTCCAGTCGCCATCCCTGGGGAGCGATAATGCCAAAATCCACCGGCATGTCAATAAATCCTTTCTTTGCTCACGCGGATTGATAACTATTATGAATTATACTGTCCTGCTGCATGGGTGATGAACTGTGACAACCGAATAGAGATAGTTTGTATGGCCCCAACGCCACAAGAACCATGTATAATAAGCCATGTGCGCCGATTTGAAAAAGAATAGATCATAGAACGAGTATGTGTAGGGGCTGATTCATCGCGCCCACCGCCGATTGATCGGCCTTTCCTGGAGAATAGTATGGACGAACACATTGACTACGAAAACATCTTTACACCCCAGGGCATGCTGGGCCACGTCTCGAAGAATCCCAACCTGGACTTCCTGATGAACATCTTCAACATCCCCAGGGTCTATAGCGTTTCCGGCTTTGGCACCTGGAACGTTGGGCAGCATACCGTCGCCGTCGCCTTCCTGGTGCTCTACTGGTCGGCGTTTCATTCTTATCCGCAGGAAAAACGCGACCGCCTCGTTACGCTGGCATTGATGCACGATGTGCATGAAGCCGTCATTGGAGATATCCTGCCCTTTTTCAAAACTGCTGCCGTCAAAGAGGCCATCGATTCCATCCAGAACGATATCCTGCAAGCATTTGGCATTGAAGAAGACCAGGCCCTGCACAATGAATTGAAGCTGCTGGACATGATCGGCTTTCTCTACGAAATCGGCCAGTCTTCACCAAGGGGCATCGACCCATCCAAGAGCGAACTGATCAAACAGATGTACGCCCGGCAAAAAGAGGAAATCCTGAAATACGCCGAGAAGACAAACATCGAGCGACAAACGGTCAACGATTTTCTGGCATCGATGAATTTATAACCTGCGCAGAGAAAAATCAATCCGTGCTTATTACATCATTCTGTTGAGTCCTGGCGGCCTCTTCAGATAGAGAACCAGCGGTATCGAACAGCTTGCGCAAGTAATCATTGAGAAACATCCCCTGCGGATCGAGCCTGGCCCGAATACGCCGGAAATCGTGCCAGCGCGGGTAGAGCCCCGCCAGCTCCTCCGCCGTGCGCGTGTGCATCTTGCCCCAATGCGGCCTGCCGTCATAGCGCCGGAAAATTTCCTCGATGTGCTCGAAATAGGATTGATAGGGCATACCTCGATACATGTGTACCGCGATATAGGCCGAATCGCGTTCGTAGGCCGGACTGAGCCAGATATCGTCCCTGTGGACAAAACGGCACTCGATTGGAAAGTGAACCTGGAACTGCTCGCGATTGATGCACTCCTGGATTTCAGTGATTACTGCCCTCGTGTGCTCCGCCGGAATATTGTACTCCATCTCTTGAAAACGCACCATGCGCGGCGTCGAGTACAGCAGGTGGCTATAGTTGACCTCGTCAATATGAGAAATGCTGGCCGCTGAAATATGGCACGCCGTCTTTGAGAGGTCAGGGGCCACGCGGCAGCATTCCGAAAGGAGCCAGTAGACCCAGTTTTCCAGCACGATTTTATTGAAGTTGCTCCACAAAGTATTCTTGCTCGATGGCTCATCCGTTTCGTTGAGGAATTTGGCCTGCACCCATTCGGTATAGGGAAACCAGAAAAACTCGAAGTGCGAATTCTCCTGCCTATATTGCTCCAGGTGATCCAGGCAATCGGCCAGCTTCTTGCGCTGGCCTACGTAATGCAGCCGTTTGGCCGGCACAACCCGCAGCGTCACCTTCGCGATCACGCCCAGTGTTCCCAGCGATACCTGGGCAGCCTTGAATATTTCAGCATTCTGTCCGGGTAAGCATTCAAGCAACTCGCCTGATGCCGTTACCAGGGTCAATCCCTCAACCTGCGTCGCCAGCGAGCCAAAGCGTACTCCGGTGCCATGCGTACCCGTGCTGATAGCGCCGGCGATGCTCTGCACATTGATATCGCCCAGATTCTCCTGCGCCAGCCCATGCGCAAACAACACGTCGCCCAGCTGCTTCAGCTTCGTTCCACCCAGCACCGTTACTCTGCCATGTTCGGCATCGACCTGGTCAACCCCTTGCAGGTCGTCCAGCGACATCAATATATCACCGGTCTGTGCTAATGGCGTAAATGAATGGCCAGAACCAACCACTCGCACTTGGCGTCCCTCGCGCCCAAATTGCTCGATCATACGCACCAGACCGGTGATACTGCCCGGCTTCACGATCTGCCGTGGAGTCGCGCGAACGGACCCCGACCAGTTATGCCAGCGTGCCTGACGTGAGGCCTCTCTATTGCTTAGAGCCATCTGTCTACCCTCCTGATGTATACAGATTTTTCACCGCCCCTGGAGCGCAGGACAGGAACAAGCCACTGTTCCTACAGAAAACACTGCCCATCACCGCGATAAGTCGTTACCTCGTCTACGACCGCTCCGTCCTGGACAAGTAGCAAATGCGTAAAGCGTTCACAAAGCTCCCCGGCCTTGCTATGACGCAAGAAGATAGGGTCGCCGATTGTAAGCGCTAGCGGCCCATTATAACGTATAGGCGTTTGCACCTCTCCTGCTCCCTCCAGCACCTCCAGTGCGGCTCCCTGCGGCAAATAGGGCTGGGGCAGCTTTTCTGGACCGGCGGAGCCGGAGGCAACATAACCGCCGCCCAGACACGTATAGATGGATGGCTGCGGGTGCCGCACGATCTCGATGGCGAAGCCCGCGGCAGGTTGATAGCGGAAATTGCGGTAATTATCGAAGAGGGCCGGAGCGTAGAACGCCGATCCCACGGTGACCTCCGTGACCACATCCTCTGCTCGCGTGCTGTCGATGCTGCCCGTCCCACCGCCGTTCACGAAACGCAGCGCAACCCCATACGAGCCGATCATCTCAACCAGCGCGGCACGTCTTCTAGCAACCTCGCGGATGGAGCGCCGCTTCAACTGTCTCACCAGCGTATTCTTGACTGTTTGCCCCACGAAATTATCGCCTACGCCCGCGATCTGCGCTTCATAGCCCATCAAGCCATCCAGCCACACGCATTCTGACGCCAGAATCCGTCTGACCACTGGCCGCGCCTGCTCAACCGTGCGTAAAGGAGATCGCCAGACGCCAAAGTGCAGGCCAGGCACATCCAGCGACATATCAACTTCCAGGCACAATGGTAGCCGCACTCCATGCCGCCGGGCTATCTTCTCGACCCGCTCCACGTGTTCGAGACAATCAACCATCAACGTGATGTGTGCCCCCTCTGCCGTCGCGCACGCAATTGCCGCGATATCCTGTTCGTTATAAGCCGGGTAGCCGAGCAGCAGGTCATCGAAACCAAGCCCCGCCAGGTACACGGCTTCCCTGGCCGTAAAGCACATCAGACCTCGAAAACATGGATCGAACGACAGGATGCGCCGCGTAATGGCGACACAGCGCAAGGACTTGGATGCCAGCCGCACGCGCTTTCCCGTTTTCTCCTCATTTCCCCCGGCCCGAGTGACTACCTGGCCTATATTTTGCTCGAGCAGATCAAGATCAACATAGGCAAACGGCATCGGGCGGTTACCAAATACCGATTTGTAGTAGGCATAGTCTTTCATAATATCTCAGGGATATTGTAGCATATGGAGGGAGAATCTATGCCGCCGCGTATTGTCCAACCCGTCGTGTAAAAGGCAATGCCAGGAAAATCAAGCATGCCAGTACCGGTGGGCCATATGTTACCACGCAGCTGCCAGGGTTCCATATATAGCCAGGAGGAGCGCCATTATAGAGGTAGAGCAGGAAAGCCGACGCGGAAAATACAAGCGCGAATGCCTGCAATGCGCGTCCTTTGGGCTCATATAACACCGGCAAGCATACAACAACCAGAGCTACCGGCCATGCAATATACCAGGTCAGGAACCACGGCGCAACCAGCAGAAATGCCTCCAGTACCAGCAGCGACGCCATTACAAATGTGCGCACCCGCGGCGCCTTCCACATCCACACCATTCCTACCAGCATCCCCAGCGCCAACACCACAACGTTAATAAGAGTCCATACCTTGTGGCTGCTCAATTCATGAACTACCTTATACTGTAGTGTGTTATGCGGTAAGGGGTGCCCGGCGAGCCACCTCTGCGCGGCATCCAGCATCGACTTATGCGCCCCTGTTGAGGAGGGCGGCGAGGTAAAACTCTGGATAATGCTATGAACACTATGACCGGTGAAAAAAGGCCCATAAAAAAGCAGCACCACAACTGCACTGATAATGCTCGCGTAAACTGCCGCGCCCAGCACCCGCCTGGTCGCTTCCTTCGTTGCCGCATCCGTCCTGATCGCTAAAAGGGCATCGCCCACCGCCTGTATGGGCCGATTATGCACTTTAACAGAATACTTCGGTAATGGACGCGGGGTCGATTTATCGGCCCCGTGTGATGGCCGGCTCATCGCGCCCGATAATTGACCATCCTGATCAGAGAACGGCCATGAAATCTGGCGCAGGCGGTAGAAAATCAGCAGAACAATGAATAGTACCACGAGCGGAGCCAGAGTAAATTTCACCAGCGCCGCCAATGTAAAGGCCACTACCGGCAAAACGTAATCCCGCAGCCCCATCTGACCCCTCTTCTCGGCACGAACGGCGAAGAGAATGCCCAACAATATAAAGGTAATCATGAAAATATCATTGTGGCCACCATTGCTGGCCTCAAAAAGCACAAGCGGATTCCAGGCATACAGCAGCGTGCCGAGTAGAACGGTGCGCCGCGAACGGCCCATCGCCCGCAGTATATTTGTGACGAGCAGCGTATTCACTAAGTGCGCTGCCAGGCCGAGGGAGCAGAAGAAGAGGACATAGCGTATAGGATCAGTCCCGCCGAACAATTCGCTTACCGCGCAGACGAGCAGCCAGAGCGGACCATAGGCGGCTGTAGAATTTGTCCAGCCATTCAGATGGTACAGTGGGTCGTGCGGAAATTGATCTGGTGGCACAAAATAGGGATTAACGTGATAGACAAGCATCAGACGGCCATAACCGGTATACACGAAAACATCGTGTGAAAGTGATGCTCCCTCAAGCATCAAAAGCAATCCTGCCACCAGCGTTGTGAACCATACCAGGAGCAGCCAGCGATTATTTTTGTTTTCAGGCGCTCGTAAAGAGACTAGCAGCGCACAGAGACCATAGATGATAAAGGCAACCGCGAGAAGGATCAGGAAGGCTACAGTATCTCCTCCCAGCTGTGCCTGCAGGTTGGCGAAAGCGTGGAGATGATTGAGCAGCCAGAAGGCTATCCCCGCTGCCAGCCTGCTCAGCGGCAATTGAAGAAGAGGAGATGGCACTTGCGAGAGAGGAGCAAGCATGAGCAGCGTACTGATCACAAAGGCGACCGCGCAAACAAACATCAGAGCGCCAAATAGCCAGCCGCCAGTAGCCCAGCCAGCTCTCTCCGCCAGGGATGTGCCGTGTGACACCGCCTGCTCAACCTTATTTTTAATCACCATCAGCTATACTCTCTATCACCTGAATGGGTACCAGGAATGCATCCATGTGGGGGCAAGCAGGTGCTGGATACCTCCGTACACTTTCGTCTTCTTCCGCTCGCCACTTCTGCTACATCAAGCAACAGTCCATATTTCATAAACGAACATCCAGAAAAAAAGTGACCGCACTACTGGAAAGTACCGCCCGCGAGTAGGGAAAGCTTACCACATCTATTTTTATCTGTAGCCGCTTGCTTACTCTATTGATAATACTCCCATCTGCCGATAGCACGATGTAAAGGCGCGAGCGTGAACCTTGCGTGATCTTACAATAATGGCTTGAAGCAGATATATTGGAGCAATAGCTATGGCTGCGAACTCGACACCTCAGGCATTCAGGCCCGCCACACAGTTTTCGGGAGATGTGGGTGGTCGAGGTAATCGAGATAATCAAGGCGAGATTACCTTTTCCCCGGAACAGCGCAACCAACAATTGCCGGCTGTGCTTGGACTGCGCGATCTGTCAGTTTTTATGGCCCTGACCGTGTTGTTTATCAATAACAATAATGGTGTCCAGTTCGCAGGCCTGACAGCTTTTTTCTACTGGACACTCGGCCTGCTGACATTCCTCGTGCCGTGCGCGTTCTTCACCAGGTGGCTCGCGCTGCGCTTCCCCGGCGAGGGCGGCCCATATTTGTGGGCAAAGCGTGTTCTGGGTACCAGGTGGTGTTTCTTCTTCGCCTTTTGCGCCTGGTTGCCCGGCGTGCTGGCGGTTGTTTCGGTGGTGGAGGCCTGTATTGTCTTCGTGCAGTATCTTGCTCCCAGATGGTTTACTACTCCCGCGCAGCAGTGCCTCGCAACGATGCTGGTTCTGCTTGTCGCCACTGCGATAAACTGCTTCCCCTTAACATGGGTCAAACGGGTGTTGCTGGCTCTCACCTCTCTTTACCTGGCAGTTTTTGTGTTAATCGGAGCGGCTGGGATCTGGTGGCTAGAGAGCGGCCATCCGGCAGCTATAGCCCTCGACATCCCTTCTACCTGGGGTCCGGCCATGTCGAACTCGGGTCTCTATGGATTGATTGTACTCGCATTGCTTGGCGCTAATATTCCCATCATCATGGGTGGAGAGATACATGGTGGCAAAGTGGGCTTCAAACGAGCCAGCCGTTATGTCTGGTGGGGAACCGCCATCTCCTTTATCGCTTATGTATTCGGCACATTTGGCATTATGGTCATCATACCACCGAGCCAATCGGGAGCAATGATAGCAAATGTGCAGGCCATCAACGCTACCCTTGGTTCATCTGCCGCCAGCATCGTCTCAATAGTACTGGTCTTGAGCCAGGTCGCCATCGTGGCCGCCTATATCCTGCTATTTTCGCGACTGCTGGTAGTCGTTGCCGCAGATCGTCGTTTACCCATCCGGCTGGCAAAACTGAACCGGCATGGCGTTCCCATCAATAGCATTACTGTCCAGGCGGCCATTGTAGCAATAGTGACAATTCTCTCTTTCGTGGCCATTCCAGGCATCTTCGAGCAGATCATCCCACCTGCCGAGCTGGCTTTTGAAATCTACAATTTGTTGCAGGCTGCTACAACGGTGGTCTGGGTCTTCTCAGTCATCCAGATGTTCCTGCTTGTCCCCTGGCTTATTTTGCGTCATAGGCGACACATGCGTACTTCGATCAAGCAGGGGTTACTGCTCTTGAGCATGGTAGCGGTGGGCACAATTGCCTCCTGTACCGGCATCTGGACCACGATATCCCAATCATGGCTCCCCACACTCATCCCTAATGAACGTTGGACCACCCTGGTGATAATCATCACTGCCGTTGCGCTCGCGCTGGGATGGATCGTTGGCGAACTACCGCGCGTCAATGCCCTTTTGAACGAGCAGCGCCGCCTCAACGACCGCGAAATTAGTTTGCGCGCCAGGCTGCAAGAGGCCTACAACGAGCAGCAGCTACTGGTGCAGCAGCAGCAGCTACTGGTTGCAGAACTGGACAGGCTCTATCGCGAACAAGCCAGCGCTGCCATCACCGACCCTATCACAGGACTGCCCAACCATCGCGCGGTGATGAGCAGGATCGATGAGGAAGTATCGCGCTGCCAGCGCTCGCAGGGCTCATTCGCCATCCTATTTGTCGACCTGGATCATTTCAAACACGTAAACGATACCTGGGGACACCGGGCAGGTGATGCCATCCTACGTGAAGTTGGCGCCCGTTTGCGGAGCGCCCTGCGCCTGGAAGATTTTGCCGGGCGTTACGGTGGAGAGGAGTTTGCCATCGTCCTGACTGGAGCGGACTTACTCGCGGCAAATCAGGTCGCCGAGCGCCTGCTGGGCGCGATCAGCACGCAACCTTGCCTCTGGCAATCTGAAGACACTGCTGTTCCCGTGCCAATAGCCATTACCGCCAGCATAGGCATAGCGGTATACGCACTGCATGGCACCACACGCGAAGCATTGATCGAGAGCGCCGATCACGGCATGTACCGCGCCAAACATACGGGCAGGAATCGCGTCTGTGTGGCGGATGTCGAGAATGATCACCTGATCATTACACAGGACGGACTTGTTCCTTTCGACAGCTATACAACAGAAATAGTGGGCGTGAAAGCCCTTACCGCCGCGGCTGCCGCCCATGATCGTAGAACAAATGCGCACGCGCATCGCATTGTGCAACTTGCCGAGGCCACGGCTCGCAAATTGCAGCGTCCAGAGGAAGAACTGCACCTGATTCGCCTTGGTGCGCTGCTGCATGATATCGGTAAAATTGGTATCCCCGACGCCATCCTGCACAAACCAGGCCCATTAACCGAGGAAGAATGGAGCGTGATGCGCAGCCACCCGGAAATTGGCCGCCAGATATTGGAACAGGTGGGAGGCATCTTCGACTACCTTGCCACCATCGTCGCGGCCCATCATGAACGTTGGGACGGAAAGGGCTATCCACTCGGCCTTGCGGGTGAGAACATTCCATTGAGCGCCCGCATCCTCGCGGTCGTGGACGCCTATGATGCCATGGTCTCAACCCGGCCTTATCGTAGGGCTATGCCAGTCAGTGAGGCCAGGAAAGAACTGCTTGCCTGCGCGGGCAAGCAGTTCGACGCAGATGTCGTAGGAGCCTTCCTCAGCGTGCTAGACGATTTCAATCCCCTATACGGATTCACTAAAGACTCCGACCCCTGCCGCTTGCGGCAAGAGTAGTATAATCACCAGGGACTAACACATCAAGGTAAATGCATTTAGGCCAGGGGATTGGCAGTTAAGTCATTTGAGGCCACCTGGCCGGCCCCTGGACCAAAGCTCTGTAGGATGAGGAAATTACCTGAGTCGGTTGTTAAAATTCATCAGGGGCATTCTTGTTCACTCGACCGGTAATTCGCCCTACATTTAGGCGAAATCGCGCAGCAGCCGGACCTGGATGGGTTGGCGCAGCGTGCGTAGGGCCTTTACCTCGATCTGGCGGATGCGTTCGCGCGTCAGTTTAAAGAAAGCGCTCAGTTCCTCCAGCGTGTGACAATAGCCATCTTGCAGGCCATAGCGCAGCTCGATCACCTGCCGCTCACGCGCGTTGAGGGTTTCGAGGGCGCAAGATATCTGCGCGCGCAGGGCCTGGTGGGTGGCTGCATCGGCTGGAGCCGTCGTACTCGTATCCTCCAGCGTATCGGCCAGGTGGTATTGCTCATCGTCGATAAGGGGTGCATCCAGAGAAATAGGCGTCTCTGCCATATTTTGCAGCTCTACCACCCGCTCCTTAGTCAGCCGGGCCGCGGCCGCAATCTCCTCGGGCAGCGGATCACGCCCTAACTCCTGGTAGAGCTGGCGCGTGATCCGCTTAATTTTGTAGATCATTTCTACGACATGTACCGGTACATGGATCGCGCGCGTATGCTCGGCCACGGCCCGACTGATAGCCTGGCGAATCCACCAGGTCGCGTACGTACTGAAACGGAAGCCCCGGTCGGCATCGAATTTTTGCACGGCGCGAATCAGGCCCAGATTTCCTTCCTGCACCAGGTCCAGCAGGCCAATACCGTGATTATTGTAGCGTTTAGCAATGCTTACCACCAGGCGCAGGTTCGCCTCTACTAATCGCTGTTGCGCCTCCATATCGCCATCCGCTATACGCCGCGCCAGGCTCGTCTCCTGTTCTGCCGTCAAGAGCGGATAACGCCCTATCTCGGCCAGGTACTGGCGAATGGCATTATCCACTATATTGTCACCGCCCGTTCCAACCTCATTGTCCTCGTCTTCTTCACTGAAAAGCGCTACATCGTCTTCCTCTTCCAACCACTTGAAATCTGAATCAGCATATGCCCTTTTTGCAATGGCTACCATAGAATTCATCTCCTTCTACTTTTCCTCTGTGTACTTGCTGACCACCGGGGCCAATGAATCGGCTCATGGCTTCGTACACATCCACACACTTCCGTGAATTGGTAACCGTGGGGATTGATTCAGGCAACCCGAATACCCGAAATTTTTCCGGTTTATCCCCCCTATTCATGTCTAGTGCAAGAATTATGCCAAATAATCAAGATCACCTGAAAATCAAAAAGTATTTACATGAAATTCCATCAATAGCCTCTACATTCGCGATCACCGATTGGCTTTTAATCAATACCGTTCTATTTACCTGTAAATTTTTTCCCGGCCATGTGGATATTTCCACAGTTCCGGCTATGGGACTTCCTGGCACACGTCCGAAAATCCAACAGGGCTCCGTTTATTTGCAGTAGATATGAACCATAAGATGGAGTATCGGAGTAGGTAGAGTGCTGGTGTGTAGGGGCTTCAGAGAAACGGCGTGGAGTACTTCAAATCTTTCGCGCCCACCCGGTTGATCGTCCCCGCAGCCGGTTTATCCGGCGCGCCGCTAGTGAAAGAAATGGCGTATGCAGATTGATATTGAGCCAGATGGCTGGCAAACAGATACTTCTCCCTTTAATAATCTTCCCACCGGCGCGTCCGTCTGGATCGATCCTGCTGTTTATGCGCCCCCTATCGAACCGCCGCGTTCCAAGGCTAAGGGACAACAACGGCAGTCGAACGTGTCTTCGTCAGCATCATCGCCATTGAAAAAACACCCGAATCCAATCACACCCATTCCTCCCCAGGACTCCATTGCTCGCGCGGCGAACAGTTCCTTTGAGTTAGAGCGGGCCAGACAAGCAGCTTCAACCATCTGGGAATACGAATCGGAAAACTATGCAGTTGGCACCAGCCTGCCATCACTCTCACTGCTGGTACCCGAGACACCCACGCTCCCGCAAGTGACCTCATCGTCAAATGTGCGCGAGACACGTCGCCTGCCTCGCATCGATGAAATCGATACGACTCCTCCACCTGCACGATCGATCGAGCAAGTACCGGCCACACCTCACCAACCAGTTTCTCTGCGCCTCGACGAGGTCGGCATGACAGAACTCTCGCCGGTACAATTCCAGCGTGGGTCCCAACTCTCAATAGAGGAGATCGATACACTTCCCGATGTTTATGTAGGAGTAGGTGGACCTGGATCCATATCCGCGCTTAAGCACCCCACAGCGCGATCTCAAGAACCCCATCCCCTTCTCCCAGTAGACGTCCCACCAGAGCTACCTCAAGGGTTCCACCCCCTCGTCTCCTCTACTCTCGTCCCTAACACGATTTCGCGCGCCCTGGTCCCGCACGCTCAAGAGAACGGAATAATTGAGGATGATACAGCATCATGGACGGCGGGCAAGGCCATCAATTCATCCCACGCCCGGCTGATAGCCGATCCTACCTTGCGCAAAAAAAGGCGACAGAAGACTATCACTCTCAATCCTCTTGATCGCGTACGCTGGTGGCTGCTGCTTCCTGGACGTATTGAATTTATACTCTGGCTATTTGGTACGCTGCTCTTAATCTTCGTGACCTGTTCACTTTTGTTGCTGACAGCCTTCAGCCTGAACTGGTTCTCGCCCGCTTTACCTGGTGACACCTCCTCGCGTGTGGCAAGCGCTGAGCCTGGGACAACTAGCCAGGCGACGGCAGCATCGACTATTACAACCACACCTGGCCTATCCTTAAATCTGCTCGACAAGGGTCCGTTCCTGCCGGGCCAACCTGTCCATTTGCGTGGGCAAGGATTCAGTCATCATGGCAAAGTTTCCTTTATGTATAATGGCATGCAAGTACTTGTGGACCAACAGGGAAATGCTCTCACCACACAGGCAGATGCTCATGGGGCCTTCACTGTAACGATTTGGACAGGAGACGGAGATATCTGGCATATTGGACATAATATCATAGTCGCTCGCGATAGCAAAACCAATCACGTCGCGGCCGTCGATATTGTACTCGATGCTGCTTCTCTGGGCAAGGCCCGGTCAACAGCCCCTGTTACAATTTCAACACCAGGCGCAACTCCTACCGGTTCGAGCGGCAGTACCGGCGGCGGAACACAGCCGACACCGGTTGGCCAGACTCCCGTACCCATTACGCCAACTGTAACCAGCACGCCATCACCTGCGCCTTCGCCTTCTCCAACCCAGGCGCCCCCCTCACCATCACCATCACCTTCGCCATCCCCAACATCAACTGTCGGAAGCACGCCGACCCCAACCGGCACACCCGGAGGCAATGCTACACCCTCCAATGGATCCAATAGCTCGGGAGCCTCTAGCTTGGGAAATGCTTTGAACAGTGGGGGTTCCGGTTCATCGTTCTCCTCATCACTGGCAGGGTTCAATCCTTTAGCACTACTGATGATCGCTTGTTACGCCCTCTCCCTGGCATTACTCGGAGTCGCAGGCGTATTGCATAGACGCAAGAAATGATCCTTAACAAAATACTTTGAGAAGCCTGGCGCGGGCGTCCTGTAGGGACAGGGGATGCCTACAATCCCCTCTTGCTTCCCGAGTTATAATAGAGTAGTGCAAAAGTATATAAGGGATGCCGATGGATTGGAGAACTCTATGTTGGATTCACAACGTGTGAATGCTCAGGCGTCAGGCGTTCTTGCTTTCTCCGTCTCCAAACAGCAACAACAATATGCTGAATTGCCGCACGCGCCCAACACTCCATACGTGCTGATCATCGATGATGACGAAGCCATCGTTTCCGTTTTACTGTTTCTGTTGGAATCAGAGCAATACACGGGCGTAGGCTTATCGGATAGTAAAAAAGTGGTGCCATTTCTACAACAAGCAGGCCCTCAACACCTGCCCTCTCTCATCCTGCTCGATTTAATGATGCCACAACTTTCAGGTTATGAAATCGCCGCCGCACTCTCCCAGAACGCGCAATATGCGCATCTGCCCATTATTATCATGACCGCAGACAGCCGTGTTCGTTCCGCCAGCGCGGTTGCCGGCGCTCGTGACTGGATAGCCAAGCCTTTCCAGTTAGACACGCTACTCACCAAATTGGAACAATACCTCTCACATTAGACGTCGCCCTTTAATTTGGTTGCTCCCGAATAGAGAACCAATAGATTGGAATATTGATACCTTTGTGTCTTGCCTCAAGCCCATCAATGAAGCATAATCACTTGAGATATGATGAATCCGTTTCGACACGTCCTGCTTGAGTCTGAAACACCGGACGCCGCCTAGGTGAGGGCGGGTAGGACGACGGATAGGTGCCAGGCGAAAAAACATACATCTCAAATGTCAGGAGTTAATGAAAACCGTATGCTTGGAAACCACAATAGCTGCCGGGCAACGGCGACCGGCCTCTCTTCCTTTTTAGGCAATGCATTCAATGGTAAAACTCGTCTTTTTCTCGCCCTCTTTTTCGTGCTCGCCAGTATTGGCATATTTTCGCTGGTACTGATCACGACGCATCAAGCTGCGCACGCCGACCCAACCATTAACGAGGTTTATTTGCCACAGTCCGATATGAACCCCTGGGGGATTAGCTTTGACCTCAGTGGCAATATATGGGTCGCAGACCCGCAGTGTGACGCCTACGTATGGGGATGGCCAATTTGCAATCCCCCTCCTTCCACCACAGGAAGACTGACTGAATACGCCGCAAATGGCTTTAATTCTGGAAGCCAGCCGCTACAGGATATTGCATTACCGGCAGGATATTCCAGCCCGTTCTTTCTCGCCGTTGATGGTAGCGGCAATATCTGGTTCTCTGAACCAATCACCAATGCAATCGGTGAATATAGCCCCGGCAATGGGACCTGGAATCAGTGGGCGGTACCAACACCTCAAGCCAGCCCGTTCGACCTGGTTTTTGACCACTATGGGCACCTCTGGTTCACAGAAGAATGGGCCAATCAGATTGGCGAGTTCGACCCCGTATCACAGCAGTTCCACGAAACTCCTACTCCAAGCGCCGCTAGCCGGCCCTATGGCATTACCGGCCCCGATCCTACCACGGGCGCGATATGGTTTACGGAAAACAGTAGCAGCGTAGCCAAAATTGGCAGCTTCATTCCCACCTCCAGTGGCACCATGCAGAATAATACCATTAATGAGTATGGTACCAACCCTCCTCCTGGCGGAGCCGATACTCCGCACATGATTACCTATGATACATCCGGCAATATCTGGTGGACGGAAGGGCCTGACGGGGAAATCGGAAAGTTGGTGATCAGCCAGGCCTCGCCAGGTACCAGCAATGGGGTGACCAAATATATTGTGCCCCCGGCTTCCTGCGCGCCAGGTTGCAATACCCATATTTCCGGTATAGCGGTAGACAATCAGGGTACGATCTGGTTCGATGACGCCGAAAATGCCCGTGTGGGCGCTTATGTTCCCGGTGGCGGCTACTTCGCCATGTATATGGTTGATAATGGGGATCAATACCAGTTGAATGCTCACCCCCATGATGGACTGGCCCTAGATAAGAACGGGAACCTCTGGTTCACTGAGGAATTCGCCAGGAAATTGGGCGAGGGCGTAAATAACGGGATCCCGCAGCCGCAGCCCAGTCCGACAAATACGCCATCGCCAACTCCCTCACCGACACCGCCACCGAGCAAAGTTCCGGTCAGCCAGACCTGGTACTTCGCGGAGGGAAAAGTTGGCCAGGGGTTCCAGCAATGGCTGACAGTGGAAAATCCCAATCCCAGCAACGCCTGTAATATCAATTTTGATTACCTGCTGACCGGCAAAAGCCCCGTCAATGTTTCGCGTGTGGTCCCGAAAAATACTCGCTATACCGAGTCGGTCAACGCTGATCTGGGCATTGCTCAGAATTCAAGCAGCGTGGATTATGTCTCGACTATTGTGAAGGTCACGAATACCTCATCATGCAGCGGGGTAGTGGTCGAACGGCCCTTGTACTACGTTAACTTCTTCGGGTCGAGCAGCGGCACGGACGTGATTGGAGCTACCCATTTGAATACGAGTTTCTACTTCGCTGACCTGCCGACCATCAAGGGCAGCGACTCGTTCATCACGATTCTAAACCCACCGGGAGGCAGCACGGCCCATGTCACGGCGACGTACTATGCCGGAGGCCAGGTGTACGGCACTCCTCAGACAACGAGCGTTCCAGCAGGTTCTAGAGGCACTATTGCCCCACCACCCGCATCCCAGCTGGTAGCCGCCGTCGTCACCTCAGACCAGCCGGTAGTGGTCGAACGGCCCACCTACTTCAACAGTTTCCCGGCAGGGCAGGCGGGCAATATATCGGGAGCCGCTTCGGTGGTTGGCGCATCTGCGCCCAGTAACGACTGGCTCTTCGCCGAGGGCCACGTCGATCCCGGCTTTCAGGAGAACCTGATCATCGCCAACCTGGACTCCAGCAATACAGCCAATGTGAGCATCAACCTGGAATATCCGAATGGCTCGGTCAACAATGTCACGCTTCAGGTTGGCCCTCAAAGCCAGACCAACTGGGATGTCAGCGCCCATAGCCAACCGGGTGACGTGTCAATCGATATCAGCTCCACGGGAGCGAAAATCGTGGTAGAGCGCGAGGAGTTCTTCAAGTTAAACATTGGCGGTAAATCGGGTACGGGTGTGACCGATGTAACCGGCATGCCGGGTCCCGCCCAGGCCAGCATTCTCGCGTTTGCGGAAGGATACACAGCGCCCGGTTTTCTCGAGTGGCTCACCCTACAGAATCCGACCAATAACAATGAGACGGCGACGATTACACTGATCAATGGCTATGGCCGCTCCTATACCTTCACGCAAGCGGTAGTGGCCCATTCACGTCTCACGGTCAACATCAATTCCTATGTGCTGAAATACCTCTACCACAGTGGAGATCATTCCCAGGGCTATGAGGATTCCATGTTCGTACAGTCCACCGGTCCAATTGTAGCCGAGCGACCCCTGTACTTCAGTGCCGCCGGCTCCATTGGTGGCAGCGACGTCATCGGCTATACCGGCAGTTAATCAACAATGAAAGGGCGACCACCTGGTCGCCCGTCGCACCCCTCGTAGGTGCCAGGTTCCTAGAAAGGTCAATCCGCGTTCAATGCGCAGCAAACAGTTATTCCTTAGTCTCCTATTGATGACGATACTCCTTGGAGGAGCGACTTTTTTTGGCACCGGAAGCCAGGCTTTTGCCCTGCGTCCTTCTCAGGTGCTATCACAGGATTGGTATACTCCGAGCGGTATAGACCCCTGGGGGACAACTTTCGATAGCGGGGGCCATGTCTGGTTGGCTGTTCCTGGCTGCGACCCAGAGCCAGATTGCCCCAAAGGTACACCTTCTGGCAAAATTGAGGAATTTGATCCGGTCACCTCGAGTTGGATCGCAACATACCAGCTTCCGGCTCATTACGGGCAGCCGCTGTTCCTGGCCTTTGATAAAAACGGGAACCTCTGGTTTCCCCTGTTCCACACCAATACCCTTGGCCGATTGGATCCAAGCACCGGCACATTCAAGAAGTGGACGCTGCCGACCGCCAATTCAGGCCCCTGGGACCTGGCTATCGACCATAAAGGATATATCTGGGTGACAGAACACTACACGAACAAAATCGCGCGTTTCGACCCGAAAAAACACAAATTCACGGAATTTACAACCCCTACTGCTAATAGCCTGCCCTACGGCATAGTCGTCGATGCCTCCAATAACATATGGTTCACTGAAAACAACGGCACAGTGGCGCAAATCGGCGAATATGTCAGCTCAAGCGGGCACATAGAAGAATACAAGATTCGCAACAATCCACCCCCGGCGCTGACTCCCCATATGATTACGATTGATCCTAATGGCAATATCTGGTGGACAGAGGGCTTCGTTGGCATGATCGGCGAACTGCAGGTGAAACTGGCACAGCCCGGCACAAACAATGGGGTCACGGAATACACCTACCCCATTGCCTGCCAGACCTGCGCCGAACATGCCTCCGGCATCAGCGTTGATAGTAACGGGCTGGTCTGGTTCGATGACTCCGAGCAGAACATCTTCGGCTCGTTCCCCGATAGCGGCACCGGTTCGTTTTCCGAATACAACACGCCAACACCGAACGGGCATCCCCACGATGGTTTGAACGTGGATAGCCAGAAACGCATCTGGTTCGACGAAGAGTTCGTCAACAAGCTGGCCGAGGCGATACAACAATAACTGCTGTTGCCAGAGAAAGTACTCACAGGGGCATACCCAATTGCAACGCATACCCCTGTGAGTACTTTTCTTATTTTCCTTATCTTGATTTTCTCACCATTGCGTGCTATACTTACAAGCAAGCAGGCAGCTCTATTTCTTGCTTATAGAAATATTCTGCGCCTCTTCTTTCTACGCAGCAGGGTCACCTGACCGAACCTTTACAACCTCAAATGCTAGACAGGTCTCGTATGAAGCATTCCTCGCCGTCAATTGCCCGCTTTGCCCGTCACATTCTGGGTAAACCACTTTATCCTTACCAGCTTGAGATTGCCGAGGCCATCCTCGCCTCCATTTTAGATGGCAAGGGAAGCATTTTCACGGTGATGATGGCACGACAATCGGGCAAGAACCAGCTATCGGCGGTACTCGAAGCCTATCTACTCGCATGCATGCCGCAGGGAACGATTGTCAAGGCAGCTCCAACTTTTACACCACAGATCATTACCAGCCGCCTGCGCCTTCTCTCCCTGCTTGATACCCCATTTACGCGAGACCGCATCTGGACGAGCAATGGCTACATCCTCGGGCTTGCTCCCACAGCCGATCCCATCCTGCTCCGCAACCATGCTGGACCCCGTATCATGTTCTTTTCAGCCGGGCCGGAAAGTAACGTCGTAGGCGCCACGGCAGACCTGTTACTGGAAATAGATGAGGCGCAAGATGTGCTGCTAGAGAAGTTCAATCGCGACTTCAGGCCAATGGCGGCAGTTGCCAACGCTACGACAATCTTGTATGGTACCGCCTGGACAGACCACACCCTGCTGGCGCAGCAACGTGCGGCGAATCTTGAGTTAGAGCAGCGCACAGGCGTTCGCCAGCATTTTGAACATGATTGGCGCACGCTGGCAGCAATCAATCCCGCTTATCGAACATTCGTTCAACAAGAAATCGCGCGTTTGGGGGAAGATCATCCCGCCATTCAGACTCAATACTTCCTCCGCCCGATAAGTGGCGCGGGCTATTTCTTGAATGAATTGCAAAAAACGCTCCTGCAAGGAACGCATGCCTGGGAAGATGCGCCTGATAGCGACGGCTGCTATATCGCGGGCATGGATATCGCGGGCGAAGAACGGCCTGCGCCGGGAACCGCTATAGCCTCGGATACACTTACCCATACGTCGTCTGCCGGTTCGCGGCGAGATAGCACTGTCATCACCATCGGCCGCGTCTACTACAACGAGTTGGACCTGCCATGCATTAATGTTGTACATCATCAATGGTGGACAGGACGGCCTTACCTCGAACAATACGCGGCCGCGCTCGCGCTGGTCGAGCGTTGGAATACCCGCGCGCTGGTAATAGATGCCACCGGGCTTGGCGCGGGCCTGGCTTCACTGTTGTCAAACCGGCTTGGTCAGGAGCGCGTTATTCCTTTCACGTTCACGCGCCCCGGCAAATCGCGGCTGGCCTACACGTTGCTCTCATTGCTCAATAGTGGCCGTCTTAAACTATATGCTCACAATGGCGCCCCACCCGCAATCTACGAAGAGGTATGGAAACAACTGCGGCAGGCTCGTTATCGTTTACCAGCGCCAGAGGTATTGGATATCTATGTTGACCCTACCGATGGACACGACGACTTCCTCATCAGCCTGGCGCTGCTGGCGGAAGCCCTGCAATCGCTCGTTTCCCCAGCAACATCGACATTGATTCGTCCCATAAGATTGTATGGAGACGAGGGAAGATTCTGAAGAGACCAGTGCTCACGTGAGTTTACCTCCTTACCTACCCTGCACATAGACGGGGACTTCTTCTCGTGGTACAATGCGATGCGTTGGGCATGCAATTCAAATACACACTATGCTCGAACTCTCTAATCAGTTAAGGAATGAAGTTATGGCACGAGGACGCCGGGGAGGTAAAGGACCTCCGCAGGAGAGCATTGATAGCATTTTGCTGGCCATGAGTCGCCGCGACGATATTGACCCGGATACGCTGGCTCACTATTTTGATCGCCTGGACGAAGATTGGACGGAGGGGGCGCGCGATAAGGTATTGCACTTACTACGCACCAATGATACAAAGGCACATTCAGCAGCGATCTTGATTCTTTCCGAACTTGCCACCGATTTTGATCTTGAAGAACTGGAAGATTTTGTGGCCGATCCAACGGTGAGTGACCTGGCGAAGTTGACATTGGCCCCCATTCTTAAAGAGTTGGGTTCAGAGATGGCCGACGAAGGCATCATGGACTATTTGAACGATCCCGAAACGGCCATGCTCCAGATGCAGATGCGCCTGCTCGAACTGGTAGGGCAGAGCGAACTCGGCGTTGAGTCAGTGTTGGAAGATGTTGAAAAGATGCCGGTGGAGCGCCGCCTGGGCTTCATCAGCTGGCTGGGAAGCAGCCAGGACCCACGCGCCGCCAATTTGCTGATCCCGATGATAGAAAATACGTCGACCAAAATTGTGGCGGCGGCCATCGATGCGCTTGAGCACCTGGGGCCGGTTGCCGGTAACCGCAGCATTCCCGCTCTGAATTACCTGCTCACCAGCACTTCAAATCGCCAGGTCAAACAGCAGGCGCGCGCAGCCTTAGGGCGCCTGACGATGCAATCTACTCCTGGCACGGAAGATGCGGCTATGGCCGAAGCCCGTCAATACCAGCTCCCTTTATATGAGGCACGGGCCAGCTTTGTCGATGGCGCGGGAACACAGATGGTGATGCTGGCCTGGCAACGTCCCGATGGGTTGTTGAAAGGCGTGAACATCCTTTACCAGGATGAATGGGGTATTAAGGATTGCTATGGTACCGATGAAATGGAGGTCGAACGCTGGGGAGAATTAATCGAGAGCATGCAAGGGCAGGGCTTCGGTAGTTTCCGCGTCTCGCTGGAGTACTGTTACGCATTAATTAGCGAGGCGCGAGCGGTGAATAAACGCACCCGCCACAAAGTGCCCGTTGCCTACGCTGTCTGGCGCCCTCTGATCGAAGGCGGATTCCAGCAGAAGAGTGGTTCGGGCGGTTCTATCAAGCTTGAACCGCTCTCATTCACCATGGAGGTCGAAAAGACCGCGCAGCATGGCGACGAACTATACCAACTCAGCGAATTTGATTCCTGGTACTTCGACCCATTTGACAGTGTGAAGCCCTATATCAATTCCTACCTGGCGCGCAAGGGCGATACGAATCCGTCACGTGGTCGCAAGCGTAAGGGGACGCGGCCTGCCGGCGAGGATTCGAGGGCACAGCAAGAAGCTATCGTGACAGAGGCGCTTGAAAAAGTGATAGACGACAAATGGCGTTTGCTCTATGAAACTCGCCTGCGTCGTCAGGGCATGCTTTTCCAGCTTGCCGGGCGCGCAAACGATGCCCACTTAGCAAGAGCCACCGCCTCAGCGCTGCACCCTGATTCTGGCCTGCCGCCTCAGCAGCAACCATTCCTGCGCGCCATGATGCATTATACGCTCGAAAACGGCTTTATTCGTCTCATGGCCGAGGCTATGGAATCCGGCTCATTCCCGTCACCGCTCAACCTCTTGTCTGAGGAGGATGATTTTTACTTTTAGAACAGTCTATGCAGGACAATATATCCTTTCTTCCCACAAGACGAACTCCTGCTGAGCCCGGACTGGCCACGCCAAACAATCTACCGGTACAACTCACACCGTTTATCGGACGTGAATCGGAGATAGCAACTGCCAGTGCTCTGCTGCGACGTATGGAGGTGCACCTGCTGACGCTTACCGGGACCGGCGGTGTCGGTAAGACACGCCTGGCTTTAGAGGTCGCCGCCCATCTCTTGCCCGATTACCCCGATGGCGTCTTCTTCGTCTCCCTGGCTCCCATCAGCGACCCGGCGCTGGTCATCCCCACCATTGCCCATACCCTCGATCTTTGGGAAGCCCGGGATCAATCTCTCAGCGATTCCTTGAAATCCTACCTGCGCAATCGACGGCTGCTCTTGCTGCTAGATAATTTTGAGCAGGTGGTGGTGGCCAGCCTTTCGGTAGTGGAACTCCTCCAGGCCTGTCCTGAGTTGAACATCCTGGTCACAAGCAGGGAGGCGCTGCATCTCCATGGGGAGTATGAATATGTCGTGCCAACGCTCGCCGTGCCAGATCTCCAGAAGCTTCCTGCTACCGGAGAACTTTTACAATATGAGGCCGTAGCGCTCTTCATGCAGCAGGCGCAGGCGATCAAACCCGATTTTCGCATCACTTCAGAGAATGCGCCGGCAATCGCCGAGATCTGCGTGCGCCTGGATGGACTGCCACTGGCCCTCGTCCTGGCGGCATCTCGCATCAAGCTGTTGCCACCAAAAACGCTGTTGCGGCGGCTAGAACATCGCCTTTCTGTCTTGACGGATGGGCCGCACAATTTGCCACCGCGCCAGCGGACGTTGCGCAATACGATCGCGTGGAGCTACGATTTGCTCGGTGCCGATGAGCAGCTCCTGTTCCGCCGGCTCTCAGTTTTTGTGGGTGGCTGCACGCTCGAGGCGATAGAGGCCATCTCCACGACTCCTGGCGATAAAACTGCTGAGATTTTGAACCGGGTGGCTTCCCTCATCGACAAGAGCTTGCTGCAACAAGTCGAGCAGAAGGGGAACGAGCCTCGCCTGCTCCTCCTGGAGACGATTCGCGAGTACGCGCTGGAGCAATTGGTCGCGAACGGCGAGGTGGAAACTACTCGCCAGGCTCAGGCCGAGTACTACCTGCGATTGGCCGAAGACACAGAGGTGAAGTTTGGAGGACCTGAACAAACGACATGGCTTGAGCGATTGGAAAGTGAGCACGACAACCTGCGAGCAGTCATGCAGTGGTTGCTAGAAAAGGGAGAAAGAGAGGATTCAGCGCGTGCTATCGAAATGGTCTTGCGGCTGGGAGCAACCCTGCGTCAGTTCTGGGGCCTGCATGATTACTCGCTTGAGGCGCTGAATTTCCTGGAACGAGCGCTTGCCAGAAGTCAGGGTATTGCTCCTTCCGTAGTGGCGAATGCACTCAGCGCGGCAGCGCATATGGCTTATCTAGAGGATAAAAACGACCGGTCGGAAGTGCTGGCCGAAGAGAGTCTCAGGCTTTATAGGGAACTTCGGGATACAGAGGGCATCGCATTATCCCTTCACCATTTAGAAAGAGTCGCCAGAACAACAGGAGATTTGAAGGCGGCCCGTACTCGCATCGAGGAATCGCTGGAGCTTTGGAGGAAGCTGGGCAACAAGCAACGGATCGGCTGGTCACTTTTTCGCCTTGCGCGCCAGCGTACTCAGCAAACCGAGTACGCTGAAGCCCGCCACCTTTTTGAAGAGAGCCTGGCGATCTTTCGCGAGCTTGAATACAAGGAAGGCATCGCCTATACACTGCT
Source organism: Ktedonobacteraceae bacterium (assembly GCA_035294305.1). Classification (GTDB taxonomy): domain Bacteria; phylum Chloroflexota; class Ktedonobacteria; order Ktedonobacterales; family Ktedonobacteraceae; genus DASRBN01. The sequence goes on along the minus strand of DATGLD010000030.1, from coordinate 143,496 downwards.
TCGCCTGGCAGAGATGCTCCTGATCTCACTGGACGATCTCGACCAGGTGCGTTCCCTGCTCAAAGACGGCCTGGTCTCCATGCGGGAGTTGGGCGATAGAGATGGAGAAGCTTGCTGTATCGCTCTTGCTGGACGGTTAGCCCTCCTGCAAGGCGATGCCACAAGGGCTCGCGTACTGATTGAAGATTCGCTGTTAGCAGCGAGGCAGCTCGGTAATATAGCCAGCATAGCCGAATATCTCCGCTTGCTGGCAGAGGTCACCATTGCTCAAGGTGATTACGTGAAAGCAGGTGCCCTTTATCAGGACAGCCTGGAGTTCTATCAAACATTGGGCGATAGAGAGGATATGATCTCGTCTCTAGAGGGACTGGCAAGCGTACTTGTAGAAGAATCTATAGCGATTCGCGGGGTCACGGAAAATTGGGCGTCTGCCGGGGATGATGAGACCTCTGTTCCGCTGAATGTCCTGTGGGCCTCTAGACTATGTGGTATGGCTGAAGCCTTACGGGAAAAGATGAGCACACCGCTGCCGCCCATAGAACGGGCCGCTTATGAGCGAACCATTGTCTCGGCCCGTTCCCGATTGGGTGAAGAGGCCTTTGCCCAGGCGCACACTGAGGGACGAGGCATGTCACTTGAAGAGGTTTTCTCTCTACCGAAACAACCAGATCCGCTTCTCGCGGATCTTGAACAAGTTTTACAGCAAGAGGCCATTGAGCAGGCGCCGTCCAGTTATCCGGCAGGCCTGACTGAGCGCGAGGTAGAGGTGCTGCGCCTGGTAGCTCAGGGTCAGACCAATGCGCAGATCGCCCAACAACTCATTATCAGCCTGCATACAGTCAATGCCCACGTGCGCTCCATCTTCAATAAGCTGGATGTAAACTCGCGTAATGCCGCGACTCGCTTTGCCATCGAACACCACCTCACCTGAGCAAAATCCATATCGTTAGTTCTAGCTATCTCGCGCCTGAAATAGCAGAAAAAGTCTTCTTCATAAATAGCAAGTTTGAGCGATGTCTTCCTTATGCTTTGCCGTGTAGACTGGAAGCAGGAAAGCAGAATAATACGCTAGCCGGAGGAGACTTCGCAGATGTTATTAGATACAATACAAGATATGAACACATCGGCCCTGATAGAAGGCTGCATCAGGGAGCTACAAAAATATAGGAGCGGAGAACCATCCAATGAACATTACAGCCTGGAACTGTTTCACCGTGCCCTCATACAACAGGATGTCCTGGCCTGGGAAGGCGTGCAGCAATGCTTCACGCAACTAATGTACCAGTGGCTCTATTGTCATTCCTTATATAAAATGGCGTGTCGTTTTGAAAGCGACGAGAACTATATCGCTCAGGGCTTCGCCCGCTTCTGGCAGGCGACGATTGGTAACCAGAACATAACATTCTCCTCGCTGGGATCCGCATTAAAGTATCTGCATGTCAGCCTGCACGCGATCATCATCGACACGTTGCGCACCTATTCACGATCAACTATTGTCGCGCTGCCTGCCGACGATGAACCGGGGACGCTTGCTTGCGAAGACGAGTACGATACGAGTGACCTCTGGCAGATCATCGGTCATTTACTCGCGGATGAGCGCCAGTACCGCGTGGCCTACCTACTCTATCACTGCGGCCTCAAACCACGCGAGATCGTGCAATTCTGCGGCCAGGAGTTTGACGATGTGCAGGAGATTTATCGCCTGCGCCGCAATATCATCGATCGCCTGCGCCGCAATGCCGACCTGCTATGCAAGCGCTCTGGCTATGACGTCGCGGGCGCGCGTCAGGAGGTATTGGCGCTGGTATGAATCTTGCCGTGCCTGGTGAAGTGGAGCAACCACACCGGCGAAGAAGCCAGCGCGTCTTGCGCTCTGGTAGAGACAGGGAGGGCTTGTCCCTGTCCACTCCGCGGTTGCAGGCCACGCGCCAGGCACTATCCCTACCGGAGTTGCCCACTTGGGGGGAATTTTTCAGGAGGGATAGCATTTGCGGCTGCCTCCCGCGCTCGCATAATCGCCTGCGCAGCATCCTCCCCACTATGCATCGCGCCCTGGATGCTGCTTGACTTCGTGTATTCACCAGCCAGGTACAACCCTTCGGTGGAAGTGCGGTAGCCTGGCAAGGAGTCGTAAATGCCTGGCGGCTGAGCAAACTGCGAGAACGGAATGCGAAAAGCCGCTAAAAACTTCCACCCGCTCAAATCATGCTCTGGAAACCAGCCTGCCATCTCGGATATGCAGCGGTGCGCAATCAGCTCATCGTCTCCCTCCGGTTCGTCCAGCACGGTGACAGAGAGCAGGTGCTTGCGCGGCGGCGCATAGGTCGGCGCGATATTAGTAATCAACACAGCATTGTTCACATAGGCATGCGGGTCGGCGTTCAACAGGATTTTACGCTGCGCGTACAGGCGTTCGTCACCGGCAAAATACAGGCAGACGCTTCCTACCGCCCTCGCCGGCAACGCCATTCCGGTTAGCCGCGCGGCAGCCGGGCTATCCGTAGCCACAACCACCGTATCAGCCTCTATCATTTCGCCACCGGCAAGTCGCACGCCGCGGACTTTCCCCTCAGCTACCAGCAACTCCTCGACCGGCGCAAAATAGCGGACCGAGCCCTGCGGTAATGTCGTCGCCAGTTGCTCTGGAATGCGCTGCATCCCCTCGGCGGGAATGATCGTATCCCCCGTGGCGAGCATTTTGAACGTGAACTGGAACATGCGCGCGCTGGTTGCCAGTGAGCGATCAAGGAAAATGCCGCCGTAGAATGGCCGCGCAAAATGATCGATAAAACCCTGTTCCTCGAAACCCAGGCGTCGTAGGTACTGCTCTGTCGATTCGTCGCCTCTATCCGGCTGTCCCTTGCCTGCAAAAATATCGGCAGTGGAAAGACCCATCACATGAGTGCGCAGGCGCAGCACGCGCAGCTTATCAGCAGGCGAGATCAGCGGATTGAGCAACCCTGCTACGATACGGTCGGGCTCGCGCAAAGGATCGGCGATCTCGTAGCGCTTGCCGTCCTTGACCAGGATTGCTCCTGGTTCAAACTTGCGCTGCTTCAGCTCGTCATAATTGAGATGGCGCTTGGCTGATGGATAAGCAGTGAATAGGACCTGGAAGCCTTGATCCAGGCGATAGCCCTCCGCGTTCATCTCAGTACGCACGCGTCCGCCAACCCGGCCAGTTGCCTCCAACACCAGTACCTGCTGGCTCGCCTGCACCAGTTGCCTGGCGCACGTCAATCCGGCTAACCCGGCCCCGATAATCACAATCATGCAAAACCCTCACATGTTTTCCTCTCATTGCAGTGGCCTAGGGACCAGGTGCTTCGCGCCCGCGATAGGACCCCTTCTCACCACAACGGGTTCATTACCAGCCCCGTGATAAGTTTGGGATAAAAATATGTCGACTTCTGCGGCATCTTATCGCCAGCGTCCGCGACCTCGCATACCTGCCTTACTCGCGTCGGATTCAACAACAGCGCCAGTTGCGCCTCGCGCTTTCCCAGCGCCTCCAACGCTTGCTGCGCGTCACGCGTATAACGAATATGGGCTCCCGCCGTCACATCTTCGGCACGCAGTCCCAGCAGGTCTTCCAACAGCAGCGTGTGCGCCACAGCAACATCCAGTTCATTCCAGGCGTGCGAATGCCCACTCTGGGCCATACGCGCGCGTCCCCACTCATTCAAGCTCAACAGCCAGGTGTGGTCCACCGTTTGCACGACCAGCGAAGGCGCGAGCTTTCCAGCCCCAGCCAGTTCCCGCAAAAGCGCGCCTGCATTCGTCTCGCCCGCCTGTCCTAATGCCCGCACGGTGAAATAGCCTGCCAGCCGTTCGGCGGTCAGGGCATCCAGCGCGTCCTGACTCAGATCGAATACCAGTCGATGCGTTGGTAATACCACCAGGCCGGGATCGTCGATATCGATGAGGGCCATCAGCACGAAATTGACCGCGTCATCCGCGCGTAGCCGCCGCCGCTGTTCGAGTACTTCCTCGCGATAATTCAACGCCGTCTCATAGCGATGATGCCCATCGGCTATATAGAGTTGACGCTCGGCAAAGAAATCCTGGATAAGCGCAATTTGCTGCCGGTCCGTAATGGCGTACAGCACGTGCTTTTCGCCCACCTCATCGGTAATCTTTACTTCCGGGTTGGCTCCATAGGAACTGAGCAACTTGCGTATGCGCGCCTGGGGATCATCGTACAGGCTCATCAGCGGACTCAGGTTCATCGCCGTCGCACGCATGAGCTGCAAGCGATCCAATTTCGGCTTAGACAGCGTATGCTCGTGAGGTAGCACAACGCGCGCACTCCACGGCTCCAGCCGCACGCGCGCAAGCAAACTCGTCCGTGTATAGCTCTGCCCGTTCTGCGTAAATTTTTGTTGATAGAGGTAATAGGCGGGTAATGAATCCTGGCGCAAAACACCTCGCAGGCGCCATTCCGCCAACGTCTCCGCCGCTCGTGTATAGCGGTTGTTGAGTGAATCATCCCCAGGCTCATCGCGGGATAGCTCCAGGCGAATAACATTGTACGGGCTGCGCTCGTAGTAGCTCGCCTGCGCTCCCTCGGAAATCACATCATAGGGGGGCGTCACAATCTGCCCCAGGTCGCCAACGATTTCGCCGGCATAGCGTATGCCGCGCAAGGGTTGAACATCTGCCATAATATATACTCCACTTTCTGCGGAAATTTTGTTTGGTACTCATTCTATCACAGTCCCCCACCATCGAACTCCCTCAATATTCGCCCCGGCATGTTAAACCCCATTCCGCAAACCGTTCTATTTTACGAACGCCTTATGACCATACTATTATTGAGCATGCTACAGGAAACGATTGCAATATGATACTCTTTTCTCACATAAATAAATGGATCGCAGAACTCGAACGCCTGACAGGTGCTTATGAAGCGGCCGTGGATGAAGTCGAAGCGCTAATGGATCAACTGGAGCGGGATACCGCAAGCCAGGAGCACTGGTTTGAACGCGTCCGGCAGGATCGCGAAATAGCGCGCCGGCTGCAAGATGCGCTAGAAACCGCCGAACAGTTGGCGCAACGGGTACGGGCCGCCAATGCCATCCTCAGCGACGCACTGGAAACAACCACCATAGGCCTACAATTACTGGCTCCCCGCAATACCCCTTCAGGGGCAGAGGATGTGGCCACTCCCCCACCATCTGTGATAGGAGATACAACTGACTCAGCCTTGCCGGATGGCACGCTTATTCTCCAGGAGAAATACCGCATCGTGCAATTGCTGCATACGCGCCCGCGTTTGCACCTGTATCTCGCGCAACGCCTGCCCGGCGCAGGAGCGCAATTCATTGAGCCGGGCGAGGGCTCTGAAGAAAGTTATGCCGTTAATACCGCCGGACAACAACAGTCCCTCGTGGCTGTACGAGAGCTGGTGCTTACAGGCTTACCACCACAGATACGCCAGCAAATCGAACGCGCCGCATTCGAAGAATTTGTCTCTCCCATGTTGCTCGGCTCACCTCGCTTGCCGGGAACTGGCGACCGCATGCGCATCGAAAACAACCGTCACTATCTCATCATGCAGCTGCGCCCGGCGCGTGGGCAAAAGCCGGCCGTCGCTCTCACTCTTGCTGAACTACTGCGCCAGCGGCAATGGCCTACCTGGCTGGATATGGAGACAGCCCTGGATTGGAGTATACAGCTTAGCCGTATCGTAGCGCGCCTGCATCACCTCGGCGCCATACTCGGAGATTTAAATCCTGCCACAGTGCTGGTCGATGCCAGAGGCGCCGCTGAATGGGCGCCCGTCCTGCTTGTCTCCTGGCCACCCGCTCCACAATTCTGGCCGTCTAAAGACGCTACATCCCCCCGGGAACTCTATACTCGCATATTTCCACTCGCAGCAGCGGCCTCCAGTAGCGCCCGCGCCAATGCCGCCTTTGCCGCCCCGGAGACCCTTGCAGGAATATGCGACGAACGCTCCGATGTCTACTCGCTGGGTGCTATACTCTACCTCTTGCTGACACACTATGCCCCTGTACGAGCCGCATTGCGCCAGCGGGCCGAACAGGAGGGCGCAACGACAGGCCCGCAAAAACACGCCGCTTCGCGCCACTCCACTAGCGGTGGCATTGCATTAATCCCACCACACCTCCTCAACCAACGCCTTTCCCCGCCATTGGAAGATGTCCTGCTACGCGCGCTCGCTCTCGATCCGGCAGAGCGCTATGCATCAGCCTTCGAGCTGGTAGAAGCATTGGAAGCGCTGGCCTCTCAGGACGAGCCGGCGGCCCCATACTCGCTGCCCGCGCTCTCGCTAGAGAGAAAAGCTCCCAGGGTGACGAAGGTTCTCGAGTGGCTGAAGCACGAAATGAATGCCTGAAATATCTTCCCCAGGCTTGCCAGGGCGGGGCAAGCTTCCCTACCTTACCACATCCCCACCCCCGCACCTATTTCAGGGGTAACACCATCAGTTCCTGGTCAAAATAACGATCGTGCAACTTGAGCGCCTTTCGCTCTATCCCGTATGACTGGAAGCCATGGGCCACAAATAGCAGGCGAGCCTCTGTATTGGTCAACACCACGGCAAGGTTGATCCTCTCCAGGCCCGCCAGCGATTTCGCATACTCCACAGCCGCCTCCAATAGCGCCTTGCCGATCCCGTGCCTGCGCAATTCTCGTGGCACATACATGCCCCAGATCAGCCCCTTATGCCTTTTTTTTGTCTCCTCTTCGCGCCGGAAACCCGTGATCCCTACCAGTTGACCCTGCTCGTCGAACGCCCCAAACGTGACATTCTCCGGCGCCCCCTCGCGCCTGCTCAGCCCCTGAGCCGTGCCCGCGATACCCCGTTCAAGAATTTCCTCGTATGATGCTCCGAAAGACTCCGGATTTTCCTGCAATGCCCTCAGGCGAAGATTCCAGAATGCCTCGGCGTCTTTCTTGTCCAAAATGCGTACCTGCATGTAATACTCTCCACCTTTCTCTAAACTGCGATCTCAATGGAAGTCAGAAAGCCCCCACATGGTTGCTTGTTATCAATGCACACTTCACCATGCTACCGCATAAGCCCGCGATACGCAAGGATTAGAGGGAGAAAACAGGGGATTGAACAGTCGAGTTACCTGCGGGCAACTGCTGAATTCCCCTGCAATTACATCCTTCCAATTGAGAATGGTATGGATTTATCGTATAGTACACATAGATTTACCTTTTCCGGCTCTCATGCGACACACAGCTCTTTACGGAGGCAACCGTGACCACTGACCGTCCTTTTTCTGAACAGTTACGCTATGAGCGGGATTTGCGCGGCTGGTCGCAGGCCGAGCTTGCTGAGAAGATAGAATGCGACCAGAAAACTATCGGCCGCTGGGAAAGAGGCAAAGGCATTCCACGCCCATACTATCGCCAACGCCTCTCCGAGCTGTTCGAGAAGGATGCCAAAGAGCTAGGGTTGCTTGGCGAAAACCTCACAAAGACTTCCCCCGCATCACCAGCGGACCATACTATCGCATCATCTCCGTGCCCGCGAGAAGATTGGAGCGAAGCGCCCGATGTTGTTCCCCTTTATGGGCGCGAGGAAGAGCTGGCTATCCTGGCGCGCTCGATAAAAGTTTTGCGCAGCCGGGTTGTGGCTATTGTGGGCGTGGGAGGAGTGGGTAAAACTGCTGTCGCCGCCGGGATTGCGAGACAGGTAAAGCAGGATTTTGAGTATGTTTTCTGGCGCTCCCTGCACAACGCTCCTCCGCCGGAAATCTTCTTGCGCCAGTATATCGCGTTCCTTTCCCACCAGCACTATGCCAATCTGCCAGGAAATAGCGATGACCAGATATCTGTGCTGATTTCCCTCATGCGCGATCATCGCTGCTTGCTGCTGCTGGATAACTTCGACTCTGTCCTCGCAGCAGGACAGAGCGCGGGTCGATTTCGCGATGGATATGCCGCTTATGGCAGATTGTTGCAGTGCGTGGGAGAGACAAGTCACGCAAGTTGTCTGCTGATTACAAGCCGGGAAAAGCCGAAAGAAGTGGCCCAATTGGAGGGGAAAAACTCGCCCGTCCGCTCTCTGCAACTTTCCGGCCTGCCATTGCAAGCTGGACAACAGATATTGCAAGACAAAGACCTGTCCGGCTCAGATATCCAGTGGCACGCTCTCGTTGAGCGCTATTCAGGCAATCCGCTGGCGCTGCGACTCGTCTCAGAGCCTATCCAGGAACTCTTCGCCGGGAATATTGGCAGATTCTTAGAGGAGGAGACGCTGGCATTTGGCGACATCAATGATGTGCTGGCTCAACAATTCGAGCGCTTGTCAGCGCAAGAACGCGACATTATGTACTGGCTGGCGATTGAGCGTGAGTCGGTATCGCTAGACGACTTGCACGCGAACCTCGCCCGTCCCACGCCAAGAGGTATATTATTCGAAACGCTCAGTTCTTTACGCCGCCGCTCCCTCATAGAGCCTCGCGGACCGACACAATTCACTTTGCAGCCGGTGATCATGGAATATGTTACTATGCGCCTAGTCGAGCAGGCCTGTGAGGATTTCGACGTAGAAATACCTGAAACCTGGATTCAATTCGCCTTGTGTAAGGCGCAGGCAAAAGATTACGTGCGCGACAGCCAGGTACGCCTCCTGCTTGCGCCCATAGCGCAACGCCTGCTCGCAAGATTTGACAGGGAAGGTATCAGGCAGAGGGCAAGCAATATGCTCGACGACCAGCGCCAGCATAACGCGCAGCAGCCGGGCTACCTGGCAGGCAATTTGCTCAATCTCCTGAGCCACTTGCGTGTTAATCTACGCGGTATGGACTTTTCTCATCTCGTCATACGCCAGGCTTATTTACAGGGTACAATGCTCCCCGGGACTAATTTTGCCTGCGCGCATTTCATCTCGTCCCTCTTCTCCAATACCTTCGGCAATATCCTCTCAGTCGCATGCAGCCCGCTGAGACATACGGCTGCTGGCACAAGTAATGGAGATATTCTGATCTACGATAACCTTAGCGGTATGCTGTGCCTTACCTACCGCGGCCATACCGATGGTACCTGGTCTCTGGCATTCTCTCCTGACGGCAGTCTGCTGGCGAGCGGCAGCGATGACTCGAACGTGCGATTGTGGGATTGCGCTTCGGGCGAATGCCTTGACCTTTTACAGGAGCATACCAATAGAGTGCGCAGCATCGCTTTCAGCCCCGATGGAAGTACACTGGCTAGTGGCAGCGATGACCAGACGATCCGTGTCTGGGACACGCGCTCCAGTCGTTGCCTCCAGACGCTAACCGGACACAGCGACCGCGTTTGGTCCGTAGCTTACAGTCCCGATGGGAAACTACTGGCCTCCGGCAGTACCGATCAGACAGTGCGCCTATGGGATATGCAGGCCGGCAGTTGCTTAATGACGCTGCAAGGTCACGGCAGCCGCATCAGAGCGGTAGCGTTTGACGCCGGAGGAAGGATCATCGCCAGTGGCAGCGACGATGCAACTATTCGCCTGTGGGATGCGGGCAGCGGCAAGCACCTGCGAACACTGTATGGACACAATAGCCGCGTGTGGTCGGTCGCCTCTCACCCTACAAAGAGCATCCTGGCAAGCGGAAGTGAAGACCAGACAATCCGTTTATGGGACATACTAAGTGGACACTGTATCATGCTGCTGCAAGGTCACCACGCGGGAGTACGCTCCGTCAAATTCACCGCCAATGGAGAACTGCTTGTCAGCGGTGGCGACGATCAAACCGTGCGCGTGTGGGATGCCAGCAGCGGCCATTGCCTGCGCATGATGCAGGGACACACCAGGAGAGTCTGGGCCATCGCCTACCATCCTGATAGCAGCTTGCTCGCCAGCATCAGTGAAGACGCTGCTATTCGCCTGTGGGACACCAAGTCCGGTCAATATCTCAGTATGTGGCAAGATTCTTGCTATGACGCGCTGGCGATTGCATTCCATCCGCATGGCTCAATGCTCGCCAGCGGAGGCCAGAATCAGACCGTGCATGTCTGGGATATCAACAACGGTCGCGGCCTGCTAACGCTGCGCGGCCATACGAACTGGGTAAGGACTGTTATTTTCAGCCCTGATGGCAAGCTACTTGCCAGCGGTAGTGAGGATGAGACCATCCGTCTCTACGATGCCAGCAGTGGCGCCTGCTTACGCATTTTGCGCGGCCACACCAGCTGGGTGCGCTCGCTGGCTTTCAGTCCCGATGGCGCCATCCTCGCCAGTGGTGCCGATGACAATACCGTTCGCCTCTGGGATCCTGCCACCGGTTCCCAACTGCGGGCGTTAGACGGGCACACGGGCCGCGTGCGCACCATTGCGTTCCATCCTGATGGCAAGCTGCTCGCCAGCGGCAGCGAAGATGGAACCATTCGCCTCTGGAACCCTCGCATAGGGAGTTGCCTTGCCATCTTGCAGGGTTATGCCGGTCGCATCCGTTCCATCGCTTTCAGCCCTGGCGGAAAGCTGCTCGCTAGCGGCGGCGATGACACGAATATCTCCCTGTGGGATATCCCTGGCAGGCGTTGTTTCCAGGTACTTCAAGGCCATACACAGCGCGTAAGGTGGGTGGCCTTCAGTCCAAACGGGCACATGCTCAGCAGCAGCAGCGACGATGGAACCATTCGCTGCTGGGACACGCAAAGCTACCTCTGCCTCCACACGTTAATCGCGGAAAGACCCTACGAAGGTATGAACATCAGCCACGCCCGGGGATTGACGGACACCCAGAAAGCCAATCTGCAGGCGCTCGGAGCAATCGAAGAGGGATGAGGCATAATACGATCCACACTTTTCAAATAACTTCAACCACTCGATAGAGTAGAGTTTCCCCGCTGCACTGGCTGTGATGCTCACATTCAGAATCCCTCGGAGAGTTCATTCCTCTACTAGCTATCCTCCTTTCAGCACCAGGTGAGCATTACAAGCTGCCTATCCCGCCCTCAAAGACAATGTCCCTTAAATGTCGCCCAGGTGTTACCTCACCGTTCCCTGAGTGTTCTATAAATGGTGTTTATCTGCCTCTTATTTCAATATATACTTCTCACATAAATCGGAACGACGGGCCCGCTCGACCGAAAACCCATCCCTTGCCGTTGCTCGGGAGGGACGAAATGGAATTCGCATGCTTGAAAAGCAAAAGGAGCAACAATGCATAAGGTACGTTCTATCCTCGCGACCATCGTTCTGGCCGTCACACTGCTGAGCGGGCTTTCGTTTCAGGGACCGGGCTCAATCGCCAATGCTGCTGCCAGCCACTCTGCCGGCTCTGCCGGTTATGCTCTAGTGGCCGCTATGTCCTCGGAGTCAGGCGCAAAGCCCAATGGACCATGCCCCTCGGGCACGACGACCGATTGCTAAATCAAAATAATGGAGGTTTAGGCGGTTCAAGATAGAGGTGATGTAGGATGGTAACTCCCGTCCTACATCACCCTTTTTTATTCATGATGGCAGCCAAATGGGTACGAAAGGCAATGGTATCAGGATGTTCTGTTCCGAATGCTTTCTCATAAATAGCGATTGCCCTTTCGCACAAGGCTTGTGCCTCTTCATAACGCGCTAGCACAACGTAGAGTTTTGCTAGATCATTCAGTGGTTCGGCGGTTACAGGATGTCCTGATCCATATGTTTTCTCAAGGATAGCAAGGGAGCGCATCCAAAATGCTTCAGCCTGTTCATTCTTCTTTTGTTCAAAAGTTAGCCGTGCCAGTAGATTGAGGACATGAGCAATGAGAGGATCTTCCGCTCCCAGAACTTGTTCAGAGATTGAAAGCGCTCGATACAAAAGCTGTTCGGCCTGTTTGTAGTTGCGCTGTTCTAAATAGAGTCTCGCCAGGTTGATGAAGGAATTCAAGGTGTCGTGATGTTTGGGACCATGCGATTCGTTGTAAATATTGAGCGCGCGTTGGAAGAGAGGTTGGGCCTGCTCGTACTTTCTCTGATTGCGGTAGAGCACACCTAGATTGTTGAGGCTTTCGGCAGTAAATGGATGCTGCGGTCCAAGGGCCTTTTCGCGTATAGCCAGCGCTTTTCGGTGGAACTTTTCCGCCTGCTGATAATCACCCTGGTTACGGAAGAGCATCCCTAGAGCATTGAGACTTTCGGCAATTGCGGGATGCTCAGTTACTAATACCTGCTCGCGGATCTCCAACGCTTGTTGATGGAGAGATTGAGATTGTGGATAGAGGCCATGGAAATATAAAAATAGGCCTGTCCGGTAGAGCAGTTGCGCTGCCTCTGGAAAATGGAGTTTGTATTGTGTGATGAGCGTTGCAGATTCCTGAATATGGGGCAGGTAATACTGCAAGTAATACTGGTGTCCCTCACTGCTGCCATAGTCGATCTCAGGAAAAGCCACATTCATCGCTCGCACGACGCGCTCGGCCCAGGCGCGCTGCGTCTCCTGGTGCATGCTATCGCGGTGAACGGCCTGTACCAGGCGATGGATATTCAGCGTGCGGGTGCTTGTATTGCGGCGCACGAGGGAGTAGCGGCGCAGTACGCGCAGGGCTTCGTTCAGCCTTGAAAGGTCCGTGGCAGTGGCCTCCAGTATGGGGCCTAGCTCAGATGCGCCGCGTGCCAGCATCTCTTCGGGAATGGCGTCAGGCGCCAGGAACGCAAACACGCATAGCAACTCGGTGGCGGCAGTGCTCTCCTTTTTGACCTGCTCAAAAGAGAGCGCCCAGGTGGTGGCCACTGTTTCGGAATAGCCGAGCAGGAGGTTGCTGCGACGCGCCAGTAATTCCTTGCGGTTGGCAGCGTAGATGCTCAGGTAATCCTCCAGGCTGCACCCGGTTTCTTCGATATAGGCGCCGGCCTGCACGATGGCCAGCGGCAGTCCCGCCACCTCTTTCACGATGCGCTCGGCTGCGGCACGGTCTGCGGGCTGTGCCTGGTCGAGTGTGTCACTCAACTCCAGCCGTTTGGCGCAGCGCAGCAGCAGCAGGGAACCCTCCTGCTCGCTCAATTGCTCTACCTCGATGCTAGCGGAAATCCCGCCCGAAGCCTGCGCACGCGTCGTGAACAGCACAAAACCCTTGTGATTGACCGGCAGAAACTGTCTCGCTTGTGGCAGGTCATCGGCGTTATCAAGGATCATCAGCCAGTCTTCGTGGGTCGCCAGCCAGCGTTTGACGGCATTCACAATCTGCTGTTGATCCGGCTGGCCTTTTTCCGGCAGCTTGAGCTGACCGGCCAGCTTCACAAAGTCCGCAATGAGGGTATCGCGAGTGGCAGCCAGCAGCCAGAAGACGTGAGTATACTGGTCACCATAGCGAAAGGCGTACTCGGCAGCCGTCTGCGTCTTGCCGATGCCGCCGAGCCCATATAGCGCCTGCGCCTGGATCAGAGCAGCCGTGTGTGTGATCGAGAGCCGCTTGTGCAGCAGCGCAAGCAGATGTTCACGACCCGTGAAATAGGGACTGCGCGCAATCGGAATATCCACTATCCTTTCATCCGACAATGATGAGAGCACTAAACCAAGCGCGGCAGGAGTCTGGCCAAAGACTTTGCTGAGTTTCTGCTGAAAATAAGCACTGGGAGAGGTTTTGTTTTTTTCCCAACGACTGACATTGACGTGCGTCGTACCTATCCTATCGGCCAATTCCCGCTGCGTCCAGCCGCGCTCTAAGCGGGCCTTGCGCAGGCGAGTGTTCACGGAGGACTTCCTCTCATCTTTCATCGCTACCTACCTCCTTCCAGATTGCGTTCGTTTTGCGAGTGAAGAAGCAACACCTGGAACAGGAATCCGTCGCCATCAAAACCCTTTTATTTGATAAATCTTTGATAAAAAATTGACTGGTTGCAAGCAGCCAGATAGCGCATACTCTGTTTAGAGTTGGCATCGCGGGTTCCCAGGTGGCTAAGTTCCTTGTTTAACATTGTACTGGTACTCGTATGCCAACGCAATAGCCCGCTCCTATCATAGAGACGTTGTTTTGTAGCCGGTCTAAATTCATTGTAGAGGTGAGGAATCTCAACAAACAGGAAAGGAAAGACTATGCGAACAGTCCACGTGCGCGTCCACTGCCCCGATAGGAACTCAGAGTTGCGCCCAGGCGATGAGCAGCGCAATGAGCTTATCATCGAGGACATCGTGAGTACGGCATTATTGCAGACCTTCGATACAGTGCTTGTCGACTATGTAACCATCAATTGCTCTCCCGAAGACGATGATGGCGATGAAGACTGCTAATAGCGCCGGATACGAAGCTGCCTGAACGAGCGAGAGGCACCCCCACCTCTCACCTCATTTTCCCGGCAAATTCTGCTGATTGAATCCATCATCTAGATAGCCTGACATCCACTCATAACTCGGGGTGCAGGGGTTTCACCCCTGCCGGGGTGCGGGGTGTCCCCGCTTGCTTCCCCTCCCGTCCTGACGGGCCATAGGCCCGCTGAAAGAATTATGAGTGGATGGCAGAGATAGCAAGTAGACAAAGAGGAAGAAAAATTCTATACTGTGCAAAGCAGTACTACTTCTATCCAGGCGAAGATGGGCAATGGCGACAGGAAAAGCCGAAAGACAACAGGAAAATCAAAGGCAGAACCCCAGATGCGATGTGCTTCTCGTCACCGCGACAGATGTTGAAACCGGTGCTGTGCGCGACATATTCCTGCAAGAGACCGGCATATTTAAGCAACAGAAAATTAATGGGGTATCCTGTTATGATCTGGGAACCATCGGTGCTGCGAGAATCTTTCTCGTACAATCGGAGATGGGCGCGACCGGTCCCCGCTGCGCAGCCCTTGTCGCTCATGACGCTATTAAGGCGCTCTCACCATCAGCGATTGTGATGGTCGGTATTGCTTTTGGCCTTCTTCCGCAGAGCCAGCAGATTGGCGATATTCTGGTTTCAGAACAACTCTTTGGGTACGAACGACAGAAAGTGGATGTAGACCCGGCTGGACGATTAGTAATCAGAGCCCGCGGTGACCGCCCACATGCTTCAACGCGTCTGCTGGATTCCTTTCGAGACAGTAGCAATGATTGGGCAGGCTGCAAGGTCCATTTCGGGCTTATGCTTTCGGGTGAGAAACTCGTCAATAATAGAGATTTCAGAGACTCCTTGCTGCGTATGGAGCCTGAAGCGATTGGTGGAGAGATGGAGGGCACTGGCATCTATTCAGCAGCCCGCCGTAACAGTGTAGACTGGATACTGGTAAAGGCCATCAGCGATTGGGCGGATGGCTATAAAGTGGATACGCACCAGAGACGAGCCGCGGAGAACGCAGTGAGTTTCACCACCCATACACTAGCGCGAGGAGGACTGGCAGGGCATACGAATGGAACCGGCTTAGCTTCTCCGCCATTGAATGTAATACTTTCTCCATATCGACAGGCAATGGGAACCGTGCTTCGCACCTATGATATCCATTCGAGCTGGGTCGTTGCGCTCGCCTGGGAACCGGGCGGAGACCATATCGCCTCCGCCGGAGGTGATGGCCTCGTGCGTGTCTGGGAGGTCGCGACAGGACACACCCTGCTAACCTATCGTGGGCATCGCTGGCGGTTCGAACGAGTCAATTGGCCGCCAACCATCTACAATATTGCCTGGTCTCCCGAAGGCCTGCGCCTGGCCTCGGCAGGCGACGGCACCAAAGTCTACGTATGGGATGCCACCACTGGACAGACCATTACCGTCTACGAAGGACATTCCGGCCTGCTTCCCAACGTTTTCGCGCTGGCATGGTCACCCAGCGGCAAACGCATTGCGACCGCGTGCAGTTCGATAGACATCGATAAAACCATCCATATCTGGGACCCGCTGACTGGTCAGAAAGCGCTGTCCTGCGACAGCGGCTACGGACTGCTCCCCAATTTCTCCGTCCTGGCACTTGCCTGGTCCCCCGATGGCACGCGCATCGCCTGGACGTGCGGAGACAAGACCATACGCATCTGGGAGGCCACCACCGGTCAGCCCCTCTCGACCTGGAAAGTTCGCTCGCCGTGGGTCAGCAATCTCTCCTGGTCTCCTGACAGCCAGTACCTTGCCCTCGCGAACAGCGACCATACTGCACAGGTCTGGCATGCTCAAACAGGAAAAGCCGTCGTTACCTACCACGGGCACCATGATAGTGTACGCGATATCGCCTGGTCTCCTGACGGCAGCCGCCTGGCGACGGCCAGCAACGACACGACAGTCCAACTCTGGGACCCCGCCAGCGGCACCCACATCTACACCTATCGCGGCCACACAAAGTGGGCAACCTCTCTTGCCTGGTCGCCCGACGGCACAGCTCTTGCCTCAGCCAGCAACGACATGTCGGTACAGATCTGGCAGGCGATTTAGGTCGATTACCACTTCATAAGGTTATTCACGTCGCACATGGCGCAGGCAAGGCGTCATGAACCTATGGGGCTGCGATGATGCTGGCTCAACACCTTCTCCAGCCGCCGTAGCTCAGCGTCCGGCCTGCTATCTTCATGCCATAGCTCCAGGGGGATGGCCGAGAGAGGATGGCCGCGCTCTTGCATCTGCTCCTCAAGTTTATCGATGTCCTCTGCCACCTCCCAGAGGCGCTCCGGCGCGGCATATGCCAGGCAATCTTGATCCTGATCCCAGTAGCAGGTAATCCTGCCTTTAAGCCCGCCTTTCCGCAGGAGAAAGTACCAATCCCCGAACTTCGCAACCAGTTCAAAGTTCCGGGCGGCTATGAGTTTGCTTTGGAGTTCTTGGAGCATTGTAGATTCTCCTTCTGCCCGCAACAGCCTTCTGTGGGAATTATTCATATTGCCTGATGGTAATACTGATCCTGACCGGCTCAATACCGAGGTCAGCAGGCCTGGTATTCGGAATGATTTTCCTGACACTGTGATAGCAGTATCGATGCTCTCCTCCAAAGATGAAAACATCCCCCGAATGAAGAATAATATCCTCGTATGGTCCGAAACGCTCAAGTCCTCCGAACTCGAAGATTCCGTCCTCCCCAAGACTTATTGAGATGACAGGCCTGTTAACCTTCTCTTCGTAGTCCTGGTGGCGTCCAATTGATGCCCCGGGGGGATAGTAAGACAGGTAGGCCGACTGGGCCTCATACTCAAAGCCATACTCTTCTGCAATTTCTTTGCAAATATCTAGAATACTTGCAGGAATGGGCGGAAATGGCTCTCCTGTTGTGGGGTGCGCCTCGACGTACCTGGACCCGCAAGGGGGGGCATAGTATCCCCAGCGCCCAAAGTTGGTGTTCTTATACGTGGCCTTTATCACGTTTCCCCCCGCGAAACAGCTTTCACAGTTGCCACTACAGTCACGCCTGCCTATCCCCCGCCGCGGCGCGTAGTTACTGTAGAGAGGCGCGGCACTGATGAGGCTCTCACAATCCTGTAGGATCTGTCTTTGATGGTCGATATCAAGTCTTTTTACTACCCCGTACATAAGTATTCCCTTTCATGATATCAAGAGCGAAAAAAGAAGATGGGTTTGTTGAGTTTGTGAGGATTAAGCTGGAGGCCGGCGCCGGTCCCGCCCATTCCCCACAGACAAAACTTTATATATAAACTGGTATTGAGCCCATAGAGCCAGACTGGCCTGGTGGTATTCGTTATCCTACACCTGTTCAGGCATCAGGTATATAGCTCTACCTGTTAATGACAACGTAAGAAGAAGAGTATTCATCGCGCTCAACGGCCAACAGGTGAAATCCGGTTTCAGCCGTCGAAACTTTATTATAATAGAAAATACTTGCGTCATTAGCGATAAAAATTGATGAGTACTTTATATTAATCATGAAAAGATTATACAGAGTGTTACGTGTGAAATGCAAGGGGTAACTTTCGCTAAGAATGGGATGCTGTCTCAAGGAAACAGGAGGGTATCACGTCTGTTTTTGCTGGAGTTGTAAAATTGAGCCTGACAAAAATCGCATGCCTCTCCGCCAGGCGGAGAGGCATGCTTACAATTTGAATTATTGAGCAAGAGGAGTCAGATCAACAGGGACGATCGGCTTCAAATGCGCCTCTATGATCTGGCGTTCCTGCTCCAGGAAAGGCGGCAGCGAGAGCCTTTCTCCCAGCGTATCAACATCTTCATCAATGGTAAAACCTGGCTCATCTGTAGCAATCTCGAAGAGTACGCCCCCCGGCTCGCGGAAGTAGATCGAGCGGAAGTAGAAGCGATCGATTACAGGAGTCACGGACGGATTAACCCTGGCGACGCGTTCCCTCCACTGGCTATGCTCCTCATAAGTCGGCGTGCGGAATGCGACATGATGAACGCCTCCTATGCCAACGAAGCGGTGGAAAGGCGCTTTGGGATCGACCTCCACATGCACCTCAGTACCCGCTCCTCCAGGACCAACCTCGAAGATGGTGACGGGAGTCTGCTGGGGGCTAGAATACGTACCCGTACGCCGGAAACCCAGCACCCCGGTCAGAAAGCGTTCCGAAGACTCAAGCGAGCGCAGCGTGAGCCTGACGGCATAGAAGCCGCGGATGGACATTTCGGCGGGAACAGAGCTCTTGTGCCAGGGCGTGCTTACCAGCTTGCCGGTATCGTCGACTAGTTCGAGACGCTGCCCTTCAGGGTCGCGAAACGGCAGAACCAGGAGGTTCCGATCTCCACGAGTCTGAATACCATCATGGGAAACATGGAAATCATCAAAACGCCTGACCCACCATTCGAGCGCGTCGCGACTCGTTACGCCCAAAGCTATGGTTGAGATCATGCCCGCGCCGGGGCGTTGAAAGCCAATATCAGGCCATTCAAAGAAAGTAAGGTCAGTACCCGGACGGCCAAGTTCATCCCCATAGAAGAGGTGATAGGCCGAGACATCGTCCTGGTTGACGGTTTTCTTAGTCAGGCGCATGCCAAGCACCTGGGTATAGAACGCGACGTTGCGGGAAGCATTGCCAGTCACCGCCGTCACATGATGGATGCCACCTAATTCCATTTTGTTGCTCCTTGCAAGATGGAACTTAAACAAATAAATCCGGCTGCCGGATGGCCGATCTACCGGCCCCCCGAGGCCTTGTAGACTCCCATAGGCCCCGATTGATCCGCCCGTTACGGCATTCACTTATAGGCCCGGATAGGCCCCGATTGATCGTGAGTACCGCCGATTCACCGG
The DNA here is from genome assembly GCA_035294305.1 of Ktedonobacteraceae bacterium. Classification (GTDB taxonomy): domain Bacteria; phylum Chloroflexota; class Ktedonobacteria; order Ktedonobacterales; family Ktedonobacteraceae; genus DASRBN01. Next base: position 124,457 of record DATGLD010000030.1, on the reverse strand, counting down.
CTCATAGTCGCATTCATTTATAAAAGCTCTTTAATAGATAAACCATTCTATGATTAGAAACACCAGCGCCAGCCAGTCTATTTCAATGCTGAAGGGACCTGCTCAGCAAAACGTGTTTTGAAGTACAATACCTACAAGCAAAAAAAAGATCAAGCCAGGAGGACATGAGAACAGCCTATGCCACAAACGAGTATTGCGATCCGCGTGCCATTTTCCGATGTTGATAGTACGGGGCGCATTCACTTCACCGCCATGTTTCGCTACATGGAGATTGCCGAGCATGAATTGAGGCGCTCCATCGGCTTCCCCCAGGCCACCTCATTTCCGCATATCGCATTCCCTCGCGTGCATGCCAGTTGCGATTTCCGTGGCGCTGTGCGCTACGATGACCAAATCGTGGTCGAGGCGCGCGTGGATCGCGTCGGACACTCCTCATGGACGGTAACTTTCACCGCCCGCCTGAAAGGGGAAGAACGCAATCAAGAGCAAGAGAGAAGAGGGCCGGTAGTCGCGGAGGGCAAGATGACGATGGTGGCGATGGATACGACGACGGAGCAGGCTGTGTCTTTGCCCGATGAATTGCGTGCCGCGCTTACAGATGATTAGCCTTTTCCGTCAACATTTGGGCGCCTCATCCAGGGCATACCCTCACAGTCTTACCTATGTAGCTTCCCCGCTAGAAGAGTGCGCGCGGCGCGGCGGATGACACGCATATTGGCAATCCTGGCACTCGTTGTCGGAGTTGCTCTCTTCGTCTTCACACTGGCAACTAATACAAACGCGAACAATTTGTTACTGGGCGCGGCCTTGCTCTGGCCTTTCAATATTCTGGTCTTCGCTTTGTGGTGCAGGGAACTTGCTGGTGAAGGCCCGTGGAAACGCCACCTTTCCGGCCCGCAGCCTGTGATTTCCTGTTTCCACAACAGGCGAACGATTCCCCACACCCGGCAACTCGAATACCATTGCCGTTGGGATTACTTTGCCGGAATGTCGATCTGGACACTACCACCTGTGGCGATAGGGGTAGGGGGCTGTTGAGGCAAAAAAGCTCGCCAGGGCAACTGCTCGCTTACCCTGATCAAGCTCCGTCTCGGGCACGATCAATCTGATCCCTACCCCTGAAGAGAACATATGCTATATCGCATCTCCGCGTTCGGCAGTGATACGTTCTGCTTCGGCTCTTATGCTGGCGCGCTGCTCCTCCGAAAGGCGTTGTTGAGCCAGTTCGCGGCTGATGACTTCTAGAAAGGCAGGAGTTTGTAGCCCCTGTTGGCGGGCAAGTTCCTGCAACGTGAGAAATGCTTCATGGGAGAGGCGCCAGGCGCGTTTGTCTTTGTGGACGTTTGTTTTTCTGGTCACTGTAACGCTTCCTTTCTTTGAGTGAAACCACAAGCAGGCCTTCCATATACCTTCAACATGCCATACATATATCTATACGCTGGCGGGTTACACCCGCCACTTGTTGTTTTGTGCAAGACTTCAGGACAATTTACAAATTGAGGTCAACTGACTCGACTGGTCAATTCCCCTGGTAAGATTTCAATTCGCATTGACATTTCCCGAAACTGCTGGTATTCTTACTAACAGCAAACAAATTAGTAAAAGTTGACCCGCGTTGAACGAACATAGTATGAGATGCAGGCAGCCAACAGCGATCCGATGTATGGTGAAAGTTCGGAATGGGTCTGCCCTCTCAGAACGGCTTCGGAAGCGGCTGGCCGAAGAAAGTCTATCCTGAAATGAAACAAAACGAGTAGCGACAGTGGCTTGTCCCTGTCCTGCAAAACGCATTTCAGCGCAGGCAAGTAGGATCAGGTGGGTGGTTCCCATGTATATAATAACCAGCAATCAAGCGGTCACTCTCATTTCTCACAATGGTGTGCGGAAAATGCGACGTAGCGGATAGTGACAATCAGGGTGGCACCACGGGAGTAGCATGATAGCTCTCGTCCCTTCAACATTGTTCGTCAGGAAGGGACGAGGGCTTTTTTTATTTGTCCTCGCCCTCCCTTCCGTTCCAATGCTCACCATTTGAGCATTGTTTCAGGAGGTGAAGAGTTGTGACCAAACTCTGGCAAAAAGGCTACACAGTCAACGAGCAGGTGGAACGCTTCGAGGCCGCACAGAACAGCATCCTCGACACGCGCCTGATTCGCCACGACGTATGGGGATCGCTCGCACACGCAGCCATGCTCGCGAAAATCGGCCTGCTTACGCAGGAGGAGCTCCGGAAAGTGAGCGATGCCCTGCGCGGCATTCTGGAACTCGAGGCGGCAGGCGAGTTCACTATCCCACTGGCCGACGAGGACGTACACACCCGCATCGAAAATTACCTGGTCGAGGTTACCGGCGAGGTGGGAAAGAAGATTCACCTGGCCCGCTCGCGCAATGACCAGGTGCTGGTAGACCTGCGTTTATACGGCAAAGAGCAACTACATGCCGTCGCCGCGGACCTGTGCGATCTCTGCAAGGCATTATTGGAGTTCGCGGGCACCTATGCCCACGTGCCAATGCCCGGTTATACACATATGCAGCGGGCTATGCTTTCATCAGTCGGTTTATGGGCGGCCAGCTTCACAGAGGCGCTGCTAGATGATGAGCGCTTGCTTTCGACGGCTTACGCGCTCAATGATCAATCGCCGCTTGGCTCCGCCGCCGGTTATGGGGTCCCTATTCCCATCGACCGGCAATACTGCGCCGACCTGCTCGGCTTCTCGCGGGTGCAGAACAATGTGATCTACGTGCAGAACAGCCGTGGCAAAATCGAGGGCGCTATTGTGCAGGCGCTGGCGCAGACTCTGCTTGATCTCAGTAAGCTCGCCCAGGATATCCTGCTCTTCACGACGAACGAATACGGCTTCTTCCAGATACCGCAAGAACTCAGTTCAGGTAGCAGCATCATGCCCCAGAAGCGCAACATCGGCGTGATGGAACTGGTGCGAGCGCGTGTACAGACGATGCTGGCGCTGCAACAACAAATTATGGCTATAGGAAGCGCCCTGCCTTCCGGCTACAACATGGACTACCAGGAGACGAAACGCCCCTTTATAGAGGCGTTAGATATAGCCTCGGAATGCCTTCAGATATGCGCGCTGGTGGTCAGTTCGCTGCATGTCAACACTGATCGCCTGGTAGCGGCCTGTAGCTACGAACTCTTCGCTACCGACCGTGCATACGAACTTGCGCTCGAAGGCAAGCTGCCTTTCCGTGACGCCTACCGCATCGTCGGCACAGAAATAACGGCCCTTCTGGACAGCGGCCAGCCCCTACCCATAGAGAGCCACGAGCAACTTATCCAGCGCCTGGCCGCTCGCAACCACCTGGGAGGCAGCGGAAACCTGGGACTGGCGCAGGCTCACAGCCAGCTCGAAAAGGTCAAAGAAACCTGGCAGCAACGAACAGAAACGTTTAACGTCGCCATACAAAAGCTAATTGGAAACGCATAAGGAGAGAAACTATCATGGCAACAGTGGTACTCGCTTATTCCGGCGGCCTTGATACATCGGTCGCCATTCACTGGATGAAAGAACAATATGGCCTGGATGTGATTACGCTGACGGCTGATGTTGGCAACGCGCGTGATCTACCGGCCATTGCTGCGCGCGCCGAGCAGATCGGTGCTGTAAAAACAGTTGTGATCGATGGGCGCGCTGATTTTGTGCGTTACTTCGTCTGGCCCGCGCTGCAGGCAGGAGCAATTTATGAAGGGCAATATCCGCTGGCGACGGCCCTGGCGCGTCCGTTGATCGCACGCCTGCTGGTCGAAGTGGCGCGTGAGGAAGGAGCCGTGGCCGTAGCGCATGGCTGCACCGGTAAGGGCAATGATCAGGTACGCTTCGATGTCTCGATCCATACACTCGCGCCCGACCTGAAAATCATCGCGCCCGTCCGCGAGTGGGGCATGACACGCGATAACGAGATAGCTTACGCCGCCGAGCATGGTATTCCCATTCAGGTGACCAACGCCAGCCCCTATTCTGTCGATCAAAACCTGTGGGGCCGCAGCGTCGAGTGCGGCATCCTTGAAGATCCCTGGGCAGAGCCGCCGGAAGAGGTGTACGAATGGACAAAAAACACCGGGCCTGCTGAGCCGGCATATGTGGAGATCACCTTTCAAAACGGCATACCCACGGCATTGAATGGCGAAGAGATAGACGGCGTGACGCTGATCGAGTCGGTGAACAAACTCGCTGGGGAATATGGCATCGGGCGCATCGATCATATCGAGAACCGGCTGGTGGGCATCAAATCGCGCGAGGTCTACGAGGCTCCCGCCGCCGCTGTACTGCATACGGCCCACCGCGCGCTTGAGGGTTTGACCTTGAGCCGCGACCAGGCCCGTTTCAAAGAATTGGTGGCCGCCGAATATTCACGTCTCATTTATAACGGGCAATGGTACAGCGCGCTGCATCAAGACCTGGCCGCGTATGTGCAAAGCACGCAGCGCTTTGTAAGCGGCGTCGTGCGCGTGAAGTTAGCCAACGGGCATTGCTTGGTGGTTGGACGCAAATCTGACTATTCGCTCTATAACCATGGCCTGGCGACTTACGACAGCGGCGATCAATTCGATCACAATGCCGCCCTCGGCTTCATCAAGCTCTGGGGCCTGCCGCTGACCACCCAGGCCCAGGCACAGCTTTTACCATCCATGAGCAGCGAGGAAAATTTGCTGCAGGGAAGCGCGGGCCAAAGGTCTAATTTGGAGGGCGACCACAAGGGCACGCCCCTACCGGCAGGAAAGCAATAAAGCAGAAAGGAGCCACCCATGTTATTGCGCGAAATGATCGCCGGCACCGCCGTAACACTGAAAAACAGGCCTTTTTTGAAACTGGAAGACTTCACAACCCAGGAAATACAGTATCTTTTGCAACTATCAACCGCACTGAAAGCGGCCAGATATGCCGGAACTGAGAAACAGCACCTGAAAGGCAAACGCATCGCCCTGATCTTTGAAAAAGACTCGACGCGCACGCGCAGCAGCTTCGAGGTCGCGGCTTTTGACCAGGGAGCTAATGTCAGCTATATAGGATCGACCGGTTCACACATCGGCAGCAAGGAAACAATGAAGGATACAGCGCGCGTGCTTGGGCGCCTGTATGATGGCATCGCCTATCGCGGTTTCGAGCAGGCGAAGGTGGAAGAACTGGCGCGCTACGCCAGCGTTCCCGTCTGGAACGGCCTGACCAATGAGGCCCATCCGACACAGATACTGGCCGACCTGCTAACGATGCAAGAACACTCCAACAAACCGCTTGAGGATATCTCATGCTGTTTCCTGGGGGATGTTGGCTCCAACGTAGGCGATTCGCTGATGATCGGAGCGGCGCTGATGGGCATGGATATGCGCCTGGCAGGGCCCAAAGAGTGCTGGCCCCGGCAGTCGCGCACCCAGCTGGCGCAGGCGATTGCTCAGGGCACGGGAGCGCATATCACGCTGACTGAAGATGCCGGGGCAGCAGTAGAAGGCTGCAATTTCCTCTATACCGATGTCTGGGTATCGATGGGCGAACCATACCAGGCCTGGGGCGAACGCATCCGCCTGATGCTCCCCTACCAGGTGAACAGATCGCTGATGGCCATGACCAACAATTCCAGGACAAAATTCATGCATTGCCTGCCGGCGCTGCACAATACAGATACGAAGCTGGGACGGCAAATCTATGAGCAATATGGCCTGGAAGCGCTGGAGGTGACCGACGAGGTATTCGAATCAGGCGCATCCATCGTCTTCGACCAGGCCGAAAACCGCCTGCACACCATCAAGGCCGTGCTTGTCGCGACACTAGGAAACCAGGCCTGAGGGCGACCACAAGGGTACGCCCCACTCATCCAGGAATCGTCTCGTATCATAGTAAGGGCGTACCCTTGCGGTCGCCCTCCTATCGCTTTTTCACAGGGACTGGTCGGTCGGTTTACGAGAGGCGTACCCTGGTGGTCGCCCTCTCATCCCTCTTTCACTCTGTCGCTTTGCAGCAAGCCCTCTAAATCCTCCTTCCAGCATCCCTCCAATATGGTTCGCGAATCTGGTTTTTGAGCAACTTGCCCGCCGGGTTGCGCGGTAGCTCGTCGACGAAATCTATGGAACGCGGTCTCTTGTAATCGGCCAGCAGTTCGCTACAGAAAGCGATCAATTCCTCGGCGCTGGCGGTGGCCCCTGCCTTAAGCTGGACCACCGCTTTCACAGACTCACCCCATTGCGCGTTGGGAACGCCGATCACGGCTACATCGGCTACGGCAGGATGCGCGGACAAAGCGGCCTCGACTTCCGCCGGGTAGATATTGACTCCTCCGGAGATAATCATATCGATTTTGCGGTCGCAGATATAGTAATAGCCCTCTTCGTCGCAATAGGCGATGTCTCCGACTGAAAAGAAGCCATCGCGCATGTTGCCGGCTGTCGCGTCCGGCTTGTTATAATATTCGGCCAGCCACGAATTGCGCGTCCACATCTCCCCAGGCACACCCACCGGAACTTCATGACCTTCAGCATCGAGCAGGCGTATTTCCTGCCCAGGCCCGGCCTTGCCGCACGACCCTGGCTTGCGCAGCTGATCTTCCGGCCTGAGCAGTGTCACCACACCGGTTTCCGTCGCCCCATAGAACTCCCAGAGAATTGGGCCAAAACGCTCTGTGGCCCGCACTTTCAATGCATAGGGGCAGGGCGCTCCGGCCAGGATAATAGAGCGCAAAGAGCGCACATGATAGCGCGAGAATATTTCTTCGGGCACATCGCAAAGACGCTGCAAAAGCGTGGGAGCCATGAAGGTCGTCGTCACCTCATGCCGCTCGATCAGTTGCAGGGCGTCAACAGGGTCATAGCGGGGTTGGATGACGATTGTCGATCCCAGGAGCAAATGGAGCGACACGAAGAAGCTGGGAGCACTGTGATAATACGGGCCGGCCAGTAAATGCACATCAGGCTCGCCCAGCTCAAACGCCTGGATGAGGCGAATGATGTCAGCAGCGGGCACTCCATGTGCGCGATAGGCTCCTTTGGGCTTGCCCGTCGTGCCAGATGTATAGCTCATCGTAGAACCCAGCCCGCCTTCACCTCCTGGCACATCTTCACCTGCACCAGCAAGCAGTTCTTCATAGCGCCGCCAGCCCGGCCTGAATTCTTTCCCGACTGTTATATAGACGACCTCGCTCGCGACTTCAGCACGCGCTGTATCGACGACTTCGACCATCCCCGGCCCGGCTATCGCCACCTTCGCCTGGCAGTCCTTGAGGATATAGGCCACCTCGTGTTCACGCAGGCGATAGTTGAGCATCACACCAATAGCGGAGAGCTTCGACAGGCCGCAGGCAATCTCAAGCAGCTCGATGGAGTTGTGGGACATCACGGCCACGCGGTCATTAGCCTTCACGCCCAGACCACCCAAAGCATTGGCAACCCCCCTGGCGCGAGCATTTAATTCGGCATAAGTCAGCGCACGCTCTCCGCAGATAAGCGCCATCTTATTGGGACGAACCTGCGCATGCGCATCAAGATAATGAGGCGCCGGAGCCGGTGTGGGAGTTTGTTGCGAAGTCGCTTCCGCTGGCCTGTTTGATGTTGTCATAGCACCTTCTCCTGTCTTCCCTCCTTCAGGGGTCGCTAACGAGTTGGAACAACGCAATACGGTCAGAAAAGCCTGAACTACCCCTGCTGAACTATTATGGAACCCGGTGAAACAACAGAATTATATCACGGAAAATGAGTTGCATGGCACATGACTTCCTCACTATAGAGACAGCGCACTGCGATACAACTGTCGGAGTTCATAATGGACGAACGGTTAACTAACATTGACGTTCACGTAAACGATAGTATATACTTCTTATAGGAGCTGATCATAAGGCATCACGAGTTAAAAGCATGCGATATGAATGATGAAGGGAGTAATGATGAAAACCGCTGAGCGCAATGAATCGGAGCGTATCGCCCGCCGCACTTCACGCGCCAGAAGACCCGTTGGCCCGCACTATAAATGGATCGCGCTGACAAATACCACCCTGGGCGTGTTGATGGCGAGTATTGATGCCAGTATTGTCTTGATCTCATTGCCTGCTATCTTCAACGGTATTCATGTGAACCCACTCGCGCCGGGTGAAACGGACTATTTCCTATGGATACTGCTCGGCTATATGGTCGTCACGGCGACGCTGCTGGTAACTTTCGGACGCATCTCCGATATGTTTGGGCGCGTGCGCTTCTACAATTTGGGATTCGCCATCTTCACTGTTGGCAGCATCCTGCTCTGGCTGACACCGGGAACGGGCAATACAGGGGCGCTCGAACTGATTCTCTTCCGCCTGATTCAAGGTGTGGGCGCTGGATTCCTCTTCTCGAACAGCGCCGCCATCCTGACCGATGCGTTTCCGGCCAACCAGCGCGGCCTGGCCCTTGGTATTAACCAGGTCGCGGCAATTCTCGGCTCCGTGATTGGCCTGATCCTGGGTGGCATACTATCGTACTTCAGCTGGCGGCTGGTCTTCCTGGTCAGCGTGCCGGTCGGCATCGTGGGAACGGTCTGGGCCTACCTCATGCTGCGCGAGATCGCATCGATTCGCGGCCATCAGAGGATCGACTGGGCAGGCAACATCACTTTTGCCCTTGGCGCGACCATCCTGCTGCTCGGCATTACCTATGGCATTCAACCATACGGTGGCGCCCCAACTGGCTGGGGCAATCCTTTCGTGCTGGGCGCGATATCCCTGGGCATCGTCCTGCTCGCGCTCTTCATCTGGATCGAATTGCACGTTGAGGACCCGATGTTTCACCTGCGGCTCTTCAAGATTCGTATGTTCGCCGCGGGTAATGCTAGCAGCTTTCTAGCCAGTATTGCGCGCGGCGGCCTGCAATTCATGCTCGTCATCTGGCTGCAAGGCATCTGGCTGCCATTGCACGGGTACAATTACGATGTCACACCGCTGTGGGCCGGTATCTACCTGCTACCACTGTTGATCGGCTTCGTATTGATGGGCCCTATGAGCGGCTGGCTCTCGGACCGCTTCGGCGCGCGCGTCTTCTCGACCACCGGCATGCTGATCCAGGCGGTCGGCTTCATCCTGCTGACCATCCTGCCAACTAACTTCAACTACATCTGGTTCGCGCTCCTGCTCTTCATGCTGGGCATAGGTCAGGGCATGTTCTCCTCGCCCAACACCTCCTCGATTATGGGTAGCGTACCTGCGGAACAGCGAGGGGCGGCTTCTGGTATGCGCGCTACCTTCCAGAACTCTGGTTCGCTGGTAAGCATCGGCATTTTCTTCAGCATCGTCACCATTGGCCTGGCCTCATCCTTGCCAACGACGCTGTTCAGTGGACTGACGCAGGCGGGCGTTCCAGTAGCAACGGCCAATACCATCGCGCACCTGCCACCGACGGCAGCGCTTTTCGCGGCCTTCCTCGGCTACAATCCCATGGCCACGCTCATTCCGGTGCCGGTTTTGCATGCTCTGCCGCTGGCAAGGCAGGCCAACCTGCTTGGGCATAGCTTCTTCCCGAACCTGATTTCATCGCCGTTCATGATCGGGCTGCACGGCGTCTTTTACCTTTCCGCGGGCATGTGTTTCATTGCAGCCGTAGCCTCGTTCCTGCGCGGAAAACGCTACACCTATGGTCAGGAGGCGGCTAAAACGGGGTTGAATGGAGCGGGGACGGAGATTGAGCCGGCGACAGCGACGACGGATTAAGCAGTTTCTGGCTTTTCTGCTCTGTTAATCACTCACAGCATTGGCCGGCTGCAATACCCCGCTATCAATGTTACTCGTTGCCGAATCTGGCAAATCTGATTCGATAATTTGACCCGAGTCCATCCGAACATGATACTGGAATGCTTCGCGATCAAAAGCATGTTGGTGTGAGATTAAGATCACCTGGTTGAACTGCTGGGCAATCGTTCCGGTTGTGACAAGCTGGACGAGAGCCTGGGCCCGCAGCGCATCAAACGCGCTAAGTGGCTCATCCAGGAAGATAAATCCTGGGGCCACGCCCAATTCTTGTGGGAGAGTAGCAAGCGCAAAGGCCAGGCGCAGCGCCAGCGAACATTGATCGCGCGTGCCACCCGAAAAGAGATTTTTTGCGACATAACGCCCGGCGGCAGGATCCCAGACGCGAATACGATAATCCATCTCCTCCTGTTGACCATCTCTGTCTTCCGGCGTCAATCGCACATCACGATAGCGCCCTGCCGTCAGTTGCTCCAAAAGTGGCGTCATGTTGCGTTCCGTAACCGGCAGCACGCGACGAGCAATACGATCATAGGTCTCTCTGAGGAGCTGCGTTGCCAATCTACATATCTCGCGTTCCTCAATCAGTCCGGTAACTTTTTGCTGGCATTCTTCAATACTCAAGGGAGAACCCGGATGCTGCAATTCCTCCGCCAACTGACTTTCTTGTTGCTTCGCCGCATAAAGACGTCGCCTGGCTGCATCCAGAAGTTCTGTGATCTGTCTCTCCTCGCTCATTAGCGCTAGAGCGGGCTTGTTCAAGTTTTTCAGCCAGACGAACCTGGTTGTCCCGTGCCATTTGGGCGGTTGCTTTCAAAGTTTGCTGCTCCTGCATATTACCGAGTTGCTGGCGAAGCCTGTTTTGAAGTTCATGAGCTGCTGCAAGATTTGAAGGCACGGCCAGGTCGCTGGCGCGAATTTGCTGCTCATACTGATTCAATGTAGCGGGATCGCCTCCCACCTGAATTGCCGCCTGGCGTCTCATATCCAACTGCTGCAATTCTTGCGCCAAATGTGACAGTGTCGCGAAATGTTGTTGCACATCCTTTCGGGAGCGGGAGTATCGCAACCAGGCAAAGACAGCTCCAACGAGGGAGGGGTAAATACAATGCACAATAAGCGATGCGAACTAGTCGCCCTTTTTCTATATATAACCATCGACTTATATATAACCTCAAATCCTTCGAAGCCATTTCCTGGACGTTATGACAAGTAGCATGGTACGCTTTCTGTAGAAGATAGCAGGTAGCATATAGACAATGGTGTCTAGACGAGTAATCTGTGTTAGCCTTCATAGGAAAGGACATCATCATGAGCGAACATCATGAAGTAAGTGCGAACGGAAATGGAAATGGCCGTTATGCCATGAATGGTCATAGCAACCACGCGATGAAGAAGTTTTCTGCGCCAACGCTACAGGCCGATTGGGAAGGCAACCTGCGCTGGCGCGGAATCGTTCGCCCATATAGTGCGGAGGATGTACTGCGATTACGCGGATCTGTTCAAATCGAATATACGCTGGCGCGGATGGGCGCGGAGCGGCTGTGGAACCTTTTGAACTCCGAACCCTACGTCGCGGCCCTGGGCGCAATGACCGGCAATCAGGCAGTGCAGCAAGTCAAGGCCGGATTGAAGGCGATCTATCTCAGTGGCTGGCAGGTTGCCGCGGATGCCAATCTCGCCGGGCAGATGTACCCCGACCAGAGCCTGTACCCCTCTAACAGCGTGCCAGAAGTTGTGCGCAGGATTAACCACGCGCTCCAGCGGGCCGACCAGATTCATCATACGGAGGGTAAGCAGGATATCTACTGGTTCGCGCCTATTGTGGCCGACGCCGAGGCTGGCTTCGGTGGCCCTCTCAACGTGTTCGAACTCATGAAAGCAATGATCGAAGCGGGGGCGGCAGGCGTGCATTTTGAGGATCAGCTCTCGTCCGAGAAAAAATGCGGGCATCTGGGTGGCAAAGTGCTTGTGCCAACGCAAAGCGCGATTAAAAACCTGGTTGCCGCGCGCCTGGCTGCCGATGTGATGGGCGTTCCAACCATCCTCATCGCCCGTACCGATGCTAACGCGGCAAAATTGATTACCAGCGATATCGACCCCGCCGATCAGCAATTCCTCACCGGAGAGCGGACTCCTGAAGGGTTCTACAGGATGCGCAGCGGCCTGGAAACGGCCATCGCACGGGGCCTCTCATATGCTCCATACGCTGACCTGCTGTGGTGCGAAACTTCGGAGCCCAACCTGGAGGAGGCGCGCCGTTTCGCTGAGGCCATTCACGAACAATTCCCCGGCAAAATGCTGGCCTATAACTGCTCTCCCTCCTTCAACTGGCGCAAGAAGCTCGAACCCGAGACCATCGCCGTCTTCCAGAAGGAACTGGCAAAGATGGGATACAAGTTCCAGTTCATCACCCTGGCCGGTTTCCACGCCCTCAACTATAGCATGTTCAAGCTGGCGCACGAGTACCGCGCACATGGTATGACCGGCTACTCGAAGCTGCAAGAGGCCGAGTTCGAGCTTGAGGACCTGGGATACACCGCCACCAAACACCAGCGCGAGGTAGGCACTGGCTACTTCGATGAGGTCGCCCAGGTCATTGCCCATGGCATGTCCTCGACGACCGCCCTGGCAGAATCGACGGAAGTGGCACAATTCCGCTAATTGATATATCATCTTCTCAGGTGAATCCTGGTGAACATAAGGGATCACAAGGGCGAGGGTCATGTCCACCTTCGCCCCTATAGATGTTGTAGCCATTTCATCTAAGCCAGGAAAGGAAGCCCCATGACTACCTCCAAACCTCCGTTAAAAGGTATCGAAATTACGGAACCGGTCACCCCAGAATTTGCCGAAATATTGACACCCGATGCCCTGCGGTTTGTCGCTACCCTGGTGCGCGCTTTTCGCGATAGACGCGAGGAATTGTTGCAGAGAAGGGCGCGGCGGCAGGCCGAAATTGACGCCGGCAAATTGCCCGATTTCCTGCCAGAAACCGAGCATATTCGCACAAGCGAGTGGACAATTGCGCCCATTCCGCCAGATCTGCAAGATCGCCGCGTGGAGATCACCGGGCCGGTCGAGCGCAAAATGATCATCAATGCGCTGAATTCGGGCGCAAAAGTCTTCATGGCCGACTTTGAAGACGCCTTCTCCCCAACGTGGGAGGGAACCATCCAGGGACAGATCAATGTGCGCGATGCCGTCAATCGCACGATTACCTATACCAGCCCGGAGGGGAAGCAATACGCGCTCAATGACCAGATTGCCACGTTGCTGGTACGCCCGCGCGGCTGGCACCTGGTTGAAAAACACGTGCTGATCGACGGCAAGCCTGTCTCCGGCGGCATCTTCGATTTTGCCCTCTACTTCTTCCATAACGTCAAAACGCTGCTTGCAAAAGGCACCGGCCCCTACTTTTACCTGCCCAAGCTCGAAAGCCATCTAGAGGCGCGCCTGTGGAACGATGTATTCGTGCTGGCGCAAAAGGAACTGGGCATTCCCCAGGGAACCATCAAAGCCACCGTGCTGATCGAAACCATCCTGGCAACCTTTGAGATGGACGAAATCCTTTACGAACTGCGCGAGCATTCGTCCGGTCTGAACTGCGGGCGCTGGGATTATATCTTCAGCGCGATCAAGAAGTTCCGCAACATTCCCGACTACATCTTCCCTGATCGCGCCCAGGTAACGATGACCACGCACTTCATGCGCTCCTACTCCTTGCTCACCATCAAGACCTGTCACCGCCGCAACGCGCACGCCATCGGCGGCATGGCGGCGCAGATTCCCATCAAAAACGACCCAAAGGCGAATGAAGAGGCGCTTGAACGCGTGCGGGCCGATAAGCGGCGCGAGGCTACCGACGGTCATGACGGCACCTGGGTCGCGCATCCAGGACTGGTAGCAATCGCGATGGAAGAATTTGACGCGGTAATGAAAACGCCGAACCAGATCTACAGGAAGCGCGAAGACGTGCATGTCACAGCTGCCGATCTGTTGAAAGTGCCCGAAGGCACGATTACCGAGGCCGGACTGCGCAACAACATCAGCGTCGGCCTCCAGTATCTCGAATCGTGGCTACGCGGTTCCGGCTGCGTTCCCATCAACAACCTGATGGAGGATGCTGCCACAGTCGAAATCGCGCGCGCGCAGATCTGGCAGTGGATTCACCATCCAAAGGGCATACTATCGGACGGCAGAAAAGTGACGGTCGAGCTATTCCGCGAACTTGCGAAGGACGAGCTTGAGAAAATTCGTTCAAAGCTCGGGGAAAAGCGCTTCGCCGAAGGGAAGTATCTGACAGCGGCCCAGATTCTGGACTCGATCATTACAGACGATCAGTTTGTGGAGTTTTTGACGCTGCCCGCGTATAAGTACCTGGAATAGCCTACACGCATTTCTTGATGAACCTTAGACAGAGATAGGAAAAGAGACGAGTAGAGTTTGCGCCTCTTTTCCTACGCTCATGTACAACTGATTTATAGTAGTTGATCGTAGTCCTGCCCTTGAGATCGTATTTTCTGCTCAAGTTACTCTATTCACAGTTCCCAACTCCTCGCCCGAACAATCCCCTGAATCCGCTCGACCAAATGCGCTACCGGCATCATACCAGGATTCTCATTCGTTCTCAGGCGCACAGAGACAGCATCTTCTGCCTGCTCCTTATCCCCTACGACCAGCATGTAGGGAATCTTCTGATGCTGGGCATCGCGTATCTTGGCGTTCATACGCTCGCTGCGTATATCGATCTCGACTCGTATGCCGTTTGCTTTCAGAGCCTCCATCACTTTACCGGCATAATCAATATGACGATCAGAGATGGGAATAATCATAGCCTGCACAGGTGCCAGCCAGACCGGAAAGGCGCCCGCCGTCTGCTCGATTAGAATGCCGAGGAAGCGTTCAAGCGTGCCGAAGATGGCGCGATGAATGACAACAGGCGTCTTCTCCTGACCATCTTTGTCAATATACTTGCAGTTGAAACGGCGCGGCAGCTGAAAATCAAGCTGTATCGTACCCGTCTGCCATGATCGGCCCAACGCATCTTCCATCACGATATCGATTTTCGGCCCGTAGAATGCGCCGCCGCCCTCCTCAATCGCGTAGTTTCCTGCTCCCAGGTATTTATCCAGAATGCTTCGTATCTTTGCCTCGGCCAGGTTCCACGTCTCCAGGTCTCCGATATACCCCTCCGGCCTCGTACCCAGGCGCAGCACGAAATTCAGATCAAAGAGTTTGTAGAACTCTTGCGCAATTGCGAAAATGCTGTCGAATTCCTGCTCTATCTGCTCTTCCGTGACGAAGATGTGGGCATCATCCTGCTGGAATTTTTGGACACGCAGGAGACCATGCAACGTGCCTGCTCGCTCGTTGCGGTGCAGGACGCTGACATCCGAGAGGCGCATCGGCAGGTCACGATAGCTGCGCGTCTTGAAATTGAACAGAATCATGGCGTTGGGACAGTTCATAGGCTTGATGCCGTACTCCGTGTGTCCATCGCCTGAAACGAGAAACATATCGTCGCGATAATGCTCCCAGTGGCCCGAAATTTCCCAGATACGCCGGTCGTTAATTAAGGGCGTCGAGATTTCCTGGTAGCCGCGCTTTTCGTGTTCCGCGCGCCAGAAACTCAGAAGTTCCGAGAATAGCCGAAGCCCTCTTGGTAGCCAGTAGGGCATGCCGGGCGCCGATGAATCAAACTGGAACAACTCCAGTTCCTTACCCAGCCTGCGGTGATCGCGCTTCTGTGCCTCTTCCAGCTGCCAGAGATAGCGATCAAGTTCCTCCTGCGTGAACCAGGCCGTGCCATAGACACGCTGCAACATGGGGCGGTTCTCGTCACCCTGCCAGTATGCTCCGGCAACGCGCAGTAGCTTGAATGGGCCGATTTGTCCCGTGTGTTCGACATGCGGTCCGCGACACAGATCTACGAAGTTGTGCTGGCGATAGATCGAAACCTCACGCGGCCAGCCTCCCTCGTCCTGAGCGCGACAGAGTTCGGGAAGCCCCTTGTGCTGCTCAGAAACATGTTGCTCTTCCGCGGGCAGGCTTTCTATAATTTCCACCTTATAGTTCTGTCCACGCTCGCGAAAGTACCGCAACACTTTCTCATATGACCAGTAGTCATGCTCAAAAGGATGCTTCCCGGCGATGATGCGTGCCATACGCCGCTCGATTTCAGGAAAATCATCCGGCGTGAGCGAACGTGGCAAATCGAAATCATAGTAAAAACCGTCCTCAACAACTCGCGCGATGCCAAATTTAGCATCAGGAAACATCTCCGAGATCGCTTCCGCCATCACGTGCGCCGCGGAATGGCGCATACGCTGCAACGCGGCATGTTTTTCTGCCGCTTGCGACTCTGCTTGGTTCAACATAGGATAATCCTCCTTCTCGAAACCAATGCTACGGCTCTGCCGTAGGGGCCGATTGATCGCGCCCAGCGCCGATTCATCGGCCCCCTGCGACGACGGCAAACAAGAAAAAAAGCCTTTTCATCCCAAACTGGGACGAAAAGGCTCTAACTTTCCGTGGTTCCACCCATATTCCGCGTTGCCCACCTTTTACAGACAGAAGGTGGCAAGAGATCTAACCTCCTGGAGGGCGACCACCAGGGGTCGCACCAGGTTCACCATGCTTCCATCTCCTATCAGCAACGCGCTCTGCCAACCGTAACGTGGTCAGGACGTGTACCTTTGCACCTATTGCAGGCCCTTACAGGTACAGGCTAGCGAGGGGTATCCGTCTCCTTGCCGGTAGGAACGCTTTCAGCCGCTGGCGCATCCTCTCTGCATACCTCTGGGGAGGGACATGGCTCGCGTGTTTGCCATTATTCTTTATTTGTTTGTTCGGAATGGGTTACAGTTCCCGGCTTTTAGTCTGAGCAATGTTCTTTATGTGTTCGATGAACTCTGGCAGCGGTTTTGCTCCAAGATTCTCGTTGGTGCGCAGGCGGACGGCTACAGCGTTTGCCTCAGCCTCCTTGTCGCCTACGACGAGCATGTACGGAATCTTCTGTAACTGCGCATCGCGCACTTTGGCGTTCATGCGCTCGCTGCGCGTGTCTACCTCCGTGCGAATACCAGCCGCTTTCAACTGTGCCAGGACCTTGTTGGCATACTCCACGTGCCGGTCGGCGATGGGTATAATCATCGCCTGCACGGGCGCCAGCCAGACCGGGAATGCGCCGGCATAATGCTCGATCAGCATCGCCATGAAGCGTTCGGTCGAGCCGGTAACGGCGCGGTGAATCATCACCGGGCGATGCGGCTGGCCATCCTCACCGATATATTCAAGCTGGAAGTTCTCCGGCTGCACGAAGTCAAGCTGCACTGTCGAACATTGCCAATCGCGGCCCAAGGCGTCGCGCACCATGAAGTCCGTCTTGGGGCCGTAGAATGCGGCCTCACCGATCATCTCGCGGTACTTGATACCCTTATTCTCCACGGCCTGGCGTAATGCGCTTTCGGCTCGCTCCCAGACTTCATCGCTGCCCGCGTAATCCTCTTTTTTGTTCGGGTCGCGCAGGGAAAGCGAAATCCAGTAGTCCGTCAGGCCATAGGTATTGAAGACTTCCAGCGTGAGATCGATGGCGCGATTGAATTCCTCCTGAATCTGGTCGGGGCGCATGAAGACATGGGCGTCATCCTGCGTCAGGCTGCGCACACGCGCGAGACCGGTCAAAGTACCCGCTTTCTCATAGCGATAGAGCGTGGCAAACTCGGCATAGCGAATGGGTAGTTCGCGATAGCTATGCATCTGCGACTTGTAGAGCGTGATGTGGTGCGGGCAGTTCATCGGTTTCAGCACGTAGGCATCATCCTCCGAGAGCTCCTGCTCGCCCTGCATAATTGGGAACATGTTCTCACGGTAGTTGTACCAGTGCTTTGAAGTCTTGTACAGCCTCACCTTGCCCAGGTGCGAAGTCCAGACATGCTGGTAGCCATATTTTTCCTGTGTTTCGCGTACATAGCTCTCCATCAAGTGACGCAGCATCTCGCCATTAGGCAGGAACAAGGGTACCCCTGCCGGTACTTCGTCGCTGATGACAAAGAGTTTCAATTCGCGGCCAAGCTTGCGGTGGTCGCGTTTGAGCGCCTCTTCCAGTCGCCACAGGTACTGGTCAAGTTCCTCCTGCGTGAACCAGGCCGTACCGTAGATGCGCTGCAGCATGGGACGATTCTCGTCGCCGCGCCAGTAAGCTCCCGCGACGCGCATCAATTTGAACGGCCCGATCTGCCCCGTATTCTCGACATGCGGCCCGCGGCACAGGTCAAGGAACGTGTCTTGCCGGTAAATGCCCACTTCCGCATCGGGCAGGTTTTCGATAAGCTCAACCTTATACACCTGGTTGCGCTCGCGGAAGTATTCGAGAGCCTTTTCTCGCGGCCAGCGGTCGCGAATAAACGGGTATTTCCCGGCGATAATACGCGCCATGCGGCGCTCGATATCCGGCAAATCTTCGGGCGTCAGCGTGCGCGGCAGATCGAAATCATAATAGAAGCCATCTTCAATGGCCGGCCCTATGGCTAATTTGGCGTCGGGAAAAATCTCCAGCACCGCCTCCGCCATCACATGTGCCGCGGAATGGCGCATGCGCTGGACCGGCGTATAATTGATCGTTTCTTGCTCTTGCAATACAGCTTCATCAGGCATAAGACTACATTCCTCCTCATTGAGAATAATAAAAAAACCTTTTCATCCCACATTGGGACGAAAAGGTCAGATAAACTCTTCGTGGTTCCACCCGCATTCCGCGTTCCCCTCGTTCTGTAGGGACAGTGACTGGTCCCTGTCCACATGCCTAAAAGAGGCGAAACGCGCTCTACTGACCGCTAACGTAGTCAAAACGTGTACCTTCTGGACGCCTCTAGGCGAGTCCCTACAAGTACAGGCTGGCGAGGGGTATCCATCTCCTTGCTGGTAGGTGCGCTTTCAGCCGCCGGCGCATCCTCTCTGCATACCTCCGGGGAGGAACATGGCTCGCGTGTTTGCCATGGTATTGATTAGCAATATGATAACACATGCGCTATGAGAAGTAAAGAGATTCTTCGTGGTGATTACCGAGAATGTGTGCAGGGATTCTTCGCTAGATTTTCCCGGGTTGACCACGTTCCAGGACTTTGTCGAGCACGAGAATGACGTCTCTGTTCAGTACAAAGCTTCGTGATGATTTTTTCCAACCAGATAGAGAAATCAGTAGTCCATCCGCCCTGATGATCTTTGACAAGCAAATCGGCGAACATCTCTCCGTCATGACCGATTTTGGAAGTTAAAATTCACCAGGTTCTCGATATGCACAGGCTCTATGGCACCGGCGGGCGTGAAGTGAAAGACACGCGAGTAAAAGTAAAACTCGGCATCCAATGCGCGCTTGATGTTCTTCGCCTGCCGGAAGCCGTGTTGTTCGCCCTCAAAGGCAATGTAGGCAACAGGCAACTTTTTGGCTCGCAGAGCTTCCACCATCATTTCAGCCTGCCTGGGGGGCACAACTTTGTCCTCAAGCCCTTGAAAGAAGATGATTGGGCAGGAGAGACGGTCCACATAATTGATCGGCGAGCGCTCGCGATAGAGGTCGCGGCGCTCGGGGTAGGGACCGATTAAGCGATGGTTATACCGCGATTCGAATTTGTGATCTTCACCCTCCAGCGCTTCCTGGTCGCTGATTCCATAATGGCTCGCGCCGGCTTTGAAGACATCGCGGAAGGTGAGCGCGCAGAGCGTTGTATAGCCACCCGCGCTGCCGCCGGTAATGGCCAGCCGGTTCCCATCCACAAGGCCGCGTTCCACCAGGTAGCGCGCGCCGTTTACGCAGTCATCCACATCGACGATGCCCCATTGTCCCTCGAGTCGCTGGCGATAAGCGCGGCCATAGCCTGTACTGCCCCCATAATTCACATCAAGGACGGCTATACCCCGGCTGGTCCAATATTGGATCTCCAGGTCGAGTTCGCTATAGGCCATCCCTGTTGGCCCGCCATGGCTCATAACCAGTAGGGGAGGAAGTTCTCCTGGCGGGGCTATATGATCGCGGTTTTTTGGCGGATAGAAGAAAGCGTAGGCGGTAAGACCACGCTCCGTCGGGAACTCGATAGGCTCGGCTATCGAGAGATAACCTGAATCTATATTGGTATCAGCAGATCGGCGCAGCACCTGTATGGATAATGTATTCAGATCTAGCTTTTTCACCGATAAAAATTCAGTTGGCGAACTGGAGATAAAAACAGCGTAGTCCGGCATCACCTTTACCCACTCAATCCTGGAAGTGGGGGAACCAATCACCTCAAATGCGCCAGTTGTTGTATCGAGACGCGCCAGGTGAGCACTTCCCTCCTCGATATAGCTGCAAATAAGTGTATGGGGTGAGGCGAAGGCATAGGTAGAATAGCCAAATGCCCACTGTGGCACGCCGAACTCCGCTTCCATTGGGAGCAGCGCTACGATATTGCCGTCTTGCCAACGGTACAGATTCCACCAGCCAGTCCTGTCGGAGACAAAATGCAAGACACCATCGGGAGACCACTCCGGCTGGAAGATGGATTCGCTCTCGCTCCCGGCGACATGCTGTGCTTCGATTATTGAGCCATCCCCCGCGATTTTCCCAACCCACAGTTCGGTGCCATCCCAGGGCATATTCGGATGATTCCAGGTCAACCATGCCAGGCGCGATCCGTCAGGACTGAGACGCGGCGAAGCATAAAAATCATTGCCTGAAACGAGCACCCGGTTATTCCCGCTGCCATCAAGCGCGATGCTTACTAACGTATTCTGAGGTTGGTAGTCAGAATGCGTGTGATCCTCACGCACGCAGATGATACGGTTATGTCGGGAATCGACGACGTAATCGGCGTAGCGCATCTTATTCAGGGAGGCGATTAGCTCAGGAACGGAGCCTGGCGTCAAGCGGTAGAGGTGCTGGTCCGAGAAATTTGAAAAATAGATGACACCATCGCTGACGGTATAGCTGCCACCGCCATATTCATGGACGGTTGTGCGCGCATTGTATGGCGCTGCCAGCATATCGGTGGCCTTTCGATCCGGCGTTCTGCGCACAATAACATAACGACCGCCTTCTGCCGGACGCCTTTCAATCCAATAGATATCTGGGCCATCGAGTACGACCTGTTCGGGCTTGATCGTTTGCGAAACAATCAGGTCGGAAGTAATTGGCGACTTCCACGAACCATACGGAGCTACCTGGGGCATGATTGTTCTTTCCCTTCCATTTGTTTGTTGCTTACGGAATATTTATTATAACATGCTGCTGGTCTGTGCTGCGGTTGCCCTCAATAAATGTGTCTTCCCCAGAAGTAGGCCAGGCGACGGAAGCCAGTGTGGTAGCAGGAATGCCTCTATTGCAATCCCTCACTACCCGTCCTATACTGTTCCGATGGCAGCGGCGTCACCCGGCTCACGACCGAACAGACCAGTCAAAACACCGGCCTCAATCCCTATTCGCAATTTCCCTGGTCAAATGTTTCCCGCGATGGCAGCCTGTATGGGTTAGACATCATAGACACGCAAGGCGGTTTCACGCAGACGCTAGAGTATGGCCCCATCAGCGGCGGCACACCCACACCATTTGCCACAGTTAATGGAGCGCAGGCGACGTTGACGATTGCAGGGTGGACGATGTAATGGAGATGAGGGATGCGAGCGCCAGAGGGCACTCACAAGGGTCTCTACGCATCATTGTTCGTTTCGCTCTTTATGAGATCCAACTGGTGTACAACCTCTGAGGGCGACCTCAAGGGTCCCATCCCTACCGCCGCTCCGCCCCCGCCCTTACTATGACCACGAGCCTTCGTGCAGCGGCTTCGTCATCATAGTAAGGGCGGGGCGGCTGCGGATGTGGGGATGGGACCCTTGAGGTCGCCTTCTGCTTACCCCTTACCTTGAGCCTTCTGCACCCCCAACCCCGGTCTATCCGGCAGCACCAGCTTTCCATTTACGACCTTCACGCCCTCATAGGGATCGTTATCGATCAGCAAATGCCCATCCAGGTCGGCATAATCGACAAGCGGCGTCAGGTGGGCCGCGGCTGTAATCGCCAGCGAACTTTCGATCATGCAGCCGATCATCACGCGCAGGTTGCAGGCTCGCGCGACATGAATCATCTTCAGCACATTGGTCATGCCGTTACTTTTCATCAGCTTGAAGTTCACCCCGTCGACGCATTCCGCCAGCCGGGGGATGTCTTCGATGGCCACGCAGCTCTCATCGGCAATGATCGGCAACGGCACGTTTTCGCGCACCAGTTTCAGTCCCGCAAGATCGCGCGGAGCAACGGGCTGTTCAACGAACTCAATGTTGTAGGGCGCGAGCGCGTTGATCATTTTAATCGCTTCTTTGGGCGTCCAGGCAGTATTGGCATCGACGCGAATGGTCGCCGGTGATACTTCGCGAATGGCTTTCAGGTTCTCAAGGTCATGCTTGGTGCCCACCTTTACCTTGAGGATTGGGTAATCACCCGCCGCGAGCGCCTTTTTTGCCATGTTCTCAGGCGTATCGATGCCGATGGTAAATGAGGTATGCGGCGTGTGCTTCGGGTTCAGGCCCAGCAGTTTATACACCGGCACATTCAGCATTTTGCCGATCAGATCATACAGCGCCATATCGACGGCGGCTTTCGCGGCCGGATGAAAGCGAATAAGATGGTCGAGGTTGCTCATGATATCCTCGATCAGAAATGGGTCATCGCCCAGGTTGCCCGCAAAGGTCGCAATGCAAGCCAGTACGGTCTCCTGGTTTTCCCCGTAAAACTCATCGGGAGCGGCTTCACCGTAGCCTACATAGTCGTTATGATGTATTTGCACAACCACATTGGGCGCAGTATGTTGCACGCCTCTTGAAATGCGAAATGGCGTTGTCAGTTTGAGGTCAACCGGCTTTGCGTCGATATGCAGCATGTACTTTTCTTCTCTCACTCAATCTGTTTCCTTGTTATCTACAGCCTGCAAGACCTGCTGGACAAAGCGTGGCTCCGGCAATGCTCCGGTAAACTCGACACGATCATTGATGATGGTTTTTGGCACGCCATGAACCCGGTAACGCTGCGAGAGATCTATGAACTCAGAGGCTTCTATCACATCCGCGGTAATATGCTCGTTCTCAACGGCTAATCTGTGAGCCAGACTGGCTGCTCTTGGACAATAGGGTCAGGTAGGGGTGACGAACACCTGAATGTGCAGGTCCGAATCGACCCCGGCCAGGGCCTCGCGCGTTTTGTCGCTCAACTCCGTCTTTCCGCGCGAGACATCGAGCAGCGATTCGATCAGGGTCGAGAACTCGTATCCTGCCGGAATGCCAAAGTAGCGAACCCTGCCTTTGGCCTGCCCTGAAAGCACGAACGCAGGAACACGCGTAATGCCGAGGTCCTGCGCCTCCTGCTTATTATCCGCGATATCCTTTACATCCAGGTGCAGTTTCTCCGAAAGAGTCGTAACTTCCTCAAGTAGCTCGCCTGTTTCTTTACAATACGCGCACTTCTCCTGCCCTGGAATAAATAGCACAGACTCGCGCTGCGTAAAGTAGGTGATCGTCACATCATTTTGCAATTCTTCCGCAAACATCTTTTGCAGCGTTTCTTGATCTTGTGGCGATATCAATGCCATATGCTCATACCTCTCTTTCCCATGATTGTCGTCTGCTGGATGCAGGCAATACTAGTATATGACATAATTGTGCCGGCTCATAGTTTCTTGTGAAGCCTCCCTACATATGCTATTATTGATGTGACAATCCTGCCCGCCATTGCACCGGCGAGGGGCCGGTAATTTCAGAACAGGATGGCAAAGCTGAAAGCAAAGAGGTATTGTATCAGTGGCTCAGCATCATCGTAACTTTTATGCGCTAGTTCAAAACCAGCAGGCAAACCAGTCTTGGAGAAGGTCTGGCCCCTCCACAGCGCGTTTCCGCTATGTTACACTTCTTTTAGAAGACGAGGATGATTAGGGAATTGAAAGGGATGGTCATGCGTAACATCCCTTCAATCCCCTGCGCTACTGACCCTGCCTCTCGTTGTGAATCTTAATTGCCTTCTCCAGGAATGCCTCTCCTTCCTTACTATATGGATAGGCAAACGGCGCTTCGTTGGCAGGCATCTCTTTCAGCTTTCCATAATACTTTTTCAGGCCCTCGGTGATGCCGGGGTCTCCATGCGTGAACTCTCCGATCAGGGCAAGCCAGCGCCCGATAAAGTCTTGCGCCTCTGGACTGGCAGGATCAGCGCCTGTTTCCAGTAGGCGTTGTAGCTCGGTCAGCGTGGTACTCCATTTCTGGCTGGCAACGCGCTGGTCCTCCTCGCTCCAGTTCTTGCCCCACTCGGCCAGCTTCTGCCTTTGCTCAGGAGTATAGGACTTCTCGCTGAGTTCCTGCATCTTCTGCAACTGCTCATCAGTAAAGTACTTGTTACGCCACTCGTTTGATTGTGCCATTTGCATCACCTGGATCACGCGAATGATCGGCTCCCAGTCATCTTTGGACGTTTGCAGCAGCTTTTCCGTCTCGTCAATCGCCGCAATGATGGCATTCAGTTGCTCCCTTTTCTCCTGCATCATCGCCTTCTGGAGAGCAAGCGATTCCTGCAAAGCGGTCGGCCCGACCTGTAGGCAACACTTGATCTCCTCCAGCGAGAATCCAAGAAACTTCAAAGCCAGGATTTGCTGGAGACGGAAAAAGTCGGCGTCCGTATAGAGGCGATATCCAGCTTCCGTATATTGGGAAGGCGTTAACAGCCCTACTTTGTCGTAAAAGCGCAACGTGCGCACCGATACCGATGCTTTCTGCGCAAACTCGCCGCTCGTATAAAAATGCTGATCCAGGTGCTTCCTCCTTTCTATATTGGGAAGTATAAAGGGTGACGTAACGTCAGAGTCAAGCCTTTTTAGGCAAGATTTTTGGCCCTTGACAAACCATTGCTTTTGGGATATTCTTTGGTAGTACATATTATTGATACTCGCAATGATTGTAAGAATCAATGGGTTGCCTGTGGTAGATATGGAGGCACAATGACAGATACAATAGTGACTGCACAGAAACAGAGAGTCGTGGAAGAGGAGGCCGAACGCTTTATCGCTTCGTTTTCAGACCTGCGTAAGGTGTTGGGGGCCGGTTTCAAGCATGCCCATCAGCATGGCTTCAGCACAACACAATATATGGTGCTGGGACTGGTTGAAAGGGCGCAGGAGACTGAGCCATGCACCATCAGTTCAATCGCAGGGAAGCTGGGAATCGACCCCGCGACGGTCGTGCGTACGGTCGATAGCCTCGAAAAACGCGGTCTGGTCGAGCGCCGCCGCGATAAGCAGGACCGCCGCCAGGTCTTCGTCGTCTTTACCGGAACCGGGCGTGCCGCTTTAATTGAGGCACACCAGCACTTCATTACACGCATCCGGGCAATCTTCCTTGCCATGAGCGCCGAGGGGCGCGCTTCTCTGCTCAGCGGATTGGAGGAGTTCGTGCGAGTTGGGCAACAGATCCCTGCCGAGCAGGAATGCGAGAAATAAGCGCAGCGTAAATAAATTGGAACCTTTTTCCCTTGACAGAATACGATATATCGGTATAATCAGAAGGAGAATGCGATATATCGGTAATTTTTTGAATGGAGACGAAAACGCATGATTAAATTGTTGCGGTTCATGAAGCCGTATCGATGGTTACTCGTTCTCGTAGTATTATTCGCCTTTGGGCAGGCCATCGCCAACCTGTACCTGCCCACACTGATGGCGGATATCATCGATAACGGCATCATCAAAAACGATATCGGCTACATCTGGCGCACCGGGGGCATTATGGCGCTGGTGGCCATCGGCGGCACGATTTGTGCGGTAATAGGCATATTCATTTCTTCCCGGATCGCGACCGGCTTTGGCAAGATTATCCGCGCCAAACTTTTTACGCATGTCCAAAAATTCTCATTGCATGAGTTCGATACTCTGGGCCCTGCTTCACTGATCACCAGGACGACCAACGATACGACGCAGGTGCAGCAGATGCTGGTCATCATTTTGAATATGATGATCACGGCACCGATTACCATGGTTGCCGGCATCATCCTGGCGCTCAATCAGGATGTCGGCCTTTCGTGGATCTTAGTGGTGGACATCCCTGTCCTGGTAGCCGCCATTCTTATCCTGATGGGCAAGGCTATCCCGCTCTTCCGTCTCATACAGGTGAAGCTGGACAAGCTCAACCTCATCCTGGATGAGGGCTTAACCGGTGTGCGCGTCGTGCGCGCGTTTGATCGCCAGAAGTATGAGGAGCAGCGCTTCGACGTGGCAAATCGCGACCTGACGGATATTTCCATCAGGGTGAACCGCATTGTTGCTACACTGATGCCGCTGATGATGTTCATCCTGAACGTTTCGAGCATTGCTATTCTCTGGTTCGGCTCTATTCGCATCAATAATGGGGATTTGCAGGTCGGAGCGATGATCGCGTTCTTGCAATATGCGATGCAGATTCTGTTTGCCCTGTTGATGATCTCGATGATGTTTATCATGCTGCCCCGCTCGGCGGCCTCGGCCACCCGCATCAATGAAGTGCTGGAGATAGAGCCTGAGATCAATGACGCGGAACACGTGAAACGCGCGGACGAGATGAGGGGCTACGTGGAATTCGACGACGTGACTTTCAGCTATCCGGGTGCGGAAGAGCCTGCGCTGTCGCACATTTCTTTCAGCGCGCGCCCTGGTGAGGTAACGGCCATTATTGGTGGAACCGGCGCGGGCAAATCGACGCTGGTCAGTCTCATCCCGCGTTTCTATGATATCGACAGCGGCCACATCCTGGTCGATGGGGTGGATATCCGCGAGATGTCCCAGGAACATCTGCGCTCGAAAATTGGCTTCGTGCCACAAAAAGCCGTGCTGTTCTCAGGCACTATCGCCGAGAACATTCGCTACGGCAAGGAAGACGCAAGCGATGAAGAGATACAGCACGCCGCCGATGTTGCGCAAGCATCTGAGTTCATCGAGAAAATGGAGTATGGCTTCGATTCGGTAATTGCTCAGGGTGGTACGAACGTTTCCGGCGGCCAGAAACAGCGCCTTTCGATTGCCCGCGCGCTGGTTCGCAAACCCGAAATATACATTTTTGACGATACCTTCTCGGCGCTGGACTTCAAGACCGATGCCAAACTGCGAGCCGCGCTCAAAAAAGAGACGCAAAACTCGACCGTCCTGATCGTCGCCCAGCGCGTCAGCACCGTTATGGATGCCGACCAGATTATTGTCCTGGACGAGGGCAGGATCGCCGGCCTCGGCACGCATCGCGAATTGCTGCAGACCAGCGAGGTCTATCGTGAAATCGTCTTCTCGCAGCTTTCCAGCGAGGAAATCGCGGAGGGAATCGCATGAAGATAAATCGTAGGGGCCGATTCATCGCGCCCACCGCCGATTCACCGGCCAGCCGCTTGAATAATAAAGAAATCAGGGGGGAAATAGCATGAGTATGCAGCGTAGATCACAGATGCCGCAGGGTGGCCCGATGGGTAGAGGCGGCTGGGGGGCCATGGGCAGGCCAGTAGAGAAGGCCAAGGATTTTAAAGGCACGGCATTGCGCCTGCTCCGCTACTTCCTGCCGCAGAAACTCCTGTTGATCGTCGTGCTTATCACGGCCATCATTGGCACCGTGTTCAATATTGTCGGCCCAAAAATTCTGGGTTTAGCCACCACCAAATTGTTCGAAGGCTTGATCGCGAAGTTCGAGGCGTACCAGAGACACCTGCCCATACCCTCAATTGACTTCCATTACATCGCGACGGTGCTGCTGATTTTGCTTGGCCTGTACGTGATCAGCGCCATCTTCATGTACATCCAGCAGTATGTGATGGCGGGTGTAGCACAGCGCACCATGTACCAACTGCGCAAAGAGGTCGATGAGAAGCTCTCGCGGCTTCCTCTGAAGTACTTCGATTCGCATACGCACGGCGAAATTATGAGCCGCATCGTCAACGATATGGATAACCTCAGCACTACGCTTCAGCAGAGCGTCACGCAGTTGATTACCTCGGCGGTGACACTGGTAGGCGTGCTGGTGATGATGCTCACCATCAGCCCCTTGCTCAGCCTGATTGTCTTGCTGACCTTCCCGTTGAGCCTGTTCATCACCATGGGCATTGCGAAGCGCTCGCAGGAGTACTTCCGCAGGCAGCAGAGGTCACTCGGCGAACTGAACGGACACGTCGAAGAGATGCTCGCGGGTCATAAGATCGTCAAAGCATTCGGCCACGAGCGCCAGGCCATCGACGAATTCGACAGGCGCAACGAGAAGCTCTATGACGCCGGTTGGAGGGCGCAGTTTGTTTCGGGCATTATCATGCCGTTGATGCGCTTCGTCGGCAATATTGGCTACGTCTTCGTGGCCGTGGTGGGCAGTATCATGGTGACAAAGAATGCCATCGCGATTGGCGATGTGCAGGCGTTCATCCAGTACGCGCAGCAGTTTACGCAGCCAATCACGATGCTGGCCAATATCGCCAACGTCATTCAGTCGGCAATGGCTTCGGCGGAGCGTCTCTTTGAACTGCTCGACGAGCAGGAAGAGGTCCCGGAGGCCGTTGACGCGAAGGTCATCGAGCATCCAGAGGGCGCGGTGCAGTTCGAGCATGTGAGGTTCGGTTATAGCCCGGACAACATTCTGATGCAGGATATGAATATCGATGTCCAGCCGGGGCAGATGATCGCCATTGTCGGCCCGACCGGCGCCGGCAAAACCACGCTGGTCAACCTGCTGATGCGCTTCTACGAGGTCAATGGCGGGCGCATCCTGGTGGATGGCATCGATATCACGGAAATTAAGCGCGGAGCGCTGCGCCGCATGTTCGGTATGGTGCTGCAGGACACCTGGCTCTTCAATGGCACCATTCGCGCCAATATCGCCTATGGCCGCGAGGATGCCACCGAGCAAGAGATCGTCCGGGCGGCAAAGGCGGCAAACGCTGACCACTTCATCCGCACACTGCCGGAGGGCTATAACACCGTTCTCAATGAGGAGGCTTCGAACATTTCGCAGGGCCAGAAACAGTTGTTGACGATTGCCCGCGCGTTCCTGGCCGATCCCGAAATCCTGATCCTGGATGAGGCGACCAGCAGCGTGGATACGCGAACGGAGATCCAGATTCAGAGGGCCATGACCGAACTGATGAAGGGTCGCACGAGCTTTGTGATCGCCCACCGGCTCTCCACCATTCGCGATGCCGACCTGATCCTGGTCATGAACCACGGCACCATCGTGGAGAAGGGCACCCACGAGGAGCTGCTGGCGAAGAACGGCTTCTACGCCGACCTGTACAACAGCCAGTTTACGGGTAGGACGCTGCTGGAAGAGGCGGTGTAATTAATACACTCCCATTGTCCTCGTGAGGTCGTTTTTATGAAAGCACTTCCTGGTTGCAAACATAAGCTGATCAGGAGTGCTTTTTCATGATATGATTTAGGGGATAAACAAGTGCTCTCTCTGTCAATCCGCACAAGAGAAACGCTCATCTCCAAAAAGCCTTATGTGAAAACATATCGAGGAAATTTCCAGAACGGCATATCCTGGTCATCCCGGTCATTTTATGTCTTGCTACTCCAACCCTGCATCCCTTGCACGAATGATGGCCTGGGCGCGGTCGGTCACCTGTAGCTTGCTGAAAATGTTGGAGACATAATTGCTCACCGTCTTCACACTCAAGGACAGTTGCCTGGCAATATCGCTGTTCGTCAAGCCACGCGCGATCAGTTGCAGGATTTCACGCTCGCGCTCGCTGAGCGTTGGGAAGAGTTCTTTTGCGACAGTGGGCCGTGGAGTCGCGAAATAGTCCATGAGGCGGGTAGCAATGGCCGGACTGAAAATTGCCTCCCCTCTACCTACTGCCCGGATGGCTCGCAGCATATCTTCTTCCTTCGCATCTTTGAGGACGTAGCCACGCGCTCCTGCTCGTAGTGCTGTAAATACTGAGCCATCATCTTCAAAAAGGGTGACGACCAGGATACGGACGTGTGGGCTGGTATGCAGTACCTGGCGCGTGGCTTCGATGCCGTTGATCCCGGGCATCTGCAAGTCCATCAGAATCACATCCGGTTGCACGGCGCTCGCAAGTTCGATTGCTTCCTGACCTGTGGTAGCCTCCCCAATGACCTCGATATCAGGTGTTGCCGCAAGCAGGGTGCGTATGCCTTTGCGGAAAAGCGGGTGATCGTCAGCGATGAGGACACGTAATGAATCCATCAGCTTACTCCTTCGTTATGGGCAAGCGCACCAGTACATGCGTTCCCTTGCCTGGCATCGATTTGATCACGCAAGAGCCGCCAACTTCTTCCGCCCTTTCTCTCATAGAAATGAGGCCCACTCCTGCACGCGGCTCCTCTGGTAATCCTATACCATCGTCGATAATCTCAACCTGAAGCTCGCTATCCTCATCGAGCGAGAGGCGAATAAGGCATGATTGCGCCCGCGCATGGCGAACTACATTTGTCAATGCCTCCTGTACAACACGGTAAACGGCAACCTCTATAGCTGCTGACAAGATGGGAAGTTGTTCGGGGGCTTCGACTACAACGCGCAAATTCTTACCGGTCTCTGTTGCTGAACTTTCCTGGCTATTATACTGCTCTGCGAACTGCCTGATGGCTCCGATCAGTCCGAGTTCGTCCAGTGCTGGAGGGCGCAGTGCATAGACCAGGCGACGAATATCTGCGACGGCAGAGCGAATCTCAGCCTGCAAATCCAGCAGTTCTGTCTCGGCAGCATTCATATCCTGTCGCATAAGCGTTCGGATGGCGCCTGCCTGTAAGTGCAGCGCGGCCAGAGTTGCGCCCAGCCCATCGTGCAAATCCCGACGCAAGCGCCGTCGTTCTTCCTCACGCGCCTGCACTAGTCGCTCGCGCGACCGTTGTAAATCGGCTGTGAGGCGTACTGCGTGTGTGGCAAGGCTCGCCTGGCGTGCCAACTCATCGAGCAACCTTTGATCGGCAGGCGTGAAAGCCTCGCCTGGTGCGCGTGGAGCAAGCTGCAACTGCCCGATGACTTCTCCTTGATAGGCCAGGGGCAGCTTCAGCGAATCGTTGGCAGGCTTTCCATAGTCGGCAGCAATAGCAAAGACATCCTCACGCTTCAGAAGGATGGCCGCGTAGGGCAACTTGAGCGCCTGGGCCACTGTCTCCACGATAGTTGATAGGATGGCCTCGGGAGCTAGCGCTCCTTCCAGTCGCTGGCTCAAGCGTGTAATCACTGTGTAAGGTTCATCACGCCGTCCATAAAACAAACGGTTTACTCCTCTTTGCAGCCATCCCCGCAGCGGTTGGAACAATATCGCGACCAGGCTGGTAGCAATCAGGGAGATCAGCAGGTTGTTGCTCGTGCGAAAGAGGGCGCCCAGGTAGCCCATCACAAATATGTACAGGCCGACAATGCAAGCTGAAAGACTACCGTAAACAAGCGCCCGATTGATGATGATATCGATATCCCAGAGCCGGTAGCGAGTTATGGCAATAGCGAACGCAACTGGGAAGAGGAGGGAACCGAGATCATTCAAATAAGCATTGAGTGGATCATAGAGCGAGCCGTTCAGGGAAGGGATGAGATTTTCGAGTAAGCCCCATCCCAGAAAGAAGACAATCCCCAAAGTAATGCTGAAGAGAATCCACCTGGTTTGCTGGCGCTGAACTACGCTGGACACACGCCAGTAGCGATAGATTTGAGCAAGCAACAGCAGGAGAAAAGAGCCAACGAAATCGAGCAGACCGAGGAAATCGGCCCAGGCAGGGAGATGAGCATACCAGTTCGGAAAGAATTGGTACAGAAAATTGTTGAGGAGAAAGGCAGGTATGAGCCAACGAATCCAGCGAGGCACGAAGTACCCACTGGGAAAGAGTGAGAACACCACAAAGAGTGTCAGACTAAAGAGGAAACCCAGCAGATTGGCCGGCACGCCCCATTGCCCCTGGCTGGTGGTATAGCCTCCATAGAGACTATTATCCGCTCCTCCTACCACCAGCATGAACGCGATCAGTAAGGCCATCCAATCATTAGACCTGCGCCAGACCAGCACTCCACTCATCACCATCCAGACCATTGCAGCAAAGAGCGTGAGCGCCAGCGTGAACACTGTGTAGCCCTCGACAGAGATGCCCAGTGCCTGGAGCGAGCGGGCGCTATTCAAAGTGAGTTGCTGGTAGAGGCAGGGCTGGTGAACACAGATGATCTGGAGATACGACAGGTACCCTGGCAGGCTGACCACGAGGAGTCCCAGTACCAGTGTGACGACCGTGCCCCATGCCACTCGTGCCACAATCAACCAGCCTCCCGATAGAAGTGTGTCACTCGAACTGTGAGGGAGCCGCTGAGGAGAAGCGTTTGAGGGCACCTGCTCCAGATTCATCTGAGCTCTCCTTCTGTCCGACTTTCGTCCGAGCTTCAACTCGATCCTCATGATGCTTCCATGACGTTTCTATTATACTCAATCAGCGTACTCAGAGAAAGAGGCCTGATTGCTGTAGGGACAGTGGCTTGTCCCTGTCCTGGTGGCCCCCGAAGAGGACAGGGACAAGCCACTGTCCCTACAGCAATCCCCAGATTAGAACGTTTGAATAGCCTGAGTAAGCCATCACATCCGGCGTTTCTCCCTGCATCCCCCGTCCTTCTCGCTCTGGCTGCACCGGTTCCTTTTTACCGGCTACATTTACCGGATGGCCCCAACCTGCAAAGCAGATTGAGCTGTCTCCACTGTTTCCGACCTCTGTGTCATCAACTGGTACCCGCACCATGCTAACGCTACATAGAAGGTCCCGTTGCTGGCGAGATCAATAATGGTACCGAAAGGAGCAGGAAGGGGAGGGATCGACAGTAGAAACAAGACACCGGAGATGATAAGCAGCGTTCCTGTCCAGCCAGGGAACACTCTCGCCCGCCTGGTAGCGATTCCAAGCAGGATAGTCCCTATGCTAAGCAGAAGTACCGGCAAGAATATCCAGAGTATGAATCCTGAATCTGGGCCTACTCCTCCCGTAGGTAGTAACTTAGGGGCCGATTGTGCCAGGTAGGGATACATAGTGGCCTGGACGATACCAAACGCTACTCCTCCCAACAGTAGGGACAACCAGACCAGCACGAAGCCCGCAAAACCCAGCTTCCCGGCGCGTGCCGCCTGCCGCAGGTAAAGCCCTGGCAAACCCAGCGTGAGCAAGATTGACCAGGCAACGAAGAAGATACCATCAATGGTAAAAGCAGTACTCAAAGTTTGCTGGGCCGTCAGATTGTGGTCGGGGAAGAAAATGGTATCCAGTACTAACCCGATTATGCCAATCAGACCCCCAATAAGCAGGACGATTCCGCTCCAGCGATACAATCTTGTAGTTGACATGGTGAAAACCTCCTTGCAGGATATTCCTGCGTCTCTGCTTTGAAACGATAAATTTTGCCTCCTCCCGCTTCCTATCCGTCAAAAGGAAATCTGGAAGAGCAGTTTCTGCAAGCAGTGTAACCGGAGAGGTTTCCCAGGCAATAGAGGATGTACACCCAATTTTCGGGAAAAATGTCCCAGGAATTATGAGGTGGCACAATCAAGAGGACGCAAAGACAAAATACAAAAGAGTCGAGCAAGGGGGGTAAAGGGCATGGATAGGATCCTTCGTGACTCAGCCGGGTCACAGCAAGATTGCATGCTCGACTCCTTACTTTCAGTGTACCAGAATATCCAAATCGGGCTAATTGCGTACCATTAAATGTCAGAGTATTCCTCTCTATCTATCTGGAGAAAGGGCAGAAAAAGACCGGCACGATTGGCTGTGCCGGTCTTTTTCTGCCCTTTCCTTTTATGATCGCCCGAGCCTTCTCCTGGGCATGAGGATGATGGCGAGGATTATACCCGCAATCAAGCCGCCGATATGGTCCTGTATGCCGATGCCGGGCGTCTCGAAGCCGAATACCAGGTTTAGCCCCAGCCAGAATAGCCAGTTCATGATTGCGCCCGTGCCGTACCTGCCCAGCGCCTGCCGGTTCATGATATAAAAGACCCCCAGGGCGCCGAAGACGCCGAAGATGGCTCCCGAAGCGCCGGCGGCTAACGTATCCGGCGGCAACAGAAAGTAGGTGACAATACCACCCACAATGCCCGAACCCAGGTAAATCACCAGGTAGCGCCATTTGCCAAAGAAGACCTCAACCGCGACACCTATCAGGAAGAGCGAGAGCATGTTCAAACCAATGTGTATCAGGTTGAAGTGCAGGAACATAGCGGTGAAGATACGCCATACCTGCCCCTGTGACACGTAAAGGTTAACCTGCGCTCCTGCGTTTACAAGCACTCCCTGGTCAATATCACCCAACGAACCGATGCCCTGCCCGATGGTTGCGCTCAGCACGAGCAGAATCAGGTAAATCACCACGTTGATGGCGATCAAGATGTTGGTCACAAAGCGCGGATTCTGGCTCATCCAGAAGCGTGTGCGCACGACCTGGCGTTGCATAGTATTTGGACGTGACCATGTGGGTACCGGCTCCCGCTCGGTCCTCGGTGGAGCAAATCCATTCATAACCTGCCCATTGGGTGTATTTTGCCCCGCAGTTCCCGGTACGGTGGATGCCCCCGTGTAGCCGGATGCGTAAACAGGGTCAACGGGCGGGAAGACGTTTTCGAAAGTTCCACCATACGAGAGACGCGCGGCGCGCGCGCGCGCCAGACCCGCATCGTAGTCCTGCCGGTTGATACGTAGCAGGTAAGCGCGCAGGGCATGCGCGTAGCCATTACCGGGGTCCTTGACAATTACCGCATCGATGTCCTGCAAGGCGCGTTCGTAGCGGCGATCCAGCAGGTCGAGCAGCGTCTTTGCCATATCGCTCTCGACGCCTTCCGGCTGCAATTCCTGTACCTTCCGGCAGGCCATATAGACGACACCATACGAACCAAGGGCCAGGTTTGCCTCGGCCAGACCCAGGTGAACCATCGGGTTATTCGGTTCGATTTGAGCGGCATGCGCGTAAGCGATAGCTGCTTCCCTCGCCTGGCCCTGGGCAAGTGCCCGCTTTCCCTGCTCCAGGTAGGTCTGAATATCTGTTTGTGCATCCAAAGGATTATCCTCCACTAAAATGTACTGCGATAATTGCAAGAAAGATGGTGATTGCTATCGCTATCAAAGCAAGAGGCCAGCGGCGGGATAAGCTATGCGTATCCAACAACTGCGATTTTCCCTCTTCTGGTAATACAACGTAGAACGGAGCGAAAAAACATCCCAACAGGCAACCGCTCACGAATCCGCCTAGATGAGCATAATTATCCACGTTGGGAATGACCAGCCCGATGCCAAGATTCAAGCCAATAATGACCACCAGCCAGGCGATGGCAGGGATACCGCCATGGCTAAACGCGCGGCGATGTATCAGAATGAAGACGCTATAAGCACCGACCAGCCCGAAAATAGCGCCCGACGCGCCGACGCTGACATCTTGCGGCGCGAAATAAAAACTGGCGATAATGCTCACTACACCCGTCAACAGGTAAACCAGCAGGAAACGCAGGTGACCGAACAGGCGCTCGATGAACAGCCCCAGAATAAAGAAATTGAGCATATTCAGGCTCACATGCAGGATACTGGCGTGTAAAAAGATCGGCGTAATGAACCGCCAGTATTGCCCGGCCAGAATCGCCTCATTATATTTCGCGCCATAGCGAATAAGCACGTCGGCGTTTTGTGTATCGGCAAAAACGTTTGCCAGTATAGCATGAAAACCATAAGCGCCGGATGCCAACGCTACCTGATACGCAGTGAAACACCAGAAGCCGGTGGTTCCAATCGTAATAATCCAGGTAAACCAGGGAAAGCGTTCGAACTTCGGCAGCCTGCTATTCGCATGCATAGCGGCCCGGTAGCTTGCTCGAACCCGCATGGTACGAGTATCTTTATCGTTTGTAAGAAGAGTATTCTCCACCAAAGCCTCATAAAC
Source organism: Ktedonobacteraceae bacterium (assembly GCA_035294305.1). Lineage (GTDB taxonomy): Bacteria > Chloroflexota > Ktedonobacteria > Ktedonobacterales > Ktedonobacteraceae > DASRBN01. The sequence continues at coordinate 88,814 of DATGLD010000030.1, read as the reverse complement.
AGCGCGCAATTCGCCCTACTCGTACCAACCATTATATCCCAAGTAGTAATACGTTCAATGAGATTGGAAGTTGCCCTGCATCCTTATTTCTCCGGCCCGGTCAATTGCACGAATGCCACAACAATATGATCGTAAAAACCACAAAATAAAACCCCCGGACAGGGATTTGCTTTGTAGGGGCGTATCCTGGTGTGATGGTTGCCCGCAAGATTATACCCTGTTCCGGGGTTATTAACCGGTCAAGCTTTTGTTCAGACTCTGCGGTAGTAATACCGGCGGCGGCGGCGATAGAGCGGGTATGTTATCAGATGCCATATCGCGACGAGGATGATGGCCCCGATCAACGCTCGCAGCAGGTAGACCGGCGGCGTCGTATTGATTTTAATATCAGGCAGGCCGGTGATAATGATCACGTTGGTCATCAGCCAGATGCCAATTAATGCGGCAATAATCGCACCAATAAAGCCAAATGGCAGTCGCCAGCCGACAATAAACTCCGCAAGCAATCCAATGATGGCCGCAATAATCAGATAAATGATGAAATTGAGGCCAAAGGTCCAAACATTGTCTCCAATTTTAATGGTAACGCCATCTGCCAGAATCAGGCTCAAAGCTAACATGTTTCCTCCTTCTCCAGGTTGCTGGATCTCTATTTTTTAGACGCATAAACGGATAATGGCGGTATATCTACTTTGATAAATAACCGCAAGCGGGCGCCGTTGCAAGTCAACAATAGAAAGTCTCAGTATTTTTTCAGTTTATGCTCAGCTTTCTAAGGTACGTTAACACTGTTTTAACACTTATTAGAAAGCCCATTAAAGGTCCCTAGATAGGTATAGAGCCCATTAATGGCCCGCGAAGGCTTTTGGCGCGCAAACCAGGAGAAGAAGGCTACGTCTTGCAGGTGATCGCTGCTGAAACCGCTCACAGTGAAAAGTACCCCAATTAAAGGATCGCCCACCTCAAGCAAGTTACTACAGTTTAATCGCTGTATAAGGGGAGACATCCAGAGCGGCACCACGTTGTTGCCAAAAGGATCGTTGAGCCACTCCAATATTTCATGGCTCAGAGAGCCGACATCCTCGCTAAAACCACCCTGAACCCCTTCGTCGGTTGCGGTAGACCAGATATACGTTTGCATACCCACCTGATTATTCACGGCGTTATGGTAGCCACCATAGCAACAGTTGCTGAGTTTTGGCGCGCCTAGTGTCGCAAAGACATTATACGAGAGGAAAATCGGCAACATATTGGGACTAAAATGCATCGAGATCAAGAGCGCTTGCAACTGAGTATCCAACCAGCTTGTAGACACAAGCCCGATTGTAATTCCGCTCGATGGATCGGTCGCGGTCGCCCCATCGGCTGCCGGGATGCTCATGGTCAGCGTGTTGGCAATCGTGGGAGTTCCTACCAGCACGTGATAATTGGGACTCTTTTTCTGGATGCGATCCCAGAATTCCGCACGCATGTCCGCGTCACCATACTGAGTGGTGCCGCTGATAAATGGTGCATTTTGGAAAAGTGGTGAAGTTGTCGCAGCCGATACCTCCCGGCTTCCATCGAAGCTCTTCCCGTCAGAAAATTGCATTAGTAGAGGTATGATCGTGACGGGAATCGTTGTGGTTTTAGAACCTCGCGCGGGATTGCTGCCAACCATTGTATAGGTCCACGTCTTCCCCTCAGACCGGAATGAAGATGACCAATGCGGTAAGGATGCATGAGCAAGGGTGGTCGCGGAAAAGTTGTGATGAAACTGATAAAATCCCGGTGTGCTTTTGAAAACACCTGCCTGAGCCGCCTGAACTCCGCCACCCGGCGTCGCAAATATGCTGTAAGTGAGGGCCAGCAACATCATAGCACTGAAGGTGGTAAACAGAGATTTTGGAGTGAGCATCGACAACATTCCTTTCAATCTACGGATGTTTCATTTGAGCATCAACCGGCATGTTCAAGCAAGGGTCAAATATGGAAGGCATCCCTCTTTGTTGAGTATATCACAGAAGAGCATCTGAGATAAGCGATTTGTAGCCTTTTGCCGCCTCCAATCCGTATACAGTAAGAAGAGATAGCTATTTTCAGGCGTCATGAGCTATAATCAAATAGAACTACTCACTAATTTTCGGGAGGCGTTTATGAAAGGTGCAATACGGTACACAATCATTGCCGCAACCGTCATCGGTATACTCGTCATTGCCGGGTTTATCATTGCGGGTATCTTTGGAGTGCTGCTGGATGTGCTTTACGTCGCGTTGATCATCCTGGCGGCCGTTACATTGATCTCAACCGCTATGTTGATCTTTGCCATATTTGAGCTTATTCAGACCATTACCCTGGTACGTAACGAGGTCAAGCCCTTAATGGAATCGGTGCAGGAGACGCTTGGCGCGGTGAAGGAGACGGCTAGAAATGCTGGCGAGACGGCCAATACCATTGGTACTACTGCCAAACTGACGAGTGAATTTGCGCTCGCGCCAAGCGTGCGCGCCGTCTCTACCGTTTTTGCCGCGCAACAGATGGTGCGCGTGTTTCTAGGCAAGGGGCGCGCGCGCAGTCGCTATGATGAGCGAGTAGAGCGACAAAAGCGATTGGAGTTAGATTCTGCTGTGGGAGGTGATTGACGATGTTATCGTATGTACTGGCAGGTGATCCCCTGGCTCCATGGGGGCAGGCCGCGGCCATTCTCCTGGGCCTCTACCTGTTCGTCTATATCCTGATCGGTCTGGCGCTCGCGGCGGGCTTGATGTTCGCTTTTACCTGGGTGCATCAAAAAACCGAATTGATCAAAAAATTGCGCCCAACCGTCGAGAGCGTCAACCACTCACTTGAAGAGGGCAATAAAGGGGCATTACCTCCGCCAGAACCCGGTGAAAATAAAATTGTGCGCGCAGTTGGCCAGGTTCCAATGCAGGCGACGAAGATCGAAAAGAAAATTGACCAGGGCAGCGAGCGCGTCGCGCAGGCAGTTATTGAGTTTCGCGCCCGCACCGTCATGGTGCAACAGATGGCAAAAGCCTTTTTCCTGCCGGGCTTGACAGATCGGAATGCTAACCCGCAATTGGAAGAGACTGGCATTAGTTTCAAAAGCCCGGGATACAGGATACTGGTTGACAAGGCGGGAAAAAATAGTGGTGATGGCGCTGTAGGCGCCAGCCAGATTCGCGCCTTGGGCTCCCAGGATGCGGAACGCGAGGCGGCCCAACATCTGGCAGAAGCGGCAGGAATCCAGGCTCCTCAACCTGTGCAGGCAATCGACAGGCCGCAATCCGACGATGCATTTATTCGTTGAGTATGCACGGCAGTTTGCTCGTTTTTCACGCAATGCTCGCCTCTACCTCATCAGCAATGCGCTGAGTGGCGTCACTGCTGGTATCCTGCTGGTTCTCTATAACTTGTACCTCGCGTCTTTAGGCTACGGTGCCGACTTTATCGGTACCGTTCTTTTCGTGGGAACGCTGGGAGCGGGACTGGCAATCTTCCCGGCAGGTATATGTATCGACCGTTTCAGCGGCAAGGTGATCCTGATCTGGTCGAGCGCCTTGATAGGCCTGGCGGGAGCGGGGCAGATTGTGTTTCGTCAACCTTTACCGCTGCTGGCCAGCGCCTTTGTCGCCGGTACCGGCCTGGCCTTTATTCTCGTCATCAATGCTCCTTTCTTAACGCTCAATAGCACGCCGGATGAGCGTCCCCAGCTCTTCAGCATGAATATTGCTATCAGCCTGATTACCTTAGTGCTTGGCGAAATCCTGGGCGGCATCCTACCTATCTGGTTGCGTGGGATACCCTGGTTGATGGCGCCCTTGCCGTCCTGGGCATCAGGGCTGCTCGCGAACCAGCCCAATTCGCGCTCCTATCAAATAGCCCTTCTGTTTGCCGGTATCATAGCGGCGCCGAGCTTCATCCCTCTATTTCTTATGAACAGTACAAAACCACGCCACGATCAAGAGGATAGGGGCGAGCACGAGCGCGATCAATCGGCTCTCTACCGGTCGCCCTGGCGCTCAATGGCAGCTTCTATCGCATCATTCAAAGTCTGGTTCCTGGCGATCAGGCGAGCGCAATGGAATAAAGTGTTCGCAAGTCCTTTTTTTCTGCTCCTTCTGGTGCAGGTATTTATCGGGTTAGGAGCAGGATTATTTATTCCGTACTTCAATCTTTTCTTTGTCAAGCATCTCGGAGCCTCTTCCGCTCTATTCGGATTTATCGATGCTGGCGCAAACACCATTACCGCGCTGCTTACACTAGCTGCTCCCTGGCTGGCTTTACACATCGGCAAGGTCAACACCATGGTCTGGACAAGGTTAATAAGCATTCCCTTGATGATTACGATTGGTTTTACCGGACTCTTGCCATTGGCTGCCACGCTCTACCTTTTCCGGCAAGGGGCAATGGATATGTCGAACGGTATTCTACAGGTCTTCTCCATGGAAGCTGTTTCAGAACAAAAACGCGGTCTGGCCAATAGCAGTTATCAGGCCGCGTTTCAAGGAGCCGAGGCCATTACAACGCCCATTGGGGGGGTGATGATCGTGCATCTGGGCTATTCATCGGTCTTTCTGCTGGCTCCCGTATTCTACCTGCCTGCCATTGGGATTTTATGGGGAAAATTTGGACGGGGAAGAGAACGGCTTGACAATGATAAGACCACGCCAAACGCAACAAATACAACCCCAAACAGCAGCAAGGTTCTTCCCACCGCCAGCGGTGGGAACTTCGCGAACCAGACCAGGCCACCCGGCTGAGGACTCTCCATTGACTGAGGAAGAATCGCGTTGAGGAATTATATGGGCAAGGGAATAGTCCTCAGGTTCATCGGAACCTATCAGACCATTCCCTTGCCCATATGAGATGGCAAATGGCACATCAAATTCATATGCTATGCGATAGCCTCTGACTCCTCGCGGTTGAATATCCGGATGAAGATGACCGTCAACTCAAACAAGAATGTCATCGCCACTCCCAGAATCACCGGGCTATAGGGATCAGCTCCAGGCGTTAAGAATGTCGCTGCAACCCACATGATTACATAGGCCATCGCTCGTCGCTTCGTGAGTGTCTTTGCCGTAATCAGGCCAAGTTGGGCCATGAACGTTAGTATCAGCGGAATCTCAAAGACGATACCGAAAGCTAACATAAAGTACGCGATAAAGGTGTAGTAGTTGTCAGCCGAGATCAGCGGCGTAAAGCTGTCCGAGGCAAAGTTGATCAGCCATTCTACCGGGAAACGCAACACAATGTAACCCAGCGCAATGCCCATGACAAAGAGAACAATGCCGATGACGATAAAGGGCACCGCATGCTTCTTCTCTCTTGCCAGTAGCCCCGGTGATATAAACGCCCATATCTGGTAGAGTATAACCGGCAACGCAAGTATAAAGCCGACAGCCACGGAGAGCTTGAGAAAGACGGTAAAGCCTTCTCCTACTCCTGTTACAATCGGCTTACCACCCAATGCATCCGCGCTCCTGGGCAGCGGGTAAGTCAGAAACTGCTGAATCTGTTCGCGGAAGATAAAAGCAACGATGCTGAAGACTACGAGGGCAATGATCGATTTGAAGATACGCCAGCGAAGCTCCTCCAGGTGTTCCACCAGGGTCATAGTAGCTCCGCCTTCGTCCTCCTCATCGTCGTCATCGTCATCGTCATCGTCGTCTTCATCCTCTAAATCGAGGTCGTCGACGATTTCGTCTGGATCGCGCTGATCTATGTTTCTGGTTGCCATAGCTTCTCCTGTAGGGGCAGGGGTTGCGCCCGCCCTATGTTACGAGCAACCAACATTAGTCGACATGAACTTCGCTGACTTCCGGGCTGGCAGGCTCGACCGGGCTACTCATTTCGCTAACGCTCGACTTGGGTGCTGGTTCGCTGCTGACCTTGCTCTTCAGCTTCTTCATATCTTTGGAACTGATGGGGCGTGCCTCCTCGTCATCATCGTCGTCATCGTCGTCATCGTCTTTATGACCGGTAACTTCTTTCATCCCTTTCTGGAATTCTTTGATGCTCTTACCGATGGAAGCGCCCATCTCCGGCAGCTTTTTAGGGCCAAAGATCAGCAGCGCGATAACGAGAATGACGACAAGGTCGAGTCCGTGAAATCCGAATGGCATGGTAAGTATCCTTTCTGAATCTGTATAATCTACGTACTATGTCAGGGGCCTACTCGTATGGGCGCCCTCTTCAACAGAATACTACGCTAAAATACGACTTATGGACTATTGCAAATGACGCTTCACGAATAGGCAGGCTGCGCAACTTTTGAGCCGGGCAAGGCCGTTTCAAGGGCGTGCAGGCCCCCGAGACCGATACTCGATGTGCCCAGGCCAACTACCAGCCGCATCACCTGGCGGCGGCTCAAACGTCGCTGCATCAGGGCAGCCGCCTCACGTTCCTTTTTGCGCATGGCAGCCGCCTGGCGGCGCACCGAAGTACGCAGTTGCTCTTCCAGGTAAGCGGGCGCTTGCGCTGTACTACCATAGTGGCGTAACAGCAGGGTCTCGATAGAGTCGTTCTGCATGGCTCCTCCACGGCGGCGAGGGCTGAGAAATATCGATTGCTGAGTGGCTCTCAACCCGCTCCAAATGTTTTTGTTGCCTGCCTGGATGCTTTTGCGTCGCATCTACATCCCGGGCGACTTTTGCGTCGTCAACGATTTCTTCACTGCTCTCAAGTGCGTAAAAGTGCTGGAACTGCTTGCGTGCTCGGGCCAGGCGCTGGCGAACCGCCGCCTCCTCAAGATGGAGCATTTCGGCAATCTCCGGCGTTGAGAAACGCGCGACTACCGAGAGCAAGAGACAGAGGCGTAAATTCTCGCTGAGATGTGCCATCGTTCTCTGGACAGCATCCCGCTCCGCCACGAATGTTTCGAGGTCAACCCCCTCAACTGCGCCGTAGCCGGCCGGTTGTAGTGGTACCGCACGCTCATTCAGCACATCCCTGTCTGCCTCATACCCCTTATCTTTCTGCTCTTCCCTCTGCACCAGCGAGAAAGGAATGAAGCGGAAAATGGCTCGCCGCCGCCTTTGCATACGCACCGTATTTAAGGCAATGCGTAACAGCCAGGCCTTGGCGTGAAACTCGTCACCGCTTTTGGCGCGAGCCGCGTCAATCGATTTCAAGGCCTGGTGGAAGGTATCCTGGGTCAGATCCTCGCTTTCCTCCCAGTCGCCTGTCAAGCCATAAATGGTATGGAAGACCAGCTTGCCGTATTCTTGAATAAGCGTTTCTACTGCTTGAGCAGCAGGTGTTGTTTCCACTACCTACTCGTTTCGTTCGCGTCTCACTTACGCGTGTACTAATGAAGATGCATGACGATGGAGGAATGTGACATCCAAATATACGCAATCAGAAAAAGAAAGGATTATTTTCATATTCTGAGAAACGCAGGTATGTGAAGATGACATGCCAGCGTTTCATCCTCACATACCTGCGTTTCTCAGAATATGATTGCAATTATCGCAAATGTTCTTCGATATAATCTTCAGCCTCTTGCACCGTCGTAATCTTCTCGGCGTCCTCATCGGAAATCTGAAGTTTAAACTCCTCTTCCAGGGACATAATTAACTCCACCAGGTCAAGAGAATCGGCATTCAGATCCTCGACAAAGGATGCGCTTGGAACGACCTCACTTTCATCCACGCCGAGCTGGTCAACAATAATCTTCTTCAGCCGTTCAGAAACTGTAGCCACTATTTCACCTCACTTTCAGCAATTGGGGTGGGCTGCTGTTGTGCCCTATTAAATATTGTACCGAGGACGCCATTAATAAAGCGACTCGAAGTATTGCTGCCAAAGATCTTGGCCAACTCCACCGCTTCGTTAATAGCAGCCTTTGCTGGTACCGTATTATTAAACAGAATTTCGTAGATTGCAAGTCTGAGAATATTTTTATCAATTCGGGCCATTTGCTGTAATGGCCATTCGCGCGCCGCACTTTGTATATGCGCGTCGAGCTCAGCAAGATGATTACACACCCCCATGATCAATTCGCTCGCGTATTCAACAACCTTTGGTTGCAGATGACGCTCCTCGACATGCCGCTGCAGAACTTCAGCGGGCTCATGTTGAGCTGTGTCATATTCGTAGAGTGTTTGCAATGCGATCATCCGTGCTTGTCTGCGTATCCCTATTGGCATACTATCCTCACAGGATTGCTTGTAGGGACGATACCTTGTGAACCCTCGTAATCCATCCCGGTGTGAATGCTCGATGGAACGGGCGCCCATAAAGGTGCGTCTCCGCGCTCAGGCGACATCTTGAACATAGACATTCAACTCGCGTACCTGCATTCCAACCATATGTTCAATTGCTGCGGCGACTTCCTCCTGGATAGCCGAGCCTACGTCGACGACTCGCACGCCCGCTGCCACAACAATATAGAGGTCTGCAGAGACAGTAGTATCTTTAACGGTCAGGCTGACACCCTGCCTGGGTACCTCGCGCCCCAGAAAGCGCGACCATTGATCCGTAGCCCGCGCCATGCGTACGACGCCCGGCACTTGTAGCGCCGCGTTGATCACAATGGTTGTAAGTACCTGCCGCGCAACTCGCACGACACCCGGCGATTCTGTTGACATCAAAATCCTTTAAGTAGGGGCGCGAGCTTGCTCCGTCCCAGCCTATCTAACCACACATCATACAATGGGCCGCGAACTTACTTCACCCGCGTACACTCAGAAAAACCTGCTGTCATACTGCTAAGATAGCCACTTTTGCATATGCTTGTCAAGTTTTTCAATCCCCACCGGGAACAAACGCTGTTTAGACAGCCCTTTTCTAAATTATAATCCAGATCGCAGACCCATTTCATGCAAGATGCCCACCACTTTTTCGACATCCGCCGCATTGCCGACATTCAACGTCGTGGTACCTTTGGCGATCCGCTTCACCATACCTGCTAAGGCCTGGCCCGGCCCAATTTCGAGAAACGTGGTCACTCCGACGCTCACCAGCAGTTCAATAGTGCGCGTCCACTGCACCGATGAGGCAATTTGCTGCGTCAATTCTTCTCGAATAGCCTGCGCGCCGGTCAAAGGTAATGCATTGATATTGCCGATGACGGGTATAGCGGCATCGCGAATAGTTGTCGCGGCCACCGCCTGCGCAAGACCCGCTGCCGCTGGCTGCATCACCGGCGAATGAAAGGCCCCGCTGACATCCAGCGGGATAACACGTTTCGCGCCGCGCACTTTTGCCAGTTCCATCGCCAGGGCTAAGGCATCCTGTTCGCCCGAAATGACGATTTGTCCCGGCGCATTATAATTGGCGATGACTACCTGCCCCTGCCCTGGGTGAGCATGTGGTGGAAGATTTGCGACCGAATCCGCCGTTGCCTGCCCGCAAATCTCCCGTAATGTCTCCTCGTCCATGCCGATGATAGCCGCCATCCCTCCTGGGCAGACTGTTCCCTCATGGTGCATCAGGCGACCTCGTTCGCGTACCAGGGTAACAGCGCTGCGCAAGTCTATGGCGCCGGAAGCGACAAGCGCCGTGTATTCACCCACGCTGTGACCGGCAGTATAGCTGGGAACGAGCGGCAAAGACCAGGAATAATCGGGAGAAAGCGATTCTTGTAAAGCCGCTAACAGTGCCAGGCTCACGGTCACTATCGCCGGTTGGGCATTAATTGTCTCACGCAGCACATCTTCCGGCCCATTAAAGCAAAGATCGCTGAGTGAGAAGCTGAGCGCTTCGTCTACCTCTTCAAAGACCTGCCGCGCTGCCGGAGATTGCGCAAAGATATCCGCTCCCATCCCTACTGATTGGCTACCCTGACCTGGAAAAAGAAAGGCGACAGGAATTGTCATGCTGCTTCACTCTTGAATAAAGACGAGGCAGGAATGGCCTCCTGCCTCTTAACTCGTGTATTTACTTCTTATCTGCTTTAGGATAAAAGACCTGGCGTCCGCGGTACATCCCACAATTTGGGCAGGCGTGGTGGGCAAGACGCGGTTTCTTGCAGTTAGGGCACAGGACCAGCTGCGGCAAGTCCAGGTGATGATGAGCTCGTCGCTCGCCCTGGCGCGCGCGCGAGACTCGTTGTTTAGGTAACGCTCCCATAGTTTATTCCCTCCTCTTCCTTTCCTGGGCGCCGGTGACGCCCTACAATTTGTTATGATTGCGATCCGTTTTGTAGCAATTTCTCCAGTACGCTGAATCGCGTATCGACCTCTGGTTCGCATGCACAAGTGCCAAGATTCAGATCGCGCCCGCACTGCGAACAGAGTCCCTTGCAACCCTCCTGGCACAGTGTCACCATCGGAAGCGCAAGCAGTACATCCTGCCGGAGCATTTCGGTAAGATCAATTTGATGATGATCATCGATAGGAAAAATCTCTTCCTCGTCAAATGGAGGTAGAGGCATACCGGTTACTACATCAACAGTTGGATAAAACTGTTCTTCAAAATTCACATGCATTGGCTGCTCGAATGTTTTTAAACAGCGCGTGCAAGAAAGTTCAAGCGTGAGGTCAGCCCAACCGTCAACCAGCAACCCCTGGTTTGTACGGCGCATGCGCGCATGCCCATCAATCGGGCCAATCACCTTGATATCGTCATCGAGTTGAACATCTTCTTCATGAAAATCATCGACTAATGCGGTTCCTACCGGAGCCTTCATTAGCTGCGCCACGTTATACAACACTGTCAAACCCTCCATCATTTCATACCCACAATCAGATTATATGGCTATTACATAAAATAAAACATGGCAGTGGCGCATTCCATTTCGTTTTTCCTTACAATCTCCTTGCTGGTAGGTAGATGGCACGATGAAGAAGACGCTCAAATCCTGTGCCTGCACATTATAGGCCAGAGGGTTGAGGGTGTCAAGCCTTGTTGCCTGACATCCACTCATAACTCGGGGTGCAGGGGTTTCACCCCTGCCGGGGTGCGGGGTGTCCCCGCTTGCTTCCCCTCCCGTCCCGACGGGCCGTAGGCCCGCTGCAAGAATTATGAGTGGATGGCAGTTGTTGCCGGAACCGTTGATTTTACGTACAAAGCTCCTTTCAACTTGGCGCCGTGGGCCAGCGCGTATGGCACCAACTACAAACGAGCGATGTTTGAATGGCTCGGCAGTGAGTATGAACGGCAACAAGAGCTAATTCCGTTTCGCCTCAACTCCAGCCTCCTACCCTTGCTCAAATTTTGTGAATCCCGGCGAGGGCGGAGCAAGCTCACGCCCCTACTGGTAGGACGAAGAATCCTGCGAATACATCGGACCACCCCTGGTATCGACGGCCAGTGAGGAGCGTCGCGGAACGGGACGAGATGGGGATGCGTTGGCCTGCTGCTCATAATCGTCATAATCGTCCCCAGACTCTCCGCTGTCGTCATCTTCCGCGTTTTCCTCATCCTCTGGCGACAGTTCCAGGCTGGCGAGACCTTTTTCGATGCTTAAAATAGAGCGACCAACCTCCATCTCGATGCTGGCAAGGTGATCGCGCAGCCCCCGCAGAGTTTCCGCGATATAGGCATCGGCCTCGGTTTTCAATTGCTCCGCGCTCGCCTCGGCTTGCCGCAGCATTTCTTGCGAACGTTCCTCAGCTACCCGCAACAGCCCTTCACGATTTATAGCTCGTTCTGACTCTTCTCGCGCTCGTGCCATCAGCTTGTTGGCGTCAGCCTGAGCCTGGGCCATAATCCGCTCTTTATCCTGGATAATGCGTCGCGCCTGCTTGATTTCATCGGGGATGGATGTGCGCATCTGATCAATAATGCTGAGAATATCAGATTCGCGTATCATGATCTGATTCGTAAGAGGCATTCTACGGCTGCCCGTAACGAGATTTTCTAAGCGATCTACCAGGTAGAGGATATCTATGTCCACGCTCTTTCTCCGTGCCCAACTGCGCCGCTGAATTCAAGCGGCCTGGACGCACTACGAACCAAATTTTTCTTGTAATGCTCGCAATACCGGCGGTGGGAGCATATCTTTCACATCCCCTCCCAGCCGGGCAACCTGCTTGAGCAAGGAAGAACTTACAAAGAGGTTCTGCAAATTCGTTAGCAGGCAAACGGTCTCAATCTCTGGCGCTAACTTTCGATTCATCAATCCTTGCTGGAACTCGGACTCAAAATCGTTGGGCGAGCGCAACCCCTTGATAATGACCTGCCCTCTTACTTCACGTACATATTCCACAAGTAGTTGCGTAAAATGGTCGACCCGCACATTAGGCAGGTCTTCTGCGGCCAGCACCTCTTGCCAGAGCCGCTGGCGCTCCTCAACCGTGAAGAGCAAATTCTTTTCGGGAACGGCATAGACAGCCACAATCAACGTATCAAAGAGGCGGGCTGCGCGCCGCGCGATATCAAGATGACCATTCGTGAGCGGGTCAAAACTGCCCGGATAGACCGCGATACGTCTCGTTTGTTGCTCTCTGCTCAAGCTGCTATCCCTTCAAAGTGCCAATTCAGCATCTAAAACGACTTCGAGATGCCTCCATTAAACCATATCCGCTAGCTTTCGGCAATAGGATGTTAGCAATAGAGTGCATATTCAGAATATGCTAGAACAGTTTCTTCATTTAATGTTGGCTTATGCTTACAAGCCGTTAATGCGCCATGAAATCTTGCCAGAACAGGCGCACTCTTTCGCGCAACGTCATATGCTCTGGTTGGCGCAAATAAGGATCGCTCTGCCACAGCTTCGCGGCCAGTGAGCGCGATAATTCGATCAATGGCATATCGCTCAAATCGGCCATGCGCAGTTCCGGCACACCGCTCTGGCGCACCCCAAAAAAGTCCCCTGGCCCGCGCAGTTTCAAATCCTGCTCTGCCAGCCGGAAGCCATCATCCGTCATCTGAAATACTTCCAGGCGTTCTTGCGCCTGCCGGCTTGCATCCGCGCTCAGTACATAGCAATACGATTGATGTTTGCCACGACCAACACGCCCACGGAACTGGTGCAGCTGCGAAAGCCCAAATCTATCGGCATCTTCAATCACCATGACAGTGGCATTAGGAATATCGATGCCCACCTCAATCACCGAAGTCGCCACCAGTATGTCCAGAGCACCATCGCGGAACTGGCGCATCACCATATCCTTCTCGTTCGGCTTCATGCCACCATGCAACAGGCCCAGGCGTAGGTTGGGAAAAACGTCGCGGCTCAAGCGTTCATATTCGACCGTGGCAGCCTTGACAGCCAGCGTTTCAGACTCCTCGATCAAGGGGCAGATGATAAAGGCCTGCCTGCCCTCTGCGACCTCCTGGGCAATCAACTTATATGCCTCGTCACGGCGATTGCCGGCGCGCCAGCGTGTGATGATCTTCTGGCGTCCAGGCGGCAGTTGGTCAATCACCGAAACGTCCAGGTCGCCGTAAAGTGTCAGGGCCAGAGTGCGTGGAATGGGTGTGGCTGTCATCACCAGCATATGCGGGTGATAGCCCTTTTGCCGTAGCGCATCGCGCTGTTCGACGCCGAAACGATGCTGCTCATCGACGATGACCAGGCCCAGGCGCGAAAAATTCACATCCTCTTGGATCAGGGCATGCGTGCCAATGGCGACCGCCGCCTGCCCATTCTCGATAGCGGCGCGTCCCATCGCCCGCTCGCGCTGTCGTAAACTCCCGGTAAGCAAGACAGTTCGAATGCCGAACGGTTCCAGCATGGCGCTAATGCTCTGCGCATGCTGTTCCGCCAGCAATTCGGTTGGGGCCATAATCGCTCCCTGGTAGCCATTGAGAGCCGCCATGAGCAGCGCTGCCGCCGCAACAGCCGTTTTACCAGCGCCCACATCTCCTTGTAGGAGACGCGACATCGGTTTATTCTGAGCAAGATCGCCAAAAATCTCGATAATCACGCGCCGCTGGGCCTGGGTAAAGCGAAATGGCAGTGTGGCCTCGAAGGGCTTATCTGTGGCCATCGTTGACCACAGGGTAGAACCCGCCAGCGCCTGCTCATCGATCTTACGCTGTCCCTTTTCCCTCTTGTTGAAGACTTCAGAAATATCCGCAGTGTCGATGAAGATTTTTTCCAGGTCGATGTCGAAGGCATGGCCCTCTGGAGCCTCGCGCTGCCAGCGTGTGCGTCGCTCCTGCATACCAAGCTGGATCAAGAACAATTCATCGAAAGCCAGGCGGCGGCGAGCAGCGAACAGCGCGTCCTCATTTTCTGGATAATGTATCTGCGACACCGCTTCAGGCAATGGCATGAGCCTGGCCGCAGTGCGAATCGAGGCCGGCAGAAATTCGGGCACCATGGCCGCGTAACGGTCAATGGCCCACTTGGTGAAGCGCCGCAGCGTCTTGGCATGCAGGCCTTCTGTGAGAGGATAAATGGGTACCAATCGCCCGGTGTTCAAGAGGTCGCCCTGTTCCGGTAGTTCGTGACTGCGCACAACAAACTCGATTTTGTTGCCGAAGCGCTGCTTGACGCCCGTTACTACGAGGTAAGAGCCTTTAGCGGCCTGCAACTGCTTCTGCAAATAGGGTTGGTTGAACCACATCACTTTCAGTTTGCCGGTATCGTCCGAGATGGTTGCCATCGTGCGTGCCCGCCTGCCGCCGCCATGCGTCGTCTCCACTTCCCAGATGAGGCCGATGGTGGTTGTCACCTCGTTAAAGGGGAGTTGGGCGATTTTTGTGAGTTTGCTATAGTCGCGGTGCTGCCGCGGGAAGTAGAAAAGCAGGTCGCGCACGCTGCGAATACCCAGGCTGCGCAGCTTTGCCGCTGCCGATGGTCCTACCCCCGGTACGGCAGTAATATCGGCGCTCAACAAAGTGAGAGCGGTATGGCCTGCCGACATGCCGGCTTCCAGGTGAATAGGATTTTGCGCTGCCCCATTAGAAGATGGCGCTGTTTGCACAACCCGCTGGGCCTGGGAACCCTCTTTCATCCTGTTAGGAGCAGTTTGAGTATGCGATGAGGTCTTGCCGGGGGTTGAAGCAGTTTTCGCTACTGAACTCGCTGCTTTGCTACTATGCGTTTCAGTGCGTTTGGAAGGCGCATCCCTATGCGTTGCAATGCTCGCTTGACCAGGTCCACCCCCTTTAATATTGACAGGGAAACCCTCCATATGCTGCCCATCCCTGCCATAGCTTTCCAGTTCGCTCAGAGTGGCAAGGGCAGCGCGCAGGCTGGCGGCGCGCTGCATAGGATCCTGCTGGTGATAGCCCTCAAGGTGTTCAGTGAAGCGATGAATGGGAGTGAGATCAAGCCCGGCATTCTTGCAAGCGTTGCTCACCTCGTCGGCCCAATGCACCACGAACAATTCCAGTCCACCCTGGACGACACGATCCTGGTGGTTCCCCCGCTGTTCATATTGTATGACTTTACGCGCTCGCTCAATGTATTGGGCGAGCTGGGCGTTGATTTGATTTGACATGGTTATATCGTAAATCAGCGAACAATTAGTTTAGCTCAGTAGAAAACACACCTGTTACTAGTATTGTTATTTACTAAGCCATTGTCGTCATAATAAATTTGGATTTTCGATGCTCAATCCTCCGGCATGAGCCATACTTAATAGCTCCATATCAGCGCTTACAAATATGAGCAATGAAATTTCCAGTGCAGCAAGTTTGTTTCTTGCCTCGAGAGCGCATGCTAATTGTACAGCATCATAAGCACATAACCCATGTACACGACAAAGGTCACCTGCGAGAGTATAGATAGCAGTTGTAACTCGTGCTACATTATATTGCTTTCGTACATCCTGGCGAAAGAGATCAGGATATCTATCTCTATCATCCACGTTGATAGATTGGTTGATATTTAATTCTCGAGCTTTACGACAAAAGGTTGCTACAACTTCTACTAATGTAGCCTGCGAAATAATGATAGTATGGCCCGCTTCTGGCCGGCATTGTGCTCTTACCCAACTGCTGCCGGACTCGGCCACATACCTTTTGACTAAGGCAGAAGTATCAAAGAAGAAAATTGTCATTATCGAGGACCTCGATCCTCGATAACCATCTCGGATGCTGGCTTCCCTTGACTGAATAAATGAGCCAGGCGCTCACGTTCAGCTTCTGTTTCAGGTGTATCCGGCTCGTTTAACGGTAGATGCTCAATAAGGCCTTGACGATAGAGAAATGCTTGTATTTCGTCTCTAGTAATGGAATGTTTTGAAGTTGCTGACCCGATATGTTCGGCCAGCATATCATGCAGGAGAGTTTCGATTGGTTTTCCACTCTTCGCGGCCTCTTTAGAGAGTGCGGCATATTCCGAGTCTGTTAAAGTCACTGTCATTTGATACGCCATGGATATCACCTCACATTGAGAAGTCGCTCTTGCTAGTTACGATTCACCATCAGCCTGTCCGTTGCAACCATTCTAACATAAAGAGGTGGCCGTTACTAGCTGTACAGGTATCGATAGCCCGGCTATTCGTGCAACTTTACGCTAACTTCAACCGTGTCAATAGCGGGGTTACAATTTCAACAGTTAGATGCCTCCAGACATCTCATCATAGCAAATAAGGAGTAGATGCATGACAACGACCGAACGTTCAACGGTAGTGGGAGTCTTTGAAGACCGCTCTCTTGCAGAGCGCGCCTTGAATGAACTTCACCAGACCGGGTTTAGTAATGACCAGGTTGGGTTCGCGGTTCGCGACGAGACAATACAGGAAAGCGTTCCACGTGTTGCCGAACCTGAGACAACAACGGCTGCGGGTGCCGCAACAGGAGCCGTCTCAGGCGGAGTGATCGGGGGCCTGTTAAGCGCCGCTGTGTCCCTGCTGATCCCTGGTTTTGGCCCGGCGATAGCAGGTGGCATACTGGCAGCAACACTGAGCGGAATAGCGCTTGGCGCGGTCGCGGGTGGTTTTCTCGGCGCGATGATCTCCCTCGGTATACCGGAAGAGGACGCCCGCCACTACCAGCAGGAATTCGAGGCTGGTCGCATTATCGTAACGGTCAGGGCAGATGATCGCATCATCGACGCTCTTGATATACTGCGTCGCAATGGGGCATTGGAAGCCAATAGCCGTTTCGGCCAGCCGGTAAATCCTGGTGTCATTGCCAGCAACAGCGTCGAAGACGAGGCGACGCAAAAATATGATAGGCCGGTCAAATGGAATAAGCCCGACCTCGATAAAGATAGCTTCTTCGAGCAGCCCGTCAGGCCTGGCACCGACGAGCCAGACATTTTCGATAATTTGAATGCTCCTCATCCATAAGGGTCTATTAAAAACATGAGTCGTCCGAATTCGCTGTATAGGGAGGATAAAGGGCGACCACCAGGGTACGCCCTTACTAGGACACGCCTTTGCTCGGTCCTGGTCGCGTCCTCATAGTAAGGGCGTACCCTGGTAGTCGCCCTCCCATCTGACTTTGTCGTCCTTTCCAAGCCCACTCGTCAATATTCAGAATGACTCACGCAAACCTCTTTTTCCAAAAGGCGTTATGCCACCTCTGATGTAGATGAGGTATCGGGCGCCGCGAAGTGAATCTCCAGCGCCTTATTCACAAATTTTGCTACTGTCGCCTCTGAATTGGCAAGCATCGCGGGCAGTGTGATATCGCGCTTGAAATTGCCGATCTCGACGATCATCTCGTCGCCTTTCTTGGTCATCACGACCTTGTCCATCTCCACGTGCGGCAGTGGCAGGCGCAGTACATAGCTATCCCCCTGCTGGAACACTTCCTGGATTGGCCCACGGTAGAAGACACGGGTGGGGTCGGTATCGCCAAACACCTCCTGGGCTAACTCACTGAGTTGCGGAATACCGAGTATCTCATGTGAATAATAGGGCGCTTCCCAGATTGGCAGGGGCGCGAACGTCGCGTGTATCTGGTTGCGCAGCTTCTCCTGGTTGCGGTAGAGTTCCTGCATGAAAGCATCAGCATAATTGCCGGGTTGAATGACGCGATTGCACACCACGCCATCAATGGGATAACCGAAGAGCGCCAGGTAGGTTTCTGCGCGCAACGCCTCTTTGATCACCATGCGTTCGGGATTGACTACCGGCCTATAAGAACTGACATCAGGATTGCTCAGAACGCCGCGCAACACTTTGACGCGCTCGCTGAGGAGATTTATTGTATCTAAAATCTCCCCGGATGGCATGAAAGCCTTGATCAACGGACGCGCGAGGCTGAGAGTGCCGCTATTGAGGCTCATGATACGACCGGCGTACCACTGAAAGGTATCGGGCATACTGAGCAAGCGCACTGTCTCACCGGTGGGAGCCGCATCGATTATAACGACCTCGAAGTTGCCGTCACGCGCATTGCGATAGATATTGAGCAGGCTGACAATCTCATCCATCCCCGGGATGAGGGCCAGTTCTTCCGACATTATCGAATCTAACCCCTGCTTACGCAGCACTTTGCTCATCGATGCCTGCACTTTGCCCCAACCGTGGCGCATCTCTTCCAGCACGTTGACTTCCTGCGCGAACAGATTTGCTGACAGTTCCTTCGGCTCGGATGTAAGCGGGGTATTGAGGCAATCGGCAAGACTATGTGCCAGATCTGTGCTGACCACAAGGGTACGTTTGCCCAATGCGGCAGAACGCACTGCTGTCGCGGCGGCGATGGTTGTTTTACCGACGCCGCCCTTCCCAAGGTAAAGTATGATACGCATAAGGTCCTTATCTCTCGGCTTTCCTGATTTGATTCATTCAGTTCTATTATAAAACGGCTGTCGTTTGTTTACACAGCCATTCATGCTTGTGTTTCTGCTTACATGTACGTAGATGGCCTCCGTTTGGTTATCTTTTTGGGTAATGGCTGGCCTTTCGACGGGATATATTAACTGTCCTTCAGGACAGTACACAACTGGCCTTTCGCGCCTTGTCCATAAGCGATGCTCCTTGTAAACTGTTTTTAGGGTTTAAGTAAACAGTTATATGGAGCAAATGATGAACGCTGATCTTTTTCGTATCCGCCAGCTGATGGAGATAACTCGTGGTGACGAGAAGCATAGCAGCAGCACAAGTTCTACCCTGGATGTGTTATGGGTATTGTATGATCGCATCCTGCGCTATGACCCCAAAAATCCTAGAAGCGAAGCCCGGGACCGCTTTGTATTGAGCAAGGGGCATGGCTGCGTCGCCTTCTACGCTATCCTGGCCGACAAGGGCTTCTTCTCACCCTCTCTACTACCAACCTTCATGAAGTGGGACAGTATTCTGGGCACGCACCCTGACCGCAACCTGGTGCCGGGTGCAGAAGCTTCTACCGGTTCGCTGGGACACGGTTTTCCGATGGCTGTCGGTATCGCAATGGCGCTGCGCGCCAAGCAGAAGCCGGCCCGGGTCTTCGTATTGATTGGAGATGGTGAATGCAACGAGGGAACTATCTGGGAGGCCGCTCTTTTAGCCGGAAACCAGCATCTTTCGCGCCTGACCTGCGTCCTCGTCAATAATCATTCCAGTTCAGAAGACCTTGGCGATCTCGGGGCAAAATTCGCTGCTTTCGGCTGGGCGACGATCACTATTAATGGCCGCGATCACGAACAAATCTATCAGGCGCTATCGAAAACTGATCCAGATCGTCCCACAGTAGTGATCGCAGAGATACCAGATTAGCTAGCACAGGAGAGGAATCACAATGACGACAACCATAACAATGCGACAGCAAATGGTTCAAACCCTTAGCGAACTACTGGAGACCGACGAGCGGCTTACCCTCGTTCTCGGCGATATAAGCGTCGAAGCCTTCAATGCGGCTCTCCATTCAGAGCGCATTATCAACGTGGGCATTATGGAGCAGACGATGACCAGCGTAGCGGCAGGTATGGCCCTGGAAGGCTTCATTCCAGTTTTGCACAGCATCACGCCGTTCCTGGTAGAGCGTCCTTTCGAGCAGATCAAGGACGATTTCTGCTATCAAGAATTGGGAGGCAACTTCATCAGCACCGGAGCCTCCTACGACTACAGCACTGAGGGGATGACGCATCACGGCCCCGGCGATGTGCAGATTTTGCGCAGCCTGCCAGGCATGCAGATAGCTGTCCCAGGGACGGCAGGAGAATTCGACAGGCTCTTCCGCGAATCATATGCCAATGGCTCACCAACCTACTACCGCCTGAGTGCTTCAACCAATCCGGTGGAATACCCTGTTCATTTTGGTAAGCTCGAAGTGCTTCAGACCGGCAGCCAGGCAACAATTCTTGCAGTCGGCCCCTCGCTATCCTATACGCTGCCAGCTGTTCAGGATTTTGACGTGACCGTACTCTACTGCACTACTGTAGCGCCATTCGATGCTGAGACGTTCCGCGCGCATTGTCGGAATAGCAAGATCGTGCTGGTCGAGCCATACTATGCTGGAGTGCTGGTACCCGATATCTCCGCCGCGATGGGCCGCGTTCCGGTCGCCGTCGAATCTATCGGTGTCCCTCACAAAGTGCTATCCCGCTACGGCACGCCCAGGCAGCACGACGAGGCGCTGGGTCTGACGCCGGAGGGTATTCGGCGGAGGGTGGAACATTTCCTCAGTGAGTAAGGGAATTGTTGTTTTTCTACTCATTGCTTTGACCTTCATGTGTTCATAGTATAATGAAGGCTGTGAATTCGCTTGCGAGGCGGATTTTGCTGGGATTTGTACTTGTTTTCTGAGCATTTACATGGTAAGATCATGCTATGGGTGAACACAATCCTTTACAGACCGAACTTGAATACTTTCAAAAACACAAACAAGAATATCAAAAGCTCTATAAAGGGCTGTTTGTTCTGATTAAGGGTGAGATGTTTGCGGGCGCGTTTACTACGGATGCAGAAGCATATCAGGCAGGTCTAGAGAAATTTGGCAATCAACCCTTTTTGATAAAGCAGGTTCTGGATGGCGATGATACCATTTTCTATCCTGCCTTAACTGCTGGTTTGCTCCATTGATGGGCTAATGAGGGTAACAAGTTCGTTTGCGAGGAGGTTATGATTATGAGTCTGGTCATTCCTGATGATATTCTGCGTGCTGCAAATATCTCAGCGGTAGAACTACGGCGGGAAATTGCCATGCTGCTCTTCCAACAGGATAAACTCACTCTCGGTCAGGCCAGTGACTTTGCCGGAATGAGCCAGCTAGAATTTCAGCAATTGCTGGCACGCCGTCATATAGCAGTTCATTACGATGTGCAGGACTTTAACGATGATCTTGATACCCTTCGCAAGTTGGGTCAACTATGATCATCGTCAGTAATACTTCGCCCATTATTAACCTTGCGGCTGTAGGGCAACTGCAACTTCTCCAAAGCCTCTATGAGACGATCATTATTCCTCACGCCGTTTACTATGAAATCGCTGTAAGAGGGTACGGGCAAGCAGGAGCCACTGAAATCCAAACCTACCATTGGTTTGAACGTCATCAAGTCCAGGATGTGGCATTGGTCAAGCGCCTTATGCAGCAGTTGGATGCAGGTGAAGCTGAAGCTATTGCCCTTGCTATTGAGAAGCGAGCTGATCTGCTCTTATTGGACGAGCAGCGTGGGCGGCAAGCCGCTAAACAGTTAGGTCTGGCAGTTACAGGTTTATTAGGCATACTCGTGGTAGCAAAACAGCATGGCTATCTTGCAGCAGTCAAGCCTATACTCCATGAACTGATGTCTGTCGCTGGCTTCTGGATTAATCGTGAACTCTATATGCGGATACTCGAAAGTTGTAGCGAATTATAGGATTGCTGCTTTAAGTCCATTCCCTTGATCCACAATCTGCTTGACTCTCACCCTCTGCATGCTCTACAATATCTCAGGCCCGCACCATCGCCCGCCTGAAACATCCTCATATCATCCGTGTCCTGGACTTCGGTGTCGATAAAAGAGATGATGCCTTACGGAAGCCTGGAAGAAAGCGGTTGCTCAAAGCAAAAAGGAATAAATGACCAATCGTAGTTAAATGTATAAATTAGCAGAGAGGCACTGGAATAGCGCCGAAGTGCTATTCCAGTGCCTCTCTGCCTTCTCTGACAGTTACAGTTCTATCCGTCCGCTCATGACCATCAGCTTGAGGAATTCAAGGCGGCGCAGGACCTCGACGCGGTCACTACCGCCGTTTTGATACCATTGGCGCAGCCAGAGCAACGACGTAACCTCGTCGCGGGTGAAGCCCTCACGGGCCAAAATATCGGTTTCAGTAGTGGCCGTTTCAACAGTGGACGGCAGTTCAATTTGTTTTTCAGATTCGATTTGCGGATTCATAATAGTTTCCTTCCGCCCTTCATTACGTGGGCTAACGGTTGAATATATTCCGCGTTTTCAATAAGTGTTTGTGGCCCCTCGCCTATTTTTTATATGTATTTATTTTAGACGAATGGCCCTATACATTTTCAAATACGAGTTCGATAGCCTTTACAACATACATCCCCTTCTACTTATTCCTCACAAGCAAAG
Organism: Ktedonobacteraceae bacterium; assembly: GCA_035294305.1. GTDB lineage: Bacteria > Chloroflexota > Ktedonobacteria > Ktedonobacterales > Ktedonobacteraceae > DASRBN01. Next base: position 66,544 of record DATGLD010000030.1, on the reverse strand, counting down.
TATAAACGGAAAATATGTGCTCCGGCTATCTACCAACTTACCCTTGCGCTGTGAGTTACCTCACATTGCTTCAACTTATGACAGATATACGTTTTACCTATCCCATAAGTTCCACGAAAAACCGCCTAATCCAGTAGACACCAATAAACTCATGCTAGAGGATAAACGGGTATCGTTTCTTCCTATGGTATTAACGTTGGGAGGTCACAAAAATGGTGATGAATTTAGATGTGCCAAAACATGCGTCTCCCGAATTGAGGAGCAGGTAAGGGCAAGAGGGCGTACCCTGGTGGTCGCCCTCCACATGCCGCTCATAAGATTCGGGAAGACTCTTTGGTCTATCCAAATTCGAAACTATTCGTTCCTTACCACAATATTGACCAGTCGCTCAGGCACGTAAACGACCTTCTGGACGGTGGCATCACCAATGAAGGAGGCCACGCGCGGGTTGTCCAGCGCCATCATGCGAATCTCGCCCTCGCTGGTACCAGCGGCGACCTCGATGCGCTCGCGTACCTTGCCGTTGACCTGGACGACCAGCGTGAAGGTCTCGTCCCGCGTCAGCGCCTCGTCGTAGGTTGGCCATTCCGATATGTGGACGCTGCCGGTGTGGCCGGTCAGGTGCCACAGTTCCTCGGTGATGTACGGGGCCATCGGCGCCAGCAGTTCTATCATCGTCTCCAGCGTGTCGCGATAGGCCTTGCTACGCGCCACAGGCTCGTTTTGCTGCTTGATCAGCGCGTTGTTGCACTCCATCAGCGCGGCCAGTGCTGTGTTGAAACGGAAGCTACTCAGGTCCTCGGTCACGCGCTTGATGGTCTTATTGCGCAGCCGCTCGATGGCCTTGCTTTCGCCGGTCTCTTCACCGGTTGGATTATCGATCCAGGACTCGGTGACCAGGTTCCAGAAGCGGTTCAGGAAGCGCCAGATGCCTTCCAGGTTGTCGGGTCTGAAGGTGCCGCCCTGATCGAACGGTCCCATGAACATCAGGTAGCAGCGTACCGCGTCGGTGCTGTACTTCTCGACATATTCGTCAGGAGCCACGACGTTGCCATGCGACTTGGACATCTTCTGACCATCGGGACCCAGCACCATGCCCTGGTGGTACAGGCGCGTGAATGGCTCGTCAAAGTCCAGGTAGCCCATATCGCGTAGCGCCTTGATGAAGAAACGCGCGTACATCAGATGCAGAACCGCGTGCTCTGGTCCACCGATATATTGATCGACGGGCAGCCAGCGTTTCATCGCCTCCTGGCTCCATGCCTGCTGCTCATTATGGGGGTCGGCATAGCGCAGGAAGTACCAGGACGAACACAGGAAGGTGTCCAGTGTATCTGTCTCGCGCGTCGCCGGCCCACCGCAAATCGGGCAGGTCGTATTGACGAAGTCAGGCTCGTAGCGCAGCGGCGACTCACCGGTCGGCTTGAACGCGACGTTTTCCGGCAGGATCACCGGCAGTTGATCCTCCGGTACCGGCACTGTCCCATGCGTTGGACAATATACGATGGGGATGGGCGAACCCCAATATCGCTGGCGGCTGATCAGCCAGTCGCGCAGGCGATAGGAAACCATGAATTTGCCAATACCCTGTTCCTCTACGTACCGGGTAACAGTGGCTATCGCTTCCTCGGCAGGCGTGCCGTCGAATGGGCCAGAGTTGACCATCACGCCCAGCGCCACTTTCGCCTCCGTCCAGGTATCCGCGTCGCTCGGCTCCTCGCCCGCGGGACGAATGACCTCACGTATGGGAATGCCGAATTTGCAGGCGAACTCGAAGTCGCGCTGGTCATGCGCCGGAACGCCCATGATCGCGCCCGAACCATAGCCCATCAGCACGTAATCGGCGATCCATACTGGAACCTGTTCGCCACTGACCGGATTAGTGACATAGCCGCCCGTGAAGACGCCCGTCTTCTCCTTTTCCGTGCTCATACGCTCGATCTCGGTCATGTGCCGCGCCTGGTCCACGTAGGCATCGACCTCGGCCTGATGTTCGGGCGTGGTGATCTTTTCGACCATCGGATGCTCTGGCGCTAGCACAAAGAATGTGACGCCGTAGATGGTGTCTGGGCGTGTAGTGAAGACCGGAATCTCTTCGCGCTGCCCATTGATCTCGGTGTAGAAACGAATCTCGGCTCCCTCGCTGCGTCCAATCCAGTTACGCTGCATCGTCACGGTCTTTTCGGGCCACTCGATCTTGGAGAAGTCCAGCAGTTCCTCGGCATAGTTGGTGATTTTCAGCAGCCACTGGTCGATCTCCTTGCGAATCACCTGGCTGCCGCAGCGCTCGCAGGCGCCATCGGCCAGTACCTGCTCGTTCGCCAGCGTGGTGTTACAACTGGGGCACCAGTTGGCCGGAGCCTTGGTACGATAGGCCAGCCCGTGCTTGTAAAATTGCAGGAACAACCATTCCGTCCATTTGTAGTAATCAGGCAGGCACGAAATGATTTCCCGCTCCCAGTCCCAGGCTGCACCCATCCGGCGCAGCTGGCGGCGCATGGTTTCGATGTTTGCCAGTGTCCACGTGCGCGCCTGGACGCCGCGCGAGATGGCGGCATTTTCGGCAGGCAGGCCAAAGGCATCAAAACCAATGGGCTGCATAACGTTATAGCCGTGCCTGCGTATGAAACGCCCATAGGCATCGGCGGGCGCGAAGTTATACCAGTGACCGATGTGCAGGTCACCGGACGGGTAGGGCAACATCACCAGATTATAGAATTTTGGTTTCGGCGAGTCGTCGGGAGCATGATAGAGTTGCTCGGCCTCCCACTGCGCCTGCCATTTCTCTTCGATTTCTTTGGGGTTATACCTGGTTCGCGTAATCATAACACGCTCCCCCTTTCTCTAAACAAAATGGATGATAACGATTTGATTTGGAACAACTTCAACAAACAGGTAAACAATAAAAAGAGCCTTTCATCCGCAAGGGACGAAAGGCTTTTCTTCCGTGGTACCACCCAAATTTATTCATTCTGGACGTATGTGGTGGACCTGAGGGGGCTCGAACCCCTGACCTCATCCATGCCATGGATGCGCTCTTCCAGCTGCGCTACAGGCCCCTATCTGCTAGTTCCTGTTAAGCGTCCGAGAACGAAACTCATTCTACGCGGTAACGGGCGTTCCGGCAAGCGCTATTACTCTTAACAGTACAAAAGTACCGTCGAAGAAGGCTTCACGCTTGCTACTCACAGGCGAGTTCGGTCAAAATGTTGTAGTCTTGCACCGTCTGGCTACTCTCTGCAGGTGATTGACCTACTACTCCTGCTCACTGCTTTGCTCTTGCTTACTTGCTGTGTGCACTATACTATACCATAATGATTTGCGATCTGCAAGGTATTATGGCCTGCCATCCACTCATAATTCTTGCAGCGGGCCTACGGCCCGTCAGGACGGGAGGGGAAGCAAGCGGGGACACCCCGCACCCCGGCAGGGGTGAAACCCCTGCACCCCGAGTTATGAGTGGATGTCAGATTATGGCTTGTACAGGGTGGAGATGAGGGGGCTCGAACCCCTGACCTCGACAGTGCGATTGTCGCGCTCTCCCAGCTGAGCTACATCCCCTGGCAAGATGATCATAGCACATTAGAGTAAAGTTGTAAATAGGGCAAATTGCGCAGTTTGCAAAAATGACTCTCCTCGCTATACATTACTCTCATCAAGGAAGAATAGAAGCCCTGGAAGAACAGAAAAAAGAGCGTCCTCAAAATAATGAGGCAACGAATGTAGGGGTCGATTGATCGCCCCCATCGCCGATTGATCGGCCAGGGAGTATCACATATGGAATATCGTCCATTAGGCCATACCGGCTGGAATATCTCGACGATCAGCTTTGGCAGTTGGGGTATTGGCGGCAATGAATGGGGCAATACTGATGACAAAACATCATTAGCCGCGCTGAATAGGGCCATTGACCTGGGCGTCAACTTTATCGACACAGCTGATGTGTACGGCAATGGGCATTCCGAACAATTGATCGCCCAGGTGCGCAAAGCGCGCAGCGAACAGCTAATCATCGCAACCAAGGCCGGGCGGCGGCTCAATCCCCATGTCGCGGCAGGGTATAACCGCGAGAACCTGACCGACTTTGTCGAACGCAGCCTGCGCAATTTGCAGGTGGACGCGCTCGACCTGCTGCAACTTCACTGCCCTCCAACCGAAGTCTACTTTATGCCGGAAGTTTTCGGCATCCTCGACGACCTGGTGCAGCAGGGCAAAATCCGTTTTTATGGCGTGAGTGTGGAGCGTGTGGACGAAGCGCTTCAGGCGATCACATATCCCAATGTGCAGAGCGTGCAGATCATCTTCAACATCTTTCGTCTCAAGCCGGCGGAGCAGTTCTTCCCCGCCGCGCGCGAACACCAGGTTGGCATTCTTGCGCGCGTCCCATTGGCAAGCGGGCTACTCACCGGCAAGTTCCGCCCCGATACGCAATTCGCTGCCAACGACCACCGCAATTTCAATCGCCATGGTGAGGCATTCGACCAGGGTGAAACCTTCGCCGGCGTCGATTATGAGACGGGACTGCAAGCCGTCGAGGAACTTCGCAAATTGGTGCCGCAAAACGCAACTATGGCGCAGTTCGCGCTGCGTTGGATACTGATGTTCCCCGATGTAACGGCCGCCATTGCCGGAATTAAAAATCCACAGCAGGCCCTGGACAATGTGAATGCGGTATCACTTCCCCCGCTCAGTGACGAAGCGATGCAGCGGGTGCGACAAGCATACGATACCTATATTCGCGCCCAGGCGCAGCAGCGCTGGTAGGGTCGATGCTCATATTCTATTCAGAACAAACGTACCATCGGGTTGCGTATCGCCGGGATTGAACCAGACACCGTGTAGACTACCATCTGGAAAAACAACAGCATCGAAGACCGTGTTTAAAGGAAAAAGGATGGGAAGACGACCATAGGAAATGATTGTAAATTCTGCATACGATCCCGAGCCTCTGCCAACCTGGTTAATTGCCAACTGCAAGCGGCTTTGAGCGTTAGGGCTGAATGTGTTGAAATTGCCTTCTTGTCCCGATACATTGCCGGAGCTTGGTCCTTCCCCTACTCCCGGCCCAAATAGTCCGCCCGTAAATGCCCCATTCTGGAGTGAACTGAGCTGTAATGTTGATGAAATTGGGCCATGACCATTATTAAATGTGATCTGACCCGACCAGGTTCCCACTCTGAATACGGGTGTAGGCGTTGGAGTTGGCACCAGCGGAGTCGGAGTGGATTTAGTAACAGTCGGTGTTGGGATAACCGCAGGATTTTTATGCGTAAGCTGGACAATACCATAGGTTCCAGCGCCAACCAGGATCAGTATGCCAATGATGACCGCTATAATCCACCAGGGAAATGGCCTTTTTACCGGCACAGGAGCCGGTACCACGAATTTAACGCTCGGTCCCTCGCTGAAGTTATCATCGGGGTTGGCCAGGTCTACCACATCCAGCCGGAAGGTGTAATCTCCGGCTGCAGCAGCGGGAGGGACGGTTATTTGTACCACGTATTGCTGGCTTCCACTGCTGGCGAAGCCGCGTTCAGACTCCCCTAACAGCGTCAACCATGATCCCGCCGTTGCCTGCTGCGCTACGATGTGAGCGCGACCGCGTAAGGCATGGTTTGTTGTGTTAGAAACCGTATAGGAGGTCTGTCCCTGGCGGTTGTTATCCAGCAGGACAATATTGGTTGCGGCGGTGATAGCGAATGGGCTTGACATAGTTTTCCTCCGAATATTACTTCAATTGAAGCATGCAGGCCGGCCCCCCGCTTGCGCCCAGACATTGGATCGCCAGCATCCCGTGCGCTTTGCCAGGGTAGACTTTCATATTGGCATCTGTCATGACCTTTGAGCTTGAGAGAGTCTCTTGTACGGTCAAGCTCTGTTCCTGGGTAAGTGTTACCAGCGCCGGTGTTCCTTGAACCAGTTGCAGCGTAACCACTCTTGAAGTAAACGATGATTGCGAAATGCCAAACGTACAGGTATTTCCGGGAAGGATAACGAATGTGCCCTGCTGCAAGCAATTTCCAGCTACAGGGCTGAGATCACTCAACTTCAACGGCTGAGTGCGCGCCAGTGTTCCACCAAGACTGTTCACCCAGCCGGGCGTCGAAAATGCTGTATCATCGGAGTGCGCGGCCCCAATATTAATGCCAACGATGAAGAGTATACCTATTAAGAATAATACAACAATAAAAACTTTTGTGCTGTTCGGTATGTTCATAGAAATATATTCCCTCTCTATGAGGAACCCTTGCGATCGCCCTGTTTGCTACCCGGCCCATTATCCATCACCTGCAGTTCATAGGTGACGTAGGCCGGTTTCTCTGACTCAACGATGCGCTCGATCATGATCTGATATGGCACCGCCTCCTGCGGAACGCGCACACGCAGGTGAAAGGGCTTGAGCTGCCCATCAGAACCTAACACCTGCTCCTCGATCACAAATCCCTGCACTCCCGTCGCCGTCTCCAGGAAACGCAGCAAGCCCTTCGCCGTGCCGCGCCATTGAGCCAGAAATGTCGCCGCCGCTACCAGTTCGCGCAGCCGTCCTATTCCGCTCGGCAGCGGTGGGGGCGCCGTCTCCTCAAACTCCTCCGGAACCTCTATTAAGAGCCGGTCCAGGTCGACCCAGCTCGCCAGAAACGGCACAAACGCATCGGGCGCGCGATAGGGATCAAAGAACGCGTCAAGCTGATCCAGTACCACTTCGTCCGGTGCTTGCAAAGCCTCCATTACCTCCAGCAGGGCAATCAGAGGTGTACCTTCCAGTGCCGTGCGCTGAAAAACGCCGGGGAGCATTTGCTCAATTTCACTCCGCTTCATCTTCACCTACCACCGTAATATCATGCTCGCCCGAAACGAACAACCAGGTTGCAGGCAAGGTCACTTTGTCCGAAAATTCCTTGCTTGAAGCCGGTGAGTACGTTATACCAGCATCCTCGCTGCGAAAAACTCCTTTCGCTCCGCCCGCCATCACCAGCCGCCCTTCGGTATCCGTCGCCAATGCGAGAACCGGAAGGAAGCGTCCGGGGTCTCGCAGCGGCAGGCCGCATCCTACATCGGATGGTTGCCACGCGGCATCGTGCGCGTGTAGATCGAGCTGCAGCACACCCGCACGGTGAGAGGCGGCCAGAACCTTTGTGCCCACAAACGTGATCGACCGGCAAGTTCCCCCGCTCCAGTTTTTACCGAATCCCTGCCATCCATTTGGGGGATCCTCCGAGCCGAGTAATTCCCGCGTGAAGCACCCCTTGCCGGGATCATCACCGCCCGGCGCGGCTGCCCCCGCCCACAGAAACGAACGCGGGCCGTCGTGTTGTACCGTCAGCTCGCGAATATCTTCTCCGCGCAGCCCGGTATGTCGAAAAGTGCCGGTTGACCCTCCATTGCTGGAAAGATACACGCCTCCGGTATTCTGGGCTGCGACCGCCACGTTTACTACACCGCGCACATCTGTCCTGACTGCTATGGCATAAAAGCCTAGCGCCTGGTTTGTACGCTCTACCAGCACCTGTACCGGGCTGCTTCCCGGCTGCATGGAGAGTTCATATAACCCCGCGCTTGTCGCCATCAGTAGCACCGGTACTCCTCCACGCAGCGTCCAGGCCATGTCCTGCACCTGGAAGGCGAAGGTGTAGGCCGTAGCTCCCCATGTCTCAGCGCAATCCCATGAAATATGTAAGCGCGATCCTTCATCATTGGGCAGCCGCGTGATGACTGCTAGCAGCCCGGCACGGTCCGTGTGAACCTGCACGCCGGTAATCTCCTCGTCAGGAAAGCGGCCCGCCGGTTCCCAGCCCTCGCCGTCATTTAATGAGCGGAACAGCGTGGGGCCACTTCCGACGTACCAGGTGCGTGCCTGCGTTGTATCGGCTACAATCGCTGCGACATTCCCTTCAGGAACCTCATCCACCACGAGCCGCACGCGATCTACCCAGCGCACTCCTGGCTCCGTCAATGCCACATCATACACATGCGATGCGCGTAAGGCCTGTCCAAAGGGCCACCCGGTCGAGCTGAAGCGCGTCGGCAATGGGTTGATTGTCGAGTGCAGGCGCTCGATGACGCGCTGTTTGACCGCCTGAGGGTCCTCTTCGCGCCGCACAACGATCCGCGCCGTTACTCGTACTGCCTTGTAGTGCGCCCAGTTTACCAGGCAGGTCGTTCCCAACGGGCGGCGCTCGTTCACCGTCTGCTGGACATGCGTGCGCGCCTCAGGTGTTTGATGCTCTGAGAGTACAGCCACCGTCACCTGACCTCCTCCGCGCTTTTCCTCCTCAATATAGGGAACGAGCAATACTTCCACGGTTCCCGGCGTGGCAAAAGCCCATAAGGCGGCCCGTGTCAGCGCTTTCGCGCGCGCGATTGCCCGTGAGCTATAGAGCGCGGCCAGCTCAAAATCGCGCGCCGTAACCGCCCGTTGCAGTGAATGCAACTGCTGTGGCCCTCGTACCAGCGCATTCTCCAACGTCTCAGCTGCGCGCCCACCAACTGCCGGGGTTAGATTGGTGACCTGCACGCCCGTAATGGCATCCTTCAGCTTCGTGAGCGTGTTTGCCTCAACGTTTCCCTCCGGGCCACCACCACGTCGATACCATAAGCGAATCTCGCGTCTCACCCCTGGAATAGCCGCCAGCGCGTGAGCAGCATCCTCCAGATTTCCATCTTCACGCTCAAGGCGCGCGGCGGGGGCGAACAGGATCATCCCTGCCATGCGGTCGGCAATATAGACATACGGGTCATCCCCCACATTCGTAAAACTTTCGACCTCGCGCCACACGCGATAGGTCTTATCTCCATACTTGATAGCCGGGACGCGCTCGCCCAGTTCGCCAGGCGCCGCTTCGACACCGACAACCAGGTCCAGTTCATCGCCTGTTGCTGCCACAATCGGTGGCCTCTGCGCTTTCACAACCAGGCCAGGCAAGCCGGTACCTGTGCCGGCGAACTCTCCCTCGATCAGATCACAATGGTGGGCAAGCACTTCTACCTGGGTTGCGCCCGCGGGAATAGTCGCATTGGCTGCCGTCGTAAAGACCAGCGCATCGCTGGCGCCGCTCGAACGACTCAGCGTCACACGTGTGCCACGCGGAATCTGGATAGTTGTATCCTCTGCTCGCGCCCGGCTAAAGAGCAGGCTGGCGCTTGCTGCCGACGGGGGTTGCAGGCGTATGCCGATCAATCGCAAGAACTCGATGTACATCTTATCCGGCACGCGGTTCAGCCGATAAATCATCGTCTCCGTCAGGTAGGCGAAAAGTTCCAGCAGCACCATTCCCGGATCTCCCGGTGAAAGATCTGTCCAGCCGGGAGAAGACTGCATAATACGGCGGCGTGCCTCCTCCACAAGCTGGCGAAAGTCGCGGTCGTCCAGGTGGGGTGACGGTAGTGGCATCAGCGACTCCCTCCCGCCAGCTCGAAAGCGAAGGCGATAGTATCGGATTGCTGTGTTGCTCGTACCCGGTATTCGAGGCGAATGATCAATTGTTCTGGGTTTTCGGCATTCCGCTCCGCATCCAGCCGCAGCACATCGATGCGCGGTTCCCATAGATTAAGCGCCTGCCGCACGTAGTGAATCGCCAGCCCGGCGGTGGTCTCGTCGTTGGGAGAGAAGACCAGGCGATGCAACTGGCAGCCGTAATCTGGACGCATGACCCGTTCCCCCGGTATGGTTGAGAGCAAGAGCAGGATTGCCTGCCTTACGGAATCATTACCCTCTACCATCGCAATGCTGCCACGCGCGGTGAGACCGAGTCCCACTATGCCTTCAGGCGCGTCCAGGTCAGGATGCACGAATTTCCAGGCGCGGTAACGTGAAGTACTCATGACACCTCCGCCACGAAATCCTGCCCGGGAGCGCGCACTGTGTATTTGACCACGCCCGGTGGCGTCCCGTCGGTAAGCCCGGTCACAGTATCCAGGCAGATGCGCTGTCCATTGATGCGCAGGAAATCGGAATAGCCGGTCTCCACTTTGAGCGTATGCAAGCAGGGCTTGATGGTCGCGCCAATATTCGGGCAGCCGGTAATAGGCCTGCCTTCTGGATTGTTGTCTACCAGCACCCTGCGGTGTTCGATAGTTACCAGGTCCTGGGTTGGCGCGATACGTACAATCCCTAACTCGTGCTTGCAGTTAAGGATGGCGTCTTCAGTCAGCCACTTCATCTTGGTATTACTATCCCCTCTCAAAATCGATGTTCTTGCCTCGAATGACCACCCGTTGTCCCGGCGCCTCAATCTCCAGGTCAACTGCCGCGTGTATCTGCACCTTATGCGGCGAGAGTTCGTAATAACTGCCGTCGCTGTTCTCCAGGCGGATCGAGCGCTGCCCATCGTCAAGCCGGATACGCTGGCCGCCTGGGGTTAGCAGCGTATAGCGCCGCACCGCGCCGCCCTCGATACCTGTATCGGGCGGTTCATGTGAGCCATAAAGACCGCCGAGTACGATGCCTTGACCGGGGTCTTCGTGGGCGAAGAGAACCAGCACGTGATCGCCTATGTCCGGCAGCGTCATAAATCCCTTGCCCGTTCCCGCGCCCGCGCTCAAAACGCCCATCCAATCTGTTTCCACGTTGCCATAGGTTGGCAGCGAGACTCGGATGCGCCCCAATTTCTCAGGATCGTCTATCTGGGTGACCACTCCCGGCGCTACCGCGCTGCCACGCATTTCTGGCCGGCGCGCGGGCGGCGCGCTGGAGATTTCAGTAAGAAAGCCCTTCTGCCCATCGATAGTATGCGTGACCGACGAGAGCACATAGCGTCCGGCGACAGAATCGGCCACTCCCGTAACCTCTACCGGCGTGCCCACCCGCAGGCGCGTATTGCCTTCTGCTACTCCCCAGAATATAACTTCTCGCGCCAGGCGCTGATCTAATTCAGCCTGCGCAAGCGCCGTTGCGTGATCATCGCCGGGTGTTCCCTCATCCACAAGTTCGCGTTTGCCGCTGCCCCCGACTCTTGCCGGCACGATCTCCGCGGAGACGGCGCGTCCTACCCGCGCCTGCGATACCTGCCCTTCGTGTGTTTCTACGCGCGATGTATCCCATCCTCTAGCCGTCACGGACCGGCAGGCGGCATCGGCATTGATTTCAATGCGCGCCTCCAGCAACGTCTCGCCGAGTGCCAGTGGTACTGCCTCGCCTATGCCTTGCAGCGTCAGCAAATGCAGGGTATTGCCTCGCACGGCCAGGTAGAGGCCGCATCGCTCAGCTACTTCCTGCAGCAGTTCGAGGTCCGACTGCCGGTACTGCATCAGGCGCGTCCAGAGTGGCCCTGATTCTTCTGCCTGCACCGTTAACCCCAGGTCGGCCACCAGTTCCTGCGCCAGATCTCGCGTCGTCACCTGCACGTGTGCCCGTACCGGCTGGCGTTTTCGTAATCGATGCAAGAGGTCATAGCCACGAACACGAATTTCTCTACCACCTGCCGGCTCGTAGCAATATTCGACTGCCGTCACCTGCCCTACAAACAATGGCTCCTGTTGCCCTATGACCATTACGCGCAAACCGGTTCCCGGCTCAAACCGCCTCGCGCCTGTTAGCGGACCGGGCACATCCGAGAAGCCCAATTCGCATAATGCTGGCAGAGATAAGCGCTGCTGGACACGAATTTCTGTCAGCGCATAGAGTTCTCCAGCAGCCAGTGGCACTCCCTCCGCCTCCACCTGTATTTCTGGCAGGGCCTTGATCGGATAGCTCATGGCGGGCCTCCTAGCGCCGAGAGCGGTGGTATGCGCAATACGGTGCCTGGCGCGATATGAAGCGGGTCTTCCAACCCGTTGTACGAGGCCAGCAGTCGCCAGAGCGATGGAGCCTCCGCCGCCGGGGAATCCGGATAATAACGTGCCGCGATCTCGTCCAGACGTTCACCCGCGCTTACTACATGCGTTTGCACCTGGTCAGGCGGCACGCTTTCAGGCGCCAGCTCCAGGTCTGCCGGCGAGAGCGCCTGAGCCTGTAGCCGTTGCTCACCCGGCGTCATTTCATTTTGTGGCTCTCCTACTCGCAGGAGCCGCATACTCAGCCACGAGCGCTGCGGCACGCCATCAGCAGAGAATTGCTCCAGGTACTCGGCTACTGCGGCCACAATGCCGGGTATGTTCCATGATTTGCCCCATACAAAACGCACCAGCGGCGGACGCCGGGTGCCATTGATGCTGCGCACATTCTCCGCCAGGTTCCAGAGCGGCCCCGTGAGATCGCGCACATCGTTGGTGACAATAGATGACCCTGCCAGGGAGACGTCGAAGAGCAGGTGAAGCTCCAGTTCAGTCCTGCCCCCTCCTGTGTAGAGCAGCGGATCATCCCGCAACCCCGTACCGGTAAACTGGCCGCCGAACGAGCGGCGCGGAAGCACTCCTGCCACCCGGCGAACGACCAGGCTAGCGGGATTCAGTAAGCATCCTAACCGCTCGTTGGTCTCCTCCAGCAAAAATGCTACGCGTTCCATGTCCTACCTCGCTGCTCCTCGTCCAATCGCCGCCGTCGTTCCCATGCTCGCCGCACCATTTCCCACTCCTGGTCGTCTACCAGTTCTTCCTGAGGAAGAGCCGGCCAGTAGGATAACTGCTGTATTTGCTCGAGAGCCTCGCTTATACTTGCTCTCGCCCGCCGATCACCATATACCGGCCTGGATAGACCCACTTGCGGCCAATAATTGAGTTCCGTGCCCTGATTGGCATTGCTTGGCCTTTTCGCTTCCACGGGTGAAGCTCCCTGCTCCATTGGCTGATTCAGGCTTCCTGTCCGAGAAGACAATTTAGAAATCGCTTCCTGGTTATTGTTTCGCACCTGCCCTGTGTTTCGTCCCACCTCTTCTACCTCGTGCTGTTTCAATACAGGAGCGGAAACAGTAGTTTTGTCCTGGCGCACCTCGTTCTCTTCGCGTCGCGGTTTGTCTTTTCCCTCCCGTTTACCGACCTCTTTCACCACCGGTGTGCTTCCGGCCTCGTGACTTTTTAGCTCAATGCCCATATCTGTAACCGGTGCGGCTCCCACATTGGAGCTGGACGATTGCGTGTGAGGTTGCCCTGCGGTGTTGCGATCGTGGCCAGCTCCAATGCCTGTCAATGGCGTATGAGTATCCGCCTGCCTGGCAGCTAAGGCGCGAGGTTGCGCCGCAAGCGACTGTTTGGGACTCACTTTGTGAGTAAGCAGGGACGGCGCATCTTTTTGCACACGCGCCAGCCAGCCAGCCGGGGGTTCAGCAGCTCTTACGCGCGCTATCCAGTGGGACGGCATATCCCCCGTATTTCCGGTTTCTATGCCCGGCTCAGGAGTAGAAACCACGCCCGCATCATCCCCCATGCTTACCATCTGGGCTGTCTCTACGTTTACCCGTTCCCGCGCGCCTGACCTTTCATCCTCGCCTGTCTGACTGGAAAGGAAATCTGCCCAGTGTTGCAATCGATGCGCGAGAACGCGCAGGATGTAGAACTTGAAACCTTGCTTTTCCATGGCCGCTAGGCTCGTTGGAGGGTCTCATACACTAATGTCAATGTCTCGATGGCGACTTCGCGATTCAAGGCGTCAAGCGGCGCCCCACGCCACTCAGAGGGCCAGGCGTTGATCAAGTCCCAGCGCATCACCTCGCTTACCCCATCGCTATCAAGCATGAGAATAGAGACGTTCTTGCGCTCAACTTTCCCTACTACGGCGGTCATCAACCAGTCCCAGACTTCATGCGAAGAGGTCAAACCATAGCGTAAGGTGACATCCGCATATTCCACCGGGCCAGGGATACAATGCACCACCTGATTGGTTCCTCCCTCGCGGTACTTAATCACCTGCACTTTGACGCCTAATCCGCTGCAGGCTGTAAAGTGTCCTTCCGTGACTCCCTGGATGACCAGTTTAAAGTTATAGGCTCGATAGGGATCGTTGAAGACTCCTGGTTGCGCTCCAGATGGCGCTCCAGATGGCGCGGTGTCTACTCCATCAGGCATTAGAAGCCTCCTATCGTTTCAGTTTCAATACCCCCGGCGTACTGGCTGATGCGGAAAACAATGAACTCCGCCGGTTTGACCGGGGCAATGCCGATCAGCGTTACCACTATGCCCGCGTCGATGACATCCGAGGGATTGGTTTCTTCATCACACTTCACGAAGAAGGCTTCCTGCGGTGTGCGGCCCATCAGTGCGCCATCGCGCCAGAGACGAGTCAGGAAAGCAGCGATATCGCGCCGGATCGATTTCCACAATGTCCTGTCATTGGGCTCGAAGACGATCCAGCGAGTGCTCGTGGCGATTGATTCCTCGATCATATTGAAAAGTCGCCGCACATTCAGATAGCGCCATTCGCTGCTACCATCGGCAATGGTACGCGCGCCCCAGACGCGAATCCCCTCGCGTGCGAATGAGCGGATGCAGTTGACGCCGTTCTGGTTCAGAATGCCCTGTTCTTCGCGTGTCAGTAAATAAGTGAGGTTGAGCGCTCCTCGCACGGCCTCGTTGGCAGGCGCCTTATGCACTCCCCGCGTGGCATCCGTCCTGGCCCAGATGCCAGCAAGATGACCGGATGGTGGCACGTTTACCAGGGTGTTTGGCGAGAGCGGGTCGCGCACGGTAATCCAGGGGAAGTAATACGCGGCATAGCCACCATCGGACTGGCGCGCCCGCAAACCCCGGCCCGCTTCGCCGCCCTGCGGTTCCTTTGTGCCGCCGGATTTTCCTGAACTGCCTCCTTCGCCACTTGCCTTCGCTGTGGCAACCTGCGTCAAAAGGGTAATATCTTCTATTTCTCCCGGTGCATCCAGTATCCCCACCCGATCCTTGAGTTTTTCACAATGCGCGACGACGGCGTCATATGAGGCGGCATCGGTATATCCTGGCGCCGCTACGATGGCGACCTCATCAACCTGCTCCAGCACATCCAACCCGACGCGCGTGCGGCCTCCCGAAGCAATCGCTCCGCCCTTGCCCACATTCACCACGAAACAGCGGCTGCCCCCGTTCAGGAAGAAACCATACACAGCGTGTGAGAGCGCCGTACTGGCGCTGCCCTCAGGCACAAAAATACGCGTGAACTGCGACCAGTTGTTGATGGCAACCGCTTCGTTCACGCGCGCATTCGGGTCTGGAGTTTCGCCCACAAAACCTGCTGTGCTTGTGCCAACGGCCTGGATCGGCCTGGCTCCTCCTGAGACTTCCTCGATGTAAATGTCCGGCGCAATGTAGATGACCATGCTGCTCCTCACTTCGTGTCAAATGAGTCGAAACGTATCGCCAGAGGCTCGCGGTCTGAGCCAGGTTGCTCAACCGTTACGCTTTGCGTGCGCCCCCTTGCCTTTACCAGCAATTGGATGCTGCGCGGCTCCCCTGGTACCGACGAAAAGTAGAATCGCCCTTTCGCATCAGTATGGTTGGTCAGCGCAAGCGCGGGAATCTCCACGCTTGCTCCCACAATCGGTATGTTGCCAGGCCCCAGCACAACCCCTTGCAGGCTGGTTACTGGGGCACCCCGTATCACTAAAGGCCCCTTAACCAGCTTCGTGTCCAGCACAGGCGGCTCAATACGCAGTGGCGCGCACAACGTAAACGAGGGCCGGGGCGCTACACCTAAAGCTGCCCATAACGTCGCCGGTAAACCGGCAAGGTCAAGCTCGTATTCACGGTTCTCCATTACTGCCAGGACGAGCTGTCCCAGCATACGATGGGCCTCCATTTCATCTTCCGCCCAGGTCGTCACTAGATAGCGCAACGCAACTCGCGTGGCCGGTTGCCGGTTCATCCACGCCGGCGGGGGATCGCTTAATGCCAGGAGATACAGGTTGACTCCCTGTTTGCCATCCAGGTGCTGAGGCAGGCCCAGGAAAACATCGACACCAGGAAGAACTGTCCTGACCCATTCCTGCAAGTCCCTGTCCACCGAATCAATCACGGCATGCCTGCTTCCGCGCCTGCATGGAGATTGATTCATAGCTGTTAGATGAGGAAGGATGAAATATGCCAGTACCCACGAGCAACTATCTCCTTTCCGTATATCCGGTCTAGCAGGTAACTAGTATTATTCTGATGTACTGGCTGAATGTTCGCGCGAAAGTATAAGTCTAGTGCTTTTGCCCTTGATCTGTTCGGGTGTGGCCACTATAGTCTTTTCACAGAGAAGCGGCAGGAACTGGCCCTTTCCCCGACTGGGACTGAAATGAGATTGAAACGATACTATTCTACCTATGAATTGTCCGGCTGTCAAGGGCGCAAGCAATTGATGAGCAATTGGACAGGCACCAGGCGCTGTCCCTACAGGGGAATCCTGTTCCCGGCTGGGATTGAAATTGATTATATATATCATTCGCTTGACCGCTTCTATGCTCTTCAGTTATAATCAGGTAACAGCTTCCAATGCTAATCAAAGAGCAAGAAAGGGGGACGCCGCCTTCACCGGCTTCCTGAATGTTGCTGGAAAGGCCTGGCACACTGAAGATGGAACGCCTGCATACTCCTTTTCTGATCCTCGCCATGGTGCTGATTTTTTTAGCCGTGCTGATTGAGACGGGTACAGCTCTGCCTGGCGTGCTGCGCGGCAATCAGGTTCCGCTCGCTAACTTCCAGCAACTGCCTCCACAGGTCAGTACGGCTGTCGCTCACCTCAATAGTGATCAGCAGAACGAAGTGGCCCAGTTGAACAAACAGGAGCGTCCACCGGGGCTTGGCGTCCCCTACCTTGCCCTTGTGGATAGCATCGTGCTTTTCACCGTCGCACTTATGGGCATTGCATTAGTGCTCCCTGAGCGGCTGCAGGGACGGGTACAGGGAATAGCCACGCTTATTTTCTCGCTCCTGTTGATTGTTACTGCTCTCGTACTGGTACTGCTCGCTGTTGGCCTGCTTATCCTGATGATATCGCTGCTGCTGGCTATTCCATTCGGCACCATTATTTATCTCATCATTTACGGTTCCTTTAACCGCGCCGGCGCCGATATTGCGTTGAGCCTCATCATGCTGCTCAAGTTCGGGTTTGCCACCAGCCTCTTTTTAGCCCAACAACGCTTTCTCCAGAGCAAGGGCCTGGTGCTGCTGGTGCTGACCTCTTTGCTCGCTAACGTGCTCGTCACCTTTTTGCTCGGCATCGTTCCGGGGTTTCTGGTCAGCATCACCGACGCCATCTCCGCTATCATCGTCGGCGTCGTTGCCATCATCTGGGGCATCGTGCTGCTGGCCGGCGCTATCATATCGATCATCAAGGTGATCCAACTCGGTCCCGTCGTACAAGCATGATCATATGACTCATTTCAGGAAGCAAAATGCTTGACGAGCGCATCCATTAACTTCTCCGTGCCGAAACGAAATACATCGGTGGCCGGCAGTCCCGTCTCGTCCTCGGCTTGTTTGATAGCATCAAGCGCCACCTGTTCAGAGAGGCCATGGGTTACCAGCGCAAGTCCCACAACTTTGCATGGCCGTTCAGGGCGCACCCAGCTGACGGTATCTTCATTGATCTGGATCATGCGGTTCAATGGAGGAAGCGGGCAATAGGTGTACCCCTCGATGGCAGTCGCTCCCACCTTGTGGCAAAAGATCATCGCGTCCGGCATCGAACCATGAATGAGGCCGAGCGTGACAGGTGAATAGGCCGGATGATTCAACGCGCCCTGCCCCTCGACAAAAACCCAGTCATACTCGCTACAGAAATCCAGCACCATCTGTTCCACCATGCCGGCCACAAAGTCGCTGATGATGCGGTCTACAGGCAGCCCATTGCCGGAGATCATAATGCCGGTCTGCCCGGTTGCCACAAATGCGCTGCTCAAGCCGCGTTTTTGCGCCTCACGGTCCAGTTCCAGCGCCGCCGTCATTTTGCCTACCGCGCAATCGGAACCCACCAGCAAAATAGTATGGCTACCAGGACGATGCGGAAGAAATTGAGCGACGCGGTTCGTGGCGGGTGGACGGCGAACATCCCAGATTGACACGCCGCGCTTTTCGGCGGCTATACGCAATTCCTCGTCTTCAGATAGAAAGAAATGCAGGCCGCTGATGATATCCAGGCCGGAATCAATAGCTTTCAGCAATTGCCAGCGCCACGCCGCAGGTAGCGCGCCACCCATAGGGGCAATACCGATCAAAAGCGTATCCGGCTGCAAACCCAGGGCCTCATTAATGTCACGCACAACGGGTATACCCTCGCCAAATGATGCTCCCAACGCCTGCGCCACATCCAGCCCGGCCCTGGTGCTATCAATAACCGCCACGACGGTATCTTTTCCGTAACGAATAACGCCCGTAGCCGTTTTGCCATAGTGCCATTCAAACAGGCCTTCGGCCAGAATGACGATTCGTCGCATATCTTAGCTCCTTCTTTAAAAAAGAATAAATAGCAGTTTGCAGGTTCCCGGCAAACACACCTGCGCCTGTAAGACGCTCGTAGTCGTCCTCATTCCTACACATCCAACCTCATTATAACATCGCTGTGCTTTGTGAGAGGAAGCATGAGTAGGAGTGAGCAAATCCGATCTCATGCCTGTTACTTCTCCCCTTTTCCTTGTTCTCGATATGACGTGCTTCTTAAATTTTTATTTTGATTATAATTTAAAATGACAAACTGGCGCTTCTACTTTTTTGGATAAGTACCCAAATTTACTACTCGCTTGACTAATTTTTATTTATTAACTACGATGAAGTGAGTACATTAAATTGCTTGCATTATCAATGTATTTTTGTCTGTTCTACATTTCTTACCTGAAACGTATGATGATACAGGTAAAAAGTAGGCACGGCATGGATGTGCGTGCCCGGGCTTGAAGTGAAGTTGGAAAGGGGATGGATCCATGTGATCTAAGAGTAATTCTTTAAAAAGGGGTTTGACATGGTTAAGAACCTCACATTCGGCAGGCTGGTTGGAACAAACCTGGGGAAGTACCGCCTGGAACAACTGATTGAACAGGACAATTCCGAACTCGTCTTTCTCGCCCGCACCACTGATGCGCAAGCAAGCTATCTCATCCGCATTCTCGCGGAACCTGCCGGTCTTTTACCAAGAGACCACGGGGGCTACCTGGAACGTTTTCTTTACCGCGCCAGGGAGATTGCGGCTCTACAGCATCCCTATATCCTTCCCATCGTTGACTATGGAGTTGAGCGTGGAACGCCATATCTCGTTTCACCCCAGATTCCCATGCGCTCATTACGCGCCCGCCTGGCAAAAAGCGGGCCGCTGGATATCCATACCGCCGGTCGCTACCTGGACCAGGTGGCCGCTACCCTGGAATATGCGCACCAGCACAATGTTCTACACGGCAACCTCAGCATCGACAATATCTTCATTCGCCTGGATGGGCAGCTCGTCGTAGCAAACTTCGGCATCATGGACCTTATTGAATTGAGCGGGCAGGACGCCCAGCAGCATCTTCTTCACGGGCGCGGTGAGGTTTGCGCGCCGGAGCAATTGCTGGGAAAAACCATCAGTGCCTATACCGATGTCTATGCTCTCGGCGCCGTCCTCTATCACCTGCTGACCGGTTCGCCTGTCTTTGCCGGCAACACACCTGAGGAACTGGCCCAGCAGCATCTCTATGCTTCAGTTCCTCCATTGAGCAGGTGGCGCCCTGATCTTCCCTCCGGTCTTTACAGCATCGTCGCCCGCGCATTGGCTAAGGACCCGGCGCAGCGCTTCCATCAACCGGGAGCACTTGCCAATGCCTACCAGCGCATTGTTGATCCCCAGACTCGGACCCGTGTGCCGTTTGTCGTCAGTTCGTCCCCTGACGACTCATTTCAGCACTCACACGCATCCGTAATCTCTCTGCCCGATGTGCAGGCCGCCGAAATTGATAAGAGTGGTAATAGTCTTACGCGCGACGAACACACGGCCGGGACACCACAACCTGTTCTGCAAAAACCTTTCTCGCAGGCAAATCCTTTCTATTCAGACCCCGACTCTCTTATCGATTTTAATACTCCGCGCCTGTCTTTGATGCGCCGCTTCCAGCGTAAAAATAACCGGCGTCTCGTCATAATTTCTGCTGCCATCCTCGTTGTACTTGTGGCCGGCATAATTGCAGGTACCTTGTTGCTCACACAGAAAGGAGTAGCAACTGCAGGTCTGAGCGGGCAGGTGGCATTTCTGGGCGCAAACACTATTACTCTGGGGGAATCCAATGCCCTCAGCATCGTTGTTCATGGTTTAAGCGCTCCCCCTTCCGGCTACGAATACGACGCATGGTTTATCAATAGCCAGAGTGAGCAAGTCCTTGCATTAGGAACGCTCACACTGCACCAACAAACCTACTCAGTAACTTATAGCGCTGGCACTACCAATCTACTGGCGGACGGGAACAAACTGGAAGTGACCCTCGAGCAAAAAGGTGTCAAATTGCCTGTAGGCAAGGTCGAACTTGCAGCTTCATTTCCTCCACACGCTTTTACACATATTCAGCACTTGCTCGTTAGCTTCCCCGTTACACCTGGTAAGATTGGTGTGCTGGTTGGCAGCCTGCTGCAAACGCACCTGCTGAATATCCAGGCAAATGTCTTACAAAATTTTGCCTACAGCCGTGATACTCCGGCGATCCAGTGCGAGGCCCAGAGCATCCTCGACATTATCGAAGGGGCGAAAGGGAACGATTATCGCACACTTTCTCCGGCATGTACGCAGCAGGATGTAACACAGCAGGGCGATGGTTTTGGCCTGCTAGGCTCCGGCGGCTACTTTTCGGATTCGGCAGTGCATGCGGCCCTGGCGATCGGCCAGCCGGACGCAACCAGTTCCATGCGCCAGCATGCCGCATTGATGGCAATTGCACTCTCCAACGTGAAGGGCTGGGTAAACACGATTGAGCAAGATGCGCAGCGCCTGCGCACCAATCCTGCTGATCTCAGCAAGATTCCTGAGATAGTCGCCCTCGCAGGCGCAGCTTATTATGGGGTGGATGCCAACGGAGATGGCGTAATAAGCCCTGTGCCGGGGGAAGCAGGAGTACTCGCCGCTTATGTGCAGGGGCAGTTGATGGCGACCTTATCGCTTGCTCCCGGAAATTGAGCCAGAGATTCTTCGCTGCGCTCAGCATGACCCCTACATGTCATGCTGAGCGCAGCGAAGAATCTCTGCCACCTTCTGGGTAATTACCAGAAAAAAACTCTAGACTCTTCACCGCAACCGTGTTATCATAATCCTCAATGCTAATATAGGTTCCGTGTCGTGTTCGATAGTATGAAGGGGCGAGATCATTTATGCACTTCAATCTGATTAACTGGCTGTTCACCGATCCGTGTACGGCAACGAACTGTGTGGCGGCCTCTCCGGGCGTTTCGGCAGTTCCACCGGAGACATTCCACTTCTATATACCCTGGCTTATCTTTTGTAGCCTCGGCGTTTTGATCGCTTTCTATTATTCGGTCGAAGGCCGCAAGCGCTTTGTGAGAAACAAACCCGTCCTCAAGTACATGTTTGATCGCTACCTTGGATGGTTCGCTATCATCTGCCTGCTTGGGTATCCATTGATCTTCGCGCGCGCTTACCTCTACGAATACTTCTTTGCCTGGCGTGTCTGGCGCTATCTCTGGCTGCTGGCCTTACTGATATGGGCTATCGTATGGGTAATCTACCTTGTGCGCAAATATCCGCAGGAGCGCGCAAGTTACCTCCTTCGCCAGAAACAGCAGCAGTACATGCCAAAGGGTAATAAGCAAGGTAGCCGCCGTAAGGCCGCTACCTCACGATAGAATCCTTGTGGGATCAGATGATCAAAAGGAGCAAATCAAGCACCAGTGGTTGATTTGTTCCTTTTGATCATTTGATCTCTTTTAAGTCTATGAGTTCACCAAGCAACAATTCCAGCGGCATTATCCTGGCGGGCGGGCGGAGCAGGCGTATGGGCAGGAATAAAGCTCTCCTGCCACACCCCGAGAACTCGTCCATCACTTTTGTGGCACACCTTGCCTCCACCCTCTCAAGCGTTTGCCCCGAAGTATTGATCGTCGCCCGCCATGGAGCAGATGCTTCTAATGAGTATAATGTGCCGGGCGCACGTCTTGTTTTCGATCAGGAGCCTGATCGCGGCCCATTGATGGGTCTCTATAGTGGATTGAGCGCCATCACGATGCAGCGCGCCCTGGTCGTCGCCGTTGACATGCCGTTTGTGCAACCGGCCCTGCTCTCCTACCTGCTCTCGCAATCCTTGACCGGAGCTATGCTTGTGCCAATAGCGAATGATGTCCCTCAAGTGCTGCTGGCGATATATTCCCGCTCCATCTTACCTTTTATCACGGAGCGCCTTCGCCAGGGACGGCGCGATCCGCGTTCTCTGCTTGAGGTGGCGCCGGTGCAGTACATTCCCGAAGAAGAGTTACGCCAGGTTGATCCTCAACTGCGCTCTTTTATCAATCTAAACACACCGGAAGAGTTGCGGGGATTAACGTAGAAGGCCTGGGGGCCGATCGAGGCAGCAGAACGCAGGGGACGTTCGATCCAGATGCCGGTGCCGGGAGCCAGTTCAAGCACATCGCCTTTGATATCCAGCGCGTCAAGTGCGGCAAAGACTTCCTGTACTTCCGAGCACCAGCGCGCATTTGCCCTGGCGCCACGGTCGTAGCGGCCCTGGCGATACAACTATTCGCCGTACTCGTTGGCGCGTCCCCTGTTGTAAGCCATTATTTCATCGAGCGTCTCAGAAGAGACAGGTTTGTCCCTACTCAAGCTTCTTTTGATACGGCGTGATTCCATTGATTGTAGCCTGCATCTTTGACCAGCGCCGCTGTGCCATCTGTTTCAACGTCTCCTCGAAGCCGCGCATCGTTAACCATGCGCGGGTCTCTCCGCCAACCACCACGTCGGCCTGTTGCAGTTGTGCAATGTTCGCGGCCCCGCTCAGCTGCATCGCCACCTTCAATTCTGCTACCAGCGTCTCTAACAGTTCGCAAACAGCCTCGTAACTCTCGCTGGCCGCCTTGAGGAAAGGAAAACCTATGCCGACCAGGCTGGCCCCCAGCGCCAGAGCACGTGCCATATCCAGCCCATTGCGCACTCCCCCGGTTGAGATCAATGGCAGGGCCGCCGTACCGGCCTCGATGACCGCGATCGGTGTGGCTATGCCCCAGTCGCGGTAGAGCATGCCGATAGCGTATGTACGCTCATCCCCTCGCGCCTGCGAGCGAGCCGCCTCCATCGCTGACATGCTGCTGCCGCCCGCTCCTCCAACATCGATGGCAGACACACCACAGGAACGCAGCAAGAACGCCTGTTCGCGGCACACGCCGGCCCCGGTCTCCTTGGCAATAACTGGAACGGCGATATTCTCGGTCAGCGCCTTCAATGCCGCCGCCTCGCCGAGCGCGCGCCGGTCACCTTCGGGCTGAGCCGCCTCTTGCAAGCTGTTCATATGCACTGCCAGGGCATTAGCGCCAATCATATCGATGGCCCGCTGGACCTGTTCAAGCGTGAATGCGGGATGGCGCGACTGCTCGATCAACTGTGGCGCGCCGATATTTGCGATTAAGAAGGTATCCGGCGCGTGTTCGCGTGTGACCGCATAGCTTCCTGCCACCTCTGGATTGACAATGCCCGCCCGCTGGCTACCTACGCCCAGCGCCAGGCCGTATTCTTCCGCCGCGCGCGCCAGGTTGCGGTTAATCGAGGTAACATCGGGATGCCCTCCCGTCATGGAAGAAATAAAGATGGGATAACGCAATGTGTGGCCGAGGAATGTTACGGATGTATCCACCTCATCCAGATTCACCTCCGGTAATGCCTGGTGTACGAGTTGTATATCATTCCAATTGGCCCGTTGCGCCACAGAAATACCCTGTTCCAGGGCTACACTGACATGTTCGATCTTGCGTTGTTTGACTTCATCCGCCATAGAAGAGTCTGTTCCTTTCTGACCTTCGCTTCCTGAGTGGCAATAATAAATAGACGAGAGGTATGCCAAAGATGAGTATTGACGCATAAACGGCCGCCGGCCCGCTTCCAACGTACAGCAGTGGATAGATAAGAAGAGCAGTATACGAAAGTAACAGAACGCTGACATTCAACGCATCAAAACGACGCAGGACCGTAACCCACAGCGCCCATAAAACAAATGACGGCCAGAATGCTCCCACTGCCAATATTATGTATCCCACAAGCGCAGTGCTCCAACTCCTGAGCAGCGTATCAAATTGCCCACCTTTGCGCATCTTGCTCAGCAAGTAAAGATAGATCAGGGCATACATAAAGATGCTCGTACCCAGCACTGTCGCATTGGCGGCAGGGACCGGTTCAACATCGGGTGAATGGTAGTTTGAAAGCACTGCTAAAAAACTGAAGAACCCCCGTAGTGGTGTTGCCAGCATATTGACGAAAGAGATTCCCGTTGGTTCTATACTGGTGTTCGAGGTAATAGCCAGGTATGTGGCGCCTCCCTGCCAGAATGGAAGGTAGAGCAACACAACAGGAATCAGCACCAGCACTACCCGCCAACCAGCATCCCGGCTCACTCTGGCTACGCTGCGGTGTTTGCGTACGACGAACCAGATAAACATCACTGCTACCAGCAAAGCGATAAAATTGATAGCCGCTGCTGTTCCCAGCAACACTAACGCTCCGATTTCGTACCAGATCCCCTTCCCTTGGGGAGGAGTGTAGGAACCAGATTGATCGCGTTCAGGGTAGGATTCACGCTGTACATAAAGCCATGTCGCCAGTAACAATAGGAGGATCAATGCCGCCTCATTATGGCCATTCCCGGCACTTTCGATCAAGACAAGCGGATTCCAGGCATAGAGCAGTGTTCCCAGGAAGCGCCGCGTTGGGGCAATCTTCCCAAGAATGGCCCATATTATCACGCAATCCAGCAGATGAAAAACAAGAGTAGAGGCCTTGAAAAGCAGCAGCATGGTCACAGGGGAGCCATCGATGCGCGCCAGCAGGGATGTAAAAGTCAGCCATAATGGGCCATAGACATTCGGCATACCCGGCTGAGCTATCCAGGAGAGATATGGGTCATGGGGAAACTGCGCAGGCGCTGTTGTCATGGGATCGGCGTGATATACAGTTAGTATGCGACCGGTAAAGATGTAGCGAAACACATCATCTGAGAAAAGCGCCGGTTGCGCCAGCAGTGTTATGCCGAAAATCACTGCTCCTATTAGCAGCAACAATAACCAGCCAGCAGAGCAGGAGGCATTTTCTCTGCTCAAATCTCGTTTATTTATCTTCCCAACCGCGAACAGGTGAAGAATAGCAAGCGCCAGCAGAATAACGGCCAGTAGTAAGATATAGGGCCAACCCGCACTCGCAGGATGACCGGCGCCCATCCACGCTCCTGGAAAGAGCAGGTGTGAAAGGGCGAGCATCCATGGCCGTCCCGCAAGCAATGGTGTAGGATGGAGATGCAGCTGCGGCACAGCGCAAAGAGCCACTAAAAAGAGGTAAAGGAGTTCAAGGAGCATGCCGATGCTCAATAACCCGCTCCTTGAATCTTTCCCCATGTTATAGGCCAATCCTCTTAAATGACGTGTCGATATACTTTATATAATAATCAGTATTCGTCAGTGATGCTAGCTCTGCCCGTGTGAGATACTGGCTTACCTCCGGATCGCTGCCTAGAGCTTCGACTAATGCCGGCCCCGCGACTGGCCCTTTGCTCGCCATGCTCCAGACTTTTTTCGCGCTGCGCTGTACCATCTTGTAGGCTTCCTGCCGGCCCACCCCTTTATCGATCAGAGCGAGCAGGATGCGTTGTGAGAAAATCAGCCCTCCCGTCATATTTAGATTGGCGCGCATGCGCTCCTCATCAACCTGCAAATCGCGCATCACATTTGTGAAGAGGCGCAGCATATAATGCAGCAGCGTACAGGCATCGGGTATGATGATGCGTTCTGCCGAAGAATGGCTGATATCACGTTCGTGCCAGAGGGCTACATTCTCCATCGAGGTCACCGCGTATCCACGCAGCACGCGCGCCAGGCCGCAGATGCGTTCGCAGAGTTCGGGATTGCGTTTGTGCGGCATGGCCGATGAACCCTGCTGGCCAGCGCTAAACGGCTCAAAAGCCTCGCCCACCTCTGTTCGCTGCAGGTGACGAATCTCCTGCGCCATCTTCTCCAGCGAACTACCGATCAAGGCCAGTGCGGTCATGAAATGCGCGTGGCGATCACGCTGCACAATCTGGCTGGAAATCACTGCCACGCCAAGGCCCATCTGCTCGCAAACAAATTCCTCGATCTGTGGAGGCACCGTGGCATGCGTCCCTACAGCGCCAGAAATCTTACCTACCGTCACCTGCTCCAATGCTGCGGCCAGCCGCTGCTGGCCACGCCGCAATTCATCTACCCACAACGCCAGTTTCAAACCAAAAGTAATCGGCTCGGCATGAACGCCATGCGTGCGTCCTGCCATCAACGTATACTTATAGCGTAGCGCCTGTTTTGCAACCGCCCGGGTCAATTCGTCCAGCGACTCGCTCAACAATACCCCGGCCTCCTTGATTTGCGCCGCCAGCGCGGTGTCCAGTACGTCCGAAGAGGTCAGCCCCAGGTGAATAAAACGCCCCTCCGGCC
Source organism: Ktedonobacteraceae bacterium (assembly GCA_035294305.1). Classification (GTDB taxonomy): domain Bacteria; phylum Chloroflexota; class Ktedonobacteria; order Ktedonobacterales; family Ktedonobacteraceae; genus DASRBN01. Next base: position 40,078 of record DATGLD010000030.1, on the reverse strand, counting down.
CCAGCTGTTCCTGAATCGAGCGCAGGAACGAAATGATATCATGATGCGTTTCCCGCTCAATCTCTTGCATGCGCTGCAGGTTGTAGTTTGCGGCGCGTATCTTTTGCATGGCTTCTCCAGGGATGACGCCTTCGCGCGCCCATCCCTCGCAAACGAGCAATTCGACCCTCAGCCACATATCCGTTTTATGTACTGCCGACCAGATGTTCGCCATCTCCGGCAGTGAATATCGTTCTAGCATGCTGTAAAAAGTTCCTCTATGTGCTACACTTCAACCGGATAGTTTGTTCACAATAGTAGTGTATCACACATCTTTTTTGACTGGGGTGTAGGGTATGCCCGTTTCACGATATCGTTTCGCGCTGCACCAGCGTCGCATCACGCTCTTGACCGCCATTTGCGCCTTCCTTTTAGGAGTTTTTGGCGGGCTGGCCATCCTCTCTAACGTTACGGCGCTACCTGCCGGGCTCGGCGCCTATGTTGTCTTTGCCTCTATCCTGGCGGTTATCGGCTTCGTTTTTCTGATGCCCATGCTCTACTTTCAGTATAGTTATGCGCGGGCCGGTTTGTGGATCGAGCCGGCCCGCCTGCGCGTGCAGTATCCAGGTGAGAAAGAGCAGCAGATGGAATGGACTGAAGCGCGCTTTGCCGTCAATGAGGGAGAAGATTACCTGCGCGCCAGCAAGGGGAAGGAGGGATTGGGACATCTGATTGGAAAGACCCGCTTTGTTCGCCTTCATCTAGAAGGCATGTGGCCTCAACAGCGCGCCGAAGTGGAACAGGGATTAGCCACACATGTGGAAGTACGGCACCCACGCCTCTTCACGCTGATGACCCTGCTCAATACGCAGGGTGAGCTAGTAGCAAGGGGAAGGCTCTACCTCTTCGAGAATCACCTGCTCTGCACAGAAAATCGTGGCGAGAAGCGCGTATTCTTCTACGCTCCTCTCAAAGACCTGCGTTCCGTCAAGCAAAGAGCCTCGTTCTATGTAGGGAAACTCGAATGCGAAGCCTTCAACCTGCAATACAAAGACAACACCTATGTCATCATGCTTGGTTATGAGACAACGATATCCAACACCCTGGGCAGCAGTTCGCACTGGTCGGTCACCGGCTCAGCTTCCGAATGGGTAGAGGCCCTGCTGTCAATATAGACCACTGGTGATTACCGGTAAGTCGCGAGATTCTTCGCCACGCTCAGAATCTCTGCCGCATGAGAAATTCGGGCATAAACATGCTGAAATTGTTGTTATCTATGATAGAATATGGTCATGGAATATGGATATTGGGGTCAGATGTACAGCCCTCTGTAGGGACGAGAAGTTGACTTGACGGAAACGCGCCATCCATGTACAATCATGCTCACAGCCATATTATGAATCCCACCAGGCATTGGCCTGGATTGCCAATCTGAAGTTACGGAGTTGCCATGAAAAAAGGAATACATCCAAATTATGTCGAAGCTACAGTCAGCTGCGCCTGTGGCAATAGCTTTAAGACCGTCAGCATTAAACCCGTATTGAAGGTCGATGTTTGCTCAAAGTGTCACCCATTCTTTACCGGGCAGCAGCGCATTCTGGACTCCGCCGGTCGCGTGGAGCGCTTCCGCAAACGCTTCAACTTGTCGGAAGAAGAGTAATTTCTCAGGATATGGAAAAGCAGGGATGAAGGGTTCTGCATAATCCTTTATCCCTTTTTTTCTGTATGTGGGAGGCAATATGCATGAGGGGAGTTACTCATTGAAGGCGCCTCAAAGGACCATTCTGTTCCTCATCGCTGACACCGGGGCAGGGCACCGCAGCGCTGCAAATGCTATTCGTAATGCCATCATTTTGATTGCGCAACATGAGCAAGAACAATGGGGCGCGCAGCACCATGCTTTTGATGAAGACGCAAGTAGCAAGCCTTCTCCATCTCCCCTACCCCCACCGCCAACGTACCATATTGAGATTGTCGACGTGTTCAAAGAATATAGCCATTTCCCTTTACGGGAAGCCGTCAGGCTCTACGGCCCGGCGATTCGCTATAATCCTAAACTCTATGGGCGTGTTTTTCATTTGAGTAACCAGGCCAGGAGAGTCTTAGCCGTAGAGCAGGTAGCAGGCCCACTCGTTTATAACGGGCTGCTGCGCCTGATAACCAGTGTGCGGCCCGATGTGATTGTTTCCATTCACCCTATGCTCAATCACATCACCATCCGTGCTTTACAAGACCTGGGTCTCCCCGTTCCTTTTATTACAGTGGTCACCGACCTGGTCAGCGTACATCAGGCCTGGATCGCTCCAGGGGCCGACGCTTATGTTGTCCCGACCGAGCATGCCAGGGACATCTATATTCAAAATGGCATCGATCCTGAACGCATTCACCTGCTTGGCATGCCCATCGATCCCAAGTTTACGCTGCCATCTGAGAGTAAAGAGGAATTACAGCGCAAATTGGGACTGGAACCGGGCAAGCCGGTCATCTTATTAGTAGGCGGCGGTGAAGGCACACGTGGCCTGCGAGCCTCCGTAAATTTTATCTCTCAGGCCCACCTGCCTGTCCAATTGCTGATTGTTACCGGTCGCAACAAGCGCCTGTACGCCCACCTGCAGCGCTCTCGTTCCAGCTTACAGGTGCCCGCGAAGATTTTCGGTTTTGTGCATAATATGCCTGAAATGATGCACGCCGCGGACGTGATTGTGACCAAGGCTGGTCCCGGCACGATCTGTGAAGCGATGGCCTGTAACCTGCCGATCATTCTGAATGGCTATGTCCCAGGTCAGGAGGAGGGCAATGTGACCTATGTGCTTGAAAACAAGGTGGGTACTATGGCCTATGATTCGGTTGAGTTGATAGGCGCCTTGCGTCGTTTGTTAAAACCAGGGTCAGAGGTCCTGAACGAGCAACTGGCAAATGAGAAGCGCACCAGCCGCCCATATGCCGCTTTCGACATCGCTCGAACTATTCTTGGTTTTCTACCTCCCGCTGGCGCACTGGGCATCTGGGAACATTTCGAGCCGGTGAGACAATCATACACGATGCCCATTCAAATGCGCTCGGGCGCATCCATGCGCGTTCTACACCCACGTTATGCCTCGCTGCGGCTGCGCCGGGGCACATTCATGCGTCACAGGCTACCTCTACCGCGTTTAAGAATTCTGCGGCGCCCGGCACGCAGGACTCTCAACACCAGCAGCCCCCGCAGCCGTTCATCTCACCTATCGCTACAGCAAATACGGAATAAACCTTCCCGCTAAGAGGAGCGTAGAGACGAGATGATACAATTATATGATCGCATGCTTATAGTAGAGGCTGAACCAGGTTATGAACCATACAGCACGGAGGAGTAGTTATGGCAACATTCTATTATGGTGGTCAGGCGGTAATGGAGGGCGTGATGATGCGGGGTCGTACGTCGGCCGCCGTGGCGGTGCGGCGACCTGATAACAGCATCTATCTCTATGAAGAAGCTCTCAATCCTCGACTCTACCAGAATCGCCTCTTTCGCCTCCCTTTTCTACGCGGTATGTTGCTGTTATGGGAAATGCTCGTACTGGGCACACGATTGATGACGCTCTCGGCAAACATCGCTACCGGCGCTATTAACCCTGATACTCGAACCGGTGGGGAGATTTTAGGGCAACCACAAGAATCGCCCCAGATGATTTTTTCCACCCGCATGGGGACACCGGAACGGGAACAGGCCGCGGGACAGGGACAGGCCGCTCTCCCTACAGGACGTGGGGGCACAATGGTTGGTAGGGAGTCTACAACCGGTGATTTGCCTGAGAAACTTGCGCCACCTCCACAGCTCGGCGGCATAGCTCTAGTATTGACGCTAGTTGTCTCATTGGGATTTGCCATTGTCGTTTTCTTTCTTGGCCCGTTACTGATTACAGGCTTGCTTCACAACCAGATTGGCCAGGGCTGGCTCAGCCTGGTAATCGAGGGTTTGATTCGTCTTGCGCTCTTGATCGGCTATATCTACCTCATTGGGCGAGTACCTGACATCCAGCGCGTCTTCGGCTATCATGGAGCGGAGCACAAGGCCATTAATGCGATGGAACACGGCGACCCGCTGGATATTGAGCATGTTCGCAAGGCCTCACGTGTGCATACCCGTTGTGGCACCGGTTTTCTCCTGCTGGTCGTGGTTGTTTCAATCGTCGTCTTCGCTTTTGTCGGCTCGCCTTCCTTCTTAATAAAGGTCGCTTCGCGCATACTTCTAGTGCCTGTCGTTGCCGGGATTGCTTATGAATTGATGCGCCTGGGAGCGGCTAACTATCGTTTTCGCGTCGTTCGCTGGCTACTTGCGCCTGGGCTTGCCTTACAGGGTTTGACCACACGCGAACCCGATGATGGCATGATTGAATGTGCCATTGCCTCCCTCAACCGTGTCATGCGCCGCGACGCCCAATATGCTAAGCAAAACCAGGAGGTGGATGCTTCTTTACCTCCGCTCGTTGTTTCCCGTTAAAATACATTAAAAATGAAGGACACTCTGGCATGTCATCTGACCCAACTATTACCCCTCCTCCCGCCGATGCCCCTGTAACCGAGGCCGTAGAGCGGCCCACAGTGCAATTTTCAGGTTCGCGCTGGTTCTTTTCGGGCATCGTTCGGGTGCTCTACAGGCGTTGGACACGTATCGCGGCCCATCTCTTTCCCGAGAATTCAAAAGCCGAGCAATTCGCGCAATCCCTGCATATTCCCTTGCCCGACCAGCTCAACATGAGCTGGATCACCGATCAGCTCGCGGTGGGAGGACGTATACGCCCACAAGACATTCCCGCGCTCGCCCGCATAGGAGTAAATAGCGTCGTGGATACACGCTCCGAATATTGCGACGACGCAGAGGCATTAGGCAAAGAGGGCATTGAACTCCTGCACCTGCCTACCCCGGATACGCGCCCGCTTTCTATTGAGCAAATGCTGATGGGAGCTCAGTGGGTACAACAGCGCCTGGATGCTGGCAAGCGCGTACTCATCCACTGTGAACATGGTGTCGGCCGCAGCGTCTTGCTGGCCTGCGCGGTACTTGTCTACGGTGGTATGCACGCCCAGGCGGCCCTCAATCTGGTGCAACAGCGACGCTGGCAGGCCTCGCCCAATCACGGTCAGGTCGTGCGCCTGCGGGAATTTGAAAACGTCATTGTGGAGCAACAAAGCGCGTAACGTTCAATTGCCAGCGCGACTCCATCCTCGCGGTTGCTGGTGGTGATGGCTTTTGCCGCTGCCTGCACTTCATCAGGCGCATGCCCCATCGCCACTCCCCAGCCGACTGAACGCAGCATCAGTATATCATTGGTATTATCGCCGATCGCCATAACCTGCTCAAGCGCGATGCCAAAATGCTCTGCCAGCGCCTTCACTCCACTGGCTTTTGAGCAATCTGGCTCCATCAAGGCTATCTCAGCGCTGCCATAGTTGCCGCGTTGCGTCACAATCCACGCACAATCGAGGGTGGAAACTGCCGGTAAGAGGCCCACGATTGTCTCGTCATCCGCGAAACCCACTACCCGCAGCGGGTCGGGATGTCCATAACACAGGTTCGCATACGGCATCCGGCGCATCTGCTCAGGAAAGGTCGTGAAATAGGCTTCCACCCACAGATTATCGAGTTCAGCGGGGCCTGTCCATATCTCTTCCGTCGTCCCTGTGGCGGGATGAACGATCGGTTGTATACCATTGCTTGCTAACAAATCGACTGCCTGCTGCCCCACCATTGCCGCAAGTGGATGCATCTGCAACACCTTTCCCTGGGGATGTTCCACAATCAAGGCCCCATCATACAGGATCAGCGGAATATCGAGGCCAAGTTCTATAGCGATGGGAGCCGTATTGCAATAGCGGCGAGCCGTGGCCAGGGTTACCACGATACCGGCCTGCCGGGCCCCCTGCACCGCCGCGCGAGTAGCGGGCGTGATTTCTCCCGCCGGGTTGAGCAGAGTACCATCAATATCGATGACCAGCATTTTAATAGTTTTAGAGGTCGTTTCTATTGTCATTTCACGCAATCATCACATTCATCTGTTTCTAATAACGATGCGACGAGATTCCAATCCCGTCGCATCTGCCCCGGAATGGGGCTAGAAATAGTATATGTCATCTGTCCAGCCAGGCGCAATGACATACCAAATGTATAACCTCATCCAGGGCAAGTGAAAAGTTGAGGAAACAGGCGTAAATTTGTGCCCTCATTTCGCGGCTTTGACCTCTGATGACTCGACTTTTCACTTGCCCTGAGGCTCTCAGGCTGCCGCGCCCCGAGATGGGCTAGACTTGCTTCGCACACTTCTGCTACAATCACATCATGAGCATACGAGAAGAATTACCTGGAAAGCCCATCAAACCACGCGCAAAACGGCGGGCGGGCATCAACCGCCACAGCGCCGGAGACACCATGCAGCAGGGTAAGCCGCAGTGGCTGGATACGGCCGGTTTCCCCCTGTTACCCGATGAGCAACCCGTGAGTACGGTCCGTGATAGTTTATATGACCTCATCCCCCTGGGGCCACGCGAGGAAAAGCTGATTGGCACGGCCTCTTTTCTTCGTTTGCAAAAGGTGAAGCAGCTAGGGTTCGTCTATCGCGTCTGGCCCGGTGCCACACATACACGCTACGAGCATAGCCTTGGTACATACTACCTCGCGGTTCGTGCCCTGCGCTCGCTGCTGATGCGCGGCAATGATGGTGGCCTCTATGGTGTCTCTCCCAGCAGCGTACAAACCCTGGTAGTTGCCTCCTTGCTGCATGATATCGGGCACTACCCTTACTCGCACACTCTTGAAGAGCTTGGCTACCCCATCATTCCTCATGAAAAGGTAGGGCGGGCCGTCATTGAAAAGAGCGAGATTGCGGATATCCTGGAAAAAGACTATCATCTTTCGCCTGAGCGCGTCGCGGATTTTATCGATCCCCCTCGCACAAAGCCCTTACCACCCGATGACGAGCTACTGAGGAGCCTGTTAAGTGGCGCGCTCGACGTAGATAAGCTCGATTACCTGGCGCGTGATGCGCGTGCCTGTAATGTCCCTTACGGGGGAGTCGATGTGGCTCGCTTGCAAGCAGCATTGCGCATTCATCCTAACGTTCATGGCACGCGCCGCATCGTCGTTACCCACAAGGGCATCAGCCCCTTGCACTCACTACTGCATGCGCGCCAGGAGATGTTCGATAACATTTACTGGCACCATACCAGCCGTGCCATGCAGATCATGTTGCTGCGCGCTGTGCAGGAAGCATTATTGGCTGGCGTCTTGCAGGCCGGGCAATTGGCCGGATTGGATGATGCCTCCCTGCTCGCTTTGCTGACTTCAGCATCTATGCCGCCCAACACCCGTGCCTTAGCAGAAGGTTTAGAACTGCGCCGTCCCTACAAGGGGGTGCTGGAAATCAGTCGCCAGGCCGGCAGCCTCTATAAGCGCCTGGATGCCCTTTTCTGGGATGCGCAGCGCCGCCGCCGCATCGAACAACTGCTCGCCGCCGAACTGGCAACCGCGTTAGAAATAGACGTCGCTGATTACGAAGTCCTGCTCGATATTCCACGACCCGAAAAATATGAAATGGATGTCTGGGTCACATTTACCAATCCACCTGTCGGTATGGACTCCCTCGTCACGTGGGTACAGGCTACCGGTCTCCAGCCCGATGACCTCGCTCGCTATGAGCAGCACCAGCGTCGCATTCGCGTCATCGTCAACGAACGCCTGCGCCCCCCACTGCTGGCTCACCGCGATGATATCCTTCTGCCATTCTTGGAGAATTTAGTTGATATGTCATAAAACCCCTGCAATGTAATGCGGCCATGACCATAGTACATTGCGGAGGTTTTATGATAGGTTTTTACTTCTTCTTTCGCTTCTGCTGGTACATGAGCTTTGTCGCTTTCTCGTGAATGCGACGGGCCGGCGCGTACTCCTCATCGATGTTCAAGGCATGTTCTGAGACACGAACGGCCTCGCGATAGCGCTCCTGCCGGTAAAGATTATCGGCCTTGATCGTCCAATAGCGCACATTCGTAGGGTCTAACTCCAGCACACGCTCGATCGGCTCCTCTGCTTCCTCGAATCGACCCAGGCCGCGCAACCCATACATGTGACTTTCCCACGCAAACAGGTTATCGGGCGTCAACTTGACCAGTTTGCTCGTTATCTCCAGCAGTGTGTCGTACTTACCAAGAGCACGCAGAGCATGTACCATCAAATTCAAACATGCCACGTCATCCGGCGCAATCGCGAGCGCATGTCGCATCGTCTGCTCAAGTTCCTGCAATCGCGCATAGCGGCGTAGTATTTCGCCTTTCACTTCCAGAGCTATAAGATAATCAGGATTGTGGGCCAGGCTCGCATTGATCGCCTCTAGCGCCTCATATGCACGGTTCAGATGCAATAAGGCCAACCCCCTGTTAGCCCACGCACGCTCATCGTCTGGATTCAGCTCGGTGGCTCGTTCGGCGTAGCGCAATGCCTCAGGATATCGTTCCTGTAAAAGCTGCTGCCCGCTGCGATTGAACCAGGCCAGCGCCAGGTTTGTATCGAGCAGTAATGCCTGGTCATTTGCAATCGTAGCCTCCGAGAGCCGGTTCAGCTTTTGCAATGCCCGCGCCTTACACGCCAGCGCCAGTGCCGAACCTGGATCGAGTTGCAGGACATCCTCCGCCACCTCAAGCATTCGCTCATGCTCTTCTAGCCTATCAAGCGCTAGTGCCAGCCCGAGCAGCGCATCTTCATCGCTCTCTTCTGCTCCCAGTAATGTAGTATATGCCACCTCGGCCTCGTGCCACTGACTTGCCTGCAAAAAGGCGCGCGCCTCCTGCCGCAGCGTTTCCGTGTCGTTTCTGATATTCGCACTGGTTTTATCGTTCACAATGTTGATGCCTTGCCTGCTTCCCGCCGTTCGTTCTGCATGCTTATCCAACGCGCGTATTCCTCCATAGTATTTTGCCATGTATTATCTCACGCTTGCTACTTTGCGACAACAGATCACCGGGACGTAGGGGGGCGAGCTTGATCGCGCCTGGGGCGGCCTATCCCACAATGACCTGCATTATCCTCCTAATAAGGACGCAGAACCGCCCATAAGCTGATCCCCGCATTACGCCGGAGCAATTGGCCCTCTAGCATCCGCCTGGTTGCGCATGCCCACCGTCGGCCTCGCCGGTGCCGGGCGACGGCTGGTAAGCAGCACGCCGGCATAAAAGACGACCCACCCCAGGGACATAATTAGCCAGAAACTGCTCTCCAGACCAAAGAAACGCGCAAAGCTCCCTGCAGCCGCGTTCAAGAGTTCCCCTAGCAGAATCAGCACATTGGCCCATAAAAGATTGCTTGCCCGGAAGCCCGAAACGTTCGACTGCCGACGCACCATCTTCCAACCTGAATAGATCGCTACGCCAACCACGGCCAGCACGCCAAGGGTATTGAGAATAATGATCATCAGCGTCCACGCACCGAAGGTTGGCTGTAGAATGCCGGTGCCGGGCGTACCGGCTATCTGGCGAAGCGCCTTCATGTCAATACCAGCAGCGGCAACCAGCGCGGCCGCTATAACGCTCAACACGATCAAAATGACGAGGCAGATGCGCGAAACACGCGGGCCTGTCACCAGCGCGATACTCCCCAGGCCGAGCCATGCAGGCGTCAGCGCCCCACCCAGAATGTAATAGAGGCGAAAAAATACCACTCCCGCGGCGCTCGTAGGCCCGACGATCACCATCAGCACATAGGCCAGCGTCGCGATAAAAGCCATGGCCAGCGCGATGCTCCAGAAGAGCTGGTACATACGATGGCGCTGCATATATTGGCTCAATACCAGGCCCACGAAAAGCGCCAGTACCACTACATTGATAATTGCGAAGAGCAGCAAAATAGCGTTGTTCGTCATATTCTGATCCCACCCGTTTAGACAAAGCTTGAGAAACGCAAAATATACGCTATAGAGCATACTCCTTCCTACCAGAATCGTCAATTGAAACGTAAGCAAAATTGCAGAAATCTCCTCCATCTATCGCCACCCGGATATGCAAACCATCTTCAGTGGCAATGCTTGGCAGAGAGAGGATTACACTATGGAGGTACTGGAAGATAGCCTTGAACAGGTAGCGGAGATTGCTTAAAAACGGCTCTTTGCTTCAAGCAAATAGACAGGCGGCCTGTTTTGCTAGAAACAGGCCGCCTGTCTTCTGTATTCAGCGTTCTAAGCCCCGTGGCACTTCTTATACTTTTTCCCGCTCCCACATGGGCATGGGTCGTTGCGTCCAACTTTGCCGACTACCACCGGGCTTTGAGTGCTTGAGGTGGCAACTGCGCGTCTCTGCCCCTGACCATTTGAGCGGTTGCCGGCATTTTGCGCCCGGGAAGCAGCGGACGGGACGGGCGCATTGCCTGGGCGCGTCTTCGACTGGCCATTCGCTGTGGCAATGGCTTTCACATTCGGACGAGCAGGCAACGGAGCTTTGCGCTTCGGAGCAGGCCGCTCGACAGGCGCGCTGAAATCTCTGCTTAACAGGTTCGGGAGTATCTTGAGCAGTTGATCAACGACGTAGTGCTGGATGTACTCTTTCAATTGATCGAACATCAGGTACGCTTCGTTCTTGAATTCGACCAGCGGGTCGCGCTGGCCGACCGAGCGGAAATGGATACTGGAGCGCAAAACGTCCAGCGCATCGATGTGATCCATCCACAGGCGGTCAATCACCTGCAAGATAACCGAGCGCTCTATATCACGCACTGTTGGGATGCCGTATTCGGGATGCTCTTTCGCGCGCTTATCGAGTTCCTTACCACGCTCTTCATAGTGGTTCACGATGAAATCAACCAGCCTTCTGCTGAGATCATCGCGGCGCACGGCATGCAGATTCTCCGGCAGGATCTCATCTGGTATATGCACCCAGGTTTCGAGAACTGTGATCAGGTTATCCAGTTCTTCCTCTTCCGAGATCACATTGCCTGGAATCTGCATCTGGACGATTCTTTTCACCTCGGCCCGTATCATATCGAGCACGCGCTCGTGCATATCGGCGCGTTCGAGTACGGCTCGCCTATCGGCGTAGATCACTTCGCGTTGTTTCGCGATCACATCGTCATATTCGACGACATTTTTACGAATATCGAAGTTGTATCCCTCAACGCTCGTCTGGGCCTGCTCAATGAAACGCGAGACCAGACCGCTCTCGAGCGGAACATCGTCATCCATGCCCACTCGCTGCATCAATTTGGAGACGCGTTCGGCTGCAAAGCGGCGCATCAATTCGTCTTCGAGCGAGAGGTAGAAACGCGAGGAACCGGGATCGCCCTGGCGCCCGGCGCGACCACGCAGCTGGTTATCGATACGTCGCGATTCGTGCCGTTCAGTACCGATAATATGAAGGCCGCCTAATTCGACAACACGCTTGTGATCTTCTTCGCACTCAAGCTCCTTTTGTCGCATGAGACGTTCGATCTCTTCTTCCTTCATATTCTCGATATACTGCCGGATGGCCTCTTCCTTCTCCTCACGCTCATCGGGCGTGCGCTCCGGCATTTCTCTAATGAAGTCCACCTGCTCGGCGTGTTTACGCAGGATGCTGTCGCGATAGCCTGCTGGATTGCCACCCAGCAGAATGTCGGTACCACGACCTGCCATGTTTGTAGCAATGGTGACAGCTCCAAGACTACCAGCCTGCGCGACGATTTGCGCCTCGCGTTCGTGGTGCTTGGCATTCAACACGTTGTGCGGTATGCCTTGCCTATCTAGCAATCTTGAGAGATACTCGGAATTCTCCACCGACGTAGTACCTATCAAAACCGGCTGCCCCTGCGCGATCACAATCGGGTTGCCATCTTCGTCAAGCGCCGGCTCTCCATTTTCATCGAGTTTATAGAGCGCCTTCTCATGGCGCGCCTTGATCTCTTCGACGACGGCTTGATATTTTGCTTCAGTTGTGCGATAAATCAGGTCCGGCAGGTCCTTACGGATCATCGGCTTGTGCGTTGGGATCACCACGACATCAAGCTTGTAAATCTTGTGCAGTTCTTCGGCCTCGGTCAGAGCGGTACCGGTCATACCGGCCAGTTTTTCGTACAGGCGGAAGAAATTCTGGAAGGTGATGGTTGCCAGGGTGTGATTTTCGCGCTGCACCTTGACGTTCTCCTTAGCCTCGATAGCCTGGTGCAGTCCCTCGCTGTAGCGGCGTCCCGGCATCTGGCGACCAGTGAACTCATCAACGATGATCACCTCGCCATCTTTAACGATATAGTCTTTGTCGCGCTTGAAGATGACTTCGGCTTTAATCGCATTCTCCATGTAGCGTGTCAGTTCGACATTGCCCTCGTCATAGATATTGTCGATGCCCGCCATCTTCTCAATCTTCTCGATGCCTTCTTCGGTCAGAATAACGGTACGGGTCTTTTCTTCAACGGTATAGTCGGTTTCGGGCTTCAAGCGCCTTGCCCATTGGGCGAATTGGCGGTAGTGGTCGGTCGATTCCTGGCCCTGGCCGGAGATGATGAGCGGCGTGCGCGCCTCGTCAATCAGGATGTTATCAACCTCGTCGACGATGGCATAGTTCAGGTCGCGCTGCACCATCTGCTCAAGCGACCCGACCATATTATCGCGCAGGTAGTCAAAACCGAACTCGTTGTTGGTGCCATAGGTGATGTCGGCCTGGTACTGGGCGCGGCGCTGCGGCGTCTGCGGATTGACCGCATTGACAATCACGCCAACGGTGAGGCCGAGGAACTTGTAGATATGTCCCATCCACTCGGCATCACGCTTGGCCAGGTAGTCGTTGACGGTCACGACATGTACGCCCTTACCAGGAAGCGCATTCAGGTAGGCAGGCAGAGTTGCGACCAGCGTTTTACCCTCACCCGTACGCATCTCGGCGATTTTTCCCTGGTGCAGCACGACGCCACCTATTAATTGCACGTCATAATGACGCATCTGAATAGTACGCCGGCCCGCTTCGCGCACAACGGCAAAAGCTTCCGGCAGCAGGTCATCGAGCGTCTTGCCTGACTTATAGCGCTTCACCATTTCTGGCAGTAACTCATCCATCTGCTCGGCTTTGACAGCAACGAGTTCCTCCTGCAGGGCATTGAGGATATCGCCGAACAATTTCATGATTTGCGCGTCAGCGACACTATCGTCACCGGCCGCATAGCCGCGAACGGCTTCAAAACGCGCCCAGGGCTTCTGGAAAGCCTCCTCCAGGAAGTCGTCATCGATTTTATCCAGGGCAGGCTCAACCTCTTTGAGTAAGTCCAGTGTCGCCCGCTGGGGGTCCTCCGCATCTTCCAACCGCGCTTCCCGTTCATGCAACAGGTCCAGCGCGTTAGAAATGCGTTGGGCATTGAGGATCGGGTTCAGGTTCTGGTATGCATTTTCAAACGTTTCTGAAAGCGTATCTTGCAGGTGATCGCGCAGGTAATATTCCGGGTCGCGTTTTCTTTCGATGAACTGGCGCGGCTCATTCATGGCGGCGTGCAACTGCGCATCGCTGCACGTACTCGCGAGCGGCTCTACCGCCTCCAGCGCCTCGGCGAAGAGTTTGACCAGCTCATTTTCAAGTACCATCCCACCTTTGAGGTAGAGATAAAGCTGGGCGCGAAACTCCTCTGTTTTTGCGGCTAATTCATCATCGCTCAGTTGCTCCATAGCCGGCTCGAGTTCATTGATTTTATCTACAAGTGGCTGGATGGCCTTCAATTCTTTTTTGTTGGGATCACCCAGCATTTTCCCAAGTAACTGCATAATGGTGTGTTCTCCTGCTGCGCGGTGTTAGTGCTAAGATGTTCTCTATCTCTCTATAATAACGCTTTGTCGTGGTCAAAAATTCTCGCTCGGAGGCAGCTATGGCGTTCCCTCATACATAGTCTTGATCGCTTCTCTATCTTGCCGGGTGAACTGTATGGCCGATGTTTCCTGCCCATCCATGAGTATACTCGTTCGACAGGTATGTGTCAATGTGCGCTATATTCTGACATCCACTCATAACTCGGGGTGCAGGGGTTTCACCCCTGCCGGGGTGCGGGGTGTCCCCGCTTGCTTCCCCTCCCGTCCTGACGGGCCGTAGGCCCGCTGCAAGAATTATGAGTGGATGGCAGGCGCTATATTCCCTCGTCCTGCAAATGCTTGCCTTACTCTATGAGATATGCTATACTTGGCGGCGGAGAGATGTCAGAGTGGTCGAATGTGCCGCTCTCGAAAAGCGGTAGGGCGAGAGCCCTCGTGGGTTCGAATCCCACTCTCTCCGCCCCGGCCTGCCTCACATCCATGACATACGATGGGGCCGGCTAACATGGAGGAGTCCCATAGTGGCCTAGTGGGCACGACTGGAAATCGTGTGAGGTGAATAGCCTCCGTGGGTTCGAATCCCACCTCCTCCGCCCTGAACCTGATCGGCCTTCAACTGGAACACCGGGGTAAGCAGGAAAGATACTTTTCACTCTACTTCCAGCAGCACATCCCCTTCATTCACAAAATCACCCTCGTTGACTTTGAGGGTTTTCACCATTCCGTTGACGGTGGCTTGGACAGGAATCTGCATCTTCATGGATTCCAGCATCACAACATCCTGGTCAATGCTAATCTGTTCGCCGGGTTTGACCAGGAACTCTAAGACCACCCCGGCCATGTTGGATACGATACGCTTCACGCTTGCCTGTTTTCCTCTCTGCCATTGCTCTCTTGTGGCTCTCTACCCCAGCCTGAGAGGAATAGGAGCCAACATCGCCATTATATTCCTTTCCGTTTTTCTCAGCAAGATGGCTGCAGTCCTATGAATTCTCCCTCAGCGGGGAGGTCTGCATCCGGAATCGCGTAGTATATATAGACCTCCGCATATCCTACAACGCGTTTGCCTTGACTCGAGGGTACCAAAACTTAGAATCAGGATAAATATAAGCCAGAGAGGAGCACGAGCATCATGCAAACCCGTAACAATCCCTCGCGCCTGACTCGTTTGCTGCTACAAATCGGCCCTGGTATTGTACTTGGCCTGCTCCAACTGTTGCTCTACATGTCAGGGCTGTCCCGTTTTGGCACCAACCTCGCATTGAATGCCTCATTCTGGCCGGGGCTTGCGCTCTACGCTGTGTTTGGAATGTTAGCAGGGATTCTGACGACGGGGCGTAGTGAGCGGCCACTGGCAGGAGCCACCGCCGCGTTTGTAATGGGATGCATTGCCACTGCTGTTGTGCTACTGGTTATCATTAGCGCGCTTGTGCTGAATCCCCCTCATCCTGCGCCTTCTAGCCGCTATTACCCTGGACTTGTGAGCATTGTTATTTCGATATTCATCTTTCTAGTATTGTTCCTGAATGCAGTGGGAACGCTGTTTGCTATGCTGGGAGGAGCGGCTGGAAGAGCGATTGGCAGGTGGTGGGTCAAGAGAGTCACACCGGATAAATAGGGTTCCGGCACTCCGAGAAACGCGCCTCTTTCGTCTGGTAAATGCTGTAACGCGTAATCAGCTCGTAGCGTAGAGACTCGAAAGGCGTGATAGTGTCCACGATCAACTCAGAGGCCAGGCGAAAAATATCGATATCTTCGGCGTAGCGCGCCTCCATCATCTTACGGAATGGCTCGCGTTCCTCTTCGGGCAGGGCGGCGATCTGGTTGGCGTAGACGGCATTAATGGCGGCTTCGGGACCCATCACGGCTATCTGGGCGGTTGGCAGCGCCAGCACTGCGTCGGTGCCAAAGGCAGGACCCGCCATCGCATACAGTCCGGCGCCATAGCACTTGCGCACGATAACCGAGATTTTTGGCACAACAGCTTGAGAGACGGCGGCGATGAACTTGGCGCCATGACGAATGATCCCGGCTCGTTCGACGGCAGAACCGATCATGAAACCGGAGACATCGGCCAGGAAGAGCAGGGGAATGTTGAAGGCGTTACAGGTATTGACGAAGCGCGTGCCCTTATCGGACGAATCGGTGAACAGCACGCCGCCCTTAACACGCGGCTGATTGGCAACAATGCCGATTACGCGCCCACCCAGGCGCGCATAACCAGTAATCAGTTCGGGAGCAAAGAGCTTTTTGACCTCCAGGAAGCTACCACCATCGATCAGCGAATGGATGAAGTCATACATGTTAAAGGGCTTATTTTGGGCTTCCGGTACGATGTCTTTGAGCGGTCGATTGCTGGCGGGCGGGACAGGTTCGCTATCCGCTGGTTTCTCCAGGTAATTCTGCGGCATATAGCGGAAGTACTCGCGCGCGATGCGAATAGCATCCTCTTCGCTTTCAGCCAGGAAGTCGCCGAGGCCGGAAACAGTGCAGTGCATACGCGCGCCTCCCATCTCCTCAAGCGTGACCTTCTCGCGCGTCACCATCTCGGCCATGCGCGGCGAACCGAGATAGGCGCTGGCATTGCCCTCGACCATAATCGCGATATCGGCAAAAGCCGGGGTATAGGCCGCGCCCGCCGGTGAGGGCCCAAACATGATCGAGATTTGCGGCACCACGCCGGACATCTTAATCTGGTTGTAAAAAGTGCGCCCACCCTGGTTACGGCCAGGAAACAGGCGAATCTGGTCGGTGATGCGCGCTCCTGCTGAGTCGATCAGGTAGAACATGGGGATGCGCATCTGCATCGCCATTTCCTGGATGCGCAGGTTCTTCTGCACCGACTTTTCCCCCGCCGACCCCGCCTTGACCGTCGAATCGGACGCGCTGAAAGCTACCGGCCGTCCATAAATGCGCCCGACGCCAGTAATATTGCCATCAGAGGGTAGCTCAGGATTCTGGCATTCGGCAAACATCCCATCCTCGAATTCGATCTTGCCATCATCCAGCAGCAGTTTGAGGCGGTCGCGCGCGAATAGCTTCTTCTGCTCCCGATTGCGGATATGGTATTTTTCCGCTCCACCTTTTTTGATGCGCTCGATCTCGGCCGCCAGTTGCTCATCTTTACTTGCCATGAGGCGATGTATCCTTCTTCATAATTCCTTTTGCGTAAAGCTGATAATCTGTTCTCTGCTCCACTCCGCACATAGAAAGGAGCTGATCAGTGTCAATCTATTCCCTCAATCTCCATCCGTAGCAGCGCCGACGAGAGAGATTTGCCGAGAGCATCGCTGCGCAGTGAGCGCGACGCCCCGCCATTGAGCGCACCGTGCAGGACGTATTTGAGCGCCAGCACATTCGGCACCTCGAAGCGCTCAACCTTTCCCGTTATCATGCCATTGAAGTGGGCCTGTACGCGTTCTGCTGTGGCCTCCCGTACCAAAAGGTGATAGGTCGCCTCATCAGGCGCGAAGAGGCTGATATCGGCCTTGTCGCCCTTATCCCCCGAACGAGCATGAGCAAGCTGCAATAACCGTTTTTTCATGACTCCTCCACGCTCACACGCACGTATTCTTCGATGATGTCGCGCGGGGCAAGCGTGGGCCAGATGCCGAGCAATCCTCGCGGCTCCATCATTCCGCCTGCCCCACCGATGAACGGCGGGCCGCTGAGCGCCAGGGGCGGAAAGAGGCGTCCTAGTTTCGCGGCCTCGCGCCGATCCTTACAACGAATAGCAATGCGCAAATAAACTTCGTTCAAATCATCAATATGAGTGGGATCGGCAAGCGGGCCATGGATAGAGTTGTACCCCAGGTATTCGACAATGGTTTCATCCGGTTGGAGACCGATTTCGGTCATCTGCTGCTGAATGATTTGCGCCGCGGCCTGCGCCTTCGCCAGCGCATCGGGCCACGCATAACCGATCATGGCCTGTCCCATGACCCCATCTTCATAGCCGGCCACAATCTTGAGCATAGCCGGCGCTGGCCGTCCAGTTGCTCCGGCGACAAGTACCTCGTCAGGGCCGATTTCTTGCAGGCGCAATATGGTCATATCGACATCAACATCCGGCGTCAGGTAATGGCGCGGATCATGCACTTCATACAATAATTGCTCGCGCAGTGTATCGAAATTGACGCGCCCTCCCGTGCCAGGAGCCTTGCTGATAACCGCATCCCCGTTCTCCCACACTTCCGCGATAGGGTAGCCGATATGCGCAAGGTCGGGAATAGAGCGCCAATCGCCGCCGAAATTGCCGCCTGTGGCCTGCCCGCTGCACTCCAGCAGGTGCCCAACCACTATTCCCTGCGCCAGCTTATCCCAATCATCCCAACGCCAGCCCAGTTCATGAACCATCGGCGCCAGGAAGAGCGCAGCATCCGCAACGCGACCGGTCAGCACAATATCCGCTCCCGCTTTCAAAGCCTCAACAATTGGTCGCGCTCCCAGATACGCGCTGGCGAATAACAGGCGCTGGCGCACACTGGCTATGTCTTCGCCTGTATCCATATGTGCCAGGGAAACACCTGCCTCCTGCAATTCATCGAGGCGCTCCAGAACCGAATCCCCCAGCACAACGCCCACTCTTAGCCTGAGGCCGGCTTTTTTGAGCGCACCCAGCAACACCTCACGCGCCCCCAGCGGATTCAGCCCGCCCGCGTTCAGAATGAATTTAATACCGCGTGGGATGGCTATAGGAAGCAGATCTAGCAACAGAGGGATGAGATCCCGCGTATAGCCCAGGCTGGGATCGCGCTGGCGATCTTTCTGGAGAATTGCCAGCGTCAATTCCGCGAGATGATCGGACGCAACATATCGCACATTGCCACGCTCAATGCTCGCGCGAAGCGGGCGCCACGAGTCGCCGTAAAAGCCGAGTCCTCCGGCGATGCGCACAGATTTCATGCCTTACCTCATACCAAGCAGTTCTCTGGCGATCAGCAGCAGGCGAATCTCGTTCGTTCCGGCGCCGATCTCGCCGAGTTTGGCATTGCGCCACATTTTTTCAACCTCGAAGTCCGTTAGATAGCCCCAACCGCCATGAATCTGCAACGCCTCATCCGCGGCGCGCATGGCAGCACGGGCCGAGAAGAGTAGCGCCGCGGCGGCTTCTTTGCTGACGCGCTTGCCCTGCTGTGCCAGCCACATGCAGCGGTGCGCCATCAGACGCGCCGCTTCCAGGTCGGTATACATCTCTGCGATCTTGGCCTGAATGAGCTGGAAATTGGCGATGGGCTGGCCAAATTGCTCGCGCTCCTTCGCATATTTGATGGAGACCTCCAATGCGGCTTCGATGCCACCAACCATACTGACCGCGTAAAAGGCCCGTTCGAGATCGAGCCCGCTCATCACGACCTTGAAGCCCTCATTGACCTTGCCCAGCACATTTTCTTCGGGCACGAAGGCATTCTCGAAGACCAGTTCGCCCGTCGGTGAGCCATGCATACCCAGTTTGCTCAATTTGCGCGCGACATAGAAACCGGGTGTCTTCGTCTCAAAAATGAAGGCCGTGATGCCGCGACTGCCAGCCTCCGGTCGCGTTTTGGCATAGACGATCAGCAGGCCGGCAATCGGGCCATTCGTAATGAACATTTTAGTGCCGTTGAGCAGGTAGCCGCCCTCAGTTGGCCGCGCCGTCATCTGGATGCCCATAGCGTCGGAGCCCGCATTCGGTTCGGTGAGAGCCAGAGCACCGATCATCTGGGTGCTCGTGAGTTTAGGAAGGTATCTTTGTTTTTGTTCTTCAGTGCCATTGCGCAGAATGTTATGGGCACAGAGATTCAAATGCGCCCCGTAAGACATCGAAATGGAGCCATTCGCGCGTCCGATGGCGCGAGCCACCAGCGCTGCCATCAGGAAATCGCCACCGCTGCCGCCATACTCTTCGGGGATGGCTATGCCAGTATAGCCCTGCTCGGCCAGTCGTTTCCAGATCCAGGAGGGAAAGTCGTCTGTACGTTCGATCTCCTTATTATGTGGTTTGATTTCATCTTGCGCAAAAGCAAACGCGCTTTCATAAGCCAGTTGATGCTCTTCCGGCAGTTCAAAATCCATGGCTGGCGATCCATCCTTTCTGGGGTGAATAGGGTCTGGTCAAGAGTCAATGCGAGCAAATTTATGGAAGAGCTTAAAAAGCGTTTCCATCCGGCGTATATCTCGTAATAAGGCTTCTGGCCTTGCGCAACTAATCCTTATCCCCACGGATAAGAAGGATATTCTACTGAGTAGAGCATATATTTGTGACTCTATTATAACAGATAGCCTGGGAGCGCGTAAGGGGCCGGCTAGATGCCCAGGACAGGCACCAGGGGCTCTCCCTACACATAGCGCTGGAAAGCCTGCGCAAATTCGACGACGGACGCATAACGTTCCTCCGGCCTTTTTGCCAGGGCGCGCAGCATCACTTTATTGAGCATGGGAGAAATCTCCGGGTTGAGGGTGGAAGGAGGTTGAGTCTGCATGTTCGCGTGCATGCGCCTCATGATCTGCTCCGAATTGCCCTGAAAGGGAGGGCGTTTGGTAAGCAGTTCGTAGATGACTGCGGCCAGGCCATATTGCTCTGAAGCTTGAGAAGACTGGCCATCAAATTGTTCAGGGGCCATGTAGCGGTAGTTTACCGAGGTCCTCGCATAGCAGACCCCATCATGTTCAAAAGCAAAATCGACCAGCGCTACATTGAGGCCGGGCATACTTCCTGTCTCGTTCAGTACCAGAATATTTGACAGCTTGAAGTTGCAGTACAACTTTTGACGCTCATGGATAAAACGAAGCGCGTCGGCCAGTTGGAGCAGAATACCAAGAACCTCGCGCGGAGCGAACATTTTAGAGCCGTGCTGGAGCAACCACGCGTCGAGCGCGCCTTCGGGACAGTAGCGCGTGGTTTTGTAGAAAAATGGTTGGCCGCTTACATAGGATTTTCCAATATGGATGATGGGCAGAATATGTGGATGCTTCAAGTCGGCGAGCAGATCTACTTCAGGCTGGAAGAAGTTGGGCAGCTCGGTTGATCCCTCGTTGATTTGATAGGTGATGGTACTGGTTGGAATAACTTTCAGCCCAACATCCAGTTCTCGCATGCGGTCATACGCCCGATAAACCGTACACAGTGAGCCACCGCCACGCGACTCATATACCTGGTAGCGACCCAGGCTTTCTCCCTCCAGCAAGAGCTTTTCTTTACTTTCCTGCTTTGAGAGGACTTTTTCCTGTACCTGCCGGGAAAGTTTTTTTTCTTCTATCGGGCTGGCCGGAGCCGCGGGCAAACGAGGTAAAGGCGCCGTCGTTTGCGTGTAGAGCGTAGATTGATCAGGCTTGCCGGTTATTCGTGGTGATTGTAAAGGCGGTAAAGGTCTCGTTGTTGAGGACGGTAAGGGGCTAGAGGATTGCAAGGGAGCTAATGGCGGAGTGGTGCGCGGCAAAAATTGATCTGATGGCGACAAGAGCAGGCGCACGAAGAGTATCTCCCATTCGTACTTGTCAAGAATTTGCCTGGTAAGGCGATTGAGGAAAAAGCGCTGATTCGTCTCTTCTTGCAGAGCAATAACCGCCATTGGGACAAACGTACCCTGGAGAAAGTGAGTAAAGGCATCTAAGGTACTGGCCACTATCATAGCACGATAGCCTACCGATACCAGGAGCGAGGCTACATATTGGGCTCGTTCGGCATTGTTGTCTATCAGATACACCCCGCGACCACGAACTACAGAAGCCGCCTTGAGGGATAGCGTGCTCGATGACCTGAGAGCCCGCTGTAATATTCCCTGCAAGGAGTCGAGCATAGCGTTCGGTTGACGTAACGAGCCTGGAACAGTATATGTCTGAGTCTGGGCGTTCATCCTACTTTCCTACAGACAAGGCAGCATGTCCCCTAAAAGCTGTGCTACGCAATGATACAACATAACCACGTAGATGAAAAGAGTTCAGGACGTGTTCTTCCGATTTCTAACAAAATTTTAATACCTTAAGCCGGGCTACTGCAACCCTCTCCTCTTTGTCCGGGGTGCAAATATGGCAAAAGATGCTGATTCTTGCCTCCATATTTGCACGCTGCATGGACAGGCGCCTGTCCTCTTGCTCAAATGCCTCTTTCATTGCGAAAGGAGCCATCTGCAAAAGAGATTGCATGAGCTAGTTTAATTTCGTGATATACTGTGTTCAGCACAAACACGTATGTAGATTCTACGATATCTACCCTTGACCCGAGAGCAGGTGCGGCTATGCTCAACTCGGCTTCTCTGAACGCGGTATATAACGCGAAGTTCTCCTCGAGATTCGTGAGGCCTCTCTATGATTCCTACTGCTTCGCCAACCTGCCACAAACGATTGAGTTCCTTTTAAGCGGCAAAGGACAAAATGGCTTCCCAGCAGATGTGTTTGGCGGCCTGCCCACCCACTATAACAAGGTGATCCTCTTTTTTATTGATGCCTTCGGCTGGCGATTCTTCGAGAAGTACGCGGAGCGATACGACTTCCTCAAAACCGTGCTAAAATACGGCATCGCCTCACAGCTGACTTCGCAATTCCCCTCGACTACGGCCGCGCACGTCACATGCATTCATACCGGCTTGAACGTCGGCCAGAGCGGTGTCTACGAATGGAATTACTTCGAGCCGCTTGTCGATGAAGTGATTACACCCCTGCTCTTCTCTTACGCGGGAGATAGAGAACGCGATTCTTTGAAACGCTCCGGCATCCCATCGGAGGCTTTCTTTCCCCGCCAGACCTTTTATCGCCGCTTGCAAAGACACGGCATCCATTCCTACATTTTCCAGAATCAGGCCTACACACCGTCCACCTACTCCGATATCGTCTATCGAGGAGCTACAGTTGTACCTTACAGAACAATCATAGAGGCGCTTACACAACTGGCAGAACTTATCATCTCCGAAAAAACTGCCCCTTGCTATTATTTTTTGTACTTCGACAAGATCGATGCAATCTGTCACCTTTACGGCCCCCATTCTCGCCAGTTTGAAGTGGTCATGGATAGATTCTTGACCGCTATGGATGTGATTTTTTATAAGACAACACGCAGCAATAGCCCGGACACCCTGCTTATCATGACCGCCGATCATGGGCAAATTGAGGTCGACCCTAAGAGGACGTTTTATCTCAACCGCCACGCTCCCGGCATCGAGCGTTACCTGCGCACGAATGGGCGCGGAAATTTCCTGGTTCCTGCAGGTTCAGCACGCGATATGTTTTTGCACGTGCGGGAGGATGTGTTGGACGAGGCGCTGGCTTTCCTACAAAAACAGCTCGCGGGAAGAGCGGAAATATATCCTACACAGCTCCTGGTAGAACAGCAATTCTTTGGCTCTCAGCAACTCTCTAAAGAATTTTTACAGCGAGCGGGCAATCTGGTCATTCTCCCCTATGCACACGAAACCGTATGGTGGCACGAGGAACGAAGGTTTGACATGCATTTTCTGGGTCACCACGGTGGCCTGACACCAGAGGAAATGGAGATACCGTTGCTGGTATTGCCACTTTGAGCTTACGTTGTCGCATACAGCAAGATACCATTCCAGACACTCCAGGAGATGTTTCTCACACTGATATACATATGTCCATCGCGGTACTTGCTTTGTATATGCCATATGACAACAATTTTAGTGGGCGAAGGTAAAGAACCCGGGTGAATACAAGAGCACGCTCTTAGCCTACTCTTGTATTCACCCGGGACAGCGCCTATTCAGTAATGGTTTTTTCCCAGGTAGCTACTGCGCGGCTATGGCAGCCCTGCCGCCACGCAGCACATATTTCTGAATCTTGCCGGTAGCAGTCTTGGGCAACTCAGAGATAAATGTGACCGTTTTAGGTACTTTGAAGTGGGCCATGTTGTCGCGCACGAAAGTGCGCAGTTCCTCCTCTGTCACGTTCTGTCCCGTCTTAAGGACGACAAACGCGTGCGGCGCCTCGCCCCAGCGCTCATCGGGCAAACCGACTACCGCCGCCTCCTGCACAGCGGGGTGACGCAGCAGCACACCCTCAACTTCGATGGAGGAGATGTTTTCTCCTCCACTGATGATCACGTCCTTCAGGCGGTCGCGGATCTCGGCATAGCCATCGGGATGGACGACAGCGGCGTCACCCGTATGAAACCAGCCTCCTGCAAAAGCGCGTGCCGTAGCCTCGGGGTCATTGTAGTAGCCCTTCATGACGACATTGCCACGCGCGACAATTTCGCCAATTGTCGCTCCATCGTGCGGAACTTCGTTCCCCTGTTCATCTACGACCAGCAGTTCACCAGAAGTGATGAGCTCCACTCCCTGGCGCGCTTTGATTATCGCTCGCTCCTGCGGGGAGAGCGTGTTATGCTCCGAGCGCGGCTCGCAGATAGTAATAAAAGGAGCGGTCTCGGTCAGGCCATAGACCTGTGTGATCTCCCAGCCCAGTTCGCCCTCGACGCGCTCGATGGTTGCCGCTGCGGGTGGCGCTCCCGCGGTCAGCACGCGCACTTTCCTGCGTTGCGCGCCCGCTCCCGCGGATAGCAGAATGCCACGCACATTCTCCGGCGCGCTGGCAATACTGATAAGGACCGTCGGCGCGGCGCACAGCAGCGTTACCCTCTCATCGCGTATCAGCGTGAAGATCGCAACCGGTTCCACCTTGCGCAGGCAGATGTGTGTGCCGCCCACGGCAGTGACCGTCCAGACAAAGGTCCAGCCGTTGGCATGGAACATCGGCAGCGTCCACAGGTAGCGGTCCGCCGGCGACATCGAAATATGGACCAGCGTGCCGATGACGTTCATGTAGGCATTGCGATGGGTAATCATCACACCCTTGGGCCGCGAGGTCGTACCACTTGTGTAGTTGATGGTCAGCAGATCATCCTCGGCAATCTCTGGGCGTGAGAAGCTTTCAGGAGCGTTTGCCAGCGCGGTCTCGTAGTCGAGCCAGCCTGCTTCGCGTAAGGAGTCCGTCAAACCTTCAAGCGCCACGAAGTGTTTGACCTCCGGCAGTTCGTGACGAATGCCCTCAACGGCATCCAGATAGTCGCTATGAACGCAAACGACCGCCGCGCCGCTATGCTGGATGATATAGGCAAAATCGCTGGCGATGAGACGGTAGTTGATCGGCACGAGCGCCGCCCCTATCTGGGGTACGGCGTAAAACGATTCAAGCTGGGCGTGCGTATTGGGAGCAATATAGGCGACGCGATCACCCTTACCGACACCCAGTTGCTGGAGCGCGGCAGACCAGCGATCACAGCGCTTGCCAAACTCCGCATACGTTAAGCGCAGGTCTCCATCGACAACGGCTTCGTGGTCAGGATAAAGGCGCCGGGCGCGGCGCAGAAAATCGAGCGGGGTTAAAGGTGTTTCCATTGGATGACCTCCTGAAGAATTGCTACTTCTACTGGCTTATTCGCCCCCACAATTAACACCTTCGCCATTGATGCCGGCAACGCCTTGCATTGATGATCTCCGGTGCGATGGGTCTTATTGCTTGCAAGTATAACATATGAAACGGGAGCATTCCAAATGGAGATGCTAATAACAGTAAAAAAAGTATTGACAAGCGGAAACAGATGAGGTATACCATTTACGATTATTCAATATTTTGTTTTTGATGCTTTTTTTAGTGTATGTTATAGTAACTATCAGCTATTTATCATTATCTTGATCTTATCTTTATACGGAAAATCATCGTTCGCCTACCGGCTAGAAGTCATTGTCACGTAACTACTTTAAAGATTTTGATGGGTATACCCTCTATACTCTGATCTGCTGATACTAATCGCTGGTATAACTATGGCAATAGCTATGGCTCTTGCTATCCGTAAGCAGAGGAAACATCAGCACTATTTCGTACTTGCTTCCTGTTGCATTTGATCATATTCTGTGATCACTGAGCCAAATGCCAAGCATTTGGCTCAAACAGGCTTTCAAGAACTATCGGGTTAAAGAATGGAACAAATCATAGTAAAGGATCGTCTTCTTGATAGAGATATGTTTATAGAGATAAGTATATGCTGTCGCTATGCATTCTATATGTAAGGTCAAGCGCAGAGTTGTGGGGCGATCTCGTACTATCACCAATGCTAATGCTGTACAAAAGCTGTATGATGCAGCTCTGGCTCTCCCCCAAATATCAACGGCAGGGACGAGATCCTGTTTAGGTGCTGATGGCCTAATCTATCACCTGCGTTTCCTTCAAGGTAGCACGCACGTTCAGCAAATGGATATGGGGCCTACCGGGTGTCCATGGGTTAACGTAAACAAGGATGATATGCGTGTACCCGATCAAAAGTTCTTTTTACTCTTTGCTCAGACATTGGGAATATCACCGTCTCAGGTTATTCCAGCTCCAATAGGTGAAAGAGGAGTTTTCTCAAAAGCGTAGGTCCTCTTGAAATGGCTCGAACGCCTGTAGGAACGAGAATTGTGGCACCCAAAGGAGGAATGCAAGCGTTCCTAGAGGAGGGCAAACGCGGGGTGACCCCGGCCATGCCCTCCTCACTCCTCATCACTCGTACCTCAACACCTCCAGCGGCCTCACGCGCACAGCTCCCCACGCGACCAGTGCCGCCACCGCCATCGCTAGCAGAGCGATACCAATAATCAGACCCAACGCGATAAACGTACTGACGCCGAAAGCTGTCTTGAAGAAGAACGTCCCCAACAGGCTCGTCACCAGCGTCACCAGCAACATCGCCAGCAATGCGCCCGTGCCACCTATTACTCCGTTCTCGATCAGCACCTCGCTCAGCACGCTTCTGCTGGTATAGCCGACGGACTTGAGAATACCCAGTTCGCGCCGCCGTTCCAGCATCGCCAGGGCCACCGCGTTGGCGATAATGATTACTCCGGCCAGCAGTGAAAGCGAGGCGATCGTGACCAGGATGATCAAGAAATCATTCAGAATCTGGTTGACAAAATCACCGATGTTCGCCAGGTTAATGACCGAAGCGTTAGGGGCGATTCTGCCAATATCATTCAAAGCCTTCCCTATCTGGTTCGGGTCAATCTTCATATAGAAGATGTTCGTCACATCACCAGCGGGAGAGAGAGAAACCACGGTATCTTTTGTGGCAAACACCGCCCCGAACTGAATATTCAATCCACTACTCTGATAGAAACCAACCACCGTGGCAGTTTGCACACTCTTGCCATCAATGCTAGTGAAAGTGATCGTGCTTCCCACATGGATATGGCCTTTCAGGGGCGCCAATTGTTCAAAGAGGTAATTCAACAACACACGATTCTGGCCCGCATCACTCGTACTGAGATTACTACCATCCTTGATAGTGATACCGGTTGGCAACTGGTTATTGGCTACATCAAATCCCTCCATGGACCCCAGAAGTCCATATGTGCCTTCGCGTCCCAGATTGCCAGGGCCGGTTGAACTATTGCCGCTCGACACCAGGCTGGCCAGGGGTGTCCCATCAATTGCCACCGGGACAACCTGGGCAAAGGTTCTTTGCGCGTAATGGGAATGATCAAGGCCAGGTATAGTATTCAACTGCGATTGCAGCGCATTCGACTCGCTCCCATTCGCGATAGTAACAACATTATAGGTGAGGCTGTTGGCCAGGGCGCTGTTGATCTTATCGCGCAGGTCCTGGCCCAATACCAGGATCAGTCCTATCGTAAAGACGCCGACGAAGAGGGCCAGCATGGTCGTGGTCGTGCGCGCGCGCTGGCGTCCAATGTTGCGCAGAGCAAGTTTCGTGCTGGACTTCCACGAGCGCGGCAGCAGCACAATCACGATGCCCATCAACGAGACGACGAACAAGAGACCACCAAACGCGGGCAGCGGAATGAAGATCAGGGCCGAGATAACTAGCCCGGCAATAATCAGCGCCAGGTATGGCGGCGAGAAACGCTCCGGCACGGGCAGCACACTGATCAGGAAGACCACCAGGCCGAAGAACAGGCTCAGAATGCCCAGGAAGATGAAGGTGCCATAGACCGCTCCAATGCCTAACCCTACATCATTGAGAATGAAAATGGCGAGCAGGCAGAACAAGACCGAAAGAATCAGCAGCAGTCCGGCCGTCAGGGCAATATTACCGGCTCGCGTACCTTCCGGCAGTTCGCGGATCACGTTCAAGGGGCGGATGTTAGCGGCCTGCACAATCGGCATCAAACCAAAGATCAGTGCTGTAACCAGGCCGATCAAGACGCCGCCGCCGATAATCACAGGGTCTAAGACAAATGGAATGAGAACCGGGAAGAGATTTTCTACCAGGATACGAATGAGCGCGCTCAGGCCAATCGCTACTCCCGCGCCGATTACGCCGCCGATCAATCCTAAGAAAGCCGCTTCCATGCCGAAGAGCAGGTAGAGATCGAAGCGCCGGTAGCCCGTCGTCTTCAGCATGGCGATCTCAATCCTGCGGCGCGAGAGCAACACCTGCATGGTGTTGATGATACCGACGCCTCCGATCAGCAGAGCCAGCAGGCCGGCAATCTCCAGAAACTTCTTGATAAAATCGACCTGCTGCTGGTTATTCTTCAAAGCATCGGCAGCCGTTTGCGTGCTGGCAGCCGGAAACTTCTGCTGGATATCCTTGACGGCCGAATTGATACTCGCCTGGGGAGCCGTGATATCGACGTTGTTGTACACCCGAGGAACAGCAGGATTGGCGGCCAAATAATCGCTGGCGGAAATGATCATCACGTCGTTGTTCTGCGCCAGCGACCCATTATCCTGCACAATACCAGCGATTTTGACGGGCAGCGTCAACCCACCCTGCCTGCCATTGACATGCAGGGTCATCGTATCGCCAACTTTTTTGTTATACTGGTCGGCCAGCGCCTGGTCAATAATCACCTGGTCATTTTGCAACAAGCCTGGGATGCTGCCATTGGGCGGCGCATTGAAGGTCGGGGCATCGACCACCGGGTAGCTATCGGGGTTCACGACGAGCAACTGAAACGACTGCGTGATCGAGGAAGCAAAACCGTTCGAACCCGTAGTCGAATAAAATGCTGTGTAGTTAGTGATGGTTCCATTGTTCTTAAGTTGATCAAAGAAGGAGAGATCGCTCGCATTGAACGGCGCCGATGGAGAGGTGACTGCGATATCACCCCCGTTGGCATCGCGCACGTTGCCTGTCAGCGCGCCATTAATCATTTCCCCCACTAATTGCAGGGCCACAATCGCCATCACTCCGACGGCCACACAGAAGATTGCCAGGATTGTTCGCTGCCCGCCTCGCAGCAGCGAACGTGAAGTATAGTTGAAGTACATAGATGTCTTCATTGCGTGATTCTCCCGCCGGTAGCCTCGATCGAGGCAATCTGGCCATCGACGATACGGATCGCGCGGTCGGCGTGCGATGCCACAACCGGGTCATGGGTAGCGATGATAAAGGTTTTGCCGGTCTCCTGGCGCAGGTAGGCGATGAGTTTGAGGATATTCTCACCATTTTTGGCATCCAGGTTACCCGTCGGCTCATCGGCAATCACAAAAGCCGGGTCGGTAGCCAGCGCCCGCGCAATCGCGACGCGCTGCTGCTCGCCACCGGAGAGCTGGTTCGGGCGGTGCGCCAGGCGATGTGAGAGTCCAACCAGGTTCAGCAGCTCTTTTGCGCGATCAGATGGGGAACCCTTATGCTTGCCAACGTACAGCGGCACTTCGACATTTTCCTGCGCCGTCAACGTTGGAATCAGGTTGAACGCCTGGAAGACCATACCAATTTTATTGTTGCGCACCTCGGCCAGTTTGCCCTCACTCATCTTCGTGATATCGACTCCATCGATAAAGACCTGGCCGCTGCTCGGGTTGTCCAACCCGGCAATGATGCCCAGCAGCGTGCTTTTGCCCGAACCAGAAGGGCCAACAATCGAAACGAATTCGCCGCCCATAATCTGAAAGGTGATGCCACGCAGGATATCGATCCTCTCACGGCCCAACGGCAAGCTCTTGGTGATATTGCGCACATCCATAACGATGCGATGGTTCGTCTCTTGTAGAGCTGTATCCTCTACAGTTCTCATTTCATCCATTGATAGCATTACTCCTTCTTTTGAAGATGGCTATGTAAAGAATTGCCTTGAAAACCAAACGCAGACAGGGACATCCATAAAAAGCCTTCCCATCTCGGCGGGTCACATGCTCGTCTGATAGAGGAAGGTTCCACATTTTTGAAAATAGTTGATAATGGCTCAAACACCTGCTTGCTCGGTCTCACGGCCTAGAAGAGGCCTCAATATCCTCTTACCTGGATACGAACCAGCAGGCTTAAAGTTTGAAAACCTCATTCTTACCAGGAAAGAACGGGATAGAAACACTCAACAGAATATTCCTACTATAGCATTTTGTTATATACAGGTTATAACATATTGTTTTATTGTTGTCAAGATGGTAATTCTGACATCCACTCATAACTCGGGGTGCAGGGGTTTCACCCCTGCCGGGGTGCGGGGTGTCCCCGCTTGCTTCCCCTCCCATCCTGACGGGCCGGAGGCCCGCTGAAAGAATTATGAGTGGATGGCAGGGTAATTGAGGCATTGAGGCCGAAACAATCAACATATTTCCTGCATTACCTGCTATCAGTAACAGCATACTTGAAGCGGGCCGAAAAGAGGAGTACCAAAAGACCTGTTTTTCAGCATGTGACGAAAGTCATACCAATTTGGATAGTTATGATGGACTTTAATAAACGGCTGGGCTGAAAAAATTCCGCCAGGCCTTGTGTGAACAAAAAAGGGATTTGCAATCAGACCCAACTATGCTATACTGCACAGGAGCATCATCAGGTTTCTGTGTTATGAGGTTGTTTAAGCGTGCAATTGTTTGAAAAATAGATTCAGTCATTAAGGGGAAACAACACCTATGCGTCGAGGAACACTTACTCTCCTCCTGTTAATTGTGCTGCTGGCGGCATGCGCGGCCTATATTGACTGGCCCAACAACCCCGGCATTAATATCGGCTTTCTAGGCTACACTAACTCGCTGAAAGTCAAAGAAGGTCTTGATCTACAGGGTGGGGTACAGGCATTACTGGTGCCTAGAGATCCGCAGAAATATGATCCGAGCGCACTGGCAGACAATGTGAATGCGGCGCGCGACCAGATCGAGCAGCGCGTGAACGGCGGATTGGGCGTGAACGAGCCGGATATCCGTGTCGAGACCAGCGGTGGCATACCAAGTATTGCGATTGAGTTGCCCGGACTCAACAGTGGCAACCCATACGCGGCAATCAATTCCCTCCTGCAAACCGGTACGCTTGAGTTCTGGAGTACTGGCCCTAGCGGCGTGACTATTGGATCAACATTTGATCCTTCGCAATATACGACATACAACCCCGGTGGCCAGCCACAATTCACCGGTAAAGATCTTGATGCGAACAATATTTATGTTGGGCAGGATCAGACGGGTCAGCCCGACATCAACTTCCAGATGAAAGGCGATGCCGTCGGCAAATTCTACACCTTCACCCAGAAGAATGTAGGCCAGTACCTTACTGTGACGCTGGACCGCAAAGTTATCGAATCGGCAGTCATTCAAAGCGCTATCAATGGTCCTGGACAGATCACAGGTCAGTTCACTCAGCAGCAGGCCCAACAAATTGTGACCCTGCTGAAGTATGGCGCATTGCCCATTTCGTTCGATATTAAAAGCGAGCAGATCGTTGGACCGACGCTGGGCCAGGACTCCATTACCAAGAGTGAGATCGCAGCCGCCATCGGCCTGGGTATCGTCATCCTGTTCATGCTGCTCTACTACCGCCTGCCGGGATTTCTAGCCGACTGCGCGCTGCTGCTCTACGCCGGCACGACCTTCGCGGTCTTCAAACTGGTTGGTGTGACCCTTTCGCTGGCAGGTATTGCCGGGTTCATCCTTTCTATCGGTATGGCCGTGGATGCCAATGTCCTCATCTTTGAACGCGTCAAGGAGGAGTTGCGCGCCGGCAGGCTGTTGTCCTCGGCGATTGACATCGGATGGAAACGCGCCTGGCCATCGATACGCGACTCCAACTGTTCGACGTTGATTACCTGCGCCGTCCTGTACGCCTTCGGCAGCAATTTTGGCGCCACCATCATCGTCGGTTTCGCCACCACCCTGTTCCTGGGTGTTTTGATCAGTATGTTTACCGCCGTTGTTGTGACACGCACCTTCCTGAATCTGCTGGTGCCAACCGGCGTCGTCAGTCACCCCGCACTGTTTGGGCTTCCTGCCGGCTCTATTGCCACGGCCACAGCCTCCCTGTCGCGGCGGAACACTACAGTTTAAAGGAGAGGGAGGAAGTTTGCTGTGTTCAATCTTGTAGGAAAACGCTACATCTTTCTGATCATATCGCTGATTGTCATTATTCCAGGTACCATCTCATTGATTGTGAAAGGACTGGACGTCGGCATCGACTTTGCCGGTGGAGCAACCGTCGAGTTCCGCCCGGAAAAAACCTTGACGGATGTCCAGGTACAGAACCTGGTCAAGCCGCTCAACCTGGATAGCCTGGAGATTCAGACCGGAAATGACCCATCTGTAGCTGCCAACCAGACCATCTGGATTCGCCTGAATACGAATATCGATACAAATGTACAGGCCGTAATCCAGGAAGATCTGCAAACCAAGTATGGGAAGCAGCTCTCCGTCGTTCCACTCCCTCTCGTTCTGGGTGGCAAAACTGTCACGGTTATTACCGTGACGAAGTTTAATTCAGGTGTTAACCCCAAGATTAGCGATATAGAGACGCTGCTCAAGAAACTACCGGATACCTCAAATCCGGCGATAGGGCCTCCGACGGCTACCGCCACGCCGGCGGCAAGCCCAACTGCTACGGCTACCTCTACGTCAAAGGCTACGCCAACCTCCACCCCTAAAGCTACTGCCACGCCAGGAGCGACTGCTACCGGTACATCGTCCAGCACAGGGCCGGTAGTACACGGAACGCCAACAGCCACACCGACGCCTTCAACGACGAAGCCCAATCCTGCCAACATTCCGGTCAGCGTGGTAGATGTGCGCCAGGGAACAACGACGCAAACGATTACGCTCTTGACGCGCTCCGATCTTTCGCAGAATGATCTCCTGAAGCTCCAGGCGCTCTTCATCAATAGCGGAAACAACTACATTCAGTTGCTGAATAACGCTTCGGTATCCGGCTCCGTGGCTTCCGATACGACGCGCAACGCATTCCTGGCCGTGCTTGCAGCCTCGGTGTTGATCCTGCTCTACATCTGGTTCTCGTTCCGCAAGGTAGCGAAGCCGTGGCGTTACGGCGCGTGTGCTATTATCGCGCTGCTGCACGACGTGCTGGTGGTGCTGGGCGTCTTTTCGTTCCTGGGATGGATATTCCATGTGCAGGTTGACGCGCTGTTCCTCACCGCCTTGCTGACGGTAGTAGGTTTCTCGGTGCATGATACGATTGTGGTATTCGACCGTATTCGTGAGAATATGCAGCGCCGCACCTCGGAGACGTTCGAGCAGGTGGTGAATGCCAGCCTGGTGCAAACGATGGCCCGTTCGCTCAACACATCGCTCACCGTACTCTTCACGCTGAGCGCCCTGACGCTCTTCGGCGGTGATAGCATCCGCACGTTTACCGGGGCCCTGCTGGTTGGTATCTTCAGTGGTACCTACTCCTCCATTTTCAACGCCAGTATGCTGCTGGTGATCTGGGAAAAGGGTGAGCTGGGATTCAATCGCCTGGGCGGTGGGCAGCCAGAGCCGGATCGCCGCGAGGCACGCGAACTGGCACGCACACGCGGATAGAAATGAGAGTGATAGCAGATGCTGACAGGGCTGGATCATATTATCATTGGTGTGCATGATCTGGAACAGGCGGCACAGGTATTTCGCCAGAAACTTGGGTTGGCAGTATCGGGCGGAGGTATCCATCCCTCCGGCGGTACTGCCAATCGCATTATTGTGATCGGCGATACCTATATCGAACTGATCGCGGTCAATAAACCAGAGGAAGCGTCGCCCAGGATACTTGAGCGGCTGGCGAAAGGTGAGGGCTACCTCAATTTTGTGCTCACTTCCGATGATATCGAGGCCGATAGCACAGCCATGAAAGAGCGCGGCATTACTATCTTTGGCCCCACGCCGGGAGAATTGAGGAGCGCTGATGGCCGCTCACGCGGCTGGCAGCGCGCCGATATAGAGATTCCCGAACTCGCGCAGCGCTATCCTTTCATTATCCAGCATGATAGTACAGGTGAAGAACGACGTTTTCGCCTGGCAGGCTGGCAGACGCCGCCACGCCATCCTCTTGGGGCCACACAGGTACTCAGCACAACGATTGCCGTCGCCGATCCTGGCGAGGCCGCACGGCGTTTCCAGCATATCTATGGCCTGTCGCCATCCGATTCATTTACCGGCGAGGCCGATTCATGGGATGCCATGCTGGTCGCATTCCCCCTGGGCCGGCTCGGAGCAGGCGGGGTAAAGCAAATAGACGGCACCACCGTGGTTGCGCAGCAGAGTTTCGAACTGGCAGTGCCACTCCCCTTTTCAATTGAAAGCGATGTGGAAGACCTGTACCTGCCTGAACCGGGCGCGCTTGCCCGCTACCTGGAACGTTTTGGAGAGAGCCTCTGCCGCATGACGCTCGCAGTAGAGAGTCTTGAGGCGGCGCGACGTTACCTGGACGAGCACGGCGTTACCTATACCTACAAGCGGGGGAATGAAGAAAGCCCGCATCCAGTTCTATGGATTCATCCCGCCGATGCCTGCGGCGCCGCGATTGTGCTGCACGAACACGATCCGAAGTTTGTGCTTTCCACGTCTGGCTTTCCTGACGAATAAATTTCATTCCTGCACTACGAAGTTCAGTTTGCGCTTGAACACCTTCTCGAAAAGGTCTGCCTTTTTGTGAGCATGTTCAAGTTCATCATCCAGGTCCGCCAGGGGACGTTTCCAGAGCAATAGTGTCCATTGGTTTGCAATTGTTTGCTCTGGGGCCGCGGCCACACGCAGTACGCGCCCATCGTGACTGTAGTCGAGAGCATCGGCTATGCGCAGTAACGATGCCATCATGGAGACGCGCCGGCGCGCCTGCTGGCTTAACGCCGCATACTCTTGGTGCGAAGTCGAGGGTAAAGCGCGGCGGTGATAGCGGGCTATACACGCAATTTCAAAACGCTCTTCATCGCTAAAATCGGGCAGCGATGTTTCGTTGATGAGGCGGAAGGAGTGCTTGTGGTGACGACGCACTTCGACCAGCATACCGGCATTGTGCAAAAAGGCGGCGCGTTCGAGCAAGCGCAAGGCGCGTTCGTCTTGCTTGTGCAGGGGTAGTGTCGCTTGGAAAAGCTGCATACTGAGCCGTTCCACCTGGCGAGCATGAGGCCAGTCTTCGACATGCAGCCCTCCACTCAAATGGAGTTCCTCGGCGGTTGGCTCGGAAAGTTGCCACCAACCAAGTTCCTCAACTGAAAATGGCGTTGTCATGCATGAATCCCTCCCGCGCTTGCTAAATAGATGATGTCCGGCATACTGGTACGGCCAATCACAAAGGAAATCTCCTCTGGTCGCACCGGCAGTATCATGATTTCAAAACATCCAGTATTTCACGCCGGAAATCGCGTCCCTGCAGCTCATACCAGTGCTTGCGGAAAGCAGCATAGTGCTCTTCACGCAATCGTTCCTGTCTATGTAGCAGGCCCTCCAATCCGTAGCGTTCCTCAGCTGCAGGAGCAACCGCAGGGTCAAGCAGTTTATTGACCAGTTCCGGCTGCACAAGTGGTTTCTCCTTCTGTTTCGCGGTATCCGAGATTGTTCCGGCGTCCTGGCTTCCCAAACAGAGTCGCAGTATCGCAATCATCACATCGCTGTCATGAAGCTCGCCAAGCTCATCCTGGATCTGCTGAAGTTCTTCGACGATAGAACGACTGGCCTCGGGGAAAAACTCCCCAAAGACTTCAAACGTATAGCGGAGCCGTTTAGCTGCAATGCGCAGGTTATGCAATTCGCGTACGCTGTATGGATCGTCGACGTATTTTTGCCAGCTATACAATTCTTCGAGGCGCACTTTGGCGATCATGCGCGCATTCTGCCCGGTAGGAGCAGATGGATTCAGTCCCTTGAGCGGCCTGGCTTTTGCCATACTACACACCTCCTTCGGGAATACAGGCCTGAGCCTGTTCTTCCAAAGCATCCGCATCCAGGTTGCGCAGGAAGCGTCCTAGCTCCTGTTGTTTCTCCTGGCGGTAGTCATTCAGGCGTGAAATGAGCCACTGCAGGCCGGGTCGATCCTCGTCACTCATTTGCTCTAATTGAGCCTGCAGGTTTTGCAGCATCACATCTGTATCGCGCGCCGCACCCAGAATATCGGCGGCCTTTTTGATTTTGCGGTAGAGCTTCTTAAAGACTTTGGGATCAGAGCATGACTCGAACGCATCGAGCGTAGCACGCAGGCGACGCGACGCGACACGCATCTTATGCACCGCCTCGACATCCTCGTGCTTCAGAACCTCATCGCACCAATCCAGCATCTTTTTCGTCCGATCCAGCAGCATGCGCCTGCCAGATTGCACAAACGTCTCCTCCTTGGGAGAAGCAAACTGAGCGGGTGCATTTGCTTCCTTACCAGAACCGGCAGCCTCAGCGTTTTCTTTGACCCTCTCCAGCCATTGATCGCCATAACGAGCATAGGCCAGCAGCAGGCCCTCACGAATACCATGCGGGCTCACACGTACCTCATCCAGGTGCAGGCGCGTCATCACTCGCTGTATTATCAACGCGCCGGCCGGTAGAATACGAGCGCGGGCCAACGGTTGTTCATATCTCTGAGCAATTTCCTCGGCGGGCAGTGCCATCATCAGCCCCATGCAACGCATAAGGTCATCCCGCGTCAACCGGTTGCGCGTGTCAAGGTGAAACGCGCGCTGGGCAAGGTACAGCAGTGAGTTGGCACTTCCACCTGTAACGATCAGGACGCGTGGGAAGCGCTTGATACCCATATTTTCCAGGTAGGTTTGCAAAAAGGTAGTCGCGACCTCAATTTCCTGGTTCGCCGGAGGATTGGAGGGAAGGTAGCGATCATGCAGCCAGCCTGACCCGATAGAGACGGATGTTTGCCAGGTGATCTGCATGTTTTTCGCGGTAATCAATTCCATGCTCCCCCCTCCCAGGTCCATCACACCAATCTGCGCCGGCGCATTGGGTTCGTTATGCAGCTCATAGGAAGCGCCGAGGAAGGTCAGCACTGCCTCGACACCACTACTGATGATTTGCACCGCCAGGCCGGTCTCGCGCTTCACATCACGCAAAAACTGCTCACTGTTCCTAGCCTTGCGGATGGCTTCCGTGGCCACGACGAGAATCTGCCCGGCTCCATGCTGTTCGGCCAGGGCTTTATATGCATTGAGCGTGGCGATAGTATCGTCACGTTTCTGTTGCGAAATCTCCCCGGTCGCATTGACGCTTTCGCCAATGCGCACCATTTCCACCTGGTCCTCGACAATATCGAGGTTATCAGGAGTACTGCGTGCGACAACGATATGGATTGTGTTACTGCCGATATCAATGGCGGCCCGCATCGGAGAGAACTGATCCTGCATGAAAAAAGACTCCCACTTTTCAACGAATGCCTATTGCATAAACATCGTTTATATTGCCCGCTTAGCTCAAGCATAGGCGCGCAGGCATAGCAATCCCACAATCAGCATTTGATATAAATAAGGATATCATCGTAATTATAGCACACGGAACCATGCCGGAAGGCGAAGAGCGAAAGGCCGGTCACAAACGGGTCGCAACCCTATTGACAAGCCGCAACAGATGCAGTAATATATGCCTGTCGCCAAAGGCAGGAACGACAACTAATCCAGAACAAGCCGAAGTGGTGAAATTGGTAGACACGCAACGTTCAGGGCGTTGTGCTCTTAAGGGCATGGGGGTTCGAGTCCCCCCTTCGGCACCCATTCACCTCTCAAGCCAGTTGTAAAGCGGCTTGAGAGGTTTTTTGTTGGATTTGGTACAGCAACTGTACAGCAACGCATCCCTCTCATTGCTGCAAAGCATCATTCATCTTGCTCATAGCATCCTAATGCATCGATGGAAGCACATGACTGTAGATGTCCATCGTCATACTCATCTGATTATGGCCCAGCAGTTCCTGAACTACTTTCGGATGCACACCCATGCTCAGAAGCATCGTCGCAGCACTATGCCGCAAATCATGAAAACGCATCTCTGGTAAACCAGCCTTTTTGAGCACGGTCTTAACTTGACTTTGTACATTTCCAACCGACTAACAGAGGGCGAGCGACCACCGTTCAAGAGTCGAGCGAGGGACTAAAACCACATCGGGATCGGTGGGGGATGTGGGAAAAGTCTCCTGCCTCCACAGAGAGCGCCTGACAGTCGCCAGCACATCGCCAAAGGTGGCGGTCGGCTTGCGATACCAGGCCGCCTGAGCGACCGGAATGTGTCCATCGGGGTGCAAGGCCTGCCCAAAGAGCGTCACGAGGCTGTAGAGGCCAAAGAGCAGCGGGGTCGAGCGTTCAATGGCCCGGTCTGACCACTGCCGTTGGGTCTCGATGCCCAAATGGGCGCGACTCTCTTCAAAGGTGACTTCTAGACTCCAGCGCTTCATGAAATCACGGATGATCTCTTCGGCCTGCTGGGTGGGGTCGGTGGAAAAGATGGCTTTGGGAGGCCGCTTGCCCGCTGGATCACGAGTCAGCACCCAGCGAATGGGTAACGGATCCGATCCAGAGCGATACCACAGAGCGGTGCCCGTGCAGATCTCGAGGGTGCGCTCTCCTTGGCCATACCAGTCCAGGGTGAGCTTTTGCCAGACCGTGGCTGAGTTCTCTAAGACCTGTTCGAGCGAGGGCTGGCGTGCGCCGACGACGCGAGGCCGACCAATGGTGTGCTCCGTGCGCGCAGGCGGCGGTTCATGCAGCACCGCGTCGAGCCGACCCGTGGTGATGAGCGTCACCTGCTCCGCTTTGGCGTGCAATCCCAGTTCCAGCACGCTGTAGGCGGTATCGCCCATCAACTTGATCTCGCGATCGGGAAGCCAGCGCCGCAGCAGGCTGATCATCTGCTGCGCCCACATCGCGAGCGTCTTGTGTCGTTTGCCCAGCCGTTCACTCACTTCCGCAGTGGTGGCTAGCACCCACAAGAACGGCAGCGCCCATTTCTGCTTCGTCCAGGGCAGCGTCACCACGACCGCCATCACGATCCAGCGCAAGCCAGGACTGCTCACCGAGCGTTTGCGACTGGAGAGCGCACTATCACGGTAATGGCCCCGCTTGCTGATCTTGCTCCCCCAGCGTCTCTCCAGGGTTTCGTCGATCACCAGGTCCACGCTGGCACTGGCTGGCACAAACGTCTCGACGATCAGCAACAGCAGCTGGCGACTGAGCGCCAGAGGCGACCACTGTGCTCGGTTGAGTACCTGGTGGAAGCTACTGAAATTGGCGCCCTGAGCGTTGCCGCTGTGACGCAAAGCCGTCGCGACCGTCCGGCGTCCCTGAGCCAGCAACGTTCCCGTGAGCAAGGTCATCAGTTTCCTCCAGGTGGGAGCGGTAAACCATGGGCGAAACGTCGTCAGAACCTCTATAATGGGATCGGGAAGGGGCATGTGCTTTCTCCTCACGTAAGATAATGCTTTGATCAGCTTCTATCTTACCTCGGAATGGCTCTATGCCTCCAATCCTTTCCCATTTTGTACAAAGTCAAGCTGAGCATAGTGTGCGGATTTCTCGATGCTCGAAAGAGCATAGCTATCCAGCAGGTCGTAGTCGTTGGTGGGCAAGCCCTGACACTGCACCGTTTCGATCGCGGGTCGATCATGGACACGCAGAGCCAGGCCGTATTCTTTCGCCAGCCCAACGGTCAGCTCGAAAATATCCGCCCGGCCACCATTCTGCAAGCAATGCCAATCCAGATGGGTCGGCTTGAGCGACGCCGCCAGCACGGCCTCGATCTGCGTCCGAAATTCCACTTCCAGGTCAGAGAGCTTTGCCTGAGTCAGAAATTCGGGGATGTGTTCGACATGGTAGAAAAAGCCAGTCTCATCGATCAGGGATGGCACCTTTTCCCTGGAGGTGAGCGGCCCCCACCGATAATGGACCAAATCGCAGATGACGGTCAGGTGAACACCGAAGGAAATATCGGGATGGTCCGAGAGTAGATGCATAGCATGCAAAGCCCAGGGGCAAGGAACCATCAAGCTCGTCGAACTGACCACGCCTTCCTTGAGTGTGCGAAGCGTCGCTTCATTGCTTGCATGAGACCTCCCAAAATCATCAGCGTTGATGGGCTCATGCGACTTTTTGGTGAAGCGCTGGTAATGTAGTGAAAACTTGCTACACTTTCCTCATCACTTTTGAGGAGAAGTCGCAAGAGCATGCCAACCACACCATTATTGCCATTACCTGTTGGGCTAGAAATAACCTCCA
>DATGLD010000029.1:0-16232 GCA_035294305.1 Ktedonobacteraceae bacterium | reverse complement strand
CACTTAAAAGGACGCGTTCCCTCCTTTTGAAGGTACTTCTTTCGGACTTCCTGCCCTCTCTTTCACCTCTTGCTTGCTTCCTGCTTTTTCCTGGATATGAAAAGTGTCGGGGAGAGAGCCTGGGACGCCCGTTGGGGATTGGAACTCCGATGGAAATAGCTCATATGGATGAGGTGAAAAGAGCGTATTCCGTGCTCTTCTTTAGATACCATGATGACATGGCGCTTGGAACTGGTCAGAACCTATCCTTGTTCCCGTTTTCCAATGTTTTTACCATGCGCAGGTAACGATGGTAATAGAGGATGGTCTGCCGGGTGACTACATAGTGCAGGTGCGTGTACATCTCCAATGCCTTCTGGTTCCCCTCGGCGACATTAAGCGCGATCTTGGGATAGTGATGCTGGCGCGCCTGCTGCTCCGCCGTTTGCAGCAGGCGCGTGCCGATTCCCTTCTGACCCCAATTTTTGAATACAGCGAGCGCATCGATATACCATTCATCGTCCTCCGCCTCACGTTCGAGCCAGCCTCCAACAGCGGCATTGAGCCGTACCTCGTCTCGCCCCCCAAAGCTCAAAACCAGACCGGCTACCTCTGAGCTATGTTCAGCGAGCTGGACGTTTTGATAGCTGAAACGATTGCCTTCCTGCCGGAAGAAGTGCCGTAAACGCTCGAGCCACCCGCTCTCGTGCTCTGTGACCAGAGGATAGGTGACCTGCGTATGAGTGTACGCCGAGGAAAGCAGGATTGCGGCTATCTCAGCGTCGACTGGCTGTGCCGGCCTGATCTGTATCGAATCTCGCATTATTGCTCATAGTGATGGTTGCCATGACTGTGTTTGATGGCTGGACGTTCTGTACCCGATCACTATACCATACAGTACCGGGTCGATGCAGAGAAATACCAGACCGCAGCCGGTACCTCACGTGAACGCGACTTCGATGGCTATATCATATTTGGGGCTGCAGGACTTCCGTACTTGTCCCGAAACCTCTCAAGGTTGCACCTGCTCCGCTCCCCTTTCCAATGCGGTCAGGACACTGAGCCCTTTGCAGTTCCAGAAGCGGTTGGGGCGGCAGAGGCCCTGGCCAGCGCTGGCCGGCGAGCAAATTGAGAAGCGCTTTCCAGGCTAAATTGGATACTACCTCCTGCTCGGCCCGCCGCTAAAGGCCTGTAAGATTGCTACTAGTATGCATGCCCCAAGGAAGGCGATAATGACGGTGCCCCAAAAATGAAAGGTGCCCGTAATATTTAGCAGGCCTGCCAGAAAACCTCCAATGACGGCTCCGATTAACCCGACGATGATGTTGCCAATGCAGCCGTAACCGCGACCGCGAATGACGGCGCTGGCGAGAAAACCTGCGATCAGGCCGACAACAAGCCAGGTGAGCAGGTCATTTATGGCGAAAGTGACGGTAGTGGCTAGAACTGTCATAGTATGCATCTCCTTTTGCTTCTTATTTTTTTATTACTGTTTACTTTTTTCTTATTGAGCAAACGCTAGACGTACCATCATTAGTACGTAGAAGAAGCTCTGGAGTTGTGTGTACCTCGCTCACGCTAACAGCTTTCTTTTATGCAATTGAAAGAAAGACACTAGCAACGGGCGCGGGCCGGTTGATCGACCGGGTACCAGACCATTTTGTGAAAACTCATCAAAGAAATGACTTTCAGATCGCTTTTGCCAAAAATATGGAGGCCGGCTCAACACATTGAGCCGGCCTCCACGCTTCGCACGAAATTGGACATCCCCGCTATCCCAGCCAGTCATTCGTGCTTGCTCTCATTACTTCCCTACCGTCCGCTATAAAGTGCGTCGTGGCCCATAGCTGCCGCTAATCAGGCGCAGGATGGCAATCAGGATACACGCGCCGATGAAGGCGACGATGATGCTCCCAATGAAACCACCTGTACCTATGCCTACCAGGCTGAACAGCCAGCCACCGATGAACGCGCCGATGATGCCGACGATGATATCACCAACGATACCATAGCCGCCGCCACGCATTACCAGGCTGGCGAGAAAACCTGCGATCAACCCTACTACTAACCACCAGATCACAGCACCAACACTAAGGTCTGCAAGAACCATCATTGTAAATTCCTCCTATCTTTCTCTAGTCAATACTTTCGCAAATGCTGATATCTGACAACGATTATTTCTACTTACAAATTGACTTACCAATCTCCGATACTTTACGCATTTGCTGATAATACATTAACCTGATTGATTCCATAAGGCAAGTCAACAATAAAAACGTTAAGTAAGCTCCAAACTAGCGTTAATCTTTTTAAGATTATATTAATAGTGTAATAGTTGTTCACTTGCCTGCCCTCCTGTCCTTTTGACCATTGTCCGGGCCAGGGCGATATGGTACTCTATCTACTACATACACGTTTGCGGTAACCGGGAGTATTCACTATGTCCTTTATGCCCGATTCCCCGGAGACAATACCGGAGATAGTGGTTGCGGATACACAGGTATCACGAAAGCCTCGTTTTACCTTATTGCCGTCGCAATTGCCATTAAATGTCTATCTGTTGCTCCTTTTCACGTTGGGGAAAGGGTTTCAACTGAGCATAAGCGCCTTGACGCTTAATTACTATGTGCATAGCCTGGGCTACCGTCCCGACTTCATTGGCGTTTTCAATGCCATGCCAGCCCTGGGAGCGCTGGTCAGCGCCGTTCCTGTTGGTATGCTTTCAGATCGTATCGGACGTAAGCCGGTGCTGGTATTGACCGCTATCCTCACGCCGCTCTTTCTCGCCTTCTGCGGGCTTGTCAGTGCCCCTTTCTGGTTGCTGTTCTGTGCTTTTATGCAAGGCGTCGTCTCCACTGCCTACTGGGTGACGAACCTGCCGCTGTTGACTGAAAGCACGACCGAAAGGCAGCGCGTCGGGGTGTTTGCCCTGAATAGCTTTCTCTTGCTTGGCGTTGGCGCTTTCGGCAACCTGTTAGGTGGCGGCTTGCCCGAATTTGTGGCCGGCCTGCTGCATGTTTCCGCGGCCAGTACCGTCGCGCTGCGTTGGGGAGTGTTTGCTGCCGCGCTTTTTACTTTTGTCTTTGGCCTTCCCCTCTGGCGGTTGCGCGAACCAAAGCGAACAGCAGCAAAAACAGCAAACGAAACAACAGAAAAGGCAGTTTTAGAGGGAACCATGCGCACTGGCGAGCCGGTGGTTGAAACGGTACTCCATAAAAAGCGAGAGCGACTGCCCATTCTGCTCTTTGCGAAATTATTGGTGCCCGACCTCCTTTTTACCATGGGCGAGGGCGCTGTTGTGGCGCTCATGCAGCTATTTTTCATCTTGCGCTTCCACTTACTACCAGGCCCCCTGGGCCTCATTTTCACCTTTTCAGGTTTAGCCGGTGGCCTCTTTTCACTGACTGCGCCCCTGTTTGTCAAGCGATGGAGTAAATTACGCCTCATCACCTCGGTACAATACCTCAGCGCGCCGTTGATGGTGCTGATAGGCTTTTCCCCCACGTTACCAGTAGCGATAGGCGGTGAGTACACGCGTTCGCTTATGCGTACCCTGATAGAACCCGTCTATGCTGCCTTTGCTATGGAACAGGTCTCAGACCGGCACAGAGCGACTTTATCCGGTTTCTATTCTGTTACCTGGAGTATTGGATATAGTATCGGGCCTTCTGTTGGTGGATGGTTGCAGTCCAATGTCAGTCTTTCCGCCTCCTTTGTCTTTGGAGCGTTCTGCCTTGTGCTGGCCGCCAGCCTGTTGCTCACGTTTTTTGGTAGCCAGCTCAAAAGCCTTCAAGCGATTGAAAATCGGACAGTGAAAAAGCAATAAGGGGCAAGATGCAACAAAATGGTTCACCCTTTCGTCTTTTTAAAAGAAAGGCCTGTACTCATTTTTGCCAAACACCCATGGATGCGAAATTGTGAACTACTGCATAGCCTTCTTGTGAGTTGTGTCGTATACTAGCAAGGAGCGTCGTGTATTTCTGCTGCTATTGTCTTGCCTGATAAAATTTGATA
Source organism: Ktedonobacteraceae bacterium (assembly GCA_035294305.1). GTDB lineage: Bacteria > Chloroflexota > Ktedonobacteria > Ktedonobacterales > Ktedonobacteraceae > DASRBN01. Next base: position 12,239 of record DATGLD010000029.1, on the reverse strand, counting down.
ACCGAATAGAGGAATGAATGTGCTGTAGGGACAGGCACCAGGCGCTGTCCCTACAGGAGACATGAGAAGGGATGGCTCATTCCCCTATTAGTAGCGATACCCTTGATGAACTAGAAGCCAGCGCAGGGTACCAGAGAAGGTAAACCTGTGGCTATAGAGGAGCCTGTAGATGCGGTCCAGTGTAGTTGAGCCTCAAAACCCACGCAGTGTTGGGACTCGTAGTAGTAATGCGCCTCAATCAGATACACGTCCTCCCTATCCACAGCAGCGCGTGCCGAAGCCGTCCAGATATGAAACAAAATCATCGTTCATCCCGGTACCGACTGAAGGTTGGCTGGCCATACTATTGCTGGCCGTGTCAGTCTATTGCGTTGTCTTCTCGATTGTCGCGGCGAACTGGGTCAGCCACAGTTTCATCCTTTTCTGGAGTACGGCCGCCGGACTCCTGCTGGGGCTGGTCGTGGCAAAAATTCAGCGCTTCCCGCAGGCCATTCTGCACCTCGCCGCCTGTCTTGCGGGACACTGGCTCTCTATCTGGTTGACCAGCGTGCTGGCCTATCATATCTCGTGGCTGCTGTTACTCGAAAATTTACGCTCTGTGATCAGTGGGGGCTTCACCTCCGCCGTATCCCCGGGCAGCGCGATGGTCTTTCTCTTCTATCTCTCATTTCTTTGCTTCTTCCTGGGCTATTTTGGGTCCTGGTTGATCTATCGCGCGCACCTGCCCTGGCTGGTGGCCCTGGTCTACTGCGCCATCATGCTCGTCAACCTCAACTATGTCAAACAGGACCTCTCATTGCTGGTGATCGTCATGCTGGGCGCCTTGATACTGCTGATCGCGCGCATTCAGCTCGTCAATCAATTGAACCAGTGGATGAATGATGGACTGCATACCGATCGCACCTGGCTACGAAATATCTCGCGCCGCTTTGTGCAGATTCCCGCGGCCTTTGCGTTGCTGGCTCTGCTCGCTGCCTCGATCCTGCCGGTTCTGGCCCAGCCAGCGTCCGGCGTCTCTTTCTGGAACATGCTGGATAACGCCTGGACGAACATAACCAATGGACAATTCTCTCTCAGTGCGCCCGGTCAGTGGTTTTCGCCCTACGAAGCCCCGGCCAACTTTTTTGGCGATTCGCTGGCCATTACAGGCAGCGTCAATTTGCCCAGCGGCGAAGTGCTTTACTATAGCAGCACGGCCCAGCCGCAATCGCAATACCTGGAGGGCTTCACCTACGATCATTTCGATGGACATACCTGGACAAGCAGCATTCCCGGCCAGGCGCAGCTCTATCCTGCCAACAGTCCCTTGCCATTTGATACCGGCAATGGTAGTCTTGAGCAGGTCATCACCTCGGTAACAATATTGCTTCCACCTGAGGGGACAAAGCATTATATCTTCGCGCCCGCCGACCCGCAGAGTTTTAACGTAGATACCATCATTTATAGCAATGGGTCTAATCTCGCTACTGCCTGGACGCAGCAGGCCCCCCTGACCTCCGGCGAGCATTATACAGCGATTTCTATGGTCTCAACGGCGGGGGCAAAGGATTTATCGACCGTGCCATTGTACCAGGATAACCAGGATTTCTGGTCGAGCGATACATACTTCCAACAACTCCAGAATTATTATTTGCAGACCCCTGGCGGTCTCTCGCGGGCTGTCTATCAGACCGCTCTAAACTGGACACAGGGCGCGACCAATGAGTATGACGCGGCCCTGATGCTGGAACAGCATCTGAACGATTCCTTGCAGTTCACATACTCGGTCAGCAATCCCCCAGTCCCCAGTAATGTGGATGCGGTGGACTGGCTCTTGCAGACCCACCGTGGTTACTGCACCTACTATGCCACGGCGATGACTATTATGGCCCGCCTGCTGGGTATGCCTGCGCGCGTGGTCAACGGCTTCAGCCAGGGGCATTACGATTCTACCCGCAAAGCCTGGGTAGTGGACGGCAATGATGCCCACAGTTGGGTGCAGATCTATTTCCCCGGTTTCGGCTGGATCAACTTCGATCCGACGCCCGGTTTTTCGTTCAACGGGGCCGCCAATCCACAGCCAACCTCTACGCCTGCGCCAACGCAGCACCGGCCTACGCCAACGCCCACGACTGCTGGTAGTTCCAATCCGGGCAAGCATCATACTCCCACGCCGGTCTCTTCCAGTTCGGGAGGGAATTCAGGCGCTCAGTCGGGGTCTCAGGGACTCTTTTTAGGCTTCTCAATGCTCATCCTGCTGGCGTCGCTATTCATGCTGCTGCTGGCAGTGCTTAGATACAGGCGTGTTACTGCCATTGGGGTTACGACCGTGTCCGGTATATTCTGGCGCCTGTCCCGGCTCGCTAGTCTCGCGGGTGTGCCGCCCCAGCCCTGGCAGACACCCTACGAATACACTCGTACCCTCAGCCGCCACTACCCGCAGGCCAGGACGCCCTTGCGCCGCCTCGCCGAACTCTTCGTACGCGAGCGCTGGGCCCCTGCCCACCAGGCGCCGCAAGCCGCGGAAGCTGAAGATATCGAGAAGCTCTGGCCCGCTTTGCGCAACAGCCTGCTGCGTTCCCTCTTGACGCGACTAACCAGGATCGGAAAGAAGTGATCCTGAGGCGGAAGAACATGGACATGCCGAATTGTTGGGTATCATCCACGTTGTTCCGTCCCCTCTAGCCGCTTATGTTCTGTACTACACCTGAGCTACTTCATGGTTGAGGATAGCGTGAGTGTAGCAAAGTCATGAGAAGAACTCAAGTCTCATGCGTAGGCGCTTAGGCATGCATGGATGTATCGATCAACGTTACATCCATGCATGCCTTTCGTCTGATTCAATTGGAAGATATATTGCCATATGTATCTTGTTTGGGTGATGAAATAGAGTGGTTGAGCATCCGCAAAGGTGCCAGAGGTGGAGAGAGATGGAAGAGGAGTGGGTGGCACAAGATAGTCCGCTGGTTGCGTGCGCATTTGGTTGGGGGCAAACCTTTCGCCTGTATCGCAATCGTCTCGAAGTAGATGGCGCATCCTATGACTTGAAGGACCTCATACATATCAACCTGGCGCATCATCGCATTCTGGGCATTTCATCGGCGCGGTTGGAATTGCGTTTTGCCCGCAAACGTCTCATCCTGCGAGGCATTGCCGCCGTTAATGAGGCCCGGAAAGCCGCCGACTACCTGAAAACGTGGTATGAAGATAGCAGGCAGGTCACCGATTATAGCATCGCGCCGTCCTATGGGGACGGCGCCTTGCGCCAATCTTCCAGGGGAGAATCCAGAGTAAACGCAAGGAGACCTGCTGGTGAGTCATTTCCCGCGCTTCGTGTTGGGTCTGCCTACGCGCTGCAAGATGATTTTGCCACACCTGATTGGGAACACGAAAGGATTGCGGCCCCCCTACAATCCGCAGCAGAGCGCCTCGAAATGATCAAAACGAACATAAGCCTGCCCATTGTGCGCGTTCCTGTACGCTTGTTGCCTGGCGAACATGCTCATTATAGCACCAGCGCAACTCTTTGTGGCGAACGCGCCGGCTCAGAACAGGAGATTCGCAAACATCACGGCGATTACTATCCTGAACGGGATCATGGCATGCTCATACTCACCAACAGGCGCATGATCTATATCGGGCGTAACGGTCAAATTGTGCTGGAATATAACTCCCTGCTGCACTTTTCGCGCCTGCGTACTGCCGTCGCGTTTCAAGCCGATCATTGGCAAAAACGCGTCATCTTTGCAGTGCCCCGGCCCATCGAGTGCGCGCTGTATATGGAGGCGATATTGCACCGGCTGCAACAAACAGTGTCATATCACGAGCAACTTTTGTGATTGCTCTGTAATATGGGGGAAGAATAGGATAGGGTAGAAAAATGATAGATACGCTCATGGCTCTCTGGAACCGCATTTTCCACAAGAATGTAGCGCACTACGCGATAGCGCGTCCTCGCCGCTTCAGGGCAATACCACTTATACTGGCTTTGCTCCTCATCTGCATCAGTATATCCCTACTTTTGGTTACGCTTGGCGGTGTGCGGCCCTCCTTGCCCCATTCAGGGAAAGACTCGCATGGCAATGATAGAACAGGCACTCGAATAGCCGTGAGTACTGCGACCGCCCAATCGACAGCATCCGCAATAGCCACCGTCCCGGTGACAATGACGCCAGTGATTACCGGCACGGTCACAACCTGTGAGGGCACTCCTACGACGATCGGTTCGCGCGGTGTACCTGTAAGTCCGACGGCAACGCATGGGCAGGGCGGCAAGGGTAAGCTGCCGGGCACACCCACACCTGTACCCGCACAGCCTACGCCTCCCATCATCTCCGTGTCGCCGGTCGTGAATACTACGCCTCCAGCGCCACCCTCGCCAACCGTCTCGCCTACGCCCAGTATCACGCCAACCGGCACCCCTACACCCGGTCCAACCGCAACTCCTTCGCCCGGAGTCACACCATCGGTTACGTCCACGCCAACACCAGGTGGTAGCCTGACGGCGACGCCAACCGGTGGTATCGAAGCGCCGGCCAGTGGAGGCGGTTCAGGTGCGGGTGGGGGGCAAAATGGTTACCCTGTTGCAACAAATTGTCTAAACGATAGCCTGGGCATAGGCGGCAATCAAGACATACTCTGGATAGTGGGGCAGTATATGTGGTTCATCCTGGGTTGCGGCGTTCTGGGCCCGCTGGCCTTTTTCGCGAGCGTGTATCGCTCACGTGGGGTAAGGGCCGGTAATGAGTTTGATCCCGCCCCAACCCGGGGGCCGGACGGGGATTTTTAATTAGAGGCGGGAGCGGTAAACTGGCCATTACAGCGTAGCCGTAGGCCCCGATTGATCGAGCGAGGGCAGCGCCGGTTGAGCGGCCCTCAACCTCAAATATCCCTGATCTGTCTCTGCACCATGACTAGCAGGGGATGGCTCAACTGGCCCGATGCCACAATCGGCCCGGCGGGGGCATTTTTACTGCCGTTGGGGCCGCGTTCCATGCTCACGGCTGCCGCTGAAAAGCTGGTAATATCGCCCGGAAAATCTACGCTCGCGATCCCATTCTGAACCGAGAGCAGGCCGATGCTTACCGTCTTGTTGTTTTGAATCAACCAGCCCTGGTAGACTTGCCGGGCTTGCAGTTTTGGCAGCCCCTGCATAACCAGAATCGTCAGGTGCTGCTCTGGCAGGTAAATCAGCTTGCCAGAGGCATTCTGGGTAGAGGGAGTTTTACCCGTGAGAATATATGATTCGGCCACCTGGGGTCGGAGCGCATTCACCTCTTGCACCAGAGCGCCATTTTGCTGTTGAAGAGATGCCACAGTATGTTGCAGCGAAACATTCCAGGCTGTCATACCGCCTAGCAAGGCCAGCATCAATACCGCTGCCACTGCGATACCCACCAGGCGCCGGCTCCATCGTCTTGCCCCGATTATGCGACCAGGCCGGACCTGCCGGCCCCTCTCTAGCGGAATAACGCCTTGCTCCCCACGAATAGTGGCCAGCAGCCGGTCTTTTGCTTCTGGCGGAGGATTTACCTGCGTGACAGACAATGGCAGCAAATCCACGACGGAGCGCAGTTCCTCGTAGAGATGCGCGCATTTTACACATTCCGCGAGGTGCGCTCGTGCCGCCTGGCGTTCTTCGGGCGTGACAGCATCTAATGCAAACGCACCCGAAAGCTCCTCAAATTCTTCACAGGTCATACGCCCTCATGCTCCATTCAGTCTCTCCATTTGCACTGTACTACGAAAAGAGGCGCTTACCAGATTACCTTCTTCTAACTCTGCTATATGTTACCGAAACTCAGACATACGTTATGACGTGTAATAATAATACCTTATCTTTTCAAGGTGAGGACAGGCCACCGGTCATGCCCTGATGCGCTGTGGCGTATAATGGGTAAACAGGGTAATGAAACGCTTGAACGATCACATTTCCGGTACATATGGATACATCACTCCTGCTCGCTGAAAAAGTCGCGGCGGCGGCGGCCATCGGTTTGCTTATCGGCCTGGAACGGGAATGGGCCCATAAAGAAACCGGTGTGAGAAGTTTCGCTATTGCTACGCTACTCGGTACGCTGGCCTGGATCGCCTCGCCCGCTCTAGGTTTCATCGAAGTCAGCGCTGTCCTGGTCGTGATCATTCTTGTGAATCTCTACTCGTTGACACAAGATCAACCCTTGCAGATTACCACATCTTTGGCATTAGCGGCAACAAATGTACTTGGTATCCTTGTAGGTGCAGGCTTCTTCTTCCTCGCCTTTGGGTGTGCCATTGTCATCGCCGCCCTGCTTTCCTGGAAGACCGAACTTATTTCTTTCACCAGCAAGTTGACGGTTCCTGAAATTCGCGGCGCTTTGCTGCTTGCCTTCATCGCCGTCGTCGTTTACCCCTTGCTGCCAGACCAAAATGTTGGTCCGCTCAACATCGTCAACCCACATGCCATCTGGCTGACGGTCATCATCGTATGCGCCCTCAACTTCTTCAACTACATCCTCCTCCGTCTCATGGGGCCAAAGGGCATCCCCTATAGCGCGCTGCTGGGAGGACTTGTCAATAGCGCTGCCATTTCCCATTTCCTGGCCGAGGAACTCAAACGCGATAAAGGAGCCTCTGCTTCCAGGGCTCCTACAAACCTCATTCTGGCAGACCTCGCCATGATATTGCGTAATGCCGTACTGGTTATCTTCTTCTCGTGGGCTTCCGAATTGCAGGCGGCCGTCGCCACCGCGCTCGTACTTGGGCCGATGATCCTGGTCGCGGGAATCGTCGTGCTGATTGCCTGGCTCCGTTTGCATATGGGGAGCGAGGATACGGCGTCCCAACCTCAATCTCCTCAGAAACCGCCTCTCATATCGCCGCTTGACCTGCGCTATGTGCTCACTTTTGCCCTCTTATTCTTCTTACTAACCGTCTTCAGTGGTGTTGGGCAGCACTTTTTTGGTTCGGTGGGCTTCATCGTCGTTGCTATCGTTGGAGCATTGGTCAGCGCCACCTCTTCATCCATTCTCATCGGAAATCATGCCAGTATGCACCTGCTGGCTCCTGCGCCTGTGGCTCTGGTGATCTTCGCGGCCACGCTGATGGGGCTGGTAGAGAATGTGACTATCTTCCTTGTAGTTTCGCGGCAGCGGCAGATAGCGCTGCGTATGGCGCTGTTGACGCTACCGCTTATCGGAGTGGGGATAGCAGCTCTTATGCTGCTCACCTTTTTTGGGCAGTGAAAATAATTTCTGTGATTTGCCAATGGCCGGAAAGATTTTCACCCCCCCGGCTCTTTCTGACATCCACTCATAACTCGGGGTGCAGGGGGTTCACCCCTGCCGGGGTGCGGGGTGTCCCCGCTTGCTTCCCCTCCCGTCCTGACGGGCCGTAGGCCCGCTGCAAGAATTATGAGTGGATGGCAGGCTCTTTACCTTGACTGCCATATTCCTCTATGTTAGTATGAAGTAGCAGTAAGTATCTTCGACGCCAAGGAAGTAGGACATATGGTGACTTCCACTCTGTACTGTGATGCGTGTAGGGCGGCCTGCCGCGCTAAAGGAGACCAGGCCATTGGCTTTGCCCTCCTCGGAGGCGATGAACTTTGACAACCGCGCCGGATAATTCCCTGGTCCTACTGGTCTTTGACAACCTCATTCTGTAGGGACAGCGGCTCGTCCCTGTCCCCATCCCATTCTCCGATTCGTTCGTCAAAGTTCATCAGGGGATGATGATTGTGATTCCCCTTTCGATTGTCAACATTCAGTAGGGATTCCAGAAGCAAAAGAGAACACTTTCTCTTTCTATAGAGAATAGAAAAGAGGCAACAAACAGGTTGAGCTGGCACATTCCCAATGCCCTGATGCTGGCTGCCGATAAGGCGACCCAGTTTCTCTACCGGGTCACCGGCGGGCGGCTGGGTGAAAAGCAGTTAAGTTATTCGATGCTCCTGCTGCATACTATTGGACGCAAAACCGGCAAACGGCGCACGCATACGCTTTTATATGTTCGCGATGGAGAAAATCTGGTCATTTGCGCTTCCAATAATGGCTCGCCACAGCTTCCAGCCTGGTATCTGAATCTACAGGCACAGCCGCGCGTCTGGATTCAGCATGGGCGCACCAGGCGACAGGTCATCGCGGAGACGGTTAGTCCGGAGGAACGGGAACGCCTCTGGCAGCGACTATTGCAAGTCCGTCCCCAATATGCCGACTATCAGAAGTATACCTCGCGCGTGTTTCCCATCGTTATTCTTAAGCCTCTTCCCAGCGAATTTTGACAACTGGGCGGAAAAATGCTGTCGAGACAGGCCTGCTGCCTGTCCCGGCGAGATCTTCCCAGCCAGGGGTGAGACATTCATCAGGAGATGGGGACGTCGTATATAAAAGATCAAGGAGGAAAGTATGTCCAGCTATGTATTCGATCCGCAAGTTATTCACGAGATCAGCCTCAAACATCTAGCAAAGCCGCTGGAGAAGATGTTTGCGGATATTAGCGCCGAATTATCAGAACGTTATCCGGGCATGATAGATATTTCTAAGCCCTGGATATTCAATAATGCAGGTGGTGTGATGCTTGAAATGAAGCTGCTGTATGCCTCGACAAAGGAATACATCATGCTCTGGGGCACACCTATTGGAAGCGAGGGACATACCGGGCGACACCTGGTCGAATTCTACGATACTGTGCTCGATGGCGAGGCCTGGTATTATACCGAGGGCCAGTTTACGCGCGATGTCTACAAGCCTGGGGATCATATCTTCGTCGGCAAGGGGCAAAGCGCGGGAATGCATTATCCCGATCACGTGTGGATGATCGAGTACGCGCGTGGTCCCTTGCCGACGCTGCTCCCATTCGGTCTTGCCGATGCCTTGACCAGCACGCACGATTTCAAAACTGCCATCCAGACGGTTGTCATCTACTTTTCGCTTACCGGTCGCCAGATGTCAAGAGGCCAGAAGGTGGCGCTCGGCGCCATTGCCGCCGCCATCCTGCTATTATGGGGCGCCAGGGGAAAAAGAGGACGCCGGAGATGAATCACCTGTAATCATCGAGCGCCCTCCTTCTGGGAAATCAGTGGTGGTAATAGGGCGACATGCGTAAAATCCACCAGCGGGCAGCGGGACGCACCATGCGCGTGAGATAACGTTTGTAGCCGGCGATGCGTGTCAATTGCCGCATGATATCATCGAACGAATACCGCTGGTAGTGGAGCAGGCGCTGGCTCTCTTCGGTATCAAGCCAGTCCGTGCAATAGGGTTGGCTGCCAAAGGCGCTTTCCGGCAGCATGCCAATGCCCATCATCTCCAGCATGCGCCCAAGGTAGTCGCGATACAACACCTGGCAACTGGGACCACCGCCGATGAGCAGCGTTCTGCCCCAGGCCTCTTGACAAGAGATGCCATTGGCAATTGCCAGGCCCGCATCGTAGGTGTGAATAACCTCAAAGCGTGTGCTCAGAGGAATTTCGAACATGATAGGATGCGGGCTGCGCAAACCCAGCGGCGGGACATCGGCAAAACGGAAGATACTCCATTGCAGACCCGATGTCTTGACCATCTCCTCGCAGGCAATTTTGTGCGTGGAGTAGTGGTCTGTCGCCTGAACTGGGTCGGTTACCCTGCGCGGCGGAAGCTGGTCTTGCGTATATCCGAAAACATCAAAACTGGATGAGAAGAAAAACCTGGGCGGCTCCGGCAGGTGCCGGGCGGCCACAAGCAGATTGCGCGTTCCGCCGATATTTATCGCGTGAGCAAGATGGGGCTGCTCCTCGCTGTATGGTGGCAGCATGTAGGCCAGGTGAATGATCACGTCTCGATCCCGCACTGCCTTTACCACATCTGCCGGTTGCCGGATGTCCCCCTGTATCAATTCTATCTTGCCCGCGAATTGCCTGGCAGTGCGTGTATGAACCTTGCGCCTGGATACAAAGCAACGCACCTCGTGTCCCTGGCGCAATAGCTCATGCAGTGTACTCATCCCGATGTTGCCAAAAGCGCCGGTTAATAAAACCTTCATCTTTACAGCAATCCATAAATCTCCAGGCTGCCCTGCGTTCCCACGAAGACCTCGCCATTGGCGACCGTTGGCGTCGAGAATTTGACATAACTGGGTAGCCCATCACGCCCTGAATTCTGGCTCGTGTTGTAGAGTTCGGTGCCCAGGTTGGTCGCATCGTAGGCATGCAGGATGGCGTTGGGATCAAGCGTCCAGAGGATGCCTGTGCCGGGAGTCGTGCCGTTGCTGGAGATCACAGTATTGCCACCTGTGAAGCCGAAGCTCTCCGGCGTGCGCGACGTGGGACTCTTCGAGAGCAACCCATTGGTCAGCAGATAAGCCTTTACCGCATCATTGGTGCCGCCGAAGTAGACGTATTCCCCGTTAGAACCGTTCCAGTATGCGGGCGTGCTGAAGAGACCACCGATGGTTCCAGGACCAAATTCCTGCAAAATTCTGTCCACATTGGTACGGTACTGCTTGCTGCACGGGTTCTGGATCGAATGAAATCCTCCCATTGATTGGCTATTGACGACGTAGATGCGCCCTTCTTTTCCGGCGCTGATGATCTCGTTCTCAGCAGGCAGCAGCAGCGGGCCGCCTGAACCCAGATCCCCATCTTCCTCATCGAGACAAATCTGGTTGAAAGGAGCGAAGTAGTCCACAACAGATAAATTCTGCGGATTTAATTTGACGAAGCTATCCCCGGCATCCTTGCCGCCACCTTTAAGGTCGAAAGTGCCGTTGCCGGACATGAAGTAGATGTTGCCATTACCATCGGCGGCCAATCCACCACCGGACTGCCAGATACCGGCCTCGGAACCGTTTGGAGAGTCGTTATAGACCGCAATGCGCTTGAGAGTGGAAGCGTTATATCCCATCACCCAGCCATGATAGGGGCCAATATCGCAGTGGGAGGCCCAGGCGATATAAACCACACCGTTCAGTAGCAAGAGGCCGGCGCGCTGGCCTTCGCGCAGCGCATTAAAGGTGATATGCCCATTGATGCTGCCATCACCGTTGCCCTTGACTTTCGCGCTAATCGTAGCCGGCTGTTTCACTTCGTTGCCGGTCGTAATATCGATGGCGTGCAGGCGCTGGAAGTACTGGCCGTTTTCTTTTGTCGCAGCCACCGTGTACAAAATGTTGGTATTGGGATCGATTACTGGCGTGCTGGTAATGCCGATCTCCGGTGTGAGATCGCCACATCCTGTGTCGCTGCTAGGGATCGGAGTGATATTGGGAGGATGAATGAAGCTGGCATGCCACAACAGTAAATTCTGGTCGGCATCGAAGGCGTAAACGCTATCGTGTTCGGTCGCTACGATGACCATGTTATGCAGGCTGCCACTCACACTGACATTGGGTACGAAGAGCGGCTCCGCATAGATCTGCCCGTCAACGGGGTACGAGAGTTTTTTCCCGAACTGGTTCACATTGACGTTGCCTGTATTGAGAATGGTTTCATTCAGGTTTTCGCCTGTCCGGTAGGTGTCGTATTTGTTGGTTAGCACCGCTGTGTTTGCCGGTGCCGGATGATAAGCGCCTGTTGCAGCGCCGGTCTTCGCATACACCGTACTTGCCAGTCCTGTTGCTCCCGCGAGCATGAGAAGGAGAAGACCTGCCCTTATAAAGAGAGCGATAGACGACGAAAAAGGCAGATTTTTGGGCCAGAGAGACAGAGACATGCGGCCTTTTGACATAATGCGTGTCAGTCCTTTCTTGCTTATAAATAAGGGGGCGTAGCGCATGAACTCCAGCCGGGATAAGAGCCATCCCTTGCCCTCGCAAAACAAACGAGCATTGCAAGGAAATTATAAACTCATTCTCATTATTTTATCAAGCAATAAGAAGATAATTGATAAACTATAATGAAGTTAAGAGAAATATTATGAAGCAATTTAAAACAGCGCTCTCGGACTGCCTATCTCTGCATGATTTCTTTCCTTCAAAAAATGACGGGAACAGATAATCTGCTATGTTGCAAACGACCTCTGCTCTTTAAAGAATGAAACCCGCTTGCTTACTCCAACGTAAAAACTGTAGGATACTGAACATCTCCGTTTTGGCAACTTCCACAATCTTTACTCAACCCGGAGGGTATTACAATGAACAACAATTCTATCAATCCTCGTCGGAAGCGCAATCTGCTCATCTTTTTCGCGTTGCTCGCTTTAGCCGTCCTTGTCATCAGCTTTTCCTTATCGTATATATTTCTAACCAGGCCCAGTTCGCCACCTACAGGCTCCATCACACCAACGACGACCACAACGGGGCCGGCC
>DATGLD010000028.1:0-2192 GCA_035294305.1 Ktedonobacteraceae bacterium | reverse complement strand
GCCAGAATCTGGATGATAAACAGGGAAGAGTGTCATCGCTCAGTTTCCTGGCGCAAATTGCCACCTGGAAAAGTGATTACAGGCAGGCACATATATTAGGAGAAGAGGCGCTGACAATCGCCAGGGAACAAGACGACAAAGCGGCTATTATTGCAACGCTGCGTATCCTGGCGATTGCCTGCTTTAATGAGGGCAATTATGCCCGGATGTATGAATTGGCGTAGGAGGGCCTGCGTCTGGCCAGGGCCATAGATGATACGGAAGGCATTGCCCGTGCGCTCTGGCTGCTCGCGTTGAGAAGATATTTTCGAGGGGAGCCAACAGAAGCCTATGCGTTGCTGACCGAAAGCCTTACGCTGGCAAAAGAGTTGGATGATAAGGGGTGTATGGCCGACGCCCTGGTTGTGATGGCCTACATTACCTTTTTTCGTAGTGACCACGATGCCATGCAGAGACTGCTTGATGAGGCCTTCGCGCTGTATCGAGCGGTAGGAGATCGACGCGGACGTGCGCTTTGCCTCTACGGTCAGGGCTGGTTAGCGCTTAGTCGGGGAAATTATGCAGCCGCGCATGCCTGCTATGAAGAAGGCCTCTCGATATTAGTAGAATTGGGTCATCAGTGGTTTAGTGCGTTGTGTATAGAGGGTCTTGCCTATGCTGAATCCCTACAAGCACAATGGATCCGCGCCGCCCGTTTGTGGGGTATGGCCCACGCGCTGCGCGAAAGAATCGGTGTAGCAGTACCCTCTATTCTTACGGCGATGTATGGCCGTGTAATAGCCCAGGTGCGCACTCAGCTAGGTGAAAGCGACTTTACCATCGCGTGGGCCGAGGGACGGATGAGTTCCATATCTTTACAGGAGACTGGACACCTGACATTGCAGGAAGGCGTTTGAGGCATTTGCTCTGATTATCCAGCCCAGCACACGATGGTTTCACCCGTCAGAAAATCCGATTGAGGCCCGGCCAGGAACAGCATGATCTGGGCCATGTCTTCGGGCTGCGCCACCCGCCTGAGTCGGGGGAGTTCTTCCTGGTCGGCAACCACACGTGTTGCCAGGAAGCGACCGGTGTAGGTGGGGGCCAGAGCAATGCAGTTCACCGTCACATCATAGGGCCGCATTTGCTCCGCCAGGCAGCGCGTGTAGTGGGCAATGGCTCGCTTGGCCGCCGCGTAGATAATGCCGGTGTGAACAGGAAGATGACCCGCTACGGACCCCACATTGATAATCTTGCCCGCTCGCCGTTCGCGCATATGCAATCCCACGTACTTGCAGGTATACATAGTCGTAAGCAGATTGCGCTCAAGGACGCAGCGGATATCGTCCGGGTCGATCTCCAGGGCATCATTGGGATCGGGCCTCGGCGTTCGGCAGCCGATGTCTCCCCCGGCATTGTTAACCAGGATATCGAGATGACCCAGCGTTGCCAGCGTCTGCTGTACGAGGTACTCGGCTTGTGCCGGGTTGGTCAAATCGGCGGCGAAAAAAGCGGAGCGGCGACCCAGGGACTTGATCTCCTCGGCCACCGCTGGCCCTGAAGGAGCCTCGCCAAACTCCGCCGCCGCATTCTCATTCACGTCATGAATGATCACATCGGCTCCTGCTTGAGCCAGGTGCAAGGCGTAATGGCGGCCCAGGCCCCGGCTCGATCCGGTCACGAGCGCGCATTTTCCTGTCAGGTCAACTGTTAGCATGGTGCTTCCTCTTCCTGGGGTGCAGATAAAATAAGCATGGGGTAGTTCATGAAGCTACCTTTATGAAGTATATCATACGATGCGTGGGGCATCCTTCCAACGTGAAGAGCATTCGTAGAAGTGAGCAGTTTCGACGTGGTATACTGCTTGTGAAGCTTTTCAGCTTCCAATATTTTCTCTGACCTGTCAACATAAGGAGGTGCCGGATGCAAACCATCGTCAGAACTCGCCAGGGGGCTATAGAGGGAAATAGGATGCAAGGTGTAGCCGCCTTCAAAGGTGTTCCTTATGCAGCACCGCCGTTTGGTCCTAACCGCTTTCAGCCGCCACGTCCGGTCGAGCCATGGGATGGTGTGCGCCAGGCGCTTGCCTATGGTCCGACGGTGCCCAAAGCACCTTATTTCCCGCCTTTCGACGCGCTTCTCCCGGAGGTGGATATCCCTGGTGAGGACTGTCTGAACCTCAATATCTGGACGCCGGAGCCGGGGCAGGCGCG
>DATGLD010000027.1:0-4793 GCA_035294305.1 Ktedonobacteraceae bacterium | reverse complement strand
GATACCGATAAAGGTGCCGCCTGCGACTACCGTAGCATCATCGGCATATCTGGCGCGCATTGCCAGTGCTTCTTCCAGCGATGTCGGCGCTAGCCACTCAGGGACGTTCTCTGGCATTGCATATGCCTCTTTCCAGGCTCTCTAAAGGAGAAGACCACGAAGCATTACCTGTGACTCACCTACAAGGTTGTGATAGGTCGGGATTGTAAGAGATACAGTGTACCATTCTCGATAGCCCACTCGATATCTTGTGGGCAGCCGAAACGGCGGGCGAGTTGCGCCCCCAACTGGACAAGCTGACGAATTTCGTCTGGCTCCAACACGCGCTCCGCAACGATATGCTCGCGTTTGATGTTGCCTGCGTGATCAACAACATAGTGATCGGGCGTCACTGCACCAGAAACGACCTGCTCGCCCAGTCCAAAGACCGACTCGATAATCATGCGGTCACGGCGGCGGCTGACCGGATCAGCCGTGAAAAGCACACCTGATTTAGTCGGGTTCAGCATCTTCTGTACAACAACGGCCATGCCCAGATCATTGAGCGAGCCTTTACGCGCGCGATAGAACAGCGCACGCTCGCTAAAAAAGGACGCCCAGCAATCAATGACGCGAGCGCAGACAGCGTCACCTCCATAGACGTTAAGATACGTCTCCTGCTGACCGGCATAGCTGGCCGCCTCAGAGTCCTCAGCGCAAGCGGAAGAACGGACAGCAACTTTTCCGCCCAGGCGTTCGTAGGCCGCCACAATCGTGGCTCGTGGTGGCTCTGCATGTGCGATAAGCGCCTGCGCCGCCTGATGATCTTGCGCCAGCGCTAGCTGACGCAGCCGTTCGGCGTCAACGGATTGCTCAAGCACAAATGCCGGAAGAACAAAGCCGGGGGGAACAGGCCAGCCTTGCGCCGTCATGCGTGCCAGACTGGCTCCCTTGCCGCCCGCCAGACGAATATCCTGACACGCTTCATCCTCGAACCAGAGAATATTATTCATTGACAATCCCTACTGCGCGTACAGGAGCGGCGGTTGTGCCGACCCATTTAATGGGAAAAACCGCGAGTTGAAAATGACAGGGCGGCAGTTGATCAAGATTGACGAGATTTTCGATATGCCAGTAATCTTCGTCCATCATAACCATGTGCGCTTCCCAAAACTGCTTGCGCTCGAACATCGCCCACACGGGTGGATCGAAGGTAGGAGCGTCGGTTCCCATTAAACGCACTCCACGCGAAATTAAATAACGTGTCGCTTCAGCAGTCATGCCCACGTGATCGGTCAGGTAACGCGGCTCAGTATTGTAGGCGGATGCGCCGGTCTGAATGAGGACGATATCGCGCTCTTTCAGTTCATAGTTGATTCTGGCAAGCGCAGCATCAATGTCATTTCTGGTGATGCCATAGCCAAAGGGCTTGTCGCGGAAATCGAGAACCACGCCGTCTGAGAAACAATATTCCAGCGGAATCCCTTCGGGGCCGGGCGCTTCGGGGCCGCGAATATGTTTCAGGGCATCGCAATGTGTCCCAACGTGATCACCTTGAATGACCAGGTAGGACGCAGTAAGCCAGTTCGCGCCATATTTGGCGGCCCCAATGCCCTCCGCGAACTCCTGCCAGGTTTCGTACATCAGCATAGCGGGCGGCTGTATACGCGGAAAAACCATCATGTTCTTCTGGACAGGCATGGAAAGATCGACAAGACGGGGCATAACTTATTACTCCTTCATGATCAGGACGATGAATGCTCCTTTGGCACGCTGTTGAGCACCAGACGACCAAAGTATTCAACGTGCTCGCGGATGAGCCGACCGGCCTTCTCGCCATCACCCTCAGCCAGAGCCTCCAGCACAGGCTGATGCAGTTCGGCAAGTTCGCCAGGATCGATAGCCGAGGCGAGAACGCTAATCAGCGTGCGCGCCTCGATACGCAATGACTTCCATACATCCTGTAAGACTTTGTTGCCTGAAGCTTCGACAATCAGGCGGTGAAAGGCGACATCGTGACGTACCTCTTCATACAGATTGCCATCAATAGCCGCCTGCCGCATAGCGTCTAGTTCAGCTTCCAGGGCCTCCACGTTGCCAGCCAGGCGTGTCGCCGCAGCGCGCGCGGCAACCTCCTCCAGCGCTGCCCGCACGGGATAAATCTCGCTCAATTCGGCCTTCGTCACTTCCTTCACACGGGTACCGCGATAGGGTTCTGTGGTGACAAAGCCCAGCGCCTCAAGCTCACGCAAGGACTCGCGCACGGGAGCCTGGCTGGTACCGAACTCCTGGGCAATCTGAAGTTCCACCAGGCGATCCCCCGGCTTATATTCCCCATTTAAGATGCGGGCCAGCAGGATTTCTTTGATCTGCGCGCGCAGGCTGGTACGTATCAGCGTCAAGCCAGTACCTCCACAATGCCGGTTGAGCCGTTCACGCGCACACGATCACCCGTTTTGATACGCTCCGTAGCATTGGATGTGCCCACAACAGCGGGAATACCAAATTCGCGCGAGACGACCGCCGGATGCGAGGTCACGCCCCCTGCATCCGTGACCAGACCGACGATCTTGGTGAATAATACCACCCAGGCCGGGTTAGTCATGCGGCAGATGAGAATTTCTCCCTCTTTGACCTGGTCAAACTCGGCCAGTGAGGCGACGTTGCGCGCCAGCCCCTCGACCACACCGGGCGAAGCAGCCAACCCGCGAACCTCACCGGTCTTCCTGGGCGGCTCCTTGTAGAACTTTTCGGGGAAGCCCCACAGCGCATTATAGGGAAAATCGAGGGCCACCTGTGTCGCGGTTCCAACCCATTCGCGGGGACGAATTTTATATGCCTCTTCGTATTCATCCCGGCGCTGTGAGACGAGCGCGCGGGCATCGAGTGCCGAAGGATTAGTCATGAGCAGGCGCAGTTCGTTGTAGCGGAGAAACATAACATCCTCGGCATCATCAAGATAGTGCGCCGCCGCCAGTTTCTTGCCAATGGCGATCAATACCAGGCGCAGCCGGGCATTGGTTCCCTGGTCAATGTAAAAATGGTGGTCGGGCGTGAGAGGATTCATGCGTAGCGAGAGGTCCAGGGCTTTCTGAAGCCTATCACGCTGCTCACCTGCTGGCACATCATCCATCAATTCGTGAACAGCCTTGTCAAGATCGGCCTTGACGGCGTTGATGGTCTTCGGATAGTCGTAGTCTGTCTCCAGATAGCCACGGATGACCTCAAGGATAGGCGTCGGATTTTCTTTCCAGGTGGGGAAGACGAACTCGTGTGACCAGATCGACTTGTAGCCAAAGTTTTGCTGGTGAGCAGCAATGCGCTCACTAATCAGGCGTTGTCCACGCGGCGAACTTTGCAGATTGCGCCAGATATCGGCAGCCGTATCACCCTTGAAAGCCTGGCTCAGTTCGCTATCGTGCTTGATCTCCTCTTTAATACGCCACAAATCTTCAATGGAGTCCCAGTTACGGTCTTCGACCGAGCTTTGCAGGCGACCCATCAGGGCCGGATCGACCTGACCTTTGACTTCCTGAATCAGAGCGTTGAGGTTGAGAGTAGAAGAGAATTGGGCGAAATTGAGCATCCAGTGAATTTTCCAATGTCGGTCGTGGATGTCAATGGCATCTTCTAGCAGAACGGCAAGCTCAACCAGACTGGCGTTCTCCGTGTCATAGTTATCCAGATAGGCAAAATTGCGCTCCATCTCAGGGCGCAAACGGTCGCGCCACCAGTCCAGAAAATGTTCTGCATAATGGGGCAGCACCGCTCCCATGTATGCACCCATCTTCTCAGCATAGGATGGATCACGCGGAACGCGCGGAACATAACGCGCCTGATACTCGGTGGCCTCAGCGCGTATTGAGGAGTCGGCGGGAACGGCGGCGGTGTAAAGATAACCATTGATGCGTTTGGCAATCCAATCGGAAGCAAAAGGCGTGCCAAAACGACGAAACATGTGGTCGCAGGTAAGCCACCAGCCACCGATGTCGAAGAACATGGGTGAAATAGGGTTCGGGCAATGCAGATCGTCGTAGATCCAGAAGAGTTCGCGCTCACCCTCCTGCCACTCGATGGGGAAATCCGCATCACCATAGAAGGTACCCAGGACAGCAGTGTCGGTCATACTCATAAGCTTTCTCCATGCTGTAATCGGGATGTCATCTCCGCTACAATGAGGAACATGCCTGATCCGGTGCTTTCCATAGCAATTATAGATTATCGATAATCGAATGTCAAGGCTTTTCGGCAGGTGGGTTTATTGTTCTGCACAAAAAGCCGAATAGACGTAGCAGGGCGGGGATTGTTCCGGCGCGATTGTCTGTCCATGATGTTGCTTCATGCTCAAAGCCAGCAAGTGCTCTCTAAAATACGCGCTATACTATCCTGCCAGAGTGTGTATCCTGGCAAGGAAATTTTGATAAACATTGATTTTGGTTGACACAGCAGGAAGGGCGCGCTTATAATACTCTACGTAACCACATAGATGGTGTGGCAAGGATGGAAAAAAGTACTGAGATTTCTCAGTCGTTCTCTCTGTTAAGCGGTATATGAACTTGCTTCGCTGAGGAGGCAGGGCTGTTGTCCCGATGGATGGGGCGAATATGGGTGCCACTTGCCGCGAAGCTGTATGCTCCTGTGGAGGAAATCGCTATGACCACTAGCACTGCTGGCCTTGAAGATGTTGTAGCAGCCGATTCACAAATCTGTGATATCGACGGTAAACTGGGCAAACTCTCCTACTTTGGCGTTGATATTCATGACCTGGCGAATCACTCTTCCTTTGAAGAGACAGCCTACCTGCTCTGGCATGG
>DATGLD010000026.1:0-141429 GCA_035294305.1 Ktedonobacteraceae bacterium | reverse complement strand
CTTGCTCAATAGCTTCCTGTTGGCTCTCTTCGATTTCTTGGGAGTCGGCAATGTTCCCCAGCAGATGCGGGCCTTTGACGCTCAGCCCTTACTGGCGGTTCGTCTCTTGCTTGGCTCTCTTCTGACTTTTAAATAGCCCTGTCAGCAAGAAAACAGTAAGGTGAGGGAACTCCTTCAGGGCGTACCCTGGTGGTCGCCCTGAAGGAGTTCCCTCACGAGCCTGTCAGCCAGCGCGAAAGAATAATTCTGGCCGCGATCATGGGGGTAGACCTGGAACATGTTGGCGACCCAGAGGCCCTGCAATGGTGTGCGCAGTGGGGGAATGTGTTCGCGATACTCGGTTGTGACAATCGGCTGGGCGAATGGGGCCTGGAAAAGCCAGCTTTCCGTAATCCACGTGCTGTTAAAAGCCGGATTGATGCGTTTGAGGTAGGGCGAGGACTCTTCGATGATCTGCTCTTTGCTCATTTTGAAGAGTGGATCATGCATGGGACGGTAGTTGCCCAGGTAAATCAGGTGGCGCCCTCCATATTCGGAGGGTGGGCGGTAGTTCGTATGCTCGACCAGGCTGGTGAAGGGATAGCCGGGATCGCAGGGATTGATCCAGTAGCTATCCGTCAGCTGGTGATTGAGCGCCAGGATGAGGCATTGTGCGCCATAGGCCTGGCCCCAGTCGTAACGCTGGCGATAATCATCCGGCAGGGCCGGGATGAGACGGCAGGTCAGGCGTGTCGGCAGTGTAGAGATGACGCGATCAACCGTCCAGCTTCCCTTGCCGGTTGTGATCTCCCAGCGCCCATCATTGCGCGGCGCGGCCTTCTCCACGCGCGTGCCGAGCAAGACTTTTCCTCCGGCCTCACTGATACGCTCCACGAGTCGTTCATAGAGCAACTGGAAGCCGCCGCGCAGGTAGCCCAGGTAGGTCGTGCGGTCGTGGAAACGCGCCCAGAACCACGGGAGTGCGATCTGGTCGTGCATCGCGCCGAACTTGGCCAGGAAGAGGGGTTGAAAGACCATTTCATAAGAATGTTTGCCCATCCAGCGTTCGAGCCACGGCTCTGCCGTTTTGCCCTCGAATATACCTGAACTGCTCAATTTGAGAAAGGCGGCTACAGCAGCTATCCGGACGCGCTCATGGATGGCAAGAGGTGAAAATTTGAGCAGCGTGATTGGAGAATCCAGTTGTTGGAATTTGCCCTCGATGAGGCAGACGGTGCGCGGGTGAGACCATTCGAGGCGCTCGCTCAGCCCCAGTTCCTGGATCAGCTTGATGATAGTGGTATCGGTACGAAACAGGTGATGATAAAATTTCTCCAGCCAGGTATCGCCGACGCGAAAACCCGCTGCCAGTCCGCCCGCTACCGGTTCCTGTTCAAAGACCATGACCGGATGTCCGGCCTGAGCCAGGCGATACGCCGCCCCTAATCCCAATGCGCCTCCACCAAGGATGGCATATTCCATGCGATTACTCCTGAGTTTGTTTGTGGCTCCATTTGCTTTCTGCTGTTTCCGAGCGTCTTGATGATAACTGGTTTGCGGGGATTTGTCCACCTATCAGCCCCTTTTTGTCTCTCCCCTGGCGTTTCATTCGTACACCAAGTAGAACTAGCTGGCAATTTCAGAAAGCTGCCTGTACCAATATATAGCCAGCAAAAGGGGTTGTGTTGCAGAGGAAGGGAAGTTCTCCTCTGGCTCAATGCCATACTTTTAACAACAATGAAGCTACCCGCGCAAACCTCAGATCGCAAATCATCCCGGAAAGTCTTTTAGCATGGCTAAAGGAGAGTATCGAGACAGTACAAAAGCGCAAGAAATAGATGTAAACGAAATCAAGTCCGGCATGGAACTGATAGATAGCAAAAACTTGCTGGGCCGGAGCGACCTTACTAAGCCGCGGGTGGAGAAGGTTATCCATCATAGGACTGGTCGCATTAAAAGCCCGCTTGTTCGTAAGGGGCTTTCAGCAGGTTGTTTACGGGCCAGGGAGGAAGTTGAGCACATCTCGTACCTGATATAATAATGGGAGAGGAGCCACCGATATGCGACAGTACAACGAAAGCTCGAACGGGCAGGAAATAGACCTGCAAACCGGCCAGAAATTTGAAGTTCGCCTGCGCGAAAACCCTACCACCGGCTTTCGCTGGAACGTGCTGTCGGGTGGTGAGCCGACCTGCAAAACGCTAGCAGATGTGTATGAGCCCCCTGATTCTGGCTTGCATGGACAGGAGGGTACGCGTTACTGGCGCTTTGAAGCGGTGCAGGCAGGGTACGCCCACATTGAACTTCTGTACCGCCGGTCATGGGAGTCCGCGGGAAATGCTGCTCGGCGATTTATATTGAATGTGAGGGTGAACATGTAAAACCTGTGGAGAAAGTTCCCCACAGGTTTTACGCGCTATTTTACTGCACCAGGCTGACCATCCAGAAGTCGCTGGCGAGGCTTTTGCTCGTCACATAGTCATAAGGGAGCGTGAAGTAGCCCGCCATACCCCAGTTTGTGCCCCAGGAATTACGTACGATGAACCAGTTATTGCTGTCGTCGTAACCAACCGCCATGACTGCGTGCCCACCAAGTACCGTCTCATCGGGCCCAGGCATTGGCGCGTGGCCGCTCTGAGCTACCTCCGGACTTTCGAAGCTCTGGTAGACGGTGAAACCGAAGACGAACGGAAGGCCCGAGGCCAGGCAACCTTTCATCTGGTTGATATCCTGGACGACTCTCTTATAAACAATGGCACGGTGCTGGAGAGCCTGCTGGTAGCAGGTATCGGGCGGCTTCTCCTCGAATTTGGTGATATCGTAGGACCAGCAGTCTTCGGAACAGGCCCCTAGATTTCCTACGCTTTTCATGCCATCGCGAATCTGCGCGCCGCTGTCCGAGTTGACGGTTCCTTCCATGGCGCGCTCGTTGTAATAAATGAAGAGGCGCGATGGAACAAAAATCGGATTCTCGTTCTCTTTGATCTGATCAAATTCGAGGGCGGCGGCAATGGCGTTCGCCGTGCAGCTACCCAGCTGGCCCTGGTCGTAAACTGCGGGACAGTTTGGCCGCAAGTCGATGCTTGTGGGAAGAGCCTGCCCCGCCTCAAAAGGTGCGGCATACAGGTAATCGCGTTTGTCGGGTAAATCCGGTATCCAACCGTA
This sequence comes from Ktedonobacteraceae bacterium, assembly GCA_035294305.1. GTDB lineage: Bacteria > Chloroflexota > Ktedonobacteria > Ktedonobacterales > Ktedonobacteraceae > DASRBN01. The sequence goes on along the minus strand of DATGLD010000026.1, from coordinate 138,285 downwards.
ATGTTTAATCTGGTAAGGCATCTACCAATCTCCTTCTATTTGAGTGATCTTTTTCTCTCAATCTGAGTCGAATCACTGAGACATTGTAATAGGTTAGCGCTACAATTTCCAGTATAACAATAAGAACCATCACAATATATTTTTCATTGTCACTTTCCAGAGTTTTGGACGTGCAAAGACCTGTTTTTTGGCATGTGAAGTTCGAAAAGCTATCAATATTAAAGGGGCAATGAGACAAGCCGGCTTGTCTCATTGCCCCTTTAATGGGTTATTTCCTGTCCCGGCGTCCAGCGCAGGTTCGGCTTGCGGGCCGCCAGCGCCTGGTCGAGCCTGCCGACAGGGGTGGTATGGGGAGCGGTTTTGACGATGTCGGGATTGGTACGCGCCTCCTCGGCGATCTGGTGCATGACACTCACGAAGTAGTCCAGCGTCTCTCGTGTCTCCGTTTCGGTCGGCTCGATCATCAGCGCCTCGTGAACGATGAGCGGGAAGTAGATGGTCGGCGCGTACATGCCAAAGTCGAGGATACGCTTGGCAATGTCGAGCGCAGTCACACCCGATTCCTCTTTCTGCCGCCGGGCAGTGGCGACGAACTCGTGCTGGCACAGCTGCGGGAAAGCAATCTCGTAGTCGGCGGCCAGTTGGTGCTTCAGGTAGTTGGCGTTGAGGATGGCGCTCTGTGAGACGTGCAGCAGCCCATCGGGTCCATAGGTGCGAATGTAGGTATAGGCTCGCACCAGCACACCGAAGTTGCCCTTGTTAGCGCGCACTTTGCCAATGGAGCGCGGGCCGGCATCTTCCCAGTAGTAGCCGTTCTTGCCTTTTGCCGGCAGAGGTCCCGGCAGAAACGGTACGAGGTGCTCTTTGACGCCGATGGGACCGGCGCCGGGGCCACCTCCGCCGTGTGGCGTGCTGCACGTTTTGTGCAGGTTGAAATGCACTACGTCGAAGCCCATATCGCCGGGGCGCGTAATGCCGAGCACGGCGTTAGCGTTGGCGCCGTCATAGTAGAGCTGCCCGCCTACCTCGTGTACCAGCGTCGCGATCTCGACGATCTTGCTGTCGAAGAGTCCCAATGTGTTGGGGTTGGTCATCATGATGGCGGCGATATTGCCACCATTCGCGTCCAGCAAGGCTTTCAGGTGCTCCATCTCAATGCCGCCTGTCTTTGGGTCGGTTTTGACCTCGACGGCTTTATAGTCGGCAAGGGTGGCGCTGGCAGGATTGGTGCCATGCGCGTTATCGGGAATGAGTACCAGGTTGCGATGCCCCTGCCCGTTGCTTTCGTGAAAGGCCTTGATCAGCATCAAGCCGGTCAGTTCGCCGTGCGCGCCGGCGGAGGGCTGCAAGGTGACGCGGGTCATGCCCGAAATTTCGGCAAGATATTGCTCAAGCTCGTAGACAAGCTGGATCGCGCCCTGCACGGTGCTGTCCGGCTGCAAGGGATGGATGTGGGCGAAACCAGGCAGCGCAGCCATATCTTCGTTGATCTTGGGATTGTATTTCATGGTGCAGGAGCCGAGCGGGTAGAAGCCGGTATCGACGCCGAAGTTGCGCTGCGACAGGTGCGTGTAATGGCGCACGATCTCTATTTCGCTGACCTCCGGCAGTGGCGCAGGCTCTTCGCGGATCATGCCCGCGGGTAGCATGCTCTCCAGCGATTCGGTTGGCACATCCATGGTTGTCATGGTAGCGGCCCTGCGACCAGGCGCGCCCTTCTCAAAAATCAATTTCTCGACGCTCATGCATGCGCCTCCCTTAAAACTTCTACCAATCGATCAATGTCTTCCTTCGTGCGCGTCTCTGTGACGCAGAACAACATGTCGTTCTTCATACCGGCGTAATGCTCGCCAAGAGGATAGCCGCCGATAATGCCTGCCTGCTCCAGGTGCTCTGAGAGCTGCTGCGCGGAAACGGGGGCCGTGATGACGAACTCATCAAAGAATGGACTACGAAATTTCGCGCTGAAGCCAGCAATGGCCGTGATCTGGCGAAATGCGTAATGGGCTTTTTGCAGGCACAGTTCGCCGAGTTCGCGGAAGCCCTGTTTACCGAGCGCCGCCAGGTAAATTGTCGCGCCCACGGCAAGCAGCGACTGGTTGGTGCAGATATTGGAGGTGGCGCGTTCGCGCCGGATGTGCTGCTCGCGGGTTTGCAGTGTCAGCACGTAGCCGGTCTGCTTCTCGCCCCCCTCTTCGACGGTCTGCCCGACGAGCCTGCCCGGCAGCAGGCGCATATATTTGCTGCGTGCGGCCATGAAGCCCAGCGCGGGACCGCCGTAGCTCATGGGATTGCCGAAACTCATTAGCTCGCCCACGGCGATGTCCGCTCCATATGCGCCTGGCGGCGTCAGGATGCCCAGCGAGGCCGGTTCGGTGATGGTTGCGACAAAGACGGCTTTGCCTTTGTGCGCGATCGGTTCGATAGTCTTTACATCTTCGATGCAGCCAAAGAAATTGGGCTGCTGTATCACCACGGCGGAGGTTGTGGGCGTGACCGCTTCGTTCAGCGCCTCGATGGAGGTGACGCCGTTCTGAGTCGGTACTTCCTTTACGCTGAAGCCGCGCGCGTGCGCGTAGGTGTGCAGGACGGTGCGATATTGCGGGTCCACGCCCTCTGAGATCACCACCTCGCCGCGCCCGCCGGGGCCGACGGCCAGCAGCACGGCTTCGACCATAGCCGTGGCGCCGTCATAAAGCGAGGCGTTCGCGATGTCCAGTCCCGTGATCTGGCAGACCATGGTTTGAAATTCATAGATAGCCTGCAACATGCCCTGGCTGACTTCGGGCTGGTAGGGCGTGTAGGAGGTGACGAATTCCGAACGCCGCTGCAGGTGAGGCACGATACTTGGTATAGCATGGTCATAGCTGCCAGCGCCTAGAAAAGATAGTGCGGTATCCAGATTTTTATTTTTAGCTGCCATGCCGCTAATGAGACGTTTGAGATCGGGTTCAGGAAGGGCAGGCGGCAAATTGAGGGGACGCCTCAGGCGCACGTTTTCGGGAACCGGTGCCAGCAGCGCCTCCCATGAAGAAAGCCCCAGCGTCTCCAACATCGCCTGCTGGTCTTCTGGTGTATTTGGAATATAGCTCATATACAAACTCTCCCTTGAGTTTACATGGTGGGACATAGGTATAGGGACACAATGAAATGGGTATTCTTTGCGTCCCTACATTTTAGCACGTCTGTGAGCGGCTTTGCCAACGAGGAATAGGTTGCAGCAGTTTGTTTATCTCCCCTGTAAATATGCCTTGTACTCGTCGGCGTTCATCAGGCTATCAAGCTCAGCAGGATTGGCCATCTTGATGACGACCATCCAGCCATCATCGTAAGGTTTGTCGTTGATCAGTTCCGGCGTGTCCTTCAATGCTTCATTGACCTTGATGACTTCGCCGCTGATAGGTGAAATAAGTTCCGAAGTGGCTTTGACCGATTCGATGTCTCCGAACTTGCCTTCATGAAGGATGTGCTGAGATGCGTCCCAGGGCAATTCGACGTAAACGATGTCACCCAGTTGATCCTGGGCATAGTCGGTGATGCCGATGGTGGCCTGGTCGCCATCGACGCGCACCCATTCGTCGGTCTTGCTGTACTTGAGGTCGGAAGGGTAGTTCAGGTTTGCCATAAATACGAGTCTTCCTTTCGTTTATTTCTTGCGTTTATAAAATGGCAGCGCCACAATCTGCGCCGCCGTACGTTTTCCGCGGATGTCGATCTGAACGGGTTTGCCAACGGCTGCATACGCTGCATCGACATAACCCATGCCGATATTTTTGTTCAGGGTTGGGCTGGGCGCGCCGCTGGTCAGCGTGCCGATCTGGCGGTCATTGTCGTAAATCGCGTAGCCGCCGCGGGGGATGCCGCGTTCGATCATCTCGATGCCGATCAGCTTGCGCCTGAGACCTTCTTCTTTGACTTTCAGCAGCGCGTCGTGGCCGATGAAATCGCCCTTGTTGAGTTTAACCGTCCAACCCAGGCCGGCCTCGAGCGGGTTGGTCTGCTCATCTAGCTCGTGACCATACAGGCAATAACCCGCTTCCAGGCGCAGCGTATCGCGCGCTCCCAGTCCGGCAGGCAGCAGTCCCTTCTCTTTTCCTGCCGCCAGTAAGTCTCGCCACAGTTTGACAACATCCACCGGCGAGCAGTAGAGCTCGAAACCATCTTCACCTGTATAGCCGGTGCGCGAGATGATGCAGTTGATACCATCGACGAGACCCGGCTCGAAATGGTAGTAGCGAATGCCGGCAAGATCCACTCCGGTCAGGGGCTGTAAGATGGACTGGGCCTCGGGACCTTGTAAGGCGAGCAGAGCGGTGGTGTCCGATTGATTGACAACCTGGACATTGAAATTTTTCGCCTGCTCCTGCACCCAGGCGAAGTCTTTGTCGATGCTGCCCGCGTTGACGACCAGCATGTAGTGGTTTTCGGCAAGGTGATAAATAATCAGGTCGTCGATGGTGCCGCCATTGGGCAGGCAGAGTTGCGTGTAGAGCGCCTGGTGAATGGCGAGGCGGGAAACATCGTTGGGAACGAGGTGCTGCAAAAACGCAAGCGCGCCTGGGCCTTCGACTTTGAATTCGCCCATGTGACTGACATCGAAAAGGCCAGCATGTGTGCGCACCGCGCGGTGTTCTTCGAGAATGCTGGTATATTGAACGGGCATCTCGAAGCCGCTGAACTCTACAATGCGCGCGCCCAGCGTGCGGTGTTCATCATAGAGCGGGGTTCGTTTCAGGCTGGTTGAGGCCGCTGCTGTGTCGTGTGCTGTCATGGTCGTTCACTCCAGTGTGATGATGGGTAGGGACGTTTATGCCTTTTCACTATACCAGATTTTAGGGTGAACGACAATGAGAGCGACCTCGCTGACACGTTTTCCCCTGCTGAACGTACCATTTATCAGGCGCAGGTAAATTATCAACAAGAAGAATTACTTTAAAAGAGCAGAAAGAATCATGCCCAAAAGACATCAACAACGACCGGCTGAAGAACGCCGTGGCCGCAATAATCCAGATAAAAGCACGCCGATTACGACCGGGACATATAAGAAACAAGAAACCTACGAAGAGCAGGCGCGCGAACATGAGAATCCGAACAAGTTGCCGCAGAAATCCAGAGTCCCTTCTAAGCGCGTGATGCACCCGGAGGCGACAACGAATAGAGAGCAATCCGAGGTCATGATGGAAGAGGGCGAGCGGCGCTCGGGCAGCGATTCGAACGCTTCCAGCGGACGCAAGAATACCCGCATGCACGAAAAGGCACAGCGCCAGCCGACGGGTCATCCTGCCCAGACCGATGACTTTGAAAACGATCTGCGACCCGATGACTTCGCGGGCGCGAACTATGGGCTGCGCTCGGAGCCGACCGACATCGGGCTGCGCGCTAGCGATATCAAGGAACTGTATGGCAAACTGGCCGATCTGACCGACGACGAACTGCGCAATATCGAAATCATTCCGCTGGGAGAGCGGCTTGAACAAGGGGCGACATATATCGACCTGATGCACCTGGAGCGAGGCGAGTTTGTAGCCACAGCGAATATGGTTGCTGACGAGGATCATTACTACGTGCCTAAGAAACATACCGGTTATGTCCTCTGGAATCGCCTGAATCAGGTGGATAATCCGGCGCGACTGGATGAGTCGGGGAGCGGGGGCGAATAAGTTCATCCTCACCTACAAATTGACCCCAAAAATGCCGATTTGCTGTAACCTCCATTTGTCGTTAATAATGGAGGTGAACGCCCTCGAAGGCGAGTTGAATAACTATCATCTCTTCCACGCCATCCGCGGCAAGTTCCTGCTCGAAATGGGGCAGCGCAGAGCACAGCAAAGCGTGAGGCCAAAGCGTATGCGCCGCCGCAAAGGCGGGCAGAGCGCCGCGCCAAGGAGGTTCCCGACGCCGCCAGCCGCGACGATCAGGCCGTAGAGTACCGACGGGATATGCTGCTGTTGCACAATGTCCAGGACGAGCAGCACACTAACTGTTATGGTGAGGTTGATATAGCTGGAAATCAGGAGAATCGAGCACACGACCTGATGCTCCCACAGCCAGGCGAGTCCCTCGCGCACTTCTACGAGCAGGTGGTGACGCTCCGCCCTCCGTTCGTCTTGCATGGGCGAGCGTATGAAGAACAATGAGACAAGCAAGATCAGAGAGGAAAGCGCGTCGGTGATGAACGGGAGAAGCCTGCTGATGCTTATGAGCAAGCTAGCCAGCGCGGGTCCGACAAGCGCGCAGGAGCCGACGATCACCTCGTTCTGTGCGACTGCTGTGGGGAGCTGGCTCTTTGGCACGACCCAGGCCCGTGCTGCCAATTCGACCAGCTCGTCGAACAGCGAAATAGCTCCCAGGCCAAAGGCGATGGCGTAGAGGAGCAGCAGACGCAGCAGTCCGCCGGTCAGCAACAGTGCCAGGGGAATACTCGCCACACACACCATCAAGCAGAAGGTACAGATGATCATCACGCGTTTGCGCGACCAGCGATCCACCAGTGCCCCGGCGGGGAGGCTCAGGAGAACGCAGGGAAGCTGTCCCAGGCTATACGCTAGCCCGGCAGCAGCGATCGAACGTGTCAGTCCCACAATGAGCAGCGGAAACGCGAACTGCGTGCAACTTGTGCCGAGCGAGGAGACGGCCTGGCCGAGCCAAGGCAAAAGATAGTCACGATTGCGCCAAAGGGAAACACGCTGTTGTGGAATGACTTTTGTGTCCATGTATGCTGGTCGCTTTCTCTCTGGTAAACAGGCTCAATTTTCCGGCGGATGAAGGTGGTGTTGGACATGAAAACATCCTTTCGTTTGACGTATTTCTGCAAGAAAGAAAGGAAAAGGAGCCCGGTGACCGAGGTGCGGTCCAATCAATACGAGGCTGAGTGAAGGCAACGCACACCCTGGCACCAACGCGATCAGCGTTGCGCGCGAGAAGGGCGCTATTCACAAACGGCCACGTAAGCACGATCTGTGCCGGGCTTACGCGGTCAAAAGCGGTTTTACACCGCCCGAGGGGAACAGATATCTTTTACTCATCAGCCAGATGATAGCATGGAGACCGCATCGGTGTCAATGGATACTGGTCACCCCATCCACGGATCATTGCCCATCTTTGCCCATTATGTTACGAGGCGGTCTCATACATCTAACCCCCACCAGAGAAAATGTTCGTGAAAACCCATGCACAAAAAAAGTGAGCTATGTCGTATTGACATTAAAGCCTTGAGACTTTAACAGTACTTTCCGCTTGTAGTCGGTCATGCCTCATCACTTATACGGCAAATGTCCCGAGTGGCTCCTATACCGATGGGGATTTGCAGGGCTGGGTAAATGACATGGCCAAACAGAATCACCTGCCCTCGAACTCGTGCATCTATGTCATCAGCCCGCAAGGGTTGAAGGCTAATGAAGTCGGTGGTAACGGTGGCTATCATGGCCTGGCAAATATTCCATATATCGTGGCAGGTGTGTACGCGCAGAATTTGACCCTGCAGGACTTGTCCGATGTTTATGCTATGGTGATCAGCCATGAGATAGCCGAAATGATTGTGGACCCAAGGGTGGATAAACAAAACCCCGAAGTTTGTGATCCCTGCGACGTCAATTGCGGTAATCTGACCCGCGTTTACTTTGATGCTTCCGATAACTTCCTCGGCACGAATCAGGCCTCACCTCCTGGTGGCTTCTCTTTCAGCTACTACATATGCGCCGTGGTGAAGCCGGATAGCGCTTCGAGTTGCCCGGCTCCGTCTGCTGACTGCCAGTATGCTCCGGTGACGCAAGATTGCGAACTGATCCTGGAAAAAAGCACGTATGCGCAGGACGAGGTTGACCTTCAATTACCCGGTACAGCCACGTTCTCCGGGGCATTCTGGGTGGCGCTTGATGGTTTCTCAGGCAAAGAACTGGGCTTCGTGCTGCCGGGCGATCTCAACAATCCGAACCCAAATCCTGCGCCAACTATCACCGCAACGCTCGACCCAAATTTGAATCCATCATTGACCGGCGCCCAACTGGCGTCTATCGGCGCGAATCTTCCGCAGGTCAATCAGTTAGGCCCGCTGCCTATCATCGCTGAAGACCCAACGCTGCAGCTGGTAACCCAGCGTTTCCTTTACCCGTATACCGTCACATTTAATGGGGATGGCGCATTCACGCCTCTGCAACTGGACCAGGCCGCGGTTATCACGCTGAATGCCAGCATCACGGTGGGTCAGGTTACTCGAACAGCCTCAGCCAATATCGAGCTGGTAAAGGGCGAGAACCCTTACTTTGTGGATGTCGATCCGCAAAACCCTACCCAGCCGTCGTGGTTGAGTTTTGATCTGCGATTCTTCAAAGTGGCAGTTCCGCCCAATCAAACCGTCTCCCGCTTTGGCGCGAGCATCAGTTCCGACCCTGCTGAAGCTCCCAACTTTATCGCTACTGTTATCCAGAATCTGACGCAGAACAACGGAAATGTAGCGGGCGATTCTTTCGATGGGCTAACCCAGGACGAGGATGCCTCTGCCCTCGAATTTCTCCAGCAGGACAATCAAGGCAATTTCGTTTTCAACTTTGCTGTGGCACGGGTGCGACTGAAAGGGAAAACGCCAGGAGCTAAGGCCCAGGCTGTACGTGTCTTTTTCCGCCTGTTCCAGGCCCAATCGACGGTGTCGAATTTCAACGAGCAAACAACCTACAGGTTTGCCTCGGATGGCACATTGAATGGACACAAGATTCCATTGCTCGGTGTTCAGAACGACCAGCATGGGACGCCGGAGTACGTCACGATTCCCTGTTTCGCTACGCCGCGGGTCAACCTGACCAGCCAGGTAAATATGAGCAGCCAGAACGACGCGCCAAATGTACAAACTATCAACGTTAATCCTGGCGTTGAGGTGGATACATTTTTTGGGTGCTGGCTCGATATCAACCAGCCACAGCAGGCATTTCTGCCGCTAACACCGCCGGCAGGCAACTGGGACGGTCCCTGGAGCGGTATTCAACTCTACTCGCTTAACCAGGTGATTACGAGAGCGCCGCACCAGTGCTTGATCGCGGAAATTCGCTTCGACGATACGCCGATACCGGCAGGCGCCTCGTCGTCGACATCTGATAAGCTGGCACAGCGTAACATCGCATGGGTCGATGGTCCGAATCCTGGCGCTATTGATTCCCGCCGGATGCCACATCCGTTCGAGATTCAGGCAAGACCTGCCCAGGCCCAGGTGCCTGACGAACTTATGATCCTGTGGGGCAATACGCCGCAGGGGAGCAAAGCCTCTCTCTACCTGCCCTGGATAAGCGCATCTGACATTTTGAGCCTTGCGGATTCAATGTACGAATCGCACCAGGTGAAAATTATTGTGAGGCGCATAGCGGGGCCATTTCAGCATTAAATCATCCGTGACCTTCAATCCGTTTTCGTGATTATTCAGGGGTCTCCAGGACGAGAGGAGCCTGCGACCGCCGGGGGATTCTTCGCTGCGCTCAGAATGACACGAACGGATTCCCCGATGCGGTTGGAAAAATTCAGTAGGGACAGTGGCTCGTCCCTACTGGACTTCTCAATTACCCTGTCATCAGGCCCCTCAAACTTGACAATTCTCCCCTCCTCACTGTTATACTGAGAGAGGAGAAGCGGAATGCTTCCAGTTTGTTATAGACAAGGATAAATTTACGATGACTGGTCTGGTATTTTCAGGTTCACCTCTTCATTGTTCTCCTCCTCCCATTGCCCTTCGCTGGGGCAGGGAGAATGACTTTATCCTCTTTCTAACGCACACTTTAGAATAGTTTGTGTGTTTGTTCGTATGCTCATCCTGCCCTCTTTGCATTGTTTCAACGTTTCTGCATGTGCATCTGAGGAAAGGATAGGTTCATGTTCTCTCAAGATACATCTCGTCGTGACTTCTTGCTCATTGTTTGCGCCTCGGTTTCCTGGGGCACGGTTGGCATTGCGAACCAGACACTGTATACCTCTGGTGTGACCAATGCTCTATCGTTGAGTTTTTTACGCCTGGCTATCGCAACACCTCTGTTTTTTCTCGCATGTTGGATGCGTCTTGGGCGCAGCCTCTTTCACATTAAGCGTCTTGATCTGGGAGTAATAATGCTCATGGGAAGTATGATCGCATTCTCCCAGGCCTGTTCCCACCGCTCTTGGCTATATCCTCTTTCAGGTTGGCATTCGTTCGGTATCCGCGACGGTGGCAAGTATTGTCACCATGTGTGAGCCTTTAACAGCAGCTATACTCGCGTGGATGCTCTTTCATGAGGAATTTGGTCCTTTCGGTCTGCCTGGCGCGGGTCTTTTACTGGGAGCGATGGCGCTGATCTTGCTCGCCCCAGGCAAGCCCTTCGCGAAGGGAACGTGAAATACCGAATCTTCCTCTTGACAAACGCTTTTCAAACGACTATACTCATATCAAATGAAAAATTTCATTTGATATGAGTATAGTCGTTTATTGAGGAGAAATTGTATGCCCGGACAGAGTAGAATTGGCGAGCATTCTTCCCTGGCCGCCGAAATCGAGGTCAGCGTGGCCCATGAATGCCTGATGACGCTGTATGTGCTGAGCGATGAGGCAAGGCGGGCCAGCTATGAAGCAGGGCCGGTCTGGTTTGACAGTGTGGGTCAACAGGCCTCGCCCGACCTCCTGGCAACCATCGAGCAGTTCAATTTTCGTACCAACCAGGTGTGGGAGCATCTACTCAGCCTGGTGTACGACTGCCCGGAGCCGCGAGACGTTCCTACCTTTCTTGACTTCCTTGAGCAGACTGATGCGCTCGAAATACGCCTGCACTTGCTGGGATATTATGTGCGCGAACATCGCCGCGTTACGCCGCCCGATATCATCTTCCAGGCGGCGCAGGGAGACGCTGGCGCGCAAAAACAGTTGCTCAAAACGTCGTTCCCCAATGATGCCGGCTGGCAAAGAACGTTGCGCTGGCTGCTCGCGCTCGATATTGAGGCCACGAAGCGCCTGCTGGTAGACATCCTGCGGCGCTGGTACGACGAGGTCTTTCAGAAGCAGGAGCCGCAAATCTTGCCTATTCTGACGCGAGATGCCGAGGCCAAGCGCGCTTTGCAGGCGAGCATGCCGGCGGAACAATTGATCGAGGTGGCTACCGGGTGGGAATACCTCCCGGAGCCGGGCATACGGCGCGTCGTACTCATTCCTTCCTATATCCTGCGTCCCTGGAGTACTTCTGGTGAGCGAGCGGGCACGCGCATCTTCTGTTATCCCGTCGCCGATGAGAGTATTACTGCCGATAGCGAGACGCCCCCGGCGCGGCTGGTGCGTCTTGTCAAGGCGCTGGCCGACGAACGCCGCCTACGCGTGCTGAAGCGGCTGGCGACGGGCAGTTATACGTTGCAAGAAATCGCCGATGAGTTTGGTGTCCCAAAAACGACCATGCAGCACCACCTGACGGCCCTGCGCCAGGCCGGCCTCGTTCGCATGCGTATGAGCGATTACCGCTATAGCCTGCGCAGCGAGGTACTGGAGAGTGTAGGGGGATTGTTGAGCGAGTATATCAAAAAAGGGGAGCATCCATGAGCAAGCTACTTTCCGCGCAGCAGGAGCGGGTTCGCTCGCCGCTGTATCGCCCGGCGTTCTTGCGTTTATGGCTGGGGCTGATGTTTTCGCGTGTGGGTGATCAACTGACTGTGGTGGCGCTGATCTGGTTCGTCTTGCAGTTGACCGGCTCGGGTATCGCTATCGGTCTGATCGTGCTTTGCTTCCAGCTTCCCGCGGTCGTTGCCAGCCCGTTGATGGGCAGCCTGCTGGATCGCTACCAGCCCCGCACCATTATGGCGGTGGATAATTTTGGGCGCGCCTGCATCATTGCGGCCATTCCTTTGCTCTACCTGACGGGCGCTTTACACCTCTGGATGGTCTATGCGTTGGCCCTATGCTCCGGCGTGCTTTCGCCAGCCTCTAGCGTAGGTCTGAACATCGTCGTTCCTAAAATCGTACCCGATGGCGAACTTGAACGCGCCAATTCGCTTGCCGCGATCAGCTGGGATTTCTCGACGCTGATCGGCCCGGCCATCGCGGGCTTCCTGATCATTTTCACGGGAGCGCCGCTCGTGCTGCTTATCGATGCCCTGTCCTTCCTCTTAATGGGCGCGATGGTGCTGGCGCTTCCTCGTATAGAGCGCTCCCATACTCAGGATGAAGGGGTAGGGGCGGGTAAACGAGCTGGAAACCTCTTCGGCTTCGGCACGCTTTTCCGTATGAAAACGGTCTTCTTGCTCTCTACATTGACGCTGCTCTTCCTCTTCATGCAGGGACTGACCGAGGTCGCCATTCCGGTGTATAGCCAGAAGACGCTGGGCGCGGGTTCGGCGGGCTATGGGCTGTTAATGACTGCGTTCAGCGCTGGCTCATTGCTCTCGCTGGCCTTGATCAGCCAGCGCTGGACAAAGAGTCGTCGCCAGGGTATCACGCTGGCCGCGATTCTGCTGCTCAGCGGCCTGGCACTTGCTCCGCTGATCGTTATTCATGCACTTTCTCTTGCCCTTGTTGTAATCGGCCTGGCGGGACTGGCGGCTGCGCCCTATTATGTGGTAGAACAATCGATCGCGCAGCGCCTGGTTCCCGAGCAGGTGCGCGGGCAGATCTTCGGCGCTCGCGGGGCGCTGAATGTGGCCGGCTATCCGCTCGGCGGCATGGTCGGCGGCGTGCTGCTGGGGACGCTCGGCGTGCCGTTCGCATTTGCGACGGCGGTGCTGCTCTGCCTGTTGATGGGAATAATGTGCCTTGCCTCGCCAGCAATTCGAGGGCTGCGCCAGGCATAGGTTCCCTCCTATCAAATAGTACTGCGTTGGCCGAAACTTGCCCCTTAATCATCCGTATTAATTACAGGAAGACAGGTTCTGATCTAAGAAGATACCGGTGTGCGAAGGGGCGCGCGCCCTGGAGAACATTCTATATTGGGACAAAAGGAGGAAGTATATGCCTGTAGGTCCACTTGAATATCTCGTTATCGGAGCTCCGGGCAATCAGTTCATGAGCGAGATTTTGCCCGAACTCAATGCCATTCAGGAAAACGGGCTGATCCGCGTTGTTGACCTGGTTTTTGTCAGGAAGAATGCCGGCGGCACTATCTCGGCGCTGGAAGTACACGATTTGACTGATGCCGAGGTGTCAAATCTTGGCTCTATCAGGGACAGTCTGATGGGGGTAATCACGCCGGAAGATATCGTGACGCTCAGCAACGCCATCCCCATGGATACCCCGGCAGTGATTGTATTGCTGGAGCACTCCTGGATCGACCGCTTGCAAGCAGCGGTCGATCGCGCTAACGCGCAAGTCTTCATCGGGGGAATGGTGCCACGTGGTTCCCTCGAACAGCTCGAACAGGAACTGGCGGCGGCCCGGCAGCAAGCTCAGCAACAGTAGGCTCAAATTAACACTACAAGAAATATAGCGGAAGGAGGTAAATAATGTATCATCACAGGTTTGAGAGAGGTTTCATGGGAGGCCCATTTATGGGAGGGCCGTTCATGGTGCGCAGAAGAGGTTTTCCATTGTTGCCTATTGGCGGTATAGGCGGTTACGGCCTGGGGGGTGGTATGGGCACGCTGCTGGATAGTGTAATGGCAGGCGGCCTGGGCTACCTGGTCGGTAGAAACGCCAGAAGCTCCGCGCAGCAGCAATATCAACAACAGTATCCGCAGTACCAGCAGCCCTATCCGCCGCAGTACCAGCAGCAACCCGCGCAACAATACCAGCAGCCCTACCAGGCGCCCGCAAACAGCCCGGCAGACAATAGAATTGCCCAACTCAGGCAGCTCGGCCAGCTACGCGAATCCGGCGTCCTGACCGACGAGGAGTTCCAGGCCGAAAAGCAGCGGATTCTCAATGGGATGTAGGTCGAAGTGGCGACCTTATGAAGAGAGGACAGCAAGTTTAGATCTGCTGTCCTCGTGAGAGCAATAAGTGTCTAAGTTTATGCTGTAGACTTCCTGACATCCACTCATAACTCGGGGTGCAGGGGTTTCACCCCTGCCGGGGTGCGAGGTGTCCCCGCTTGCTTCCCCTCCCGTCCTGACGGGCCGTAGGCCCGCTGCAAGAATTATGAGTGGATGGCAGAGACGACCCCTTGACACGTATGCTAAAATGCAAGCATGGCGGTGTAGCTCAGTCGGTAGAGCATCGGACTCATAAGCCGAGCGTCACAGGTTCGAATCCTGTCACCGCTACTACAATTCATCGTCTGCTGCATGCTGTATTCCCTTTTTCTGGTTGTTCTTCTCCCCCAACTTCTTCTTTTTGGGCTAAGCCATTCCAAAGATATCCCACCTTGCTGTTGCCCGCCGCTTAACAGGTATATTGGGGATGAAGCATACGCTGGATAACTACACTGAACGAAAGCTGTGTTGCTACCAGCAAGGTATAAATCACCCTGCAAAGGAATAAAGGATAGCTTGAGGACTGGTGAGCAACGAATGTTATAGCTCTTTGCTCTGTAAGCGGAACTAGGCAAAAAAAGTAGCGGGAACAGGATTCGAACCTGCGACCTCCGGGTTATGAGCCCGACGAGCTAACCACTGCTCTATCCCGCGTCAATGTTTACCGGCCTTTTCTTTTAGGGGTGCTTAGTAGCGGGGGGAGGATTCGAACCTCCGACCTTTGGGTTATGAGCCCAACGAGCTAACCACTGCTCCACCCCGCGCCGGTTCCCATATCATACAACAACATTTGCGACCTGTCAACTCTCGATGACCCTGGTGACAGCGCGATTTAAAAGTTCCATCTTGGGAGGTCCACCATTTGACCTCCCATGCCTCGACTTTTCAGTCGCCTGACCTTGGTGATTGCCCAGAAGTCGGCCAGAGATGCTTTGCTTCAGGACGGGCTGCTTTCCCTTGCGGCGTGATATACTGTATTGACACGATTCATCTACATTTTTCTAACCTGGAACGTCCTATAATTAGAAGCATACGACATTATAGGCCTAAAACGGCAGGCAAATTAGCAGTCTCGCCCGGAAATTGCCAGAAGATGTAACTTCTGGTAATCTGAAACGTATCTGTAGCGTACCTATAGTATACATGCGGGAATTTTCTGCTGCATGGCAACAGCTATTTCCAGATAGCAATTGTTGAGATGCTCTGGCACATGCGATACAATAAAACATTACAAAGCTTTATCCCAGGTGGTCTTCGATTCCAAAGAAAGCAGGTCTGAATCTATGGATGCTCAGGCTCTCTATATGTACCAAAGGAACCCCAACGATGGGGGGCCGAATCCCCTGCCTCCCAATACTGGGGGCAATAACAACGGAAATGGCAATAATAATCCGCGAAAATCAAACATGTCACTCATCGTGCGTTCGCTGATTATCGTTGGCGTGGTGCTGCTGGGCTGGTATCTGTTTCAATACTTCTTTAATCCCGGCTCAAGCTCCAGCAATCCAAACGCCATTGAAATACCCTATAGTACCTTCTACCAGGAGGTGAAAGCGGGGAATGTCAAAGATGTGACCTTCCAGGGCCAGGATGTCAATGGCGATTTTAAGACGACGCAGACGATTACCGATGCGAGCGGCAATCAGAAGACAGGAACCAGCTTCCACTTCACTCAACTGCCCAACGGCGATCCCAACCTGGTGACGCTGTTGAACCAGTATCATGTGAGTTACAAGGCGGTACCCCCTCCCGATAACAATCTGCTAGTCACCCTTTTGATTAACGTCTTACCGTGGGTGCTGGTGTTTGGGATCTTTTTCTTTATCTTCCGCCGCGCATCTGCCGGGCAGCAGAACATCTTCAGCTTCGGCAAGAGCCGCGCGAAAGTCGTGCTGGAAGATAGGCCGAGTACGACATTTGCGGATGTCGCGGGCGTCGATGAGGCCAAGAACGATCTCATCGAAGTGGTTGAGTACTTGAGGACGCCCAACAAGTTCCAGCGGCTCGGCGGAAAGATTCCGCGTGGGGTGCTGCTGGTCGGCCCTCCTGGAACCGGCAAGACGTTGCTGGCGCGCGCGGTTGCTGGCGAGGCCGGTGTGCCGTTCTTCTCCATCAGCGGCTCCGAGTTTGTGGAAGTGCTGGTAGGCGTTGGCGCCAGCCGCGTGCGCGATTTGTTTGACCAGGCCAAGAAAGCATCGCCCAGCATCATCTTCATCGACGAAATCGATGCCGTCGGTCGCCAGCGCGGCTCCAGCATCAATAGTAACGATGAGCGCGAGCAGACGCTGAACCAGCTGCTCGTGGAAATGGATGGGTTCGATGTGCGCCAGGCCGTGGTGGTTATCGCAGCGACCAACCGTCCGGACGGTCTTGATAAGGCCCTCTTGCGCCCAGGCCGTTTCGACCGGCGCGTGACGGTGGATCGCCCGGACTGGAATGGCCGGCTGGCCATTCTGAAGATTCATACGCGCAATGTGCCTCTGGCAAAAGATGTCGACCTCATCACTATTGCGCGCGCGACACCCGGCATGGTTGGCGCGGACCTGGCCAACCTGGTGAACGAGGCGGCCCTGCTGGCGGCCCGCCGCAACCTGGATGCCGTGACGCAGGCGTGCTTCGACGAAGCCCTGGATAAGATCCTGCTCGGTGCGGAACGCCCGCTCGTGTTGAGCGACCAGGATTTGCAAGTGGTGGCCTATCACGAAGGTGGACATGCCCTGACCGGCCTGCTGACCCAGTACGTCGATCCCGTCAGTAAGGTGACGATTGTGCCGCGCGGCCAGGCGCTCGGCGTGACGCAGTATACGCCGCTGGATGATCGCTATAACTACTCGAAGGAGTATCTTGAGGCGCAGTTAGTGACTGCCCTGGGCGGGCGTGCCGCCGAGGAGGTGGCAATTGGCCATATCACGACGGGCGCGGAAAACGACCTGCAGCGCGTCACCGCCATTGCCCGCCAGATGGTTACCCGCTGGGGTATGAGCGAGCGACTGGGTACCATCTCGTTCAGCGAGCGCGAGGATCCATTCGCGGGAACGCCGCTGGCTAATGGCTCACGCGAGTATAGCGAGAAGACCGCGGCGATCATCGACGAAGAGGTCAATCGCATCGTCAGATGGGCCTATGATCGCGCCGTCGGCCTGCTGACAGAGCATCGCGAGACTCTTGATCGTATCGCTCAGGCCCTGCGCTTGCAGGAAACCCTCGACGCGAAGCAACTGCGGCAAATCATGGAGGAGACGGGCGCTATCAACTCGGCCCCGGCTTCGTACAGGTAAAGCAGAGTTGGATAAAAAAATCGCGGGCCAGGTAATCGGCCCGCGATTTTTTTATCCAACTCTGCTTTATGTATTACTGCCCGTCACCTGGGCGATAACCTCCTCGTCACTGACATTGGAGCGGATTGTGGCCTGACCCACAAAGAAAAGTACCGCGCCTATCAGCAGCGACAGAATGCCGATCCCTCCAATCCACAGGTCCCACTGGCTATTCGTGAGCAGGCCGGTCCAGGGATTGGTGAACGTCACGTAGACCCCGAAGCCGGTCGCGAACAGGCCTACGACCGAACAGACATAGAATACCCAGTCTGGCGCAAGCCGGATGCGACTGAAAACATCATGATACTTGTAGCGAATGATGATCACATCAATGAACAGGACCACCATCGAGACACACCAGATAACAGTTACAGCCGCTTGCAGGATGTCGTAGACAACGGTAGAGAGGTCAGCGGGTTCAAAGCCGGTCTTCAGGGTATAGGGCATGATGATAAAGGCCAGAGCGGTGAAGAACGCGGAGATGATGCTTTGTACCAGCACCGCCACCCAGGGTACGCGGTTCGCATTGACCTTGCTCATCACCGTCGGCAGGCGACGATCCAGGCCGGAGACGAAGAGCAAGCGACCGAAGGAATAGTTGTAGACGACGGTGTTGAAGATGAAGAAACCGATGAAGATCAGGTTGACAAGCACACCGAGCACTTTACCGGCGCCTCCAAAGCCCAGTTGCACGGCTTCCGCGATGGCCGAGGGATTGGGCTGGTCTTTGAGCGGCACGGCGATTTGCACGCCGAAGGTGCCGATCAGATAGGCTGCCATTACAACTACCGATCCCCATAGCAGATAACGAGTGATTGAACGGCTATTGGTGATCTCAACCCCCATGTTCAGGGGTACCTCAATGCCTAGCAGCGCCAGGATGATCAGGCCATAGAGCGAGGCGGTCGAACCACTGGGCAGCCAGCTCGTTGAGAAATTCGTGTTTGAAGCGTGACCCGTCACCAACCAGAGGACAGCCGCCAGGCCGATCAGCACGATCGCCCCTCCATAGGCGACAAAGACGATGTTGACAAAGTTCTGCGTGACGCGAAAGCGCAGCACGGACATGAAGAACGAGAAAGCGATCACCAGAATGATCACCAATCCCTGCGACCAAGGATCCGCCAGCAGGCTGGCGTTGAACTGACCACCAAGTTGTTGGATCAGTGATACGACGACATCACCGGTGGCGATCATCACCAGCACGCCTGGCCACCAGGCGCAGAATCCCGCGAAAAAGCCCAGGAATGCCCCGAAAGCTTTGTTTGTCCACACATAAATAGAGCCTTCGCCGGGGAACATCAAGCCAAGCTGCCCGGTTACGATGGCGCCCGGGATGAGGAATGTGATAAAACCCAGGATCCAGTAGACGTAGGCCGCTCCCCCCGTGGGAGCGCCGTTAATTGCGGTCGCCACCGCCGAGTTACTGATGAAAAGGACGATCGCTACAAAGATGGCGACCATGTCGAAGGAGTTCAAAACCTTGGGGAGAATACCGCCCGCGATGCGCTCGGAACGCAGGACTTCGCCGCTGCCACTGCCGCTTTCAGCAGTTGTTGCCATGTGTGAAACCTCCTCAATAATTCCGTAAAGCTGACAGTTGTCGTTAACGCTCAGGTGAACGAAAGCAATACGTACGAGATTGACACAGGTAGATGAAAATTAGGGGGTAAGTTTTTCGCCTCTCCTTTCTAGGTAGCCTGACCTGTTGAACGTTCCATTTCAAACGGCCGCTGCCAGCTGAAATGGGACAGGAAGAGCTATTATTCGTAATGGTAACTTGTGTACACTGGGAAGTCAAGTAGGAACAGTGCCTGGTACCTGTCCTGAAACGCCGGCAAGGACAAGGACAAGCCATTGTCTCTACAGTAATTCTCCTTGAGTGGGAAAATTTCATCAGCCTAGAGAACGGAACACTATTGTTTAAGGTGTCGATGAGGGTTTAGGCTTTGCGGTTGGAGTCGCCTGGCCATTGAGAAGCGCCTGTTCTTGCTGGATTTTTCTCTGTAATGCTCGCAGGTAAGACTGGGCGCCGTCCAGGTCTGTATCCGTAGCAGCCTGCCAGTGCTGGGGCAAATTATGGGCCTGCTTTACCCAGCTATCCACTACGGTCTGCAGCGCGTCGAGCGTTGCGCTGCCGTAATTGATTTTGTCCAACCACCCCCGCCCGGTCTGGAGCGCCAGGCTAATGGCCGAAAGAAAATCTCCGGCTATGGTGGCGGAAAGCGTGACGATAGGAGAAACGAACACATCGTACGCGGTACGCGTGAGTTTCGCCGCTCCGATAGCGGCATCGAGGGAAACGCCCTCGAGATCATCCAGGGCATTGATGAATTCCTTGCGCACCGCTTCCCCGCCGGCAGCAACCCCGCGATTGAAGGCATCCTGAATCTGGTGTTCGATATTTGTTCCGGCGTTCTCAAGCGCGGCGGGGACATGAGGAGCCAGTTCATAGGCCGCGACGGCTGTGCCACCAAGGGCGATGGCACCCAATAGCAGTTTGCGCCGCGAGACCGCTTTCTTTTTCTTCTTGCGAGGAGTTGGGCGCTCTTCTAGTTCCTCACCGGCAGAGGCATCTTCTCCAGCGTAGTCCTCTTCATACTCGTCATACTCAAGCGGTGCTCTGCGCCGTCTTCCCCGCTCATAAACCTCCGGCGCATACTCGTCATCGATGCGGCGCGAAGGTGCCCTGCTGTACTGCGGCTCCGGCCTCACCAGGCGCCGTTCAAGCGGGTCTTCATCTCTATATTGGTCTTCGTCGATACCAAGGTCAGGGTCAAGATATTCGGGAACCTCAGCTTCATACTCGCTCTCGACCATGTCTTGCTCGGTTCCACCGTAGCTTCCGGCGCGCGAATGAGAGGAGTACCCCTGAACAGAACGCGCGCGGCGGCGGCTATAAAGCGTATCGTCCTGCTCCGCGTCGTACCCATATTGATCTTCACCCGGCGAAAGATAGCGCGTCTTTATATCAGGAACAGGCTGGTCTGTTTCAACTAGCGGGGCCGACTTTGATTTGCTGGCAAGGATATTCTGGCGCAAAAGCTGGCGCGTGCGGCGCGGATCGGGACGGGGAGCCAGTAATCCGGTAGTGCGAGGATTGGCGGAACCGCCAGCAACTGCCTGAGAAGACCATGCATCGCGTTGTGGGAGAACATCCGTGTGTGCTATTTGACCGGAGCGACTCTGCCCGGAAGAATGTAATGGATCATACTCGTAGCCGTATTGGCGGCCCGGACTTCTACGATACATCCTTCTCTCAGCGCGATCTCTAATCATGGGGTCCCTCTCCTCAGAGATAAAAAAACAGCCAGTCAAAAGTTAAAATACGCTTTTTACGTATTCTACATTACTTCCGTGACAATTTCAACTGTTTGCTATAAGAAATGTGTAATGTTCAGGCATGCAGGTTGTTTTAAGATGCCTCTTCCATGCAAAAAAACGTCTTCTCCAATGATTTTGTGTTTAGTATATTTGTTCTAATATTAACACAATGACGGATCAAAAGCAAGCGCATATTTCTATAACCTGCACCTTATGCAGGCTATAGCCAATTTTTCCTATATTTCAATACGCATCATTGCGTTTCATCCTGTATGTGCTACTATATGCAACGTTGTCTATGCAACGCGATTGCGGGTTGTAACAGTTTGTATCCTGGAATCGTGGAGCAGAAATGCAACAGCTTGCGGGTGCAAGTTGTAAATCAAAGGAAAGGTACAATGCGAACACACCAACAATGGTTGGGGCTATTTGTCAATCGTAGTGCGTCGAATTTTCTAGCGAAATGTAGTGCAGCGGCCATATTGGGGCTGCTGTTTCTAGGAGTCACACTGGGTGTGAATGCAGGTAAAGCGCATGCGCAATCATTCGCAACCTGTGGCAGTGGTGATCGAGCATACACAGTTGTTGGGGGAGATACTCTGGCGGGGATTGCCAGTCGTTACGGTACGACCTATATGAATCTGGCAGCCTACAATCATATCTCAAACCCCAATCTCATATATGTCAACCAGGTTATTTGCATTCCTGGTACTGGATCAAATGGCGGGAGTTCTTACCATCCGCCGGTCAGTCAACCTCCCACCTACAGCCAGCCGTCGGGGAATAATCCTCCTGTGGGTGGTTCATACAATGTCTTTCCCTATGGGAGCTGCACGTGGTGGGCGAACGAGCGTTACCGCCAGTTACACGGCTACTATGTGCCATGGACGATTAATTCCGAGGCATGGGAATGGACGGCGCGCGCGTACCAGTTCGGCTGGCACGTTTCCAGCCTGCCCACGGTCGGCGCCATCGTTGATCTACAGCCGTGGGTCGAGGGCGCCTATGGTGGCGGCCACGTAGCAGTAGTCGAGCAAGTGCTGCCGGGCAATCGCGTGATCGCCAGCAACATGAGCTGGGGAGCGTATCCCTGGCAGGTCACCTACGTCCAGTTTACTCCGGGTCCCGGAGTAACCTTCATTAGTCGGTAACAAAACAATTCTGACTGCACCTGAGCCAGAATTATCGGCCAGTGATAAACTTATGTACATGAACAGGCACATCTGGTGATCGTAGGGGCCGATTGATCGGCCAGGTAACCGGGGCTTTATCAAAGTACGTAAGAACGTTAACCAGGCACCCGTAAGGCAAGGGCCGGCTACTACTCATAGATAGCCGGCCCTCCTACATTTTTGGCAGAGGTACTCTAGTGGTGTTCGTAAGGCTTGAGATGGAGGGCAATCGTGCGGCGAGTCGGAGGGCAATCGTGCGGCGAGTCGGAGGGCGACCACAAGGGTACGCCCTTACAATGAGACGAGCAGTTCAATGCAGGTGAACCACGCTTTAATAAGTTACGAGGAATTTTCAAGCGAGAAAAACACTCCTCATTTTTCGAAAAAGAGCGATTTACTACAATTTACAGTAAGCACATCGTCAAAGAGCAGTGCGAACTTCTTGATTGGAAGTGGCTTTTCGAGTTTCCCGGCCTTTGGTTCCCAGAGCCAGAGACTGCCATCTTCATCAACCCGCAGGATGACATACTGGTGGCTGTTCTTAATCTTGTATTCTTCATCCAGGAAGTCAATATCTTTGCCGCTTTTTATCAAACTTCCTGCGACGAGGATGGTGTTGGGATCCTTGCCAGCTTCACGTAATACTTGCAGCAGATCTTCAGGGTCTACATTTGGCAACTCGACTTTCATCTTGTCTTCTTGTTCTTCGAAAGCAAAGGTTTTATCGTTCCAGGTTATTTTTGCCTGCTTTGCTGAGGCAGGGTCCCAGTGCAATGAAAGCGGCTCCAGGCCTGTGAGATGAGCAATCGCCCCCAAGTAAGTCCTGCCACGCAGAAAGCCCCTTCTGCTTGCGCTGGTGCTGATCATCATCCAGTTCACCCTTATACTCTTTGAGTGTCTTGCCATCCCATTCAACGATAGGCATGTGTTGCCTCCTGGTGTTCTCTAAACTATCTTGATTACTGCTACTGCCTTTATTCCTTATCCAAGTATAAAAAGAATCTCAGCAAAAATCAAGTAGAAATCAAACGAACAAAATGAGTAGCTGAAAGCGCCCAGAGCTTGCCCGGTGTGAGGGCCTGGCGATATAATAACCCTGGTCAGAGCGAATGAAAGGATGTGTTTGTTGGTATGATCCTGCCGAAAGACCGCGACCCTCGTTTTGTGACGATCCGCCGTGGTGGAACCCTCACCGATTATGATCACCGGCTCCTCGCCTTGTGGGCGGCATTGTGCGCGGAGCATGTTCTTGGCTTCTTCGAGTCGGTTCGGCCTGAGGACCCGCGCCCGCGCCGGGCCATCGAGCAGGCCCACGCCTGGGCGCGTGGCGAGATCAAGATGACTCAGGCCCGCGCGGCAGGCGGCCACGCAATGGGCGCGGCCAGAGATCTGCGCGGGGCAGCCCGCTATGCCGCCTATGCTGCTGGCCAGGCGGCATGCGTTGCGCACGTCGCCGCGCACGAACTGGGTGCGGCCGCCTATGCGATCAAGGCCGTACGTGCAGCCGTGCCGGAAGGAGAGGGCGAGAGCACAGGGCGGCGCGAGTGCCAGTGGCAGCGCGACCAGCTCCCGGAGGCGATTCGCGAGCTGGTACTCGATGACCAGCGGTTGCGGAACGACATCTGCTGGTCTCTGTTCGACTGCTGAGCGCGCAGCGGAACAATGCGCTGCCCAATGAAGGTTGGGTGATTTTCAGGGGAAATGTGGATAAGTATGTGTACAAATGTTCTAGATTGTGGAAAAGTCGCATGTTGAAGCTACGTTGACTTCTATGGTAGAATTGTAGCAATGGGGCTGTAGCTCAGTGGATAGAGCAACGGTTTCCTAAACCGTGTGCCGGAGGTTCGAGTCCTCTCAGCCCCACTCCTCGTATTCAATCCGATTCACTACCTCTACAACTTCCAGTCCCGATCTCTCCATCACCACAAACGATGGCAACCCCAACCCTTTCCAGAACGCGAACGGCTCTATCTGCGCGTGAGTGGCCACAAACAGCGTAATCACCGTTCCGTGCGCTACAATCGCGATGTTGCTATCAGGATACTTCTCAAGCACACTCTCGACAGCTCGCGAGAAGCGTTCCTGCGCCTGCGCAGCCGTCTCGCGTCCGAAGACCAGTTCAGCAGGCTTCTGGAAGAACATGGCAACCGATTGCTCGAATACCTGGGGAGAATAAAAAGGCACGTTGCTCCTGTCGTGTTCGTGGAGTCCAGCGAGAACCTCAAAAGGCTTATGCAGGTGCCCGGCAACGATCCTGGCGGTCTCTATTGCCTTAGGCTCGGTACTGGAAACGATCACTTG
This sequence comes from Ktedonobacteraceae bacterium, assembly GCA_035294305.1. GTDB lineage: Bacteria > Chloroflexota > Ktedonobacteria > Ktedonobacterales > Ktedonobacteraceae > DASRBN01. The sequence goes on along the minus strand of DATGLD010000026.1, from coordinate 114,278 downwards.
CGGCTGGTATACCGCTACTTTATCAGCCAGCGTCCGGCAAAGGAGTTTGCCCTCTTGCGAGAGCGGCCATGCTCGCGCCGGCATAAGCGGGTCGATTTGCGGTTGGGCGTGTTTTATCAGTATCAGTTTTGGCAATTTGTTCGCTATCTTTTCTTAGAGGGATCCAAACCAGGGTAACCACCAGGGGTCGCCCTGGTTTCTGCCGACCTTAACTATCTCAGCTCACGGGTAACAACTTTCCACTTTTCACATCATAGATAAAGCCGCTGATGTCGATGTTCTGTGGAATAAACGGCGAATTTCTGAGAAACGCAACGTCATCACGCACCGACTGTTCCAGGTCGCTGAACGGCAGGAAGTCGATGTTGTCCGCGTTGGCGTGCAGGTCCTGTTTCACTTTCGCCTGTAGATCAGCATTGCTGAAGGTGAGCATACCACAGTCCGTATGGTGAATAACGACGATCTCGGTGGTGCCGAGCAACTGTTCGGAAATGATCAGCGAACGAAGCGCTTCTGAGGCACGCCCACCGGCGTTACGGATAACGTGCGCGTCTCCCTCTTCAAGACCGAGCGCGCGGGCTGGATCGATGCGCGCATCCATGCAGGTAAGCACCGCTACATGCCTGGCAGGCGGCATAGCTAAATCACCTTTCTGGAAATTCGCGGCATAAGATTCGTTTGCTTTCTGAAATTCCTGCGCTACTGACAAGTTACTTCTCCTTTGCTAATCGAGACGAAATAAAACAGGTTCCCGCCTTCTTCCCCTGCGAGGGGCTGAAAGCCTGCTCTATGTTAAGATATCCTACGAGGCAAGGTTTTTTGAAAAAGTCTGCCCCTCAGATAACAATACCATACTCCGTTACATTCTTTCAAGCTATTGGTTATATTTGTCTTGGTTATGATTAAAGATTATCATTCCCTCACCATCCGTCCCTCCACCAGCTTCCACACCTTCCCACCGAACCGCTGCATGAACCAGCGATCATGCGAAACCGCGATTACCGGGCCAGGAAAGGCCAGAATCGCGGACTCGAAGGCTTCCAGCACATCCAGGCTGATGTAGTTGGTTGGTTCGTCGAGCAGCAGCACATTTGGGTCTTCGGCCATCAGGCGGGCGATCTCCAGTTTGCGGCGCTGGCCGGCGCTTAACTGGCCGACTTTCTTTTGCATGTCCCCAAGCCGGAACAGGCCATAGCCGATCAGCCTGCCCACGAATTCAGCCTCGTATCCCACCTGGCCGTAGCGATACGTCTCGATCACCGTCTTGTTGAGATCCATTTCCGGGTCCTGGGGCAGGTAGCCGGTGCGGGCGCTGTCTACTATGCGCACTTCGCCGCTGTCGGGCTGTTCCTGACCAATCAGTATCTTGAGCAGCGTGGTCTTGCCTGCGCCGTTGGGGCCGAAGAGCAGGATGCGCGCATCAGAGGCTATCGTGAAACTGACATCGCGAAGAATGCAGTTGCTGCCCCAACATTTCGTAAGTTTATCGACGCTGATGACAACCTGTGATTGCAGCGGCTCCGCGTTAAAGTTTGAGCTGACCTGCATTAGCTTCGGCGGCCTGGGGATGGCATTGGCTTCGATGCGCTGCAGCTGTTCCTCGGCGGCCCGCACGTTGCGCGAGATGGTGTTCTGGACGCGTCCACCGAAGAAATCATAGGCCATCTTATCGCCATCGCGGGGTGAATGATTATGGGCGACATTGCGCGCCGTCTCGCGGATGCGTTTGCGCAATTCCTTGATCTCCTCCTGTTGCCGCTCGTAGTCCTCCTCCCACTTTGCGCGCTCAGCCGCTTTTGCCGCCACGTAAGTATCGTAGTTGCCCTCGTACTTTTTGAGGTGATGCGAGTACTCATCGATCTCGAAAATCGCGTTGACGGCGCGATTGAGGAATTGCCGGTCGTGCGAGACGAGCAATATGCCGCCTTTGTAGCGCGCGAGATAAGACTCGAGCCATTCCAGGCTGGCGACATCCAGGTGGTTGGTCGGCTCGTCCAGCAGCAGCAAATCCGGCGACCTCAGAAGTAGCGTTGCCAGTCCTACCCGGGCCTTCTCGCCACCCGAAAGCGTCTGCATCTCGCGAGTGCGCGGCAAGTAGGAGATGCGCAGCCCGTCCAGGATGGTGTTGATCTTGTGGTCAAGCTCGTAGCCGCCGCGATCCTCGAAACGGCCTGAGATGAGCGTGTATTCTTCCATTAAGGCGGCAAGCTGTTCTTCAGCGGCGGTGGACATAGCGGTTTCTAGTTCGCGCATGCGCTCTTCCAGCTGGCGCAAATTGCCGGCCGCTTCCAGAATCAAATCCTGCATCGTGTGCCTGTAAAATTCGGGCGTTGTCTGTGGCAGGTAGCCAAATTCGGTTGAGGGCGCGAAAGAGAAGGAACCGGAGTCGGCGCTTTCCTGTCCAATCAAGATTTTGAGCAACGTTGATTTGCCGACTCCGTTGGGGCCAACGAGACCGATGCGCTCGCCTTCGTTGAGGACGAAGGAGACATCCTCGAGTACGGTGACGGCGCCGTAGAATTTTGAAATGTTACGTGCCTGCAATAGCATAAGTATACCTCGCATAGCAAAAAGTTCGTGCGTATGCCGTGCTACTGCTGCTGAAAAACAACAAGGGTTTCCTGTTCAGGAAGCAGAGGGGATGTCTTGGCAGGAGCAATTCATTGATGAGGAAGGAGCCTGCTCAATCCCACGAGCGCGGCATACGGCAGTAAGAAGAAACGTCTACAAATGGTGGCGGAACTATGAGCGGCTTATTTGGAAAGCCGTCGCTTCGTTTTCCGCCGGAAAGTGATAGCGTTACTGCCTGTATGATGTGCCCGTGTTTTTCAAGGGTGTCTCCTGTCTGGTGAGATGATGTTGTTTATGATGGGAGTATAAACGAGATAGGCTGGGAAGTCAATGAAAATTTACTTCCTCGCGACCACCATCCCCTCTATAGCATTTCAGATCTTTATAAGTTATTGCCAAAGTGGTAGTGTCTGAACATCTAATACTTGTTGTATTTTGCCACTAGCCAGTGCAGATTTGACCCTTTCTCTGACTGTTTCGATAGAACCAACAGGTCTACCCAGAAGCAGGAAATCCGAAAGAGGCGGCGGTTCTACTACCCAGGTTTTTTGAGGATCTGAAGCTTTTAGTTGTTCGCGCAGTTCTACCAGTAATCTGCCAAGCACATTTGCTCCGCACAAGGTTCCGTCATCCGCAGGTTTGTCCCCCCAAAATTGATCTCTGTACGATTCCTCAACGATAGGTTTATCTCCTGACATCCACTCATAACTCGGGGTGCAGGGGGTTCACCCCTGCCGGGGTGCGGGGTGTCCCCGCTTGCTTCCCCTCCCGTCCTGACGGGCCGTAGGCCCGCTGCAAGAATTATGAGTGGATGGCAGTTATCTCCTGTTGACAACAGCAGTTCGCCGAAATTTTCCCAATGCTGTACTAATTTGACGCGCAAACACCAGCGCATAACGTGAACTCGAATACTATCCCAATCAGGACGCGAATCCTTACGGTAAGGCTTGCTCTTCATCTTCGCAGCCATAGGGCTTTTCTGGCCGATGATCAATTTTTGAACTTCTGGCAAATGTGGGAAGCGGCAGGCCTGATAGAGCGCCTCGGAGGTCAAAATGCGAACACCATTAATGAGCAATGGATATCCACCTGCCATATTTGATAATCCCCCATACTGCTCAGCAGTTTTAAGAAATACGGCGCATTCGTTTCTCCGGTATGTCCTGTAAGCCTGTAGTTCCATCGTTTTCTCCTGACCGCTTGGGAACTTGAATAGAGAAAAAGTTACGATTCGGTTGAGATTAAGTGGTTCTCTCAACGGGTTAAACGATCAACCACGATTGCCACCCAGATCATACAGCGGCCGCCCGGTCTTTGCCGCAATAAGCGAGAGCAAAGCCCGCATCCGCCTGTGATATTCCTCAAGACGGATTGCCGGTTCTATAGTTGCCGGAAATGATTTGCTTTGTATCCATGATAAGTAGACGATATTTGTTGTACTGGACAGTTCGTAGGTAATGATGCGTTTCCTTCTGGGATCACTAAATGTCGAGTACCTGGCAAAAAGCCTTACCTCATCCCATTTAATTGTATGGTGACTCCCAAAGTGATTGACACTCAGACCTTGCGCCATTATTTTGATCTCCAGTCGTTTGTAAACGAGGATGAACAGGACGAAGAGGCCCCATAGGAGCGCTACAATCAACGCGACGAACGCTGCGAAAGCCTGGAAGTTAGCCGGGGTAAACGTCGCGAAATTACTGCAGAAGAGGTGAAACGCTCCTATAATTATCAGCACTACTACGACAGTCCAGCCTAACATCTGCAGGATGAGCCATTTACTGGGGCGTAACCTGATCGTCGCGGGCAATGATAGGGCAAGGGTATCAGGTATAGGCTGCTCATCAGCCAGCAAGCTGCGATCACCTTTCACAGCTGCAAAGCGAAGTTTCTCGATACGTCGCCAGTATCGTTCTTGCAAGAAGCTCAGGATAACGAGAAAAACATAAAGGATCAACATACAGAGATAGGCATAAATTATGGAGTTGCTTGAAGAGGAGCCGCTGTCACTGAACAGTGCATATACAACAAAGCGCAACCCTAACAGTGCCACCAGAGATGCGGTAAAAAAGAGGAACCAGAAACGTTGCGAGTGGAGCGTTGTTAGAGCAGGATTGGCACGAAGGAGATCTCTATCGCGAAAGAAATCGTTGTTGTCCACGTATCATCCGTCCATGTTCAAAAAATATATAGCAGAGGCAACATATGTTGCCTCTGGCATACCAGGTTCATCACATGCCAAAAATCACGCCGGGATTATTCGTCGGCGTGGCATTTGTTGGTGGTGTGATCGTCACGGGCTTGTTGAAATTGCTCAGGTCAACAATTGAATCGAGGGTAATTGTCGCGTTTGACGGCAGTTTCACGCCGTTCTGGGTATCGGGAGTAGCCAGGGAACTTAGATCCGCGTTCGCGTTGACTTTTAGTTCGGCGCGGTGGACGTAGAAGCTGGTTTCATCGATCCAGAGGTCGAGGGTCGAATTGAACGATTTGGTGGACTTGAGAATTGTATCGATGTTCTGTTTGCCAATGGCACTGCTGATCTGGCTATTCGTGGTCAGAATCTGTTGCAGCGAGTTCTTGTCGAGTGTTGCGGTGATATGGCGCAGGCTTTGCCCGTTTAGCGTCTGATCGCCGTGGTCGGTCAGCTTGACCTGCTCTAGAATCGACATCAAGGTGTTCATATTGAACAGATTACTGCCGTTCAACAGGTCGCCCGACTGACCTTTCAAATCGCTCTTATTCAGCACATACCACTTTCCCTGTGTATTCTGGACATAGACCTTGTCGGCTGTCACGACCTCAGCTATGTTCATCATATTGTTCAACGAAATTTGCGCCTGCTCATCCGGAGCCTGCTGGTCGCCGGTCGCCTTCAAGTTGACAGTGATAGCGCCCGGAGACGATGCGGATGCCGATGATGAGCCTTGAAAAGAGGCCTTTGTCGTTGTATCAAAGTGGACGGGCTTGAGATTCTGCATGGCCTTCGCGCTGTTCTGCAACACCTGCATCACAGTGAGCGAACTGCTGCCGGTAGCGCCAGGCGCGCTGCACGCGCTCATTACGAGCAGTGTGACCGCCAGCGCCAAGCCGATAAGAATCGAAGAGATTTTATATGTTTTCAACGGAACCCTCCTTTTTCTGCTGTTCTGCAAAGCGCACAACAACTACCCACTACATGTTATACGAGCAGTCAGGGTTTCAAGTTGCTGAATTCCAGCGCGATGAGGAGCGAGCGGTTCCAGGGCGTACCCTGGTAGTCGCCCTCTAGAGAGAGTAAGTAAAGGTTACGCTCGTACCGTCTCCTTTTGACCGCTTTCTGACGCCGCCTGATCCTCGCCAGGTGAAGGCAATGCGGGCGTTCTTGTTCTCAACCGTCCCGTCATATAGATGAAGAAGGCCAGCATGAAGAGCGCCTCCACGATATTGATGATCTCGTAAGCGGGTATTGGGTATGGGCCGACCGTCACGTTTGCGTTGTTGAAGTAATCGCCGATTGGTCCTGGGATGAGTACCAGGCCCCATGAGCCGTTCCACAGGGCATGTTGCAGGACAGCATAGAGCCAGCAGAGGAAAGCCAGCAAGAAACGGCGGTTTTTGCCGTGGATCAGGTAATACCAGCCAAGGGTGACCATGGCGGCGCCAAAGCCATGCAGCAATCCCGAACCGGTACGAATCAGCGCTACACTGAGCCAGTCATTGTAGCCGGAACTGATATAGCCCGTTGTCTCGATCAGGTTAAAGCCAATGCCGCAGGCAAGGCCCAGCGTGAAAGCCTCAGCGGCGCTGCGAATGCGGCCCATCAACACCAGCGCTCCTATGGGCTTGACCGTCTCTTCGACGATGGGCGCGATGACTGCTATCATGATCAAGAGCAGCGTATAGACGCCTGGATTCTGGCAGCCAGGCGCGTTGGGCTGGTCGGCGCAAATTAAAGGATTTGCTGTCTGGCCATGCACCAGCAGCACGCCGGCCACTAACTCCAATGCACCCGCAATGATAATGCTCAGAGTAGCGCCGCAGAGCAATGCCAGAGTGAAACGACGCCAGGTCGTCGGCCACGCAGCGCTTCCAGGAAAATGCAGCCGCCTTACGCCAAGCGCCACCACTGCCAGCGCGGGAAAGAGTCCCGCGAGCAGGATCAGCACGACGGTCAGCGCGGGATAGGTGACATCCTGTTTCTGCGTATGCAGCAGGAAACCGATACCGACCACGATCAAATACAGGATCACAAAAATCCAGAAGCGGGGCAGAGAAAAATCCCGCGAAGGTTTTCTGAGAAATACCTGGCGAATACTATGATATAGCCCGGCGATGCCGCCGACTACACCCGTGATGGCAAAGGCGATGAACAGCACGACACTGGCGAAAATGCTGCTCGCGCTCAAATTCTGCTTCGGCGCGATGCTGAACAGCGCCAGCAATCCCAGGCAGCCAAGCCCCGCCAGCAATAACAGGCTTGAACCGACCAGGGCTGCAATACCAACACCCAGGAGATAGGAGTCGCGTTTCGGCTCCGGTTGCTGCCATGCATAGGGCGCATATGGATAGTAGCCGGCCGGTGGATATGGTGGATAAGGCACATAGCCGTTATAGCCCGACGGTGGCGCATAGGGACCATAACCTTGATAGAATGGATACTGCGGATTCCCCGGATATGCGGGATAACCTGCTCTCTGCGGCGGATAGCCCTGCCCCTGTCCCTGTGACGGTGGTGGCATAGGAGATGGACCCGGCACAGGCGGATAACCCGGCCGTTGTCCCTGTGGCGGTGGATAGCCAGCTCCTGGCGCTAAATTCGCCTGCCCCTGTACTGAGTTCTGGTATCCTGGAAAAGGGGCATTTGTAGGCCGGAACAATGGGGCTTCTGACGGATGCGAAGGCAACGCGCCCGTTACATGCTCGCGATGCGTGAACTGTGGGTCGGCAGGATTAAATTGAGAGCCACCCGGCACTGGCGGTCTCTGGAATTGTGGCCGGAGCGCAGGCTGCTGCGGCTGAGTATCGTCCGGCTGCTCCCAGGCTCCCCATAATTCCGAGGTGGGACGCTGCCGCTGGTTGTCCTGTGCTGGTTCTCTCTGCTCTGAACTCACGTTGTACTAAGCCCTCTCACAAGCATACTGATAATATGGTTCTCAAAAAGCATACCGCACATTTCTATGTTTGGGAAGGGTAATCCATATTCAGAGGTAATCATATGAAAGCTCGACTTGTAGCTGCTGTAAGTCTATGGTATCATTAAATCAGCTTTCTCCGGTCAACAGGCCAGGGAAGCCACTACAGAACAACAGGTTGGGGGACGAAGAGACCTTGGTAGGCGGTCTGCATGTAAGAAAGGAAATGTTCATGGCCAGGCAGATTGAAGACGAGGTAGAGTACTACTACGATTCCCACCCCACCGAGGAGGACGTGATGGGGGAAACCGCGGACCATGCTCTGCTGGTGAACTACCTGATGGCCGTTCTCACCTGGCTCTTTCACGGGCAACTCTGCGCCATCTATGAGAATCTGAACTTCTATCAGACCCCCAACAAGAATGAGCGACCGATTGCCCCTGATATCGCCGTGATCCAGGGAGCCGCGTTCCGGCGGGTGAAAAGCTGGCGCATCGGCGTGTATGGCCCTGCGCCCCAGGTGGTCTTTGAGATTGGCTCGGAAGAAACCTGGGCTAACGACCTGGAGGAGAAGGTCTGGAAATATGCGCGCATGGGTGTAGAGGAATACTACGCTTATGATCCCAACGACCCGATGCTATCACTAAGTCGACGCAAGGGGCAGCGTTTGTTCGGCTGGCAGCGTGATGCAGCGACCGGGCTAATGCATCCGCTATCGCTGGATGCTCATGGACAACTCTGGAGTCCACGCCTGGATAGCTCGCTGGTTGCTGATGAGCAGTACCTGCGTCTGTATGATAGCCGGGGAGATGTGCGCCTGACTAGGGAGCAGGCCGAGGCGCGTCGTGCTGATGCGGAAGCGGAGGCCAGAAGAACGGAGCAACTTCGGGCTGAGAGAGAAGCGGAGGCCAGAAGAATGGAGCAGCTTCGGGCTGAGCGAGAGGCTAAAAGAGCTGAGGCCGAGCATCAGCGGGCTGAGACAGAACGTCAGAAAGCCGAAGCAGAGGCACGCAAAGCTCAGATCTATGCAGAGCGGCTGCGTTCGCTGGGCATTGATCCTGACCAGATCTTATAAACTAAACGGAAATGCTACCGGCTTATTAGCCAGCAGGATTGCTTATGGCCTTATGGAATGCAGGAGATCTATCATAGGATATCCTGCATTTCATACTGCTTACTCTATCATATCTTGTTCATGTCACTCGCCGGTCGTCTTCCATCCTATACCATCACCTTTGCTTCCACCATGCCGGGGCCAAGCACCTCTTCCAGTTTGCTATGCAGTTCTGGCGTGTAAAACATGGTATTATCGCTGGGGGTCAGGAGAGCGTGCCACTCGCCATTGGAGACCAGAATTTCATAGTGGTCGCGCCCCGGGCGCTCACGAATATAGCGGTAGATGTCCTGCACTTTGATAATATCATCGGAAATGGAGCGTTCGTCTTTGCCGCTGAGTTGTAGTTTGAGCCACACCTGGTACCGCTTGCGGTCCATCTCTTCTTCTGCCGCGTGCAATTGTTCGACCGCGTTGCACAGAATACCCGCCTCGTCGCGCCTTACCTGCACCTCGCCGCGCACGATCACCACCGTATCCTCGTTCCAGAGTTCCGCCGTCTCCTCGTAGACCCTGGGGAAGACCGTGACGCTGACGGAGCCATACATATCCTCTAACTGCACAACGCACATCGTATCGCCCTTCTTGGTCGTGATGCGCCGCGCCTCGCGGATAGTGCCGCCCAGCACCACCTTTTGCTTATCAAGTTCCTCCGTGATCTGCGCCGTCGTGTGGGTCACGCGCTCCTTGAGCAGGTCGGTGAGGTAGGCCAGGGGATGTTTGGAGATATAGACGCCAACCAGGTCTTTTTCCCATTGCAGCAACTGCTTGCGCGGAATCTCCTCGGCATTCGGGTTGAGGGCGAACTCGAAGGCATTTTCAACCTCTTCGATTTCTCCAAACAGGCTGATCATGCCGCGCTCTTTCGCGGCTCGTTCGTTTTTGCCGAACTGCATGGCGCGTTCCACGGCGTCGAGCAACTGGTGCCGCTTGCCGGCGGCCAGCGAGTCCAGCGCCCCGGCCTTGATCAATGTCTCGAGCGCTCCCTTGCCCACGAATTTAGGATCGACGCGCGTGCAGAAGTCCGCCAGCGACTTGAAAGGGCCGCCCTCGGTGCGCGCCCGCACGATTTCACCAATTGGGCCTTCGCCGATTCCCTTAATAGCAAGCAGGCCGAAGCGCACGCCTCCCCCCTCAACGGTAAAGCCCCGGTCGCTCTTGTTGACATCCGGTCCCAGCACCTCGACGCCCATGCGCTTGCATTCGGCGATAGCGTTGGCAATCTTCCTGGCATCCGAAGCCTCGGTGGTCATGGTCGCGGCCATGAACTCGGCTGTATAGTTGGCTTTGAGATAAGCCGTGTAGAAGGCCACCACCGCGTAGCTGGCCGCGTGCGCCTTGTTGAAACCGTAGCCGCCAAATGGCATAATCAGCGTGAAGAGCTGTTCGGCCACCTCTCGCTTCACGTTGTTTTTCACACAGCCCTCGATGAAATCGTTCTTGTAGCCCTCGACCTCGTCCATCTTCTTTTTACTGAGGGCCTTACGAAACTTGTTGGCCTTGCCCCAGGAGAAGTTCGCCAGTCCGACGGTGATAAACAATACCTGGTCCTGGTACACGATGACGCCATAAGATTCGTTCAACCACTCCTCCAGGCGCGGATCGAGATAGGTAATTTTCTTACGCCCATGCTTGGCGTCGATGAAATCGGGAATGCTATCCATGGGGCCGGGCCGGTAGAGCGCGATCATGGCCATGATATCTTCAATGCATGTCGGCTTGAGTTGTTTGATGTACTCGGTCATCTTCGCGCCCTCAAGCTGGAAGATGCCGGTTGTCTCACCGCTTGCCAGCAGGTCGAAAGCCTTTTTACGCCTGGCATCCTGCACCGGGTCGCCCACCGGGTCAAGCGGCACCTTTTCCAGAATCACCTCTTCGCCACGCGATTGCTTGATGTATTTAAGCGTATTATCAAGGATGGTCAGGTTGGAGAGGCCCAGGAAGTCGAATTTGATCAGGCCGAGTTCCTCAAGATGCGCCTGCTCGTACTGCGTGATGCGCCCCTTGCTGGGGTCTTTGGGATCGCGCAATTGCAGCGGCACAAAGTGTTCCAGCGCCTCGTTAGCGACGATAACACCGGCAGCGTGCACGCCGGTGGTGCGTACCGCGCCTTCCAGCTTCAAGGCCTGGTCGATGATCTCCTGCGCAACCTGATTCTGCTTGTACAGATCCGCCAGTTCTTTGACGCTGTCGAGCGATTTTTGTAGCGTGACATTCGGGCCAGTGGGGATGAGTCGTGTGATGCGGTCTCCCATTTCCTGCTCGCCCATCACGCGCGCCACGTCTTTGACCGATGCTTTGGCCGCCATGGTGTTGAAGGTAACCATCTGCGCCACGCAGTCCTCACCATATTTGCGTGCCACATACTCGATCACTTCTTCACGCCGGTCATCGGGGAAGTCCATGTCGATATCGGGCATATCAGCGCGTTCTGGATTGAAGAAGCGCTCAAAAGGTAGCTGGTAGCGCAGGGGATCAACGTTGGTGATGCCCAATGTGTAGGCCATCAGGCTGCCGGCGGCAGAACCACGCGCCGAGCAGCGAATACCATGCGAGCGAGCGTAGTTCACAAAGTCCCACTCGATCAAGAAATAGGGGACGAAGCCTTTTTCGTTAATTAAATCGATTTCGTAGTCGATCTGCTTCTCTATTTGCTCGGTCAGTTCGCTAAAACGTTCTTTGACGCCTTCCATACACAGGGCGCGCAAATACTCTTTTTGCGAGCTATATCCAGGGGGAATATCATAGTTGGGCAATTGCGCTTTGTAGGCCAGGGGGTCGACGCTGCACTGTTCGGCGATGCGCACGGTGTTCAGCAGGGCGCCGGGCAAGTCGGGGAAAAGTTGCGCCATCTCGCCTGGACTTTTCAGATAGTATTCATGGCTATCGAACTTCATGCGTTTGGGCGTATTCAACTGCTTGCCTGTCTGCACGCAGAGCAGGACGTCATGCGAGGCGGCATCGTGCGCATCGACGTAGTGCAGGTCGTTGGTGACCACCATCTCGATCTGCAGGTCTTTGTGCATTTGATAGAGCATCTGGTTGAGCCGTCCCTGTGGCGAAGGCTGGTTATCCTCAAAAATGCCGTGATGCTCTTGAATTTCTAGATAAAAATTTTCCGGCCCGAAGACATCCTGGTACCAGCGGGCCATTTTATAGGCCTCTTCCTGGTGCTCTTTTAGCAGCAACTTGGGAATTTCGCCGGAGAGGCAGGTAGAGGTGACGATCAACCCCTCGGCATATTTTTCCAGGACTTTCTTATCAATACGCGGGCGCAGGTGGAAGCCCTCGGTATTGGCGATAGTGGTCAGTTTCAAAAGGTTATAATAGCCCGTGTTATTTTTGGCGAGCAGCAGCAGGTGATGGTAGTCGTCGCTGTAGCGTTTCGAGTGGTCGTGCATATCTTCGGTCAGATACGCCTCGATGCCGATGACAGGATTGATGCCGCCCGCTTTGCAGGCCTTGTAAAATTCGATGGCGCCATACATGACGCCGTGGTCGGTGATGGCCAGGTGATTCATCCCCAAAGCTTTAGCCTGCGACACGAGTTTTTTGGTGCGGCTAAAACCGTCCAGCAATGAATATTCGGTATGGACGTGCAGGTGCGCGAAATCAGCCCCCATGATATTCCCTCCAGAAGTTATTCTAAGTAAAGAATAAGAACGTGTATTCTATTTGTCAAGTGAATAGCCCTAAGTCCTGTTCTCGATCAGATGCGAGGCTTCGGTCACATCCACCCTGCTGTATCGCTCAATGGTGGTTTTGCCCAGCTTCCTCAGCCCTTGCTGGTAGAAGTCGATGCGGTGGAACAGCGCGCCATCCGGGGACGTGTATTGATCAAGAGCGCACGCCAGGTGCCCTGCATGGTTTTCAAACTCATCGGTTTGACGCTGCTGCTCAAAGCATACCCAATTCTTGAGCCAAAAACAAGATAGTGACTCGTTTCCTCGCCACATCGACGCAATTTCTTGCGCGGATCAGGCGTGAAATCTTGTCACACAGCGCCAATAAAGAATACACTTTGTCGTCGCCTCGTTGCCCAGGCATTTGAAGGGCTATGGCAGAAGTGGTAGAATCGTAAGCGTGTCGTGGCCATAACCCGGAGCGGGACCTGACCTGCCATCCACTCATAACTCGGGGTGCAGGGGTGAAACCCCTGCCGGGGTGCGGGACCTCAAACAGCGCGTTGGGATCAATGGTGAGATGCGCCCCGCGACCGTCATTCATGGCTGGCCGGGCGTTGGCAAAAGTACGATCATCGCGGCGCTAGCGCATGATCCCGCTATTGCCAGTGAGTTCCCTGATGGTGTTCTATGGACCTCGCTGGGAGAAGCACCAAATCTGTTAGCCGAACTCATGGTATGGACCGAGGCGCTTCATCTCACCGGCCCCGGACAGGTTCCTCAACTGGAGACCATCACCGCTCAACTCACCGCCGTGTTACGCGATAGGCGTATGCTGTTGATCGTAGACGACATCTGGCGTGTGGAACACGCTGTGCCGTTCAAAGTTGGCGGGCGCGCCTGCGCCCTGGTCATGACCAGCCGCTTGAATGATGTAGCCCGGTCGCTGGCTCCTACGCCCTCTGGCCTGTACCGCCTGCCGGTTCTGGCCGATGAGTTGGCCCTTGAACTGCTCGGCATCCTGACCCCTGAGACGGTTGCCAGCCGCCCGGGTGAAGCACGCGCCCTGGAAGGGCTGCCGCTGGCTATTCAAGTGGCCGGGCGCTTACTCCAGAATGAAGACAGCCTCGGCTGGGGCGTGGGCGAACCGCTTGCCGAACTGCGAGAAGGCGCGGGACTACTTCGAGCAAAGTCTTATCGCTGCTCGTTCTATGGAAACAAGTTTGCTGTTACCCAATAATCTGAACAGCCTTGCTATCATTTACCTGCAACTGCATGAAGAAGACAAGGCATTTGCGTGCCTGCGTGAAGGATTGGAGATGGCCTGTCGTTTTCCTGGCAGTACGTATAAACTTAAGGCGCTCGTTGCAGCGGCGCGAGTGTGGGTACTCAGAAGCAAACCGCTGCAAGCGGCGGCATGGTTGGGCCTGGTTGAAAACCACCCGCATCCCGCTGTTCAGATGGTAGATATCAATCGAGACCTGCAAGTCGCTCGCGGCGAGTGTGAAGCGGCGCTTTCGCCAGAACAATTTACCTCTGCCTGGGAAGAGGGAAAAACTCTAGACCTGGATAGCGTTGTGGCGGAAGTTTTGAGCGAACTGTAGGGGCGTGATTCAGCGCGCCCTGCGGGGATGGGTGGGGAAAGCGCGTTCCATGTGCGTCCGTAGTTTCCCCGCCCTGCCCCCCTGGGCACGATCAATCGGCCCCTACAGGTGGAGCTTCAGATTGGGATGCAGGTTTGCCGGATTGGGTCGTCCGGCTGGCCGGAATTGCTCATTGCCGGGCAGAGTATACGCATAGAGGTGATGATCCTCCGAGCCAACATAGACCACCCCATTTGCCACTGCCGGAGAAGAGTCAACGACATTTCCTGTGGCCGCCGCCCACAGTTGCGCGCCTGTCTGGGCGTTAAAAGCATACAGGTTCACGTCATTCGAACCGACGTAGACTACGCCATTGACAACTGCCGGGGAGGAAAAGATGCCAGCTCCGGTGGCAGCCGACCAGTCTACATCCAGGCTGCCAACATTGGCTGGACTGAGGACGTTCTCATACTGGTTGGCGCGGGTATGTTGCGGCAAATCGCCGAACTCCACCCAGTTGGTCTGCACGGTAAACGCTGTCTGCGCGCTCAGCCCGCTGTGCCGGCCCACCGCTGTGATCCAGTGCGTGCCCGGCAGGGCGCTGGCGGGAACCAGGATGCTGGTCCCGGAAAACGCGCCCTGGGCATTCGTGGCGGCCAGCGCCTCATCAGTCGTGTCAAAGTAGATATCGACCGCCTCATAGCTGCCGAAGTTGCTGCCGCTCACACTCACCGAACTGGTTGGAGGTCCGGCTGACGGCGAGAGCGTCACCGCCGGAGGCGCTTTCAGCACGGCGAACTTGCTTGAACTCTGCACTGTTGCGCCGCTCGAAGTTGTCACGGCGATCCGGCCGGTGGCAGCTCCGCTGGGTACTGTAGCCGTGATCTGCGTGTCGGAGGTGACAGTGAAGATGGCTGAGACGCCTTTGAAGGTGACTTTCGTCGCTCCGGTGAAGCCGCAGCCGGTGATCGTCACACTGACCCCTGCTGAGCCGCTGGTAGGGCTAAAGCTGGTGATCTTGGGGCAGGTGAGAGCGGCCTGCGCATGAGCCGTTCCCAGGCTCAGTAAATTGCCCACCAGCAGCGCGAAGCCGAGCAAGAAACTGAGCGCGACCGGGCGCTGCCAGGGCGCCAGGCGAAAAGTAGTTTGCGTATTCAAGGAAGAGAGTCCTTTCTGGCAGCGCCCGAGGCGCCACCGTGTAAACATTATCTGGCGGAACGGTGTGGCAGCGCAATTGATTGCGCCAATCAGCCACCACATCCCTTGAACCCGGCGTTATGAATGCCGCCACACTGCTCACCTCTTTTCACTGTGTACCATCCGTTGATGGTAAGGGAATGAGAAAACAAACAGATGACTTTTATGTCGTTGGAGAGAGCATACAGGGGGAGCGTCACAGTATCGTGACAGAAACATAACAGAAAATAATCCACAGTGGAACTTGCGGGACTCCTATCACGAACTTCCGCTCGAATCGATTGAGGATCACATTCTCATCACAAAGATCAAATTGTGACAGGTATGTGATATCAGCTCTGGACTACTCTGAAAGCATCGACTATTCTTAATATAGAAAGTTACTTGTGACGAGGAGATCACAAGAAGAGTTTAAAAATCCGCAAAGGAGAAGGAGAAAGATATATGTCAAACCAACGTAATACAACTTTGTTCTGGGGTATTCCCATTGCCATCATTGCGGCAGCCTGGACGCTGTTTCACCTGATCTGGAATTTCGCAGGTCAAACGGCCGATGATTATTGGGGTATAGCTTTGCTTATCCTGTTTGCTCTCGCACTGGTGCTGGCTTTCGTCCAGTTCGCGCAGGAGCGGTCTGCTTTAAAGGCCAGCACTGCAAATGAGAAGTTTCCCGAACCGGCCATCTCGCGGTTTTTCCTGGGTTCGGAGGGATCTTCTGCTCTGTGGTTCGTCGTGCGTATGAATGTTGGCGCGCAGTGGCTGCTGGCCGGTTGGGAAAAAGTCACTTCACCTGTGTGGGGAACGAGTGGAGTTGCGCTAAAAGGATTTGTCATGGGGGCGCTAGCGCAAACTTCTGGCGCTCATCCATCCGTACAGGGATGGTATGGCTGGTTCTTACAGCATATAGTTCTTCCCAATGCAGGATTCTTCTCCTTCATTGTCACCTGGGGAGAAGTGGCCGTTGGAGTGGGCGTACTCTTAGGCGTATTGACGGGTATCGCAGCGGGCTTCGGCGTGTTGATGAACCTGAACTACCTGCTGGCGGGCACCGTCAGTATCAACCCTGTGCTGGGCATGTTTGGCCTGTTCCTGGTCTTCTCGTGGAGAGTCTGCGGCTACCTCGGTGTCGATCATTTCTTGCTTCCCGCGCTTGGGCTGCCCTGGAAGCCTGGAACATGGTTCCTAAGGCAGGAGCCAGCACGGGCTGCGTAGCAGTGAGAATATTCTGAATGGCTGTCCCATGGTTTACAGGCTATGCACAAGCTGGTGGCCAGGATAATCTAAAAGGCAAAGGTGCCAGCCGCCTTGCAAGGTGGCTGGCACCTTTGTGCGTGTTTCCAACGTTGTACTTCATCTCATTTGCATTCGCCAATTGAGAAGATACGCGATTTTTTAAATTTCTTTTCCCAATACGTCTATTATAGAAAACAGTATCTCATTTTGCGTTTTTCACAAGGAGATGATGATACTAGAACATGATTGAATAGATAGAAGGAAAACTATGGATACGCCCTCTCAACACGATGCCGCTCACCTCAAATTGCATCTCTTATCAGAAGGGGTTTCCTTCGATAATGAGTTTCTGAAGCAATTCGCCCTTGATCTCAAGCGTATGGAGAAACGGCGCGCTTATGATGATAGTGATGAGGCGGAGTTAGATCGAGCCAGGCGCATACCGCAAGAACTGTGTCTCAGCGATGTTATCGTATCAGTCAATTATAAGCGGCATTCTCCCTGGAAGCTGATTTACGATGGCAATAGCTACCGGCTCATAGGCAAAGATGATATCGATGTAGAAGTAACCTTTCCTCAGCGCCCTCATTTCTTTGACCATATCACACCCACTGGTATTCCCTGTGACAGGGTGGCCAATCTTTATGGCGGCTCATCCCTGGCCTTCTTTACTCCCGCATCCTGCTACTATTTTAACGATGGGCACGAATGCAAATTTTGCTCTCTCAAGCCAAACCGCAGTTCCCAGCAGATTTTTGTGCCCACTATCAGCCCCTCGCTAGCGGCTTCTGTACTTGAAATTGCACTGGAAAGGGATGCCCATTTGCTCAAACAGATCATGCTGGTGGGCGGAAATCTATCCGATTATGATCGGGGCTTCCAGAGACATTTAAGGATTGCAGCGGCGCTTGATAAGAAACAGTCCTTGTTGGGCGTCAAGCATCCCTTGCAGACGCATATTGCGACGATGCCACCTAATGACTTTGGCCTGTTTGCAGCATTTAAAGATTTGAATGCTCGTGTCACCATGAATTTAGAAATATTCGATGAGCGCCTATTCGAAAAAATTTGCCCCGGTAAGGCGCAACTGTATGGACGGCGCAAACTACTTGAAGCGCTGGAACGTGCCGCTGCTATGATCAGTGGCAAGCGGGTCCACTCTATCCTGATTGCCGGTCTTGAGCCAGTACAATCAACTATTGCCGGAATCAGGTATCTTGCCGAAATGGGAGTGACGCCTATCATCAATGTTTTTCATAACGACCATGGCAGTCATTTAGAGGATCACCCTCGCCCGTCTTATGATGATTTGCTGAAAATTGCTTGCGAGTTGCAAAAGATATACAAGGAATATGATCTGACACCTTACTGGAAGGGCTGCGGACGTAATGCGCTGGATTATGAAGCGCAGCAGGGATGGTTCAGGTAGCTAGCTCAGAAAGAGGGGTCTATGACATCTCATCGTATCCTGGCTCTTGTATGCGATGTCTGGCCTGAAATAAGGGCAGCATTAAGCGCGCCCTGGGAGACGCCCAAGGCCATTGCTCATGCAGTCTTCATACGATTACGAACGTCGCGCCTGTGGGAAGAGATCAAGTTCGATATAGCGGTCGCTGGCGCACCCGATCAACATATCCTCTGTTTAAAAGGTGATGAACAGTTGATACTATGTAGTCCTGGTATGATTCTAACCTCACATCCATTCGTGCGCGAACTGGTAGATGAGCTAGAGGTGGACTTTGAGGAGCATTCCCTTAGTATGGCCGGTGATTGCCTGATCGCACCTTTGACAGAAACTCTGAAGACCAGGCTCACGCTGCCCTCGGTTCTGCTGGTAAGCCTGTTCCATCCAGAGATGTACTCCCTACTGGCTTACTTTCATCCTCTTCACAGGGCTTGCTTCTACCCTCCCCTCCTATGTTATAATGCCGGAAACGGAAACCTGTTCTAATTTGCCTGCGGAGGGACGGGAGCAGAGAGATGAACATCGGCAAGATCGTCAAATCGGATTCACACATCAATTATGTCTGCCAGATTTATGGGCCGCTTGAATGCGATCAGCAACCGGACCCGGCGGACTACGCCTTTGGACGCTTCGTGCGTGTGGCCATCCGCTCCGAACAGCCGGAAGAGGCTGGCGAGGACAGGCGCCAGGCACAGTCCCTACAATTCCCGGCCAATAACCACGCTGAAAGCCAGAAGTATGCCGTGGGCGTAATTTATGACACCATTCTGGTCAATCCCGCGTTCGGTTCGTTGGGGCCGCGGCTCTCTAACGAGACGCAGGTCGAACTGTTCTCGCCCGATTATATTTCTGAGAAAGCCGTTATCATCTACATCATGGTGCTGGGCATGATCGAGCAACGCGCGAATTCGACTGGCAAAGCGGAAGTCCTCTCGGTCAGGCATGGGGTGCCGCTGCTGGCGCTGGAACTGGGCAGCGTGGTGGAGACGATGACCGACGATGAGGTATGTGTCTTCCACTACTTCAGCGATCCCGAATCCAGCAGGAAAGGGCCGTATTTGCACATGGGCTACCTGCCGCACATTATCGCCCAGCGCAGTAGCCTGTTGCCGATGGTCACATTGCAGATTATCGACCAGCTGGAACGTTTATTTCCCCAGAACCTCTCGCTGCTCTCGATTGTCAAACGTAATTTTGCCTGGCGGCTGAAGGTGGAGACGACGGGGTGAAGCTGAGTGATGGAGGTATGTATTTATGTTGAACGCAACAGATGGCCGCACGCATTTCAAGCCCGTCGGCATTACGAAAGGGCCGGGCGAAAACGCGCACGAATACACGTTTGTCTCGCGCGATGATGACCAGGTGCTGAAAAATGGCGAGTATGTGTATTATGAACTCGACTCGCCGGTAAGCGAGGGACAGGCCCAGAACGGAGCGACGAGAAGCGTATCATCCCGCAGGGTGCTGGGGCGCATTATCCGCCGCCTGCCCTTGCAGTTGTACCCGGATACGTTCCTGGCCGAGCCGGAAATACCGCCCTCGGATGTCGCGGCCATGGTCGGTTACGATGCGCGCGCCAACGAACTGTTCGAACTGCACGTCGCCATTATGGGCTATTATGATGCGCCAACCGCCTCCTTCATCAATCCCTGGATTCCACCACAGTCGGGCAAGCAGATTTTTCTGGCCGACGACGAGATGCTGGCAAACATCCTGAGCCGCAAGCGCACGGGACAGCCGGGGTCCGCGACCATCGGCTCGCTGCTGACACGCGCGCCTGGGGCCGTGCCGATTGTCCTCTCCGTCAAAGACCTTGTCAGCACGCACCTCGCCATCATCGCCAGCACCGGCGCGGGCAAAAGCTATCTCGCCAGCGTAATTATCGAGGAGTTGATGCAGCCGCATAACAAGGCCTGCGTCCTAATTATCGATCCTCACGGCGAATATGGCACCCTGGATCAAATTGCCAACTTCCCCCAATTTGCCGAACAATACGATGGTACTTATCATGATCGATCAAACGCTTCTGACGACGCCCGTAGGGGCCGGGCAGTCCTGTCTGGGGGACAGGCATATCCGCCCAGCGCCGATTTATCAGCCCCCGCGCGTCCTAGAGGTGCCAGTTACAGAGCCGAGGTGAAGGTCTACAAGCCCGAACAGGTGAAAGTGCGCATCTCGACGCTGGATATGGGCGATATGCGCCACCTGCTGACTGAAATGACGGAAAAGCAGCAATACCTGCTCAACCGGGCGCTGCGCAAGGTGAGAGATGACAAGAAAGGCACACCATGGAGCGCGAACGACCTGAAGAACGCTATCAAGGCCGTCTCCAAACAAAAAGGCGACGAGGATAGCGAGGGCGCGGACGACTCCAGTACGGTACACGCCCTGACCTGGCGCATCGAGCAGCGTTTCGTCAACAGCTTCACCTTCGATGATACGCAGCACCTGGATTTGCAGGAAATCTTCAAGCCGGGGCAATGCACCGTCTTACAACTCAATGAAATCGACGAGCGCGACCAGCAGGTGATCGTCGCCACGCTGCTGCGCCGCTTATATAAGGCGCGTATGGATACCGAGCGCGGGAAAGTATATTCGGGCGAATCTTACCTGCCTTATCCGGTCTTTGTTCTCTTAGAAGAGGCGCATCATTTTGCTCCAGGGGGAACCGAGGTCGTTTCGACCTCGATTCTCAAGCAGGTGCTGGCGGAGGGCCGCAAATTTGGCATCGGCGTGGGTTTAATTAGCCAGCGACCGGGCAAACTCGATGCTGATGTGCTGAGTCAGTGCCAAACGCAGTGCATTATGCGCATCGTGAACGAGATCGACCAGAAGAGCGTCGCCGCCGCCATCGAGGGCGTTGGACGCGACCTGCTGGACAACCTGCCCGCGCTTTCCAAGGGCCAGGTCATTATCGCGGGCGCAGCGGTCAATACGCCGGTGATCTGCCGCGTGGGGCAGCGCATCACAAAGCACGGCGGCGAAAGCAAGGATGCGCCCGATATGTGGCAGCAGTACTTCAGTTCCGAGGCCCAGCAAAGTCGCCGCCGCAGTGAGGCCCCATTGAACGGCAATCAGGGCTTTAATTTGTTCAGGTAATAGATGAAACCGGTTGATCAGGTACGCACACAACCACAGAAAGTTCGCCGCACCAGGCGTCGCGTGAGCAGGCGCGCCGCGCTTTATACGCTGGTGATTATTGCGCCCCTGGCCTGGATTGGACTGTTGCTTTTCACGCGCTTTGTGCCTCCACGGACGACAACGGCTTTTGTCACCGTGTTCGTTCTCCTCTATGTTGCGCTTACCAGTACCTTAGCGCCTCTCGCGTATGTCATTAGCCTGCGTTTCCTCTCCTCACGCCTCTATCGCGCGACGGTGCGACACGCGCTGCGACAGGGGGCGCTGCTGGCATTGTGGGTCGTCTTCAACCTGGCATTGCGCGCCTGGCACAGCTGGAGCATCTTTACAGCAATCGTGAGCCTGGGCATCGTGGTTGTGATAGAATTGCTGGCACTTGCACGCAAATGAAACAGACTCGTATCCTCGTTATCCGTCCCGGCGCCATTGGTGACGCGCTGCTGGCTTTCCCCGTTTTGCAGGCGTTAAGGGAAGAACATTTCAATCCTCACATTACGCTGGTGAGCAATGTCGCTGTGCTGCCATTGGCGCGGGCATGGGGGGTCGCGGATGTGATATTTGACTACCAGGATATACGTTGGAGCGAACTCTTTGCCGGTGAAGGTATTGGTTCGACTGCTGTGCATGACTTGCTGGCTCAAACCGACCTGGCTATTTGCTGGCTGCGCGATCCCGATGGCATCGTTGCAAGAAATGTGCGCGAGGCCGGCGCCAGACGGGTGATCATTGCCCCAGGACGGCCACCGGAGAGCATGAGTGTGCATATCGTAGAGTACCTGGCAGGGACAGTGGGGATACCGGTCGGGCGGGAGGGGGCCGATCAATCGGCGCTGGGCGCGATAAATCGGCCCCTACGTGGCTTCGGCGCGGGGATGCCTGTGGGGGCCGATTTATGGGGGGGAGCGCCGATTCACCGGCCTTCGCTGGATAATCAGGTTGCCATTCATCCTGGAAGTGGGGGTGCGGCAAAGTGCTGGCCGGTCCAGAGCTTCGTTGAGGTGATTGAACGCTTGTGGCAGCAAGATCGTCCCGTGCTGCTGCTTGCGGGGCCGGCGGATGAGCGACGATTGGAAAGCATATTGGAGCTGATTGCTCCAGCTCCAGAGCCAGAACTATTACGGGTGCTTGCCAACCGGCCATTATTGGAGGTGGCAAGCTACTTGCAGGCCTGCCGGTGCTACCTGGGCAACGATTCTGGAATTACGCACCTGGCGGCGCTACTCGGCGTGCCGACCATTGCGCTCTTTGGCCCGAGCGATCCCGGAATCTGGCGCCCGGTTGGGCCAATCGTCAAAGTTATTCAGGAAAGGCCCTTGGAGCGTATCGCGGCAGATACAGTAATGGAGGCAATTGAAGCGTTTTAGCGAGGGTTGTAGGGGTGGTCGCCCTCGGTGGGGTCTGACTTCTGGCCCATATAACTGTACATAAGATTGAAGATGAAGTATACTCTGTATTATTAGAAGTTACTTGGTTATAGACAGAAGGATCTCCAGTCCAGGTGTGATCTGGTCCCTACGCTCCACCCAAAGGACGGAGAACCTATTAGGAGCAGATGCGATGATGCAGCACCCAGGTAATCAAGCGGAAGAACCGGGAGGTAGACCGCCTGTAGGGGCTCAGCCGCCACTTGTTTTACCTGCGCCACCTGATTCAGAATATCCTATGCCTGGTAATAAATATGCCGGTTTGGCTTCCAGCGGGAAATATCCGGCAAAGATACGCCCTGAACATCTTGTTCGTCCCGCAGCTAAACCCGTTCCTAGGGGCGGCCCGCTAAAAAAGCTCGGTTATTTCTGGCACAAGGATCCGGCATATAAGGCGTTCATTATAGCTATCGCATTTGTGCTGGTCGCGGCGATCTTTTTTGTATCACTGGCCGGCATCACCTTTTTCGGCAATGCCGGCGTGCCAGGCAATTATTCGCTCTCTGAGAATCCAGCAGGTGGCGCATCCCCTACAGGAACGGTCGATTTGCACCCTGTGTTTCCCACTCCTGGAGGAGCTAATGGAAGCACGCAGAGCAGCCAGCCGCCAGCGCAGAAAACACCTGTGCTCCAGCAGACTCCCAGCCCAACGCCTCCACCCAGCCCAGGCCCTGGAGGGCCATTGACGGTGACGATCACGAATATTCCCAATCGCGTGAATAACTTCAGTTTAGTAGAGGTGGGCGTCTCCGCGAGTCAAGGAGGAGTGAGCGTGAGAATACACGTCACCTATAATCCACCTTCTTCTCCTTATACAAGTATGACGGTCCAGACTGATAACAACGGGAATGCAACTCTTCCATGGTATGTAGGGATTTTTCTCCGCGGTAAAAATAGCATCGCCACCGTTGTCGCAGTCGCTATAGGTCCGAATGGCCAGGTAGTACGCTCCACCCCCGTTACAGTCATAGTAGTATCGCGGGGCGCTTGATGCATGGCAACAGCAATGCTAGATACGTGAAATATTGTTGACGATGTGCGTATAATTCAATACAATACCACTAGAGCCGGGGCGGAAGTACTTGCGCCGCCTGGAGTTGGGTGCCGGATAACTAAAGGGCTTGGTTTTTTATGACACAGACAACGGATGAAATCCGCCAGGTGCAGGAGGCTGTTCGCTCCGTCAGGCAAAATGTCAGCCGTGTCATCGTAGGCAAAGAGATGGTCATCGACCTGCTGATGGTTGCTTTGCTATGCGAGGGGCATGTTCTTTTTGAAGATGTGCCCGGCATCGGCAAAACAACGCTGGCTAAATCGCTGGCTAAATCGCTGGGGTGCTCTTTTCAACGTATTCAGTTTACTCCTGATCTTCTCCCCTCGGACATCACCGGCATTACTTTCTTCAATCAGAAAAAGGGAGAATTTGAATTTCGCCCGGGCCCGCTGCTCTCACAGGTCGTGCTGGCCGATGAGATCAATCGCGCCACGCCGCGCACCCAATCAGCTCTGCTGGAAGCAATGGAGGAACGCCAGATCAGCGTCGAGCGCGAGACAATGCTCTTGCCGCGCCCTTTCATTGTGATTGCCACGCAGAATCCCATCGAACTCGAAGGCACCTTCCCCTTGCCCGAAGCCCAGCTAGATCGCTTTTTGATGCGTCTACGCCTGGATTATCCCAGTCGAACGGAAGAACGCCTGATTTTGCAGCGGTTCAAAGAGGAACAGCCATTAGCTGAATTGCGACCTGTCCTTGCTGGTGAGAGCTTGCAGGCATTGCAGGCAATGATCCGCCGGGTGCGCGTCGAGCCAGAAATCGAAAGCTATATCGTCGAACTGGTCAGAGCGACGCGCTCCCACAACGGCGTTGAATTAGGCGTCAGCCCGCGCGGAACGCTGGCTTTGTATCGAACATCACAGGCCTATGCCGCCATACATGGGCGTTCTTACGTCATTCCTGATGATGTGAAAAACGTTGCGCGTCCCGTACTTGCTCACCGCATGATCGCCACCAGTCAGACGCGGCTGCATGGGCGCGTGATGGAACAGATCATCGATGAAGTGCTGCATAGCGTGTCGGTGCCGGTAGAATCATGAGCAAACAATGGTATTATATATCCCTGCTCATCTTCTTGCTCAGCTTTCTGCTGCGCCAGCCTCTATTGCTGGTGATCGGGCTGTTGGGCCTGCTGGTCGTGGGCATGGCCGATATCTGGATCAAATATTGCCTGCGCAACCTGCAATATACACGTCGATTCAGCGAGCAGCGCGTCCTGTTTGGCGAGGACATAACACTCTCGCTCTCGGTTGAGAATGCCAAGTTGCTGCCATTACCATGGTTGGAAGTAGAAGATAGTGTTCCGCACGCGCTGACCTTTTCAGACCCGCGCGTGCGTATCAGCTTAACGACTAACAGGGCGTTGCTGGAAAATCTTTTCAGCCTGCGCTGGTATGAAAAGGTGACCCGCCGTTACACGGTACGCTGTACGGCGCGAGGCGTGCATTCATTTGGGCCGGCAACACTACGCAGCGGAGATGTGTTTGGATTTCAGCACCGCGAAGAGACCGTGGGTGACCGCCAGTACCTGCTCGTCTATCCGCTGGTCGTTCCGCTGACACGATTCGGGCTGCCAGCACGTTATCCCTTTGGAGACTATCAGACGCCCCGCCGGATTCTGGAAGATCCCTCGCGTGTGATTGGAGTACGTGATTACACCTATGGCGACGAACTGCGGCGCGTGCATTGGAAAGCTACGGCGCGAGCTATGAAGTTACAGAGCAAGGTGTACCAGCCAACTACTACCTATACGCTGGTGCTTTTCCTCAACGTCATGGCACAGATGGATGTCTGGTATGGATTTCACCCGGAACTGACGGAACTGGCGATCTGCGCCGCCGCTTCGGTAGCCGATTGGGCGCTCGACCACGGGTACGCGGTCGGTCTGTACGCGAACACGGTTATGTATATGCCGGAACTATCTACATCTCTTTCCGCTACCGAAGTGCAGGCGCTGGCCACAATAGAGGCGGCAACGGCAGGTGGGCAGCGAGCGACCGCAAGAGAACAAAAGGTTGACGAGGTTATCGCGGAGCAATTGAAGCGGCGGCGCATTCACCTGCCGCCGGCGGGCAACGAGGAGCAAAGAAAGCGTATAATGGAGACGCTGGCACGTATCCAGACGTATTTTGGTAATGCCATCGAAGACGTGATTCGCACTGAACGCTCGCGGCTGCCCGCCGGCGCAACAGTGGTTGTAGTAACGGGTACCATCAGCGAGTCTATGTTGGAGACGCTGGAACGAGTGAGACAATCCGGTCATGCTGTCACATTACTCTTTGTGGGTGATGGTCCCGCACCGCGTAAACTGGCGGGCGTGAGTGTCTATCGCCTTGGAGGAGAAGACACCTGGCAAGAGTTGGTGGCAGGATATACCAGGCCACCCGCGGGTACAACGCCTGTGGAGGAGGATACTGCCGTGATACATCAACCATTGCCTACCGGTTTCAGGTTGTGAGGAGTTTGGATGCATAATTTCGAGAACAACGATGAATTGGATGATTTCGATGTGAAGTTCACCGATCTGCCCCCGGGTGGCAAGATTGACTCCCTGCTGGCCGATTTTGCAGCCTGGCGAAGAAGGGCCCGCAGGAGGCGTGATGAACCCCTGGCGCAACCGGGAGCGAGCAATGACGATTTTGCATTGGAGATTAGCGATCTGCCAGGAGATGAAAAACAGCGACTTCCTCTAGTAGCGATGCCCCTTACGGCCCTGACTACTCGTTTCTCATCGCAAAAACGCCGGAGACGCGCTTTGTCACTGATTACAGCGGTATTTGTTGCGATACTGGCAATCATGGTGGTGCTGGAGGGTATGCCGTCGGCCTGGAATAGGGCTTTGAGCCTGTTTACCGGATCAACTTCGACTCCTTCTACCACTAGCAATGCGGCGCTGACGTCTGACGGCCCTCCTGCCATAAGCGGCTCCGGCAGATTCATCGGCTCCTCACCTGCCAACAGATTTACCTGGCACCAGGGCATCTATTCATCTCAGGTCATACCCATTCAGGAACCGCTGGGACCGGTTCCCCAATCCTGTCCTCGTAGCGCCGGGCTGAGCGCCGGTGTATCCCCCGTGCCTACTGCTGTTGGCGGCCCTCCGCTCTGGATCAGTGGCTTTGATGGAAATGGTACCGCTTTGACGCAGCTCAAGCGAGCGAATCGGCCGGGTCTGGGTTGGTACGAGCAGATCACACTGCTATTGCAGTCCAACTATAGGAATGTGGTTGTGCTACAGGGCGCCAGCCTTGATAACAGCGCGCCACTTTTCCTTGATAGCCCTTCCGGCGAGGGGGTGACGGCCCTGCTCCTGTTAGATCCCTCGGATCCCACAATTTCGCACCATACTACCGGCGACGAGTCATGGATAGTAGTGAATACGAATGTGTATCTTCCCGCGGCGGGCTGCTACTCGCTGACGGCAGAGTGGGCTGAGGGAAGCTGGACCGTTTTCTTCGCGGCGGGGAAGTGATAAGAGCATCCTGCCTCACAAATCGAGGCTGTGCTCAACCCCCCTTGTCTTTGGTTACCTCTTTTAATAAATACTTCTTGGTATACCTGCTTCTCTCATAGGAGGCAAGCAAATAGCTCTTTTCTTTCAAAAAGAATGCTAATTTTTACTGTCCATTTGATTTAACTTGCCGTTCCTCTTGAAAAATCCCCCTTTTTGTGCTAATATTTTCTATCATATTAACGATAATTAACAAACCAGTACCATTTTTAACAATTTGTATATCTTTCTCACTTTATCAGAGCGAGGGACATTGAAGTTGATGAAAGGAAGATTGTATGCCTGCTACTAACGAGGAACTGATCGAAACTGAGAAAGCAGTGCCGCAAGGACCGAAATCACTATGGTTAAACCTGGATTATATGCTCTTGTGGAGCGGGCAGATGGTCTCCAATGTGGGCACACAGGTTTCCACGCTGGCCTTTCCGCTGCTGGTGCTGGCCTTGACCCATTCTCCTGCTGAAGCTGGTCTCGCCGGAGCTTTACGTGGGCTGCCCTACTTCATCTTCACGCTGCCCGGCGGAGCCTTGATTGATCGCTGGGATCGCAAACGAGTGATGATCCTGTGCGATACGGGACGGGCGCTGAGTCTCGGTAGTATTCCGCTCGCGTTCGCTCTTGGGCACCTGACCATTCTACAACTCTATCTTGTTGCGCTAATCGAGGGGACGTTGTTCGTCTTTTTCGACCTGGCGGAAACTGCCGCTCTGCCGCAGGTGGTCTCTAAAGAACAGTTACCCGCGGCCACGGCGCAGAATCAGGTCGCATTTGGCATCACTTCGCTGCTGGGTCCGCCACTGGGCGGGCTGCTCTTCAGCCTGCAAAACATCCTGCCATTCCTGGCGGACGCTGTTTCGTATGCAGTATCCGTGTTATCATTGCTGTTTATTCGTGTCAGATTCCAGCAGGCGCGGGTCGCCAGGCGGCGCAGGTTGGTAGCTGAGATTGCCGAAGGGCTGCAATGGCTGTGGCGCCAGCCGGTGTTGAGGACGATGGCTTTTCTCAATAGTGGTCTGAGCGCCATCGGTTATGGCACCCCCTTGATCGTGATTGTGCTGGCCCAGCAGCAACATGCCTCGCCGGCCCTGATCGGTGGCATCTTTGCCGTTGGTGGCATCAGCAGTATCAGCGGCGCATTCCTCGCACCGCACATTCAGAGGAGATTTCGCTTCGGTCAGGCAATTATTGGCCTATGGTGGTTGTATGCCGCGATGCTTTTGCTGCACGCGCTGGCATCGACTCCCCTGATCCTTGCGCTAGTCGTTGGCGCATTCCTACTGGTTGACGCCAACTACAACATAGTCCAGTTCAGCTACCGGCTGGCCCTGATCCCCGACGAGTTGCAGGGGCGTGTGAACAGTTCTTTTCGCCTGATTTCCTATGGGTTGCGGCCCGTGGGGATAGCTCTGACGGGCGTGCTGCTGCAAGATATTGGAGCGATCTCAACGATACTGGTATTTGGTGGTTGCTATAGCATGCTGGCTTTGTGGGCGACTTTGAGTCCTGCTATACGCAAATCGGGCCGGTTGAGTGAGGCAACTGAACGATGATGAATTTTCACGATCAAAACCAGTCATCCGACTGGTTCAGCCGTGTCATGCTGAGCGCAGCGAAGAATGACACGGCCTGGGGTACTTTCCGATTGTGGTGATAAAGCCTGGTAATCCCACAAGGCCGATAAATCGGCCCGGCGTCCATTGCTGGAATAGTTTGTCAAAAACCACCATCACGTATATGGAATCCAGTCCTCGGCGAGTGGGATTTCGGTGAGTTTTCTTTGCGGGGCGGGATCAGCTGCGGTTTGCTTTGAAGGAGTCTGGGGCAGAGGATCATCGCTGGGACGCAGGCGCAGCAAAGCCTCAAGCTCGGTCTGCTTGTAGAGACGCTGCCGCTTGATGCCCTGTTTGTAACTTTTGAGAATCCCCCTGCTCACATAGGCGTAAAGCGTCGACATCTTCACGCCCAGCAGGCGACTGGCCTCATTCCCATCCAGGTAGTTTTCACCGTCTAGCTCGATCATCGTCTGCCTTTTTCCTGCCAATACGTTCTGGTCCTACTGTCCAATCTTCTATCTACATAATAGGGAAATACAGGCAATTTTGTCAACCATTTTGGACATTGCGTCAAATAAAATCAATATAAATCAAGTATCATCAATTCACATCGATAACCATTGACTTTCATAGAAATTCATGGTAATACCTAAGTACAGCGAGTTATGTGTAAACCGTTGGTTTTCCGCACAAGCAAAGGAGCAATGAAAATGACAGCGGAGACATCGACAGCGATTCAAGAACCGAAGCAAAATCGAGGTGGTTTAGAGGGGGTGGTTGCGGCAACAACGGCGTTGAGCAAGGTGGAGGGAACGGCGGGACGGCTGATTTGCCGTGGGTACAATATTCATGATCTCGCCCGTACTACCTCTTTCGAGGAAATCGCCTACCTGCTGTGGTTTGGACGGCTGCCAAACCGGACGCAGCTAGTGGATTTGAAAGTGCGCTTACTGGCAGAACGCAGCCTGCCGGCAAACGTTTTGCAGGTGTTGAAAAATCTGCCGGCAACGACCGAACCGATGGACGCGCTGCGCACGGCAGTTTCGGCGTGGGGCGCGGCCACAATTAAAGGACAACCCACACTCGAACAGGCAATTGCTGTAACTGCTCACTTTCCGGTCTTCCTGGCCGCGTTCCATCGCCTGCGCAATGGACTGGAACCGCTGGAGTCGCATCCAGAACTTGGCTATGCCGCGAACTACCTCTACCTGCTCAACGGGCAGGTGCCGAAGGAAGAGCATGTGAAGGCCCTGGATGCCTACCTGGTGCTGCTGGCCGATCATGGTATGAATGCTTCGACTTTTACGGCACGGATTGTGGCGAGTACAGGTTCGGATATTGTTTCGTCACTTGTGGCGGCAATCGGTGCGCTGAAAGGGCCATTGCATGGCGGCGCGCCTTCGAAAGTGCGCGATATGCTGCAGGCGATTGGGACGCAAGAGCGGGCTGAAGACTGGCTGAAAAACGCGCTGACGCATGGAGAGCGCCTGATGGGCTTCGGCCACCGCGTCTATAAAACAGAGGACCCGCGAGCAGAAGAATTGCGCGAACTGGCACGCCTGGCCGATCCACAGGAGTTCAAGCTGGCAAGGCATGTAGAAGAACTCGCGCTGGCATTGTTGCATGAACAGAAGCCAAACCAGCGTCTTTACACCAATGTCGAATATTATTCCGCCGTCCTGCTGGCCTCAGTGGGCTTGCCGGGCGATATGTTCACGCCGGCGTTTGCCGCGAGCCGGGTGGCGGGTTGGACTGCTCATATCCTGGAGCAGGTTGGTAACAATCGCCTGATCCGCCCGGAATCTGAGTATACCGGACCAATAGGTTTGAGATTCGTGCCGATTGAGCAGCGGTAAAAGTAAGACGAAGGCAAAGAAATTTCCCGCGCCGGCGCGGGAAATTTCTTTGCCTTCGTCTTGTTTCCGATTGTTAACCCACCGATTCTGCTCTATCATATACATCCAGGTATATCAAATAAAGGAGCTTCTTTGATGGAATTACAGGACCCCAAACCGGCGATCTGGCAGCTTTTTCGTATCTGGGTGGGCATCGGGCTGCAATCTTTCGGTGGTGGAGCATCGACTACCTTCTTGATCCAGCGTACTTTTATTGAACGGCATAAATGGCTCACGATGGAAGAGTTCTTGCATCTATGGAATTTATGCCTGCTGACCCCCGGCATCAATCTGCTGGCGCTTACGGTGCTGTTAGGCAGAAAATTGGGAGGGACGCGGGGAATCATCGCATCTCTGGCGGGACTGCTGGTGCCAAGCGCGGCGATTACCTGCCTGCTCGCAGCGCTTTTTCAGCAGATAGAACACGTCACGGCAGTGCAGGCGGTGTTGAAGGGGGTGGTTCCGGCTACCGGCGGCGTTATGCTGCTGGTCGGGCTGAATTTTGCATTGCCCCTGATCCGCAAGGGCTATAAAGAAGGCGCGCTGTATTTACTGGGCAGCGGCATACTTATGATTGCGTGCGCTGCTGCCGTGCTCTTCCTGAAACTTTCGGTTGTGATTGTCATCATCGGGACAGTATTTCTTGGCGCGCTGCTCTTTTCACCACGTCCTGCACCTTTACCAAAGGAAGGGCAGGAGGAGCAATCGTGATTAATCCCCTCATTTACTTCCTGTTGTTTTTGAAGGCGTCGCTTTTTTCGAGTGGGGGATTTAGCAATTTGCCGAGTTTGCACCAGGATTTGCTGGCCAATGGCTGGGCGACGGAGGCCGATTTTGGGCAATCGATTGCTATCGGCCAGATCAGCCCTGGCCCGAATGGCTTATGGGTGATTAGCCTGGGCTACCTGACCTATGGCTATCTGGGGGCGCTGCTGGCCTTGATTGCGATTACGATTCCCGCGCTGCTGGTGCTGCTCATCTCTGCCGGTTACAGGCGAATCGAACGGAGAACCTGGGTGCAGGGCGCGATGCATGGTATCTCGCTGGCGGTTGTCGGCCTGCTGCTCGCCGTGGTGTGGACGATTCTGCGCCAGCCCGGTGTGGATTGGAAAGGGCTGTTGATCGCGGCAGGAGCTTTCGGGCTGGCGCTGAGTCGCAAGGTGAATATCCTGCTGATCCTGGGGCTGGCAGGAGTGGTGGGGTATTTTTTGTATCGCTGAAACAGTTTAGTAGGGACAGTGACTGGTGCCTGTCCTCTTCCCTAAATATGTCCCCCGGTCATCAGAATGCCGAGTTGCTCCTCTGTCGCCTCGGGCGAGACGATATCGACGATCTTGCCTTCATACATGACGGCGATGCGGTCGGAGAGGGAGCGGATTTCATCCAGTTCGGCGGAGACCAGCAGGACCGCTTTCCCGGCATCGCGCTGCTCGATAATGCGACGGTGGATGAATTCGATGGCGCCGATATCGACGCCGCGTGTTGGCTGCGCGGCGATGAGGGCCATGGGATTGGCGGAAAATTCGCGCGCGATGATGATCTTTTGCTGGTTGCCGCCGGAAAGCGAACGGGCCGCTGCCTCGGCGGAAGAGGTACGAATATCGAATTCAACGATCAATTTTTTAGCCCAGTTCACGATGCGCTTCAAGAGGAGCACGAAGCCACGCCAGGTGAATTGCGGCCAGTTTGCACGACCCAGGATCATGTTATCGGCGATGGAATCGGTCAGCACCAGCCCGCTGCCGCGACGATCTTCGGGAATATGGGCGAGTCCGGCGCGGCGTTCCGCTTTTGCATCCATCGTCGTAACATCATATGTTTTGCTGCTTTGCCCATCTTTGACCTCGGTGAGTGTGATCTTACCAGTGGTGATCTTGCGCATACCGGTGAGAGCTTCGACGAGTTCGGATTGGCCATTGCCTTCGACGCCGGCGATGCCCAGAATCTCCCCGGCACGCACGTCGAAGCTAACACCGTGCAGAACCTCCAGGCCGCGGTCGTCCTGCGCGTGTACATCTTCTACGTGCAGGACGACCGGGCCGGGGTGAGCGGGGGTTTTATTGACGCGTAGCAATACCTCGCGCCCGACCATCAGGCGGGCGATTTCGGCCTGATTGGTTTCGCGGGTGATGAGTTCGCCCGCGTTTTTGCCGCGGCGCAGCACGGTGATGCGGTCGGTGAGTTCAAGCACCTCGCGCAGTTTATGTGTGATGAAGATGATGGTCTTGCCCTGGGCGACGAGGCCGCGTAAGACGCCGAAGAGTTCGAACGTCTCCTGGGGAGTCAGCACGCCGGTAGGCTCATCCATGATGAGGATATCGGCGGCGCGATAGAGAACTTTCAGGATTTCGACACGCTGTTGCAAACCGACGGAGAGTTTTTCGACACGTATATCGGGGTCAATGGGCAGACCATATTGTTTGCTGAGTTGCAGGATAAGCTCGCGAGACTTTTTGACATCATAAACCGAGGCCGGACTACCGGGTTCGTGGCCCAGGACGATGTTTTCGGCCACAGTCAGGGGCGGGATGAGCATGAAGTGTTGATGCACCATGCCGATACCCAGGCGGATGGCATCGCGCGGGCCGGTGATATGCGCGCGCTGGCCATTGATGAAAATTTCGCCGCTATCGGGATGGATCAAGCCATAGAGGATATTCATCAGCGTGGTTTTGCCGGCGCCATTTTCGCCGACGAGGGCATGAATTTCGCCCCTGCGCACGATGAGATCGACGTGATCGTTGGCGACGACCCCGGGCCAGGTTTTGGTGATGTTGCGCATCTCTACGGCGATGGGCAAAGGTTGCGCTTTTGTTGGCTCAACCAAGGTGCTTTCTTGCATAGGTTGTATCCTCCTCATAGGGCGCGTAGTCTTTATAAGGGCTACCCTTGTGGTCGCCCTCCGTCCCACCACTATTTCTATTCGGAACCTGGATCGTAGGGTATGCCATCGGCGGCAGGCGGGATGGTGCGACCGACGAGGCCAACCAGCGCGATAATAGTCAGTATATATGGCAACGTGCTGAGCAGGTTGGGTGAGATGCCGGTATCTTGCAAGCGCGTGCTGAGGGCTTCGCCCAGGCCGAAGATAAGGCAGGCCCCACCGGCTCCCAACGGATTGTATTTGCCGAAAATCACGGCTGCTAGCGCGATGTAACCCGCCCCGGCAGTCATATTCGAATTGAATATTCCGGCGATGCCCATCGCCAGAAATGCTCCGGCCAGGCCGGAAAGGAAGCCACCGGAGATGACGCAGAGATAGCGCACGAGCCGGACGTTGACCCCGGCTGTATCGGCGGCCTGGGGATGCTCACCCACGGCGCGGATGCGCAGGCCGACGTTGGTGCGGAAGAGGATGAACTGCGTGGCTATCAAAATCACGATGGCCACGTAAAAGATGATGTTCTGTTGAAACAGGACGGGACCCAGGAAAGGTATATTGGCGAGCGGCCCCCAGGTGACAATCGGCAGGCGCAGGGCATTTGCCAGGTGCGGCACGCCCTGACCATTGGTCTGTACAAGCAGCAGGTAGTTCGTCAATCCCAGAGCGGCTATATTGACGGCCAGGCCGCTGACGATCTGGTTGGCGTGAAAGTTGATGGAGACGACGGCATGAATGAGCGCCATAACACCTCCGGCGATCATAGCGCCGAGAACGCCGACGAAGACGTTATTGGTTGCCAGCGCGCTCATTACCCCCACGTAAGCGCCGGTGAGCATCATGCCTTCCATGGCGATATTGACGACGCCACTGCGCTCAGAGATTACGCCTGCCAGGGCCGGCAAGACGAGCAGGGCGGCAAACTGTAAGGTGGCCTGCCACAGGTCGCTGGAGCCGAGGACGCGGAATAGTACTTGAAAGAACATAATTAATCCTCCGCACTTCTATTTGAATCATCGACTGCTGTAGAGGGCTGGCCGCTTGATTCATTTTCCCCAGGACTATCCCTGAAAACGCCGGGCGGCCCGGTAAGGGCTCCTTCCTGCATGACACCACCATTATTTTTATCATTTTCGGGAATATCGCTGATGGTTGCTCCTTCGATGGACGGCACTAACGCCGGTTTGCGGCTGGCGAATAATCCCCTAGGCAAAGCACGCTGAATGGCAGGTAAGAACTCGGCAGCGATAGTGAACAGCACGAGGGCTTGAATAATATAGACGAGATCACCCGGTACATTGGCGAATAATTGCATATATGACCCACCATACAACAGGCCGCCGAACAGGAGTGAGGCGAGTAAGACACCGATGGCGGTAGTGCGGCCAAGTAGAGCCACGCCGATGGCATCAAATCCGGTCGGGTCAATACGGAAAGTGGAACCAATCAGTTGATAAGGAAATTGCCCCATCAAGTGCAGCGAACCAGCCAGGCCGGAGAAAGCTCCGGCAATGGCCATGACGAGAAAGATGTTGCGCTTCGTGGGGATGCCGGCGTACTGCGCGGCTTTAGGATTCTGGCCTATCACGCGTATCTCGTAGCCAAAGGTGGTGCGTGAAACAATAAACCAGTAGACGATGAGGGCGAGCAAGGCGATAAAGATGCTGATATCGATAGGATACTGCTGGGGATTGGTAATCTGTGGCAGAAAGGTACCCAGGGTATGATTATAGGCGCTTGCGACGGTGGGAAAAGTAGCCTGCTTCGGCAGCGCATCGGTCTGGTCGGCCTGGTTGAGCGCCTTGAAAGGCCCATCGATCAGATAATCGGTGACATAAAAGGCGATCCAGTTTAACATGATGGTGGTGACGACCTCGTGAGCGCCGCGCCACGCTTTCAGTATACCCACGATACCACCCCAGATGGCGCCGGCCAGCATGCTGCCGGTGATCATCAGGGGGATCAAAGCCCAACCCGGCCACGTGGGGACCTTGAAAGCAATAATACCGGCCACCATGGCGCCTACGGCCAGCTGTCCCTCGGCTCCAATATTAAAAAGGCCGCCGCGAAAAGCAATCGCAACTGAAATACTGGTCAGAATGAGCGGGGTGACTGTGACCAGAGTGAAAGAGAAATTCTGCGCGTTTCCAAATGAACCAACAAAAAGGTCTTGATAAGCGGTAAGCGCCGCGCTAAATCGATCCCCAGGAGAGCCTTGCGAGGTAATCATGATG
This sequence comes from Ktedonobacteraceae bacterium, assembly GCA_035294305.1. Lineage (GTDB taxonomy): Bacteria > Chloroflexota > Ktedonobacteria > Ktedonobacterales > Ktedonobacteraceae > DASRBN01. The sequence goes on along the minus strand of DATGLD010000026.1, from coordinate 78,688 downwards.
ACGATGATACCGGCGATCATCGCCAGGATAAATGCGAAGAGGGGGCGGCCGACTGCGGAAGTAAACTTGCGTAGCCATGATGTTGACCTCAATTTCGAGGTAGGCGGCGTCGATTGCGTTGTTTGCACGGCCATGTTCATTTCCTCCTATTTTATTTCTCATAATCATAACATTCATGTTTATGAGAAACAAGCGTAGTAAGGGCCGGTGATATACCAGAAGCCTCCAGGATGAGGGAAGCTTGCGGGGTCTCAGGATGGCACAAGGCGATTCTTCGCTGCGCTCAGAATGACATACCGAGCGCAACGAAGAATCCCTGCCCAACTTATGGACAATCACCACTAGCAAGTGTACGCCCACACCCTATACGAAGCCCTTCATATAGAGTGTGGGCGTACCATCTGGGGCCGATTCATCGGCCCCTTACGGTCGCCCTGATTTTTACCTATGGGATTGTGGTGGGCGGAACAAGTGTGCCGGCCTTGATCTGGTTTTCGAAGTCCATGGCCTTTGCTACTGCATCAGAAGGAACGGCGCTGGTGGGCGTTGCGTATCCAACGCCATCATGGGCCAGGTCAAACGCCTCTGAAGCCGGATTGTTATTATAATTGCTGATGAAGGTGCCATAGGTGCCTTTCTCAGCATCATCGATGATGTCGTAGACGGCCACATCGACTCTTTTGAGCGCGCTGGTGATGACGTCCGGATGCACATAACCCTGATCAGCATCGACGCCGATGCCGTAGACGTTCTTCTGGAAAGCCGCATCAAGGGCGCCAACACCACAGCCACCGGCGACCTGGAAGATGATATCGGCGGAATGCTGGTTGATCTGGCTCAATGCCACGTCTTTACATTTCGCTGTATCTGAGAAATCCTGCGAGTAGTCGACCAGGACGTTGATACTGGGGTCGACCTTCTGCGCGCAATACTTGTAGCCGGCGATGTAGCGGTTGACGGGTGGGATAGAGAGGCCACCGACGGCGGAAATCGTATTTTTGCCGAGGAGATTCGGTACCTTGGACTTGCCATCGACTTCCATCTGGCCGGCTATTGCTCCGACCAGGCATCCGGCCTCTTGCTCTTTAAAGAAGAGCGGAGCGACATTGGAGAGATTCTGGCAGGCGCCGGTGTTCGGGTTAGGCACCGCGCAGCCATCAACAATGGCAAATTTCACGTTGGGAAATTGCTGGGCAACCTGGTACAGCGGTGTTTGCATCAGGAAACCCACGGCAATGACCATTTGCGCGCTCTGGGCTGCCAGAGTCAGGTTATGCACATAATCATTCTGCGACTGCGTTTGAATGATGTGCGAAGCGAAGTGATACTGGTTCATGGCCTTGGTGTAGCCTAAGTACGCCAGGTGATTGAAACCCTGGTCGTTCAAGCCGCCAATATCCGTTACTAGCGCCACTGTTACGGCCGGGGCCGTAGGAGTGCTGCCGCCACTACCTGAACCAGTGTTTGTGCTGCTGCTGCCGCATGCAGAAAGCAACGTGGCAAATAACATGAGGAATGTTGCAATGCTGGCATAACCGCCTGTTTTTCGCATGTGAGCTTCCTTTCTCTCCACAAGAAAATAACCGCCGGAATAGCATGTGATACATGAAAAGCGGAACTCATCAAGATAAACGTCCTGCTCTCACCAAATAGAATAGATTCGGGGGACCGGGAACATTTCTCTCATGCTTTCAGTATACCATGAAACCTGCGGTAAGGAACGCTATTCCATTGTACGGAACAGTTTATGCAGGTATCTCTTGCCTTGCAATACATACGTAAGGAAGAGAAGGTTTCTCACACGAATAACACGAACCAGACTGGTGGTCCGGCCACCGGTCTGGTTCGTGTTATTCGTGTTTTGATGGATTTATGCCCGGATTTCATCCAGCATGGCAAGGTTGATGAAGAGGTCACAGCTCTGCCGCAATGTGGCAGACATCGATTCGTCGAAAGCGGCCACCTCGACACGCACTCCATGATCGGAGCAATAGTCAAGCATGGGCATAAAATCGCTATCTCCGCTGACCAGGACGATGCAGTCGACGGCACGGCCATCTACGAGTCGCACGACATCCATACATAGATCGAGGTCGAGGTCGGCCTTTTTCGCACCACTCGCGAAGGTCTTGTAGTTCTTGGTTGTGATGCGGTAGCCAAGTCCCTTGACAGCCTGTAAGAACATCTGCTCGTCGCCCGGCTGCGGGCTGGTGGGGCAGTAAGCATGGGCCCTCACCAGGCGGCGATTGCCGCGCAGGAAGTCAAGCAGCTTGCCGAAATCAATGGTTAGACGCTGCGTGCGCGCCGAGTACAGCAGGTTCGCGACATCTACGAATACGCCTACACGCTCCGATGATGGAAATGGTGGGAAAGAGACGGAGACGTTTGTTGGAACCTGGTTTGCGCGCCGCAGCTCCGCTACGATGCGGTCGGTCTGCGATTGAAATGCTTGCGAGATGACGTTCGCCAGTTGGCCCACCGAGACGGGTGAGGCCATCGGCTCGCCATGACGAGCCACGTGTGATGCCCCACGCTGCGCCTCGCGGATGGGTCGTGGTTCTCGTGATATCGTGCTGCCGCGCGCGGGAGAGGGCTCGGGTCCCATGAATGGCCCTGTTCCATCGTTTCCCTGATTCATCTGGCTTACAGTATAGCCGGAGATGATATTATACTGGGTCGCGGCACTACCGGGTGTAGCCACATTACGCGGCCCCGCTACAGGAGATGCGGGCATTGGCGCCGGCCCCGCTACAGGAGATGCGGGCATTGGCGCCGGCCCCGCCGTTGCACTCCCTGGGGAGGACTGTTCGGATGGCGCTGCTTTCCCTCCAACACCAGAAGCAGGAGTCGAGGTTGTATTCGCGGCCTGCGAATTCGCGTTGCCGGAACGGCGGCGGCGGCGGCGGCGCGAAGTGGCAGCCTGCAATTCTGAGTACTCCAGCGGCGGCAGTTCCTCGGGTGGAACTTCCTGGGCAACGGGGGGAGCGGATTCCGTGCCTTCTATAGGAGATGTCGTATCGGCCTGAGCCGCGGCTGCAAGCGATGGCTGTCCTTTCTCCTTTTCATGCTGGTGTTCCTGCGTATGGCGTCGTCCGTGCGCGGGAGTGGCAGCAGGAGTCGAAGTCGAGGCAGCTTCACCATTGACGGCAGCCGGCTCCTGAGTGGAGGCTTGTTTTGCGGTTTGCGACTCGGTATGTTGAGCAGCGCCACCATTTTGCCTGGTGGGTTGTGCTTCGCGCTCGACAGCCTGCCCATTTTCCGGGCGCGCGGGCGTAGATGAAGCGGCCCGGTTCTCTTTGCCTTCTTCCGGGCGAGGCTGTACAACATGCTGTGTTGGAACAGCAGGAGTGGTGGCTGCTGGTCGATCAAAGCGATAGCGGCGTGTCGGTTTGGGCTGTCCCTCCGCCGGTACTTCAGCAGGAGCCGGTTCCTGCTGGGGAACACCTGGCATAGCAGGCGCGGATTCGGTTGCCGGAGCCACATTTGTAGGAACGGCCAGTGGGGATGTTGGCGCGTCTTGCACAACTGAACTCAAATCTCTTTCCTCCTGAGTGCCCTGGCCGCCCGTGATAGGCGTAGTATTAGCTCGTTCAGGAGTCGAAGCGGCGGCGCTTTCTCGCTGCCGCCCACTGCCATGACGCGCGCGTGTGCGCGTGGCAGGACGCAATAAAGGCGACACAGGACGCTCTTTGTTGATGACGGGTTTTGATTCCTGGGTGGGGGCCTGCTGCTTGTCCTCCTCGGTAGGCGACTCAGGCGCGTATGCTGTAGTGCCCGCGGCTTCGTCAACCGGTGGGGATTGAGTTGAATCAGTGCCGGCTATAGGAGGAAACGCAGCAAAGACCTCTGCACCCGTTTCTTGTCCGAAGGATCCGAAGTCCACTTCGGTCTGGCGGAATTCTTCAATGAAATCGGTGAAAGGGCGCACAACCCCTTCAACCATCAAGAGCGCCTCGTCAGGATAAGTGGCAGCGAACATCTCTTCTGCCATCATTTGTGCCGCCGGTGTAATAGATGGCTCGCTGATGCTCGTTGTATCTATGGCAGGAGTGTGATGTTCAGTATCTGAACTACCTCTGCTGGCAACTTCACTTTGAGTATGCCCTTCACCAGGCTCTGGTGTTGGAGAACCATCAACCTGGTCTCCATGGTCCTGTGCTCTGCCGGATGTATCAGGTTGTGTTGCCGCAACCTGTTCCTCGCCGGATTCTGCAACTTCTGGAGTTGCCGGAGTTTCAGAGGCAGGCGATTGCTCAACGGCCGAAACTCGTATGTCGCCGTTGTCGGAATGAATATTTTCTGTTGTCACTAAGGTCTCCAGTCTCAGTTTTCCAGGTTATAGACCGGAGCGCGGGCTATTGCCAGAAGAGAATAGTTGATCGAATGTATATAAGGCGGATTTGTCTCCTACCATCTTCGTTCTCGGGGCCTGGCTGCTAAGCCAGTCTCCATCTAGGCGGCCCGCGATGGTCGCCTAGATGGGTTTATTCCCTCGTTACTCAAGTTCATGTGTATGGGAGCTGATCGATCAGCCCGCGCCGTCCCCGGCAAGATGGATAGGCGATACATGTACGCCAATCGTCTCATTCTAAGGCAACGGGTGTTCGGGAATATACCATAGGAAATGGCATACGTTCACCGATCCGCGCTGCTCACCGGCAGTTGAATCACCTGCCGCTCTTGTATTCTCGGAAAGGCTTCCCCCTGCATCTCGCGCTGTTGTAAGGCGAGACGATCAGGTGGGCTAAGCCACATGCACAATCCGGCCTGATAACTCTCGTCTACGCCGTCATGTCACACTGAACGTACATCACCAGTGGACGGCGGGCTACTGGTATGTACGGTAAGCTATTCCTCTGCATTTGCCCGGTGGGTGCCATCTTCGACATTGCCATGGCTTCCCGGATTCCGGGTGTTAGCGAGAGGAATAGGGGCCGGTTCCAATCCATCTGAGGCTTCGGTTTGCATCGTATCCAGGTGGAAATGCGACGCCTGTCCATCTCCTCCTACTTTCCTGAATGTTTCTACAGGTTTGCTCGTTGGTACGGGCTTGCGTGGAGTAATGCGCCATACGTGGGCGATACGCTCTATCGCTGTCACATTTGAAAAGACCGCCAGTAGGATCAATGCCCAGATAGTGGCACCGGTTAATAATCCAAGCGCCAGAATAACGACACGTTCGGGACGAGCGAGCAGCCCCGTTTTACACTCCAGTCCCAGCCCTTCGGCGCGCGCTTTTGTATAACTCACCAGTAATGAGCCGACCACTGCTATATATATCAGCGTAATCATCCAGGGTTGCTCAGAGTGAAAGGGCCAGAGCCGGTCTTGCAAGGCTGGCCGCTGTAGAGCGTAATAGAGTAACCCAAACAAGATAATGCTTTCCGAATAGCGGTCAAGCGTCGAATCGAAGAAAGCGCCAAAGGTAGTGGCGGCATTGCGAATACGGGCTATCGCTCCATCGAACATATCAAAGATGCCAGCAAACAGCATCAGCAGGCCACCGGCCAATAACCAGCCTTGAGCTATTACGACAGCCGTAAGTATACTCAGCAGCAAGCCCAACAAGGTGAGCGTATTTGGAGTAACACCTGTCCGGGCAAGCGGCCGCATAATCAAAGCTACTAACTCTCGCGCTCGTTGCTGTATGCGTCTGCTAAACATATGCCTATTGTATCACACTTAGAATGTTTTGGATACTAGTTTTTCCTGGCGATTACCCGTAAGGGCCGTGAGCTTCTTCCCCTTCGTTCCTCGGGGCCTCGGCTTACGCGCTCAGTATGACACGTCCGGCTCGATTTTTTATGGCAAGGTAATGCAAATGAACGAGGGAATAAAATGTACCGCGATACAGTTGCATAGGGCCGCTTCAATTCTTCAAAAAATTGCAGATGGTCAGGCTGCAGAGTTCGGATGCGCCTGGTTTAGAGGTGTATCCTTATGCATATCAATGCGCATGGTGACGCCGGCTATAGCGTCATTCACGTTGTCCATAAAGGCCTGCACTCTATAGGCCAGCTTCTGCATCTCCTTTTTCAACCCGAGGATGTTTTCGTCCACCTTGATTTCTACATTGCGCTGCGAGACCTGTAATTCATTGATGTGCGTTGTCACTTCGTCGAGAACGGAGATGACCTGAGAAAGGTTGCCTTCTACCTCAGAAAAACCTCGTTTCAATGTGACGATATCTTTTTTCACAAGCAGGAGGTCATCTCTGAAACCGGCGAAACTTATTTCTAGTGCCTCAACCCTTCTTGTCAGACTTGAGACATCGGTTTTCAGCGACAAGACATCGGTTTCGATCCGGCGCAGCGTATCGCCCAGGCGTTGCTCGCTCGCATAGACTGCGGCGTTGACCTCCTCACGCAGAAGCAGGCGAAGAGCATTGAGATCAGCGTTATCCATTGTATCCCCTCCCATTCAGAAGTGTTGAGAGGAGTATACCATCTATACAAGCGATTTTCAATGCATTTGTTGGCTTTATCTCGCTGAACAATCAGGCAATACGCTGGCGCTGCTTGTTGATATGGTGTCCTGCCAGCGCCAGGTAATCGTTCATGCGCCACAATTTTCCACCGGGCGCGGTAAGCCTGGCTTCGATGGAGGTTCGCACGTCCTGTGCGCATCTGCCCTCGAACCAGGTGCAGCCGCGCCCGATGGCTTTTAGGGTATGCGCATCGCTATTGCCAAGCTCCGGCCAGCCATATACCTCGCGATTTGCGCTCATGGCCACTCGATTGGCGTAAATGCCGCAAAAGCTGGCATTCCAGGTTTCGATGCCATCTAACCAGACATCTTTTGAGGCGACGATACGATCCAGTACCTCGCGCTGGCAGCTATGACGGAAGATGCGATTCAGCGGGTGCGCTACGATGGCCAGCCCTCCCTGCTCATGCACAAGTTCAATGCTGCGCTCGATGCTCAAACGCGGCGGAATGCGTTTCTCGATGAAGAGGGCGAGCATGTGCCCTTCCCTGGTGCTGATCTCTTCGCCGACGATAAAATCAAAACGGTAGCGACCTTGTGCCCAGAGATCGCGCGCGCGCAGCGCTCCCTCGATCACGTCATGATCGGTGAGCGCAATCACATCTAAACTCGTCTGATGCTCTACATAATCGAGGATCTGCTCAACCGTACCCATGCCATCGCTGTAGGTGCTGTGCATATGCAGGTCAGCTCTACCCAGTTTGCCGGTGGAATGGGCCTGCTGCTGCGTCATCTGCCTGCGCCTTCTCAGCATGGCTGTACCGCTGCTTGCGTTGCTCGAAAGTCTGCTCATACCCTCATGTATGTTGTTCGCCATTGTTTTCCTTACTAGACACTACTCGCACATACTTGATAACCGGCATGCGCCCGGCGCAGAATATTTCGGTTCTAGACCGTCCAAAACGCCTGGCATTATGCCTACCTCTCACTGTAGCACAGTTATATTAAGTTTTAATCTTAACCCGTTATGAAACAGGTATTAAATTTTTCGTGTATCCGCGTCACCGGAAGTATGGTTCCGGTTGACAATGGAGACCTGGTTGTATTTGCTCAACAGGGAATTGCCGGCAGCCGTCGCTATTCCTCCACTGCTTCAATCAAAGCGTCTCCACTGGGGAAAGATTCTAGGGAAGTAGCCGGGTCAACCAGCTGCTCCAAATGTTCCAGGCAGGCGTGGAAGCGGTCGATATTCAGGGTGCAATAGACCTGCCGGCCCGCGCGGCGCGTTTTGACGAGACCAGCACGACGCAGCTTGCGTAAATGCCAGGAAACGAGCGGCTGGCTGATGCCGAGTACATCCGTCAAATCGGTGACGGTTACCTGCTCGTGACGGGCCAGGTGATAGACGATGATGAGGCGGGCCAGGTCGCCCAGGGCCTTCAAGGTCGTCTTCAGTTCGCGCCAATCGTTCATAGTGTGGTTCACACCCCTGCCGGTTGCATAAACAAAACTTTCATAAACCTTTATTTATATAGTACCTTATGGGAGAGGCAAAAACAAGGGGAGGGGGAATCATCCTGGGCTTTGCTCCATCCTCTCGGTTTCGGCACGTACATCTGCCCGGAGGGGTCAGCATAGGTTTCGGGATTGCCGCCCACCTAGCCGTAGGGGTTCATGCCGGCCAGGTTGCCCAGCACGGGGTCGGCGGAGAGGAAGACGCCGACCACCGGGTCGTAGGAGCGAGCGTGGAAGTAGTCTAAGCCGGTCAGTTGGTCGTTGTACTGGCCGGTAAAGCCTTTGGCGGTGTTGAAGGGCCTGGGGTGGTAGCGCACGTTACCATAGGGACCGAACAACTGGTTGGCCTGCACCGAGGCGCCGCCTGCTGCCCAGGTGAACTGGGAGAGGACACTGCCGAGGGCGTCGGTGAGCAAGAAATACGTGCCGTTGGCGGTCAGGTCGCCCAGGAGTTGGCCGCCCAGGTAGTAGTAGTAGGTGTTGGACTGGTTGCTGCCGCTGGCGCTGTAGAGGTGGTCTTGCAGGCCGAAGGGGGAGACGGTATAGGTGGTGCCACTACTGTCGGTGGAGCGTTTGAGGACGCGGTTGCCAGCCGCATCGTAGGCGTACCATTCGCGGTTGGTGGAGCCGGCATTCCATTCCACGAAGCGATTGAGGTGGTCGTAGGAGAGGGCCGCCGTGGTGAGATTGCCAGAGCCGGCTCAATAGAAGCTCTCTTTTGAGCGTTGTATCTGTAACCAGTACACGCTTCTTAAACATGATCCTGGTTCAGTTATTCTTCCCCTCTGTGTGTAAGCAGTTCAGGCACTTTCTGACGAGAGGCAGAGAAAAGATCAAGCCTCCTCTACCGTCAAGGATGCATCTGCTGATCGCTCAGGGTGATAGTGGACCAGCGTATGACATTTTATTGGCTCGGGACCCTCGTCGGTAAAAGTATTTATCACAATCTGCCAGGTTTTCTCCTCTCGCCAATCGAGTTGCTCGCTGGAAAGAAGCTGACGATGCAGTTCGAGAGTATGCCCCTCTATTTCCTCACATTCATCCAGAGTAAAGATAGCATCTGGATAGTTCTTTTCCCAGTACGCAAATGCCAGTTGGATAGCCTGCCCAATCAACTGATATTCCTCCTGGGATAAAAGAGTATGGACTTCTATTAGTTCCAATCCCGCAGTGCAGACCTCATCTAAAGAGGGTGTAAAATAGATTGTGTAAGAGGTCAGCCCCAATGGATGATGAAGATGGAAGAAGAAGGAGAAAGACATGACCCAGGCCAAAGACAAAAGTCCGTACCACAAAGACAGGACGATTCCCACAGCACGGATTGATGAGTTATTGCAAAATTGTCTAGAACGCCCCACCCAGGATGATCTCTTCGGACCCGATGGAGTCGTCAAGCAGCTCTCCAAAGCGTTGATTGAACGCTGCCTGGCAGCAGAGTTGACAACGCCTCTGGGCTATGAGAAACACGCACGTGGCGAGGAAGAAAAACCAAACCATCGCCATGGCTACTGGTCCAAGACCCTCAAGAGCGAGCAAGGGTCCGTCGAAATTGCCATTGCGCGGGATGGTACGGGTAGCTTTGATCCCTTACTGGTCAAAAAATACCAGACCAGCTTGACGGGCTTCAATGAAAAGATTCTCTGGTTGTATGCGCATGGCCTCTCGACACGCGATATCCAAGCGCAGATTCAGGAGTGGTATGGGGTGGAGGTTTCTCCTCAGTTGATTTCCACTGTGACCGATGCCGTGATGGATGAGGTACGTCAATGGCAGAGCCGACCGCTGGAGAGCCTGTATCCCATCGTGTACATGGACTGTCTCGTCGTCAAAGTCAAAGAGAACCAGCGGCTCATCAACAAGGCGGTCTATGTGGCGCTCGGCGTCACGATGGAAGGACAGAAAGAATTGCTGGGCATGTGGATGTCGGAAAACGAGGGGGCCAAATTCTGGCGCGCCGTCTGTACCGAGTTGTCAAATCGCGGGATGAAAGACTGCTTCATTGCCTGTGTGGGTGGTCTCACCGGTCTGCCAGAGGCCATCGAAACGGTGTTTCCGCATACCCAGGTGCAATTGTGCATGGTGCATATGGTCCGTAATTCCCTCAAATATGTCAATTATAAGCTGAGGAAGGAGGTTGCCAGAGACCTGAAACGGATTTACTCGGCGTCGACGACTGATGAGGCGGAGTTGCAGGTGGAGGTGTTTGCCGAGAAGTGGGACAAGCAGTCTCCTGCGATCAGCACATCCTGGCGGACCCACTGGGAGCGCGTTATCCCACTGTTTGCCGTCCCAGAGATGATCCGGCGGGTGATTTATACCACCACTGCCATTGAATCAGTCAACAGCACCTTGCGCAAGGTGACGCAAGCCCATCGGATTTTTCCTTCCGATGATGCCGTCTACAAGGTCCTGTACCTGGCTGTGCAATCCGTGACGAAGCATTGGACCACGCCGATCAGCAACTGGAAAGCAGCATTAAATTGGTTCGCCCTGGCTTTTTCAGATATAGGCAGCACTTTTATACTGAAGGCGAAGTTGCCCCAACAAGACACTATCTTGTTGAGGCAACTTCGCCTTCGCATCAAGCGAAAAAGGTGGGCTGCCAGAGAGTCGAACTCTGAACCTAGCGAGTAGGGTAAGAAGCCAGTACGTTACTCAATTTGCACGTCGCCAACTGCTTCCCTCCGAACCGGACTTGCACCTTTCAGCGCATCCGGCTCTCCAGAAACATCATCTCCGCAGCGAGTCTCTCGAAACATCCTACAAAGATGCTGTTCCCTGTATCCCTTCCCCGTGTCTCAGGCATTACCCTGAGCGTTTGAGTACTATGGATACTCCGTCGCCATAGGCCTTCTGACCTTCAGGCGATCCCCAGGTTACACTCTATCTTTGGTCCGTATTCAGGTTCCCTTTACGTCCTTCTTTCCCTCCCTTTAGAGGGCTGGTCCTGACGAAGGCTTTATTGACGCTCTTAATCCACATACATCAATAACATCAGGAGTGAGTATCAGTACCATGCTCACCGGATCGCGAAAATCCACCTGGACTGGGGTTCAAGCAATCAGCCTTAACCATGTACGGCCTGGCAGCCTGTTCAGATCCGGTACATCACCTGAACAGACTTTTCACAACATGCTATTGTCCCCTCATTTCTTTCGATAGAGGGTAAGTTGCTGCTTTACTCACATTGCCTTAGTGAGACTGCACCACGCAGTAAAAGGTAGAGTGCCTCTCTGGGCGCACTTTAAGAGTCGCTTGCTCTGCCATTGAGCTAGCAGCCCATTTGTTAACGTGGTAAAGAATACCATATTGGAACTAGCGCGTCAAGCAGCTAAGGGTAGGGATTCAAGAAATTTGTTTGCTTTGAATAGGATTTTCCGAATACCTATAATTCATAGTCACATGCCCAACGTATATTTTTCTCCTGTTTATTCTTTGCAGGGATAAGTCGTAGGGACGCTGCATTCACACCAACTTCATCGACAGGAATAAGATACACCTTGTTCAATGACTCCACGTATACGCAAAAGTAATCGGCCTGCCCTTTGTAGTTTCTCCATCCTTTTTGCTTTGCGGTGTGATTGTAACTGCTGGCAGTAGCAAACTTAATTACTGTATTGTCCGTATCTAACTAACCTGTCTTGACTTGTACCTTCCAGAATTTTCCATCTGCATCTTCGATGACTAAATCATAACGATGCATCTGGCCTATAGGCTGAAGTACAGTATATCCACATTGCAGGAGCCGTGTAATAGTTGCCTGTTCGCTGATATCTCCGGTTATTTGTGTATGTCTCCTTGATCCGGTCGGCGCCATAACTTGTGTCTCCTTCTGTATCAATATTTGAGACCATATTGTACAGCGAAGCTCAGCAATCCTGGTGAAATTTAGGACATTTGTCTGTATAAGCAGTATGTTCCAAATAGCAGGTAGTGAGACCAAGGGAAATCTGAACGCATACAACGAAAGGTAAAGGCTATCTCTACAAAGCACGCCTATTCATCTAGTGACGATACTGGCATCAATGCTTGCTTAGAGAGATAACCTTCACCCTGTTCAAGAAGAATTTCAGCTAACTCGAGATACTTTATTCGAATATATCCAGCGGCAAAAACGCCGAGATCAACCAGTTGGGGGCGTCGACGATCTCGCTGACGCGCAGGTCAACTGCCACGCTGCACAGGGCGTAGGCTTCGTGGGGCGTCAGGTCGTAGTGCTTGACCAGGTGGCGAATCATGTGACGCGTGGCCTGTTGGGCCGCTACGTAGAGGTCAGGGCTGTGGCCGGTCGTCACGTAGTAGCCCTTTTTGTTGGCCTTTTCGACGGCTGAGCCGGGGGTCGAGTATTGCAGTTCAGGAATGCTTTCGCCTTTACGCAGGCCGAAACGCACGGTCACGATCATCGGGCCTTCGATGGCGGTGCCGCAGACTTCGCCGTCGCCCTGAGCGGCATGCGTATCGCCCAGCGAGAAGAGCGCGGTAGGATGCAGGACGGGCAGGTAAAGCTTCGAGCCTTTCACAAGCTGCTTGATGTCGATGTTGCCGCCGTTGAGACGCGGGGGGATGGTATCGAGCGAGCCGGGTTCGGCGGGGGCAACGCCCATGACGCCACAGAATGGCTCCAGGGGAATACGGATGTGGGGCTTGAAATAGGCGTGGTCGCCATCCAGTTCCCAGACCTTCAAATACGGCTCGGCAAAGTCATCGGCTAAGAGGCCAAAGCCGGGAATGATGCCGGTCCAGCCCCATTCTTTGGGTTGAATATCCAGCACCTCTACCTCTAAGGTATCGCCGGGTTCGGCCCCAACCACTGCTACAGGGCCGGTCAGGGGATGGATGACGCTGAAGTCGAGGTTCGCCAGCACATCGACGCTGCTGCCCGGCCTGATCTGGCGGTCCGATGCCTCTTTTGTCTCCAGCTCGACGATGTCTCCGGGTTCGACTGTGACAAGGGGCGCGATGCTGTTATCCCAGCGGCAATGCGTGTGCTCCTGGGTGAGACGGTATTTAATGTCCATCATGGTTGGTGCTCCTTATTCTTCCAGGTAAACTTTGTTGCTTGCCTCCAAAGATCTGGGGGCGCCGATGCTTAAGAATGTGACGATCACCAGGCCCAGCACGAACCAGGCGGCGCAGATCGGCCTGGGGGCAAGAAGGCTGCACCCCGCTTATCTACAACATAGTTACGGACACGGGTTACAAGGGACAAACACATTGATATACCTCTAATGATAAGAATTTATGAGAATATTGCAAGGGATGCGCTTCACATAAACAAAATATTACCCTTGTTGCGTTTGCCTAAACGAATCAAGAGACCGGCTGTAGGGACAGGGACCAGCCCCTATCCCTACAGTTGCTTTGAGCAGCAACAGAATTACCAGGCTCAAGACCCGCATTTAGAATAGCTTGTATGAACAGGTCTATCCTGGATGCGGGCAGACGTATGTAGCGAGTCGTTCATGTTTGTATTTTTCGATAATCAAGGCGGAATTACGTTATAATAGATGTATGCCCGAGCGTATCGCCATACAAGTCCCTGCATTGTGTCATGCTCAAGTGGAAAGGGCTTCCACAAAAACAGGACTTCTATCTAGCGCAACTTGTATGCTATACTGAAGGGCAATCTTGAGAGAGACGAGGGACCAGCATCATCAGCCGGCATAATGGTAATGACAATACGAGCACACAAACGGGGCAACTAGACCCCCGTACCCTGCTGCACAGGCGTTATGTCATCATGCGCACAATCGGCCATGGGGGTATGGCGGCGGTCTACCAGGCGCGCGATACAAAGGCGAAAGACCCGCGGAATAATCTGTGTGCTATCAAAGAAATGAGCCTGTCAAACGTGCAGGAGAGTGAGAAGGCGCAGGCGATCCAGAATTTCCTGGCCGAGGCGAGAATCCTGTCGCGCTTGAATCATCCTAACCTGCCCGCCTTTACCGATTTCTTCACCGAGGGTTCGCGTCACTTCCTGGTGATGGAATATATCGACGGCAACACACTGGAAAATCTGCTGGAGCAGAACGGCGGACCCTTTTCGGAACGGCGCGTGCTGGGATGGGCACGGCAATTATGCGATGTACTGGAATACCTGCATAGCCAGCAACCGCCGGTGATCTTCCGCGATATGAAGCCCGGCAATATCATGCTGACGCGCAGCGGGCGCATCAAGCTGATCGATTTCGGCATCGCGCGTCTCTTCCGTGCCAGCAGCTCGCAGGATACACAACTGCTGGGAACGCCCGGATTCGCGCCGCCTGAACAATATGGCAGCGCGCAGACCGATGTGCGTTCGGATATCTATTCGCTGGCCATGACGCTGTTCCAGCTGATGACCTACCAGTTGCCGGACAGTGGTTTCGGGCTGAGTGACGTACATCAAAAATTTCCGCAGATCTCGTCGCCGGTCGCGCGCGCGCTGGAGAAAGCCACTGCTCTGCGGCCAGAGGATCGCTACGAAAGCATCGTGGTCTTTCGGCGTGCCCTGCTGGGGGTAGGCACCTTCCATTTTGAGACCGGCAGCGAGGCTACGACGCCTGAAGAACTGGCCGAGCTGTGCGCGCACTTCCCGGAAGAAGCGGCGGAGTACCTGTTTGACGGCGAGATCGAGTCCTGGCTGCAAGAGATAGGGGCGACTGAACTGGCGCGCACTGCGCGGCGCATTCGCTCAACCATCGGCGATCCGGAGATGGCGGTCAACCGCTTCCTGCAGGCAGTGATGGGGCCGAGCGCGCATACACGTACGCAGTCAGGTATGCAGGCCCTTGACAACAGTCAGACGATGGCCACAAGCACAAGATCGCGCATCACGCTACCCGGCACGCGCGGTAGCCGCGGGGGTAGGTCGCGCGAGCCAGGAAGCGATATCATCGTGCGGCCCAAAACGATTGATTTTGGGCAGGTCTATCCGGGACTGTCGGCGCCAATATTGCTCACCATCGCGGGAGACCGGGGCGCGCTGGTCAGCGGGACAATTCGTCCTGTGGAATCCTGGATTATTATCGATACGAGCAGCTTTGACGGCATGAGTACACCCGTTCGCGTGCGCGTCGATACCACGCGCCTGCGTGGGTCAACGCACTATACAGGGACAATCAACATTATTCCGACCGGTAGCGAGCGAGAAATCCCCGTCACCGTAGAGGTAGATGTTCTGGGCTATACTACAGGCACGACCACGGTACGCAGTAGAGAAACGCAGGCACAGGGTATGCCGCCGGTTGAGGACGATGATATGCTGGGTGCTACAGTGGTTGCGGGCAGAAGCGCCGCGAAGATGGCTCCCCAGGCGACAGCGCAGGCGAATGCGCCATATGCAAGCGCGAGGGACAGCGAGTATAAGACGAAATTTGGGCTGCCCGGTAGTGGCGGGTGGGAGCCCTTGAAGGTATCGACGCGCCAGCGCGCCGCAATGGGTTACGGCTTCACATTTGCCACGGCCTTTATGACCGGCGCATTCTTCTACCTGTTCCTGGCGCATCTCCCACCGCTGGCGCATGTATCATTCCTGCCGCCCAGCGCGTGGTTCGGAATAATTTTGCTCGGATTGGCGCCGTTCACGACGCTGGGGGCGATCATTGCCAACTGGAAACGTACCTGGAACACCCTTGAAACGCTGAATCGTGCCTGTACAGGCCTGGCGCTGGCGCTGGCGGCACTGGGTTTAAGCCAGGGCGTGTGGCAGATGCTGGCATTTCCAGCTGCGCCGCCGCTGCAACTCTTCATCATGCTGCTCGTCGCGGCCCTTGGAGCCACGGTTGGTACGGCTCCACGCGTAAGCAATCGTATCTTTAAGATCGTGATATTGGCCACGCGGTACCTGCGGCGCTTAATTATGGCGATTGCGGTTATTATCGGAGCGGCGCTTGGACTGGCGCTGGCGAACGGCCTTGCCTATGGCCTGATCTCAATCTTTTTGATCGCGCTCGGCATAGCTGTAGCCGTACTGCTGGTACGGCGCGCCGATACCCTGATCGCGCAGAACTATCCCATTCCATGAGCATGATATCTCCGGGCGCGGGCGGCCACAAAGATTCCTACTCCACCCCGACCCCACTTCCACCCCTACAAGACCTGGTTGTTATACTTGGGCCAACAGCGTCTGGCAAAAGCGGGCTGGGTATAGCGCTGGCGCGGCGTTTTGATGGCGAGATCGTCTCCGCTGATTCGCGCCAGGTGTATCGCGGACTGGATATCGGCACCGCCAAGGTGACGCCTGAAGAACGCGCGCTCGTGCCCCACCATTTGCTGGATGTTGTCGATCCGCGCGAGGTCTATACCGTTTCGCAGTTTCAGCAGCAGGCTAACGCCGCCATTGCTGCTATCGTCGCGCGCGGTCATCAACCGTTCCTGGTTGGCGGCTCGCCGCATTACATCCAGGCAGTGGTCGATCGCCTGGATATTCCCCCTGTGCCACCACAGCCAGAACTGCGGGCGCAACTCGAGTCGCGCCCACTGCCTGATCTGCTGGCACAATTGGAGGAGCTTGACCCACAAAGCGCCGCTGCTATCGACCGCCGCAACCCGCGCCGGGTTATGCGCGCCCTCGAGGTCTGCCTGATCACGGGCAAGCCTTTCTCGCAGCAAAGGGCGGTGGCCGCGCCACTCTACCGCTCGCTGCTGCTGGGCATCGAGTGGCCGCGGGATATCCTCTACCGGCGTATCGATGCTCGCGTGGATGAACGCATGCGCCAGGGTATGGTGCAGGAGGTGCGCGATCTACTTGCGCAGGGCGTGAGCCACGAGCGTCTTGAGGCTCTGGGGTTGGAGTATCGCTTCATCAGCCGCCTGCTGCGGGGAGAATATGCGAGCGAAGACGCAATGGTGCAGCGATTGAAATATGCCATCCATGATTTTACCAGGCGCCAGTTGACCTGGTTTCGCCGCGATACGAGGATTGTCTGGGTAGCAAATGGGGATGAGGAAGAGGCGGCAGGGCTGGTCAGCAGGTTTCTTGAGGAACGGGCACGCGTATAATGCCCTTGCGGTCGTTCCGGGTGAGTTATACAATAGGAGCATGGCTACTCAACCAGAAGACCTCATAGGAAAAATAGATTCTTCAGTATCACAGGTTGACGCTCCTGAACAGCAGGAAACGCTGGCTTCGCTGCTGCGCGGCAATCGCGACCTGGCTATTCTCTATGCCATTGCCGGCCACCTGAATCGCAAGGTCGATGTCCATGAAGCTTTGCAGGAAGTATTAGCACAGGTCACCAAATTACTTGGCTTGCAGACGGGTTGGGTCTGGCTGCTCAATGAGGCAGGATCGCCCTATCTTGCCGCTGCTCAGGCGCTTCCACCATATCTTGCGGATCACCCTGAACGCATGACCGGATTTTGCCTGTGTCTCGATACGTTTCTGGCAGGCGACCTGGAGGGAGCGGCCAATATCAATGTCCTGCGCTGCAGCCGCTTAAAGAATGCCGAGCGCGATAAGGACCCCTCTTCATTGGGGCTGCGTTTCCATGCCAGCATCCCCATCTACGCGGGCGATACTCCCATTGGTGTCCTGAATGTTGCCAGTGAAGACTGGCGCGAACTCGCGGAGGAAGAGCTGCAATTGCTGCACATCATTGGCGACCAGATTGGCCTTGCGATCCAACGGGCGCGGCTTTCCGCCGAACACACACAGGCCGCCGCGCGCCTGGCGACTATCGAGGAACGCAACCGCCTGGCGCGCGAGATTCATGACACGCTTGCCCAGGGGTTGGCGGCCATTACGCTGCAACTTGAAACCGCCGATCTGCTGGTAACGTCGCGGCCAGAACGAGCGCACGAGGCTATCTTGCGCGCCCTGGCGCTGGCACGCCAGAACCTTGAGGAGGCCCGGCGATCCGTTATTGACCTGCGCGCCGCTCCATTGCAAGGGCATACATTGTCCGAGGCGCTGGCAGTGCTGGCGCGAGAGACTGCCACCCCAGGCATCGAGGTCGCGTATCGCTCGATACCGGCCACGGATTTTCCTATGCTGCCGCCGCGCCTGGAAGCGGGTATCTACCGCGTCGCCCAGGAAGCGCTCTCTAACACCTATAAACATGCCGGGGCGCAGCATATATCTCTTACGCTCAGCATTGAGGATGATGAACTTTGCCTCTATGTTCAGGACGATGGCCGCGGCTTCAATCCTGACGAGGTTAGGTCATCCGTTGGCGAAGGCGAGTCAGGGAATCATTTTGGCCTGACGGGGATGAGCGAGCGAGTGAAGTTGCTCGGGGGAGTGCTGTGTATCCAGAGCGAACCGGGCGCGGGCACCTGCATTGCCGCCTGCGTGCCGCTGGGAGTTGGTACTGATCCGTCCTACCAGCGACGCTCGTCTGCGGACGGTGCTGCACACCCGGGTAGGACGGAAGGAGAAGGAGCGGGCGCACCATGATTCGCATCTTGCTTGCCGACGATCACCCTATCGTGCGCGAAGGGTTGCGCGCCGTCCTGGAGACGCAGCCGGACTTCGAGGTAATCGGCACGCCGCAGCAGGCGGCTAATGGCGAAGAAGCGCTGCGCCTGGCGCTCGAACTGCAGCCCGATATTCTCCTGCTTGACCTGGAAATGCCGGTTATCGATGGCGTCGAGACGATTCGTCGCTTGCGGCAGCGTGTCCGGCAGCAGAACGCGCAAGGCCAGCAGAAAATGACGCCTCGTATCATCGTCTTCACAGCCTTCGATAACGATGAGCGTATCATCTCGGCTCTGGAAGCTGGGGCCGATGGTTACCTGCTCAAGGGCGCGCCCCGCGAAGATATCTTCAACGCCATTCGCGTCACGATGCAGGGTGGCTCGCTGCTACAGCCGGTAGTTGCCTCTAAACTCTTGCGGCATATGGGACAGCATAGAGGCATCAATGATTTCAACAGAACGCAGGGCGCGGCGGGCGCAGTTCAGAGCGGAACGGGCGACCACAAAGGTCGTCCCTACGATGAGATACCTTTCGAGGCCCTTACAGAGCGCGAACTCGAAGTGCTGGCGCTGCTGGCGCAGGGTATGCCTAATAAAGAAATCGCGGTTCGTTTGACGATCAGCGAGCGCACGGCCAAATTTCATGTCAGTTCTATCATGGGGAAGCTGGGTGCCACCAATCGCACCGAGGCGGTCTCATTAGCCGCCCAGCGAGGGTTGATCAGGCTGAGCTCATAACACTGGTTTATATAGGCTGTTTGCACTATAAAGGAGCTTTCAATGCATAGACGGCAAATCTTGCTACGACATAGACTGGCCGAACATCTTCACTCAGCATATTTATTCACTCCCGCGCTTCTATTTATGCTCATACTGGCGGCCTGTGGTGGGGACAGTGGTTCATCGACGCCGGACGTTCATACGCTGATTAAAAACTCGCAAGCCGCGATTCAGAAAGTCAAATCGTACCATTTCAATCTTACGGTCCAGAATCCCGGCGCCGGCGGTACGCTGCCAATTCAGAGCGCCGATGGTGATATAGTGGTGCCTGATAAGCTGCATGCCAATGCGAAAGCGCTGGTAGCGGGTTCTGTCGTGCCGGTGGAGATCATCGCCATTGGCAATCAGCAGTACATTAATTTGCTGGGCGTCTGGCAGTCCACCACGAATCTGCTCGATCCGCGCACGCTTTCGGACCCTCAGACGGGCGTTTCCGCGATTATAGGCCATATTCAGGACCCGACAACGCCTACCTCATCGCAGGTCGATGGCAAGGATTGCTGGAGTTTCAATGGGAAACTCGACCCTAAATATCTCGCGGGTATCACGGGCGGCGGCGCGCCCGCGGGAACCCTTGACGATGTAACCACCTGCACCGGCAAGAGCGACAACCTTCCCTATCAGATTATTATAAAAGGAGTGGCGGCGCAGGGGGATACGGCTAAGACCGTTCGCACCTTGAAACTTTCAAAGTTTAACGAGCAAATCACTATTCAACCACCGCCGGGTGTTTCACCGGCGCCAACGCCAACCGTGTAGGACAGCCATACTTCGATTATTCTGAATTCGTCTGTCCCTACAGGATTGTGTGAAAGGAGACCATCACGTCTGGGAACACCCCTCAGCGCCAGATGGGTCATTTAGAGAGGAGAGGATAGAGAGAGAGATATGCAGCGCCTCGCATTACAACGTAATAGCGCACTGCTGGCATTGCTGGCGGCATGCAGCGCTGTTTTTCTCACCGCTCTTGATCAAACGGTTGTCGTGACCGCTTTGCCCAGTATCATTGCTGACTTGCAAATTTCCACGACGCAGCTGGATCGCGCGGCGTGGATTATTACTGGCTACCTGCTCGGCTATCTGATAGCGATGCCACTCATGGGGCGTATTTCTGACATCTATGGACGCCGCCGCGTGTTTATGATCTGCCTGGGCATTTTTGGCTTCGGCTCGCTCTTCTGCGGCCTTGCTCCCATTCTTGGGGACAATATCGATATCAGCTTCTTGCAGCACCTTGGTATCAACGTCGCCGCGCCCGGTGATTTTAGCGACCCCAGTATGCTTACGCCAGGCCTGGTATGGCTGGTGGCGGCCCGCTTCGTGCAGGCAGCGGGTGGAGGAGCGATCATTCCTATCGCCATGGCCGTGGCAGGGGATTATTATGGTGAGAAGCAGCGCAGTCTCGCGCTTGGCCTGATCGGTATGGTGACCGAGACAGGCGGCGTGTTGGGGCCGCTCTATGGCTCGGTTATCGTACAGAACTGGGGTTGGCAGGCTATCTTTTATATCAATCTGCCGGTTGTCTTTATTTTGATGATTGCTACCTGGTTGTTTGTTCCTGCCCAGGTGAAAGGGGATGGCCCTGCCCTGGGCGCGATGAATCTGGCCCTTATCCCCCCAGGAGGTAGGCCTGGGCGCGTTCGTATCGACTGGTTGGGTGCCCTGCTGCTGGGCGTCTCGTTGATCTGCCTGAGCCTGGGATTATCGCAAGAAGCGATCACGTCTACGACCGGCGTATCAGGCCCGGCAGTCAATCAGGCCCCGGTACAGAACAATCCTATCCTGATTGGTGTCGCGCTGCTGTTGCTGGCGATCTTCATCGTTGTGGAGGTGTTGATTGAGCCCCGTAACTTGCCCCTCATCGAGCTCTCGCTTTTCAAACGAGCGGCTTTTTCCGCCGCTTCCCTGGTGAGTTTGCTGGTCGGGGCCGCACTGATTATCGCGATGGTCGACATTCCTCTATTCGTCGCGACAGTCTTAGGTGGAGGCCCCATCGATAGCGGTCTTGCCCTGCTGCGACTCACGGTCATGATTCCTGTTGGTGCTATAATAGGTGGGTGGCTCTGTGGACGCATAACCTGCCGGTTGACCGCCATAGTAGGTTTGATCCCGGCGGCCCTGGGTTTCTGGTTGATGCACCTCTGGCCGGCCAATGTTGGCTGGCTGCAGATTACCACCAGCACTATCATCTGTGGTCTGGGTTTTGGGCTGGTGATCGCACCCATCAGCACGACCGCCATCAACGTGGCTAACAACCGGCAGATGGGCATGGCGTCATCGACGGTGACGGTTCTGCGTATGGTGGGTATGATTCTGGGTCTCGCGGCGCTTACCTCCTGGGGGTTGGGCAAATTTCATGATCTGCTGGTCGCATTCCGGCCCCCAGCCGGAACAACCATACTAAGCCCAGCCTATACGACTGCGTATCTGAAATATGTGCTTTTCGCGGCACACGAGGTGTTTACCTCGATCTTCCTGGCGGCCGGTATTGTATGTCTTATCGCAATTGTGCCCGCCTTTCTGATGGAGGGAAGAAAATCTTCCCCCTATGAATTGATAAGGCGCAGTTGAAATATCTGATGAACATTAACGGTCAAATTCGGGCCTTTCATTCTGAGCGCAGCGAAGAATGGCAGGCTCATACCGATCTTGATCGTTAACATTCAGTAGGCGAAAAGGACGGCTATGAGCAGAGATAACTCCGGTACGCACGATCCGTGGGACGAACCTGTAAGAGAAACTTCTTACGAGGCGTATCAACGGCTCAAACGCCTCAAACATCGCGCTCGCCAATCGAAGGCGAATGATGCGAACAGGGCTGTTTCCCAGCCGGATACTCGCGGTAGATCACAGAGCCAGGGAATGCGTCAGGAGGCGCGAGCGGAAGGAAAGGCGACCTCAGAGGCTGCCCATACAAGGAACCCACCTGAGCCTCGCCCGCGCTCTCAGAACACGAGTCGCGCACTACAGCGCCCTCATCCGCCAGAGTTTCCTCGGGAGGGGAATCATGATGGGGCTATCCCCTCGCGGGCCTATCACGCGCACGCTGCTACGCCTGAAATGTATACTGAGGAGATGGGCGAGGAAGATTGGCTTGATGCGCATGATCCTTCAGGATCATCTCAACAGACAACCACGAGGGCCACCCCTGGCAGGAATGTACCTGAGCCGCGTCCCGGATATGCCGTGCGGAGGTCGGCACGCACCCGCGAACGCGATCTGGAATGGGAGGAGATGGAAAGACGGCCACGGCGCCCGCGGCCCGTGGGCGCGACAGGGCGGCAAGCTATGTCCCGCCGTCGTAGTTTTGGTTCTGCTGTACTGATCGGCTGCATTGGCGGACTGATCACGCTCGGGTTGGTCGCGATCTTTCTGATTGTCACGTTTTTGCGCTCACCGCTGGGAGGTAGTCTGCTCAATGGCATTACCAGCAAGACCTATACCCAGTCGCATACGCAGTCACTCTCAACCTCCAACCTCGCGGTGGTGCAGATTCAAAACCAGGTTGGCGATGTTAATGTCGCCGTCAGTTCCAGCGTGCAGGCGCCGACGCTGACAACGCTGAAGAAGGTAACGGCCAGCAGCGTGAGTGCCGCCAATAGCGAGTTTTCCCGCATTCAAGTTTCGGTGCAACAACCGCTGAAATCAGTTGTAATCATCAATGCTACCATACCAAAACAGGGCAGCAACGGTGGGGATTCCGTCGCTATCACGCTTACCTTACCGCGGGCTTCCAGCGCGAGTGGCGGCACGCCGGTCACCTTCAACGTCACAACGATAGCCGGCAACTTGAATGTACAGCAGGTACAGTTAGCAGCCAGTTCGTGTTTAAAAGTGCAGCAGGGCAATCTGACTTTCAACGGATCGCTGGATACCAGTAACGCCACGCCACTTGTTCCCTGCACAAATACCTCGGATAACAATCCCCATCCCTGGTATACTTTTCAAACCGAGGTAGGGAACCTGGATGTGACGTTGCCTGCCGCCACCAATATCACGCTAAACGCCGCTACCAATGCAGGTTCGATCAACGGTTCTGCCTTCGGCCTTACTATATCCAGCAGCGATAATTCGGCCTCCTATGACGGTCCGCTCAGTGGCGGTTCGACAAGCCCCGCGGCGGAATTGAAGCTAGACGTAGGGACTGGAAATATTACGTTGCACGCTCTGTAGAGACAGGGACCAGCCCCTGTCTCTACAGGAACGTTGGAATCCATAATAATGCCCTTGCCAGCCATCTAGCGCTACAGTATAATAGGCGGCGGTTTCACATAATGAACCGTTTTCATCGGTCAGGTTCTACCAACAACAAAGGTACGCCCCGGATGGGCGCTCAGGTGGAGGTGGAATCATCAGTCACCAGGAATAGCGAGGTAACTGGCTATGGACGTCGTCAATAATCTTCCAGGGTTGGCCTCAATACGATTTCTTACCGGCCCGCTGGCAGGGAGTGTCTATCCGATCAGTAAGCCCGAGATTACAATTGGACGCGAGCCCACTAACGATATCGCGGTGAGCGACCCATCTGTTTCACGGCACCATGCTCGCCTGGTATATGCCGGAGGGCAATGGAGCGTTGAAAAACTATCGCCACAAAATGTGGTGACGGTTAATTCACAGAACGTGCAGAGGGCAATCATCTCCGATCGCGATACCATTGGTCTGGGGGCCGGCACGACCTTTCAATTTCTCACCACGCCAGCTCCTTCATCCGCCGCTGCCTATCCGCCCACACCGTCCTCGCAGCAGCAAGCCATCCGCCCCAATCCGGCTGTCCCGCAGCAGGCTGCTCCAGCCCCGGTTCCTCCCTATGGAGGACAGCAGGGATTTGCTACGGAGGGCGCGTCATTTGGCACTCAGCGTATTCCTGGCGCTAGTGCAGCACCTGGGGTACCATCGCTGGAGGTAAGCTCAAACGTGCATTCCGATAAGCAGGTGGTTCCGCTCACAAAGCAGGTGATAAATATTGGGCGAGACCCATCCAATGATGTTGTCGTCAACGAACTGGTGGTTTCTGGCTTCCACGCGCAAATTGTGCGCGAGGGCAACCAGCTGGTGCTGATTCATCCTCATCCCGCAAGAGGTAAAACACTGAATGGCCTGCTCTACCAGGGCCGTCACATCCGGGGAGATCAGCAATTCCGTAAACCACTGGCGCGCGGCGATATCTTTCGTATCGGCGATGAACATGGCACGCTGGTGACGCTGGCATTTAATGACGGTAGTGGCGCTACCCAGGATATTGTGCCCGAAATTCGACCGATCCCGCTGGGCGCGCCGGTGATTACGCTTGGGCGCGCGCCCGATAATATGGTGGTGCTGCAACACCCCCAGGTTTCTGGTCACCACGCCCGCCTGGAACAGGTTGCTGGAGGCTATCGTATCGTCGACCTGGGCAGCACCAATCACAGCTATGTCAACGGCCAGCGCGTTACGAACCAGGTGCTGCGCCCGGGAGACGAGATTCGCATCGGGCCCTATAAGCTAACCTTCACGGGCACAGAACTAACGCAGCATGATGAGAGCGGGGGCATTCGTATCGATGCGCTGCACCTGAAGAAGGTGGGCAATAAACAAACTATCCTGATCAATGATATTTCTATCGTTGTTCCGCCACGCAAATTTGTGGCCCTGGTCGGCGGTTCTGGCGCCGGCAAGTCGACGTTGATGGACGCGCTCAACGGGCTGCGCCCCGCGCAGGAAGGAGCCGTCCTCTACAACGGCCAGGACTATTATCACCATCTGGCTGCTTTCAGCACGCAGCTAGGCTATGTGCCGCAGGACGACATCGTGCACCGCGATTTGACGGTGGAACGTGCGCTCTACTACACGGCAAAGATGCGCCTGCCCGACGACTTTACTGAGGAGCAGATCCAGCAGCGTATTACAGAGGTGCTGGAAGATGTGGAGATGAAGCACCGGCGCAATCTGCTGGTCAGCAAATTGTCCGGCGGCCAGCGCAAGCGCGTGTCGATTGCGCTTGAATTGCTCGCCAATCCGAGCGTTTTCTTCCTGGACGAGCCAACATCGGGCCTCGATCCCGGCCTCGACCGGAAAATGATGTATCTGCTGCGCAACCTTGCCGACAAGGGGCATACCATTATACTGGTGACGCATGCCACCAATAACATCAACACCTGCGACTACATCTGCTTCCTGGCGCAAGGTGGGCGCCTGGCCTATTACGGACCGCCCAACGACGCTAAAGTCTACTTCGGCAAAACAGACTTCGCCGAAATTTATAGTGCGCTCGAGCCGACCGATGAGAACCCAAATATTCCGGCTGAAGCAGAGGCGCGTTTCAAGGCCTCACCGGACTACCAGAAGTACGTGGTAGGGCCGCTGAACTCGGGACCAGCCGCTCGCGTCAATGCAGCCCAAGAAACGTCCGCCGTCAAGCCACCCAAGCGCGGCAATCCGTGGAAGCAGTTCTCACTGCTCTCGCGCCGCTACCTGGAACTGCTCAAGAACGACACAGGCAACCTGCTGATCCTGCTCTTGCAGGCCCCGGTCATCGGCCTGATCCTGTTCCTGATGCTGCTTTCTGGCGGGAAGGAGACGTTCACGGCGACGAGCGTGGCTACCTGCCCGAATGTGCATGGCGTGCCGATTGCGCAGACGAAAGGCTCGACGTCACTGGACTGCCAGGATGTGCTGAACTTTTTCAATACACCGCAGGGACAGGCGTTCCTGCAAAGAAATTTTCCAGGCAAAACGCCGGTACAGGCGGTGCAAGACGTGATTTTGCCTGGATCAGGCCAGGACGCGCAGAAGTATCTCTTCATTATGGCGTTCGCGGCGGTGATGTTCGGCACTATCAATGGCGCGCGCGAAATTGTGAAGGAGGCGCCCATCTATCGACGCGAACGCACGGTGAATCTGGGCATCGTTCCCTATATGTTCTCCAAGATAGCCGTGCTGGGGACATTGAGCCTGCTGCAAAGCGCGATCCTGGTGATCATGGTGGCCATCGTCGCGCCATTCCACCAGGGCGTCTTCTTGCCCGTCACGCTGGAAATCTACATTACGCTGGCGCTGACAGCGCTGGCCGGGCTGATGCTGGGCTTGGCCATCTCGGCGCTGGTGCCCAACAATGACCGGGCGATGAGTTTTGTGCCGATCATCCTGATCCCGCAGGTGATCTTTTCCGGGATCATCTTCGAGATCAACGGGCCGATCATGCAGTTCATCGCTGGCTTCTTCGCGGCGCGCTGGTCGATGGCGGCAATGGGTACTTCGATAGGCATTCACGGGGACCGGATCAACGGGGACACCTTTTCATTCCAGGGCACGCTGTTCTCGACACACAGCCAGGGAGAGGCAGTCGCGCACCTGCTGCTGTGCTGGTTCTTCCTGGCGGCGATGATTATCGTGCTGGGGCTGCTGATCGCGTACTTCTTGAAGCGCAAGGATGTGCGGGCATAAAAGCAAGCGTGAGTTCCTTTTTATTTAATACTTCGCGTCCAGAAATGCCCAGCTGATCAGTCCGCGTGGATAATAGTTGCCGGGCCAGAGCTGGCCGGTATCGCGCAGGCCGTCCGCGAAATTTTGAGGGGAGTCTGCGTTGAGTTGAAATACGGCGTTTGTCACATCCAGGCGCTTGCAGAATGCGCATCCATGCTGGGTATAGACGAGGTCGGCTACGATGCCTGAAAACATGACTTTGCTGAACCATTCGTAGCGTGGGCAACTGTCGCCTGGGCATGAAGCACTGCCGGCACGCGTGGATTCGAGAACGATGATTGAGGGTGAAGAGAGGGTATCGGCGCTGAGGTCTGCCGGATATTGTTGCGCAAGGTCCTGTAAAAGAGTGGGATTCATGGCATTATCCTGGCCGGTGAGGTGCAGGTAAAAGAGGCCGTCGCCCAGGGTTACCGAACGCCCATCACAATTGCTATAGGCGTTGTTGTTTTCGGCGAGCGGGATGAAGCCACGCGTCTTATATTCGCGCAGCATGGCGTTTTCGATTTTCGCTGCGTCACTCTTCCAGGTATTGCCATTGTTGTCTCCCACGACCTGCCCATCGAGAAAGGTGGTGGCAAGGTAGGCGGTGGCCTCCTTCAGCCCTTGATAGTAGAGGTTGCCTGCGCCGGGGGTGTTGTTATGCAGGCAATCTTGCTCGTCGTCAAAGGTCGTGTTGGTGTCCTGGAAGTTATAGGCAATGCCGGTGGCGGGGTCGCCTACGGCCTGGTTGTGCAGCATCGCGTTGTCGATCAAGGTCATGCTGGCATGGTTGTTGTCCGTCAATAGAGACATATCGCCCGTGAGACCGGCGTAATAAGCGGCCAGCAGCGCGACATTGGAATCTTCTTCGGTTGGCATGGGCGAGCCACCAAAAAGCGAGGGGTAGCAGGAGGGGCGAATAGTTGGTGTGCCCTGGCCAACTAGCGCGCAAGCCCCGCCGCCCGCTACGTCGCCGCCGGAATCATGCTGGAAGTACACGCCGAAGGCATCGCGCGTGGCATTCTTAAACACGGTGGCTAGCTCGCTGCGGAAGAACCAGGGCACGCGGTTGATCTCAAAGTAGCCGTAATCGTAGAGCACATCGACGGTGGAGAGAAAGCCGGCATTGCCCTCGTAGACGGCCCCGTCGTAACCCCCTCCTGCGCAGTCCTGTCGCCCTACGAGCCAGGTATCGGCTTTATAGCTGCGCAGCGAATCGGCGATTACCCAGCGCTGCGCAGGTGTCAGCACATTATTCTGTATCAGAATGTTCTCCATCGCCTGAGCACGCCCCAAGAGGTTATCGCCGGTTGAAAGATTGTCGATGGCGAAATCGATCACGTCATTCTGCGAAGCCCATTCACGCGCCGCGTACAGCGCCTCGCGCTGGCAGCCAGGTGGCAACTGCGTATTGGTGAAGAGATTCTGGCCGGGGTTCCAGCCGCCAGTGAGCATATAGGCTGTGCGAGTTTGTGCCGCGCCGATGCTGTAGTGCCAGGAGAGGCCGGCGCGGTCGGCAATAGCGGTATTGCAATGCCATTGCGTGGCATTGCCCGCCAGGAAGAGCGTGCCGCCGGCGGTATCGGAACTGGCGGCATACGACAAGACGTTCACAACGTTGCCACCGGGCGTGGTGTGCTGGGCGCAGCCATTGCCTCCCGAGGGCAGGGGGCGATTACTGCCGAAGAGAAATTGACCCGCCAGCGTTCTGTGGCTCGTATTTTCCAGGCTGACTGCTATAAGCAGGACGGGTACGGTGTCATCCTGCACGGAACGGGCGCAATTGGAGATAAATACGCAGCCAGGTTCGCCTAAAAACGGGTCGATGAAGTCCACGGTGATGTGCACCCCCGATCCATCGGTGGCATCCCCTTCCCAACGGCTGGTATCCAGCCCAAGGGTCCAGCGTTCATTCAGCATGTAGGTATCTCCTTGCGCAGCGCTCAGCCTGCCCATGTGAAAAATCGATGTGCTATGTTCACCATCAGGGGCAATGCCCACAATATAGCTGGCGCTATTGTCGTGAAAGAGGCCATCAGTACCGCTCTGCACGGAATCGCTGCCGGGCGAAATGATAAAGTCAAAGCGCGAACCAAATTTCGCGTTGACATCATTAAAATTGCTGCTGTTGCTGAAGGTCTGGACAGGAAGCCGGCTATCAAGCTGTATAGGACAGACCCTGTAGGGGCAGCGCCTTGCGCCTGTCTCTGTGCCTGTCGCCTCCAATGGGGCAGGGCAGGCGCAAGGCGCTGCCCCTACAGGGTTGGTAAGGGCTGGTGGATGATTTGCCGATGCACCGGCGGATACCAGGAGCCAGGGAAAGGCAACGATAAGCAGGAGTATGCTGAATACAAATGGATGAAGACGCCGCACGACTCGCTCTCTCCTCTGCATTGATAAAATCAAGGATATCTATGTTCTAGAAACGGCCAGAAATGCAGGAGAAGGCTTGAAAAGGACTTTTGGCTTGTTCCCTTTACATGGGTGATCCGGCAGTCTCCGCAGATGGTGATATACAAAAACTTTGTACATTGAACGTACACACCCATGAGTATAACAGACCTGAGATGAGTTTACCAGAACAGGCGTGGTTGAGGGGTTGAGTTGACGAACGAATCAAGACGAACGAATGAATATATATGACACATGACCCATGCGCTCAGCAACCATTTCCTTTATGCTTGATAGCAGAAAGAATAGTAAGTCAGGAGAGGAGGGTACAGGCGATGAATTGCGTGATTTCAAAACCATCCGGCACAGGTCTGAATATTGCATATATTGCTGATCCCATGTCGGGGTGGGAAGACCAGTATGCGACGATTCCAATGGTTGCCGTTCAATCCATCTTCCGCGCTCCTGGCGAAGAGGAACTACATACTGCATTCGAGCAGGCGATCAGCGACCGCGTGATGAGCGTCAACAGGCGACTTCGTCACCTGAGCGGGCCAATCACAGCCGGCGGATACGCGCCGCCCTCCACGGATCAACTTATAGAGCATAATAGGGCGGTGGCAGCTTCGTATTCCAGGGCGGCTTCACATCATACACATATGTGGCAGCGAACTGCGTTGATACTGTGTTTATGCGTGCTGATGATGACGCTCGGCTTCGATTTGATGGGAGTGCTGCTGGTGTATGGCGGGAGGTAAGCAGTTTTGCTTGCGCCATACCCTACAACACCCCCTACGGGTTTAGTCGTTGAGTAAGAGTGATAGTGATGGTGGTGGAACCTCGTGATCTTCTTTAATGGGAATAACAGCGGTACCGACTGCGAAGAACTCGATGACGTGCGAGCCCCAGCCGTGGTTGCGCTCGCTGATCTGCGTGCCCACAATACCCTGCGCGTTCAGACTCACAGCCTCGGCCTGCATGCGTTCCATTGCCAGTTCGCGCGCATCGTAGAGGGCCTGCGTATAGTTAGTCATCTCGACGTTCTGTCCAACCTGTCGCATCCACTGCCCAATACCCTGCTGAGCAACATGATAAACACAACTCCCCATAACCATGCCAACAGGACGGTAGCCCGTCTGGAGCAGGGTCCAGAAATCCTGACCCGAGAGGTCTGAGGTGAACGGCATACCGTGCGCATTGCGGAAGGTTTGACCACTACGTGCGCGGATGGCTGTACCGATGGCGACAAATTCTGCCAGCGATTGACCCCATTCGTGCCTGGTTACCTCCAGGCGCACGCCGACGATGCCATCGGCTCCAAGCGCGTCGGCCTCCTCTTCCATGCGTGTCATCGCTAATTCACGCGCGTGATACATGGCCTGGCTCAGAACATTCACCTCCTGGTTCTGCCGCCAGCCAACAAATTGAAAGCCGATGTGATAAATTGAACTCCCGACGACGAGTCCGACGGGGTCAAAACCGGCCTCGCGCACAAGCAAGAACTCGTTGACGCTGAGATCGCTCGTGAAAAGACCACGGTGTTTGGCATCGCCGCGCATAGACCTGAGCCGCTCGCGAGCGTGAACCGGTAAATCGTTACCCTGCGGTTGCGGTACTTGACTGGACATGGCAAGAACTCCTTCTATTTAGCTTAGCATTCTTAAACAAGTTACTTTAGCGAGCCCTCTCTACAGTGTATTCTCTAATTATTCTCGGAAGGTCAGCTCCCGCACTTCCCCACGTCGCCCAGGTCGA
Organism: Ktedonobacteraceae bacterium; assembly: GCA_035294305.1. GTDB lineage: Bacteria > Chloroflexota > Ktedonobacteria > Ktedonobacterales > Ktedonobacteraceae > DASRBN01. The sequence goes on along the minus strand of DATGLD010000026.1, from coordinate 47,980 downwards.
AGATCGGTAAAGGTGAGTGTGAGTTTTGGGGACGGGATCACGTGGTCGGGTCTGCGAGCGATAATGGCAGTACCAATAGCCGAGAAATGGATCATTAAATCGCGATAGGTTGTAGGATCATTTTCGCGTTCGTATTCATTTTCTTGCCTATCGAATCCGATATGCATGCCGACGACCCCGGCGGCATCGAAGCTGCGCGCCATCGATTGCAGGCGAGTCATAGCGAGGTGTCGAGCGGTGTAGATGGCCTGCGTGTAATCAGTCACTTCTATATTGTTCCAGCTGCGCAGCACCCGGTTGAGCGCCCAGCCGGAGGAGACACAATAGGAGCAGTAGCCCATGGCAATGCCAGCAGGTAAATAGCCTGCCTGGAGCAGGGTCCAGAACTCCTGGCCCGAGAGGTCACTGAGGAAAGGGCGTGGGAACAGCGGCGCATTCGGGAGGCGGATGGCTGTGCCGATAGCGGTATACTCTACCAGGTTGGAGCCCCATTCGAAGTTGCGCAGGCCGAAGCGCACGCCGATAACTCCATGCGCATTCAGAAGCGAGGCCTCCTGTTCCAGCCTGCCGAGGGCAAGCTGCGCGGCATGCAGGTGCGCGTTGGTCAGGTTGGTTAATTCATAGGCAACAGTCATACGCGGAAAGCGCGTAGTATATTGCCATCCAACGTGATAGATCGAACTGCCCATCACCTGGCTGAGTGGTTGATAGCCGGTGTTGCGAGTGAGCGCGAATTCCTTGATACTCAAATCGCTGCTGAAGAGTTTATGACCGGCCTCGGTCTCTTCCCGCAGGCGGCGTTGTGCCTGCAGTGGCAACCTGCCGGCCTCCAGGGAGCGTAAACTGGCTTCCGCCTCCTGCTGCGCCTGTAGTCGCTGCTGTTGTTCTTCTGCAGAGGAGCGTTTCCAGAAAGGCATAGTTGCCTCCTTCTATCCGGGACAAGGGCGTCGCGACTCGTCCATGCCCTATAATAAAAACTTTTCCAGGGCGGCGCGGGCCTGGGTGCTTTGCCCGGCCAGCTCGACGAGGGCCTCCGACAGTTCGTCAATCCATTGCTCGACCGGAATCTGCTCGGTCTTCAGCACGATGCCGCGCACGATTTTTGCTCGCTGGGCAATGAGCGGCCCCTGCCTATCGCGGCCAATGCGGTACTGGTAATCGCCCAACGATACCGCAATCTCCTTTACCGGGTGTTCGCGAGCAAACATGCCACCCTGGCGCGTGATGGTCGTCTGACCGGGCAATGCGCCCTCCAGCTTGGTAGCCAGGGCCTCTAAAAAAGCTTTGACGTCAGTGTTGTCGGCACGCAGCGACGCGGCGAACATTTCCATGCGCAACGGCTCACTGAGTTCGTCATGCATAGTCGCCTCCTTATTTTTTATATATACGATTTTAGCGCGTTAGCATAAAATATGGGAGATGAAAAGCTTCACATCATCCGCTATTCGCCTCCTTATGATATCATAGCTGTGGAAGTAGCATTCTTGTATGGAAAGCTGTAAAATACAGGCAACTTATCGGTACGATATGTCCTTGAATAAAGAAGGAGGCAGACAAATGGGCTTTTTTTCACGCCTCGCCACGTTGTTTCGTATTCGCGCGAATGCGGCCCTGGATAGAGCTGAGGACCCCGGTCAGGTGATGGATTACTCATACACGAAGCAGCTCGAACAACTGCAACAACTGCGTCGCTCGATTGCTGATGTGGTGACGAACGAAAAGCGGCTGGAGATGTTACAGTCCCAGCTATTGCAGCAAAGCAATAAGCTGGATTCGCAGGCTATGCAGGCGCTGCAGGCGAATCGCGAGGACCTGGCGCGTATGGCCTTACAGCGCAAAGAGACATTGATGGGCCAGCTCAATAGCTATGAGCAGCAGATTGCGCAACTGAAGGAGCAGGAAGAGCGGCTGATCAATATGGAGCGCACGATCTCGGCGCGCGTCGAAGCTTTCCGTACACAAAAAGAGATGGTGAAGGCCCAGTACGGCGCTGCGCAGGCGCAGGTGAGGATCAATGAGGCGGCCACGGGCATTTCTCAGGAGATGACCGAGATGAATCTGGCAATGCAGCGTGCGCAGGATAAGGTGCTGTCAATGCAGGCGCGGGCCAATGCAATGGAAGAATTGATTCAGCAGGGGACGCTCGGCGAGCAAGGCATGCTGGGGCCCGGACAGGGCGATACGCTGGACCGCGAGTTGCGGCAGATCGGTTCTCAGCAAAATGTCGAGGCGCAGTTACAGGCAATGAAACAGCAGTTGCAACTGGGTGGGCCGGGCGTGGGGCAGCATCAATTACCGAGCCACACAAGCGATGATAATTAGGTCAATAAATGGGGGGAGAGGGCGTACCCTTGTGGTCGCCCTGTGCTTGTTCCTCGATTTGGAACGCTTCGCATTTATTGACCTGGATTCTGCTCCTTGTTACGATTGATGCGCAGGATTTTGAGCATGTACTGCTCGGAGTTCAGGTAGTAAGGATTGCGTTTGATGTACTTGCCAACGACAGCGATGGGATGCAGTTTGAGCATCTCTACAACGAGGCTGGGAATTAATTTGCTGTGGTCGTAGTGCATCAACGCAATAATGGGCGCGTTCTGGAAGGTAAAGACGGCATCGGAGGCGGCCTCGTACTTCAGGATTTGTTCGGGGGACGCGATATCCCTGGTGAGCCAGGTCATATCAATAGAAATGCGCACCGCCTGCCACCCTTCTCGTAAGGCCTGTGCGATAAACGTCTGGTGGGAAGAGAGTAAGAAATAAGGGTCGAAGCGCTTGCCGTTGGCGAGGAAGATCTCGCGTTCCTCATGCAGCACCAGTTGCCCCGCCTCGATTGCCGCATCGACATCGATTTGTAACTTCTGCAGTTCTTCGCGGAACTCTTTCAATTGTGCCGGGGCCGCGGCAAACATGCACTTCTCCGAAAGCGAAAGGCCCACACGCATCAGGCGCGCAGTGACACCCGGAATCTCTGTCACTTTACTGTAGAGTTGGCAGATATGCGAACCGGGGGGAATACGCTCCGATTTACCTTCAACGCTTAGATCCATTGCAACCTCCATGGTCATTAGTGGCCTCTTTCAGCCTTCCATGCCTGGCGAATACGAGCAGCTCTGTTGCTCATGCTGACAACTACCCAACCCAGTAAACCGAAAATGAAAACGCCCGAGAGAAAGGCGACGACGAAAAGCAGGATCGTCCTATGCAAGGTAAATGACCCGATTACGGCTATGACCAACGTGATAAGCGACATGGTAAGCGGAAAAAACAGCATCCATGCTGCCAATACGCGCAATCCTTGCTTGCGGGTAAGCGGCTGCTCCCCGCTGTAAGGGAAGAGCAAACGCCGGAAGAGCGAATAACGCCGCTGGCTTTGCATCTGGCTAAAGCCGTCCTTCCTGGTCACTGCGCTGATCTTGTAACCAACGGTGCAATACTTCTTCTGCCTGGTAAAGGATATTCACCTCATTCTGATAGGTCAGGCGGCGACTGGCCTCGGCAAAAGGAAACCATTCCACGACATCGTATTCGTGGTCATGCAGAGACGTATCGCCTCCAATGGCCTCGAACAAGAAGTGACGTACCTGTTTTTGATACCGCACATGGTCACGCACAAACGAATAGGAGATGCTCCCGATATACGCAATCAGGCGCACCAGCAGGCCGGTCTCTTCCTGCACCTCTCGTACGGCAACCTGCTCGATTGTTTCTCCGGCGCGCGGGGTTCCCTTGGGCAAGGCCCAGATACCGGGGTGACTTCGTCCCACGAGAGCTACTTCTACTATTGTATCACCGAACTGCCCCGACCCCCACATATCTAGATCCGTGACCATCCTGTTCTGCGTGCTATCTATCGGAACAAGACGAAAAACAACTCCTCCCGCGGAGTAAGCTCGCATTGTTCGATATCGCTCCATACTGCTTGAAATCTATCTATCTAGTCAAAAAGAATTGGGCGCGACCCATCGTCGCGCCTTGCAATTGTGCTCATTGCTTCTGGGTTGACCTGTGATGACCGCCTGCTCGCCACATGGTGCCGCTTTGCCCCTGCCGCAAAAGTATAGCTAATGTGCTTCAGCGTGTCAAGAGAGCGCGCTGCGAATGGCAAGCAGGTTCTCCGCCGGTGTCTCAGGGGGGATGGAGCAGCCTGGCGCGAGCAGAAAGTGCCTTCCGCCGGTCAATTCGAGCGCCTTCTCGACCTCCTCGCGCACTTGCTCCGGCGAGCCGTTTTTCAGCACGGTTTTCTCGCTGATCCCGCCCATTACGGCTTTATCGGAGCGCAATTTGCCCTCGGCCAGATCAGGGTTGCCCTCCAGGGTAGCTGCCCAGTTGATAGCCTGCACCGGGTAGGTCTCGAGCAGGTCAAAGTAGATGTGAGAGCCGCAGTTGTGCAGGATATTGAATTTGCTCCTGCTCTTGATGGCATCCAGGAACTCCAGGTCGTATTGCTCGCCAAACTCGTGATACTGGTCGACGGTCAACATGCCCTCGGTCGCCCAGCCATTGGTGGCATAGAAGATGCCGCTGGCGCCCTCTTCCAGGCAGGCGATGGCATAGTTGATGAATGTTTCGGTGATGACGCGCAAGGCCGCATGCATGGCGTTGCGGTCTTCGGCAATAGTATGCAGCACGGGCTCGTTTTTGTTGCCCGCCAGGTACTTTGCAATCCCCAGGGGACAAAAGATGGTCTGGACGAAGTAGGCGTCATAGCCGATGGAGTGGTTGATCAACTGCAATGCCTTCAACTGCTCGCCCAATGCTCCCTGGTCGGGTTCGAGAGGCCGCAGTCGCTTCCAGTCCGAGGCGCTCCTGATGGGAGTGCTTTCTATGATGGGCGCTTTGTATTTCTCTCCTGATGGGCGCACCTGGACGCCCCATCCCTCTACATGATAGGTGGCACGCGGGTTGACCTTCATGTAGTCCCAGTCGTAGCGGGTGAAGTTCTCAACCATCGCTTCGGCCAGCGATTGGGGATGCCATTCTCGTTCGAAGTCATGTCCCCATGTGCTGGCCGGAACTCGATCTACGGGGTCTCCTCGTAGCGCTGCATCTACACGTTCCTTTTTGTTCATGAATATTCCCTTTCCTTCTAGCTAATTCCTCATATCCTTCGCCGTTTGTGTATTCCACAGGCCGGTAATGATTGGTAACAACCAGCAGCGCCGCTGCTGCATCATCTGGCCCTACGCAATTGTCGCGCTCACCTGGTAATGTGCCAGCAGCGTCGTCTCAGGCGCATTGGCTGAGACAATCAAAACAACTCGCGTGGCCTGCGTACCAAAGCCCGGAATAGTCAGTGTGCCCTGGCCGCTTGCGAGATCTACCGGCATTGGCACCACTCTAAAGGTTGATCCTGAGTAAATGAGCGCCTGCACATCGTAGTGCTCTGGCAATACGTTATTTGAACGCATGAACCCCTTGCTTACCCAGCCGTTATCGCTATCAACCGTATCCTGAAAATTGAGCTGTGGTATACGAATCTGATCGATGGCAAAGCCCTGGAGATTGACAGCGTCGTCCGTGACTGCTTCAAAACGCACCTGAATTTTCTTGCCGCTATAAGGTGTCAGGTCCATGCTCTCCTGCACCCATGAGGGAGCGCTGCCGCTGCCACTGACGCCCGTATAGCCATTGCCCCAGTTCAAACCGTTCGGGTTGGTATTCGTCGTATAGTTCCCCTTGAGTGTAGTCCAGTTTGTGCCATCCGTTGAGACTTCGACGAAGGCGTAATCATGGTCTTTTTCCAGGTCGAACCAGGTAGCGAATTGCAGCGTGACAGGCTTCCCTTTCAAGCCTGTCAGGTCGAAGCTGCGTGTCAGCGTGCTATCCATATTATCGTAGCTGTTACCCCACCATTCATCGACTGACCCCAGCGGGTCATTACCAATAACACGTACGGTAGGGGTACCGTTGAGACTGATTGTGAGTGTTCCGCGCCGCCCTTGCGGTTGGAAAACATAATACTCTGCCCCATATTGATGAACCGAGTCGGTTTCGGAGGTTGGATAGTGATTGACGGAGTGCTGCGGGTTGACGCCGGGCAGGTGTATAGAAGGATAGCCGTACGCTCCCTGATCGACGTTGGGGTCCTCCACATAATTGGCGATGAGCCACTTGTTGAACACATCCATGAAGCGGTCGTTGTAGCCGTGCTTAGCCAGCACGTCATCGAAATTGGTGGGAGGCGTAGCAGGGTCCTGCAATAGCTCCTTGAGGATGCTATAACCGCCGTAATGTTCCGCGAAATAGTCCATAAAAAGGTAGCCCGCCCCATAGTGGGGCAGAGCGGCGTTGATGTCATCGCTCCAATCGTTGAGTTGGGTGTCGGGCGATTGCACGAATGCCAGGTCAACTCCTCCTGCCGGATATCCATTGATATGCTGCGCCAGGACCGCCATACCTTCGTTCACCCAGCTCGGATCTAGGGGATGCTGGCGCCAGTGAATCATGAGCTGGAACTCGTGCGCAAGCGTGCTGTTGTAATCCGCGCTGCCGGGAATGGTGCTATCCAGGTTCACGTAGAACATTTCACGCTCGTTGCTATAAGGGTTTACGCTGGTTGGATACTCGTCTTCCTCAGAGAAGTAACCGCCGGTATTCCTCCCTAAGCCAACTGCATTGAGTATCGTTACATGTACATCATCATCGATGCCAGGGCTCCACTCGCTGCCAAAAGTTGCGCGGTCGGTGGGATAAATCTGCTTTTCGAAGTCAGTGGTAGATGACGAAAGGGCGGCCTGGTTCACCTGTTGCCCATCTTCTACATACATATACACATGCGGAGTGATGTCGACCAGCTTTGCGCGGATGCGCGAGTAGGTACCGGTATCAGAGTTCTCGAGCCAGAAGGAATCTTCCTGCCCGAGATGCGCATTGAGCGGCCTGGTTCGCCCCACACGCGGGATCGGCGACAGGGTGTGCAATTTCAGCCTCTGCGCGAGACTATACGGGTCCCGCACGGGATGGGGCGTCATCAGAAGTAGCTGTTCCGTTGCTAATATATTCGACAGATTCACCGCTGTCGGCGATGGCAGATTGCTGCCAGGTACCTGGGTAGCCGTTGGTGTAGCATTGCTCGGTGGCGAGCCGCCACCTAATGAACAGGAGGAAACAAGTAGCGCGATCAAAAGCAACACGAAGTGACCGGTCGCGCCGCGACCGGTTATTTCCTGTTGCTTTTGATCACGCATATTACTACTCCTCGATTTCTTTAAAGCGGTAGCCTACGCCGCGTTCCGTCAGGATGTATTTGGGGTGCGCCGGGTCGACCTCGATCTTCTGGCGCAGGTAGGTGATGTAGAGGCGCAGGTAGTGGGCCTCATCGCGATATTCGCGGCCCCAGACCTTGGAGAGGAGCGTTTCGTGGGTCAGCAGGCGCCCCGCGTTGTTGACGAGGTGATAGAGGAGCCGGTACTCGGTCGGGCGCAGGACAACTTTTTCGCCGCGTACAATCACCTCGCGCCGTGAGAAATCAATCTTGAGATCCTGGTCGACAACAATCTCTGTTTTGCGGGCCGGGGGGGGCATGAAGGACCGGCGTAACAGCGCGCGGATGCGCGAGAGCAGTTCGCGTGGGCTGAAAGGTTTGGCAAGATAATCATCGGCTCCCAGATCAAGTCCACGAATCTTATCCTGCTCGCTCTGGCGCACAGTCAGCATAATCACAGGCACGGTTGAAACCTCGCGAATGTTGCGCAGCGTCTCAAAGCCGTCCATTTCAGGCATCATTACATCCAGCACGACAAGATCTGGCAACTGCTCGCGCAATTGCTCCAGGGCCTCGAGGCCGTTGCAGGCCTCCAGGACGGTATAATGCTCCAACTCCAGATTCATACGCACAAAATCGCGGATACGCGGCTCATCATCAACGACGAGAATAGTCATATCCCGCGCATCAAAAACTTCCTTCTCCATCAAAACACCACCATTGGTAAATAGGCTTTTTCTTCACGTGGTAAGCTGAACGAGAATGTCGATCCCTGGTGCAGGGTGCTTTCGACCCAGATATGCCCACCATGGGCCTCCACTATGGCACGGCTGATGTATAAGCCGAGTCCGGCCCCTTGTGTTGAGCTGGCTATGCCGTCTCCCGCACGATGGAAACGATTAAAAATTTGTTCCTGCTCGCGCAGCGAAATGCCCATGCCGGTATCACTCACGCTCACAATTACTTCATCACCTGTCGCGCGGCAGGCAATGGTCAACTCACGCCTATCCGGCGAGTATTTCATAGCATTATCCAAAAGATTTTGCAATACCTCTTCAATACGATCTCTGTCCGCCATTACGGCCGGCAAGTTGGATGGCAGCTTCAGTTCAACTTTCACATCCGGGCTCTTCACCTGCAGGCGATGAACAACGCTTCTAATCAGACGCGACAGGTCAAGCGGGGCAATATCCATTTGCAGGCCACCCGCCTGGATGCGCGAGGCATACAGCAGGTTCCCCACGAGCTTATTGAGGCGGTCGGCCTCCTCTTCTATCGCGTTTAGCCGCGCACGGAGGCTCTCAGCGTCAAATGTAGCGTCCGCGCGGGCCAGCGTCGAGGCATAGCCCTTGATGATAGCGATAGGCGTCTGCAATTCGTGCGAGATCACCGAGATAAAGGTCGAACGCTGTTCTTCTTGCTCGCGCTCGCGCGTAATATCGCGAATCGTCAAAATACCACTGGTCGGCTCGCCTTTCGCCGAACGCACGCACGAGGCGGTGACGCTGACATCGAAGCGCTGCCCATCGCGAGCCGAAATGACCACTTCGCGATTGACGACCTTCTGCCCGGCAAAGGCCTGCAGGATGGGCGACCCCTCTAAACCCAGTTCGTTGCCCTGGCGATCTCTTGGGCGCAGGACTTCATAATAGAAGCGCCCCAAAACTTCGCTTTCGAGCCAACCGGTCAGTCTCTCCATAGCCGGATTGAAGTCGATGATACGCAGCGCCGTATCCACAGTCAGGATGCCCTCATCGCTCTGCTGAAAGATCGCCGCAAACCGTAGTTGCTCCTTTACGAGCGATTGCGATTTTAAAGCCGACCGCAAGCCGGCTGCCAGGTGCGTGATGAAAAGGCGTATGGTGCCACCTGGCTCTTCAGCGCTCTCGAAGCAAGAGCGCGCTCCGGCGGGGCGCACGGCGTGCAGGATGCCGAGAACGCCCGCGTGATCGTACAGGAACAGCGAGCAGCGTTCGTAGGCCGGCGGCTCTGTACTCGCTTCCAGAAGCTCACCGGCTATTCCGAGCTGCATGACCACTAGCGGCGGTAAAGTATCGACCAGCAGAGGACAGGCCGAGTTCGGCTGCTTGCGCTCGCCTATATATGCTAATATATCTACGCAGGCGGACTCGTCCAGGTTGTATAGCGTATATTCGGTACTGCTCTGCGGGTCAAATGCTTCGTTGGATACGACGAAGACCCCTGCATCACCCTTGAGCAGCCTGATGGCGCTCCCTATCAGAATCGTAATTTGATCATGCAAATCCTGGGATTGTTGTGTCTGGGACAGGGACATACTTGCTTCGACCTCAAAAACCACTTGCTAACACGAGGCAACAATGCTATTGTAACACAAAACGCGAGAATTGGCGCATCCAATAACGAGGTTACTCATGCATTTCGACATCTTTACGCTCTTTCCCGATATGTTCCAGGGGCCATTTTCTGAAAGCATTCTTAAAAGAGCGCAGGAGCGCGGTCTGCTCAGCATTGCCCTGTACAATATTCGCGATGCCACGACCGATAAGCATCATATCGTCGATGACTATCCCTATGGCGGTGGGGCGGGCATGGTAATGAAGCCGGAGCCGCTTTTTGCGGCGGTCGAGGCCGTCTATGCGGGCGGACCAATCATCCTGTTGACGCCGCAGGGACGTTTATTCAACCAGCGCATCGCACGCGCGCTATCCCAGGAGCCGCGGGTAACCTTAATCTGCGGCCATTACGAGGGCATCGACGAGCGCGTACTGCAACACCTCGTGACCGATGAAATCTCGATTGGCGATTATGTGCTGACGGGTGGCGAACTGGCGGCGATGGTCGTGGTCGACGCGACGAGCCGCCTCATTCCAGGCGTCCTGAATAGCGAGGAATCAACGCTGGAAGAGTCGCATAGCGGCAACCTGCTGGAATACCCGCACTATACGCGCCCACCGGAGTTCCGCGGCTGGAAAGTTCCTGATGTGCTGCTTTCAGGCAATCACGCCGAGATCGCAAAATGGCGCCGCAAGGAGTCCCTGCGCAGGACGAAACAGCGAAGGCCCGACCTGTTCGCGAAATTGGATTTGAGCAATAAGCTCGATGCGAAGCTGGTAAGGGAGTTGGAGGAGGAAAGGTAAAAACAGAATGCTAGATACGTTCTCGCTTCCTTTCCCCGCTGGTTCTTGCCCATCGTTTAAAGCAGTATACTCATCATACGCCCATTGCCCTTGCTGAGGACCTGGAACCCAATCAGCAAGACGAATCATAGGTGGCTTATCAGATGATAGGGTCATTTTTATCCTGCCTTTTGAATGAGGAACACTACTTTTCTAAGTATACTATCATAGTGGGAAGTGGTTATGTATCTCAGGAACTTTCGTCTCTAGCGCTGCTATACCTGGACCCATTCCCCGGCCCCTGTGAAGGCCGGTTCGCATTCATAGCCTGTTTCTTCAGGAACTCCTCGCGGGCCTTCTCCTCGGCGATAATGTCGGCGGCCTCATCGGCCATCGTCCTGCCTTCACCATGGTTGCCGTTGCCACCATTTTTGAGCGGGCGGTTATCGTAGACTTCGCGCGGGCGACCACCGGGTTCGGAACGGCCTATGACGCCGCGCTCCTCCAGTAAATCGATCAGGCGAGCGGCGCGCGAGTAGCCGATGCGCAGGCGGCGCTGCAAGAGCGAGATGGAGGCGCGTTCGTACTCGTGGACAACCTGTTCCGCTTGATCCAGCAGCTCATCGTCGAGTTCATATTCGTCCGAGATGCGTTCGCTGACCTCCCAACCGGGTTCGACGGGCAATGGGGAAGCTGCTCCATTATTACCGCTGGTTGCCGCCGCAGCGGCATGTTCTGCTGCCTGTTGTCGCCAGTAATTGACCAGCCTATCGGCCTCGTCATCGGCGACGAATGCTCCCTGAATGCGCTCAGGTTTGCCAGCGTCCGCGGGGAGGTAGAGCATATCGCCGCGGCCAAGCAGGCGCTCGGCGCCACCCATATCGATGATGGTGCGCGAGTCCACGGCGGAACTGACCATAAACGAGATACGAGTGGGGATGTTGGCTTTGATCAAACCGGTAATCACGTCCACGGAGGGCCGCTGTGTGGCAACTACCAGGTGGATGCCGGTGGCGCGCGCAAGCTGTGCCAGGCGGCAGATCAAGCCTTCCACCTCTTCGGGCGCGGCCATCATCAGGTCGGCCAGTTCGTCGATGATAATGACGATAGCGGGCAGGTTCTTGAGCGTGGTATCGCCACGGGCGATTCGCTCGGCGCGCAGTTTGCGGTACCCATCCAGGTTGCGCACGCCCAGTTGCGAGAAGAGACGATAGCGTTTCTCCATCTCAGAGATGGCAATTTTGAGCAGTCCCACCACTTTTTCGACTTCGGTGACAACGGGCGAGAGCAGGTGCGGGATGCCATTGTACATGTTGAGTTCGACCATTTTGGGGTCGACCATCAGCATACGCACATCATCGGGGGTGGCCTGAGTGAGAATGCTGCAAATGATGGCGTTGATGCAAACCGATTTACCAGCCCCCGTCGCGCCCGCAATCAAAAGGTGCGGCATGCGGGCGAGGTCGCCGACACGCACGGCCCCGGCCACATCTTTGCCCAAAGCCACGGCCAGCCTGGATTTTGCCTTTGCCGTCTGGTACTCCTTGCTTTCCAGGATTTCGCGCAGTGTGACGAGCCGGCTGTTCTTGTTGGGAATCTCGACGCCGACGTAAGGACGCCCGGGCACCGGCGCCTCCATACGGATGTTTTTCGCTTCGAGGACGAGCGCGAGGTCGTTTTGCAGGGCCATGATGCGGCTGACGCGCGTGCGCGACTCATAGACGATGTTGCCGGCAGCATCTTTGATGGGCGCCTGTCGCCCTTTTTCATCGACCTTCATAGCTGGCTTGCCGGTGGGTCGAATGCCGAACCGGATCACCGTAGGGCCAATACTGATATCTTCGGGACGCACTTCGGCCTCGACGCGGAAGCTGCGCAGGGTATCCTGGATCACCTTCGCGAGCGCGGAAGTATCATCGCCGAACAACTGCAATTTGACTTCCTCAGGATTGTTCAGGATGTTGGTATCGGGTAGCTTCCAGAGCGATTCGGCGCCGGCTTTAGCGTTCTGGGCGGGTACTTTAGGCGAATTGGCGCGCAGGGGATTGGGGGCAAGCGGTTCCATCTCATCTTCGTCGTCGATGGCGTTATTTTTCGCCGGCTGCCTGCCATTTCCTGCTATCTCCTTGAAAGGCAAAGGCTGCTGGCGCGCGCCCTGCACTGCCGCTTTATGCTCTTCGCGATCCAGCGGCCGGGGAGAGCGCGGCCCACGGGGAACCAGACCGACCTGCTGTTTATGCAGATTAATGTCATTGTCCGGGTCATCTTCAGCATCAAAATCAGCGTCGAATTCAATCGGGCCCAGGTCTTCTTCGCTGGCGGCGGGCCGCATTCCAGAGCGAATTGGCTGCGCCGGGGATGGCTGCGCCAGGTTACTCGCGTAACGGCTATATTGGGGACGCTGGCCAAGAAATGGCGAGGGCCGGTTGCCATAGGAAGAAGATGGCCGGCGTGCCCCGGAAAAGGTTTTGCCGAAAAAGCCGGTGACCATGCGTACATGGCCGAGTGTGATACGGAATGTGAGAATGGCCGCGATGATGAATAATCCTATAGTCAGCACGTGCCCGGCCAGCGCCGGCCAGCCGTTTAGTGGCGCTACCAACAATTGGCCGATGATGCCACCGGTTGTCCCATGGCCGATGAGCTGGCTTTCGGCAAGTAAGAGCAGCAAGAGGATGAACAGGCCGAAAACAAGCGACATACGAATGAAGTGCGCATTGCGCATGCCCTCAATAAAGTGCGCGCAGGCGAATATGAAGAGGCCGAATGCCAGTGGATAGGCCGACCAGCCAAAGAAGTTGATAAAGAAGTTCGAGAGCGGGCTGAACAGCGCAATTTTATGCCATATGGTGAGGCTGAAGATCAGCAAGACCGAGAGCCCGATCAGTACAAGCCCGTAAATACGTTGCTGGTGATGCGGCTTCAGATTATTCCAGCCGTGGATCATCCTGTTGATGAAGCGTACATCCGCGGGCGACGGAGTGGCGGCTTTAGGGACTGGGCGATTTGCAGGCGCTACGCCTTTGGAACCCTGCTTCTGGCCGCGCGGTTGCCCCTGTCCCTTGCGATTAGGGACACTGGCGCGCTGTTTCATCACATTGCCTCGCTGCTCAACGCGCATTCTTTCGGAGCCGATACTGCCTGCTGCCTTGCTGACGCGAGAATTTTTGCTCCCATCTATGCTGGGTCCCAACCGCCCCGCAAGCCGCGGCGCTTTCTTCGAATCGTTGCCTGCCATACGCTGTCTCCTTGCTGAAGGGGCCACCAAGACAAGTGTATCATAGCGCATTTGTTCGATAGAAGCAAGGGGTAGAGTCTGCCATCCACTCATAATTCTTGCAGCGGGCCTACGGCCCGTCAGGACGGGAGGGGAAGCAAGCGGGGACACCCCGCACCCCGGCAGGGGTGAACCCCCTGCACCCCGAGTTATGAGTGGATGGCAGGTAGAGTCGTAAATCACCGGGTATGGCCTTTTCGAGAATCTCAAGATATAATAAAGCCATTACACGGCAGTTTTTCCAGGCAGGAGCAATGGCATGATAGACGGGCATCATTTTCGGGTTCGCTTTTGGGGCGTACGTGGCAGCTATCCTACCCCAGGACCAGGCACACTCCGCTATGGCGGCAATACGACCTGTGTCGAGGTTGAGGTTAGTGAGCACACGCTGATCCTTGATGCGGGCAGCGGAATCATTGGCCTGGGAAATGATGTATTGCGCCGCTCCGCAGGAGAACCGCTGTTCATTACGCTACTGCTTACACATGGCCATAACGACCACCTGCTCGGCCTGCCCTTTTTTCTGCCGCTTTTTGAGGAGCGAGCGCACATTGATTTCTTTGGGCCACGGTTAGGAGGAATGAATATTGAGCAAGTTGTAACCCCGGTCATGGCTCCTCCGTATTTTCCAGTGGATATGAGGAAATTACCCTCGCGGCGCGCGTTTCATACAATAGGCGAAGAGGAGCTGATTATCTGGCGCAAGGGCGCTAGAAGACCGGCCATCATGCGCGCGGGAGAACACATTGCGAGCGAAGCGGAGGTGCGTGTGGCTGCCAGGCTTACGAACAGCCATCCCCTGGATGGGGCGGTGGTCTATCGCATCGAGTACGCGAACCGGGTACTCGTCTTTGCCACCGATGTAGAATGGAGAGAACAACTTGACCCTGCCTTTCTTACATTCATAGATGGAGCGAATGTGTTGATACACGACGCGCAATATACTGCCGACGAGTACGAACATGCCAGGCAGGGCTTCGGTCATAGCACTATCGAGATGGCCACGACGGTGGCGCAGGCGGCCCACGTAGACAAATTAATCCTGTTTCATCACGAGCCAATGTATGATGATGACAAATTAGATCGTATTCAGGCAGAAGCGCAAACTCTTTTTGCCAATACATATTCAGCCTTCGAGGGTATGGAAATTGATGTATAACCGCATCCTGCATGGGTGCGCTCGAGAAATGAGTGAGGATAAGCATGTCCGCAAGTGATATAAATGTTGTTCTGGCAATCATGATCATCGCCTCATTTTTAGTGGCGATTATACTCCACGAGTGCGGTCACGCATTGGTTGCCTCCTGGCTGGGCGACCCTACTCCACGCCGCGAGGGAAGGCTGAGTTTCAACCTTTTCGCGCACCTTGACCCCGTAGGAACCCTGCTGGCCGTCATCCTGGCCTTCTTGCCGGTAGGAGCCGGCCCGGTAGGATTGGGCTGGGGCAAACCGGTCAAGTCCGACCCCTGGAAGCTACGCGGCGGCCCGAATATGGGGACATTGTTTGTGGCGCTTGGTGGCATCATTACCAGCCTGGTTGTGGGACTGGCTTTCTCCGTTGTGCTGCGCTTTGTCTTTCCCATCCATTTCTTTCAACAAGATGCAATCGCAATTCGCCTGCCGCAATTGATTGCGGTCTTCGCCAGCGTCAATATCAGCCTGGCCATCTTTAACATCATCCCCCTGTATCCGCTCGACGGGTATCAGATACTGTATACGCTGCTGCCCAGCCGGCAGGCGGTACAATTTGCCAAATCCGCTCCCTATGGACCTTTTATTATCCTGGCGCTTTTGTTTTTGCTACCTTTTTTAGGGCAGCTATCAGGCCTGGGCAACTTTTTCCTTTTCCACATTCCTTATTACATCCTGCTTGGCTCACTCAATATTATCGGGCCGGTATCTGGCCTGCCGGTTGATGTTGTTACCGCCCTCTATGTGTTTAACTTCCCGTTGTTCTGAACGATGAAAATGCTTTTGCATGCAGCGGCCTATCGCCTCTGGCAGGTGGGCCAGCAACTCGGATTCGTGGCTCCGCTGACCGCCGAGGAACGCGAGGAGGTCGCTCGCCGGCTTCCTTCTTCTGCTCTGCCCCTCTTTCAAAGCATGTCTGCCGCCGACCAGCGTCATTCACTGAGAGTATGCCGGGGGCTGCAGGCTCGTGGCTGCCAGGATGAGGATATGCTTGCGGCCGCATTGTTACATGATGTTGGTAAAGCCGGCGGGCGCGTGCCGTTCTGGGCGCGCCCCGCAATCGTGCTGGGCAAGACGTGCGCGCCGCGTTTACTGGTGAGAGCGGCCCTGGACCCACGCGCCTGTGGAAATGCGCTATCGGGAGCCGGTTTAGCGGCCTCGCCCGCAGAAAAACTCCATCGCCTGCCTCTTGCCCATTTCATACGTTCTATAGTAATGAGATGGCGTCTTGCATTAGGTTACGCGTGGTGGCACGCGGAGATCGGGGCCGCATTGGCGGCGGAGGCGGGCCTATCCGAACGCGCTGTTCTCTATATTCGCACGCATCACCAGCCGCATGGTCCGGCGGCGGAATTGCATATCGTGGACGAGGCTTCATAAAGTATGCTCGATCAGACCGAACAACTGCATGTTGATGAAGTGGTGGCCGTCAATGGCCAATCGGCATGCTATGTCGTGCGCCTGCCGGTTTTTGAAGGCCCACTCGATCTCTTGCTCCACCTCATAGAAAAGCGCCAGATGGAGATCACCACTATCTCGCTGGTGGCCGTGACCGATCAGTACCTCCAATACCTGCGGCAATGGCAGGAGCCTGATGCCATGCCGCTGGCAAATATGGCCGCGTTCATCTCCATCGCCTCGCGCCTGCTGTTCATCAAATCGCAAAGCCTGTTGCCCCATACCCCTAAAGAGGAGCTGGCCGGCGAGATGGAAAGCGCCGCGGCAATGGCGGAGGAACTGCGCGCGCACCTGCTCGAATACAAGCTGGCGAAAGAGATCGCCGGCTATCTACGGCAGCGCGAGGAGGCCGGCCTGCAAACCTACGGGCGTTCCGGCTTGCTGGCAGGTATCGAGGCTCAGCTGGACTGGGCACCTCCCATACTCCTGGGCATGGAGGTTCAGACCCTGGCGCAGGCATTCCAGCGCTTGCTGGAGATACAGGCCAGAGAAGAGGCCAGCAAGGGCGTATTGATACCCGTAGCACGCGTGCGTGTGAGCGAACGTATCGCAATGATTGTAAGCCTCTTGAGTACGCGACCAAGCGTGCTGCTCGCAGAGCTGCTCGAACACGAGCAATCGCGCCTGGTCATCATCGTGACCTTCCTGGCCGTCCTGGAGATGTGGAAGCGAGCGCGTATCGCTGTGCGGCAGGAGGCCCTCTTCGACGCGATTGTCCTGGAGCGTGGAGAGCGCTGGGGGGAGGAGATGGAGGTTGACGTTGAGGAGCTTGGAGCGTAGTTGATTATCAAAAGTGCCGGGGAAAGAGGATAAACCTGCTTCCTCGACACTTATCGCTATCTTGACGATAGAGGCAATCAACCGCTTCCTACTGATTAAACAACTGTCCCAGCGTGCCACCGAGGTTACTGGTGCCGCCGGCCTGGGTTGCGCCCTCGGCCACAGGCGGATGATACGTCATGGACTGGATGCCAATGCGGCCAGGACCGGTGAAGCGGTTAAGGATGATGGAGGCTCCTGCTACCAGGCCACCGATCGCGCCCAGGAAACCGCCGCCACGTTGCGAACCGGCGACAGTGGTGACGGTCATCTGGACGGATGGGTCTTTCCAGAGCCACGCGCCCGGCTCAACATCCAGCGTTTCTCCCGGAGCAAGGTTCTTTTCGAAAACGTTGCCATAGCCATGCAGCAGCAACATGCCCTCACCGCCGCGACAGGTAAACTGGTCAACAAAGAGGCCGGTGCGGCTAAAGAGGATGTTGGCTGCGCCCTGCACGAAGGTGAAGCCGTAATCGATGTTGCTGGTGGCTACCAGGAACTGGTGCTCGCGCACCTCGACCATCTGTCCCGGCTGCAGGCGCAGGGCCACGATCTGGCCGACAGAGTCACGTGAGAATGAAATGTTGCCAGGACCCTGCGCCTCCGTAATGAAGATTTGCAAGCCTGCGAAGAAACGCTTGGCGAGGCCACGTATGGATTTGAATCCGATTTGCACTCCTGGGTGCTTCCAAAGTAGAATGTGATGCTCGAAGTAGACGGAGAGCTGATTCCCGAGCATAATATCCACTACCGGCACCAGTTCGCCGTCGATGCTGATGGTCATATCGGCAATCTTCAGCGGGCTTTTGGGATTATGAAGTTCAGCCTTGGGTACGGCATTGCCGAATACGCTATTCTCATACTCCTCATACTGGTTCGGCGGCGTATAGACACCCTGCGGCGGCGCTCCACCACCATACTGGCTTTGTGGCTGTGGCGCTGCATATGGACTTTGTGGGGGTGGCGGCGGCGGAGTCTGGCCGGTCGGCATCTGCCTGCCACAAGTGCCACAGAATTTTACTCCGTCAGCCACCGAACTCCCGCAGTAGGGACAATTCATAACGTTGACCTCCTCTTATCAACCTGGCCCCGCTTCAAGGACCAGGGTGCAGGTTTGCATGTGTACATGGTTAAAGCTTGCAGGTTTACCTGAAGTTCAGTATACCCTGCAAGATAATATCACACCTGGACAAGGAAGCATAGCGTACCTGATCCCTAAATGTGCTTAAAAACGGGAGAATATTTTACCTGAGGGGCCCTGATGAATTTTGACAACCGAATCGCGGAATGTGATGGGGGACAGGGACATGCCGCTGTCCCTACTCATTCCGTTCCCTGCTTTCCTCTCTGCTGCCCCTCCTCAATTAAACTTACCAGGTATTGCAACTTCTTGATGGTATGCAGCGCGTTACGTTTATTGCGTTCGTAGCCATCAGGAGCGAGTTGCTGGAACCAGGTACGAATATCTTCCTCGGAGATATCGTACCATTTGGCATCGGCCTGCAGGCGCAGGTAGACACGCATTTGTGGATCCTGTTTTTTGCGCGCCGGGCCTTTAGATTCCCCGCTTTCACCGGCGGCGCTCTCGCTTTCATCCGCGGCCACGGCTGCGGCCAGTTCGGCGGCGGGATGCAGTTCATTGTAAAGTTCCTCGACATCGGAGGAACGGAAGAACATATCGCGTCCCACGCCTCTGTAGGGTCGGATGCGTCCTTCGCGCGCCCACTGATCGAGCGTCACGCGATCAATCCCCAGGCGCCGGGCCGCTTCCCCGGCATCGACAAAGGCGAATCGCCCGCCTCCAGGTTTATTTATCATCTATCAATCCTCTATCTCTAACAGCTCTCTATGCTTTGGGAAGATTGGGAAGCCCGGCCCCAGGTCCGCTAAATCTGGCCCCTACACTGTCCCTAAAGCTGTTTTCCTCTCGTAAAACATTAGCAGCGTACTGCCATATTTGCGTTCGTCGGTCAATTGCAGGCGTGTGAGAGGCACTGCTGCGACTCCGACTCGCTCCTTGGGGTGAATCTGGATGATGACCAGCCCCGCCTCCGCTAGCAGCGGGGAAGTATCTAATAGACCCAAGGCGCGAGCCGCCATTTCGTGATACTGCGGCGGCGCTACATAGATGATATCATACAGGCGCTTTTCGTCCTGGCCAGATTGCAAAAACTTGAAGGCATCGGCATGAATGGTCTCGGCGCGGTCTGCGAGACCGGTAATTTTGAGGTTCTCACGTACCAGTTTCAGCACGCTATGGCTCATTTCAATGAACGTCGCGCCGGCTGCTCCCCTGCTCAACGCCTCGATGCCGACGCTGCCTGTGCCGGCGAAAAGGTCCAGGAAGTGAGCATCTTCGACACGTGTCGAGAGAATATCGAAGAGCGCTGTCTTCACACGGTCAATAATGGGACGAGTACCCGCTGTTTTGGGCGCTTTGAGCTTGCGTCCCTTGGCCTCACCGGTCACTACGCGCATAAGGCTCCTCCTCTTCGATAAGGTCAAGTACGGCCTCCACCTCGTCAACGAAAAAATCTTCCTTGGCCCAGGAAATGAGTGCCTCTACCTGGTCCACCTTCAGTTTTTTCACGGTTGTGGTCCCCCACGCCGCCTGGATCAAACGGGATAATTGTTCGTTGTCAATTTGCGAATCTAGAATGTTATGCAGCACGCCCAGGCGCCCCGGGTTGGCAGTCGAGGTTCCTCGCACTGCCCGCAACTCATCCAGTTTGATGCGCGCTCTTAGCAGCCTCTGTTCCTGATCGCCCTGATCGTCCTCGTCGATGATAGGAAGCTCATCTGCCTCGTCTTCATCTGTTTCCTCGTCAAATTTGTATTTTCGCGCTTCGTCGCGCACCATGTGAATAGGAATGGGCGCCTTTGCCGCGGCAGCGGGCCCTTGAGGCATAGCTGCCTGCGCATTCTCCCCACGGTCGCCCTCCGGCGGTTTCACTGTAGCTGCCGGCTTCGCGCCACCCTGGTGGGTGCTTGTTCCGCCCTGGCGCGTGTTTGCATCTCCCTGATGTGTGCCTGCGCTGCCTGGTGCCTGTCCCACTCTTGCGCCTCCCTGTGTAGATGGAATAGGTCTGGGAGATGTCGCGGGCGATGGTGCGACTGGATTTGAAGGTCTCTCTACAGGTCTGTTCGGGCCGGATGCAGGTTTTTGATCGGAAGCCTGCTGCTCAACCAGCGGCTGTAGCTGCCGCAGCACCTCGCGGTAATTCAAGCCATTGAGCGACTTCACATTCAGCAGATCCATGGCCTGCTTGGGTGTGAGTCCCCATGTCTCGCGTATGAACTGCATGAATTGTCCCAGCTTCATATTGCCGTTAGCGTCCCCAGGAATGCCCGGCGTGAAAGGCATATTGGCGCCTATCGTTTGCCTTGCAGGTGGAATCGCCGGTTGAGCGTGAGACGCTTCTTGAGCAACTGCCTGGGATTCCGCCGGCGTTGTTGTGTTCTGCGAGCGCGCTGCTGGAGAAACAGGTGAGGCTGTCCCGGCGCTCGTCGCCGGGTAACCGCTTGCTGCCGGGGTGCGCGGGGCAGGTTCCGCCAGTCGAGTATTGCGTTGCATCATTTGCGCCACACGGCTTTCGACGTGTCGTGTGAGCTGCTCCATACCAGACTCGGCCTCACGAATCAATTGCTCGCGCATTTCCGCGCTGGCCCCCACCGGTACGGGTATACCCATTTCAATGCTGTGCGTGCGCCCGCCGGTCGAGAATTGGGTCGTGTAGCGCAGCCAGATGTAGGGACTGCCATCCGCTCCCATTGGTTTATCCTTATAATCCATAGTCCTCACCTGCCTTAATCTGTTTGTCTCCATGTCTATGCTTGTAACATTTGTGCGTACATTATATCAAATGTACTAAATTTCGTCGCCCCCTCAATCAGGCGCGCCAGGGCTATGTAAAAGTGACATCGTAGGGATTCCTGTAGGGACAGCGGCTGGTCCCTGTCCTATTACCAGGATCAGGGGCTTGCCAAATAGCGTGTTGTAGTGTATGTTACGTTGTGAGAATCGTGGTAGGATTAGCCGTACTCTCATCAGGAATACCGGTGAAGCCGCAAGCACTTTTTCACTGAGATACTATCGCTTTGTATGTCTGTCATATTTATGAGAGAAGAAAGCTCTCGAGCCTGGGAAAGTTGAGAAGCGAGACGCATGATCAGTAGCCCATCACCAACTTCACAACCACAACCACAACTTCCAGAACAAAGAGCGCAGGAAGAGAAGAAAGACCCCTATACGCGGCCAAGGGCAGGGCAGTCGCCCGCCGCCGTCTTTGTAAAGAATCTTCTGCGTCCTATTCTTAAAGGCCTGTACTATGTATTCCATGCCATGGGCCGCCATAAACTGGTGACGCTGGTAATGCTGCTCCTCTTAATAGGTAGCGCCATTGGAGCTAACTTCGCGGTGACCGGAGAATGGCCTTTCGGCATCGGCAGTGATCCTTTCAATTTTCACGTCCGTGGCGGCGGCAACGGCGGTGGCGACCAGGTGAAAAACTGGATGTATGCCCTGCGCGACGGCAATCTTGCCGCTCTGGAATTGCTTGACAAAGACATGCCACAACCGCCAAGCGCCCAACAACTTCAACAATACATCAGCCAGTACAGCCAGGCACAGGGACACCTGAGCTGGAAAGCGATCAACGTCGAGGGCGTGGCCCAGCAAACAGACACAAGCGTGGATAGCTTTGTAGAGGTAGACCTCTCGGCTAATGGGCCCGGTGGCCCTGTCGGTGGCTACATGATCTGGCATTTCGTCACGGTACAGGGGCAAACGGGAGAAGTTCTTTTTAGTGTCGCTCTGATAGATTTTCGTCCATCTCTGCAATAGTTCCTTAGGCCCCGCTTGATCGCGGGCAGCGCCGATTCGCCGGCTCTGTCGTCAGATGAATTTATTCGTCACCGGGTTCTGGAACAGAAGGAATACGCTGTTATGGCAAAAAATACGAAAAAAACAAGCGATCTTGACAAATCAATCGATACCGGACTCGACCAGTTTGGGCGATTTGTCAGATTACGCTGGCTCTGGATTCTGATCGTTGGCATTATCCTGTGGTATATTGTTTTCAACATTGTGCCGCAGTTGAGTCCGCCATCGCCGGGAACGGTTTTCCTCTACGCCTTCCAGATCGTCTTTTATATGTTCGCCATCGTCATACAGTTCGTGGCGCTGTTCTGGTTTTTGGGACGGCCGCGCCTGTACTGGGTAATGCCCGGCGAAACAGGCGTCACGTTTGACGACTATAAGGGAAATCCGGAGGTGCTGGAAGCCGCGAAGCGTATCGTCTTGCTGCTGCGCGGAACCGAGGAATTTAAAGAAATGGGCGGGCAGGCCGTGCGTGGTCTCCTGCTAACGGGCGATCCCGGTACCGGAAAGAGCTACCTGGCCCAATGCATGAGCACCGAGGCCGGCGTGCCATTTGCCTATGCCAGCGCCGCCAGCTTTCGCGCCATGTTCATCGGCATGGACGTGCTGATGATCAAACGCCTGTACGGTAAGGCTCGCCGCCTGGCTCGCGAGTACGGCGCCTGCGTAGTATTCATGGATGAGATCGATGCCATCGGTATGTCACGTTCGCAGCGCGGCGGCGGCACCATGGCTATGGGCGGCGGCATTTTCGGATTCATGGGCGGCACCGGCGGTCTGAACGAACTGCTCATGCAAATGGACCCACCCAACATCGAGACCGGCTGGTTCAAGAAGATTCTGCGCACTCTCGGCCTGTATCATAGCCGCGTGCAAAGCCAGCCCGTTCTTACCGTCGGCGCGACCAACATTCCCGAATCGCTCGATCCGGCGCTCCTGCGCCCCGGTCGCTTTGATCGTAAAATTCATGTCGCTCCTCCGACCGACAAGTATCGCGGTGAAGTGATTGAGTATTATCTAAACAAAGTCAAGCATGACCCTGACATTTCCATTGCCGCTCTCGTGCAACGCCTGGTCGAATATACGCCTGTAGCAATCAAACACGTCGTCAACGAAGCCGTCATCATTGCGCACTTCGACGGGCGCGATTCTGTAACCTATAGGGACCTGATCGAGGCACAGGATGTGCATGAATTTGGCCTGCGCCAGTTGAGTGAGCTAACGCCGATTGAGCGTCGCCGTCTTGCCTATCACGAAGCCGGGCACGCCGTTGCCTGCTATTACCTGATGGAGCGCCACTTCCCCGCCTTCGTTACGCTGCACAAACATGGAGACCTGGAGGGCGCCGCCGCTTTTGCGGCCTGGCGTCAAACCGAAACCATCGTCACACGCAGTAAGGAAGACATCCTCGCACGCATCCAGGTCGCCCTGGCATCGCGCGCTGCCGAAGAACTCTTCCTCGACGTCAATCTGAGTGGCGTTACCGGCGACCTCGCCAGCGCCACGCAGCTGGCCGCCCAGTACGTCGGCATGTTCGGCATGGATGGCACCTTCACCTCCGCCATCGCTTTCGCCGGCACCCCCCTGGAGAAAGTTGTGGCAGTACCTAAAGCTGGTGAGCGCGTCGAGGCCATCCTCCAATCGCAGTTCAAGGCCGTCAAGCGCCTCTTCCAGCAGCATAGCGAAGCTGTCATGGCAGTTGCCGAGACCCTCATCGAGCGCGACGAACTGGTAGCGGAAGAGATCAAGCAATTGATCGACGAAGCCGATGCCAGGCACGTCAACAAGATCGTCATTTCCGAGTTCGAAGAACTGCTTGGCGCCAGCAACGGCCACAGCAATGGCAGAAACGGCGACGGGCACGTTCTCTCGGGCAGCTACAGCAATGGCAGCGGGAATGGCAACGTAATCGATGCCCCTAAAGTCGATTACACTTACCTGCCCGATAGCCAGGACACAACGAGCCATACGCCCGGCCTCCAATTTCCCGTTGATGACGATGGCATGTTATTCTACCTTGAGGGATAATATCCGTTTGTTGTCTCCAGAAGACAAATGGAACCAGTAATTGACGCGATCAACCGGCATCACAACGAAGCCGTAGGAGCTGGTTGATCGCGCTCACCGCTGATTTATTGACCCATGTCCATACCTGTCAAGTATCATAGCACTCGCCAAATTGAGCGCATTTGATGGAAGAGATGGTATTATGCAAAAGAAGAAAACATTCAGTATGATGGAGATTGTCCTGCTCTGCGTGCTCATCGGTTCGCTGATCCTGTCGTATATACAATCACGACGCCAGGAAGAGTGAATTCGTGAACCGGGTGAGAGAGAATTTTTCTTATCTCACTTATTCATGCTACCGCTAGCGGCCTGCTAGCAGCCTCAATTACATCCCTATAGCCCTGCATCAGGCTTTTCATCGCTTCAGGCCATGAACGTTGGCGCGCGTCAAGCAAGGCCGCCTGCCCCATACGCTGGCGAGTAGCCTCGTTGGCAATCAGGTGCTCCAGAATCCCCGCGTAGGCCAGAACTTCTTCCGCCTCCTCCAGTCCTTCAGGAGCGAGCAGGTAGCCGGTTTCCCCATCCCGCACCAGGTCGCACACACCCTCCGAGAGCATTCCCGCCACAGGTAAGCCAGATGCCATCGCTTCCAGCACCACCTGGCCGAAGGTCTCGGAACGCGATGGAAAAGCAAACACATCGGCCGAGGCAAAAGCTGTTGCCAGTTCCTCACCTTGCAGGTAGCCTGTAAAGGTCACGGGCACATCTGCCAGCTCCTCTTGTATTTCTGCAAAGGCAGGGCCGTGACCAACAATTACCAGGTGGCAGCGCTTATGATCCAGTGTACGATATGCCTGTGCCAGCACACGCAAATTCTTCTCCCACGAGATACGACCGGCATACAGTAGAACTATCTTTTCGCCGGGCCTCCTTCGCCGCTGTAACCAGGACGCTCGCAAGGCAGCGCTGCGGCGTTCTGGACGGAACAGCGCCGTGTCCACCCCACGCGACCAGATGCGCAGGCTAGAAAACCCCTGTTTCTCAAGCATGTGCGCTGTTGACGGCGAGGGACAGAAAGTCAGTGCGCACTGGCTATGAATCAGGCGGTTGTACGCCCACATTGGCCGCGTAAAGACCGGCACGCCGAAGTAGCCACAGTAGGCCGCCATATTCGTGTGATAGGACGACACCACCGGCTTATTCAGAAAGCGTGCCGCGGCGAGCCCCGCCGCTCCAAGCACAATCGGATCGACCAGGTGCACAATGTCGGGCTCAAACTCGTTCAGACGTCGTATGAACAGCGGGCGGAAAAAATTGAATTTGAGTTCTGGATAGAAAGGCAGCGGAACGCCTGCCGTGCCCACGATCTCTGCCCCTGCATATTCATGCATCCCGCTATCGGGACCAAGCAGCAGGGCCGCGTGCCCGTTCTGCTGCAAGTATTCAAGGAGACGCGCCAACGTGCGTGTAACGCCATCAAGTTTTGGCAGAAAGTTTTCCGTAATAATCGCGATACGCATGATGTTCCTCATTGAGGACCTACCGGCCATCGACTTTCACAAAATGAGAGGCCATCCTGTAGGGACAGTGCCTGGTGCCTGTCCTCTCCCGGGTCCTTTCTGAGTAGAGCGTAGCATGGGGTGTTTACAAGGAAATTAACGCCAGTTTACTACAGCGTAAAGAGCAGGATAAATATTGGTTAAAGATAGCATGAATTACACCGGTACCTGCGGGTAGCAAGCGGTCGTATCTGATGGCTTCAGCGTAAAGGTCAGATCCAGGCCACTCATCACACCCTCGAAATGCATACCCCCCATTTTTAGAGCCGCGCAAGCCCCCGGCGCGGGCAAAACGGTCAGGTCCAGTTCAGGAAAAGTCGCGGACTGCCGCTGCACCAGCAGTGAATAGCGCCCATGACCCGGCGGTGGAACATACCAGGAGAGGGTCACCGTCATCGTACAGTTTTTCGGAATCACCACCCAACCGCCGAACATCGCCCGCCCCGGCACATCGCTCGTAAAATTTGTTGGCGGCCCCACCGTATCCAGGGGATGGTTGCTCCCCACATTGGGATCGTTCAGCATCGTCGTCGCCGCCCCCGGCTCAAACTGCCCCGCCGGGCACAACAAATCACCATTGCCATAGGCATCGTAGCGTGGGCAGCTCCCAAATCCCGCCCCGCACAAGGGAATAGTCGTATCAAAGCCATCGCCCCAGAGGAACTGGCTCCCCGGCGGCACATACACTCGTACATAATCCCGGTACGTGTCCAATCCATACACCGGCCCAACCTGCGTATAGACGAGTCGTAGCCGCATCACATGCGTCGCCCCCCCGGACGCATTCAGCGTCACCTCGTCGTCAATCATCGTCCGCACATACTGCGACGCCTTGCTCGCGCTCACATTCGCCTGCACCACGTATAGCCCATCCGAACTCGTCCCACGATCCACCAGCGCCGCCTCCCCATGCTGCACGAGATACTGTTCCAGTTGCGCATTCGACACATACACCTCCACATCTTTCGTCCGCATATCGTAGAACATTCCCCGCGCAATCTCCGCCAGCTGGCCCGGTGCGGCATGCGCCACACGGCTAATCAACGCGCCGGCCAGTTGCTGCGTAAAAATCTTGCGCGCCTCCTGCGGGTCGGAAATATGCGACACCACCTCCTCATGCCGGATCCCCGCGTTGTCAAGTTGATAGTAATGCAGCCGCTGCTCCAGATTTTGCGCCGTAATCGTATCGTGGTACGCGCTCATCGTAATCGGCCCCGTAATCGCCAAAATATGTTCAATCGCAAAAGGCGTAAACATCATCACCCCATCCAGCCGCTGCCCAAACTCAAACTCGTACTGTTGCATAATCATTTGCGCCGAGGTAGGAAAATCCGCCGAAAGATTCGCATCCCGCAACCCCCAGTTTGGAATCGGCCACCATGAGCGGTACGCTGCCGGCGCCGGCGCACCATTCACCGGACTGTTCGGATTATTCTCCTCAATCGGCCCAATATTCCTCAGCGCCGGCGGCGTAATGCGCCCCCCATTCGTAATCAGCTCCCCAAACTGCCCAGTAAATCCCCCCGTCGGTCGCAACTCCGCCCGGTCCATCGTTTCCACCAGAAATGTCCGCCGCGTCCCCACACCCAGCAACCATCCCAACCCATCACGCAGCGTATAGAGTTGCGTCACAATTGCCTGTACCTGCGGCACCGCCTGTACAACCTCCCCTAACAGCGCTCGCTGGGACGCGCTCAGCGGCAAAGCGCCGGGAGAGAGTATTTGGGCCTGCGCCCGCATGTCATCCAGGTCCGGCAAAATCGACGCCACAGTCGCCGTAATCGTCGCATACATGCCCGGTGTAATCAACGGCTTGCTCGTATTCGCCGCCATTGAACTGCTAAACGACGGCGCCAGCGCCAGCAGCATCTTGTTCAGCTTCACTCCCATGCGCGACGCATCCACTCCTAGCTGGCTCAGCGCCAGCGCCGAAGCCACCTGCGCATCGAAAAACGGCACATCATTCACAAACGCATCATTCACCAGCGCGCCATGCAGCCGCTCAAACTGCCCCTCAGCCGCCACCAGTTCTGCCTGCGCCGCGTGTAATCTACTTGCATCCACCAGCTCACCCGGGTCGCTCTTTACATTCGCAAAGATCGCCTGCACTCGCTGTATATGTTGCACCCCCCGCATCGCATAATTGAACATCACATATACATTTGCCCCCACGCCGATCGCGAAAATCACCCCAGGCGCCAGCATAGCTAACAGGCTCACAATCAGCACCAGGCGCGTCCGCTTGCTCAACCTGCGCCTCCTCGCCCTTCTCGCCCGCTTGCGCGCGCTCCCGGCAGCATATGTGGGACGTGCCCTCGTCGTAATGCGCCGTATCGCCTTGCCAGGAGCTGTCGCCAGCAGTGAGATATCCTGCCAGCTAAGATGTTGCTCTTCAGTTCGTCCTTGAACACCTGCCGCCAGCGCGCCAGGCGAGCTTTTCTGCGGTGAAGGTGGATCGCTAGAAACAAGCGATGAGCTACATGGCGGGCTGTGCTGCGTAGAAGAGTGCTGAATGGCACTATCATCAGAGGTCGCCGCGTGTGGCAGCGTTTCGATCATCGAGATATCTTTTTGCGTAGGAGTCGTCTCCTCAGCTGGCATATGCCCCATCGCACTTGGAAAAGGCCTCTTAAACAACTTTTTATTTCGCGACGGCATACTGGTGCCAGGCACTATGCTCCTCCAAACAATCATCAAGCATAAAGAGTGGCAGCATCCCCCTGTCTTTCTCTTTACCCCATGCTCAGCTTAGGCGTCCTCTACACTTTCTTATAACGAGCGAAATCCCCATCAGGCCTCCTCATCCACTCGCATTACCCAATAGTCTTATATTCTGATGAATTTAAAAAACATGAGGCTCTTATCTCACACGAGTGATAACGAAATAAGGAGATTCGGGAACTGCATAACCGGTGCGTGATATTTTGCCGCCTTGACGCGTTATACGAATCAGCAACCCACCTTCCATGATAGGTATATTGGGGTAATATGCTGTGCAGTATGCGATATCTGTTTGGATGAGTCGTTATACTTACATAAAGCTCAAGCTGCCTCTTTCTGTCTTGATATGAAGCGAATAGCATAAAGGGTAAAAGACATTGAAATCTCAATTTGTAAAATTTCCCACGTCTTACAAACATCGTAGCAAGAACGATGGGATCAACAACTATGGGAATGGCAGGCCAGACCCGGATGGTCTCCCACATGTCAGGCCTACCCCCGATCTTCAAACGCAGAGCGCTGTCGATCAGATGGTCCGCAATACGCCATCCGCGCCGTCGCAGGCATCCGGCCAGTCCTCTGATACTCCTGCCAGGGGCTTGCTTTCAGGTTGGAGTCCGGGCCAGGCGCAAGCGGCAAGTCAACTTCAGCCCGCCAATAGCAGCAAACTGGCAGAACTGGCGACTAATAAACAGCCTGCCATCCAATCACAACCCGCTCCTATCTCGCCGGCTCATGGGCCTGGATGGTATCAGAACCCGCAGCAACCGGCCTCTTCATGGCCGTGGGGAGCGTCGCCTCGCTCACAGCAGCAGTTAAGCTCGCAGGCACCCGTCCCCGCGCAGCAATCCCCTGCTCAGCGGCCACCGGCTCCGGGCGCGGCCTTTCCGCCATTCTACCCGGCGCAGGGGCCTGCGCCGCTGTCATCAACCGTCGCTCTCGCGGGCTCTGGCAATGGCTCCGCCGGCGGCCCACCGCGTGGCAAAAAAAAGCAGCGCAAAAAGCGTCGCTTCCCCATCTGGGCGCGCGTCCTCGTAGCCCTGGTAGGGGTCATCCTCCTCCTGGTTGGCGGCACTGCCGGCTACCTCTACTTCACCTTCTCGCCCTCCGTCAACAACATCGTTGGCCAGCAAGTGCAGCGCGCCAAGGGCGAAGAGGACCCCAACGCCAGTCGCAACGGCGCCGACATCTTGAGCGGGCCGCGCATCAATATCCTATTGCTAGGCAGCGATACCGACGAAAAATTTACCAACCCCGATGGTAGCCACAGCTACCTCGCGCAGACCGACATCGTCGTTACCATTGATCCCGCTACCAAAAGCGTTGGCATGCTCTCCATACCGCGCGACTTCTACATCAACGTGCCCGGCTATGGCCTGCATAAGCTCGACGAAGCCTATGCCCTGGGCGGTGTCGCAGCCGGTAACGCCGACTACAGCCCCGGCGGTGTCGCCCTCAGCCGTCTGACCATCGAACAGGACTTTGGCATTCCCATCAACTACTATGCCTGGATCGGCCTCACGGGCTTCGTCCAGGTCATCAATACCGTTGGCGGCGTCGATGTCGATGTCACCCATCCCATCACCGACGACAACTATCCCGACGATGTTGGCAACTCCAAAGACCCTTATGGCTACATGCGCCTCTATATCCCGCCTGGCCCGCAACACCTCGATGGCATCACTGCCCTCGAATACGTCCGTTCGCGCCACGCCGACCTCGTGGGCGATTTCGGTCGCTCCGCGCGCCAGCAGCAGGTACTCAGCGCTTTAAAAACCAAGCTCAACAATCCCGACATCATCGGCAAATTGCCCACCATCGCCAATGACCTCAACGGCTATGTCAAAACTGACATGCAACTCAGCGACGTCTTCAAACTCATGAACTTTGCCCGCAGCATCAATCCGAATAGTATCAACAAAGTCATCCTCGATGCGCCCTACTCAAGCACAGGCACGCTGCCAGGTGGCGAATCCGTCGTCTTTCCCAATTGCGCCAAAATTGTTCCCGTCATCGCCAAAATGTTCGATCTAGGTAGCAAAGCCGCCTGCAACATTCAGGGCAGCACCGGCAACACATCCATCGCCGGCGTTTCACCAGCATCATCACCGCAGGTAGCCCCGGTTGCTGAGGTTCCTCAGGTCAGCAGCGACAGCCTGCAAACAGCGAGTCAAATGGCAAGCATGAGCATGATGAGTCTCTTCGCAGGTGGCGATCAATATGACTTTTCCGGCATTCACAGCCTGCTTGATCTACTGCTACTGACGGTCTTTGAATCGCCTCAAGCCTTACAGGTCTAACCGCTGAGGGAATAACCCATGAGAAAGAAACAGACATCCAGGAATATATCGAAACTATCTCTTCTATGGAAGCCGCGGAACAGTTCCCTGCTTCTCCTGCTCCTGCTGGCCTTTGGCCTGCAAGGATGTTTTGGCATTGGCGGCAGCAACACGAGCAACACGCCGAGCACCAAAACAATTACTACCAATGCCAACGGTCAGCAAGTCGGCGTCAACCAGACTCAGAACCTTTTCAAGGGCAAGATCTACTTTACTATCGACCACAACCTCTGGGTTATCGATCCCAACAACAACGCCCAGCAGATTACCCATGGCGGAAACCTGTACGACCCCGCCATCTCTCCTGATGGCAAATGGATTGCCTGCATCGCCCGCTACAAAGACTACTCCAACCTCATCTACCTATCGACCACCGGCAACTCAGCGCACCTGCTGCGCTCAGGCAACGGTAAATATTATCAAGATGGGCCATACGTCAAAAGCACCTACTACTGGTATGCGCAGCCGGCATGGTCCGCCGATGGCACCCATCTACTCTTCCTCAGCGACTTCGAAAAAGAGGACTGGTACGCCGCCACCGGCGAAAACGCCCCGCTGCTCGACTTGCAGGTCTTCTCCATCCCATTCAATGATCCGGCAAAAACGCAAGACGTAGCCTATGCCAGCTTTGGCGACGGCGGCGACCGCGACCCCTCCTATCGCCCAGGGCATCCCAATGAGATCGTCTACACGCATTACGCCTATGATGCCGCGACACAGACCCAGCAAGTCATCCAGATCTTCCTGGAGGATGCGACTCAGATCGCCGACCACCCCGGATTATATCATCCCGGCTCGCCCTCCAACGCCTTTGATCCGGGCATTGCCATCACCAGTCCCAAGGATGAAGATTTTGAGCCGGCATTTTCGCCCGACGGTAATGCCATCGCCTTTGTCAAACGTGAAGCCGCCGGCACCATGGGCATTTACATCATGCACGTACCGGAGAACGTCACCGCCACCCCCAATGATCCCAAAACCGAACAAGAGGCTCTCATACCCTATAAAACGGCCTCGCATATCCTCAGCGGCCAGTACGTCAGCCAGCCGGTCTGGTCTCCCGACGGAAAACAGTTAGCGTATATCTCCTATGATAACAGTACTTTTGATCTGTGGCTGGCCAACATCAGCTACAACGCCAAAACCGGCGCGTACAGCATGCAGGGCAGCCCCGTACAGCTCACTACCGGTGGAATTGACGCCGATTCGCGCCCATTCTGGACGGCATAAACCGTTAAATGATATACTGGTACTCTGTATACACGAATTTGACCGGAAAATACCTTGGGATAGGTGAGGCATAGAGGCCAGGTCGATCGCGCCCCAGGTGGGGCCGAATTTCACAACGGTTGAGGTACGACAGTGAGTCAATTTGAGGGCGCATTAATTGCGGGACGATACGAGATTCGTGAACATATTGCCACCGGTGGTATGGCCAGCGTTTTCAAAACCTGGGATCACCGTGTAGAGCGCCTGGTTGCTATCAAAATCTTGCGGTCACTGGACAAGAACGACTCGCGAGCCGTTGAACGTTTCCGGCGTGAAGCGCGCGCGGCTGCAGCCCTTGCTCATCCCAATGCCGTCACCATCTACGATTTCGTAGAGGAGTTCGGACAGTATTTTCTGGTAATGGAATATATCCACGGCCCCACCCTCAAGCAATTGATCGGACAGCGCCGCCACCTGCTGGCGCACGAGACGTTGGAGATCGCGGCCCAGGTTTGCGCTGTGCTGCAGGTGGCCCATGAGCGACGCTTTATCCACCGTGATATTAAACCCCAGAATATCATGCTGGTAACAAATGGCGCACCAGCAAACGCTGGAACAGGAGCCAACGCCCTGCTCGTCAAGCTCACCGATTTTGGCATCGTGCGTGTCGCCGAGGATGCCGGCCTGACCAATAGTGGCATCGTGCTGGGAACGGCGGACTATCTTTCGCCAGAACAGGCCAGAGGAGAAACGCTGACCGCCTCTTCTGATCTTTATTCGTTAGGTGTGGTGATGTTTGAAATGCTGGCCGGGCGCCCTCCTTTTGTCGGGCCAACCGCTGTATCGATAGCGATGCAGCATGCCTCGACCAATCCGCCATCGCTGCACCAGTTCAACGCCAATGTGCCACCCGCACTCGAGCAGATCGTGATGAAGGCCCTGGAAAAAGAGCCGGAGAATCGTTTTCTCTCTGCCGCCGAAATGCAGCAAGCGCTGCGCTATTGCGCGAAAGAATTATACGCGCGCGCCAGTTCGACGACTCCGGCCCCCCAGTTTATGCCGCGCAACTTTCTGCCTCCCGGTGGAGCGCGGTCCCTGTAGGGACCTGATGATGCAGTTGAACAAAATAGCCCGGCAAGAAGCTGATTCACCGGCTTTCGCGGGATGACTTGCTTATTTTGTTTAGCAATATTATCGCGCTCTGCGGGGCTTGCGGCCGCCCAGGCGCGGAGAGTTCAATACATATTGTAGGGGCGATCCCTTGTGGTCGCCCGATGCATGAGGGATAGCATCTATGGAACGTACAGCGATTCATACCACTTCGGCTCCGGCAGCGATTGGTCCATACAATCAGGCCATTCGTTGCGGAGATCTTATTTATACGTCCGGCCAGATTGCGCTTGATCCGGCCACCGGAGAGCTGGTGGGCGAAGATATCGCAGCGCAGACGCATCGCGTCCTGCAAAACCTGCAGGCCGTGTTGAATAGCGCTGGATCGTCACTCTCCAGCGTCATAAAGACGACCGTTTTTCTTACGCAGATGAGTGACTTCCAGGCTATGAATGCAGTCTATGCCAGCTATTTCGAGGGCGTGGCGCCCGCACGTTCGACAGTAGCGGTTGCCGAACTGCCCCGCAAAGCGCGTGTCGAAATTGAATGTATTGCGCTCGCCGTCTAGGGGCTAGAGTGGTCGCGCTCCCATGGTGGAGTTGGGGCAAGTGGCCCACGAGGGGCGCGACCACTCTAGCCCCTACACCCCACCCTGAAGGATGGAGAATGAAAAATGAACGCAGCAGCTATCTGGCGGGCAACGCTTGAACGACTCGAAACGACACCGATTGATAATGTATGTAAGACCTGGCTCCAATCTGCTTATCTGATGAATAATGCGACCATAGGTGCGGATGATATCGATGCTGTCTTTCTGCCTGCCCAGGATGAAGTGCTGTATTTCACGCTCGCCGTGCCGGGCACCCTGGCACGCGACGTGATTATCACGCGCTGGCGGCGTACTGTTGAAGATATACTGGCGGATATTACCGGCCAGTCGGTCGTAATCACGGTTACCCAGCAGGATGAGGCTCATGATACACATGTGGCACGCCAGGTGAGTGAAACTCATACGCCTCCTGGTCACGAATTGCCGGGCAGCAGGAGCGCAGGCAGTCGTTATGCGCCCTCGATGCAGCGGCAAACAGGTGATTATGTCTATGAGATGGAGGGCCATGAGGGGATGGATGCGCATCCTCCACGTCCCGTTGTTGATAGGCGCCCTGCTTCCCCATACGGATATGGCGCCTACGCCAATGACAGCAATTACGTCAATTACTCCGATTTTGATGAGAGCGATCACCTCACCGAGGAATGGGACAATGAGCAGCGCGCCAATATCTTGATGCACAACCGCCTCAATCCCCGCTATACCTTCGATGCCTTCATCGTCGGCAATAGCAACCGGCTGGCGCATGCCGCTTCCCTGGCCGTCGCGGAGGCGCCCGGCGAATCGTATAACCCGCTCTTCCTCTATGGAGGTGTGGGGCTTGGAAAGACGCACCTGCTGCACGCCATCGGCCACCAGGGAGTGCAAACTGGGCTGGCCGTGCTGTATGTCTCATCTGAACAATTCACCAATGAAATTATCAATGCCATTCGCTATCGCACCACCGAGGAGTTTCGCGCCAAGTATCGCTCCGTTGATATCCTGCTCGTCGATGACATTCAATTTATCGCCGGCAAAGAGTCCACAGAGGAAGAATTCTTTCATACCTTCAACAGCCTGTACGAGATGAGCAAGCAGATCGTAATTTGCAGCGACCGCCCGCCTAAGGCGATTGTGAGCCTGGAAGAGCGCCTGCGCTCGCGTTTCGAATGGGGATTGATCGCAGATATCCAGCCGCCCGATCTCGAAACACGCATGGCCATCCTGCGTGTTAAAGCCGACCTCTTGCGCTATCGCGTACCGGACGACATCATTGCCTATATTGCCGGGCGCGTACAAACAAATATCCGCGAACTCGAAGGCTGCCTGAATCGCCTGATGGCCTACCAGCAGTTGCACCAGGCCGAACTGACCATGGATATGGCGCGCGCTGCCATGTCATCGCTCGTGCAGGATAGCAGGGAGGTGCGTCTGACCAGCAAGCAGATCGCGCAGGCCGTCGCCGAGTACTATCATATTACGCTAGAAGACATGTGCGGCAAACAACGCGACAAGCACATCGTGATGCCGCGCCAGGTCGCCATGTACCTGATACGCCAGGAGACGCAGGCATCCTTGCTGGAAATCGGACAACTCTTCGGCGGGCGCGATCACAGCACAGTTCTGCACGCCTGTGAAAAGATCGAGCGCGCTTTGAACATTCATCCCACGCTGCGGCGCGAAATCGTAGCCATTCGTGAACAACTGATGCGCGAATGAGGGTTACCAGGAAAATTATGCTACCATATACCACCTACCTGATCGACCTGGACGGGGTCATCTACCGCGGCAACGAACTGCTGCCGGGGGCGAAAGCATTCGTCCAGTGGCTCGAAGCCAATCACCACAAATACCTCTTTCTGACCAATAACTCCTTTGCGACCACCGCGCAGATACTGGCAAAACTCGCGCACTTGGGCATCGCCACTGATAACGCGCACCTGCTGACGGCGGGCCAGGCGGCGGTACAGTATATCGCGCGCCGTTTTCCCCACGGCACCGTCTATGTCGTCGGCGAGCCGGCCCTGATGCAACTGGTAGAAGCGCAGGGTCTGGTAGTAGCCAGCCTGGACGCGCAGAAAGCAGACGCGATCCTGGTGGGACTCGACCGCGGCTTCGACTACACAAAGATGACGCACGCGGCTAATGCCGTTCGCGCAGGCGCGCTCTTTGTCACCATCAATCGCGACCCCGTGCTGCCCATTGCCGGCGGCTTCATCCCCGGCTGCGGCGCCCTGACAGCCTCGATCGAAGTTAGCAGCGGCGTAACGCCCGAAGTCGTGGGCAAACCAGAACCACGCTTGCTCCTGGAGGCCATGCATACGCTGGGAAGCCGGCCAGATGAAACGGTTATGCTCGGCGATACCCTCTCAGTTGATATTCAGGCCGGGCATAACGCCCAGGCGCATACGATTCTCGTTCTATCAGGCACCAGTTCGCGCAAAGACCTGGAGAAGTCTTCGCTGAAGCCGGATCATGTATACGAGGACCTGGCCGATATGCTGCAAAAAGAGGAGGAGTGATGAGCGAGCGCAGCAGCGAGAAAACGATTTCTTACTACTATGATAGCCATCCCACCGAGGAGGACCTGATGGGGGAGGCAACCCAACATCATGCCGCGGCCGTACACCTCGAGGAAGTTCTCAAATGGCTCTTTCATGAGCAACCGTGTGCGGTCTATGTCAACCTCAACTTCTATGTGACCGATGACGAAAATGAATATCCCATTGTGCCGGATGTGGCGGTTATCAAGGGAGTTCCGTATCGCGAGGAGATTAGCTGGCGCATCGGGGTGACCGGACCTGCGCCCCAGGTGGTTTTTGAAGTAGCATCCGACAAGACCTGGAAACGTGACCGGGAAGAGAAGCCCGCCGTCTATGCCCAGATTGGCGTGCTAGAGTATTACGCTTTCGACCCATTTGAACCGCCCTTGCCGCTCAGCCGTCGCAAGGGACAGCGCCTGTTTGGTTGGCATTACGATGCCGCCACAGGACGGATGCAGCGCGTCTCTCCTGAGATAGATGGGCGCCTGTGGAGTCCGCAGCTCAATAGCTGGCTCAAGCCTGATGGTAAGTACCTGTGCCTCTATGATCGCTTGATGCGCCGCCGACCCACAGAGAAAGAAGTGGAAATGCAGGCGCGTCAAGATGCAGTAGCATGGGCTGAACAGGAAGCTTACCGCGCGAAGGTGCTTGCCGAAAAGTTACGCGAGCTTGGCATCGATCCTGACCGCTACTATGAGGAGCCGCTGTCCCTACAGGTATTTTCCCTCGCCCTGCGGCAGTCCTGTATGCCGCTTGACATCCTGTCGCATAGCCGATAAACTATAGCCAGCAAACAAAAGACCGCTAGAAGTGACGATGAGCAGGAGGAGTAGGCATCTATTCTCCGCACAGAGAAGGAAGATCATGCAGGCTGCGAATCTTCCCCGGAGCAATACGCCGAAGGTCGCCTGGGAGTCTGAAATCCGACTCAAACAGGGTTTCACGGAAGTGCCCGTTACAGCACAGCCCAAGAATCAATCTTCGTGATTGATTGAAACAAGGTGGTACCACGAGCAATTTTAGCCCTTTCTCGTCCTTGACGGGAAAGGGCCTTTTCTATAGAACCGGGAATACATTGCACGCGGGGAGGGAATATGATCGAACAAGAGAGAGAACTGGTTGCATCTTTGCCAAAGGCATATGAGCCGCAGGAGGTCGAGGGCAAATGGTATCGTTTCTGGGAAGAGGGCGGCTACTTCAAGCCACGGACAGGGACGACGGGCAAGACATTTGTCATCAGCATGCCACCGCCCAATGTAACGGGCGCGCTGCACCTGGGGCACGCAATTACCGCGACTATCGAGGACATCCTGATTCGCTATCATCGCATGACCGGCGACGACACGCTATGGGTGCCGGGCGAGGATCACGCCGGAATCGCGACTCAAGTGGTCGTGGAGCGCCTGCTGGCTTCAGAGGGCACGGACAGGCACAAGGTTGGCCGCGAGGCGTTTATCGAGCGCGTCTGGCAATGGGTCCACAAGTATAAGAGTCGTATCCAGGACCAGCATCGCCGGCTAGGAGCTTCGTGTGACTGGTCCCGCGAGCGTTTCACGCTGGACGACGGGTTATCAAGAGCAGTCCGCGAAGTGTTTGTGCGCCTCTACGAAGAGGGATTGATTTATCGCGGCGAGCGCATCATTAACTGGTGTCCACATGATATGAGCGCGCTTTCCGATCTTGAAGTCAATCACGTCGATACGCCGGGAACATTAACCTATGTGCGCTACCCATTGAAGCCGGAGCCCGGCCACGAGAATGAGCCAACTGAGTACATCAGCGTCGCCACCACGCGCCCGGAAACCATCCTGGGCGATACCGCTGTGGCGGTCAATCCCAAAGACCCACGCTACGCAAATTTGATCGGGCGTATGGCGATACTGCCGGTAATCGGACGCGAGATACCGATCGTTGCCGACGAGGCTGTGGATTCCAGCTTCGGTACGGGCGCTGTCAAGGTGACGCCCGCGCATGACCCGACCGACTTCGAGATCGGCATGCGTCATAACCTGCCGCGCGTGCAGGTGATCGGCTTCGACGCGAAAATGACCGGGGAGGCCGGCCCGTATGCCGGACAGGACCGCTACGAGGCGCGTAAAAACCTGGTGGAAGAACTGAAACGGCTGGAACTGCTGCTCAAAGTTGAGGACTACACAGTGCCGCTGGGCCATTGTCAGCGCTGCGATACGGTCATCGAGCCATTGATTTCAAAGCAGTGGTTTGTGAAAATGACACCGCTGGCCACGCCTGCCATGGGCGCGGTAAAGTACGGCCAGATGAAGATCGTGCCCGAACGCTTCAATAAGGTCTACATGGACTGGCTGGAGAATATTCATGACTGGTGCATCTCACGGCAGCTCTGGTGGGGGCATCGCATTCCCGTCTGGTATTGCGACGATTGCGGCGAGATGATTGCCAGCCGCGAAGACGTAACGACCTGTCCTCACTGCGATAGCGCGAACATTCACCAGGACGAGGATGTGCTCGATACCTGGTTCAGTTCCTGGCTGTGGCCGTTCAGCACGCTGGGATGGCCGGATGCGACCCCGGATTTGCAACACTATTATCCAACATCGGTGATGGAGACGGGCTACGACATCATCTTTTTCTGGGTAGCGCGCATGGCAATGGCAGGCATCCATTTCATGGGCCTGATCCCGTTCCATACAATTTACCTGCATGGTCTGGTGCGCGACGCCAAAGGCGAGAAGATGAGCAAGTCCAAGAACAATGTCATCGATCCCATCGAGGTTATGGATCAGTATGGCACGGATGCGCTGCGCTTCACGCTCGCCACGAGTAGCACGCCGGGCAACGATATGAAACTGGTGCCGGAACGCATCGTCGGCAACCGCAACTTTGCCAACAAAATCTGGAATGCCTCACGCTTCGTGCTGATGACGACGGTGGAGATCGGCGGGGGTGTGCCGGATATTCGCGTGGTGCAGCCAACGACGCTGGCGGATCGCTGGATTCTCAGTCGCCTGGCGAAGCTGACCGGGCGAGTGACGGCGCTGATCGAGAACTTCCAGCTGGGCGAGGCTGGCCGCCAGATCAACGAGTTCTTCTGGTCGGATTACTGCGACTGGTACGTGGAAATCGCCAAAGTCCAGTTGCAGGGCGACGAGGAGACACGCCGCGGTACCGCCGGCATCTTGCGCGCCGTGCTCGACCAGAGCCTCCGCCTGCTGCATCCCTACATGCCGTTCGTGACCGAAGAGGTGTGGCAGTATCTCTATCGCATTTGCGAACCGGATTCCAGCCGTTGGCCGGCGTCCGCTTTGATTGTCGCGCCGTGGCCGCAAGCCAATGCCGAGGCTAGCGATGACGATATGGAGCAGGATTTTGGCCTGTTGCAAGAGGTGATTACACGCATCCGCGACGCGCGCAGCCAGATGAACGTCGAGCCGGCGCGCCGCGTGCCTGTGTTAATGGCTGCCGGGAGCTACCTGGAAATGGTGCGGGCGCAGGCCCCACTGATCGAATTCCTGGCGCGTACCGAAAAGCCGCAGCTATTCGAGCAGCTTGACCAGAAGCCTGAGCAGGCCATGAGTCTACTGGCCGGTCCGGTAGAGATCTATCTACCATTGGCAGGACTGCTGGATATCGGCAAGGAAGTGGAGCGGCTCGATAAGGAAATTGTCCAGGCGCAGCAGGAGATTGCACGACTGCACGGCAAGCTGGCAAACGAGGCATTTGTGACGAGGGCAAAACCAGAAGTTGTTGAAAAGGAGCGCGAACGGCTCGCTGTTCAGGAGGAGCGTATCGGCAAACTGCTGGAACGCAGGGCAGAACTGGGAGGGTAATAGTAATGCTTAAGGTAATCACTCAGGTCGCAAAATCGACAGCCCTCCCTCGTTTTGGCATGAGAGACGAACATTCGCAGGTGTGTCTGACGAAGGGGACAGTTTTAATTGAAAGAAGATTGGTTCGTAGTAATTACTGAAGGGGGAAGCACATGGTTCTTGAAAGGTTTGGAAAGAAAATAGGGTGCTTGAGTGTCGTGTGATGCATTAAGTTGTACCACACAACACTCAAGCGCTCCGTTTGCGGCAAATTGTTCTATATCACCATCTCTTCCTGCGCAATTTGGGAGAACTGCTCGTTATACAACTTCGCGTAGAGGCCGTTGCGTTCCAGCAGTTCTTCGTGGGTGCCGCGCTCCACGATTTCGCCGTGGTCCACTACCAGGATCACGTCTGCCGCCAGGATGGTCGAGAGGCGGTGCGCGATTGCCAGCGTGGTGCGATTCTTCATCAAGGGCTCCAAAGCGGCCTGGATCAGGCGCTCGGAGTGCGTATCGAGCGCGCTGGTCGCCTCATCCAGGATCAGGATGCGCGGATTCTTGAGAATGACACGGGCGATGGCGATACGCTGCTTCTCGCCGCCAGAGAGCTTGAAGCCGCGCTCGCCGACCAGCGTATCATAGCCATCATCGAGTTCCATAATGCGGTCATGAATGGCCGCGGCCTTTGCCGCCGCGATCATCTCTTCCTCGGTCGCATCCAGGCGCGCGTATAGTAAGTTTTCGCGGATAGAAGCATTGAACAGGTATGTCTCCTGCGTCACCACGCCGATGATATCGCCCAGCGAGGACAACGCAATGTCCTTGACATTATGCCCATCGATTTCCACCGAGCCGCTGTCCACGTCATAGAGACGGGGAACGAGATAGGTGATCGTCGTCTTGCCCGCGCCACTTGGCCCCACAAGGGCGGCCAGTTGCCCCGGCTGGATGTCGAATGAAACATGGTTCAGCGTCGAACGGTCCGTGGTTTCCAGGACTTGCTCGGTCATCGTCACCGGCACCGCTACGACCGGCTTATCCTCTTTGCCATTACCTTTGCTGTCGCCATTTGTTTTGCCATTGATATCCAGGCCGATCAGGCTACTAATGGCCTCATCGCGCTTGTAGGTGAACGAGACGTCGTTGAATGTAATCTCGCCGCGCACGTCATCATTCGTCAGGCGAAGAGGATTGGGCGAATCCTGTATATCAATTGGCAGGTCCAGGTATTCAAAGATGCGATCAAACAGCGCCAGCGCTCCCTGGATGTCTACCTGTATGTTCAGCAATTGCCCTATGGGGAAGAACAACCTGCTCTGCAGCGTCGTAAAGGCCACGATGCCACCAAGGGTAATTCCTGAGTGCAGCGGATTATTGATAATTTGCCAGCCAGCAACCAGGTACACTACCGCCGGAGTGATCGAGAAAAAGGTACCGATGAACATGAAGAACCAGCGGCCAATCATCTGCTGGCGCACTTCCAGGTTGGTCAAGTTTTGATTCTCTTTCTCGAAGCGCTCCTGGGCGTATTTCTGGCGCCCAAAGGTCTTGCTCAACAAAATGCCACTGACCGAGAGCGTCTCCTGCATCATAGCGGTGAGCGCCGCCATGCTCTGCTGGGTTTCCTTACTCGTCACCCTGCGCACGTTGCCGACCTTGTAGGTGATCCATAAAAAGATCGGCAAGAGGCCGAGCGATATCAGCGTCAACAACGGGCTGATGAAGAGCATGGCGATGATTGTGCTCAGCGCCGTGGAAACATTAGAAACGATGCTCGTCGCCGTATTCGTCACGACGCCCTGTACTCCGCCTACGTCGTTTGATAAACGCGACTGGATCTCACCGGTCTTGGTGGAAGTAAAGAAGCGCAGCGACAGGCTCTGCAAATGTTCATACAGTTTATTGCGAAAATCGCGCATCACCTGCTGGCCGATCACGTTGTTCAGGTATGTTTGCCCAACGCCGATAATGCCGGTAATAATGGGCATAATGATCATGATACCAACGAAGATGACCAGCAGGTTCAGGTTGCGTTTTCCAATCGCATCATCAAAAATGAACTGGATCAAGAACGGGTTGACAAGCCCCAACACGGTTGTGAGGATGATAGCGATCAATACGAGTACGATCTGAAATTTATAGGGGCTAAAGGCCTGTGCCACGCGCCGCACGGTTCGTGAGTCGGTCTTACGCCCCCGTTTTTTCTGTTCTTCGGCATAGGCGGCCATTCCGCCGCCCATTCCATGAAATGCCATAGAGTGCTCCTAAAAAACTTTTCTCATACATTCAATTTTTCTCATGTACCGGGTCATATTCCACTAGTATAAACAATTCCCCGGCTGATTACACCGTCTGTGTGGACAGTTTGCGACCCTGTAAATTCTGACAGGCATGGAGGCAGAATTAATTTGGGTAACAGCCTGCCTGTGGCTGCTGGAGGTAGCCGGAGGAACAGGTTTGCACGTGTTGTCCTTTTGTGGCAATGGATGCTAGAAAACACTTCTATTTTATCACAAACGGGCAGCTACCCTGTGCGGGCTTTGATACAGGTCGATAGAGGAATACAAAAGATGTCTATAAAATGAAAAGGAAGTGCAATGGTTCAGTATACGGATTGTTCTTCTGCTGAAGAGGTAACCAGACAGCCTGTGCTATCCTGGTCGCCGCGCATCGTATATATACGGACGACCATCACCGGGCTGACTTCTGGCTTTATCCCTTTTGCGGTACTCAGACATAATCCATTGCCCCGATTTCGGCGTTCGATCCAGGAGATCGAACCGGCTTCTTTTGAAGATCAGGCCGGTACAATCCTGGCAGTCCAGGAAATCTGGAATCGCCCATTTGTATCATTAGAGCCGCATCAGCTCTTCTTCATATATGCCTGGAGCTCGGCGAGAGGGGCATCCGCGAAAGTGAGAAATACGGCAGGTCTCACTTTCGGCATCGCCACTCCTGGAGATGATTACAAGCGCTGGTTGGCGACGTACGCAGTTCAGAGGCAAAGCGAACTTGTAGCATGGTGCGAAGAAGTGGATCTGCGAGGGATACAGGAAAAGCTGATCGAGATCGTTTTGTCGGAAGCGAATATGCTTCACCTATCAGCAGCATGGGTACCAGGCTTCAAGGTTGCGTAGTAGGGTACAGGCAAATCAGATGGCCTGCGTTCTGCTACGCTTATGAAGCGGTAAGACCTTCTATTAAAGGTCGGCCCGTCTTTTCAAATCCATTTCCCGCCTACGGCGTTGTATCTCCTCATAGTGTTGCGCGTCTTTCATGCGAATGCTGACCGTCACAATAACAAGGACAAACAGCACTATCGACGAAACGATCATAAAACTGATGTAGCCGGCGACCCAGGCTATCAGTTCTGGTGTCAATCCTGTTCTTGCGACGAAAGCATTAAGAACGAGTCCCGCCAGGATCAAAACAAGGACCGCATCAATTATTAGCACTAAGAAGAACAGCTTAGTCAATGTTGAACGATGTATTTTTCTCATTGCTGCCTCCTTTTGCTTGTGGAGTCTGAACCCGATTTTTAGGTTAGCCAGTGATCTCGTTGTCAGCAGGCATACTGTCGGGCTCACAAC
This sequence comes from Ktedonobacteraceae bacterium, assembly GCA_035294305.1. Lineage (GTDB taxonomy): Bacteria > Chloroflexota > Ktedonobacteria > Ktedonobacterales > Ktedonobacteraceae > DASRBN01. The sequence goes on along the minus strand of DATGLD010000026.1, from coordinate 4,600 downwards.
AAACAATAACGAAGAAAGACACCTACACCAAAATATCTACGCTGCCAGGTCGTTTTGTCGAAGACAAAGTACTTGTACGAGCCGCTTGTACGCCAGGGTGAGCAGGGACGCATGCCTGCTTTTTGCCACCGGATCATTCGGAAGCAATCCCTGATAGTCCTGCAGGCGAATCCCTACGTCTAAAAAAGCCCGTTGCAGTGCTGTTGGTTGCCCATCTTCAAAGGACATGCGATTGGCCAGGTCTATTAAGAGCGCATCGCGTGTCGCCGCCGGGAATCCGGCTACCACATGCGCAATCTTCGTAAAGAGCCAGCTGGTGTACACAGTATCGAACGCTAATTCTGCCGGGTCGACCAGGTTGTCTAGCTTGATTTGCCCTGCGGCTAAGCAATCGTCCTGGTCAAAACGAGTCAGCCTGCTCTCCTTTCGAACCCGGTCTAAAAAATGATTCCTGGCAATTCTGATGCTCAACCTTTCTAGCGAGATGATAGCTACACCATCATATCGGGCTTTTAAAGAGTACTCAAATGTACGTCCAACAGCAAAAAGTACGATATCCCATGCCACATCACTCTCCTGCCCATACCAGGAATTGAGATGGGCATTGTAAACCCAGTGATTGACAATGGGGAGCAGCCTGGTATAAAGAAGGCTCCAACTATTGTCTCTAGCCTGCTCGCTCGTAACGGTTTCGTATGGATGGCAGAAGGTGTTCATCTGTCTGTACTCCTATAGAAAATCTGAGATGCCGCAGATTTTTGACGCTCTAAAAGGACTTGATTTGCGAAATTGCCTCGAGTTGTCCCAATTAAGTTAAGATGAACCAACGGGATATGTCTAATATTTTTGCGATATACCATATTTTCTCATTTACAAGAAAAATATAGTCAAGAAAACGAAGAAAGTCAAGCTCTTTTCATTAGAATTTTTGGGATTCTGTGAATGATAACAAGAAGTTATGAGAAGGGCAATACTAGAATATTTGCGATAATATCAGAAATCTTCGTATATCAGGATTTTTAATACAAAATTCTGATTTTATTTTGTCTTCATTAATTAAAACGTAACAAAATGTACCAAATCAAATCAAGATAGTTCAATATAATAGAAGAGATGAGTTTGAAGATTTCGTTAACAATTCTCTGCCTGGCAGATTGAAATTATTACGAAGGTCGGTTCTTGACAGCATTCCGTGAAAAAGGTAGAATAGATCAGGATTTTATGTTGCTTGAAGTGAGCTTTTCTTGGATGTAGCTTGATGAAAGCAGGTAAGCTGGCGAGTAATTCTATCAAGAGAGATTTCTATGCAAGAAATATCGCGGAAAAGCGTCAATAATATATGTTCATTCCAATGAAAATGCAATAGTAGTATGAAGTCTTCTTAGGAGACAGCCATGCATCAGCCAGATGTAGAACGTATCAAGGAGTATCTGCAAAATAGCGAGGTGCAAAGGCGCGTTCAGGAGCGTATTCTCCATGCGCGCGCTCGCGTGACAGTGACCATCAGCCGCGCCGCCAGCCTGTTCGGTTTTACTGAAAACCAGTTGAGGGAATGGGAAAGGCGTGGCTTGCTCAGGGCTGATAGACCTGAGCTGTCGCAAGACGGCAAGACCTCAGCTGGTCATCGGCAATATTCACCCGACGAGCTTGATAAGCTGGCACTGATCCGAGAATTAATGGATCATAATTATGGGCTCAACGAGATTCCGCGCAATATCGATGTAATCTGGAAACAGGTCTTGAGCGAGCAGCAGAGCCAGCTTGCGCACGTTACTGCTCAAAGTGGCAGGCAGGTACAGGAAGTTGAGCACCTGTCTCTGGAGAAGCGTCTCAAAAGTCTGGATCAAGGAGAGTTCTGGCGTTACTTCACGGCACAAGCCCTGCGATTATCTCTCATGCTGATTTGTGAAGATATTCCTGATACACTCGCCGGTTTCATATTGCCGCTCGAGAGGAAAAATGTTTCCGCAATTGTACGTACTCCGGGCGATCTATCAGCAGTAGGACCTTGTCTAGTTGGTTGGTTGGGTTGGAATCATACGTTTTACGCCTTTCTTGATACCGCGCTTACTTTTGATTATCCAAGTGACTTCCGTATAGAGTTTCTGCGGCCGGTAGGGCAACAGCGGTTGGAAAATTATGTAAGCCAGGATAATGTGCTGATTATTGTGCAGAGGGGAGCCAGATCTTTAAGGCTTAGCGCTGCACTTGTGAAAACTATCGGTCGTCTCGTAGACTTGCTTTATGAGAATATCGAGAAGTGGCGTCCTTGCTTCGACTATGAGATGCATGATTGGCTCTATCAGGTTACCGATTTCACGAACAAAGTAACTTCTCCTGACGAGATATTAAATAATCTTGCGAATATAGTAATTGAATTGGGAGGGAAAACAGCGAACGGCGCTGATCGCTGGTGGTTTTGTAATCTCTTTTTGTCTCGAGACATTTCACTGCCCCTTCAAAAAAATAACCTGGTTGTACGAGCGCACAGTAAGGCGGCGCCTATTCACGTTGATACTTATGTGCTTTCTGACAACAATCCGGGCCTGACATTCAGGGCCTATCGGAGTGGCCATATCGTCTACCGGTCAAATATCACCCCCCAGGACCCTGTGCTTGCCTATTGGGAGTTCGAACGATCAACGCGTTCCGCAATCGCCATCCCGATTGCGGGACGAGATGGCCTTGCTATCGCCTGCCTCTATGTCTCCTCAGAGCACGAGGATGCATTTTCAAAAGAAGACCAACGCGTTTTGCGTGTGATAACGAGAATGATGGAGGAACTGTTAGCAACGTATCAGGCCCGCAGCCAGGTAACAGGTAAGCTCAGTGACCTGATCGTTGATCCAGGGCTTGTGGATATCTCTTTTAAGGAATTCTTACCTGAAGATGAGTTTATCAACGATGTCGAAGCGATCCTCGCTGATATCCATAGACGAGATATCAACGAGTTGAATCCTGCCGATGTGCTTTCTTTTGTCGATATAGATATCGATAATTTGAGTGGTTTAGCTACAAAGTATGGTAATCGCGTAGCAAGAAATCTGAGCCGGGCGGTTGGTTCGCGGATACAAGGACAACTACGCCTTGAATCAAAGAATGAGCAGATCAAGCGATATCATGTGAATGCCGATAGTTACTATCTGCTTTTAAAGGGCATGACTCTTGAAGATGCACGGTACCTTGCCGACCGTTTGCGGCGGCTAGGAGGCGATTATCGTATTGATGCTCGTGGTGTATCAGCGTACCCCCAGCTCTCACCAGAAGATCTATTAGAACTTCCCAATGTAACTATACGGCTTGGAGTACAGTCTTATCCCTATGTAAAGTTAAAGGAAATTCTACAGCGCTACCCTGCTGAGATTGCGATAACGAAAACAAGAGTTTTGATTATGGAAAATATCGAGGAGAGTCTGACGCGTGGGCAACGTGAAGGAGGGAATTGCATTATTAGCTGGGACCCTGAGATATGGACTTACAGGCGCTGGTCTCCGCCCACTCCCACCTGAACCTCAATTCATAGCAAGGTAAATCTCCCAAATCCGCGTTACTATTTACCTTCATTGTCCGTATTACTTCTAAAATACTGAATTACCGATACCAATTCTATTCACTTGCTGTGCTCGTGGTTTAAGGAGATGGCAACGAGTATTTCCAAGTCTTATCAAGGGATGGAAGATGGTTCGAGGACATAAGGGGAGAGCTTTGTATGCGAGTCTACCTGTTTATACTGGGACTGCCCGGTAGTGGAAAATCGAGTGTTGCGCGTTATATTCAGGGTTACGCAGAAGACAGGCATTGGGTCGCTAGATCCCATTATAATGATTATGTGATTTTGCGTAATATGTTCGAAAACGACAGTGCACGCAAACAATTTAAGCCTGCCGATGGTGGCGGCTTTGATGTAATTGATCTCACCGCATTCGATATTGCACTGCAGAAGTTGGAGCAGCAAATTAGAGCGTATGTCTCTGCGCCAGGTACAGAAGAGATTGTTTTGATCGAATTTTCTCGTGCCGATTACCTGCGCGCTCTACATCAGTTTAGTAAAGAATTTTTGCAAGACCCAAATACCTATTTCCTCTACCTCGATACTGAACTGGCTATCTGCAAGCAACGTATAGAAAACCGCATAACCGACCCCCGCTATGAGGACGATTATCCTGTCTCCGACTATATCTTTGAAAAATATTACCATCAAGACGATGGACAGCTTCTAGCTGATATCCTTGAACGAGAGTATCAGATTGAGCGCCAGCAGGTTAAAATAATCAAGAATAGTAGCTCATTAGAGGTTGCTGCTGCAGAAATTAGTGCGTTTGTTGATTTTATTATCTCTGAGGCTTCTAAGCGTTTAGTAACAGCAGGTGCGTCCTAAATGCTTTAGAAGTTATACTTCCGTCCCCTGAGAGATCAGTCTCTCAAGACCCCAACTATGCTGGATGCTGGCTAAATAGGCTGACCCTGCCCCGATTTGATAGAGTTCCCAAAGCTGAGATATACTCGATCAAATCAGAAAGGGGATCATCATGGCAAAGGTCCAAAAAGTCTACACGCGAGAATTCAAAGAGGAAGCCGTGCGGCCGGTCCAAACGAGCGG
>DATGLD010000025.1:0-227876 GCA_035294305.1 Ktedonobacteraceae bacterium | reverse complement strand
TGTTTCTTCAGGGCTGATGAAGCGCGAGAGGGACTGTTCCAGGACTTCATCTGTGCGAAAGCCTAACAATTCGTAGACGGCATCATTGGCCGAGAGAATCTTGCCTTCCAGATCAGAAACGAAAACGGGGTCGGGCGCGTTTTTGATGATAATATCGGCGTCCAAAGCGCCATGTGACCGGGTGCCGTGCATAGATATGTGTGGTGATGTCGTATTAGCCTGTACAGCACTCTCGCTCATGAAATACCTCCGTTACATAACTGGACTGCGGCCGGCGCATCTTTGACGGTACCGCATGCAAAAGAAAGAAGGGCCGCTTAAAGCTCTACAATATATTGAAATCAATGGCTACCTACTTGCTCAATAGTATAACAAAGGCTCTCAACAAAACGCAATAACAGGAGAAATGGTCATATGTTCATCTAACAGGTAGCAAGTAGTTGGTGTGGTGCGATCAGCCGCCAGTTTGATTCGAATGCCACAAACTGGCATGGATATGCTATACTAGCCCAAAAGTCAGGCTTAAGGCCGAAAGGATTTCTTGCGTGAACCATGTACCTGTTGCCCGGCAAAAAATACTGGTTCGCCCGGAACTCGCTGCTGAAGTGCGGCGCAGGCAGGAAGGGGGCGAACGAGGCGTTTTCACCAACGGCTGCTTCGATCTCTTGCATCTTGGGCATGTGCGCTATCTCCAGGAGGCACGCGAACTGGGGGATTTTCTCATCGTAGGGCTGAACAGTGATACCAGTACTCGTGCGCTCAAGGGACCGGGCAGGCCCCTGGTACCAGAAGAGGAACGCGCTGAGATACTGGCCGCCCTAACGTGCGTAGATTATGTGACGATCTTTGGCGAACTAGCGGCCAGTGAATTGCTTGCACTATTGCGGCCCGCGATTTACGTCAAGGGCGGCGATTATGGCATGGAACACAGCAGCGTGCCTGATACTGACCGTTTGCCCGAGGCAAAAGTGGTACAGCAATACGGCGGAGTTGTGCGTTTGATCGCCTATCTACCGGATCATTCCACGACAAAATTAATCGCAACCATCAAGCAGCTTCCCTCGTCCAATCGTTATAATAACATGAGACCCGAGAGCCTTCAAGACGAGGAAATGAAAGGCGACCCTGGTGAGGAAAAGGGTGGATGGGAGAGGAGCTAAAGGGCGTACCCTTGTGGTCGTCCTCCAGCGCCTCACCTTATAGGGAGAACCAATACATAATGGCCAGAGAATCTGTGAATGAACAGCCCGATGCTATCCCATTGAACTCAATAGAGATAGCTGAACAGGACGCCCCGATTATAGAGGGTCCGCCAGAAAAAGCCGCGCCAAGCGAGCGGCGTGAAATTGCGAAGTCCGCCTCGCTGGTTATGCTGGGTAACCTGGGCAGCAGTATCATGGGTATGGTGCGCCAGATCGTTGTGGCTTCATTAGGTACTCCGGTAGCCGGCCCTTTCAACTCAGCGTTGTTACCGGCCCAGACTTTCAACGACTTCCTGGTAAATGGCTCCGTCTCCGGCGCTCTGATCCCCACCTTCAATGATTACGCGGCGCCTGAAAAGCGTAATGAACTGCGGCGCCTCGTCTTTACCATCGTCAATCTTGTCCTGCTGGTTATGTTTTGCGCCGGGGTCATTTTCGTTTTTATTTCGTCCTGGTTCGTCGATACTATTCTGGTGCCCGGCTATGCGCCCGCTCAACAGCAACTCACCTTGCAGTTCGCGCAGATCATCTTCTTCTCGCTGTTGGCCCTGGGTCCATTCGCCGTGCTCTTGGCGGCATTATATGCCCTGAAAGAATTCGGCTGGCCCGCGTTTGCCACCGCTTCTTATCATGCCGGTATCATTCTCGGCGCCATCGCCGGCAGCCTGCTTGGAGCACATTACTATGGTTACCTGGGGCTCGCTATCGGGGTCCTGGTTGGCGCGGCGGGAGAAATTGCCTTGCTTCTGCCCGGCATACACAACCAGCGCCTGCGCTACCTGTTCGTGCTCGATCTGAAGCAGCCTGCACTGCGCCGCATCGTCAAACTCTACATACCGGTTGCGTTCAGCTTTTTAGTGAGCATGGGTCTGATTTACCTTGATCAGAATCTCGCCTCGCGTACGCCTTGTGGCATCATCGCCAATTTCCCTCTCCAGAAAGGAACCTGCGGTGCTGCCAACTATACCGCCATGCGCCTGGCAACCACGCTCATACAATTCCCGGTCGGATTAGTTGCCGCGGCCCTCTCATTTGCCGTCCTGCCCACGCTTTCGACGCATGCGCGCGAGGGCAACAACGAGCGTTTCAAAGAGACGCTCCTGCTAGGATTCCGCGTTGGACTGCTGCTCATGGTTCCTGCCGCCGTTGGGCTGATTGTGCTGCGTCAACCAATCGTCGACCTGCTTTTCCGCCACCACAACTATACCGCCGAGGATGCGGCCCGCACAGCCATTGCCCTGCAAAACTACGCCTACCAGTTGCCTTTTGTGGCTCTAGATCAGCTCTTGATAGCCGCTTTCTACGCGCGTAAAAATACCATTATCCCCGTAACAATCGGAGTCGTCAGCATTCTGGGTTACCTCGCCGTCGCCCTGCCACTCTGGAGTACCGTCGGCATGCCCGCGCTTGCCTTCGCCAACACTGTACAGAACTCGCTTCATCCCATTATTCTTCTGATCCTCTTAAGATTAATCATGGGTTCCCTGCACATACGCAAGTTGCTGCCAACTGTTCTCAAGATACTACTCGCCGCCGCCGCAATGGGCGCGATTGCCTGGGCCATGCAACTCTTGCTCGGGCATATCGCGCTCTTTTCACTCGACAGGCTCTCAGGCTCATTACTGACGGTCATCATAGCAGGCGGCCTGGCAAGCCTGGTCTATACCGGTGGCGTGCTGCTATTGAGAGTGGAAGAGGTCAATCTTATAGTGGGCGCTCTGAAAGCAAAGCTGGGTAGGAAGTAATGTACTATACCCTTGCGAACAGATCATTCTCCCCGGGCACATCCTGCCCGACTCTTGACGCCGCCAGCTGGTAGCACTCGTAGCCGCGCCATTTGCGCAGCAGCTCCTCCGGTATCTGCGCCATAAATGAGCCAGAATTTGCCTGGGTGCGATGCATGGCCCAGGAACGATCTTTCGTCTCCTGCCACTTCTCGACATCCAGCCACACGCTGATCTGTTCGTCTGGTAACCCCAGCTTCTCAGGATCGAGGCCTGTGAAAGAACTCTGCATTTCCTGCGCCTGCGGCTGTGATCTCATCCATTCACCGATGGCCTTTATAGCGCTGCGGGGGAACGCTGTATAATACAGCTTGGAGACGGCATGCGCCGGCCCAAGTTCGGGATATTGCACCCCGTCAGATGCCGCGTAAAAGGCGCTCGTCGTATAACGATAGATCGCAATATGGTCAGGGTGGCCGTAGCCTCCCGTCTCATCGAACGTTACCATCACCTGTGGTCGAAAGTGACGGATGATCTCCACCAGTTTGCCCACGACCTCCGCGCGATTGGCCTGGGCAAAGGCCCGTGGGTCCTGGTTCTCAGGCGTTCCCGCCATTCCCGAATCACGGTAACCGAGGAACCAGAGGCGGTTTAGACCCAGCACCTGGGCCGCTGCTCGCATTTCTCCCTCGCGTACCTGCCCCAGATTCTCTGGTGTTGCCAGGCGCGGGTCGGCAATCTCGCCAACCTCACCTCGCGTCGCGCATACCAGCCCGGTCTCTACGCCGGATGTGCCATAGAGTAAAAAAGCTCCGCTCATCGTCCCCTCGTCATCGGGGTGGGCGAAGAGACCCAATAATCGTTTCGTTGACATTGTTTCCATGCTTTCATATCATTTTGTCGTTTGCCGGCCAGACTACAGTGTTACTCTAACACCAGAACGGATTTCCTGTCAATGAGTGCGATTCATTGCACTTATCCTTTTAGGATAGAACAACTATTTCCAATATCGCTCTATCTTTTCTGCAAGAAATGTGGTATATTCTTCTGTAGGGACAGTGCCTGATGCCTGTCCCTACAGGTAAACCCTGGTGGTCGCTCCCGGAACCGTGCACATCAGTGTAATCCTTCCTATGATCGACATGGAAGGTAAAGATAGCAAAAGTACTGGAACTAAGGAGGAGTTTCTGAATGCCAAGAACAGTGCTGGATAAAGAGTTACAAGAACTGAATGACCAGATCATACGGTTGGGCAATGATGTAGATAACGCTTTTGAAAAGGCTCTCAAAGCTTTGGAGACCGGAGACCAGGTTCAGGCGGGTATGGTTATCGAAGCCGACGCCATTATCGATAGTCTACGTATGGCTATCGAAGAGCACACCATTCGCCTGTTGACACTGCAACAGCCTTTAGGAGGCCGCGATTTGCGCTTCCTCACCTCAGCGCTCTCTATTGCCGGCGATCTTGAGCGCGCGGGAGATGGCGCCGCTGGAATAGCGCAGATCATCCTGCGCATGACCCCACTACGCGGCACTCCGGCATCCCAGGTAGTGGTCAGCGGTGATGGGGCAGATGGCAAGCAGGACCAGGTCACCGAGTCCTCGATCTTACACAGCATGATTGAATTAGGATATGAAGCGCGGCGCGTCTTGCAGGGCACCATGACCGCTTTCGCCAATCGCGATGCTGAGGCCGCGCGCCATATCTGGGAGGAAGACGATGTCGTAGATGTGCGCTATCATCTCGTGCGCCACGATCTGATGACCTTGATGGAGGGCGCTCGGGCCATTCCTGCCTTGCAGAACGATTCCCGCATCTTGCAGCGCGCTACCTACCTGCTCTGGATTGCCCATAAGCTGGAGCGGGTCGGCGACCATTGCACCAATATCTGTGAGCGCATCGTCTTCATCGTCAAGGGAGAAACGAGTATTCAGCGTTCAGAAATATAAGGGGCGTGCGCGGTCTGGCGTGTCATTCTCAGCGAGGCCAACAATCCCCTACCGCTCAATTGCTTGCCAGAAGAGGTCGGCTAGCTGCACATATCCGGCGGCGCTGGGATGAAAACCATCAGCGCTGATATATTCAGGATGTGCCGTTAGCCTGCTGCCCTGGCTGAACAGGTCTACCAACGTTACTCCATAACTTGTCGCTGCCTGAGCAATACCCGCGTTCCAGCGTTGAATGGCCTGAAGCATCTGCGCCTTCTGGGCAGTCGTCTCATCTGCGAAAGCAGGTAGGCGCGTCAGATCAGGCAAGTTCGCCATTATGAGGCGCGCGTGCGTCCTCGTATGCAACTGTTGCAGTAGCGTATTGAGGTCTTGTATATAGGCATCGTAAGTAACTCCACCAACGAAGTCATTTGCTACCAGCCAGATTGTCACCAGGTCGGGTGATGTCGAGATTGCCAGCGGCAATTCTTCCACGAGCGCATCGTGCAGCCGAATGCCACTCACACCCAGGTTGATCAGATGCGAGCCCTTTGGCAAATGCGCGGCTATCAATGGCACGTATCCCTGCGATCCCGGCACATTGCTGCCAACGCCAACCGCGTCGGAGGCCCCCAACGCCACATATGTGATGGGCTGTTGAAAGGCCTGTCTTTGAGTTGGCTGCGCGGTCGCGGCAGGGGCTGTTGAAGACGAATGCGTCGTGCTGACGGCTTTCGGGCTGCCCCCTGCGGCGCAGGCCGAAAGTACCAGGCAGAGCAGCAGTACAACTATTGAAAGGCAGCGCGAGAACCAGCTGCGGATAAACTTCTTCATAGGGAGCGCGTGTATTTCTAGCGGATCACCGGCTTTCAAGCATACTGTCAAGTAAGGCATAGCATATTGTATCACATGCATTGTGATCTATCTCACAGTTTTTCTACGATCTGTATGCTAGCCTGCTAGTAAACTCGACATTCTCAAGAGTGAGAGGTCGAAAATCTCACTTTATAGCGTATAAATGAGCGGCAAGCAAAACATATTCTAATAAAGACTCAAATTCGAAAGGAAAATATCATGTATCGTCCCGGTTCTCGCCCATTTCTGATTGCATTTTTCTTCTGTTGTATCGCGTTACTGGTCGCGGCCTGTGGCTCATCCGGCACCGGCTCGATATCAGGGGGTGGCACAACCCCGTTTGCGAGTCCGACGCCGGCAGGACGGACTCATACCCCCACTCCAGGTGGAAATGGGAATGGAAATGGAAATCCAGGAACAGTTTCCACTACGGCTCCGCTACCGGCAACACAGACCAATTGTCCTGCCCAGGGCCGCGGGCGAGCCGCCGTACTTGCGCCATTAGCGCTGGGCGGCGACCAGAATATCGTCTATATTGTCAATCAGGGACCGGTGGATGCCCCTACGCTCGCCACATTGAAGCGCTATGATGTCACGACCGGTAGTAAAACTGAGATTCTCAACCTTCCCAGGACAGAAATCAGCGAAGCCCAGGTCTCGGCGGATGGACAATGGATTCTCTTCGTTGCCATCGCATCCGGTCAGGCAAAGTTGCAGCTGGTGCGCATGGATGGTCAGGGATTACAGACATTGTATTGCGCCACACCACCCTCAAACGGCGCCAGTACCGGTAGCGCCTTGCATGATGCGCAGTGGTCTTCTGATCAGAAGCTCATCGTTTTTGATAGCTATACCGGTAGTGGCAGCGGTGTCTATGTGATGGATACACAGAACGGCAGTGTGCAGGCGGACATCTTCATGAGCGGAACAAGCATTGACTATCCGATCCTGACCTGGCTGGATACGACAAGGGTGTACCTGCTGGGGCCTGAGATAGATGCTCCTTCGGGCGCGCTTTACCTGCTCGATACCGGTAAAGGGGCCAATCAGAACCCGCAAAATCTGCCCGTAGTCGTTACACCTACCAACACATTCTGCTGGAACTCGGATAGTAGCTATGATGGAACGCAGTTGTATACTGCTGAATGCACGACCGACCCGAATCCAAATGGCCCCGGTATCGGCGATCAGCGCGGCCCCAGCATGATTAATGCCCGTGCGGCCACTGGTGGCTCGCCACAGACCCTCTTCGCCAATGCGAACATGGCAATCACCGCCGTGCGCGCCATCAACAAGACGACGCTGCTGTTCCTGGTTGAAAACAACTCCTTCACCGGTAATGCTGATACCAGCAACAATGGCTTATGGAAAGTCAACACCGGCGGCACGGGCCTGACGCGCCTGACCAGCGATGGCGCGGGAGTTTCCGGCGGGCCGAGCAATTTCAACATGTTCTCGCAGTATCCCTGGTCAAATGTTTCTCGCGATGGAAATCTGTATGCCCTGCAACACAACAGCGCTGACGGTAAAACGCAATCGCTGCTGTTCGGTGCGCTGGACGGTGGAACGCCAACCACATTCGCATCCATTTCGGACGGCACGCAGTTATCGATTGTTGGCTGGACAACGATGTAACAATCACAGTTCAGCGTGGACTGGCTCCCGCGCGGGAGCCAGTCCACGCTGAACTGTGATTGTTATTTACCCTCTATCGACCATAGTTAATTGGCCGGTTTCGATATTGATTACCAGGCCATGCACTGGAATTTTTGGCAGGTAAGGACTGTTGCGAATAACCTTGACCACTTCGCCGACATTGACATGCACATCGGAAAATGCGCCAAGCCAGCGCACCAGGCCCTGCACGTCTCCCAGGCCCTCTTGCTCGATCAACCGTTGCGGGTCGACACCCAATGCCTGCATCGACGCTATGAGAACACGAGGGTCGGCGTGTGCAAGGCCGCAGTTTGTATGACCGATCACGGCCACCTCCCGCACGCCCAGCAGGTAGATGCCGCCGGCCAGCGAACGAACCAGGTCACTCCCGCCACCCTCGCGCTCAGATTCGGAGATCGTCGCTCCAGCGGTACGCAGTTCGAGTACGTCGCCGCGTTGCAGCCCAAGCGCCTGCTCAAACATGTTCACCAAGCGGCAATCCATACATGTCACCACCGCCATATGTTTGCGGGGAGCATGCCCGATAATGGGCAACGGCGGCTGCCGCAGGAACTGCTCGTTATAGGCTAGAATTTCATCGATTACCATATTACTCCCCTGCGACCGCAGAATAGCTCGGCTTACCGTTGAAGTTGTAGAGATTTTCGATCTTGATGAAATCGAAACCGGCATTGTTAACGCGGCGCAGCAGCTCGATCACCTGGTCGTGATCAATCGACGCTCCGTGTTCGGGCGCCATAAAACGGCAGCGCCAGTGATCCGTACAGAATGTTTCGGGCAATCCCTCTGGCCATACCTTCGCCCCGCGATTGGTGATTACCACCAGTTCCAGGCCGTCGCCGCTCACCTTCTTGAATGTTTCACCCAGTTCGTGGGCGTTCCCATTGTGCCAGTCAAGGAACACGTCTACTCCGACCAACTCTTTTGTCTCCTCGGACTGCCTTATCGAAACGGATCTGTGCTCTTCGTGCTGGGGAGCGGTAGTGTAGTGCACCTCTTTAAGTATCTGCGGCTTCTGACCCAGGCGGGCAATCACGGCTTCGGCGAACTCGCGCGTACCCACCTTCTCCTTGCTGACGCCCTCGACGTAGATATCGTAGGTGTGAATGCCATCCTCGATGGTGCGCAGCCAGGCATTATGCACCAGCGTCGCCACATCGGGCTGATTGATGTGCACCAGCATCATTACCGCCGCCAGCAGCAGCCCTGACGGATTGGCGATATTCTGTCCGGCGCGGCGCGGCGCAGACCCGTGTATGGCCTCAAACATCGCGCAGCTATCGCCGATGTTCGCCGAACCTGCCAGCCCGACCGAGCCTGCCACCTGCGCTGCGATATCCGAGAGAATATCACCGTACAGATTGGGCAGCACGATCACATCGAAAGCCTCCGGCGTATCGGCAAGTTTGGCCGAGCCGATATCAACAATCCAGGTCTCGTTGGCAATATCGGGATATTCTTGCGAGATCTCATTGAAAACCTTGTGGAAGAGGCCATCCGTTAGCTTCATGATATTGTCCTTCATGAAGCAGGTCACCTTCTTGCGGTTATGACTGCGTGCGTACTCGAAGGCGTAGCGAATAATCTTCTCGCTGCCCGGACGACTGATCAGCTTGAGGCTCTCCACCATCTCCTGTGTTTGCCGGTACTCGATGCCGGTATACAGGTCCTCCTCGTTTTCGCGGATAATCACCACGTCCATCGTCGGATGCTTCGTGTCGACAAATGGATAATACGAGACGCAGGGGCGCACGTTGGCATACAGGCCAAACATGGTGCGTGCCGTCACATTGAGGCTCTTATAACCCCCGCCCTGCGGTGTCGTAATCGGAGCTTTCAAAAAAACTCTCGTGCGGCGCAGCGATTCCCACGCGGAAGGCTCAATGCCGGCATTGATGCCACGCAGGTAGACCTTCTCGCCTACCTCGATCGACTCGATCTCGATACGCGCTCCGGCGGCCTGAATAATGTGCAGGGTGGCGTCCATGATTTCTGGCCCAATGCCATCCCCGTACGCGACAGTAATCGATGTCTTTTTTTTCATAGTAACCTGACCTTTTTCTTTGTTTCCTGATGGGTGTATGTCCGTATAGTCCATATCATATGTTCGTTGCTTAGTTTAGCATAGCAACGGGCGTTTGACAATTCGCCTGCATTCTGTTATCTTGAGAGAACAACGATGTAGCAGCGCGGCTCTCGTCCTTCGTTTCATGGGATGAGGGCTTCTTTTATATTAGTGTATGTTACATGCTTCTACCGGGCGCTGAAATGCAAACCCATCTATAGGTCAATTAAGGCTATGATTTCCGTTTCAATAGTCAACGTTACCAGCTATACGGGGCTGGAATTGCTGCGGTTGCTGGCTCAGCATCCACAATTTGAGCTGATCTCGGTGACCGGGCGTAGCGCCGCCGGGAAACGGCTAAGTGAAGTGTTTCCGCAGCTTGTCATGGCCACGCCGTCTGGCTTTGCCAATGCTGCCAATCTCACTATTACTGAAGAATCTGAACAGGCGGACCTGGCTTTTGTGTGCCTGCCCCATGCCGCCGCTGCCGAATCCATCCTACCTCTGCTGGAACGCAATATGAAAGTGGTAGACCTCTCTGCCGATTTCCGCTTGCGTGATGCGACCATCTACGAGAGGTGGTATAAATATACGCATCCGGCGCCCGCCTTATTGGAGAGCGCGGTTTACGGCCTGTGCGAGCGCTATCGCGTGCGTATAGCCAGCGCCTCGCTCGTAGCAAATCCCGGATGTTATGCTACTGCTGCCATCCTGGCGCTCCTACCAGCAGTATCGGCGCATATGGTCGCGCCGGGCCTCATCATTGATGCCAAATCCGGTATCAGTGGAGCGGGTCGAGGTCTTACACTCGGCACGCATTTTGCTGAAGCCAATGAGGATGTAAGCGCGTATAGTCTAACAGGGCACCGCCATCTCGCCGAGATCGCGCAGGAGCTTGAGGCGGCATCTTTAGTAGACTCGCTGCGCATCACTTTTATACCGCATTTGATACCCATGACGCGCGGGGTCCTGGCGACCTGCTATGCCGACTTGCAAGAAGATGAGATGGGCCAGCTCCCGACGACGGAGCAGGTGCGCGCGTTGTACACGGCATACTACGCGGGCGAACCATTTGTGCATGTAGTAGACCAGCCGCCACATACGAAGTGGACCTACGGCAGCAATGCCTGCCTGATCTATCCACTGGTAGATACACGCACCGGTCGGCTCGTGGTAGTTTCTTGCCTGGATAACCTCGTCAAAGGAGCCGCGGGCCAGGCAATACAGAATGCAAACATTCTCTCAGGGCTACCGGAGAGAACGGGACTGCCGGTCCTGCCCGTGTATCCATAAACGAGCCAGTGAATCATGACCCATGCACATTAACTTAAGTCAACTTAGAGCGAGACCCCGCGGAGGGCGCCCTCCGCGGGTCTCGCCCATTTACATCTTAAGTGGTGAAGGTGTATGGGGCCAGATTTATCACGCTCCAAGGCGAGGAGATATCCAAATGACATCAGCTTTTTCAAAAATAGCATCTGAGAACAACATCAACAATGAGTATCAACTGATCGCGCATGTATTGCGCGAGGCGCTGCCCTACATCAACTTTTTGAAAGGCAAGACGCTCGTCATTAAACTGGGTGGCAGCACTCTCACTCATCAAAAACATGTCTTACAGGATATTGTCTTGTTGCGCTCGTTGGGCTCCTATCCTGTGCTTGTGCATGGCGGAGGGCCGTATATCAATGAATGGCTGAAAAAGCTCAATGTGCCTGCGCGTTTCGAAAATGGGCTGCGTGTCACGGATGCCGAGACATTGGATATCGTGCGTATGGTTCTGCTGGGCCAGGTCAATCAGGACCTGGTAGCGGCTCTGATCGAAATGGGAGGGCTGGCCATCGGCGTGAGTGGAACCGATGGCAATACCATACATGCACGTGTCGCCGACGAACAACTGGGCTTTGTCGGCGCAATTGAAGAGGTCAACCCGCGCCTTTTGCAACTCCTTATTGAGCAGGGCTATATCCCTGTCGTTGCGCCTCTTGGACAGGGGCCAGGCGCGCCTTGCCTGAATATTAATGCCGACCTTGTGGCTTCGCATATCGCGCGCGCCATGCATGCCGAAAAGCTGATCTTCCTCAGCAATGTCAGCGGTATCTGCCGCAAAGATGGCTCGTTGATTTCAGAACTTAGCCAGGCAGAGGCGCAGGGGCTTATAGCCGATGGTACTATTCATGGCGGTATGATTCCCAAGGTTGCTGCTTGCCTTGATGCTCTTTCTACCGTCTCGCGTGTGCATATCGTAGATGGTAGAGATGCTCACTCCTTATTGCGCGAATTGTTCACGGATCAGGGGGCCGGAACAATGATTGTGAGAAGCAAACCGTAAAAGTTTGCCTCAGCCTGTATACGTTTGCTCCAAAATCTGCTATCATTAGCTGCATAAATCGGACCTGTTTCAATGTAGAGGGGCAACATTGAACGATGCAATTCCGCCGGAGGAACCGGCTGAATCGAATACTTTACAGTCGGGCTATCTGGGTATATCGCCGCCCGTGGGTCAGATAGCGGCACGGGGAGAACGCATCTGGGTTGATCGACCTGAGCAGTTGCTTGCGGTCATCAACTCACTGAAGCAATCGCCTGTTGTCGCCGTCGACGCTGAATTTACCCAGGTCCGCTCGCGCGCGCAGAATGATGCCTTTACCACTACACAACGTCTCGCGCTGCTACAACTGGCCATCGATGGCAAATGTTTCGTCGTAGACGCGTTGCGCCTGAACGATCTTTCGCCCTTGAATACTGTCCTTGATAATCCCAATACCATCATCCTGCTGCATGGCGCGGGCGCTGATTTACGCGTGATGGCCGAACGGGGACTGAATATCGCCCATTATGTTGATCTGGAGGCCGCGAGTCGCTCCATCTTTGGTCAGCACGAGTCCTCACTGGCGGCCATGCTGCAGCGGGCCTTTCATGTGCGCCTGGATAAAAGTTTGCAGCGCACCGATTGGACGCGCCGCCCGTTGCCATCGGCCATGATCGCCTATGCCGCGCGCGATGCCGAGATGACGCTTGCTCTCTACTCCTGGCTGAACGAATATTTCCCCGCTGTCTTACAACTGTACGATAATACAAACTTGCTTAAGCCCGTTGCTGCCTGGATTGAACCGTTTCTGCGCGGATCGTCGCCCGTTCCCGTCGATGTCGCAGTGGCCGAAGCGATAGAGAAAGGCACTATTCGTAGCATCGAACAGGTATACGCGGATGTGAGAGATGCGTTAGCCACATTGACTCACCCGATGCGCCGCAGTCGCCTATTGCGCCTGATTGCCGATTTGTCGCTTGTAGACCTCGCTCCAGATATAGAACCTCTGCTTTATGCGCTGGCCGCCGAGGAGCGTGCTTCTGCCATACGTACACTCGGTCGCCTGGGTGCTGGACAGAGTAGAGTGCTGATTACCTCCCTGCTGCAAGACCCTGTTATGGAAGTGCGCAGAGCGGCACAAACTGCCCTCCGAACTATATCCCCCCGAGAACCTCGCGCGCGCAAGGCTACCCCTGTGAGGAATGCCGATGGCTCGCGCAGCTGGACCATCGGCGCAAACGGCGAAACCGGCAAAGAAGCACCACCTGATGACAACGATTGGAAAGCCCGCCTGCGCTCAATGCTGAGTGAATAATCTACCAGGCAGGCGCGTACCTACCCATACAAGCAGCAACAGTGCTGTAATCATACTCGTACGTTTCAACCGCTTTACCCATCGCTCCTCTAATAGCGGGTCGCCATCACCCAACCTCAACAGGTGAACAACGTTGTGCAGCAGAATAGACCACCCTGCGCCAGCTATCGCAAGCGTATCTTCGTCACTCGTGTCTTTTACTGCTGCCATCTCGCCTGTATGCTCCACAACTTCATTGGTGAAAGAGCTGGTCGTGCGTATGTGTTCGGTCAGAGCGGAGAAAAATTGTTGGATCAGCGCTTTAATAGTGCCTTTGACCATTGGGGCCGGCATCAGCATGCCCAGTGTATCAAAATGAAGTGATCCTTTATAAGCCACGACGGTATTTTCATTCAAATCGCTCAGTTGTACCGTCCATTCCCCATCAACCTTGTTCTGCTGGCCGTCACCTTCAATCGTAAAACGGTAAGTTACCGGATAATCCTGCTCAATGATGCGTATACGCCCGGTGTACTGGCCTTTTAAAGGGGTATGCTTTACCTGTATACAAAAGGCATACGTGTGATTGACTAGCGCCTCGAGTCGTTCTATGCCAGGAATGCATTGCTCCAAAGTGCGTCTATCCATCAAACTATTCCATACCTCTTGAGGCGAGGCCTGAAGCGTATAAGTTCCTTCAATCTCCATAAGAACACCTTCATCAAAGTTGTTTTCGAGAATACGGTTTTCTCCATTATAAGTGAGGATGTCACACCCTGCAATGGGTAGTTGGGGTGAAAGGATCAAGGAGAGCTCGACAGAATCTCTACAATATGCTACACTACTACCACAAAAAAGCGCGAGGGGGGTCTTGTTGAGATGGCAGGACTATGGGCTAGCATCATGAAGCGATGGTCAAAACCTATGCGCCGCACTTTACTAACTGGTTAGTGGCCGATGCCACGTTTGTGCGTACCTTGAATGTCGATTTGCAGAGCCGGCAGCTCTTTGTGGATGCGTTGATCGAAATCGTCGCGTATGGCGAACCAGGATTGCTGCTACCCGGAAATTATGCGGGCCAGTTTCCTCAAGCTGGTTCATGCTCAGACAGTAGAGGACGCGAAAAAGATTCTCTTTGATGTAGACCCGGGCTCGGAGAAACACTAGCGCCCAAAACTTGCGTTCGCATCATGCAACATGTATACTAAGCCTCGTATCATTGAGACTTTGAGTGGGTTATCCGGCACCCCTGAGGGCGCCGTTGCATTTCTGCTGTCCACCGGTCGAATTTTGAGTGGGAGATGTAGTGGCACCCCGTGCGGGTGCCAGGTATAACTTCCTCTGTGAGGAGCATATGCAATGAAAGTAATTCTATTACAAGATGTTGAAGGCCTGGGAAAGGCCGGCGATTTAAAGGAAGTGGCCAATGGCTATGCCCGCAACTATCTCTTGCCCCGCCATGTCGCGGCTCCCGCGACTCCTGCCTTGATTGCCAATCGCGATCGACGCATCGCTGCCGAGAAGCGCAGGCTGGAAAAACAAACTGAAGAGAATCAGCAGCGGGCAGAGCGCCTGGGTCAGGTGACATTGACATTTAAGGCTCGCGTCGGTCGAGAAGGACGCCTCTATGGTTCAATCACCAGCCAGGATATCGCGGAGGGCCTGCGGCAGAGCGAAGGCATCATCATCGACCGGCGTATGATTGAATTACCGAATCCGATTCGTTCCGTCGGTACGTTCATGGTGCCTGTCAAGGTCGCTCAGAAACTGGAGCCAAAGATTACCGTCAATGTGATTGATGAGGCGCAGTCTGGCGCTCCTGAAACGCAAAGCGCTGCCGTCGAGTAATACACATAATATACCGTAGGAAGGCAAGACTGGGTGGCACCTCGCATCCCGGCACCAGGTCCGCCCTTCCAGTTCGCCTTGATGTAAGGCGTGGAATGCTGTAGGGACAGCATTCCATGCTACGGTTGTCAAAGTTCATTAAGGCGGACTGAGCTTTCATGAGTATGGGGATGCTATGCTACGCTGGCTCTATAGTCTCTTGATCATGGCCATCGCTGCTCCCATCATTGCATTGATTTGGGGAGAACAGCAAGAGATGGCTGTTTTTATTTGTTCTGCCATTGGTCTGATACCGCTGGCCGCTTTGATCGGGCAGGCAACAGAGAACCTTGAATACTATGTTGGCCCTATCGCCGGTGGGCTGCTCAACGCTACCTTTGGCAACGCCCCAGAAATCATCATCGGCATTTTTGCGCTACAGCAAGGCCTGATCTCCGTAGTGAAAGCATCGATTACAGGGTCTATCATCAGCAATGCCTTGCTCGTACTGGGTAGTTCTCTAGCGCTGGGAGGATGGCGCTGGGGCAAGCAATACTTCAATGCGCGTGATGCGGGTCAGTATTCGGCGATGATGGTGCTCGCGGTAGCCGGTTTGCTCATACCAACCACCGGCTCCCTGGTGCTGAAAAGCTCCGCGAGTATCCAGGCCATCAGTGTCGCCATTTCGATCATCCTGCTGCTGGTCTATGCCATGTACCTGGCAACACACGTCTTTCACATTCGTTCTGAGCGCCGCAGCCCCAAGCGCCAGCGAAATGCTCCCCAGGCAGAATCCACCGAAAATGAAGAGGTTGAGGCGGTTACAGGCGGACTCGCTCCAGAAGAGCGCGGAACGCAAAAACCTCCTAAACTCTGGTTAACGACCCTCATCCTGTTCATCGCGACTGTTGGCACTGCCATCAATAGCGAATTGCTGGTCGGCGCGATTCGGCCTGTGACCGTGCAACTTGGCCTGTCGCAGGTCTTCATAGGCGTGGTAATTATCCCCATCATAGGCAATGCCGCCGAACACTCGAGTGCGGTTTATATCGCCTTGCGCGACCATATCGATCTGAGTATGGCAATCGCGGCAGGCTCATCGATTCAGGTCGCCACCTTCGTCGCGCCCCTACTGGTGCTGGTCGGCCTCCTGTTTACACCGTCACTCAGCCTGGTCTTCCAGCCGCTGGAACTGGTGGTTCTAGGATTGGCAACCATCCTCTTTGCGCTTGTCAGCCTCGATGGTGAGTCATCCTGGCTGGCGGGAGTGCAACTGGTGGCGATCTATGTCATGGCCTGCGTGGTCTTTTTCTTCGTGCCCGGCTAATCACCTCGCCCTGACGCAATGTTACATTTCATCATCGCGCGCGGTATCTTTGACAATAGATCAGAGGCTAGCAGTCCGGCATGCCCAATTTCACTGCTGACAAGATCGGCAGCGACCGTGTGCAGGTAGACGGAGGCGCTGGCGGAGTCGAAAGGCGACAAATCCTGGGCGAGAAAACCCGCGATCATGCCGGCCAGCACATCACCGGTACCGGCGGTCGCCAGCGCGGGATTCGCCAGCCAGTTGATGCGCGTGCGACCATCCGGTTCAGCGATGATTGTGCATGCCCCTTTCAGCACAAGCGTCACCTGCCACTCTTTTGCTTTGCTGCGTGCCAACTCCAGGCGCTCGATGCTGCCACCCGACACTTTGATCCCTCCACAAAGCCGCCCCATTTCGCCAGGATGCGGCGTAATCACCGTTCCCGGAGGCAGCAATGTCCACCAGCGTTCAAGGGCGGAAAGATTATTCAAGCCATCCGCGTCAACAACCAGTCGGGGGCGCTTTTCGTCGGGCATGGCGCGTAATTCCTCCAATACCTGCAAAATCACCTCGCGAATATACGGTGATTGCCCCAATCCGGGCCCCATTAGTAGCGAGCGATAGCCGTGGAGATGATTCATCAGCGCGTTCACCCATTCCAGGCTGCCCGCGTTTTCTTCGGGGAGCAGGACAAATGTGGCCTCGTGGAAAGCGCTGGCATAGATGGGCAGCATCTTTTCTGTAACCGCCAGGGTTACCAGGCCCGCGCCAACACGCCCTGCGGCGCTTCCTCCCAGAAATGCCGAGCCAGGATATGGTGGTGACCCACACAGCAACATCACCTTGCCAAACGTGCCCTTATTGCTCTGCAACGGTCGCCCAGGCAGCAGACCCTTTACCAGTGATGCCGTTAGCATCTCTGTTTGTAGATGGCGTTCCATCTCAGCAGGCAGCCCGATATCACCCACGTACATCTCACCGAGATAGTCTCGACCAGGAAAAAAGAAAAAGCCCTGCTTCGGGCAGGCCAGCGTAATCGTCATATCGGCGTGAATGGTCCCAGGATCAACCTCGCCCGTATCCGCGTTCATGCCCGTTGGCAGGTCAACCGCTATCACACGCAGCGAGTCGCGCTTCTCTCGCTCCTTGCCAACACGACCCAGGAGCTCTCGCATGCTGTCGGGAAGGGGGCGCGAACGTCCTGTTCCCAGCAGCGCATCGAGCACATAGCTGGCGCGTTGGATGATCTCCTCCAGTTTCGCGGGCGTATCCTGCTCGGGAACATTCTCACCGTGAATAGTCAGTTTTTGTTCTTTCCAGCGATAGGTGCTGATCAGCCCGCCCCACTTTTCCAGGTGGCGTGCCATCACCAACCCGTCGCCGCCATTATTGCCGGGGCCAACCAGAATCAAAAATTCAAGCCCTTTGACCGACGAAGGCTGGTGGCGCAGGTGCTGCAAGAGAATCTCCGCCGCACTTTTGCCGGCGTTCTCCATCAAGATAGAAGAAGTCAGGCCATACTCTCTATCGGCTCGCTGTTCAAGCGCGCGCATTTGATCAACAGTCACGATGTACATAGCTTTTCTCCTGGCTCTATAAATCGGTGTTTGCTTTGTTGTTTCGCTATACATCATTGTAATGCGTAAGCGGATATCAGGGAAGGGTTGGGACTTCTGCTATGGTAGCACAAGATGGATGGATTGGTTCCTATGGTATAATGAGACCAACATGTGAAGGTTTGATCTATAGTTGGTCAGATGCCCCTCATTCATATCTTACTGAACCTCTTGCCTCAAAATGATTATTTTCCAACCGGGTGATGTTGCCCAACTATAAAGAGGAGAGATCTACACGACCTCGCAAGACTATGCTATACTCCCCCCATGAAACTGGCGCTCAAAATCACACCACAACGCAGCACGCAATATGCGAATATGACTCAGACGCTGGCGGCCCCCGAACTGCTCGCCAGTCCCATTGGCCCGGCCATCACACAGATCGAGCCTACCACATTAGCGGGCCAGGATTATTTATTGGCTACGCTCGATGAACAGAACACTACTCTATCTGACATGCTACCCGTCCTCTCGCGTTTAGGCGCTACAAGCGAAATCTACGAGTATTTTGAGCGGATTGACGAGATGCAGGGGCCGTTTTTGCGCCCGCTGAGTCCACAATTTACTCCCTTCGTGCCATTGGAGATGGCAGAGGTACGCCGCTATAAAGGCAAGACTAACGAGGTCTTCACGCGGGTCATGCTCAATGTGGCCATTTTCGCGGGCGCCTATGGCGGACAGTTCACGGGGCGATTGAGGATACTCGATCCCCTGGCGGGTGGAGGCACAACGCTCTTCCTGGCGCTGGCGAATGGCTATGATGTCTTTGGCATCGACCATGAACGGCAGGACATTGAGACAACCGCGGTCTTTATCCGCCAGTATCTCAAAAGTGAAGGCATTCCGTTCAAGGAAATTGATGAACGCGGGCGCCGGGCAGGAAGACGCTACCAGTTCGAGGTCGGGCGCAAGGGCGCGACACGCGCGCTTGTCCTGGCGCACGGCGAGACTTCCCAGGCGCAATTGCACATGCAGGAAGTTCCGGGTGGGCCGCGCATGCATGCCATCGTTGCCGATTTGCCCTATGGCATCCAGCATTTTGGGGAAATTTCTGGCCTGCTTGGCAAGGCGCTGCCTGCCTGGGAGCCCCTGCTTTTACCGGGCGGTACGCTGGCCCTGGCCTGGAATGCCACGCGCATCGAACGCGCCGCGATGATCGAGCTTGTGCAACGAGACACGCACATGCATGTGCGTAATGAACCACCCTATACCCAGATGGCGCACACAGTTGATCGCGTCATCAAGAGGCGCGACATTGTCGTTGCTGTGAAAGCCGGTAGGGACAGTAACTTGTCCCCTTCCTGGCCTGGTCTAGCTTAGTAATTCTTTCACCATCACGGCCGCCGCCGCATTTGGGCCGCCCGCGTTATTTGTAGCATAGAGAACGACGAGGCCATCTTCATCGCCGGCCTTGAAAGTAGTAGTATAGCTCACGTTGACGGAGAATGTAGTGCTGCCGTTGCCTGCCGCTCCTGTGGCGCTAGCCTGGCCAACCTTCGTGTACAGGTGATCGAGAACTGCTACCTGGCCGATCTTGCCCTCGAATGCATTGCCCGTTCCCTTGACGGTGACGGGACTGCTGAGGAGATCGCGACTCTGTGGGGCAGTAATAGACAGGCCACTAGATTCAACCGCTACGACTTCCCAGATGCCGCCGTTGGTGTTTCCTTCTAAACGCTGGAGGGTGAGTTTGATTGTGCCGCCTCCTGTATCTGGATTTTTCACCGTCACCACCGCCTCCGCGTCATGACTTCCGCCTCCGCTTACAATCGTCGTTGGGGAGTTGGCTGGCCAGTTCAGCAGGTTCGGGCTAGAAACCATGTGATCGGCAACCATAGCAGGATCGAGTTTCCATGCATCCTGTCCCCGGTTGACCAGCGCCTGGTCTCGCTCGGCCTGGAAACGCGTCATATCGGGAAAAATGCCGGGGAAGGATATTGGCACAAAGGTACCAGCGCCGTCGGACCATTTGAACTCGCGAAACAGGTCCTGGGTCAGTTCGGCATCTGGCTTGCCCTTATTGATGCTGGAGTTCGCATCCACCTCACCGGTCAGAATGGTGTTGTACACGCTGATCTTCGCATCACCTTGTGCCAGAGACAGCAATTTGAAGAGTTGCGTGGGATTGGGGCTGGTAATATTGTTATATACGTAGACATCAAGGATGCCCCCACTGCCGGAACTGCGCACCGTCACTAACGCCTGTAGCGTGGCATTGCCGATGAGGTTGCCACAACTCACCGTCTCTACTTTAGAAATATTGCTCTGCGTAGGAATGATTGGGTCCCAATGCGACGGAGCTTTTACCGCGTCGGGACAGGGCCGTGTTCCCAGGCCAATGTATGGGGTTGCGGTGGGAGTAGCGTTGCCACCTGTTACAGTCGTTCCTTGCGCGGTAGGGGTAGCGTTAGCTCCACTGCCGCCGCCGCTGCAAGCTACCAGCACAAGCGAGGGCATAATGAGGAGCAACGCGCTGAGAAAGAGGTATCTGGCGCGCGCTGAGAGTATTTGCCGCATTTTTCGCATCCTCCAGGGGAACAATAGCAAGAAAGTGAGAGGCGCATTGCTTCTCTATGAATGTACCAGTACATAGTCGGTACGTTCTCAAATTGCCACTCCATCTTACGTAATGAACGACTGGGAACAACTATCTCGTTGTCTCCCCTGGTTTCCTCATCCCCAACAAGCTCTGCTCAACAACTGATAACGGCCGGCCAGATAGCAGAGTTCCTATTTCAATGCCATGCTGATGATCGAAACGGCGCCGAAGAGGATGATGAAGACGATAGTGATATTGAAAATCAGGCGCTCCACGCCGCGACGGGTCTTAAAGACGGCTCCGCTCGAGCTGCCGAAGGCGCTGCCCAATCCGGCGCCACGCGCCTGCAAGAGGATAAAAATGATGACCGCTACGGCCAGAATAATTTGCACGGTTTGCAGTGCAGGAAGCCAGTTAGACAAATCTTTCCTCGCTTTCGTATCTCAACCCGTTAGGATGTACTGTTCATAAGTATGATAATGAATTTTCACGAGCAAAACCGGTCGTATCATTCTGAGCGCAGTGAGGGATGACATGACTCACTACTACTTCCCGGTTTTGCTGGCGAAAGTTCGCCATCAGTATCGAACGGGATTATATCACACTCTGCCTTGCTCGTCGAGACCTTTTTATGGGATGTCCTTACGGGGGAGTGTCACGCTTGCCCCGCCCTTGTGAATTGCTCGTCGTAGGACTGTGGACGGAGCAAGCCCGCGCCGCTACCGGTAGCGTGTGCTTGCTCATGGCAGGTCGCGCATAACACCACGAAATGCCGGGGATTGTAACGATCAAGGACATTGCGCGCAAAATGCAGTGTATGTAACTGCAGCGCCTCATCATATTTCCCGCATGCTGGGCAGGTAAAATCGACCTGTTCGCCCAACAAGCGTTTCAACCTGCGCATCTGAGAGGAATGGATCACATCCAGACTGACATGAAACAGCAGTCCGGCCAGGATCAGCAGGAGGGGGCGCGAGCGCATACGCACCCCTAGAAATAGCAATGCTCCCAGTACAATCGGATGATGGAGCAACCGTGCTTCTGGCCGCTGGGGTGGGTCGGCCTGCCCAAAATAGCGTATCGCCGCGCGCAGGCTCAACGTGCGGTGCGTCACAGCGTGCCATAGATAATGATCCACATCGATAAGCACACTTGCGGCCAGTGGTATCCAGAGATCTTTTTTCAGTACGGGCAGTGCGACAATGGCCGCCGCGGTCGATAATTTCACATGTTCCTGTATCTGCATTGCTCAGTGGTACCTTTCGGGTAAACAAGGGAATCCTGTTTTCACAAACGTTCATTGCTTATGAGAGAAATATACTCATGAGTTTCTGGCAGAAAAAGTATAAACCCTGAAGCGAGATCAGGTCAAGACCGGTCATAAGGAGGGTGGCTTGAAACCGTAGTTCACCCCTGGAGTTGCCCTGAGAAAACAGAAATTCATAACTACATTTGAATATTTACAACCATATCTTAACCCAATTTCTATTTGAAGATCAGCATCTCAGTGGTATGCTCTCTCCTAAGCCAAGGGGAGGTCACTAGAAATGAGTATTGAGATCGAAATGATATAAGTAGATATGAAGGCACATTTTCATGATACCATGAGGACTTGCCTCTCTACCTGCATCTACAGAGCATATCCCCGCTATCAATCTCGCAAAAGGAGATGCCTTTGATGGCAACTAACATCGTGAATGAAGTTCAATTGGAGCAAATATCAGCTTATGGCCCTGAGCCGGAATCGGAAGCGACCGGGTATATCGGGTGTAGCGTCGGTATAATGGCATATAACGAAGAGGCTAATATCGCTCGTACGATCAAGGCAGTGCTTGAGCAGACAGGCCCTTCCTTCCATCTCGAAGAAATCATTGTCGTTGCCAGCGGTTGTACCGATCGTACCGTGCCGATCGTCTCTGAAATTGCCCTGCAAGAGCCGCGCGTGCGCTTGTGCGTGCAGGAGAAGCGCGAAGGCAAGGCCTCTGCCATCAACCTCTTTCTCAAACAGGCAACCAGCCCCGTCGTCATTCTGATCGGCGCCGATATTATTCCTGAAACTTCATCCTTAGAAAATCTCTGTGCTCCCTTTAAAGACCCCTCTGTTGGTATGGTTGGCGGGCGTCCCGTGCCGGTCAACGATCCATCAACCTTTATGGGGCATACAGTGCATCTCCTGTGGCGCCTGCATGATCGCGTCGCTCGCATTCATCCCAAGCTTGGGGAGGTAATCGCCTTCCGCAACGTTATCTCGGGCATCCCGGTCGATAGCGCCGTCGATGAAATCTCTATCCAGGCCCTGATCTCTCAACTCGGTTTTAAGCTCCTTTATAAACCCAATTGCGTTGTCTACAACAAGGGTCCGGTCACGGTACGCGATTTTCTCAAACAGCGCCGCCGCATTTATGCAGGCCATCTCAAAGTGCTCAAGCAGCAAAACTACGAAGCCTCGACGATGAAAGTCACACCCATTGCCCGCCAGCTCATTGCCTGCCGCGATTTTACCATGAGCAGCCCGAAGCAGGCAGTGTGGACACTCGGTGCTATTACCCTGGAGGGCGTTGCTCGCATGCAAGGCAATTATGATTACTGGCGCAAACGCGAACATCATATCTGGCAAGCCGTCGAGTCCACAAAGGACCTGGAGGCTGGCCAGCGCAAAGTTCGTCGCATCTGCAACGCCCAGAGCGTGATCGTCTTCCGCTTCATCCTCGAGGGCGCGAAACATACCGATGTGCACCGTGAGCGTGAGGATCGCGAGGCGACCGAAGCCGCGCGCAAGTTTCTGCCGCTCCTGCGTACCAAAATTCGCAAAGAAGACCGGCTCTCGATCAACGGCCCCGGTATCATGACGGCAGTTATTCGCGCCGACCAGCAGGGAGCGGGAATTGTCGCTCAGCGCATCAAAAAGATAGTAGAGGGCAGTACTGTGCGCGTGGGTGCGCGAGGCCGGGAAGTGAAGGTGACGGTGGCCTACAGCTCGCTGACATTTGCCTCCAAAGCACCCAACGGTGGCATGACAGTTACCGGCCCTCTTGTCGATGAGGCGATGATAGCCGCTTTCGCAACGAATAGTGAAGCGTAAACTGTTTTAGAAAAGAGGTAAGTGGCGACTAGTCTGTCCCCGAGGAGGGCGACCACAAGGGCCCCAGCCCTACATCCCCAGCTGCCCCCGCCCTTACAATGATTACGAAATCGTCCTCCAAGGGAGCGTAGTAATTGTAAGGGCGGGAGTAGAGCGGCGTAGGGTGGAGAGCCTTGTGGTCGCCCTCTGCATGAGTATGCGCTTTATCGGCATTCACGCAGGCTGATGGGATTTCCCTCAATTACTCTATGAAATACAAAACCAGAAAACTCAGAAATCGTTCAGGTTGAAAAAATATATCAAAAATGATATGGTGAAACTTAGGAGCATTAGATGCATGGAACAAGACTTTCTTGACGTTACAGCGCTATGCGGCCAGTCTGGGGAAGCGCATAGAATGGACAATTGCCGATGCTTGATAAATCTGCAAGAAGAACTCGCGAGGTTGCGTTTTGGGCAGAAAGTGAACAATATCCCAATATTGCAGGGTCTGTGAATGATTGCTGAGAGAGGCTTCCCCCCTGAGATAAGATAAGAAAAACACATCACTTCTCTCAAGGAGAAGTCATACATGTATTGTATCGCCAAACAGGTGGTTCTCCCGCCACTGACCGAAGAAGAGCGGAAAGCATTGGTGGAGAAAGCAGCACTGCTGAGCGTCTATGCCATTCTGGATGCCGTGCCAGACCCGCGCAAGCGGCAGGGATTGCGCTATGAATTGGCCTTTTTGCTCACGTGTCTGCTGGCAGCGTTGCTCTGCAATTGTAATAGCACGGAAGCGGTGGGCCAGTGGTGTCGCGAGCATGTGGAAGTGCTGCGCCAGGTGTTTGGAGCGCGCCTGTTCCTGACGCCGACTGGCTCGCTGTATCGCAAACTGTTACCGCGCCTGGATGTCCAGGCCCTGGAGGAGGTACTGGGACGTTGGATTCAGGCCACGTTGCATGCCGTAGCCGACGAGCCCATCGCCCTGGATGGCAAGACCGTGCGTGGGGCCAGAACGGACGAGCAAGCCGCTCCCCATCTGCTCTCGTTCTGCACGCATGAGAGCCAGGAAACCCTCTTTCAAGTGCGCGTGAGTGAGAAAACCAATGAGATCCCAGTCGCCAAAGCGGTGCTCCCCACGCTGCCGGTAGCTGGACGGGTCGTGACCTGCGATGCCTTGCATACCCATGCCGACTTGATGCAGATCACCCATGACCACCAAGGCAAGAGCGTCTTCACCGTCAAGGGGAACCAGCCGACTTTGTATGACAATCTCGCTACCTACTTTGCCGATCCACAGGCCGTTTGCCAGCAAGCCGAGACCTGGGATCGGCGCCGGGGACGGGTGGAACATCGCGTTATGCGCGTCAGTACCGAAATGAATGGCTACCTCGCTCCCGAGTGGCCGCTGGTGGCTCAAGTCGCCCAAGTGAGGCACACCGTCACCTGCAAGGGCCAGACCTCGACCGAGGTCGTCTATCTCATCACCGACCTCAGTCCCACACAGGCAGCGCCGCTGCGCTTGCTCTCTGGTTCGCGGCCACTGGGGCATCGAGAATCGCTCCCATTATGTCCGTGATGTCTCTTTCCAAGAAGATCGCTCCCGGCTTCGCTCCGGCAACGCCCCACAATTGCTGGCTGCCTTTCGCAATCTCGCCATTTCCTTAATCCATCGCTCCGGCACTTCCCAGATTTGCGCCTCTCGTCGCTCCTTTTCCTATCATCCTGAGCAACCCCTTGCTCTTCTTTGCTCTCAAGGAGGCCAGCAATAATTCACAGACCCTGATCCCAATATTGGCTATCCCCTTGTAGAACACCTATCCTTGTGGTATAATACCATTCGGGCGAGGACAGTAGTCCCCGCCCGAACTTATTGAGAAAAGCGAATCTTAACCTGTATGGAAATTTCCTGGCTTGGCCACTCCTGTTTTCAATTGCGTGGCAAGAATGTTACGTTGATCACCGATCCCTTTTCTCCTCAGCCGGGCTACTCGCTGGGTAAGGTCAATGCCCCCATCGTCACCGTCAGTCATAACCATCCTGGGCATAATTATGTCCAGGGCATCGGAGGGGAACCGTATGTTGTGCGCGGTCCGGGCGAATATGAGATCAGTGATGTCTTGATTACCGGCGTTCCCTCCTACCACGATAATAAACGCGGGCAGGAACTGGGGCGCAACACCATTTATGTCATTCATATGGATGAGATAGTAATCTGTCATCTAGGCGACCTGGGTCATATTCTGCAAGAGGAGCAGTTGGAAGAGGTCGCCGATGCCGATGTGCTATTGATCCCGATGAGCGGGCAGCATACGCTCAATGCAGCTCAGGCTGCGGAGGTGATCAGCCAGGTAGAACCGCGAATCGTTATTCCTATGCATTTTCGCCCCGCGTCAGGGGAAAGCCCCGATCCCCTCGACAAGTTCTGTCGTGAGATGGGCGTTGAAACTGTGACGACACAGCCGAAATTAGTGATAACGCGTAATACCGTGCCTGCTGAAATGCAAATCGTCATTTTAGAAGCGCGCTTAAAAGTCTCATCAATGTAGGGCAACTCTACCTACAAGCCCGTAGGGATGGGAGTGGATGTGGACGCTGGCAGTTGACCCTTGTGGCCGACTGCCATCCGCTGGTACGCTGTCCTGCCTCATGCTGCGGGTAAGGAGGATCAAATGTCAAAATTTATCTTTGTCACGGGTGGTGTGGCATCATCGGTGGGTAAGGGTATAACGGTTGCCTCGCTAGGCCGCCTGCTCAAAAACCGGGGAGTCTCCGTCTCCCTGATGAAACTGGATCCCTATATCAATGTTGATCCTGGCACCATGTCGCCCTACCAGCATGGGGAAGTTTTCGTCACTGATGATGGCGCCGAAACCGACCTGGACCTTGGTCATTATGAGCGTTTCACCGATGAACCTGCATCCCAGGCCAATAACGTAACTACCGGCCAGGTCTATGCCTCGGTCATTGCTAAAGAGCGCCGCGGGGAATATCTGGGTGGCACCATCCAGGTCATCCCGCATATCACCAATGAGATCAAGGAGCGCATCCACAATGTAGCCCGTCGTTCCGATGCCGATGTAGTGATTGTCGAAGTCGGCGGTACTGTCGGTGATATCGAAGGCGAACCCTTTCTAGAGGCCATTCGCCAGATGCGCAAGGATGTCGGACGCCGTGATGTCCTGTATATGCATGTCACGCTGCTGCCCTACCTGATGGCGACCAAAGAGCTAAAAACCAAGCCTACCCAGCACAGCGTCAAAGAGTTGCTACGCGTTGGTATTCAACCTGACGTGATCCTCTGCCGCTCAGATTATCCCCTCAGCGACGAACTGCGCGAGAAAATCGCGCTTTTCTGTAATATCGAAGAGCGGGCAGTCGTTCCCCTGCTCACAACCGAGACGATTTATGAAGTGCCCTTGATTCTCGAAGAGGCCGGGTTGGGAGAATACCTGGTGCAGGAGCTTGGCCTGCCTGAACATCCGGCTCAGATGCAAGAATGGCGCGAACTGGTACAGACGATCAAGCGCCCGCGCCGTAGCCTCAAGATTGGTCTCGTTGGTAAGTATGTCGAACTACATGACGCGTATCTCTCGGTTGCCGAAGCGCTGCGGCATGCCGGTTGGTATCACGATGTCGATATCGATATTCAATGGATCAATTCCGAAGCCCTGGAAAGTATGGGCGAGGGATATGCCGAATTGCTGGAAGATGTCGCTGGTATCGTTGTTCCCGGCGGCTTCGGCCACCGTGGCATCGAAGGGAAGGTAAAAGCAGCCAGCTTCGCGCGTCGCAATAAGAAGCCATACCTGGGATTGTGCCTGGGCTTGCAGGTGGCGATGATTGAGTATGCCCGCAATGTCCTGGGTCTTGCTGATGCCAATAGTACGGAGTTTGATGCTCAGACGCCCCATCCGGTTATTGACTTGATGCTGACCCAGCGCCAGGTGGCTGACAAGGGTGGTACCATGCGCCTTGGCAACTGGGTTTGCTGTCTGACCCCTGGTACCAAAGCCTATGCCGCTTATGGTGAGCCTATCGTGTTTGAACGCCATCGCCATCGTTATGAATTTAATAATGAATTTCGCAAGCGTATGGAAGCCAATGGCGTTATAGTAAGTGGCCGTTCTGCCGATAATAGCCTGGTTGAAGTCGTTGAACTGGCGGATCATCCCTGGTTTGTGGCGTCTCAGTTCCACCCTGAGTTTAAGAGCCGTCCTACGCGCCCCCATCCGCTCTTCCGCGATTTCATCGGCGCCTGTGTGCGCCTGGAGCACGAAAAACAACGCGCGGAAGATCACTTCAGCGCTCCGAACCAGGCATTTGAGCGGGAAACGGTTGGGGCCCCGTATACGGAGCGGGGTATGCGCAGCACATTTCCATCTCCCCACCAACCTGATCCCCGCATCGAAATATAGTATATAATAGAAACTATGCAATACCTTAGTCAACTGCTCGGCGCACCCATAGAGGATTCAGAGGGTGCGCGAGCAGGGAAAATCATTGATATATTCATAGCGCAGGAAGAGCCTGCGCCCCGTACAATCTTGCTGGTCGAGGCGCAGGAGGATCAGCGCTGGTACGTGCCTGCCGAATCCGTCGCGTGGCAGGGCAACGCTCTGCGCCTGCTTGTCCCTCTAGAACGGCTTTCTGCTCAGCCCGTTGCTACATTTGCGCCACTGATCAGCCTGGCACAGGATGTGCTTGATAAGCAGGTCATCGACCTCGCGCGCAAGAAGGCCGTGCGCGTGAACGATATCTGTTTCGATGATAGCTGGCACATTCTAGGCATCGATAACAGCTCTCTGGGATTGGTGCGCAGGCTCGCGCCCTCCTGGCTGCTCGGTGCCAATAGCAGGCGCTCCCCCGCCAAATTGATTCCGTGGAATCGTATCGAGCTCATCGGCACACCACTTCCTGAACAGGATACCAACGAAGAACCGGACAAAGAAGAGCCTGCAAGTAGTACACCTGAAGGTTTAACCGGGCCATTGCGTCCCATGAGCGGGCAGCTTGCGGAACTGCACCCGGCCGATATTGCCGATATCGTCCACCAGTTGACTCCTGGTCAGGGCGCGCGCTTGATTGAAGGCCTGGACGACGAGACGGCCGCCGATGCGCTCGAAGAGATCGATACTGAACGGCAAAGTCATATCCTGGAGAATATTCGCCCGCAGCGGGCCGCCGATATCCTACAAGCCATGGAGCCCGACGAGGCCGCTGATTTGCTGGCGACCCTCCCCGAAGAACGTGCCCAGGAACTCTTACGCTTAATGACTCCCAAGGAATCCGAGGATGTCCAGGATTTACTGGAATATGAAGAGGATTCGGCGGGTGGTCTCATGACCACTAATTTTATTGCCCTCAATACCGGCAAGACTGTCGCCGAGGCAATCGATACCGTCCGCGCTTATATGAGTGAACAGGATGTACGGGCCGCTTACGTGTATTGCGTTGCCGATGAGACATCGGATGATTGTCCTTTGCTGGGCGTCGTTTCTCTCTGGGATCTGCTGATTTCTGATCCTACACTAACTCTAAAAGAAGTGATGGAGACGGATACAATTACCGTCCGCCCGGATACCGACCCACGAACCGTCGCCGAGATCATGGCGAAATATAACCTGCTGGCCGTTCCTGTCGTGAGCGACGATGGCATTCTCGAAGGCGTTGTTACCGTTGATGACGCGCTGGATGTGCTGCTGCCCAACGAGCGTCGTCGCAAGCCAACCAGAATGTATTGATATATAACAGGTAAGGGTGGGGACCCTTGAGGTCGTCCGCACTGAGATACCACGTAGGTAATGTGTATGGCATGGATACCCGGTCGCAAATCGAACAATAATGGACGAGGCCCCGGAGCTGCTTCCAATGGGGCGAAAAAGCATGACACGCGCGATTCCGACCCGACATATTGGCCTGACTTCGGCTTTATTCCACCGGCTGCCGCGCCCCTCCCTCTCACCGAAGCAATTCGCCAGTTGCCGGAGCAATATAAGCGCGTTGTGACTAAACCATATGCGGAAACATTTCTGGTCGAGATGGCGCAGGCGAGTTGGCGCATGGTCTGGATTCAATTGCTCGGCTATGCGGTCATTGCCGCAGTGCTTGCCTTCCTTGTCTCACTCTTCTCACTGCCTGCCACTCCCAACCCGGCAAATCCCACCGGCCTGAGCAGCCCAGTCGTACTCCGGGCGCTTACGCTAGGCTCGACTGCCGGGCTTATTATCCTCATACCCCTCCTGTTTTTCTGCCTGATGGCTATTCTCTATCTGCTCGCCAGGGCCTATGGTGGGCGCGGAACGTTCTTGCAACAGTGTTATACCACCCTGCTCTTTCTTGTGCCGTTTGGCCTTGCCGTCAGTGTCCTTGGGATTCTGCCTATTTTTGGCAATTTCCTGTCGGCTTTCCTGGCCATTGTCTGCTTCATCTACAGCATTGTGCTACAAAGCTTTGCGAATGTTGCCGTGCATCGCCTGACCGGTGGAAAAGCAACGGCAGCCGCGGTCATCGCCGCCCTGCTCCTCATCCCCTTAGCTGTGGGAGCGTTGATCCTCTGGACTTTTATCCTCGTTTCCTTTGGAGTGTAATATCCTAGTACTTCTGACCCGTTCTATTGAGCAATCCAAATGCATCAGGCTATAATACTGCCTTGTAAAGCATATTCTCTCGCATCGCTTTCCGGCATACATAAAGGTATCTCATTGTCGGAAGCCGGGAGAGAAAAAATCTAAGTATAAAGAGGGGTAAACGTTCATATGGATGTTTCGGGGAATCAGAAGGTGAAAGCGCCTCGCCCACAAGTATTTCAAGCTCTATTGAATGCTGAAGTTCTCAAGCATTGCGTCCCTGGTTGTGAGAGTGCTGAGTTTGTAGATTTTCCGGCGGGCCGCCAGTTGAAGCTGGTGGTATCGCCAAATATTCCAGGCTTAAAAGGGCCATATAACATCTTCTTGCAGACAGGTGAAGTAGTACCGCCTTCGCGCGTCGTCTTAATAGCGGAACCCAGCAGCGCGGTTGGAACCATTCGCGCCACCTGCGCCATTGAGCTGACGGACGATGCCGAGGGAACACTGCTCAACTATAGCGGGCACGCGGATATGGAAGGAAAGATCGCCGCTACCCCCGATATGGTCATCAACGGGGCAATGAAGATGGCGCTCGGCCAGTTCTTCAAGAACTTCGAGAAGCAAGTCAGTACAGTTCGCGCCAACTGATTTGCCTGGTGCCTTTCCACGTGACTTTTTCGGGTTTGCGAGTATACTTTCCCCATAGAGAAGCGGAAGGAACTGGCCCCTTTCACCACCTCCCGGTGGGGATTGGAACTATTCCTTCACACGCACACTGCGCGGCCCAAATGCGATGAACCTTGCCGGCAAATCACGCACAAGCGGCACGCGTAACAGCAGCGAGAAGAACGGCGATATCGCCGGTGGCTTATCCGTTGCGAGAACCCTGGACAGCACCTGTTTTTGTATCAGGTTTTGCAAGCTCTGGATAATGCGTGTTGGCAATTCGCGCTCCCGCTGTACGCGTGCCAGGTCGCCGGTTGGCGCTTTTCCTTGCAGGAGGTCGTTGCCGAGTATGTTGGCCGCGACTACAGCATCTTGAATGGCGTAATTAATGCCGACACCACCGACCGGCGACATGACGTGGGCGGCATCTCCGATCAGCAGCAGGCCTGGAAGGTACCATTTACGCAGGCGGCTCGATTCCACTGAGAGCACGGAGACCTGTTTCCACTCCTGGATGGTGTCCATGCGGCTCGCGAATTCTGGCAGCAATTCGCCTATGATCTGGCGCAAATGATCGAGGCCCGCGGTGCGGATTTCCTGGTATCCGCCCTTGGGGATAATATAGCCTATCTGCCAGTATTCGTTCCGGTCAAGCATTATGAGGATGTGACCATTACTAAGGCGCCCGCCGGATTGCTCTGGATCGCCCGCTTTACGTGGCAGGCGAAACCAGAGCACATCCATCGGCGCTGAAGTCTGGATTGGCTCAAAACCTGCCAGGCGGCGCAGACGAGAAAAACGACCATCGGCCCCAATAGTAAGTATCGCGCGCAGCTCGTGCCAGCCGTCCCTGCCGCGGTAATGAACACCATGGATGTAGCCATCTTCCTCTATCAGCTTCTCCGCTCTGGCCCCCATAACCAGCCGGAAGTTCGGGTAGCGACTGGCTTCGGCCGTGATGAATGTGAGGAAATCCGCCTGGGGGATCAATGCGATGTAGGGAAAGCGCGTTTTCAGGCGATGGAAGTCGGCAAGCGTCAAAACCCCCTTAGCAGTCTGTACGGGTATGCTGGATGCTTTGGTGTGACGCAGCTGGAGCAAGCGATCCGCAATGCCGATTTCATCCAATATTTGCAGGGTCGATGGATGAATAGTGTCTCCGCGAAAGTCCCGGTCAAAATCCATATGTTCCTCTAACAATACGACGCGAACACCTTTACGCGCCAGCAGAAGCGCCAGCATGGCCCCGGCCGGACCACCACCCACGATGCAGCAGGTGGTCTGCTCGACTTGTTCGTTTTGTGTTGTTGCTGCAACGACTTCGTTCTGCATTTTTGGTACCTCCAAAATCTTGAATTACGACTTGATCTCATGCGCTCTGCCTGCGCATCGTCAATGAACTTAACAGGACCATAACCAGCGCGAATATTAATAGGCCCGCCAGTTGCCCCGCGATTTGACCGATATCAGCGCTCTTGAGCATGACATCGCGCAAAGCCTCATTGGCATAGGTCAGGGGTAGGATGTAGGAAATGGGCCGTAATACGCCTGGCAATTGAGCGATGGGCCAGAAGATGCCGGAAAGGAAGACCTGCACGCCAAAAACCAGCGGGATGAACTGCACAATCTGAAACTCGTTCTGCGCAAAGGTTGAAAGGAAGATGCCTAGATTGACGCTGCCAATCGTAAGCAGAGCCGTAACCAAGAAAACCAGGGCCAGGTTGCCGCTGTAATGGACCTGTAGCACAAAGACCACAAAAATCAGGATCAGCACCGACTGCACAAGCGCAAAAAGCGTAAAGCCACAGATGTATCCGAGTACGAGTTCGGGGCGCGTCAACGGAGAGACCATCACCCGTTCAATCGTACCCTGCGAGCGTTCGCGCAGGAAAGCGACTGAAGTAAGGATGAAGACGAAGAAAAATGAGAAGACACCGATGAATACGGGCGCGATGGAGTCGTTGAACGTATATTGCGGCCCGCCATGCAGGTAGTGCGGTTCGTTGATGGTGAAAGGTATGGGTCCCGCAAGTGTTGCCGGGGTAATCGGCGCCTGTCCGCCCTGGTTCTGCTGCGCTTTCAAGGTCGAGAGCGCGAGACCAAGCTGGCGCGTAAATGACGCGGTGAGGTCCCGCATGGCGCTTGCTATGGCCGGGTCAGAGCCTTCGAGTTCGATCTGTACGACCGGGTTCTGGCCCGCCAGGACCTGCCGCGCGAAATCCGGGGGAAAGATGATCGCGGCATCGGCATTCCCGTTTTGTAGTGTAGTTGTTACCTGGTTGGCAGGAATAGAGATGGTGTTCAGTTTATCCTTTCCGGGCAGCAGGTCGGTAATCAGCGTGTTGATGGTATCGCTGCCCGGGCCCGTGGGGCGCACAATCGCCAGTGTATGGACGCTGCTCGTATTCGTGAGTACCAGGTAGAGCAACGTCATGATCAAGAGAGGAACGATGAAGATCAGCCCCAGCGTGCGTTTGTCGCGCAGAATCTGGCGAATAATGCGGGTAGCCAGCGCTAGAGTGCGTGCGAGACTCATGAGTGTATTTCCTTTGACATTTCCTGCTGGCGCGTGGCGAAGTAGAGGAAGGCATTCTCCATGCTATCTTTGCCGGATTGACGCAGCAGCTCTTGTGGAGCGTCCTGCGCCAGCAACATGCCCGAGCGCATCAGGCCCAGGCGCGTGCAGCGTGCCGCTTCATCAAGATGATGCGTGGAGACGATGATGGTAATGCCCTCGCGGTTCATTTGCGCGAAATAGTCCCAGAAAGTGCGCCGCAGTTCGGGGTCGACTCCGACGGTTGGCTCGTCGAGTAAGGCCAGGCTGGGATGATGCACCAGCGCTGTAGCAAGCGAGAGGCGCTGCTTCATGCCACCACTGAACTTGCTGGCGATGTCATTGGCGCGGTCAGCAAGGTCAACTCGTTCCAGCATTTCGTCGATACGCTGTTTCTGCTGCTTGCCGCGCAAACCATAAATGTTGCAGAAGAACTGCATGTTCTCCCTGGCGGTGAGGTCAAGATAGAGAGCGCTCAACTGTGTCATGTAGCCAATGTGGGGTGCAATTCTTGTGCTCGGTACGCGTTCGCCCATAATACGTATCGTGCCAGCTGTCGGACGCATCAGTCCCACCATCATGCGGATGAGCGTTGTTTTGCCGGAGCCGTTGGGGCCAATCAATCCAAACGTCTCGCCGGCATTGATGGTCATGCTAAGATGATTGACGGCTCTCAGTTTGCCAAACTGCTTGTCAAGCTCACTGATAACGACGATGGGAGAACTAGCAGTTCTATCCGGTTGCTGCCCTTCTCGAATATCGGAAGTAGCTTCTGCCATGGAGATTCCTCCTGTTCATATTAACTGGCCGGCCAATTAATAACAAGCCCAAAAATTTACTACCTTTCCTACCAGATAAGCGAAGCGAATAGTGATTGAACCATATTTCTGTTCAGAATAGGTCGAGCTACCGATCTGGTAGGAGACCCTTGAGCATGGTTTCAACTATCGCATCGGCAATCTGTTCGTGTGTATAATGCAGGATCTGCGGGTCATGGAGAATATTACGCCGCAATATGAAAGCCATCACACTACCGATAAATAGCTGTGGTAGCAGCGCCGCGTCCATTTTCCGCAGTTCTCCTGCCTCCATTTTGTTGCGAAAGTAGCCTTCAAGAAAGCCCAGAGCCTGCTGTATCGCCGCGTTTATCGTCGATCCTGTATCTGGGTTATACACAACTTCCGGGAGAAATACCCGGATCAGTTGAATGAAATTTTCGTCTTCAAGAATGCCCAGCACCTGCATCACGATAAAACGCAGGAATACCACTGGCGGTAGTGCCAGCGCCTGCGGGGGTAGAGCATTGATAATACGCAATGGCGAACGCCCATCGATAATAGCCCGCAGCAATGCCTCCTTGCTTTCAAAATAATGGTAGATCAGGCCAGGCGTGATGCCCGCCTCACGCGCAATATCTTTGTTCGTGGCCCTGACGAATCCCTTTTCCGCAAAGACATGCATAGCCGCATCGATGATTTGTTCGCGGCGATCCTCCACCACTTTCGGCGTGCGTGCCATATGTTAATATCACTTCTACTTTTTAAAGAAATTAATTGACTGACCGATTAATTACAGTATAGGCAGAAAAATGGGGAATGTCAAGAGGGATAGACTGACATCCACTCATAACTCGGGGTGCAGGGGTTTCACCCCTGCCGGGGTGCGGGGTGTCCCCGCTTGCTTCCCCTCCCGTCCTGACGGGCCGTAGGCCCGCTGCAAGAATTATGAGTGGATGGCAGGGATAGAACGCAAAATGCTCTCAAATTTTTGGGAAAGGCAAAACCTGCCTATTTGCCATTCAGACGAGCAAGCACCGGAACAAAGTTCTCCAGTTGCCTTTCCTATGTAGCAGCAACTATGACACCAGTTCAAGTTGCGGGACATCCAGCACACGCGCCAGCAACCTTAATTGGTATGGTTGTGGGTCCTCGCGGCCGGTCTCCAGGTGCGCGATTGTATCGCGGCGAATGCCGGTCATATCAGAAAGCTGGCCTAAACTCAACCCTTTGCGCTGGCGAAGGGTGCGTAGATGTGGTAAGCCATGCGGCTTAGTGGAACCCGGTTTCAAGACATGATGCTTCATTATGACCTCTCCTTTGAGGTTTGCAACGACCGTCTCAGCTTCGTTGCTGGAACAGAGTCGAGCTGCAACGTGAGCCAATTTACTTTAAGATCATTCGTCACTGTTTATGATACCAGTTTCTTACAGTGATGTCCAGCGCAACAGAAAATATAGCCAGGTTTATCATCATCCTTTTCTCCACTGGCTGATATTCCAGTTGTTCGCGACGACATTGGGATTGGGGACAACGTTCCGCACTGTATCACTGATGGTCATGATATTGAGCCCGGTGTACAGAGGAATAATATAGACCTGATCTGCAAGGCGCTCTAAAAACTGGTGATAGAACTTTACGCGGTCGGCAAAGTCTAGTGTATTTCTTCCCTGTTGTAGGGCCTGATCAATGAGAGGGTCGTTGACGCGGCCGTAGTTGCCCAGGCCAGGTTGATCCGCGGTTGGTATTTGTGAGGAGTGAAAAACGGCGTATTCATCATCGGGTTCCGGGCTATTTTGATAGCCGAACATCGCCAGGTCATAAGCGCCGGTTGCCAGGATGCCGCCTTGATTATAGAGGCCAAAGAAGGTGTTCAGGGGATAGTATAGAATCTGTATAGAAATGCCGACTGCTAATAAATCCTGTTGGATTCGCCGGGCGGCAGCGGCGCGCAGAGGATTGGCAGCGGTTGTAACAAGGCGCAGTGTAAACGCCTGGCCGTGGCGGTACAGTAAACCATCTTGACCGCGAAGCCAGCCGGCCTGCGCGAGTAGCTGTCTTGCCATGGGGGGGTCAAAAGGCGCCGCAGCAATGTGGGGATCGTAGACGAGCGACGGAGGGGGCTCGACCTGGTCTGCAAGGCGCGCACAATCCGGCATGCGCAGCACCTGCTCAATAATAGCGCACCTGTTGATCGCCATTTGAATAGCGCGTCGTACCCGCACATCTTGCAAAATGGGATGGGCCAGATTGAAGTCAAGATGCTCGTATGCGGCAGCGGGTGTTTCCCGTAATTGCATGTCCGGTGGAAGATGAGCAAGGCTCGAGAGATCATCTTCCATATATCCCTCGCTGATGTCAACCTGCTGCTGCTTGACTGCCATAGTAAGCGCGGTAAGATCGTTGTAAGAGCGGTAAATGAGCTGTGAAATAAATGGGCCAGAGAATGTCGTCGAGGTGTAGTAGGGGTTTGGTTTCAGTGTATAGCTCTTCCCATTCTCGAAGTGGGCAAGCATGTAGGGGCCATCGGTCACAGTGGGGGCCAGGTAGACGCTGGTCGTGTTTTGCAGGTCGATGTCTTTCAGCTTGCCCCAGGCGTGCTGGGGTGCGGCATAGGGCAGATACGATAGATAGGGGCCGTATGGACGCTTCATATGCAGGATCACAGTGAATTTATCGGGCGTATCGATGCTGGCTATCTGATCGTACCCGCTGGTGGTGATGGCTCCGGTGTTCGGATCCTGATCGAGATGCCACCAGTATTGGAAATCGCTGGCCAGAATTGGCTGGCCGTCTGACCAGCGCAGGTCGTGACGTAGGCGCATAATGATGGTCGTGCCACCATCTTTTACATCCCCATTTCCAGGTAAGGGTACTTCAGTCAACTGGTCGGGTTGGATGTGAAACCGGTTGTCATAATAGACAGGGGCGGACCACAGCGCCGCGCTTATCTCGAGATCGACCGCAGAAGCCGAAAACAAAGGGTTGACCGCATCAGGGAATGCTCTGTCCGCGAAGGTAATCGTGCCACTGGTTGGACGGTGAGGCGGTGATGGAGGCATGGCCGGCGTCGTGCTGCACGCGACAGCCAACCATACCACCAGCAGGGGTATCGCTTGTCGTGCCCAGCGCGTACGTACCATTAGTGACCGGTAGCCACGATTTTTTGCGCAGTTTTAACCAATTCGTAAGAGCTCACCGGAATATAGGATGGACTATTCCCGTTTTCACCCTGGAAGACCACGACAACATCGGTGAGAAACTGATCAGGGGCCCAGTCAATCACGGTGACGCCTGCGGAATCTCTCGAGTCGCTGAGCATATGCATCTGATGGCTGATATGGAAAATCTGTAACGATTGGGCAATGGTGAGCAAAGTTTTTTCATTCACGCCATTTTGTTGATTGCCAACGATCCAGAAGACAACGCCATTCTGCTGGTAAATCAGTTCGCTGCGCCCGCCATAGGCCCATTGAGGCAATGATTGCCCAACTTGTAATGCCCATTGCCCGTCGACATAAATTGCCTTGGCCTGGCCATATTGATCGATTTCTACCGGGTGGGCTGCGCCCTCCTGCACCAGTTGGAGCACATCCTCATTTGGCAGGAATTCGCGCACGATAATCTGATTATTCGCATCCGGTTTTTGGCCGTTGAGGGTATAGACCAGGTCCAGAATGGGACCGTTGGCCCATTGCTGCCCTGTATCCTCCAAAAGTATAGTGGTCAAGGAGTAGTTGCGTGGGATCATTTGCGGCCAGTACATCGGGAAACTTAACTGCTGCATCATCTGTGATAGCGATATTTGTTGTGGCCACGCGCGCGAATCAAAATCATGTGTGCCATGGGGCCTGTGTAAGCCGGTTGGATAATGTTCTACCTGATAAACACCGCTGTGTGATCCTTGCAATAAAAGGGCGACGCCCGAAGTAAATGAGGGCGCGGTAAAGGCTACCGTGAAAAGCATCACAAGCATCAGAACGCAAGCAAAAGCCAGTAGGGAACGGTTGACGATGATGCCGTGGATGCTGCTGCTGATGATTTCCCTTGCCGAGCGAGGGGTATTGAAAAGATGGCGCCGCAAATGCAGGCGGCGGAAGACACGCGCGCTGGTTTTCCTTTCAAAGCCATATTCGACCGGTCGAAAACGTGGGTCTTCGGCTTGTAGTAATGTTTGTACGAAAAAAGGAGGCAGCTCTTCTTGCTCAGCAGAAAAAAGTGCGTTCAGTTCTTGTGCGAAAGCCAGGTCTTCCTCGCTGAAGTCAAGCGGAATCGCTTCCTTGCGCAGCAAGCAAGGAATTGAGTCATCATCTTCCCTGTTCATTTGTTTTTCAAATTCGCTCATACTCATGTGCGTGCTCCTTGAGCGTCTCGCGTAAGCTTTTCCGCGCGCGCCAGAGCCGGGTATCAACAGCATGGCGTGTCAAGCCTGTTTTTGCTGCCAGTTCCTCGGTGCTGGCGAAATTAAAATAGCGTTGGATGATAAGATAGCGGTCAAGCTCTGGCAGCGTCGCCAAGGCCAGGCGCAGTTCTTCGCGCCTTTCACTCTGCTCCAGCAGGTGTTCCATACTAAATTCTGGATGGGGAGGAAGCGTGACGCGATTGTCGTTGTCGTATCCTCCCCATCCGTATCCTTTGCGTCCGCCTCGATCCGATGCTACCCACTGGCGGTTCTCGTCCGCCGGTTGCATATTATGAGTCTGGCGGCGGCACAATTGCCTGCGCCGGTCCAGGGCAATATATTTTGCGCGCATCGTTAACCACGTGCGTAGCGTACCACGTTCGGAATCGAAGGTGTCGATTTCCCGCCAGACGGCAACAAAGAGGTCGTTGACGCACTCTTCTGCATCCTGGGTGACGCCCACACCGTCCAGTACCAGGCGAATAAAATAAAACACCTCGCGCGAGTAACGGGAGATGAGAGTTTCAAGGGCTTCATCGTTGCGTTCTTGCAGCAGCCGCGCCAACTCTTCATCTGACCAGTTTGGTCGCACCATACTTGCTCCTTAAAGGATCTGAGTATGCGGCTTATGTATTGAACAAAGCACTGCTTCCACCTCTTCAGCAGTGTCGCCTCTTTTCCCTGGCGACTGTCCTGACTTTATGGCGAGGCGCAGCATTCGTGCCAGGTCAAAACGACGATAAAAGCAGCATATCTGATCGGTGGTGCTCTCGCTTCACTATGAAAGATATACGTCTGTTAGAACAAAAACCTCTCACGGAGTCATGCCATGAGGGATGTTCATAAGG
The DNA here is from genome assembly GCA_035294305.1 of Ktedonobacteraceae bacterium. Classification (GTDB taxonomy): domain Bacteria; phylum Chloroflexota; class Ktedonobacteria; order Ktedonobacterales; family Ktedonobacteraceae; genus DASRBN01. Next base: position 188,649 of record DATGLD010000025.1, on the reverse strand, counting down.
ACAAAGCTCATAGGAAAAGACTTCTTTCAATTTTGCTGCAAATCCCCTGAAATGTCAAGTTTTTGCGCCGGATTGCCGGATTGCCGGGTGATTCTCCAGGAGTGGCCAGTTGACTGAAACCAGGATGGCTGTATGGCTTCGGGCAAGGGATTCTGAGCGTAGAGAAGAATCCCTTGCTCGAAGTCATGGCGTGCGCATGCTATAATACTCCCAAAGAGCAATGCTGGGATGTGCTGCATTCTATCTGGAGGTATCTATCTATGACTTATTCCATTGTTGCGCGGGACCCCGGCGCGGGTGAATTAGGAATTGCCGTTCAGTCCAAATTTCTGGCTGTTGGCGCGGTTGTCCCGTGGGCAAAGGCGGGGGTAGGCGCGATTGCCACGCAGGCCTGGGCTAATACAACCTATGGGCCGTCAGGCCTGGAGCTGCTGGCGCGTGGTTTGTCCGCTCAAGAGACCATCGCGCGCCTTACGGCCGGTGATGATGGACGCGCCAATCGCCAGGTAGGCATCGTAGCCATACATGGCGAACCTGCTACCTTTACCGGCGACGAATGTTTTCCGTGGGCCGGTGGGCATGTAGGGGAGCATTATGCCTGCCAGGGCAATATCCTTGTAGGAGAGGAAACGATATTGGCTATGGCTCGCACGTTTGAGCAAACGAACGGGCGTCTCTGCGATCGGTTGATGGCCGCGCTCGCCGCAGGTCAGGCCGCCGGAGGTGATAGCCGGGGGCAGCAATCGGCAGCGTTGCTGGTCGTGCGTGAAAAGGGCGGGTATAGTGGCTTCAATGACCGCTTCATCGACCTGCGAGTTGATGATCATCCCCGGCCAATTGAGGAACTGCAGCGCATTCTGCAATTGCATAAATTGTATTTGTTTCCCCCGGAACCACAGGATATCCTAACCATAGATGATGCGGTAGCCGCCGAATTGCAAGAACTGCTGACCATCAGTGGCGACTATGAAGGCGGTGTCAACGGCTCCTATACCAGTGCTACGCGCGACGCATTTCGCCAATTTGTAGGGCGTGAAAATCTCGAGGAACGCTGGTTCGAAGATGCGCGTATCGACCGCGTGGTGCTTGAGTTTATGCGCGAGAAGTTACGGGCATAAAAATTTTGAGCGGTTGACCCTTGCATGCAAGAGTCAACCGCTCAAAATTTTTATGTATGCGGGTGACTTACGGAGCCGCGATCAAATCAGGGACGAGATTGTTAGAGACAGGCGACCCCAGGCCGGTCGGGAAGTCATAACCGGGCCCCGCGTTGCAAATGCCGCCAGAACTACCCGTCGTAATGTCATGGTAGTCCCTGGCATATTTTTGTGAGTTGCTGGCCACGCTGTACAGCTCGATGTCAGCGTTCATGAAGGTGTGCTGGCGCCCGCTATTGGCGTCGGCCAGGACTCCAGACCAGATGGGTGCGCCAATGCTGGTGCCGGCAACTTCGACAAAGCCACCAAAATCGGAATCGTACATAGCCATACCGGTAGCGACCATGGCCACGTCCGGCACGCCGCGTTTGGCATTATTGTTGAAGCCGTTCTGGTAGGACGGAACATGCTCGAACTTACTCAATCCACCACCGCTGCTGCTCCACGTCGTCTCACTGACATAGGTACCGTCCTGCTTAATCGTGAGTACAGTGCCGCCCACGGCTACAACATCAGGAGATGCGGCCGGGTAACTTACTCCACAACCACTGTCACCGGACGAAGCGGTGAAGGTAACCCCCTTGGCATTACCGGCGGCGAAAATGGCGTCGCCGTGGGCGCCTTTTTCACCGGGGCGCTCTTTGCCCCCAAAGCTCATTGAGACGTCGGCCGCGCCCTGGTTGACATAGGCATCCTGAGCCCCCTGGTCAAGGCGCTTGAAAGTCGGATTGACGGTAACTTCCAGCACAATCGTGGCCTGAGGGGCCACCGCGTGTGCCATTTCGACATCCAGGTCTGTCTCCAATCCCCAGCTTGATGGCGCTGAACAAACCTTTTTGCCCTGTGGATAAACCACTTTCACGGTTGTAGAAGGCAGGCCGAATGCCTGATCATATTGGTCTAGATCAGACTGGACGTGCGGGTTGCCGCAGGCGTCGACAATGGCGATGGTGATGCCCGCCCCTTGCTGGCTTAACTGGTCGATTCCATAAGCCTTGCGGAACTGCTGCGGAGTAAAGCCGTTGACATCGGGCGCGCGCGTGCCATGAGCATTCTGCAGGATAATGGTTGGGTAGGCGATAGCATTATCGAATTGATCGGCCTCCGAGGTGCTCTGTGCGAAAGCGGCCGCTCCAGAACCAACGATGCCTACCAGGAAGGTCAAAATAAAAGCGAACGCGCTGATCTTGCGTATCATGCTAGCTACTCCTTTGAAGTTGAATGCAATGGGAAAGATGGCCCACCTGGTTTCTGGAAACACTCAGTAGGCCATCTTTATTCACGTTCATTGCCTCAGCAATGACAGCGCTTGTGACGCTGCGCTATTACGGAGCCGAGATCAGGTCAGGGACGAGCGCGTTCCCGACTTCTGTACCCAGACCAGTCACAAAGTCATAGCCCTTCTTGGCGCTGCAAATGCCACCGGAGCTACCACTTGTAATGTCATGATAGTCGGTTGCGTACTTGCTAGAATTGCTGGCCACATTGTACAGTTCGTTGTCAGCATTCTGCATGCTATGCGCGCGCTTCTGATTGACTCTTGCCAGCACGCCGGCCCACAAAGGAGCAGCAACGCTGGTGCCACCAACGACGATGAAGCCACCGAGGTCGCTGTCGTACATAGCAACGCCGGTATTGGGATCGGCAACCATAGCGACATCAGGAATGCCGCGCTTCGAATTGCTGTTGAAACCGTTCTGGTAGGATGGGCGGCTCTCGAACGCGCTGGTGCCACCACCGCTGCCATTCCATGCCGACTCGCTCTTATAGCTGCCATCCTGATTGATAAACAGGCTGGTGCCACCAACAGAAGTCACGAATGGGGAGGCGGCAGGATACTGGGCGCCGCACCCACTGTCGCCGGAAGAGGCGGTGAAGCTTACCCCCATTGAATTGCCGGCGGAGAAGATGCCATCAGCGCTTGAGCCGGTCTCGCCGGAGAACTCGCTGCCCCCAAAGCTCATGGAAACGATGGTCGCGCCCTGTTTGGTATAAGCGTCTTTAGCGGCGTTGAGCAGGTCGCTGAAGGAAGCGCTGCGCGCCTCTTCCAACACGATCTTGGCTTTTGGCGCAAAAGCATGCACCATCTGGACATCCAGGTCCGTCTCAACGCCCCAGCCACCGGGATCTGAACAGGGGGTTCCTTCAGGTTGAACGATTTTAACCGTTGTGTTTTTCAGCCCGAATTGCTTGTCATAGGCATTCAGATCAGCTTGCACATGAGAGTTGCCACAGGCATCGTCGATGGCTACGGTAACGCCCTTACCACCATCTTTCTTGCTGATCTTGCTGATTGCATACGCTGTACTGAGCTGCTGCGGTGAAAAGCCTGAGACATTTGGCCCCTGGGTGCCGTGTGGGTTTTTCAAAATAAAATCAGGATGTGCGAAAATGTGCGCAAGAGGGTTAGACCCTGATGGGCTTTGCGCGAAAGCGACTGCTGCTGAACCAAAGATGCTCAGCAGGGTGGCCAGGACGAGTACTGACCAGGTGATTTTTCGCATGTGTCGGCTATGCTCCTTTTGGTGAAGTAAACAACAGGAGATGCAAGCGTTTCTTGTCCCCCACAGGCAAGTTTAACTGAACACATTGACAAATGTCAACCCTTGATTCTACTGATCTACCGGTTGTGATCTTCTGTGTAAAAAAACGGGAAGTGCCAGCAGGTATGGAAGTTGCACATATAAACATAAGTCATCCCAGATTTCGATACGTGAAGTTGGAGAGGGCGAAAAAGGCGGAGTGGAGGGCGACCGCAAGGGTACGCCCTTACTATGACACGCCTCTACCCTACCACTACCACGTCATCCTGGTAATGGCGTACCCTTGCGGTCGCCCTTTCGATGCTCATAAGTCAAGATTCGGGATGACTCGTGTTTATACCGCTCTATTCGTCTATTACTTAATATTCAGCACCGGTATCTTTGATACGGTCCAGCGATCATTAGGGCTGGCGACCTCGAATTGCACCATAGAAATGGCATCGGTGGGGCAGCGCACGATACACAGTCCGCAGCGGATGCACTTCTCCTCGTCGATGATCATATCGGCGCCGCCTTGCCAGCTTTCCGTTCCCAGGTGCATTGGATCGCCTTTGACCACGCGGGAAAGTCCCTCCATACTGATGCAGTCGTAGGGGCAGATATCGACGCAGCCTGAACAGAGAATACAGATTGAGGGATCAATCATGATATTCAACTGGCATTGCAAGCAGCGTCGCGCCTGCTCCACCGCCTGCGCGGGCGTATAGCCTGTTTCGGTCTCGCGTGTGTTGCTGTAGCGCTCCTTGAGCGGTAGAGAGGGCATCATCTGGAACGGGATGGACTCATAGTCATCGACCATGCCACGCCGGTAGTCGGGCAGTTCGATCTCTTCAGCGGGTTCGGCAGGCTTGTCTTGGCCACCGAGGTAGCGATTGATGGCAATCGCCGCATCGCGTCCATCACCGATGGCAGAGATCAGGTTGCGCGAGCCTTCCGTATAGTCGCCACCCGCGAAAAGGCCGGGGTAGCTGGTCATCCAGGTCTCGCGATCCACCAGGGGGACGCCTGAGCGTTTGTTGACCTCCAGCTTCAATTCGTCGGCCTGTATCCAGGAGGCGTCACTATACTGACCAAAGGCCGCGATAATCGTATCGGCCTCAATTACAAATTCGGTGCCCGGAATGGGTATTGGACGGCGACGCCCGCTGGCATCGGGATCACCCAGCTTGTTACGGATCAATTTGAGGCCGCTGGCATGGATGCCATCGTTGCTCAACACCTCGAGCTGCGTGACGAGGTATTGGAACTCGACATGTTCGAACTCTGCTTCATCGACCTCGTACTCGTCGGAACCCATTTCCTCTTTTGAACGACGATACAACACGTAAACTTTTTCGGCACCAAAGCGCACCGAGGTCCGGCAGCAGTCCATAGCCGTAAAGCCACCGCCCAGTACGATGACCTTTTTGCCGATAAACGCGGGCTCGCCGAAATTGGTCTTGGCCAGCAACTTGATGCCATCCTCCACGCCTTTCAGGTTCGCGCCTGGAATGACTTTGTTATCCGGGCCGGTCAGAGGATTGGAGATATAGCAGCCGGCTGCCAGGTAGACCGCGTCATACTGTTTCAGCAGGTCGGTGAGCATGACATCGCGCCCAACACGCGTATTGTAGCGCATCTCTACGCCCAGGTCGTCCATGTATTCGCTGCACTCTTCATAGGTAACCGAGCGCGGCAAACGCCATACCGGAATACCGTTCACCATCACGCCGCCTGCAACGGGGTCGGCCTCGTAGATCGTGACGGGATAACCCATTTCTCGCAGGTCGCGCGCGCAGGCCAATCCTGCTGAACCCGCGCCGACAATCGCCACCTTCTTCTCTTTAGTAATCGGCGGCCGCTCAGCATGATGGCGGAATTCGCGGTGGTCGGCGGCGGCGCGTTTGAGCCAGCAAATGGCTATCGGCTTCCCATCGATCTTGTTGCGACGACACACCGGCTCGCAAGGACGCGCGCATGTGCGACCAAGCACGCCCGGCACGACATTACACTTTCGATTCAGCAGGTACGCCTCATCGAAGCGCGCCTGCGAGATCAGGCCGATATAGGTAGATACGTCTGTGTGTGCCGGACAGCCGACCTGGCACGGAATATTCGTCTGATACCAATCGGGTGTCGTCACTATCGACTGGTATCGTGCTTCCAACTCACTATCGGGATCAATCATCGAAAAATCCTTTCCTGAGCATCCATCTCGTCACATGAATAGAGCTAAACCTGAAACTATGGAGCTCGGCACCTATCCATCTTGCCTGGTTCCTTACCACCTGGTCAGCGCCATCCTTTCGCAGCAGGCGCTTCGCATTGAAGCAAGATGATGAGGAGCGGAAATTTGTTCTGTATATGATTTCTTTTTTGCAAGATAAGCATACCCTGTATGTATGGTTTCTTGTCAGATTATAGCACAGGCGGGAATGAGGAACAAGATTAGTCGTTGCAGTCTTCTTATAGACAGCGGAGCGACTTTAGGGTATAGTAAAGAGTAATAAAATCGTCTTTCTGGTTTTTTGAGCGAGTTTCTTTTCTGCTCCGCCTGGTTCTGTTAAGAATCTCAGGGGTTCAGCCCAGAGATCGGACTGGTGCCACTCGTCATATCGTAAGCGGTAAGGAGAAAACCAGTGTACGACGCCAATTTTTCAAGGAAAATTGCGGGTCCTACTCTTCCTTCGGTCATGCTTCATCGCAAAGCTTTGGTAACACAACTGCAAGAGACCATTGCCCCTGAGCCACATCAAAATGGGAAACCTGCCCGGTATAAATTAGTCCTGTGCTGCGCGCCTGCCGGGTATGGAAAGACAGTCTTACTGGCCGATTTTGTTTATTCCACATCTCTGCCTAGTTGCTGGTACTTTTTGGAACCTATTGATACCGACCCGGTGGTATTTCTCCGCACGCTTCTAGCGAGTTTGCGCCACACTTTTCCCCAGTTTGGTGCCTCGCTTGATCCCTTGTTTCGTACCCTGTTCCCTGCGCAGACGTTCTCCTCATTGGACATCTATCGCTCCGCGCTCGATGCGCTTTGTTCCGCTCTCGCAACTGAGGTCTCTGAGCGCTTTTTTCTTCTGCTGTGCAATTATGAGGAGATCAACGAGAGCGAAACTCTGACATCTCTAACCAACTATCTGTTGGAGAAGTTGCCATCCCAGGCAACACTCATCATTGAGAGCCGGGCCATCCCTGACCTTTCTTTTGCTCCGTTGGTCATTCATGATGCCATGTGCGGCATGGATAGCCACACCTTGCGTTTTTCTGCTCAGGATATTGCGGATCTGGCCAGCCTGCAAGGATTACCTCCCCTAACCGAAGACGAGGCGAAGCACTTAGCTACCTCTTTCGATGGCTGGATCGCCGGGATTTTATTAGGAACGCGTATCGGAGATGCGCGCGTTCGGTTGCTCAAACAGGATAGTCTCAGTAATAAACCTCCTTCCACGTTACAGGTAGAGTCTTTGGCAGAGTACAAGCGAAACATGCTTTTCACCTATATGGTCGATGAGGTACTCAAGCGAGATGAGAAGGTGTATACCTTTCTCCAGGCCATCTCGATCTTGCAGCAGATTGAGCCTGCTTTCTGCAATACCCTGCTCGACATCACCGATGCAGCAGAGCGCTTAGCTCGTCTGGAACACCAGGGACTCTTTCTCGCTTCTTATGAAAGCGTTTCTGGCGTTGTTTATACTTGCCATCCCGTGATTCGTGAACTGCTTAGCAAGCAACTCCATGATCAGGAGCCAGAACGTTTTAAGGCCCTGCATCGCCGGGCGGCGGAACTCTGGCGCGCTCGCCACGATGATGAGCAGGCCATGTATCACGCGCTCAAAATTGGCGCGTATGATCTGGCCGTATCACTTATTCTTAACGCTGCTGAACACTTACTCCAACAAGGGCAGCGCGCGACCTTGATGCGCTGGCTCCACGCGCTCCCCTCGACCGTGCAAGAAGATCATCCTCGTCTTCTCCTACTGCAGGCAACCATTGCTCTAGAGCGCGGTCAGCCTGATTCTGCATTTCCCCTCATCGATAGAGCAGAGACACTGGCACCTGCTTTAGATCAGGCCGAAATATCTGGGATTCAAGCAATGATCGAGATTCTTCGCAGCAAAGCCTTATTTCAGCTAGGAGAATATCTTCAATCTCAGGTCCTTTGCCAGCAAATTTTGTCGCATGTCTCCAAGCAGGATTATGCATTACAGGCAACTGCGGAAATGCGTTTGGGGATGTGCGCCACTCTCCTCGGGGACTTCACTGCTGGGATTACCCATCTGCAACAGGCGCTCCATATCTGGGCGAACCATCCTCCGCTTCATCAAGCCATCGAGATCTACAGCGCCCTGGCCAACACCTACTACTTAACTGGAAACTTTCCCCTGGCCCAACATTACCTGACCATGGTCCTGAATGCTTGTGAACAGATTCAGGATGTTCCAGGGAAAATAAGCGGTCTGATCCTCCAGGGCCTCATTGCTCAAGACCAGGGCCTCACCTCAGAGGCGGAAGCAGCTTTCTTTCAGGTACGCGCTCTGACGAGCGTTTCCCCATATGCGCAACGCGGCGAAGCCTATGCGTTGGTGAATCTGGGGTCACTCTATGTGGAGCAAGGAAAGTATGCTCAGGCGCTGGCATACGCTCAAAATGGTTTAAGCCTGGCACGGACATTCGGGAATCGGAGCCTCATCAACTCCGCTCTCTCGACCCTGGCGCTCAGTTATTTGTTCTTGGGAGATCCCGTTAGCGCTTTGTTTACCGTTGAACAAATGAAGACGCCTGACCGGAGCTCAGGCACAGTGGGCTATGAACGTGTCTGGCGCGACTTGACCTATGGTCTGATCCTTCTCTCACAACAGCAGTATTCCGAAGCCGCTGTCTATCTGCTTCAGATTGAAGCGGCATTGAACATAACAGATTTGAAACGTGAGCGTTTCCAGGCGAAACTTCGCCTGGCCGCCTGTCAGGTTGCGCAGGACCAACTGGAGCAAGCAGTATTGCTGCTGGAAGAGGTGACGTCTCTCCTGGCAGTTCACTATTCCTACAGGCACCTGGTCGAGGTCGAATTGCAGTGGTTGCCAGATCTGCTCCCTGTCGTCCAGACTCATCCACGGCTTGCCTCTTTGCGTGCGCTGTTAGGCATTAGTGGCCCCCCGCAGATACAAAACCAGCAGGATTCCTCGCGTGCTGGTTCTGTGCAGGTGGAACGCTGTTCTCCCCGCCTGACCATTTACGCTTTTGGAGAACCAACCGTGTTGCTGGATGACCAGCCCATTAAGCGGTGGCGCATGGCCCATGCTATGGAACTATTCTTTTTCCTGCTTGACTCTGACTACCCGGTGAGCAAAGAGACTATTCTCACCACCTTGTGGTGGGAATGTGATGAACAAACTACCCAGATCTTTCACAACACCATCTATCAGCTTCGCAAACTGCTGGGAGAAGCCTGTGTGGTCTTTCGTTCCACCGGCTATAGTCTTGATCTCCCTGCCTGCTATGGAGAGCAGGTCTGGTATGATGTCCAGGCCTTTCAGCAACATCGAGCCGAAGCAGAACAGGCCCTCGCTATGAAAAATGAAGCATGCGCTAAAGAAGCTCTCCTCAAGATGGTCTCGCTCTATCGCGGTGATTACGGGCGGTCTTTCTACAATGATTGGTGTACTCGCCGGCGTGATGAATTGCGCACTGCCTACGCCGAGGCGCGCCGCCAGCTTGCTCAGAGTGCCTGGAACGCCGAAGACTGGCTTGAGTGCGCCGAACATTGGCACCATCTGCTCCTCCTCGACAATTGCCTCGAAGAGGCTCACTACGGCCTCATGCGCTGCTATATGCGCCTCGGAAGGCGAGGGGCCGCGTTGCGCCAATATCAATCTTGCCGAACCATCCTGGAGAAGGAACTGGGGGTACAACCAGGTCAGGCTATTCAAAGCCTCTACCAGCGTCTAACGGGAAAACACTCTGCAGAGTGATTGCGGAGTATTGTGCAGAGTGATTGCGGAGTGGGCAGGCGGTACTCTTTCCTCAGAGATAGGACCAAACAACGTGTACGATACCAGATTGAGAGATGCACTCGCGATCAGTACGTACACAGTCACTCTGAAATGGAAAGGGAAGAACATGCGCGAAACCTATTTTCACCCGAAAGAAGATGCAAAGCGTGTAAGCCTGGTACGCTTCTGGCTAGTGTTTGGAAGTGTGTTGCTCTTGACTGTCCTGTTGGTCACGTTTGTTCTGCCAGCTTTGACATCAAGTGGCGATCCGATCTGGCCTGTGAATTATGGAATTATTCCCCTTGCAGTGTTGCATTGTCTCTAAAAGGATGTATGGCTATGCCGTGGAAAACAATTAACCGCATTCTCGGTCTGGCTTCCATTAATCCAGCGTTTCGACAGCAGTTGCAAGAAGATCCTCCATCTGCTCTTAAAGCACAGGGCTTCGAGCTGGATCCAGAAGAACTAGAAGTGTTCATCAAGTTTTGCTCACTGCCATTCCCGCAGTTCTGTCAACGTTTGCAGGCAGAACTCGCTCCAGATGAGCATAATGAATAATCGCACTTTTCAATCCATTAACGTCTAGAACGATCTCTCACCACGCTAGAGCATAGCCTGACAGCTCGTCTTCAAGCTGATTGTGTTATAGCTTGTTACATGGATGTTAGCGGCATTTTCAAGAAGTGAAGGGAAATTCACGTGCTACACACTGAAGGTACTGGCTTGAGCCTCTCGCTCCTTTTCCAGGCGGAATACATAGCGAATCCGTACCCTCTTTATCATCAATTGCGTTCCACGCAGCCAGTCTATTGGGATGCTGGTATTGATAACTGGGTGCTCACTCGCTATGACCACGTGATAGCGGCATTGCAAGACCCCCGGTTAACATCTGAGCGAGTTATCTTAGACCCCGAAGAGTTTCCAGAGGAGATACGCAAGAGGGTGCAACCGCCCCTGGAAGCATTAACGAAGCAAATGATCTTTCTTGATCCTCCCCACCATACACGCCTCCGCAGACTTGTTGCCAGGGCCTTTACACCACGTATGGTAGAGCATATGCGTTCTCATATCCAGCAATGTGTGGATCATCTCTTAGATAAAGTTCAGGAACAAGGGCAACTAGAAATCATTCGCGATCTCGCATATCCATTACCTGGCCTGGTTATTATAGAGATGTTAGGCATCCCCCTGGAGGACCGGCAGCAGTTTATGCAGTGGACCGATGATTATGGATCTCTCCTGGATGGAAAAATCCGTACATATAAGGAGCTTTTACGCGTATTACAAAGCGTGTCCAATCTAATGGACTACTTCCGTAAAACGATTGCCCTGCGGCGGGCAACTCCGAGAGACGATCTGCTGCAAGCGCTTATCACAGCCGAAGAGCAGGGGGATGTGCTGAGTGAGACAGAACTGCTGGCCAATTGTGTTCTGCTACTGGTCACCGGACACGGTACTACTACTCACTTGATTGGGAATGGCTTGCTCGAGTTGCTCCAGCATCCAGACCAGCTTCAACAGGTCAGAAAGAATCTTTCTCTCGTAGAGCGAGTTGTGCAAGAGACCTTGCGCCATGAGAGTCCTGTGCAGGCGGCGGCACGCCTGGCTAAAGAAGACCTGGAATTGGGGGGGCAAGAGATCAAAGCCGGGCAGGGTGTATTCATGTGCCTGAGCGCGGCGAATAGAGATCCAGCTTATTTTTCTGAACCAGATCGTTTTGATATCTATCGTTCGTTCAACCGCCACATCGCTTTTGGGCATGGGATACATGTTTGCCTGGGAGCCGCGCTGGCACGCATTCAAGGGCAGATTGCATTACAAACCGTATTGCAACGGTTTCCCATCCTTCAATTGGAAACCCAGGAGTTGGAGTGGGAACGAGGCCTCTCTGTCCGTGGGCTCAAATCGCTCTCGATCGGCATCAAGTAGTATTCTGAATCGACAAACAGACTGTAGAGCTTTAGCACTGAATCACACCACATGGTTTTCGGTCCGAGGAGGTTCTCTGTGAACAAAAAAGGATATTTGGGATTGATTCGGCACCATCAGTTTCGGTTGCTCTGGGTAGGACAAACCACTTCGCAATTTGGCAATACCTTCTACGATATTGCGCTTATCTGGTTGGCTCTCCAGATTACCCATCAAAACTACCCTGGTATTGGCCTGGTGATGCTCGCCCGCTTTCTACCATATCTCTTCTTTGGGCTTTTTGGTGGCGCTTACAGCGATCGCTGGAATCGCAAATACACCATGATCATCTGTGATGGCCTCTCCAGCCTTGTCGTTTTATTTATTCCGCTCATGAGCGCCTTAGGGCATTTGAATCTTTGGCACCTGGCTATCACGGCCTTTCTGCTCTCAACCTTGCGCCTTTTCTTTATGCCATCGCTGCAAGCCGCACTTCCAGATCTCGTTCCTGAAGAACAACTCTCCGCCGCTAACGGGCTGCTGCATTCCTCATACCAGACCGCAGAGGTGGTAGGTCCACTCGTTGCCGCCTCCCTCTTTCTTTTGATGGCACCCACGAATCTGTTCGTGTTTGACAGCCTCACTTTCCTTGTTTCGGTGGGGACGCTCCTCTTTGTACACGTATCACCTCTAGTGCGTGAACAGCAAACAGCGCTGCCAAATATTCTGCAAGATGTGCTTGGCACTTTTCAAATACTGTACAAAATTCCTGTGGTCCTGGTGAGCATTCTACTGTTTGGCATAGAAGTGTTACTCATTGCTGGCATCCTTCGCCTGGGATTACCTGCTTATACTATACAGATATTACATGGGGATGTGCAGGTCTATGGTTTACTTGTGAGTGGAATGGCTTTGGGAACCATCGTTGGCGCTCTTTTAGCCGGGCTGGTGCGTGGTGGGGAGGCTCGATCTCTTGGCTCGCTGATATTCCTCAGTTGGATTGGATATGGCGTCTTTCTGATGTTGCTTCCACTAACAGGCTGGCTTCCTCTGGCGCTGCTGCTCGCCTCTCTAGCTGGCGGCGTCGGAGCCTTTGTCGATGTGTTAATGGCGATTTTGATCCAGCGCCATACTCCTAAAGAGGCCATAGGGAGAATCTTTAGCCTCTGGTCAACTTTAGCCAACATCGGTGAATCCGCGTCAAGCCCCATCATTGGCCTGCTGTTTGGTCTATTTAGCCTTCTTCCTATCTTTGTTGGATGTTGTTTTATCACAGCGGTCGTCGGACTTCTGGGCATACTTGGAGTACGACGTGTAGAACCACGTGCGCAAACAACACAAGTCCTTGAAGAGATAGCTTCTTCCGAAGAATCGCAACCATGCCTGACCGAGAAGCTTCCTTAGTGCCTGCTTTGAAAAAGGCCGGCGTGATTGCTCTCGTAGCGTCAACGAAACGCGAGGATACGCCCAGAAAACCTTGATGTACCAGCCATAAGTAGGCATCAGCTCTTTGTGATAGGTTCACTTACTTCGCGTTCGATGCCTATTCATGGTTGAACTCTATTCTCTGATCGACAAGCCACCTACAAAGGAACGGAGATATGCCCATGCTCAATGTACGGCTCTTAGGAAAATTTTCTGCTCACTATGGTGAGCGAGTAATAGAAGGACTGGGTACACGAAGGCCGCAAGAACTCTTCTGTTATCTTCTCCTTCACAGGCGGCAGCAGCATTCTCGTGAGGCACTCGCCAGTTTGCTGTGGAGCGATGTTTCTACTGCTCAGTCAAAGAAATGTTTGCGGCACGTCCTCTGGCAATTACAAACCGCACTGAGTACGTGCGAAACATCCGACTCTGCTAGCATACTTCTCATTGAACCCAACTGGCTTCAGATCAATCCACAAGTCGACCTATGGCTTGATGTAGAGATATTTGAGCGTGCCTGGGCAACAACCAGAAGTATCCCAGGAAGAAAGCTCGATGACTGCCAGGTTCAAAAGCTGAAGGAAGCCATAGCTCTCTATCTAGGAGATCTGCTGGAAGGAAACTATGAAGACTGGTGCCAGCGCGAACGAGAACGGCTCCGATCTTTGTACCTGGCGATGCTGAGTAAACTGCTCGATTATTGTGTGGCGCGTGACGAATACGAGGAGGGTCTGGCATATGGCACCCGTATTCTTCATGAAGACAGGACTCACGAAGCCACATATAGGCAGTTAATGCGTTTGCATTATAAGCGTGAGAATAGATCTGATGCATTAAGACTATACAGAGAGTGCGCGGAAGCCCTGCAGGAAGAATATTGCGCTACCCCTGATGAGTCTACTCAGATGCTCTACCGGTATATCCTCAACGATTGTAATAGCCAGCAGAAGCCGCCGCCAGCAGTTTCGCCCGATCTCAGCCAAAGGCCAACCAGGTTACTCTTGTTCGACGCGCTAAGCTGCTTGAAACAAATCCAGGAATCGCAGCAGATCTTGCAGTATCGCATAGAACAAAAACTTTCTGCGCTAGAACAGGCTTTACATCCTCACCAAAATGCTCAGCATTCTAGCGTCGATCACCCCTGACACCGCTGGAGGGACTCCTCATGACTTCTATCCTAAGCGCCGATATGATGCTGCACGCTCATACACTCAAAAATGGTTTGCAGATCGTAGGTCAACCAATGCCTGACTATGAGTCAGTCGCGCTCGCGTATTACGTTCACACCGGCTCCCGCAATGAACATGAACCAGGTCTGTTTGGCATTTCACATTTTCTAGAGCATATGACCCTGAAAGGCTCTCAGACAATGAATTGGGAACAGCTTTCCCAGGAATTTCAGAACATTGGAGCCGTGGTCAATGCCTTCACCTCCTACGAATCCACCATGTACCATGCGCGGGTAATCAGCGAATACCTGGATCAGGCCATGATTCTTTTAAGCTCATTGATGCATCCGAGGCTGGACGAACACGATTTTGAGAGTGAGAAAGAGGTTATTGTGAATGAGATTGCCAGAGCGGAGGAACAGCCTTACAAACTCGTCCACCGGCATATGATGCAGGCCTATTTCGGCGAACATCCCCTGGGTCATGATGTGCTTGGTACTCGCGAAAGCATTCGCGAGATGCGCCTGGAACAAATGCGCGATTACTGGCAACGTCGTTACGTGGCCAACAATCTTATTCTCACTATAGCCGGAAAATTTGATTGGAAGCAGATCGTAGAACTGGCTGAAGAGCATTGCGCACACTGGCGCGCCGGCGAGGTTGGCCATGCCAGAGAACCTTACGAGTTGCCTCAGAGCGGTACCCATATCACTGTTAATCCAAAGTTAAACCAGCAAATTGTGCTCATTGCCATGCCATCGGTAAATATCTATGACCACGATTACTACGCAGTTCAATTGGCCTGCAATGCCCTGGGAAAGAAGGACTCCCGGCTGTACTGGAATATTCATCAAAAAGGCCTGGTAGAGTCCATAAGCGCGAATATCTGGGCCTTTGAGGATAGCGGGATATTGTTTGTTGAGGCAAACTCCAGTCCGCAGGATGCTCCGCAGGTACTCAAACTTCTTTATGATGAGCTGGATAACTGGTTGGAGAATGGAATAGAGGAAGGCGAACTTCGCCGTTCCAAAAACAAGTGGATCAGTAGCCTTGTTCTCGATAACGAATCGCCTTTTTTCCGTATGCGTTCCCTGGCAAATGATTGGGTTATAGAAAGTCGTCTTCTGAGCCTGGATGAAGAAATTGAGCGCATTGAAACAGTTACAATACAAGACATTCATCGGGCATTAGGGCGATTTCCAATGCATGCGAAGAGGTTGCTGGTATCTCTGGGACCTTTAGCGAAAAACGATTTGCTGTCTGCCTGGGGTGACAAAGAAAAAGAGACGCTAGAGAGGCGTTTCAGAGACACCAGACTGGTATAGTACTGGTGACGAGAAGAAGTGCTCGTCGCGGAAACTACTTCAGTATAGGAAAGGAGAAGTACTGTGAACACTGTTTATGAGTCTACTGCTGTAGAATTGTTCGAGTGCAGCGAAGAGGTAGGCGAGATGGAGCAGGACCGCAAGCTTCCGCTTTTCACGCTTGCCTGGTAGTCATGCCGACCGGGATGCCAATGAGCCAGTTCATTGGCATCCCCCCCGGTGATACCCGTAGCGCGTTTTACTCATTACCACACAAGGGATGGCTGAAATATGAGAGACATTGGAAAACACGTTTTTGCCGATATATACGGAGTTGCTCCTGCCCTCCTTAAGGATGAGCAGAAACTCATGGCAATCATGTTTCAAGCACTTCATCAATGTCATTTCACAGTCATTAATCACCTGAGCTTTACGTTTCCAGGAGGCGGGTGCGGTGTAACTGGGATCTTCTTACTCTCTGAGTCGCACGCGGCTTTTCATACCTACCCTGAGATACCGTATATAGCGCTGGATATTTTCTCATGCGGCACAGCTGATCCAGAAGAGGTCCTGGCCCTTCTCGTTGAGGCCCTCCTCCCGGAACGCTTTACGAAAAAAGTTGCAAGGCGTGGAGAGAACTGCCGGGATGCAGTTCTCCTGCATTATTGATAATTGCGCGCGTGCGCAACCGTGGATGTAGATAGTTTAAGGGAGAGATGTAGGTAATGGCTGATCGACAAGCGTGATTCCTGCTGTTCATGGAGCAAAGAGAGAAAAAGCTTCATACAAAACACAGAAAGAGGGGAGAAAGATGAAACTCAAAAACGATAACCTCATTAAGTTCGATATGCAGCTTCCGATCTTCAACTGGTTTTACCCCTTGCAGTATGAAGATATCATAGATCAGCCATTGGAGCAAAAACTTGCTACCTATGATACGCATGATAGCTCCAAAGTGCGTAGCCGGGCATTCTACTTCCATATTCCATTCTGTGAAACAATCTGCTCATTTTGCCCATTCATTCGGGGCGAGTTTAAAGATATCGAGATTATTGAACAGTATACACAGGCGCTTCTGCGCGAAATCGAATGGAAAGCGCGGTTTAAATCTCTCACTGAAATACCTGTGAGGAGCATTTTCTTTGGCGGCGGCACCCCCTCTCTTCTAAGCCCAGAACAACTGCTAAGAATAGGCCGCGCCATTCACAAATATTACGATCTCAGCCAGCTTGAGGAATTCTCATTTGAAATGGAGGTTAAGAGTATTACGCGCGAAAAGCTGGCGGCCATGAAAGAAATTGGCGTAACCCACGCCAGATTTGGCTTGCAGACCTTCAACCAGAAATTTCGCGACCTCTTCAACTTGACGGCGACTGTGGATCAATGTCGAGAAGCGGTGGTGATGATTCGCGATTACCTTCCATACACCTCCTTCGATATCCTCTATGCGATGAATGGTCAGACCCAAGAAGATTTTCTCATGGATCTCCAGCAGGCGGTCGCATTGGGAACTCCCACGATCGACGTGTATCCGATTGACCATTTAGCTACGCAAATTCGCTTACATCGCGCCTGTGAAGAGGCTGGCCTGCAACCAGTCTCAGCGCTGCAAAGATTTACTCAGAACATCCTTTTGAACGCCTATATGAGGTCAGCGGGATATCTCCCGCACAACGGACATGGCTATGTCAAAGTTTCTGCTGAGGAGTTACAAAAACAGCCGATCGTAACAGATGCATACTCGTTCCGCTATCACGAGTATGTGTATGGGCATGACGACGGCGAGTTGATAGGATTCGGTGTGAGCGCCATCTCCTCTTTGAATGGGTTCACGATTACGAACACTCCCAGCCGCGATAAGTATATGCGGGCATTGCTCAAGAACGAACTCTGGGATTTTACCTTAAGCCAGCATAGCCGCAGCGCGGATGCCAGTCGAGGAGTTATCCTGCACCTTCCCTATCATGGTTTCGTGGAAAAATCCCGCATTGATTGGCAGCATGTCCACCCGGACACGTTAGAAGCTTTAGGTGAATTGATCGATGCAAAGTTGATTGTCGAGAAAGCAGATCGTTATGAGATAACCCAGACGGGTTGGTACTGGTATGTCAACTTGATGTACTACCTGACTCCCAAACATGAGCAACGCCTGCTGAATAAGTTCATTGCAGCGCGGCTCAAAGAACCAGGCAGAAAGGTCGAGGTTAGCCAGATCACATTGAATCCTGCATTAGCCGCCCGTAGATAGATAAGTTGAAAGGAATGAGGGCTATGAGGGATGATCTGAACCTCGCCCCTTTTTACCACTATCATCGTCTGGCCAATGGCGTACAACTTCTCGGTTATGCTATGCCGAGCCTGCGCTCGGTGACCTTTGGATGTCAATTCGATGCCGCTGTCATCCACGAACCAGAGGGAAAACAAGGTCTCGCGCATTTGTTTGAATATCTGTTGTTTCAGGGTACAAAAAAGCGCGATGCGCGTATGTTGAGCAGCGCCTTTGAAACGTTGGGAGCGCGTAGGGGGATAGATACCGGTTTTGAAACGGCGTGCGTGTGGACGCAAGTTGTCCATACCGAACTCGAAACAGCACTTCGACTTGTCAGCGAACTGCTCCTTGAACCAGCATTTCCTGTCGACAAATTGGCGCACATACAAAAAATCGTATTGCAGGAAATACATCGTTGCAATGATGAGGCTAGGCGTCGTGTCATCGACCTGACTTGCGCAAAATTTTATCGAGGCACATCTCTCTCGCGTTCGCTCCTCGGCACAGCGGAGAGCATTGCTTCGTTGAAACAGGAGGATTTTCTCGATTTCTGGCAGAGCCGTTATCAACCGAATAACATGCTGTTTGCTATAGCGGGAAAGTTTCAATGGGAAAAGGTCCTGGAGCAGATGGAGGCGCTTTTCGGAGGATGGCAAGGAGAAGCAATGTCTTTGCCTATGCAGCAACTAAAGTTTGCGTCCACACTCTCAATAGAACACCGGGAGGGTCAGCAGGAACATTTTTGCCTGATGTTTCCTTTTCCCAACTATGCTGACCCTGATTACTATGCGGCTTTGCTCATAAATGACATACTGGGTGGAAGTATGCACTCCCGTCTTTTTGTCGAAGTGCGTGAGAAACGCAGCCTGGTTTATAGCATTTCTTCGACCATGGTAAGTAATAGAAGCACAGGAGCGGTACGTATCTATGCTGCCACAACGCCTGAACAGGGGCGAAAGTGCCTGGCAGTTATTCTCGATGAATTGTACAGGTTGCGGCAAAACGGCATTACCCACTACGAGCTTAACCAGGCAAAAATCCATTTGAAAAGTCAGCATATCCTGAGAGGTGAAAGTTCCAGGGTATGTATGAGCACAATGGCATATGCCTGGTGGTTTAATCGCACGCTTCCTGGCTGGCAAGCAATGAAAGCTGCTATTGATGCGGTAACCGAGGAGCAAATCTTGCGAGTTTTGCAGCGATTCTCTCCTGTCAATCCTCTGACAATTACCGCGATAACCCCCCTGGAGCCGGATGTCTGGCTTAAGGAAGCGGCCAGGCATTCGACTATTAGCTCTTTCCTCACGGATAGTCTTGACCCGATAGCATAGAAGTCGGTAGTGAAGCCATGTTTGATATCGCTATGACTCGCTTGATGCTACACTAGAACTTATTCATGCATATTCTGAGAACCAATAATCGCAAGCAAGCCGGCTAACAAGGCCGAACGGGGCGCAACGCTGCTTAAAAGAAGGTATTCGCCGGGGCTATGGTCAAGCCCACCTATTGGTCCCAGGCCATCGAGAACGGGTACGCCGAAATGTGAGACGTAGCTGCCATCTGAGGAACCGCCTGTACTGACATGATTCAAGGAAAATCCAAGCAGGTGGGCCATCTCTTGCGCTGCATCCACCAGTTTCAGGCTTTCAGGCGTGGATACCATGGGTTCTTTAGCATCCGGTGAAACCTCCAATGTCAAATCTACGCCGGGTACGAGTTTCTGTTTCATCATCTCTTGCCATCGCTGCTCGGTTTCGCTTCTATCATTGCGGTGTAAATAGCGCAAATCGAAGCGCGCCTGTGCGTGATCCGGGACGACATTGAGCGCTGTTCCTCCCGAAATCAGACCCGGGTTAATAGTGATGCCCTCGCGCCAACCATTCAGACTTTGAAATTGAAGCACCTGGTGCGCGATTTCGGTGATCGCGTTCAATCCCTTCTCCGGCTCGACTCCTGCGTGCGCGGATCGACCGCGCGCGACCAGCGTATAGCCGGAGTTGCCCTTGCGGGAACTGACGATATCGCCATTCGCGCGCGCCGCCTCCAATACCAGCGCCCCCTGGCAGTCGCGGCACATTGCCTCAATCAAATCGATGCTGTGCCGGTAAAGGATTTCTTCATCCGAGACGCAGAGGAACCGCAATTCGGCGAAAGGACGTGTACCCATCGCCAGCAGCGCCTCGACAGCGTAGATGGCTGACAGGATGCAGCCTTTCATATCGCAGACGCCGGGACCAAATGCGGTATCGCCCTCGATGCGCAGCGGGCGTTCGCTAGCTGTCCCAACGGGGTAGACCGTATCGATGTGGCCGAGCAACAGTACATTGCCACTGCCCTCCCCGCGCATAATGCCGGTCAAATCGTTGCCCCATGTCTCATGCTGAACAATGTTGACCTGCATGCCGAGTTTCCGCATGCGTTCCCCCAACTTGACAGCCATAAGATCGAGGCCGGGTTTGTAATGACTATCCGAGTCGATGGCGCAAAGTTCGCGGAGTTCTTCAATATATTGCGGCAGGTGTTGCTGTGTGTAATCGCGTACTTTCAATATGAGAGATTGTAAGTCCATAAAATAAAACTTTTTAGCTCTGGGGAGATAAGTACTTCAGAGCAATCAAATCACTAACGAAAAGTATCTTTGTGGAAGATATTATATACTATTTACTCCCACCTTTGTTTGGCAGTTGTGGTTAGCTACATTTCTCATCTTCTATCCCTGTAAGATATACTCAAGACAAAAGAAATAATTTGTACTTTGAATAGCAAAGGAGCTAACCAACTATGTCTAACGCTGATGATACCTCTTCCACCATCAATTGGCAGGCAGGCAGCGGGTCGCGCACCGTGCATGCGCCGCGAGGAACAGAGCTTTCATGCAAAGGGTGGCAGCAAGAGGCCGCTTTACGCATGCTCATGAACAATCTCGACCCCGATGTCGCCGAGCGGCCCAACGACCTTGTCGTCTATGGCGGTTCGGGGCGCGCTGCCCGTTCGTGGGCCGCTTTTGACGCCATCGTCCGCGCCCTGCGTAGCCTGGAAAACGACGAAACGCTGCTCGTCCAGTCGGGCAAGCCCGTCGGCATTTTTCGCACCTTTCCCAACGCCCCGCGCGTGCTCATTGCCAACTCAAACCTCGTTCCCCATTGGGCCAGCTGGGATGAATTCCGCCGCCTGGAAGCGCTTGGGCTAACCATGTACGGCCAGATGACCGCCGGCTCCTGGATTTACATCGGCTCTCAGGGCATCGTCCAGGGCACCTATGAAACGTTCGCCGAAGCTGCTCGCAAGCATTTCGGTGGCACGCTCAAGGGCAAGTTCGTCCTCACTGCCGGACTTGGTGGCATGGGTGGCGCCCAACCCCTCGCTATTACAATGAACGAAGGCGTCTGCCTGGCCGTTGAGGTAGACCACCAGCACATCCAGCGCCGGCGAGAAACCGGCTATTGTGATGAAATCGCCAGCACATTGGATGAGGCTCTGAACCAGGTACGCGAAGCCTGCAACCTCGGCCAGCCGCTCTCCATCGGCCTGGTCGGCAACGCCGCCGAAGTCTTTCCCGAACTCGTCCAGCGCGGCATCGTCCCCGACCTTGTCACCGATCAGACATCCGCTCATGACGCGCTCAATGGCTACATTCCTGCCGGCATGCCTCAGCAAGAAGCCGACGCACTGCGCAAAAAAGACCCCCAGGAATATATTCGCCGTTCCATGCAATCCATGGTCACACAGGTGCGCGCCATGCTCGACATGCAGAAAATGGGTGCCATCGTCTTCGATTACGGCAATAACCTGCGTGGGCAGGCGCTAGCGGCAGGCGAGACGCATGCCCTGGATTATCCTGGTTTTGTACCCGCCTACATTCGACCCCTGTTCTGTCGTGGCAAGGGGCCATTCCGCTGGGTAGCGCTTTCCGGCGATCCAGAAGATATCTATCGCACGGATGAAGCCATTCTCGGACTCTTCCCCGAAGACGAATCCCTTAGACGCTGGATCACCATGGCGCAGCAGAAGATTCACTTTCAAGGACTGCCGGCGCGTATCTGCTGGCTGGGTTATGGACAGCGCGCTAAGGCAGGCCTGGCATTCAACGAACTGGTCGCGAAAGGCATCGTCAAAGCGCCCATCGTCATTGGCCGCGACCACCTGGACAGCGGCTCCGTCGCCTCGCCATACCGCGAAACAGAAGCCATGAAGGATGGCAGCGACGCTATCGCCGACTGGCCCTTGCTCAATGCTCTACTGAATACAGCATCGGGCGCCTCCTGGGTCTCCATCCATCACGGTGGCGGTGTGGGCATCGGCTATTCTATCCATGCCGGCCAGGTCATCGTGGCCGATGGCACCTCGCAAGCCGCCGAACGCCTCTCGCGGGTCCTCACCAATGACCCCGGCACAGGCGTCATGCGCCACGTAGACGCCGGGTATGAAGAGGCCATTGAATGCGCGAAGGAAACCGGAGTGAAGATACCTATGCTAGGGTAGATGGTGACAGGCACAGGTCATCTCAAATGTTGACGAGCGGGCGGGTAGAGGGCGACTGTAGCGTGCGGGTTGCTCCACCACGTGGTATGCCCTCTCCCTCTTGCCTGTTCCTCAATTCGGAATGTCTTATGCCTATCATCGCTTATCTACTGGTACTGCCCGTTAATCTTCCAGATGCCATTGGGGTCGATCAGGGTATAGACAGCAGACCCACTGGTACCATCAAGCAGCACATAGTTCATTTTGCCAACCGCGGACGAGCCGTTATCCTGGACGTTACTAATCGTGCAGAGCGTCACGCGCCCATGATTATTGTTGTAGCTGTAGGCATTCTGGAATGTCGCTTCCGAATTACCAAAGGTCTGCTGCTGGTAATCGCTGGAGAGCTGGTCATATGACTGCTGGTACATCTCACTTTTCAGCCCGTTACAAAACGCATTCAACGTCTTGAGCGGTGT
This sequence comes from Ktedonobacteraceae bacterium, assembly GCA_035294305.1. GTDB lineage: Bacteria > Chloroflexota > Ktedonobacteria > Ktedonobacterales > Ktedonobacteraceae > DASRBN01. Next base: position 165,959 of record DATGLD010000025.1, on the reverse strand, counting down.
GGAAAGGTTGGCAAAGGTATCAATCTGCCAGTTATTGTTGCTGTCTTCGATCAACTTAAGCGCGTCATTCTCTGTTTGCCCGCTGTAAGCAAGTGAGAGATTGGTCGTTGCGCTCGTGCCCGTAATTGTTGGCGTGCTGTAGCTACATGAGGTAGGGTTAGGGAAGAAGTCCGAAAACAGTGACTGTGTAATCTTCTGCTGGAGATTGGCGGAGAACTGCCCATAGTCGGTTGCATAATCGCCGCTCTGGAAGGCCCGGCAGAAGGTATCCAGCGTCTTTGTCAGGTCGGAAAGGCTCACAAAAGCTACAAGATTCGGGTCGGAATCAATTTTCCAGGTCCCGTTGCCCTGTTCCGCCAGTATCAACTGATCGGTATTGGTATGGGTAGTCACCGTAGTGAGGGTGGTTGTCGCGCTCATGCCGGTAACATTGGGAGCGGTATACGAGCACGAAGACACTTTGGCGAAAAAGTTCGCGAAGATCGGCTCCGGCACTTTCCCTTTCAAATTATCAGAGAGTTGATTGTAAGCGCTTGTATAGTCTGAGCCTTGGAGAGCGTTGCAAAATGCATCCAGCGTCTTCGCCGGCGTGGGAAGAGAGTTCTGGTAAAGAACGAAAGCAAGCACTCCCCCACCCACCAGCACGAATACCAGTATGCCCAGGAGCGCAATCAACAGCGCCGGGCGCCGTCGCTTCGAGCTTGAAGATGCGGCCTGGGATGGCATAGCGCCTGTCGTAGCAGGAGAGGAAATGGGCGTCGCGGGCAGGCCCGCCTGCGCGTTATATGCCGGTTGCTGGGCTACATTATCTGGCAAGGTGCTGGATACATTGAATTGTACCGGTGTCACATTGTTTGGTGAACTGCCGGATATTCCTGGGCCTGACTGTGGATAGGCTTGCTGCTGTGGAGCTAGAACTCCATACGCTTGCTGCTGGAGGGGCGGTGGATAGACTGATGGGAATGGCGCAGGCTGTTGTGGATAGGCTTGCTGCGCAATTCCACCATAACCGGTGTTGGAAATGGGCGGTGGTGGTGCTGGAACTGGCCCGGATGGAACATAGCCCGAATAGCCAGAATCGGCTCGCACAGTAGCAGGATCAGAGGTTGATACCCTATTCTGAGTAGCGCTGCCGCCTCCATAATTCAATTTCGTTTCGCCTACACGAAGCGTATCACCCCAGTTCAGTTGGCGTGAGGAGCCAGGAGCCAGCCGCTGCTCGTTGACGAACGTCCCGTTGGTGCTGTTAAGATCAATGATCCTATGTCCCTGGCCCGACGGACGAATTTCCGCGTGGAATGCTGAGGCCTGTGGATCATTGACGACTACTGTATTGCTGGCGTTACGGCCTATTGTGACGACGCTTGAACCCAAAATTGTTCTGCCAGATGGACCAAAAAGGATGACTTCCATTGAGGGTTCCTCCGCTGCATGTGAAGACACAGGTGCATTTTCAGGTGACGACGCGCTCAATGTTGATGAGATTACCCGTTGTGGCCCTCTAGAGGCCTGTTCCAGGGCGTTGGCAAAGGCCTGGACGCTGCCGAAACGCCTCTGCGGGTCTTTGGCCAGTGCGGTCATGATGACCTGTTCGACATCTGGCGAGATAGCCGTCAGCTTTTCACGCAAGGGTGTCGGAGAGGCAGACATATGCTGCATGGCAATCTCCATGTATCCCCCACTAAAAGGCGCATGACCACTGAGCCATTCGTAGACGACGATGCCCAATGAATATTGATCGCTGGCCGGCGATGGTTTCCCCTGAATCTGCTCCGGGGCCATGTAGGTGACCGTACCGGCCGGGTCCCAGGTCGTCTGGTTCGGAATGCTGCTCTGGCCGAATATTGTCCCGGCACGCGCGCTCGGTGTAATCAGGGCAATGCCAAAATCGCTCAGCAGAACCTCGTTATTGCGGCCCAGCAACATGTTTTCCGGCTTGATATCACGGTGGATAACTTTTTTATCGTGCGCATACTGCAAGGCAGCGGCAATCTGCTTGACATAAAGTAAGATGCTTTCCACCGGTAGCGGGATTCCTCGTGGATGGCGCTGGCGAAGCGTACCATTTGGTGCGTAGGCCATGACCAGGAAAGGCGTATCGCCCTCGACGCCAAAGTCAAGCACTTGCACAATATTAGGATGAATCAAGTGGGCTATCGTGCGTGCCTCAATACGGAAGTTCGATACATCATCGGTTGATAATTGGGTGCGGAGTGCCTTGATGGCTGCTTGCGTATTCAGATGAATGTGCTCTCCCAGGTAGACTTCTGCGAATCCTCCTTGACCCAACAGTTGGAGAAGGCGATAGCTGCCAAGCTGTTGTCCGACACGATCACTCATCTTTGCCCTCCTGTCTCATAGGCTTACCATGTATGCGTTTTCTTCAATAATGCGAAAACGAAGAGAAATACCATTTGGTCGCGTTTTTAGTTTACCACGATTCCCGCGAAAAGACAGGATATACTGCACAATTCTATGGTTGTATTGCTTACAAAAAAGTAGCGAGATAGGCAACATAGTCTTTCTCGCTGTACTTACGCACCGGCTATTTTAAATTGGAACACCGGTGTGGCCTCAACACCCGTCGAATCTAGCTGGTCGGAGTTCTGACCGTGCTATTGATCTTCCAGGTTCCGTTCTCATCGATAAGGCTGGTGGGGAAAGAGAACGTCCTGGCGCTGTTATTGACCGTCAGCACGACTGTACCAGTAGCCGAAGAGCCACTCTCCTGTACATTGGTGACGGCGCAGTTTTTGATCCCACCCAGAAGTGGTGAATTTAGCAGGCGTTCCGCCGTGTTAAAAGAAGATATATACCTTTGCAAGGTTATTTGACTCTGGATCCGGGACGATAGCTGGTTGTAGGCATCCTGCGCATTATCGTCCTGAAGCGCCGTACAGTAGGCTTGCAATGTTTTGGCCGGCGTGGAACGATTCACGTACCAGAAAGCGCCAGCGGCTGCAATAATGATGAGCAGCAGAAGCACAATCAGCCCGATCCATAGCCCCACACGGCTCTTTCTTGCCGGCGCTGGCTGTACCGGCAGTCCGGGTGAGGTTGTGCCGGATTGGCCATAGGCATTATATTGACCGGGTTGAACCGGTGGCGCATACGGTTGCTGTGGTGGCGTGCCATAGTTCGGGTAATCTGGCGCAGGCGGTGGATAGCCCGGCGGATAGTTTGTAGGCGGAGGGTACGCTCCAGCATTTGGATTATAATTCGGGGGCTGGGGCGCAGGCGGTATCCCTATCGTGGGTGCATAGTTCGGAGTGCTCCATGCATTGGGATTGGCGACAGTGGCATCATCTAGCGGATTACCGCCCACCCCATACGTCTGGTAAGTAAATTCTGTGCTGCCGATGCGAATAAAATCGTTCGGCTGCAGTTCATGAGGCACATTGGGAGTCAACCGCTGCGAATTGATGAACGTTCCATTGGTACTACCCAGATCGGTGATCACATAACCTTCCCCTTGTGGGTGAATCTCGGCATGTCGTGATGATGCCTGGGAGTCATCTAAAGCAATCGAATTATCCCTGCCTCGACCAATTGTTATACTACCCGGCCCCAGCATAAATTGACCTGCTGGGCCGTTAAGAGCAGCTTTCACATTCGGCTCCTTTTATGTATTATTGTATACCATTGATTTTCCAATCATTGTTGCTATTATGATCCTCGGTAAGCAGGATGATGGCGGGTGCTGATCCGGACCCGCCGGTAAAAATTGCATTGGCTGCCGCGTTGATTCCAGAGACAATGATCTTACTATAAGAACACGTGAGGCCGGCGAAATCCGTCTCAAACTGCGTTTCTGAGTTCCGGCTTTTCAAATCGCTGGAGAGCGTGCTATAGGCCGTCTGGTAATCACCGCTTGCCAGGGCATTACAAAAGGTGGTCATCGTCATCTCAGGTGACGAAAGTAGTATACTGATCTTCCAATTATTGCTGCTGTCCTGTAAGAGCGTGACCGTTCCACGATAGGTATGCCCGGATGTAATCAGTGTCAGGGTCGCTGTAGCAGTATTGGCGATGATATTGGCGGACCCGTGCATGCAGGAAGTGGTCTTGCCAAGGGCCTGTAAGATGGCGGCATACTGCGGCTCGGTTTCCATATTTTGCAAAGAAGTCGCAAGCTGGTTATAGGCCGCAACGTAATTTTGCGCTTGTAGTGCCTGGCAATATGCATCCAGCGTCTTCTCAGGCGAAGGGCGAGTAAAATAGAAAAGTGCGGCTCCCCCGGCTATCAGCACCACAAGCGCAACGAGTGAAATCCATAGCCAGGTTCTGCGGCGTGCTGGCTGCGGTGGTGCGGGCGTGGGAGCGGCTGGCTCAGCGCCAGGATACCCAGGCATGCCACCTTGATATACCGGCTGTGGAAATGGCGGCGCGTAAATTAGCCCATCGGTTGGCGGCGTGGATGGGCCATAAGTAGGGGCAGCGCCTGGCGCCTGTCCTGGAACCTCCGGCGTGGATGGGCCATAAGCAGTATGCTCTGAAGCGTTGAAGGCAGCAGGAAAGAAGCCTGCGGCAACGCTGTGATCCTGCTGGGGCGTCTCTTGTTGCCGGTTCTCCTCGGCTCCTGGTTGCACAGTCTCGACTGGTGAAACCACTTGCGCTTGCTCTGAGCCGGTTTGCGATGGCGATGTGTTCGCCGTCTCGTAAGTGAATGTCGTATCGCCTATGGTTATCATATCGCCGGGATTCAGTTTGCGGGGCATATCCCATGCCAGGCGCTGTCCATTCACAAACGTGCCACTGCCACTGCCCAGATCCGTGATGCTATAGCCCTGACCATCCGGGCGAATCTCCGCCTGGTATTCCGCTACATTGGCATCATGCAATACCAGCTGGTTATCGGGACTGCTTCCAATGCTGAGAACCGCCGATTCCAGGATCGTTCTTCCCATAGGACCGTTGAGCGCTGCTTGCATACTCTAACTCCCTCTATTGACTTGGAAAATTAATGGCATCGATCTTCCAGACTCCATTTTCCTGCACCATATTGGTTGCTCCATTAACAGATCCGGAATTGGTGAAAAAAGTCAGGTTCGTTGTTGCGCTACTACCGTTCACAGCAGGAGTACTGTAAGTACATGAAGTGGCTGATGAGAAGAAATTTGCAAAATCAGCCTCGGAGATCTGGGTCTGGCGGAAACTGGATAGCTGGCCATAAGCGGTCTGATAGTCGCGGTTTTTTATGGCGTTGCAGAAGGTATCCAGCGTTTTTTGAGGGGTAGATGCATTTGCTGCGACAACTGCAAACAGAACAATTGCGAGTAATATTACAACGCCTACCACACCCAGTACGATCCAGAGTGTGCGCCGGCTTTGCCGTGCGGGGGGCACGCCAACGGCGGCGCCGTAGGCAGGTTGCGCTGGTGCTCCATATGGAGGGTAAGCGGGAGGCGGTGGCGCGGCGTAAGGTTGCTGCGCGGGTGGCGCCTGGTACTCCAGCGGGGGCTGGTAGGCAGGCGGTGGGCCTGCTTCGTATTGGCTGTATGGGGAGGCGGCTGCTTCAGTGGGCAGGTAAGATGGGTTATTTGCATAAGGAGAGGGAGCGGCAACTGTGGGGTCGTACCCGCCTCCTGGTCCTCCATAGACGGTCGGTGCGATGGGAGCAACTCCAGCCACTTCATAAGAATAGGTCGTATCGCCGATGCGGATTTTATCCCCTGGATTCAGGGTTGCCGGCGTATTGGGCGAGAGCTTCCGTTCATTCACGAACGTACCATTCGTGCTTCCTAGATCGGTGATACTATAGCCTTGACCGGCGGGGCGAATAATCGCATGATGTGACGAAGCCTTGGGATCGTTCACGACCAGCTTGTTGTCTGCCAGGCGGCCAACTGTAATCTCACCAGACCCCAGATTGATGCGCCCCAAGGGGCCATTCAGTACAGCTTCCATGATAGGCACCTCCTAAATTCCTCCAACGACAAACGATGAAATAATAACATTGCCACTAAGCCCTGCTGCATTCTAGCATACATCTCATATACTGTCGAGTGTAAAATAGCTGCCTGCTGATTACCCGTAAGTTCGGACGCCTTTTTGCAGGCAGCTATTTGCTTCAATTCTATCCACTTATGCTCACCTGCGAATCGTGCCCGGTAGACACATCGCAGATACTCAAATTATTACTCGACTTTTTATAATGCTCATTAATAGTATAATATCCGGTAATATACTCTATCCAGGAAAAATGAAAAGCGGGCGACTAAGTAAATCTCATGGCTAACCTGTTCTGGAATTTGGCCTGGAGCGGGTTCATTCCCTTTCTGGTTATGAGCCAGGCGCTCACTGGCTCTTTGTATCGCTAGCGATCAGTATGCCCTGGATATTGTGGTCTATGAATGGCTTTGCCTGAACCGTATCATCTTGCCATCGCCGGCAAACCATGTCATAATTGGTTGGCAATCGTAATCACATAAAAAGCGCTTTTTGAACTCTCTGTGGCAATCAATTATGAAAGGCAGCTATCGATGGAAGCAAACCCAGGAGCAGCCCTTGCAGCCCTTACGGACGTCGTTGATCGTGACTCCAATACCATCATTATCACCAACAGGTTAACTAAAGTCTACGGCAAGCTCGTTGCCGTCAATGATCTACATCTAGAAGTCATGCGTGGTGACGTGTTCGGCTTCCTCGGCCCCAACGGTTCTGGCAAAACTACCACCATTCGCATGCTGCTCGGGCTCATCCAGCCCACAGCCGGGCGCGCGGTCATTTTCGGCCTGGATACTAGTACGCATATGTCCTCTATTCTGCCGCATATCGGAGCCATTGTCGAAACTCCTGTCTTCTATCCCTATCTATCAGGGCTTGATAACCTGCGCGTCATCGCAGCCGCCTCCAGCATGGTCTCGCATCCCGTAAACCACAGGCGCATCGACGAAGTGCTTGACCTTGTCGAACTGCGGAGCGCGGCAAAAATGGCTTATCGCAAATATTCGCTAGGCATGAAGCAGCGCCTTGGCATCGCGGCAGCTCTCCTCACTGATCCGCAGCTTGTCCTGCTCGATGAACCCACCAATGGGCTTGACCCTGCCGGTATGTTCGAGATTCGCCAGTTGATCCATCGCCTCTCAGGGCTCGGTAAAACCATCTTCCTGTCAAGCCACCTGCTCAACGAAGTCCAGCAGGTCTGTAACCGCGTGGCAATCCTGCAAAAAGGCAATCTCATCAAGCAGGGCAACGTCCGCGATTTGCTGCTTGGCAGCGAACAGATTATGGTGCGTATGAACACCGGAGAGGATTTGCAGGCGGCGTTCGCTGTCCTGCAAGCCGCCAGGGAACAGGGAGCGAGTTGGCTTACGGAAGTCCATATCGAAACGAACCGGCATGGTGAGCGCACCCTGCGCATCCATGCGCCCAGGGTGCGCTCAGCGGAAATCAACGCCATGCTCGCGCGCAACAACCTCTATGCTGCCGAGCTGCATCCATTCGAAGGCAGCCTCGAAGAAGTCTATCTCGAACTCACCTCCGCCCCCGCCATAAATGGTTCTGAAATGGGTCTGGCATCTCGTAGGGACCGATTGAACGTACCTCGTACACAAAACCTGGGAAAGGATGGTGAGCAGCTCGATCTGATCTGGTGAAATAAAAAACACTGAGCGCTTGAGCTACCAAAAACCGGTATATCCTCAACAGTAATTTGCGAATTTTGTCGAAATGATATATAGTTAGCTAACAGACCATTTGAATGAGAAAGGGTACGTACCCATGAATGAAGAAGAACAATCCCAGGAGATAAGGCTTCCTCTTGAGTGGCATGTTCCTGATAGCATACAAAATCGATATGTTCATAATCTAATCGTTCAGCCTGGAAAGTATGAACTAACCCTCTTTTTCTTTGAAACAAAAGTACCGCCATTTTTAGGTTCACCGGAAGAAGTCAAAGACTTCTTGACGAAGCAGGGGACTATTCGATCCGAGTGCGTTAGCAAACTGACGGTTTCTCCACAATTGGTGCCAGAAATTATCAAGGCGCTTCAAACAGGTTTAGAGAGCTATAACCGCTTGAACGCTCTTGAAGAAAGGAAGGATGAATAGAAATGATTGCCACAACAGGAGCCTATATTCGCCTTGTGCCTTCGTCTGGTACATTTCGATCAGCCACCAGTCGAACCCTTATCGGAAGTTCAATAGCTGTGCCGGCACCAGTAATAGTTGCAGAAACGGAAGCTATTCTAGAAGGGGACGCTTCCATTCAAACGTATCATGCTCTTATACCAAAGCGGCCTATGGAAGAAGAGGAAGTGGAAGAACGGGAATGGGACAGTATTGTCAGTAAACCCCATGTGCGCGATGCCTTGCGACGTATGGCAGTCGAAGCACAACAGCAATATTCTGCAGGAGAAACGAAGGAAGGCGGCTTTGGGCTTGAGTGAGAAGCAAAGTAACGGATGGCTTTCGCAAACGTTTCAAGCGTTTGCCTCCTGCTATACAAAAGCAAGCAAGGGCTGCTTACCATCTCTGGAAGGTAAATCCCTATTATCCTGGCCTTCATTTCAAATGCATTGATCCTGTCGAGTCCATTTATTCCGTTCGCATCGGACTACACTATAGAGCAGTCGGCACCAAGGTAGGGGATACCATTATTTGGTACTTTATTGGCACTCATGAGGAATACAATCATCTCCTCTAAAGTAAAAGTACAATAGGTCAGGTGTACACATAGCCTTATTCCGCTGCTGATTAGCAGCGTTTCATATGCAAAGCCGAGGAAATCAATGAATACATCTCCCCAAACGCAACTTACGGCACAATCAGACAGCTATGCAGCCGAAACAAGCCAAACCGTGATCTTTGGGCGTCAGGATTACTTCAGTATTCTCCTGCGCTTGATTGGCATGGAACTCTATAAGATTCGCCGTCGTCCCATGTCTAAGGGGCTTGGTATCATCGCCGTCGTGGCGGTCATACTCCTATTTCTCGTTGTGCTGTTTGTTACACTGCTCGTTGTTCAGAGAGGCGCCAGTCTCAGCCCCTCTCCATTGCTTCCACCGCTGGCCCTCTATCTTGTGAACCAGGCTGTTCTTATACTCGGCCAGGTGCTGATCGTTATCCTGCTCGGTGCGATGGTCGGCGGTGAATATGGTGTTGGCACCGTACGCCTGATGCTCACGCGCGGCCCGACGCGCGCGCAATTTCTGCTGGCCAAAGCTGGCGCTGCTCTCATCTGCTGTGCCATTGGAGCGGTCGTCATGATCGTCCTTGGCATCCTGCTCGGACTTTTCTTTAACCTCTTCACCGGCCTGCCATATAACTTTGACTTCTTCACCGCCGCCTGGTTCGGCCATGCCCTGCTCTACCTGCTCATCACTATCGCCAGCCTCTTCGTCTACTCCATGCTCGCGCTCTTCCTCGCGACGCTGGGACGCTCAACCGCCGCCGGAATTGCCGGAGCGCTCACCTGGCTGCTCCTGGGAGAAAACATCCTGCATACCATCCTCGTCCTCATTGGAGCCGCTGCCGGAGGCGCCGCCGGTGACTTCCTGCGCGCCATACCTGATTACTTCATCGGCTCTAATACGGGCGCTCTACAACAAAATCAGAACCAGTACCTGAGATTCTTTGGTGCCACCTCACTTTCTGATCCCAGCTCCATCAGTGACCTGCACGCTGTGCTCGTACTGCTGGCCTACCTGCTCATCTTCATCGGCCTCTCGTTGTGGCTCCAGCAAAAACGTGATATAACGAATTAGTATCGTCAACAGGGCTAAAGGTATCATGGTAAGGGCGACCTTAAAGGCCGCCCTCCCGAAAACCCGTCTTGCGTATCAACGCTTTCAAAATATCCATGTTAAATACCACTACCATCAAAGAATATGCATATTCGCTCGGTTTCGATATTGTCCGCATCACAGGTGCGCAGGAATTTCCTGAAGTCGAGCGCGTCATCAAAGAACGTATTGCCCACGGGCTTATGGACGGCCTTCCCTGGTTCACAGCCGAACGCGTGGATGTTTCCTGTCATCCCGACGCGCTGCTGCCAGGCGCCCAATCCATCATTGCCCTTGCCATGTGCTACCTCACACAGCAGCCCGATGAAGACCAGCACGACACTCCCCGCGGACGCATCTCTCGCTATGCCTGGGGCGATGATTATCACGACATCATCAAGCCCAGGCTGCAGCAGTTCGCCGCCTGGCTGCGTGAATATGCGCGCAGCGAAGTCGGCGATGTAGAGACTCGCCTCTTCGTCGATACGGGTCGTATGGTAGATCGTGCCGTCGCCCAGCGCGCCGGGCTTGGCTGGTACGGCAAGAATACCAATATCCTCACCAAGGGCTGGGGTTCCTGGATCTTCCTCGCCGAAATTGTCACCACCCTCCCACTTGGCGGCGACAAGGGTCAGAACTATGATCTGCCTGCAAAGGCTAATTGCGGCAACTGCGAGATCTGTCTCCATGCCTGTCCCACCGCTGCCCTGCCGGCTCCCTACGTCCTGGACAACACGCGTTGCATCTCCTACCTCACCATCGAACTGCGCGGCAGCATCCCCCTCGAACTCCGCCCGCTCATGGGCAACCTCATCTTCGGCTGCGACATCTGCCAGCAAGTCTGCCCCGTCAACAAAATCGCGGAAAAACGTCTTGGCCTGCGCGATCAGACTGATATACCTTCTAACCCTCCACACCGCTCGCGCTTCTCACAGCCTGTTCACTTCCAGCCTCGTCGTGCTTTCCAACCCCGTCCTGGCATTGGCGGTAGTCCCGAACTCATCCCTCTGCTCTCCCTAACCGAAGAGCAGTTTCGTGAACGGTTCCGTTCCAGCCCGATAAAGCGCGCCAAACGCCGCGGTCTGCTGCGTAACGTCTGCGTTGCCCTCGGCAATAGCGGCGATCAACAAGCGGTTCCGGCGCTGATCAATGCTTTACATGATGTAGAGCCACTTGTGAGAGGGCATGCGGCCTGGGCGCTCGGTCGTCTCGGCGGCCCGCTCGCAAAAGAGGCGCTGGAGCAGGCGCTTGAGAGTGAAAAACATGAGGAGGTGGTGGCTGAGATACGGTGCGCGCTGGACGGATTTCCGGCCAAATCGCCTGGGGGTGCGGAAGTGACGAAAAGATACGACATGCCATATAACTGAAAGAGATTACGCGCGTTTTTCCTCTGCTTCGCTATCAACAGCGAAGCAGATCCTGTTTGATCGCGGCCCGATCCACTTCCGCTTTTATCTAATAGGCCATATAATACAAGTTATATAGTACGATCGATCGTTTCGTCAGCATCACACTGACAGGCCAAAGGAAGGTTGAAGAAAACAATGTCGACTGCGAAGGACGGCGGCAAGCAGGCCGCTGCGGAGAAAATTGCACCGGCCACTGGAAAGCTTGGGGTGATGGTGGTTGGTTTGGGCGCGGTGGCGACCACAATGATCGCCGGAGTCGAGGCGGTGCGCCGCGGACAGGCCAAGCCGATCGGTTCTCTCACCCAGATGGGAACCATCCGCATAGGCAAGCGAACGGACAACAAGACTCCGCTCATAAAAGATTTTGTGCCGCTCGCCGATCTGAACGATCTTGTATTTACCGGATGGGACATTTTTGAAGACAACGTGTATGAAGCTGCCATTCATGCTCAAGTACTCGAGAAGCCTACACTGGAAAAGCTGAAGCCATACCTCGAGAAGATCAAGCCTATGCCGGCGGTCTTCGATCAGCATTACGTCAAGCGTCTTCATGGTACGTATGTAAAGAAAGGCAAGAACAAGCGCGATCTGGCCGAGCAGGTCATGGACGATATCCGCAACTTCAAGCAGACCGTCGATCGCGTAGTGATGATCTGGTGCGGATCAACTGAAATCTTTCTTGAGCCTACAGCGGTACATGAGACCATTGCAGCGTTCGAAAAGGGCCTGGAGTCCAACGATCCCGGCATAGCGCCTTCGCAGATTTACGCCTACGCGGCTTTGAAAGAAGGCGTGCCCTTCGCCAACGGCGCGCCGAACCTTACCGTCGATACCAGGGCGCTCAGCGAGCTTTCCCGGCAGAATTCCGCGCCGATTTGCGGTAAGGACTTCAAAACCGGCCAGACGTTCATGAAAACCGTGCTCGCGCCTGCCTTCAAGGCGCGGCTACTCGGCGTGAATGGGTGGTTCTCAACGAACATCCTTGGCAATCGCGACGGCGAAGTGCTTGACGAGCCGCAATCGTTCAAAACCAAGGAAGAGTCGAAGCTGGGCTCGCTCGAATACATCTTCCAACCCGAACTGTATCCAGACCTGTACAAGCACATCTACCACAAGATTCGCATCAACTATTATCCACCGCGCGGCGATCAGAAAGAGGCCTGGGATAACATCGACATCTTCGGATGGCTCGGCTATCCCATGCAGATCAAACTGAATTTCCTGTGCCGCGATTCAATTCTAGCCGCGCCAATCGCCCTTGACCTGGTGTTGTTCCTCGACCTCGCCAAGAGAACGCCAGAACTGCGCTCAATTGGCATCCAGGAGTGGCTGAGCTTTTATCTCAAGTCGCCACAAACGGCTGAAGGTCTCTATCCAGAGCACGATTTGTTCATACAGTTGATGAAACTGAAGAACACATTGCGCCATATCATGGGCGAAGACCTGATCACGCACCTGGGTCTGGAGTATTACGACTGACCTGCGGATCCATTTGTTTGTGAAGGCCTGTTATCGCCGGCGGGGCCTCTTCTTTTGCCCGGCTCAGCGCCCGGCCGGTAAAAGGCATTGAGGAGAGCAGGACAGCTTCATGCCTTTTCGAAAATTAGCCCGAATGTACTAGCGTCTATCTCTGCTTTGACTCGGAGCCTCTCATACAGTATGCTTGCTCAGGAACCATTAAGGGAAGTAAAAAATACTGTGAGGGGGAATGCTCCGTCATGAAGTACTTTTTCTGGATAGCGTTTGCTGTCTTTCTTGCGGCCTCGATTCCGCATGTCGCCTATTTCTTCGCGTCGTTTGAGCCATCCCAGGGGCCAGAAGGCGTCTGGTGGTGGGCAGTCAGCTATGCTATTGCCATAAGCATAGATGTGACGGTGTACCTGCTTTCGTGGACCGCGTTCCAGCGCTACCGCCGTTACCGCACACCCAAGGCTGTCTGGCAGCACTGGCTGCTCATTGTGATGTGTACCGTCTTTTCCTGGGCTGTCAACTGGGCCTATGCCAAGCAGTTTCACAGTACGACCATGTTAAGCGCCGCCGAAAGTACCGCGCCCTGGCTTACCAGCGTCTTTCCATTTATGGCCAGCGCCTTTCCGCTGCTCGGCATCGTCTATACAATGATGGCCGAAACAGTAACCGAAACCGAAGCCGAGGAGAAGCAGGAAAAGGCTCAACAACTCAACGCCCTTGCGGAACTGGCCAAACAGACGAATCTGCCCGTGGCTACGCTACGCCGCGCGCTCACCAGCGGCAGTCGGATCAACGCGTCGAGCATTCTTGCCCTGACCAATCGTATGCAGCAGAATGCTGCCACACCTGCTACGCTGACTCCGGGTGCGGTTGAAAGGGATGAAGCTAGCGATGCCGGGCGGCCCATCACAGGGAAGGTGGTGGCCATTGGCGGCATTGAGGAGGGTACGGCCAGTTCGGTAACCCCACCTCTGAATGAGGTACCTGTTATGGCGGCCGGTGGCAACCCTGACAAATTGCAGATGACCATCGAAGCGCTGCGCGCAAACCCCGGTATGACCGATGAGGCACTTGCCGAATACCTGGCTCTCAAACGCCCCGCCAGCGCGCGTTTCTGGCGCCTGAAGGCCATCGAAATCCTCAATGCCCCTGGTCGCGAAACGGGAGGCTACAGCGCCAGAAAAACGGCCGCCCCGCGCGATGGCGGGTCGTGGCCAACCCCGGCTGGAATTAGTAATGGTAATGGTACCGCCAGCAGATTCTGACTTGACGTCTCGCAAAACGTTATGGTAAACTAGACTGGTGTGGTATAAAACATCACAACACATTCCAGATTTGCCAGGTAGTGTTGAATTTGACAGAGTCGTCTACCAAAACACAATGATTGTCAAACTCTATCTCACTTAGGGAGGGATCAATGCGGGCCATGTTCAGTTATGCAAGCATATTGCACGCCGTCGGTCAGGTGTTAGACCAGGTCGGTGTGAGCAGCTTTGCCATCCACGAGGAAGAGGAAGGTCTCTTCATAGAAGGCTTCAATAGTGACGGCCAGCTTCAGGTACAGATGCGCTACGATGTAGCTAGCCTTTATGATTTGCTTTGTCGAACAGAAAGTCAGCTAGCAGAACAGAGTACAACGGTTGCAGAAGACGAAGGAACCCTCCATCGCTTCCTCGCTGATCATGATCGTGAACTGGTTGGTGCCATCCGCTAATCTAGCTTGCGTCTGCTTGCACTTTGGCTCTCTCCTGAGCCTGCGGAGCGCATTTCAATTATTTCGCTTTCGCTAAGCAAAAGAACCGGGGCCACCCCCGGTTTTTATGTAATCTGGATATATGTTCGACCCGCACCGCTAGAAACGTGGCAAGGGAGCAAGCAGTGAATGCGCTGGCCGGCCTGCACTCTTTAATCAGTAGGAATATATAGAGGAAGTTGTATCTTAGGAGTCACTTGTGGGAGCATTGCATAGCCAGCGATTTCCGTAGCAGCGCATGCACTCGATCACCTCGACGAGGTCGTGTCCTTTCTCAGTCAATGAGTATTCGACACGGGGAGGCACCTCGGCAAAGGTCTGGCGGATGATCACCCCCTCCTCCTCCAGGTAGCGCAGGCGCTCGGAAAGCGTCTTGGGGCTAATCCCGTGTAAGGAACGCTCAAGCTGATTAAAACGTTTGACACCAGAAGCTAAATCGCGGATAATGAGTAGCGTCCATTTCCCACTGATGATGTTGGCGGTGCGCGCAACAGGACAAATTGTATTATCCAGGGAACGTAATGCAGTTGTTGTTAGCTCCATAGCCATTGTACCTGAAGAGCTATTGATTGGCTCTGACTTGTTTGTAAAGGACACATGTCTATCCAAAGACGCTTCATGTCCCTATCTATCTGTATGACAACTATAACATAAGGAAAACGTAAAGTAAAGGCGCAGACCACTCGACTTTACTTCTAAAGTGTGATATGCTCATAGTTACAGGATAGCAGCGAAGACCGAGAACCTATTCATTTCTTCGCTATCCGAGCACCTGAACAATCATACATCTTGGCCTGCGCGGTTTCTCCCTATGAGAGGAGAAGATTGTGCCCGAAGATATTGCTTTATTCATCGATTTTGAGAACATCCGTTATAGTATGCTGAATATCCAGCGGCGCGAGCCCGACCCGCAAGAGTTGATCGCCGTTGCGCGCCGGTATGGGACTGTAATGGTGGCCCGCGCCTATGCGGACTGGTCTCGCCAGCCGGAACCATTTAAAGGGAGTCTCACTGCTGCTATGATCGACCGCGTCGATTGCCCGGCAAAGCAGCGCGACCGGATTCGTATGGGAACGGTTCATTATGCTTCCGGTAATCCCCCTACAGGGGCGCTGGGAGGGGCTTCTGAGCAAGGTACAGGCGGTTTTGCCGCGCCTTATCCCCGGCCATGGCCCACCGGCCCACTCGGCAATTCCGGCCCTCTACCGGCCCTCTCGTCGCAGAGTGTGGCTAACGGTTGGACCCCTTACCAGGAATCACCCAGGGATCAGGAGGAGCCGGCTGGTTTCGGCCATCCAGAACTCGAGGAGCATCTTCTCACCGAAGAGGATAACCTCCTTGGAGAAGGATACGATGTGCCCGATTACCAGCAGCGCGAAGCATCTCGCCCGTTTCCCTCCTATCAAAATCCCTACGGACAATCAGCGCCTACCGGCCCTCTTGGCCATACCGGAAGTACCGGCCCCCTGGGATATCCCGGATACGCAAATCCCACCCCGGGTCAGCAGGCAGGCAATACAGGGCATTTGCCTGCCATCAATGCAGGTAGCGCGAGTACGATTGTACAAAGTACAGTAGTACAAAGCACTGTTGACCTCAATATGTTGATGGATATTATTGAAACCGTCTTTGATCGACCTACTATCTCTACATTCGTCCTGATGACTGGAGATAAAGATTTCACCCGAATTAGCGCCCGATTGAAGCTTCGTCTAAACAAAACTGTGATCGTTGTTGGTATACCAGGAACCGTCAGCCGAGATCTTATAAGCAGCGCCAGCCAGTTTGTGCCATTAGTACCGGGAGGGACTCCGGTAACTGCCGGCCTGACCGGTAATGGTAGCTACAGCCCTCCTATGTCTATGAGCGGTAATACGGGGGCGATGCCCGCCGTTTCTTCTGGCGCCGCGCCTTCCCAATACTCGCCTTATCCGATGGATGTGCTTGATCCCCAATTTTTGCAATTTCTTGACTATATCGACCGCAACTGGTCGTGGCGCACGATCATCGGCGTTTCTAACTTTATCGGTGACCCCGTCAATCCAAAGAATCGTTTCCGTGGGCGCCTCACACGCGAATCTGCCAGGGAACTGCTCAATACTTGCGTCCAGCAAGGTATTCTGCTCTTACAAACTGACTCAGCGGGAAATGAGGACCTGCGCCTGAACCGCAATCATCCAGGTGTCGATGAGGTGCTGAAGCAATTTGTACGCTAAGCATTTGTTTGGATAAAAAGAAACTGCATGTTATGAAAAGACCGGATATTTGGCCAGGCTATCCGGTCTTTCCTATGGAAACCACCTTTTCACCTGCGCGTCATCCACCTGTTCCTGGTAGCCACAGAAATTGCAGCGCGAGATATACCGTTTCTTTAATGGAAGAACCGGTATCCAGTAGAGCGTAAACCAGTTGTGTGAGCGCACAACGACGTGGTAACTGTACTGGCGGCACATAGGGCAGCTATATTGCACTTGTCCCAGGACTTTTGTCCTAGGGCGCGTGCCGAAAACAATCAAAGCAAAAATCATAGTTGTATATCCTTGCTATTCGTCCGCTAGGGGCAGCAGGGCCTGCCCCTAGCGGACGAGAGGAAACAACTCCTGCATACATAACCCTTTTCAGGATCAGGCCATCCCCTCTAAGGTTCAGATGAGCCAGTATCCCTCGCTCATCCAGAGTATATTATCGATCATGTAGGTATTGCCGACCGAGCCTGCGGCCAGAATCAGCGTATTGGGTAGCGGTGTGGCAAGAGTATTCCCCGGGCCCTCAAACGTCATAGGGTCGCAGATGATCGCAAAATCCAGCTTCAATAGTGATGACGCCGCTGTCACATCTTCCATAGCTTTTTCGATCACGGCCACATCACGTTCGCCCTGCTCAATCATACTTTTAGCCAGCAGTAATGCCTGGTAGAGTAAAGAGAAGGCTCGTCGTTTAGCAGCTGAGATGCGCTGCGGGTGATTACCCAGTGGCAATCCATCAGGATCACGAATCACCGGCAGCAGCCGCAAACTGATATCGAAATTCAAATCGCGAATGACCTGGCGCGATAAAGCAAGATGCAACGCGTTTTTGTGGCTGTAATAGACGGTATCAGGGCGTATAAGCTGGAAGAGTTTCGTCGTAATAGTGGCAACGCCGCGAGCATAGTGTGAGCGCTGCGTCTTTTGTAACCATTGTGTTATTGGACCGTTAGGAGTAACATAAGTAGAAAAGTTGGGAGGATAGATATCCTCGGATTCGGGGACAAACACAACGTCTACTTGCTCATTATCCAGTAATTGAAGGTCTTGTGGGAGGTTACGGGGATAGAGGGCAGCGTCTCTGCTGGAATCAAACTGTAATGGGTTGACGAAAATACTGACGACACTGATCTCGCATTCACGCTGCGCAGCTTGCACCAGTGTCAAATGCCCGGCATGCAGGTGACCCATTGTAGGTACGAAACCAACAGTCCCGCCGGCAAGCCAGCCCCTTGCTGTCTCTGTCATTTCGGACAGGTCTTGAATAACACGCATGATATCTCCGCAAGCATAGATGCGCTTCTATATATTATCGAGTATTGTAGTGTCCTTAACGGTTCGCGTCAACGGAAGTAACTATAGTATCCGCGGGATTTAAAAATCGAGTCATTTGAGGTCAGCTGGTGGACCCGGTAGGGACAGGTCTGAGACCTGTCCCTACCGGGAGGGTTCTTGCTGGCTCGACTGGTAAATCGCCCTACCGTGGTATACTACCTCGACGTGAGACCATCCCACCCATTTGTCCGGCGGGGCGGTGATCAATCTCACCCTGGTGGACAGGACGAAAAGTAGGAGGGTTCGATGCAGAAAACGGCAGGTCGCCTGGTAGTGGCGCTGATCCGCTTACTTGGTTTAAGTATGCTCGCTACAGCGGTCGTTGCGGCAGTGGTCGCATTGCGCCACATGTTAGATACACCTCAGCAGTTGGAGAGCGAGTTGCCTGGTGAGGATCGTATTTATCATTGGCGGCAGGAGCATGTCTTCTATAAGGTGCGAGGAGCGGCTGATGCTCCCCCTTTGCTTTTATTACATACCCTGGAAGTTGGGGCTTCGGCCTATGAGATGCGCCGTATCATGGAGTTCCTGGCCCCATACTATCGTGTATACGCGCCTGATTTGCTGGGTTTTGGCCTCTCAGATCATCCCCGGCTAGCATACGCTCCTGAGACATATATCGCCCTCTGTCGTGATTTCCTGGCAGATGCAGTGAGGCAGCCGGCAACTATTATTGCGAGCGGGGTGAGTTGTAACTTCGCGGTAACGGTAGCCGCCACTTCTCCATCGTTATGTGAGCGCCTGGTGCTGATCTCTCCGGTGGCATTGTTCGGAGATGAGCAAACGCCGGCATTGATAGCCAACCTTATCGATGCTCCGACAGTGAAATTGCTGGTGTATTCCTTGCTCAGTACGCGGCCTGCGCTTCGCTATGTCAGAGGGCGCCGGCATGCTTTTACCGGAGATTCCGGTCTTGACCATTACTATGCCGCCGCCCACCAGTTAGGGGCGGAACACGCGCCGATGGCGTTGTTGGCAGGAAAATTGGCGTATAATGTAAGCGGACAGCTTGAAAAGCTGACACAGCCCACCTTAATCATCTGGGGTGCATCTGAGGTGAAGGGCTCGCGGTACGTTGCTGGTCCGCGTGGTAGACCAGGGCATGTCCAGGTTGAACTGCTTCGTGATGCGGGTCTTGCCGTCCATGAGGAACTGCCGGATGCGGTAGCTGCGGCCATCCTGCGCTGGAGCCAGCAGGGGCGGCAACAACAAGCAGGAAGCAATAGCGCGCTGGCTCATCTACAGGAGCAGGTGGAGGCGCTCGGTTTTGCAGAGACGCGAAAAGTGGAGTCCAACGAGCAAGATGAACAACTCGTTGAGCTAGCCATCCCCGCTCCTTCAACACCCGAAGAGTCACCGCCGCCCTCTGAGCCGGAACAGGTTGTGAAACAAGAGGAAAGCGGTGGCCCTTTGTCGCAAGATCAGGGGCCAGAACCGGGACCCGAGCAGTCTGGTGCTGAGCAAGAGCAGGCGGATAGCCTGGTGGTCGAGGCCTATTGTGTCAAATGTAAGCAAAAGAGAACGGTACAGGACGCGCATGAAGTGACGATGAAGAATGGAAGGACTGCGATACGCGGGAAATGCTCCGTTTGTGGTACAGGCCTGTATCGTATTGGCAAGTTGGCATCAGAAGAATAAAATGGTGACCATAACACTTGACGTTCGCTAGTACAGGCCGTATAATCTCCTTCATGTCTGCAAGGAATGCCTTTTCATAAAGGTGATCAGGTTGGCCATGGCGGTCACCTTTACACTATACATTTGCCCAGGAGCGTATGCTCCCAGACAGGGGAGTGAGGAATCGATACATTCTCCACGCCTTTGTTATCTTTGTTGTACTGTCATTTACGGAGTATGAGGGCCGCTATGCCGGCCCGGTGATTTTCTCCCGTTTCCCCTCACAAGTAGAGAGGAGTATTCAATGAGTATTGGTGGACAGAGTGATGCGAAGTCCGAACAGCGTATCTATCGCCTGACTCCTGAAGGCTATGCTAAAATGCAGGAGCGCCTGGAATACCTGCGCACTGTCAAACGTAAAGAGATAGCGGATTATATCCACGAGGCGAAAGAGGCCGGCGATATCAGTGAAAGCAGCGCCTATGAGGACGCAAAAAACGAGCAGGCGAAGCTGGAAGGCCAGATTCTAGAGTTGGAGCGCTTGCTTGCCGTCGCCGAAGTCATGACGGCCGATATGCATGATGCGGTCGACGGGCCTCCAGTCGTGCGTATTGGCATGCAGGTAGAAGTCGAAACGAGTTCCGGCGCGACTCGCCTCTTCAAAATCGTTGAGACGTTTGAAGCCGATCCCAAGGCCGGCCTCATTTCCGATCAATCACCTGTCGGCAAGGCTCTAATGGGGCATAAAGAAGGAGATCAGGTGAGTGTATCCACACCTGGTGGTGTGACGACCTATACCCTTCGTTCAGTGCGCCCGATGCTCTAATCTCGTGCGTGCAATACAAAAAGGGGGTGAAGCGTGATTGTTCGCGCTTCACCCCCTTTTTGTATTGCACGACAAACTCACCATCTTTGCAGAATAACTCGCCATCGATGCGAAATTCACTCCCGGTTCGCAAATCGCGCACCATATCCCAGTGTAAAGCGGGCTGATTGACCCGCCGGTTTCGGGAAGGCTGGCGCCCAGCGCAAGGTGAACCGTGCCGCCCATCTTTTCATCGAACAGCGTATGTTTGATGCAGCGGTCCACATTGCGTTTGCCTTTTTTGAGACCCAGCGAATAACGCACTAACACCTGCGCCAGGCGCTGTAAACGAATGCCGGGCATAAGAGTTCCTCCATGATTATTGTTCTGTCTCAGGTTCCGGAGCTATATGGGCCGGAATGCCGAGCCAGCCAACAACACCGCCGAGCGCGAACAACACCCCACCCACAGCAAAGATGATATTGACGCCAATAAACTGCGCAAAGTATCCTGCCAACGCGATAGACAGCAGGCTCATGCCATACATCGCCGTTTCAAGTACCGACTGTACCCGGCCCATCAGCATGCGCGGCGTCGCCTGCATCAGCAGCGGACCGGCGCCAACTTCGATTCCTCCCTGCGGAATGCTCATTACGAAAATGATGATAAGTGCTGACACGATCCAGGTTTGCAACGAATAGAGAATAATGCCGACTCCCAGCAGAAAGACACTCCCCGTCAGGATCATCCTGGGCGTCGCTCTTTTTGCAACGATGCCCGCTATAATTGCGCCGATCAGCGTGCCCAGCCCGGCCAGGGCCGTTAGCGGGCCATAATAGGAAGCGCTGGTGTGCAGGTTGCGCGTCACGAAGATGATATCCAG
Source organism: Ktedonobacteraceae bacterium (assembly GCA_035294305.1). Lineage (GTDB taxonomy): Bacteria > Chloroflexota > Ktedonobacteria > Ktedonobacterales > Ktedonobacteraceae > DASRBN01. Next base: position 144,716 of record DATGLD010000025.1, on the reverse strand, counting down.
GGCATTGAGCGCACCCGCTCCAAGCATCACGATAGCCGCCAGGATGATGACAATGAAAAGCGTGCGACTCTTTGCCACGTATTTGAAGCCATCGAACAGTTCAGCGATAACTGCCTGCAAGCCACTTGACGAGCGTCGTTTTGTGTGCAAGAGCGCGGGCTGCATGGCTTCTCGCGAGACCTGCATGGCGATCAGGCACGCGGCTGAGACCAGAAACGAGAATGCATCGATCAGGCTGCCTATGAATGGCCCAACGATGAAGTAGAGCGGCGCGGCGATGGCCGGGCCAACGATAAAGGCGAGCGCGAAAGTTGTCTGCGAAATAGATATGGCCTGGGTACGCTGCTCTTCGGGCACGATCACCTGTATCACCCCTGCTCGCGCGGGCATAAAGAAGCGTGAAAAGCCTGAAACCAGGAAAATGCTGCTGTAGATGGCCGGTAAGCGCAAAAAAGTTGGCACGACGAATGGCAACAGGACGACAACTGCCCGTACCACATCTGCCACAATCATCGTGCGCCGTCGATTCCAGCGATCAACGAAAACACCGGCGATAGGACCAAGCAGGAAAATCGGCGCGTACTGCGCAATCCACACGCCGCTAACAGCTGCCGCCGAATGCGTCAGAACAAACACCCATACCAGCAGCGTGGTGCTATAGACGAAATCGCCCATATTGGAGATCGCCTGGCCAATGGCAAGCAACGTAAAATTGCGATTGATGAACAATCCCCTGCTTTTAGCTGCCGGAGCCATACCGGCGGTCTCACCCAATGGGCCGGTTGGTGTTTGCGCAGGCATAACATTCTCCTAGCTGCGTAGGGGCCGATTGCTCGCGCCCAGCGCCGCTTGATCGGCCCTACGTCCATTAGCAGATTATTTTGTCAAAGTCAATTATCGCGTCCCCGCTGCCTCAACTTTTTTCATTAAGACTTCGCGCACTCCAGCCGGAGCAATGAGCTTACCAACCAGGTGAAAGTAATCGACCGCCTGGTCTACCAGGTCGGCGGTCACATCATCGGCAAATTGACAGACGCCCACCACTTTAATGCGTAAATGTTTCCCCTGTACTACCGCCTTCACCAGATCAGCACGACTGAACACTGCCGTTCCCACCGTCCATGTGACCTCTAACTTCGATTCTGCCGGCGTTGTATCTAAAATGGACATCGGGCTCAACTGCGGATAGACAAGAATTGCGCTTACCAGTTCTCGTTCCCCCTCGATGCCGCGCCGGACTTCATACGGCTTAAGCAGCTCAAAAATCTGCTTGCCAAGCTGCTCCTGTTCCTGGAGTGTCATATATAAGTGCGCGACGCCCAGACCTATTCCTGGTTTGCTCTCTTTTTGTTGTATGGCCCACCTCAGTGCGCGTTGAAAACCATCCTTGATTTGATTGAGAAAATTGCTCGTTGCGCCGAGGGCCTCGTCGGGCGGCGCGGAAAGTAAGGATTTCTCTACTGTGAACTCGCGCGCTATGGGCTGGTAATATTTCTCGAGGATGCCGCCCTTTTCGCGTGTTTCCACCAATCGCAGCAAGCCCGCCTTCTCCAACTCGCGCACGTGATAGTGAATTTTGGCCGGAGCCTCACCCAATTCCTCGCCGATTTGCGTCACGGTCATAGGCTGCCTCAAGAGGAGATCGATGATGCGCACACGCAACATGTCAGAGATAGCGCGTAATTGCTCGATATTTTCGATTTCGTAGGATTCCAGCATCGAACTTTCCCCATCGATAAAATTTATTTGATCGTATAAGAATAATAAATCATTTAAGTGATTTTTTCAAGGCGGGGAGGGCTTCATTCAGGAAAAAGCCGGTTCCCTTACACGTAAGGGAACCGGCTTTTTCCTGAATGAAGCCCTATTCGACCTTTTTCGCTTTTTCCACATCGCGCGTTGGGAACAAGAGGCGCAGGCGCAGGACTCGTTCGCGGTGGCGCTCTTCCTCCAGGCTGCGCGCCCTGGCTTTGAGCAGGTCATTCAGCGAAACGATACCTACCATTTTCCTTGGATCATCGCGCTCCACAACAGGAAAACGCGTGTGGCCTGTATCGGCCATACGATACACCACTACCCGCAGCGGTTCGTCGGCGTAGGCCACGATGGGATAATGGTTTACCACATCGGCAAGCTTCTTGGTGAAGCCATCTCCGCTTCCATCTCCACTTTCGGCCGCCATAGAGATAAGATTCTCCAAATCGCGCCTGGTCACGACGCCAACCAGGTATTCCCCGGCATCTAATACCGGGTAGAGGTGCTGTATGCGACCAGCGGTTCTGCTGCTAGCCTCTTTGTTTATTGTGGCGGGAGGCGCAGGAGCAAGCGACTTGATCGCCTCCTGTGTCATGCTGGTTCCTCCGTTCGCGCTGGCGGGTGCAGCTGTGGGACTCTTATTCAGCAATTTTACCAGGTCTTGTAGTGACATTTTATCGGAGAGGGCAACGATATTCGTTCGCATGACCTCGCGCACAAAGATGATCTCCAACGGGTCGGTCGAATATTCGCGGGTCAAATGATACCCGCGCCGGCTGACCTTTTCAGTCAAGATCGAGCGCCGCATCACCAGGACGGTGAAGCCATGTGCGATAACTACGGCTATTAACAGTGGCAAGAGCATATTCACGTCGTGGGTCAGCTCGAGGGCGAAGATGATGCCCGTAAAGGGAGAACGCATCGTGCCGCCCAGGATGGCTCCCATGCTAACCAGCGGCCAGAAACCCAATCCTTCGTTCGGCAAGAAAAAGGCTTCAAGTCCGCCGAGCGCGCCTCCCATCATCAGGAGTGGCGCCAGGACACCACCGGAGGTGCCTGAACCCAATGATACCGACCAGATAATCGACTTGACGATCAATATACCCAGGATCAACTCGACTGTACCCTTGCCTGCCAATAGTGTGCCGATCATGTCATAGCCCACACCAAGCGCCTGTGGGAAGATCAAGCCGCCGATACCAACCACCAGCCCGCCGATAGCAGGCCACCACATCCAATGGATGGGCAGCAGGCGAAACGCGTCTTCAGCGGCGTAGACGGCCACCGTCAAGAGCGCCGAGAGAGCACCGGCAAGCAGTCCCACCACCACACAGCCAAGCAGACCACCCGGACCGATAAACGCCGGATGAGGCGGCGTTGGGAAGAGCGGACCCATGCCGATGATATAGCGCCGCATTGCCGCAGCCGCAGCGCTGGCCAGCGCTACCGGTACCAGGCTGCGTGGCTTCCACTCAAAGAGCAGTAGTTCGACGGCCAGCAGAACCGCTGCTACCGGTGAGGCGAATGTGGCGGACATGCCCCCCGCTGCGCCTGCCACCAGCAGCGTCCTGCGTTCGGTGCTCGAAAGCTGGAAAAACTGGGCAATCAGCGAACCGAATGCTCCACCGGTCATGATGATCGGGCCTTCGGCTCCAAATGGTCCGCCGGTGCCAATTGACAGCGCGGAAGATAAGGGTTTCCAGAAAGCCACCTTCGGTTCTACGCGGCTACCATTGATGAGGATGGCTTCAATGGCTTCAGGGATGCCGTGACCGCGAATGCGTTCAGACCCGTAGCGCGCGATCAATCCAATAACGAGCGCTCCGATGACGGGCACCAGGATCACTAAAACGCCGAGATGGTTGCCTGCGGGCGAAACCAGGGCAAACCCCAGACGCTGGAAGAAAAAGAGATTGGTAAAAAAGCCGATCAGTCTGAGGAGAATAAGCGCTACGAAGGCGCTGATTACACCGATAATAATTGCAAGCAAAGAGATAACAATCATGCGCGGCGTGGCAGTAAAATCACCTAATTTACCGAGCGCCTCGTGATTGCCCAGATTGCTGATGCCTTTCACAAATTTATGCCAGATACCTGGAAGCAAGATATCTATTCCTCCTTTGCTTGTCAGCTTTCAGTATCAATAAGCCTGTTGAGGGCCTGGACCAGCGTGGGTCCCGTCGTCTGAAGTTCAGTATGATGCAGCAGCGAGAGCTTACGCAGTACCTCTTCCCCCGCGGGAGTGAGTTGAATGATCACGCGGCGCTGATCCTCTTCGTCGCGATGGCGTTGGATGAAGTGATGTTCTACCATGCGATCAATCAGCTCAACCGTGCTGTGATGCTGAATTTGTAACCGTTCGGCCAGTTCACCGATAGTGCCTTTCCTGCCCTCGGGCAGTCCCTTGAGCGCGAGCAGCAATTGGTGCTGTTGTGGCTCCAGGCCTGTCTCACGAGCAACCTGTTCGCTGAAATGCAAAAAACGCCGGATTTGATAACGAAATTCGGCCAGAGCTTGATACTCATTCATTGTCAGTTCGTCTCTTGATTTCATAGATTGTTTTTCCTTTATGTCGTATTACGATATAAAATACCAGAAATTGAAGTGAATTGTCAAGGTGAAGGTGACTGACATCCACTCATAACTCGGGGTGCAGGGGTTTCACCCCTGCCGGGGTGCGGGGTGTCCCCGCTTGCTTCCCCTCCCGTCCTGACGGGCCGTAGGCCCGCTGAAAGAATTATGAGTGGATGGCAGCCTATGCCTGTTGACACAAACCCCTGGCACCGGTAATATAGAGGCACGCCGTAAACAGGTGAACCAGACGAAGGAACCCCTGATGAATTACCCACACATTGCATGCATGGGCGGCGAGGAGTGATGTTTCACATGTTAACCTATGAAGACCTGACGACTCTTTTCCTGAATGCGGCGGCCAGACTTGAGCTTGTCACCCATCCTGAGCATTGGATGAATGCGCGTTCGCTCGAGCGCGAATTTGCCTGCACCTGCCATACCGGAAGCTGCGAAGGCTCAGAAAATCGCAGTTCCTGCACCATTTCCTTTACCTGGAGTACGATGGATACCGCGCTTTCACAGGAAGGCCCGGTTGGGATTTGTGATTTTTTTCACGAGCCCGACGAACATTGTCCCCATTTGCACACCAGCGATATTCCACCCCTGGTGCTTGACCTGGCCTACAGCACCCCACTGCATTCCACCTCGGTAGTCTCGCCGTCCCTGGCCGACTTGACGCAGATGCTCAAGCTGCGCGCCAGTGAAAACAGCAGCCGTGCGAACGAGACGCGTCCCGGTGTGACGCTGGCGATGCAGGATAACCGCCTGCTGCCGGAGGCGCTAACGCTGCAACAGCGCGTAGAACTGCCCATCTGGCATCCCGATGGTTTGCGTGGCCTGCACGATGAAGGCCGTCATCGCTCAGAGCACGTGATTATACGTCGTCGCGAAGATGACGACGATCCTGACAACCCGGGCGAGATTATGGCCGATCATCCTCGTCCCGAAGAGTGGTTGCCACAGGTGCTACTGGAGGTCTGCCAGGATATTACCCGCGTGCTGGAAGCGCTCGATACGGTCAGTTCTCAGGAGCGATAGCGATAGTATGACTGATCCCACAGCCGATATTTACGTATAGAAAGAGCAGGACCGGCGATGGGTCGATCATTATACTCTTCTCTAATACGGCAGCGTTTGACTGTACCTCTGAGAGTGCATTCTTGCCCACAAGGATAAGCGCATCCACAGAAGAAGCATACTTGTGAATAAAATCGAGAGCAATACTTGGGCCGGGATCAAGCAAATAGCTTCTCTCTAGCTTCAGCGCCTGGATATATGAGCGAGGTCGTCCGCTTCACTGTAGGGCCTAGGTGCATTTGGTGACTTTCCACTGCCACGAACAAACGAAAGACGTAAGTACAGACACAGAAATACTCATCGCATGGCGTAATTAAGAAGCCTGTCCTTGCCTTTGCTCATCGTCTGGTTGCGTCCGCTGCGTTGGATCCCAGCTCATGTTAAATCTCCTTCATTTGATTGATCAACGAAATTTGATTGATGAAAGCGTTATAACGATAAGGGTAAGAGACGAGAAATCGGTCTGGTAGGATTGCCAGATTGGCTACTCTGCTGCTTAGCTCATCATACGGCGTACAATATAGCATAACGGATTTTGCCTCTCTGGTAATCTAGTCATATATGCTGTATACAAACCCAACGTTTCCGTGTATACTACATCGTGAATTATCGGATTGCACAAGCGGCAATGCGCATATCATTCTTGTTTGCGGTTGTTGCTTGAAAGGACAAATATGGGTCTGAACCAGCTTGGACTCATCTAATGTTTCTTTAGCTTCCTAAATGAAGGAGAATTTTATCATGAGTTGGAATCCTAATCAGGGCCAGGATCCTAATCAAGGTCAGTACGGTGGCTATAATCCTACGCCGAATCCAACTGATCCATACAGCGGTCAACAGAGCGGCTACCAGCAGAATCCTTATGGCCAGCAGCAATACGGCTACCAGAACCCTTATGGAGCAGCAGGCGGTGGTGCGACTGCTGCCAGCGCGCTTGGGCCTACCTCCATGGGTATGCAAGCCAATGTCGCTGCCGGTTTGAGCTACATTTTCGGCTGGATCACGGGGCTGATCTTCTTTCTGGGTGAGAAGCAGAATCAGTTTGTGCGCTTCAACGCTATGCAGTCAATAATTCTCTCTGTCGCCCTGACCGTGTTTTATATCGTTATCGAGATATTGACGTTCGCTTTGGCAGCGGCCAACATTGGTGTGCTCGCGTTCCTGTTTGGCTGTTTGTTCTGGCTGGTCGGTCTTGCGGCATTTATCGTCTGGATCATCCTCCTGATCAATGCTTTCCAGGGCAAGAAGTTCAAGTTGCCTGTTATCGGTGATTACGCCGAGCGGTACGCGGGAACAGCCCCAATAATGTAAATCATTTCTTCGCAATGCATCTCCGGCGCTGGCCTTTGTGGCCGCGCTGGAGATATATCTTCTAACCAGCGATAGTATATGTACTATCGTCCGGGTCTTTATGTTGCCTCACCCAAATCCTCCACTTGACTTGCAGGTCTCTCCTCCGGTTGCGTATAATGGCAGTAGTGAAATGTAGCATACACATGGGCAACAGCCGGTTGCCCATAGAGCCACAATTGCAACACAGCGAAACAAAGAAGTTTCGGAATCAAAGGAGAGCCGCTTATGCCTGAACAAGACTTCATGCCCATTCAGAACTTCGACTACATCGAGTTTTATGTCGGCGATGCCCGGCAGGCCGCTTACTATTTTAGCCATGGCTGGGGTTTTACGCCCATCGCCTATGCGGGCCTGGAAACCGGTGTGCGCGATCGCTGCAGCTATGTGCTTGAGCAGGGCAACGTGCACCTCGTCGTCACCTCACCCTATGGGCCGGAGGGAGCGATGGCCGAACATATCAAGCTGCACGGCGATGGCGTCAAGGATGTCGCGTTCCGCGTCGACGATGCCGAGCAAGCCTACCGCGAAGCCACCAGCCGCGGGGCGCAAGGCGTGATGGATCCGGTCGTGCGTAAAGACGATTATGGCCTGGTGAAACTGGCCTCCATTGCCACCTATGGCGAAACCATCCACACCTTTGTCGAGCGCCAGGATTACAGAGGTACATTCCTGCCCGGTTTCCGGCCCCTCTCAACTGACGTTCCGCGCCGCGCGCGTCCCGCGGGCCTGGCGGCCATCGATCACGTTGTTGGCAACGTCGAACTCGGCAAAATGAATGAATGGGTCGCCTTCTATGAGCGCGTGCTGGGCTTCACGCAGCTCATTCACTTCGATGATCGCGCCATCAGTACCGAGTATTCCGCCCTCATGTCCAAGGTGATGCAGAATGGCAGCGGGCGTATCAAGCTGCCGATCAACGAACCCGCTCCGGGGCGCAAGAAATCGCAAATTGAGGAATACCTGGAATTCTACTATGGTCCCGGCGTGCAGCATATCGCCCTCAATACCAGCGATATCGTCGCCACGGTGCGCAATTTGCAGGAGCGCGGCATCGAGTTCTTGCAGACGCCGCGCAATTACTACGAAAGCGTGCTGGATCGCGTCGGCACCATTGCCGAAGATATTCGCGATCTGGCCGAACTCAGCATCCTCGTCGATCATGATGACGAGGGCTACCTGCTGCAGATCTTCTCCAAACCCATTGTCAATCGCCCCACGGTGTTCTTTGAGGTCATCGAACGCAAGGGAGCGCGTGGCTTTGGCGAAGGTAACTTCAAGGCCCTCTTCGAGGCGCTGGAACGCGAACAGGAACTGCGCGGCAATTTGTAAAATAGAGGGATAAGGGCAATCCTCGTGGTTGCCCTTTTTAAGGGATTGATATATGAAACTCGTAACGTTCAGAACTCCCGACCGTAAGACGCACGCGGGTATCGTGCATGGCGAGCGTGTGACCGAGTTGGACTATCCCTCGGTGCTTGAGCTGCTGCGTGACCCTGACGGCTTAGCCGTAGCCAGGCGCGTTCTGGAACTGGCAGGGCGAGATAACATCGTCGAAGTGCCAATGACGCCCATTGCAGCGGGTGTGCCCATGGCCGGCTTTGGCGAACTGCCTATCAAAGTGAACGTGGGCAAACAGTACATGTTGAATGAACTCGTACTGCTCGCGCCCATTCCTGACCCGCCGTCCGTGCGCGACTTCTACGCTTTCGAGCAGCATGTTCGGGCGGCGCGCGCCCTGCGCAACGCTGATATGATCCCTGAATGGTACCAGATACCCACATTCTACTTTACCAACAACAGCGAAATCTACGGTTCCGATGAACCGGTTCCCTACCCTGAAGGTAGCAACGAACTGGATATCGAGCTAGAGATTGCCTGCGTTATCGGACGCGAGGGGAAAGATATACCTGTGGAGGAAGCAGCCGGCTATATTGCCGGTTATACCATCATGAACGATTGGAGCGCGCGCGACTTCCAGCGCCTGGATATGAAGCTCAACCTTGGGCCTGGCAAGGGCAAGGACTTTGCTACCTCGCTCGGTCCCTGGCTGGTTACGTCCGATGAACTGGCTTCTCGCCGCAGCGGAAGCGGCGCAAGCGAGCGCTACGACATGCCCATGCTGGCACGCGTCAATGGTAAGGAAATCTCCCGTGGCAACTTCAACCAGATTTATTACAGCTTCCCGCAGATGATTGCCCATGCCTCCCGCAATGCCCGTATTCGCGTGGGAGACGTAATGGGCTCAGGCACAGTGGGAACCGGCTGTATCCTGGAACTTACCACGAAGGTTCATCCCTGGATTCAGCGCGGCGATGTCGTCGAACTGGAAATCGAGGGCATTGGTATATTGCGCAATCGCATTGTATAGTTTCAATCCCTAAACGGGTTCAGGAAACGGTCTGGCTCCTGCCGCTTCTCTGTTGAAGCGTATAGCTGCTAGGCCTCAAAGGGTCAAGTGTAAATGCATTAGGGAGGATAGACCTATGCCACCTTATCATCGCCTGGGACAGATACCCCCAAAGCGACACACGCAGTTCCGCAAACCTGATGGAACGCTTTATCACGAGGAGCTCTTCGGCACCGAGGGTTTCTCAAACGATTATTCCAACATCTACTATAACTACCCACCGACACGAGTCAAGAAAGTCGAGCCTTTCACGCAGCAGCAGTTTCCATTTGAGGAATGGCAGCAGGATGTGCAGCGCCACCACCACCTCAAAACTGCCCAGCTAAAGCGCGGTGGAGACGCCGTATTGGGTCGCCAGAACCTCTTGTTCAACAAGGACATCATCATCGGCATTGCCCTGCCCGATACCAATATGGACTACTACTATCGCGACGGCGACTCCGACCTGATGTACTTCGTCCATGATGGGCATGGCATCCTTGAAACCACGTTTGGCTTGCTGCCTTATCACGAAGGTGATTACATCATCATTCCACGCGGCACCATCTTCCGATTCGATATTCCCGCCGATAGCCCGCAGACACGCCTGCTGGCCGTCGAGTCGCATGGCCCGATTGAGCCACCGCATCGCTATATGAGCAGGCATGGTCAGTTGCTCGAACACTCACCCTACTGCGAGCGCGATATTCGCCGTCCCGAAGAGCTTGTGACGCATACCGAACGCGGTGATTTCGAGGTGCGCGTGAAAGTACACAATACCATCTCCAGCTACTGGTACGATTTCCACCCCATCAACACGGTGGGCTGGGATGGCTGCAACTATCCCTGGATCTTCAACATTGGCGATTTTGAGCCGATTACCGGGCGCATCCACCAGCCGCCCCCGGTTCACCAGACCTTCCAGGGGCCGAATTACGTCGTGTGCTCGTTCGTCCCGCGCAAACTCGACTACCACCCGCTTTCGATTCCTGTGCCATACAACCATAGCAACATCGATAGCGATGAAATGCTCTATTACGTCAACGGCAACTTCGGCAGCCGCAAGGGAATTGAGCGCTCATCGATTTCCCTGCACCCGCGTGGCATCCCGCACGGGCCGCATCCGGGAGCGGTCGAAAAGAGCCTGGGAGCCGAGCGCACCGAGGAACTGGCCGTTATGATAGACACCTTCTACCCGCTCAAGTACACGACCATCGCGCAGTCGATTGACGAGCCAGGCTATCCGACGAGCTGGTATGAGTAGAGCGGGTTGGAGTATTAAAGAAGTATGTGAGGAAGAATGCAAAAAATGAGAGACCTGCTGTTGTGAACACAGGTCTCTCCTCGAGATGAAAAAGAATATTCGCTCTCTCTACTGGCCGCCACCGCTGATAAGTTCATCGCTCACCACTTCACTGCCAATAAGCTCAGTACGTTTGTGAGGAGCCTCATTTACCTCGATGTCATCGTATTTCTTCACTTTGTAGATGATTGTCGAGATGGCCCAGCTCAGAACGAAGATGCCAACGATAATGTAGCCCAGGCGGTTGAGATCGAGGTTGCCGACAAAATCCCAGAAGCCCCCGCTCAGGTTCGCCTGCGTGACGATGATGCTCAGCAGTTCAATCGTGCCGATGATCAGGGCAACGAGAACGGAGATCAGAGTGATGTTGAGGTTGTAGTAGAGTTTCCGTATTGGTTTGACAAAAGCCCACCCGTAGGCTCCCAGCATCAGAATGCTATCGGTAGTGTCCATAAATGTCATACCGGCCATGAAGAGCCCGGGGAAAATCAGGATATAGGCAATTGGAAGACCCTTACTGGCCTCAGCCGCGGCAATGGCGAGCAATCCCACCTCAGTTGCTGTATCGAAACCCAGGCCAAAGAGAACTCCAACGGGATACATCTTCCAACTCTTGTCAATCACCTTGAGCAGAGGACGGAAGAAGCGACCCATCAGCCCGCGCTGGTTTAAAAACTCATCCAGGGTCTGATCGTTATATTCTTCTCCCCTTCTCACTTTGCGGAACATCAAAAAGATTTCCCAGAGCACCAGGATGTTTATGATGGCGATCAGATAGAGAAATGCAGCAGAGACCGAGGTTCCAATCAGGCCACCAGCGTTTTGCAAGGTGGGAATGGCATCTTTAATAAAGACGGCAGCGACTGCGATACCAACCGATAATGCAACCACAATTGTTGAGTGGCCGAGCGAGAAGAAGAGGCCCACAGCTACGGGACGTTTATTCTCCTGCATCAGCTTGCGCGTGACGTTATCGATAGCCGAGATGTGATCGGCATCGAAAGCATGGCGCAGGCCAAAGCTATAGGCCAGCAATGCCACGCCGAGCAGCGCGGGGTATTGGACGGAAAATCCGAGAAAAGCCAATGCCCACATCACAATATTGAAGGTAATCAGAATGGCATAAATGCCGATTACCTTGCGCCGAACCTCTTGTGAGCTGTCACTGAACACGTGGGACAGGGCTGAGATGCTGAAGTTACTACTCATAAAATCTCCTCTCGCGCAAATGTGCCTAAAAGGGAAACTGCTACTTGCATAGAATACAGGTGACTTATAGCACGACTACGAAGAACGATCTACGCTATACCGGTCTCCGTTACTCTGAAAAAGAGCCTACAGGACGACTTTTACCTTTTCAAAGTATACCGCAAAATATACCTATTTGCAAATATTTTGCACATGTGTTAAAATTCTCATCAGAAGATATTAGTAGATGCGAAAATTTGTCAAAGAAGGGTCATATGCATATCAGGAATCCAATCTTGTACCAGCGCGGCTATCGCTCTACGCCGCAGCGCTATCTGATTCTGCATGTAATCCAGGAAGCTCACGAACATCTCAGCGTAGAGCAGATCACAAAGCGGGTACAGGAGAAAAATCCATATGTGAGCATCTCGACTATCTACCGCACGTTGGAACTTCTACAGGAACTTGGACTCGTCTCTATGTTTCACTTTCCAGGCCAGCAGCCCTGCTATGAAGCAATCGATGATAAGACGCATCATCACCTGGTATGCCAGGGTTGTCACACCGTCCTTCACCTGGAGCAGGCGCTACTGGGTACCTTGCATGAACGATTAGAGGAGCAATATCATTTTCATGGATTGAGGCTTGATCTGCTCGCAAGCGGTTATTGTGAACGGTGCTGGAAAACGAGGCAAGAGAACGAGCCGGCAAAGAAGGATGTGACTACAGATTGCCTCAATAACCCGATTTGAGATATTGCTGGTATATATGCATGCCCTGAACGTTTACTCCCGAATCTTTGTACCTGTACAGCTATGTTGAGTACAAGCATGTTCATGAGCAAAGAATGCTTGCGTTGCTCTCAACAAGATGCGTATAATTTTCGTAGTGAAAAGCTAACGTTCCTCACACAGTTGAAACAAAGGAGTTTCGCAAAGAAGGAGTAATGCGCAATGGCGACGAATGGAAGCGCACCCCGCATCGTCAAATTTTTTGAAACCACGCTTCGCGATGGCGAACAGACGCCAGGCGTGAACTATTTTCCCGAAGAGAAACTGGCAATTGCACAGGCGCTAGCGGATATGGGCTTTGATACACTGGACTGCGGCTTTGCCATCTCCTCGCCCGGCGAATTTGAATGTATCCGCCTCATCGCGCAAAAAGTGCGCAGCGCCGAGATCTGCTCGATTGCCCGCACCCATTTCGCCGACATCGACCGCGCCTGGGAGGCGGTCAAAGACGCAGAAAAGCCGGTCATTCATCCTTTTGTCAGCACGTCGCCCCTGCACCGGCAGGTCAAGCTGGGCAAGACCCGCGAGGAGGTCTTAGAGATGGCGCGTACGGCAGTGGCTCATGCCCGCACCTATACCGAAAATGTCGATTTCGCGCTGGAAGATTCGACGCGTACCGAACACGACTTTATCCTCGAGGTCTGTGATGCCGTCCTCAAAGAAGGCGTGCGTTTCATCGCTATCTGCGATACTGTCGGCTTTGCGCTCCCCTGGGAGTTCGGCCAACTTGTCGCCGATGTGAAGCGCGAGTTCCCGCAGGCGCGTATCTCCGCCCATTGTCATGACGATCTTGGGCTGGCGGTTGCCAATGCCCTCGAGGGGCTGCGCAACGGCGCCGAGCGGGTCGATACCTGCTTCAATGGCCTCGGCGAGCGCGCGGGCAATGCCGCGACCGAAGATGTAGTGATGGCGATTCGCACCCGTTCCGCCGATCTTGGCCTGGATGTGCGGGTCGATACCACAAAAATCATTCCGACCAGCCGCCTGGTCGCGAAATTGTCAGGCATGCAGCCGCAGTGGACGAAGTCTATCGTCGGCGCCAACGCTTTTGCCCACGGTGGAGGCATTCACCAGGACGGCGTGCTCAAAGACGCCCGTACCTACGAGATCATGACCCCCGAATCCATCGGCCTCACCGCTGCTGACCGCCGCATGCACGTAGGCAAGCTCTCCGGTCGCGCCGCGCTTGCCGCGCAATTGCGCGAGCTCGGCTACGAACTTGAACAGGTACAATTGAATCGCGCGTTCGATATGGCGAAACTGCTGCTGGGCAAGAAAAAGGAACTGGAGGAGATGGATCTGCGCTATATCGCAGAGACAGCGATGGGGAAAACCGAGATCGCAATCCATACACTTATCACCTCAGAATAGCTGCTTATCCTACAACAGGTACTCCAATAGACATGCCAGTGCTTCCATTTGCAGCAGGAACACTGGCTGGCGTTCGATATTTTTGATACGCCCATACCACGCTGTGCCATTGCGTCCTCACATCACATAAGTAACTCTCATTATGCGTGGCTTCACCACAACTAGCATTTCCACCTGATGCATATTCCCTTTTGTGCATAAAAAGCAACTTTTTTCTCCATGAAGGATTACCGTTTATGCACAAGCAATTGCTGGCCGAGAACAATATGTAGGAGGTGATGCAATGGCACGCATGCCTATTCGCTATATGCCGGCGTTTCTGGAATCCTACAGGCAGCTTCCAGAGCGGATACGCCGCATCGTTGATAGCAAAATTGAGCAACTGGCAGCCAATCCCGGGCATCGCTCTTTGCAGGCCCACAAGTTACGCCAGGTAAAAGGCGAAACAATCTGGAGCTGCTATATCAGCATCAACAAACGCCTGCTGTATCAGTATAAGCGTGGACATATCTACCTCTGGGATGTCGGCGAACATTCGATAGTCGAACGCGCCCATTTACGCCGGTTCGGCTAATGAGTTCCGGCAACCTTTTATTATAAAGCAGGATTAAGGCTTATATGAATTGGATCAGATCGATGAGAATCCGTTTCCCTGTATTGAGTATAAATAATAGATAATCAATCTGAAGTGAAGCGTTTTCAAGTGTTGGAATAGAGAAAAAGCAATGCATCATATGGACAGGCGCTTAAGAATGTTTATCCTTCTGGCCTTCGCAAATGGGCTCTTCATTTTTCTCATTGCACTGGTAGGCCGGTGGCCGGCATTTGCCCGCGCGCAAACAGTTGTTGTGCGGCATGCGGTGGCAAACTGCCAGGTGGCGGGCGACATCACCTCACAGTCATTGCTGATCGTGTTGTTAGATCGCTCAGGAAGCCTGACCTATCAACCGGGTGCGACGGACCCCGATGGCTACAGCACCAGCGTGACAAAGGCACTCGCCGATTTATGGCCGGGTCAGATGGCGGTGATACCGTTCAGCAATCAAAGTACGCCCATACTTGGTCCTTATGATCTCTCCGTCGCGAGCCAGCGTCAGGTCTTGAAGGACGCGGTGCAAAACTATCCCATTGGCGGTGCGACCCCGCTCGATCCCGCGCTACAAAAAGCGCTTACCCTGCTCAAAGGCGCTCCAGTTGGATCGCGTGTGGTGATCGTCACTGATGGCAACCCGGACCCGGCGGCGCTCAACGGCGTTAACCAGGCCAATGATATCCGGCAGCAACTCATTCCGCGGTTCTGCGCAAGTGGTATTCCGGTCAGCGCATTTGGACTCGCGCTCGACCTGGCGCAGCCGGATGGGCAGATGGCGAATGCCCTGCTCAACGATATCGCCCGTGGCACTGGCGGCCTCTATACGAACGTGCGTAACGCGCACGAACTCGCGCAGGTCGCGTCGTGCAGCTGTACGCCCAGTGGCAGCACCTTACATTCCTGCCCGCGCAATTGAGTGGGGACACCTATACGGTTCGCATCGATACTTATGCAAAACGAGTTACATTCGTAACGTTCCGCAGCAGCAATACATACGGAATTACGGTCAACGGGCCGGATGGTCAGCCCGTTCCAGATCAATCAGTGCAGCGTTCTACCGACCGCCATTACGAGATCGATAACATGGCGCTCTCCGACATCAATCAGCCGGGAACGTACACCATCAATGTCAGTGGAGATGCTCAGGCCCAGGTCTATGCCCTGGTTGAGACACGCCTTCATGCCACACTTCTGCAACCCGCTGCCCGCACAACGGCTTATATAGGACAGCCGCTACAAATTTCAGCGGAGTTGCTGGATGATACAGTGCCTGTTCTTCCCAGGCCCAATGAGGCAGTGCTGAACGCGCAGGTACAGGTTCTCGTCGACGGGCAGGTCACTTCGACTACCACTGTTGAACTGGTGCAGGAAAACAACAGCCCGCTCTTCAGTGGGAAGATCACCCTGCATGGTGTGCCAGGGCAGGTACATATTCAGATCGAGGCAGTTTACTTGCAGATACCGGTCGAGGCATCGCGGGCGCAGGTAACTATTCCCTTGGAAAAAAAGGTGGTGATTGTTCCGCCCGCGCCATCTTGTAACACGATAAGCTGCTACGTGGTCCGGTATCGCTTGTTCCTGATCGCGGGATTAAGCGCGTTACTGCTCATCCTGCTGCTGGCCTTCCTGCTGCGCCCGCGCAAGTCAAAGGGCTGGGAGTTAGTACAGGGCGGCCAGGTCGTGGACTTAGGAAGGATGGGCCGCCCGCTCATGCGACGATTGTTCCATAAGGCCGCGTTGAGTTCGCAAGAACTCGAAAGCCACGGTGGTCTCGATTTTCATGGAGCAAGTTTTGTGTTGCTCTTCAAGGGTAATGTGCAACTCAGGGCAACCGGCAATGAGCCTAAAATTACGGTCAGACAGGCGGGACGCACGTTCCTGGTCACGAAAGAGAGCCAGCAAAGTGTTGAACTCACAGATAAAGATGTTATCCAGGTACAGGGCTGCAAACCTGCCACGCTGCTCTTGCAGACTGACCCCCTGTAGGGGCAGCGACTCGTCCCTGCACTGGTCAAGGTACGAGGGGGGGCAGGGACGAGCCGCTGTCCCTACAGGTCGTATGGTATCTCATAGATTGTTTCATACATCATCACCCCAAGAACAGGAAGGAGTGAGTAAAAATGAGTAAGAAACTGCTGGTGATAACCGCTGGAACAGTGGCGGCCGGTGTTGGGCGCACCCTGCTGAAGCAAATGCAGGAACACCCGAACAGCGAATTAACAGTGATGGTACGTTACATCGACAGCGCGAACCTGTCAGATCGTGATAAGACGTTACGCCAGGGCGAGTGGTTCCACCTGAGCATTGACGAACGCTATATGCGCGCTGTGTATCAGAATCGCCAGAAATATCCGCGTGTGTCAAAGATATTGTTCGATGGCCTGCTGCCAGGCACAGCAGAAACGGGTGGCGGCAGCATTCGTTATAATGGCGCAGGGGCAGTCGAGATCAAGCGCGAAGAACTCCGCAAGTGGCTGATTGGTTGCATGACGGACCTGGCGCGTGATGGAGATCGTTCCACCAACGTCTCTATCGCGCTGATCGTCAGTTCTGTGGGCGCTACCGGAAGCGGCTCGCTAGAACACCTGATAGATGTGATCATCGACGCGGCCGACTATGCCAACGTTCACACAGGTGAACATGGCAGAATTCGCTGCGATACCTACATCCTGCAACCCTCACAGGACGTTACCGACCTCGGCATGGCCAATACGCTGGCATTGTTTGCCGAATTAGCGGCCTCGCAGCTGAGCGGCAGTGGCACACGCAGCTACCAGGGGCGTAAGATTCTGATCGGTTGGGGCAGCGACACGATACTGCGCTCCATCGATCAGTTGCAGGAAACGGCTGCCACGACTGTCCGTCTCTGTAGTGATCCGGCCTCAACGTTTTCAGCCGAGCATCGCGAACACGAGGTTGATAATCATGTCCTGCTCGATCTTGACCCGCTCAGCAAATTGCCCATGCACCTGTCCCTTGCCACCATCGTCACGATTGGCCTGGGGCAGTTGGAAGAGCAGATTATTCAGCGAGATGTGACACGCCTGGTCAATAACCTCGTCTTTGAAAAAGGCAGACCGGTCGATACCGATAATGTCCTGCTCGGCAAATTCGCTGATGCCCTGGCCGGCGAGGACGCCGAGAGCCGTTACCAGAAGCTGCTTGACTACCTGGCGGAAGCAGCGGGCCTGGGCGAAATTCAACGTCGTATCGATATGACCATCAACGCCAAGGGGTCATCGGACAGCGAAAAGGCCGCGAAACTGAACGGCCTGTGGCAGGAAGGGAAAGCCGAAGCGAGCCGGGTACGCCACCGCATTCAGGATTACGCTCATACCTTTGCCGCGAATGCCCAGTTGGAGCTTGAGCGCATTAAAGGCGAGCGTATTGGCCGCGGCGGTGTATCACTCACTGAATTACGTGAGGAATATCGCGCGTTGCAGGATATCCTGACGGCTGCCCTCGAGATCGCGCGCGCCGACACTCGTACCAGTGTTAATGACGCGGCCATCCTCAAGCTGCAAAAGCAGGTGGGTGGCCTCTTGCCATTCAATCGTAAGGCGAAATTGCGCCAGCTGGCCGGCGCCATGAAACGCAATCTGAATGAGCGTTTGCGGGAGAACACGCGCTCGTCCGCCATTTATGTCCTTGAACACCTGGAGCAGCGCTGCGAGGAAATTGGCCGCAACCTGGATATCGTCCTCAACAAACTGCGGCGCAAGCGTAACGACGACCTGCGTTTCGCCAACACCTCGCGCACATTGAGCATCGAGACCGGCAATCCTATGAGCATTGTGGCGCTCAGTTCGCTCGATGATATCAGCGCCTACGCCTCTCAGGTCAGCATCTTTACCTCGGAACAGGACGCGCCGGAGCAACTGGCCGAGTTCCGCCAGTGGTTGCAGGAGCGCCAGGAACGGGAGAGCCTGTTCAAGGGCAACCTTGAACAATTGATGGAGGTTGTCACGTCCTATACCCGTGAAAAGATACGTGCGGCTATGGAACAGCATTCCATCCTCGATATTCTCCATCGCACCGGTGAAGATTCGCTGAAAGAGCGGCTGGCAGAGGCGTCGAAAAGGGCCACCTCATTGATCATGTACAATCGCAACTTCGCTCCTGCATTGCGCGAGGCATGGCATGTCAGCGCCTTTTACAGGCACGGAGATCAGCGCGAGGAACTGCTGGATGCCATCAAAGAGGCTGTCACACAGGGGCAATGCACCTTACTCAAGTCGAACTCTCCTGGCGAGATCGCCCTCTTCTATTATGTCGATGGCATTCCCATGTCCGCCGTAAACGACCTGACCGGGCGCTGCCTGGATGCGTTTCTCAAACGCCGCGTTCTCTGGGAAGAACAGCGCGAGGAACTGGACAGCGGCAGTCCGATAGGTAGTATCAATAGCCTGAACCGGCGCGTGGGCGTTCCTGTCTTCAGCGGGAAGGACGCGGAATGGCGAGTTTTGCAAACGGGCGTCATTCGTCGCCTCTTCACCGTGAGCAACAAGAAAGACTACGAGTTTGCTCTCGAAAAGCTGCCGGAATTGCGACCGCTTTTCGAGAGCAAACTGCCGGAAGAATCGGACAAGCCGGGTGCCAACGGGCATAAGCCAGGTGCGCCGCTGGCGCCCCTAGACACGAGCGATCATCAAAATGGTGCGAGCAAGGAAGTAACCGGAGGTCTGGAGCCTGTAGAGGAAAAGAGTTCAGATGACACAAATTAGCGATTCGCCAGCGGAGAAAGAGTATGCCTTTCTTGCGTCTTTGCCGCTCTCAGAAGCCGCTGTTGTGCTGGATGTGCGTCATGACAGCGACGACTCTGCCCTGCTACTTACTCAATTGAATACCGAGTTGGACGATCTGACCGCCGAGATGCGCGCGCACAACGTAACACAATGGTCTCACCTGCGTGACTGCGTGGCCCTCTTGCGCCTGGATGCGCTACCCGGCGATCTCCCAGCAGGGCCGGATACGCGGTTTGTGGTTACATTACCTGACGGCCAGGAACAGCCCATGCGCGACTCGCAAGACCTGACCACCTTTTTAGGCAGTGAATGTATCGACCGCGTGCGCAACGCGCGCTTGAATGTACCCGGAGTACCGGCATCGGTGGCGGCTATGGAGGATGTGCGTCAATCAACCGTGCGCGTTTTCTTGCTGGCCGACATGCGCGAAGCGGCCTCGCTGCGCCGCGCCGCTACCTATGCTTCGTGGCTCAAGGCCTGGTGCGAGCAGGAGCATGGCAGGAGCCGTCACCATCGCGATGCGCGCATCCATACGGTCGTTCTCTGCTTGAACGTGAGCGCATCGTACCAGGATGTTTTATTCCAGACCCTGGGGCGGGTGCCAGATAGCGCTATCGATACGGTGATCTTGCTGCAAAAGTATTCCGACCAGGATGCGGCATTCAGCGAAAGCGCGCAGCTTTTCCAGGCGCAACTCTTGCTGTACGCGCTTATCCTGCGCTGGCCCGCTATCCTGTGGAGACGGATCGATGATCCTATCGAGATGCACCCGCGTTTCGTAGAAGCCGCGCTGACACTGCCCTGGCCTACTTATCTGATTGGTCTTGCAGCGTTCGAATATTCGGCTCGCTGGTCTGCCCGCTGGCTCGACTACAGCGTGATCGGCAGCATCTTAAAAACCCTGTTCGACTCAACGACAGTCGAGCAGGATCGAGCAAGTCTCGTGCCGAATATTCATAAATGGCTGGATACATGGCGTCGCGACTTACGCGAGATTGTGCCGGATGTGTTTAGCGGGGACATCGACGAACTGCACGGCATTGCCTATCTGAGCAATTATGCACGTTCGACTACACTTTCTCGTGGCAAGTTACTTGATGTTCAGGAGAAGCTCGCGGAACTCAATAACAGGGTGGGAGTATGCTACAGCAGAAAAAACGCGCCAACGCTGCAACGCGCGCTCGAGCAAGGGCCGGGCGCGGTTCTCGAACAACTGCGCTGGTTCATGGAGCGTTTCGCCGGGGCCGGAGATGCTGGCGGGGATGACCGGGGCGCGTTTGAAACGCATTATCGCCTGTTTTTGCTTTATCAGAAACTACAGCGATTCCTGGGCTTGCACTTTCAGCATGCCGAAGGCGCCGTGCCACGCGCCCTGTGCCAGTTGGCCGCGTTCAACACCTATGCGCAACAAACTATCGCTGCTGAAGCGCAGCGGCAGATCAGGACAGAGAATTACCGGCAACAATTTGAGCGAGCAGTAAAGCAAGCATCGACAGAGATTGCGGCAAAATTTCAGATCTGGCATGTGCCTTTCTTCGGCAAGGTGTTTCGTTCAACCGTCATTTCCTGGTTGATAGCCCTCGTGATCGGCGCGGTGCTGCTCTTTGGCATCAACTGGCAAGGGCTGTTGCCAACCCTGCTGAATATATTGCTGCCTTCTTTTGTGAGCCTGCTTGTATGGATGGTACGCCCCGTCCTCATCTTGCTCGTACTCGCCGGCGAGTGCCTGTACCTGAGCATGCGTGACCGCTCCATGCGCCGCTACCTTCGCGCTGTTGAGGGACGGCTGGGCGCTGTGATTGCCGGGCATCTGACCTCGGTAGGCGACTCTATCGCGGCACGTGTGGCGCTTGCTCTGCTAGAAAAGGCTAATCTTTATAGCCCGAATAAGGCCTGCAGCCCCTATGAAGAGCGAGTGCTGGCGTTTGCCCAGGCAGGCCGGAGAGCTGAGGAGCGGGCGCGTTTCCAGCAACGGCTGGCTGAGATGCGCTTGCGCGTTGAATGCGCCAGTAGTGGGGTGCAGACCGCCAGGGATCTCTCTGGCTCGACAGAGTTGATTGACCGGTCGCATATAGAAGAAGCATTCCTGAAGTCGTATCAAGCGTTGCGCTCCAACCCGGTTGTAGACATGCTGGCGGAGATGCTCCTGCGCCAGCTGGGCACCGAGCGTCCAGGAGAACTTTTAGAGGATATATGGCAAAAACAGCGTTGGATAGCGAGCAAAGATAGAGAATCGCGCTTCCAGGTGGTCAGTCTGTTGCTCGTAGCACAACTGCTGGTGTCGCCTGTTATGCCGCCACATCTATCGGATGTGCTTTCCATCTTGCAGGAATACACGGCCCTCAAAGCAAGGTACCTTCCCGAGCCTTTGCTCGCGCGAGGAGAATTCATCGAGCTGCAAACAGCCCTCAAGAATACGCTGGTGGCTCGGGCCCGTGGGAGTCAACGCGCTCTCACGATAAAGGACAGGGAACGGCAGGGGCTGCACGCACTCATCACCTGGATAGGCGCCCAGCATGAGCATTTGCCGGAGTTGGAAGAAATTTTCACCCATGGTGACGTGCTTGAACGGCTATTGCTTTCACGCATGCAACCCTTAGAGGCTGTAGACGCTTTATATCAGAAAGCGATATTGCTCGGCTATCCTGACGAAGTTTTAGGCGAAGATGAGTATTACCTGTTTATCGCACCAGGAGCAGAAATTGCCTCCGCCACATTTATGCAAGCACTCGAACACGTCGATTACCGGCGCTTACACGTTATGGAGTTTCCTGACCGGGAAAAGCTGATTTACTTGCGCGTTCACCAGGTACACCAGATTTTTGCCCCGGAAAAAATGTAGGGACAGAGCCTTGTGCCTGTCCTGAGACGTAACGCCAACAAACCCGGTGTTCCAACAGGCCATTAGGAGGAATACAAGTATGCATATGATTGAAACCAGCTTGCAGCAGCGCAGCCAGCTTCCGCTGCCGGCTGCCCATGTAGTCATCGACATGCGTGGAATCAGCGACGACCGCGCCCTCGAATGGCTGCAGGTAGAAATCACCGACCTGGCTAACGAAATGAAGAGTCGCGAGGTGTATCACTGGCGGCACCTGATGGACTTTCTGTCATTCATGCGCATTAATCCTAACACAAGCCATCCTGCCGGGCCGAAGCAGGAGAGCGCTGCGAACGGGAATAGCAGCATGACCGCCTGTTGCATTACT
Source organism: Ktedonobacteraceae bacterium (assembly GCA_035294305.1). Classification (GTDB taxonomy): domain Bacteria; phylum Chloroflexota; class Ktedonobacteria; order Ktedonobacterales; family Ktedonobacteraceae; genus DASRBN01. The sequence goes on along the minus strand of DATGLD010000025.1, from coordinate 122,372 downwards.
CGTGGAAACCCTGCAGGATAAACACTGGCAGGTGCGCGAAGCTACTGTTCTTGCGCTTGGCCAACTTATGCCGCACCTGACACAACAACAACGCGAGCAGCTTGAGGACTTGGAGTCCATGGCAGAACTACGTATGCCTATCGATGAAAGGCTGCTGAATCGCTTTTTGCATCATGAAGATGAGTCTGTCCGTGCGGCCGCCTCAATGCTCTACGAGGCTCTTCATTCCCACTCAGAGCGAGAAGCCATTTAGCCAATATATTTATGAGATTTGCCTCAATAAGTAATTGTAACATTAGTTACAAACTAGTCAGGAATAATGCCGCTGATAAATAGATGAATTAGCCTCGTAGGAGACAAAAAGTATGGCTACATTGAATACGGGAAGGCGACCGCGTAGTCCGGATTTTGATTGGGTAGTGGAAAAGATCTTCGTAGGAAACGAAGCGGAAAGATTGGAGTTGCTCGATCGTTTGAAGCATTTTATGGCTCATATGGGAGATCATGGGGGGATTCCGCGCCTATACGATTATGATAAAAGGCTGCCTCAATCTCTTCCAAAGGGTTCCAGTCGTACATACACGATTACGTGGTTCGAGACCCCAGGTATTTCGCTCGAGGAGGAGTATTGTCAAAAGAATAAACACATCACTATCGATAAACTACTTGAGTGCGAGCGGCAAATAACTGCCGCGCTGATTCCGATGCACCGGGCCGAATTACCTCATCTGGATATCCAGCCGGACAATATTATGCTCGTGAATCGGACAGAACTGGCCCGCACAGGAACAACCGGTCCAGTGTATGTGCTTAGAAGATGGGGTCTTGGTAAATTTTCCCTCGCATCGTACGATGATAAGTCCTGGCCATTCTTGCCACCTGAGATAGACAATGCCGATCTAGAGGGGCCTGGAACAGCTTCTGATTTGTATTTGCTAGCTGTGACACTCCTCATACTGTATACCGGGCGTGGCATATTCGCCCGAACAGAAACAGGATTTGAAGAGATCAGGCGGCAACATCAACAGGAAGAACCGGACCTGACAGGCCTGCCACCGCAATTTCGCCCTTTATTCCGCGAGGCGCTCGCGAAAAATCCAGCCGAAAGACCGTCAATAGAGGAATTCCGGGACAGGTTCGAGCAGGCTTATCGAGCAATGACTGCTCGACCGTCTCGGGTAGATACACTCACAGAGACTGCGGCACTCATCAAGGCCGTCGCGGGCAAGTCTATGACTCGCAGGGCGGCCATCGCCCTGCTTGTAATGATACCGTTGTTCGTATTAGCTGTAGCAGCGTGGAACCTGCTGCAAAGCTTCGCGGCATCGAAGCGACACGTTCTAGCGGGTGGTGGAGTTGGGACTACTCTTTATACATTTCCTAAGCATGCATCTGACGTCAATGTAGCGAGACCTGCACTTAATGGTAGGACTACCTTGTCGGCAGACGAGGGAGGTCGCCTGATGGTCTGGCTGCTGGCCAGCCAGAAAATAATTTTCAGCGATCATCTCGAGTCGCTTACAGCGCTGGGCGAGACATCTTGTTAATCGCTTCAGGATGTAAAATCCTGGTTTATGAGCATGTTCTTGAAAAGGGGTTCATGTCGCCAATGGTTACATATGAAGGTCATAAGGATCATATCACCTCTCTCGCAATTGCGCCGGATGGGAAGACCGCTCTGTCTGGCTCTGTGGACAAAACGGTACATTTATGGAATGTTGAGACTGGGAAGCGGATTGCGATATTCGATGAGGATTTTGGCGGTCCAATCTCGGCCCTGGCCTTCTCGCTTGATAGGCACTTTATCGGTATTGGCTCCGAAGATCAAAGAGTTCAGGTAAGGGATGCAATGGAGCATAACGTTCTTTTCACATACCAGCATAACGGTGCAGTCAATGATCTTGACTTTTCATATGATAGCCAGTTCATAGCTTCGGCCGGTGACGATGCAGTTCTTATCTATGGCATGGATGGTAATCTGCGCTATCCGTATACCAAACACAATGGAAGCGTTTCCACAGTGAAATGGATACCCCCGAAAGCACATCTTGGCCCCGGTCAGTGGGTAATCTCATCGAGTGGACATGAAGTCAAGGTGTGGCGCGGTCGCTAAGCATAGCAGCAGAACTTCTTACTCTGCCGCTTGTCCGACTGCGCTTAGCCCCCTAAAAGATGCAGGCACACAATCCTTCCAGAATGTGACATAATAAAGACAACAAGCTCAATGAGGAGTTCCCCAAGCACTCTAGAAGGATCGAATCTATGGAAGAAAATGGCTCCCGGCCAAAGACAATGTTTGAGAAAATCTGGGACGCGCACATCGTTCGTGACGTTCCAGGCGAATCTACCATCCTGTATATCGACCGCCATCTTGTGCATGAAGCCACTTCGCCGCAGGCTTTTGCCGGTTTGCGCATGAATCATCTTCCGGTGCGCAGACCCGACGCCACTATCGCCGTACTCGATCATAATGTACCCACGGTACCCGGAAGGCGCATGCTGGATGTCGTCGATAGGGCGAGTACTGAAGTCATCACCACCATGGAGCAAAATGCTCGTGACTTCGGCCTGACGCTATTTGATATGGCTGATATGCGCCAGGGCATTGTGCATATCATTGGACCAGAACAGGGCATTACGCTTCCAGGTATGACCATTGTGTGCGGCGACTCGCATACCTCGACGCATGGCGCGGTCGGCGCGCTGGCCTTCGGCATCGGAACCAGCGAGATCGAGCAGGTGCTGGCGACGCAATGCCTCTTGCAGAGCCGTCCCAAAACCATGAATATTCGTGTCGAGGGTACGCTGGGACCCGGCGTCACCGCCAAAGACCTGGCGCTGGCGATCATCGGCAAACTCGGCACGGGCGTTGGCACCGGCCACGTGATCGAATTCAGTGGCTCGGCCATACGCGGTCTCTCGATGGAGGGACGTATGACCCTCTGCAACATGGCGATTGAGGCAGGCGCGCGCGCGGGCATGGTTGCACCGGATGAAACTACCTTTGCCTACATTAAGGGCCGCCCATTTGCTCCCCAGGGAGAGATGTTTGAACGGGCAGTCGAGGCATGGCGAAAACTTCCGAGCGACCCCGGTGCGAAGTTCGATGCCGTCCACGAAGTACATATCGAGGGCCTGGCCCCGCAGGTCACGTGGGGCGTCAATCCTGGCATGGTCGTGGATGTCACAGGCGTCGTGCCTGATCCCGCGCGGGTGCAAGACCCCGAAAAACGCAAGGCCTACGAACGAGCCCTGCAATACATGGATCTGAAACCGGGCCAGAAGATCACCGAAATTCCTCTCAACACCGTCTTTATCGGCTCCTGCACCAATTCGCGCCTGGAAGATTTGCGCATGGCCGCGCAGTATGTCAAGGGCAAGCACGTCGCGCCAAGCATTCGCGCCATGGTCGTGCCAGGCTCGATGCAGGTGCGCCGCATGGCCGAAGAGGAGGGCCTGGCGGATATCTTCCGCGAAGCCGGCTTCCAGTGGCGCGAGTCGGGATGTAGCATGTGTATCGCCATGAACGGCGATCAGCTTTCCGAGGGCGAACGCTGCGCCTCGACCAGCAATCGTAACTTCGAGGGCCGCCAGGGGCGTGGTGGGCGCACGCACCTGGTCAGTCCCGCCATGGCCGCCGCCGCCGCCATCGCCGGCCACTTCGTCGATATTCGAGATTGGCAATAGATTTTGGAGGGGCGCATACATGCGCCCCTTAGATGGGGTGAAAAAAATATGGAACCATACAAACCATTTACGGGCCTTGTTGTGCCGCTTGATCGTGTCAATGTCAACACCGATGAGATAACACCGGCTCGTTTTCTCAAAACCATCCGGCGCAGCGGTTTTGAAAATGCGCTTTTCGCCAACTGGCGCTACCTTGACAAAGATGCTAAAATCCCTAACCCTGATTTTCCGCTGAACCTGCCGCGCTACCAGGGCGCCACTATTTTGCTGACGGGCGATAACTTCGGCTGCGGCTCATCGCGCGAACACGCTCCCTGGGCCATCCGCGATTACGGCTTCCGCTGCATCATCGCGCCCAGCTTTGCCGACATCTTCTACAACAACTGCTTTAATAATGGTATTCTACCCGTCACACTGGATGAAGCCATTATCCAGGAGCTCTTCGCCGAGGTCGAGGCAACCGAGGGCTACAGCCTGCATGTTGACCTTGCCACTCAGACAATCTCCACACCGGGCGGACGCGAACTGCCCTTCGAGATCGACAATTTCCGTAAAAACGCCCTGCTGCAAGGTCTGGACAACATCGGCTGGATGCTAAGTCACAAGGATGAGATCGCGGCATACGAAGAGAAAAGGAAGCAAGAGGCCCCCTGGGTGTTTGCCTCGAAGGAGTGAACATGACGATACAACAAATCGACCCCGGCCTCATTCCCTATCAGATACTTGATCCAGATGGAAATATGGTGGGAGAAATACCCGACCTGAGCGATGAACGCATGCTGGCGCTCTATCGCTACATGCAGCTTGGTCGCCTCTTTTCCAATAAGATCATCGCCATGCAGCGGCAGGGGCGCGCTACCACCTTTGGCTCATTGGTTGGGCAGGAGGCCACAGCCGTAGGATTGGCCGCGCCCTTGCAGGCACAGGACTGGCTCGCCACCTCTTACCGGGAAATCGCCTCCTTATTTGTCAAGGGTGTTCCTATAGCCACGGTCGCTTACTCGTTTCGCGGCTTCACGCCTGAAAACTGGCCCGACGAGGCGCATTGCCTGCCCATTCAAATCGTGATCGGCACGCAGATGCTGCATGCCGTTGGTCTGGCAATGGCCGCCAAAATAGCGGGCGACCCGGCGGTAGCGGTGGGTGTATGCGGCGATGGGGCTACATCCGAGGGCGATTTCAACGAGGCGCTGAACTTCGCGGGCGTCTTTCGTGCGCCCGTTGTCCTGGTCGTGCAGAATAACGGCTGGGCCATCAGCGTTCCCCGGCACAAACAGAGCGCCGCACAAGTTTTGGCCGCGCGCGGGGCGGGTTTCGGCATCCCTTCCGTACTGGTGGATGGCAACGATATCCTTGCCGTCTACGATGTGATGCAGCAGGCTGTCGAGCGCGCTCGCGCTGGAGAGGGGCCAACTCTCGTGGAAACGCTCACTTATCGTATTGGCGCGCACACCACTGCCGACGATCCAACGCGCTATCGCGACCCCGCCGAGGTTGAGGCCTGGCGTGCCAAAGACCCTATCGCGCGTTTCCAGCGTTTTCTCATCCGGCGCGGCCTGCTTACAGAGGAACAGGTGCAGCAAATCGTCACGGGCCTGGAAGAAGAGATCAACGAAGCTGTGCGGGAAGCCGAATCCACGCCGCCCATGCGCCCCGATAGCTTCTTCGACTACACCATGGCCGAGCTTCCCCCGCGCCTGCAAGAGGAACGGGCCGATCTCTTACGCTATGTAAAATAGAGGTGAAACTTCCATGCAAATGACCATGATTGAGGCGCTGAACTCGGCGCTGGCGCTCGAATTGGAGCGGGATAAGCGCGTTGTGCTACTCGGACAGGATATTGGCCCCAACGGCGGCGTCTTCCGTGTTACCGAGCACCTGCAAAAGAAATTCGGCGAGGAGCGCGTGTTTGATACGCCACTGGCGGAGTCCGGTATCATTGGCACTTCTGTCGGCATGGCTATTTATGGACTGCGGCCCATCGCCGAGATACAGTTCGCGGGCTTCCTTTTCGTCTGCATGAACCAGCTGGTTTCGCAGGCGGCGCGCATCCGTTTTCGCAGCGCTGGGGCTTATACCTGTCCCCTGGTCGTGCGCGCTCCCTACGGTGGTGGCGTGCGCACGCCGGAATTGCACTCCGACAGCCTGGAAGGGGTCTTTCTGCAAACCCCTGGTATGAAGATCGTCATTCCTTCCAATCCATACGATGCCAAGGGCTTGCTCGCCTCAGCCGTCCAGGACCCTGATCCTGTCCTGTTCCTCGAAAACATCAAGCTTTATCGCTCATTCCGCCAGGAGACGCCGGAGGAGTACTATACCGTTCCGCTGGGCCAAGCAAAGGTCGTGCAGGAAGGCTCGGATGTGAGCCTCTTCGCCTATGGAGCGATGGTGCCGCTCGCCCTGGAGGCCGCGCAGCAGGCGCAGCAAGAAATGGGCACGAGCGTCGAAGTCATCGACCTGCGCACGATCTGGCCGCTCGATGAGGAAACGATTGTTTCGTCCGTCGAGAAAACGGGGCGGGCCATCATCGTACACGAGGCTCCTCGCGCGGGCGGCGTTGGTGCCGAAGTGACCGCGGTCATCAACGAACACTGCCTCTATTCCCTCTTGAAACCGGTCGGGCGCGTCACCGGTTACGACACACCATTTCCCGTGCCTGGGCAGGAGGATTATTACTTGCCGTCGGTGCAGAAGGTAATGACGGCTTTGAGGCAGGTGATGGAGCCGTAGAGGGAAACGTGCGCCGGTTTGTGATATTGAGCTGATATGCGGATGCCAGGAGGTATGAACCGCTAAAGTTCGACATCAGGCTATGTTGTTGCAACTCCCTTATCTGTAATGCCACAAGCCCTTGTTGTCGATCCATGCATCCTGTGAGGGAAGATTGCGGCTTTGCTAGAGATAGATGCGGTTCATTTACTCACTCTGGGCAACTTCAAGGTGGGTTGCGTTCTCATGCTCGCCCATTGTGTGAAGCAGAGCTATGAGGCGAGTACGAGTCTCTCTGGCTCTGGGATGCTGTGTTCCAAGCGCCTGCTCGCGAATGGCCAGCGCACGGCTATAGCACATTCTTGCTTCCTCGAGGTTGCCTTGCATCTCCCAAAACCGCGCCAGGCCATGGACGATCTCCGCTGTTTCAGGATGCTCCGCACCCAGCTGCTGCTCTCGGATAGACAGGGCTCGCTGGTAGAGTGGCTTCGCTTTCTCATACTTCCCTTGAGCACTATAGATGTTTCCCAGGCCACCCAGCGGGGAAGCCACATCAACATGCTCCGTGCCCAACTGCTGTTCCCAGGTGCTGAGCGCTCGTTGGTAGCACTCCTCCGCCTGCGCATACTTCCCTTGCTCACTGTACAGGTTTCCCAGGCCGTTGAGCGGATGGCTCACCAGTTGATGATTGAGGCCCAACTGTTCCCAGATGCGCAAGGCCCGCTGGTAGAGCGGCTCAGCCTGGGCGTACTTGCCTAAAATAGTATAGAGATTGGCCAGGTTGTTTAGCGGCCAGGCCATTTCAACGTGTTCCGGGCCCCACTGCTGCTCCCAGATACGCAAGGCCTGCCGGAAGAGTGGCTCCGCCAGTGCAGGCAAATCACAACTTGCGAGATACGCTCCCGTCCGGTCAAGCATATCCGCTGCTTCCGGGAGGAGGAGCTGGTGCTGTTGGATTAAGGCGTCACAGGCTTGAACTTGTTCGAGATACCGGAGACATTGCGGCCAGGAGGCGACATCGTATGCTGGATCAGGAGGAAAGAGCGCACTCACGGCCAGCACGATCCGCTCGGCCCACTGGCGTTGTTCCTCTGAGGAGAGGCGCTCCAATTGTACCACTTGCACCAGTCGATGTATGCTGAGTTGCTGGTCCTCACTCAGCCGTTTCACCAGGGAGAAAGCCAGCAACGTTTCGAGCATCTGGTTGAACGTTAAGGGATGAGCGACTGCCTCTTGCAGCAGAGGAGGCCAATAAGCAGCCCCCCCCCGTCAGCAGTTCGAGGGGGATGTGATCAGGAGCGAGAAAAGCACAGAGATGCAATGTAGGCTCCGGCCTGATCGAGGGCTAGAGGAAATTGCGCGAGCTTCACCACAATATTGATGGCCTCGTTGATCTCGGAGTCGCTGGCTAACGCCTCACGTAGCGCTCGTCGCAGTAAGAGGTGCGTTCCCTCCATCACCCCCATACAATCCACTTCGATGGAGAGGGCAAGGGAGCCCACGGCACTGGCTCGTGTTGTGAACAGGATATGGCCGTTGCCGCGCGCGGGAAGATATGTTGGGACAAAGGACAAATCATCGGCATTGTCCACAATGAGCAACCAGGGTTGTTCGCACTGTTCCAGCCAGCGGATGAGCGCTTTCACCAGTTTGCGCTGATCCGTCTCGCTGCTGGAGGCCATGCCCGGCAAGGAGTCGGCCATCAGCGTAAAGCTCGTGAGGATAGCTTCTTCACTGGCGGCATTGATCCAGATCGTATGGGTATACCGCCCTTGCTGGTGCGAACGGTAGGCATACTCGACCGCGATCTGGGTTTTGCCAACGCCCCCTAATCCCTTGATCGCGTAGGATTGGGTCAAAGCAGCCAGGCGGATGCCCGTCGGCTGGCCGGAGTCTTGTGCAGAGAATTGTTGCGTCAGTTGTGCGAGCAGGTCGTCGCGCCCGGTAAAATGGGGATTGCGGGCATAGGGCACCGTCCAGAGTGCGATCTCAGTAGGGAGAGCGGTATCGTGCGACCCCGCATCGGTGGCTTCACACTCTGGTAGCACTTCGAGCAACCCCAGTTCTTCCGGGCTTGTGCCGAAGAGCTGGCAGAGTTTGACGCGGTGATAGGCGCTGGGCTGCTGGTAGCCTCGTTCCCAGCGCTCGACTGTGACGACTGTCACCCCCAACTGTTCAGCGACATCCCGCTGATACCAGTTGCGCGCGATGCGGTGCCGGACCAGGCGCTCATTTCTTGGCATGAGATAAACGTTGCGTCCCTTCCTCAGCTCGTTTCGGTGGATGTCGAAAGAGAAAACTGAACTTTAGCTGATATTCTAGCATACCCCTACATTACAGGCAAGTCGTCCCTACGTCCGAGAGAAACGACCGGTAGACGACCGGTGACGATCTACAAAACTGAATCGCCAGTAGGTATACTTTTTCTAGAGCAAGGCCGCAGTCGCCTTCTATAGAACCGTGGCACGAGAAGAGCACCGGGTTTGATTGTTTGATGAGAGCCGCGTTTTCGGACGTTTCTCCAAAAGTCATCCTTTGTTTGTGTTTCTATAGCGGTGTTCGTAAGGATTGAGCTCCAGGGCGACCACAAGGGCGCACTCCTACCCTCGATGGGTAGCTCTACCTGGACACTAACAAAGAAAATAGGAACAAGTCATCATGAAACGAGTCGTCTTTCTCACTTTGACCAGTGTTGCCATCCTCCTCGTCTTGCTGACCGGTCTCCCTTCTGCGTACGCATCGACCAGTTCCGCATCTCATACCCTACAGCAAATGCCAACCGCAAATGGACAGGCAGTCGTAAGACAACCTAAGAACCGAAGCCAGTCATCTGCACCTGGTATAAAAGGCGGGAAACTCAAGTGGCGCTACCAGACGGGTGGCGCAGTTTACTCCTCACCGGCTGTGGCCAATGGTGTGGTCTATATCGGCTCCAATGATGACTCTATCTATGCATTCAATGCCAGCAATGGGACGCTAGTGTGGAGCTATGCGACGGGTGGCAATGTCGTCTCCTGGCCAGAGGTAGTCAATGGCGTGGTCTATGTGGGGTCCTTCGATAACTATGTGTATGCACTCAAGGCCAGTAGCGGCGCCTTGCTCTGGAGCTACCAGACGGGTGGCAGTGTTCAGGCCTCTCCAAGGATAGTGAAGGGCGTGGTCTATGTCGGCTCCGAGGATAACTACGTGTACGCGCTTAAGGCCAGCAGAGGTACCTTGCTCTGGCGCTACCAGACGGGTGGCCAGGTTAGTACGACAGCTGTGCTCTATGTCGGCTCCCTGGGTCAGTACATCTATGCACTGAGCGCGTAAACACAGTATGAAAGGAAGGCTTCAGATGGCACGTTTAAAACCCCTGTTTGTTTTTGCCAGCATGGTGATAGTGACCTCGCTGGTAGTGAGCGCGTTTGCGGTGACGAGTCAACCCGCTCACGCCTCTGCGGGCGCTGGCGTTAACGGCACTCCACGTTATATCGAATTTCATCACAACTTTTCTGACGCTGCTCTTGCAGCTTCACATTTGCCGCACTGGTCCTCGACCTTTAAGGCGGAGGGAAAAAAGTATAAGTATACGATGGTAGGTACCAATCCCGCCAACGGCTCAGCAACTACCACGGTTCCGGTGACCATCGTTCCTCTGAATCTCGTCTTTTCCAATGGACAAAGCTTCGATGGGACATCACAGGTCTCACAGGCGATAGATTCGCCCCTGTTCCAGAACGCGCCGTTCATCAGTGGCACGACGCAGTATGGTGACGCGGTCGCCCGCGCGGAGTTCTGGAACTATATTTCCACCAGCAGCCCCAATTATCATGCGCTGGTGGGGACACCCACGGTTGCGAATACACTGACTATTAATATCCCCTCGGCAGATGGCCAGACGATCAAAGATCCATTCAGCGGGGAGACGATTGGCCTCATCGACATAAACTGGTTCGATCCGCAAATCCAGGCCGAATTGACGGCACTGGGCTTTACACCCAGCATGCTACCGATTTTCCTCTCCCGTAATGTGTACCTGACCCAGGGAGCCCCGCTGCTCCGTAACTGCTGCTTCGGCGGCTATCACGAGGCAATCTACAATTCCTCTGGCCTGCAAACCTACATCTGGAGTAATGATGCCGATGAGGGAGTTCAGGGCGGCTTCAGCGATGATGTCGACTCACTGAGCCACGAAATACTCGAGTGGTTCAATGACCCTTTCGGCGGCAACATTGTACCGAACTGGATATCACCGATCGTTCCGCAGTTCGGCTGCAACAACTATCTTGAAGTTGGTGATCCTCTGGGCGAGGTGACCTTCACGGTGAGCGGCTATAGTGGCGATCACCTGCAAGATGTGGCCTTCTTCAGCTGGTTTGCCCGCCAGTCGCCATCCAAGGCCATCAACGGGCAGTACACCTACCTGGGAACGTTCACAGGCCTTTCTAAAAAGTGCTGACACAACGACCAGTTCCGCCTGCATCAGTACATCTATGCGCTCAGCGCATATGCACTGAAGGTTCAAGCGGAGGAGCGGAGGACAGACTATTGCATCTTCCCCTCAACTGCGATATACTACACGCGTACAAACATATATCCTCCAGTGATGATGAAGAGGAGTAGCCTGCCAGGGATAGCAGAGAGCCGGCGAATGGTGCGATGCCGGTTATTCGCAGCAGGTGAAGGGCGCTTCGGAGCTGGATTCAATGAGTGGCTTCACACGATTGGGTGAAGAAGCAGGGTGGAACCGCGCATCATGCCGCACTTTGTAGTTGCCCCAGGCCTGCAACGGCATGTATTCGTCCCTGGGCGTTTTGTAGAAAGAAATTGAACGCCTGGGGAATTTTTTTGAGGTAGCCACTCAAATAGGTGTAATTTGCCTGAGTGGTTCGACCTCAACAAGTATGTTTTGAGGAAAGGAAAGAAACCACTCATGACACAGACAGAGGACAAGGTTCAAGCAGCAGAGGACACTCCGCTTGTTCCCATCGAGAAGATCGTTTCGCTATGCAAGCGGCGCGGCTTCGTCTACCCCAACTCCGAAATCTACGGTGGCGTCTCCGGCATCTATGACTTCGGGCCGCTCGGCGTCGAATTGCGCAACAACATCCGTCGCTACTGGTGGTGGTCGATGGTGCAGACGAATGATAACGTCGTCGGTATCGAGGGCAATATCATCACCCACCCGCGCGTGTGGGAGGCCAGCGGCCACGTTGAGAATTTCGTTGACCGGCTCGTGGACTGCAAAAACTGCAAGCGGCGTTTCCGCCTGGATCACCTGCCGGTAGAGAACGTCGAGCAGAATAAATGCCCCGAATGCGGCGGCGAGCTGACGGAGCCGCGCCTCTTCAACCTGATGATGGAAACGTACATCGGCGTTGTCGAGGGCGAGCGCATGAAGACCTACCTGCGCGGCGAGGCCTGCCAGAACATCTACCTGGACTACGATAACGTACTGAAGTCCTCGCGCATGCAGATACCTTTCGGCATTTGTCAGATCGGTAAGGCGTTCCGCAACGAGGTAACGCCCGGCAACTTCCTCTTCCGCCAGCGCGAATTCGAGCAGTGGGACCTGCAATTCTTCGTGCATCCGAGCGAGATGCAGAAGTGGTTTGATTACTGGAAAGAGTTCCGCTTCAAGTGGTATGAGGGCATCATCAACCACAAGGATCGCCTGCGCTTCCGCGCTCACGCGCCCGATGAGCTGGCCCATTACGCGAAGCAAGCTTTCGACATCGAGTATCGAACCGTGCTGGGCTGGCAGGAATGGGAGGGCATTCACTGGCGGCAAGACTGGGACCTTTCGCGCCACAGCGAGTACAGCGGCCACGACCTGAGCTATACCGACCCGGAGACCAAAGAGCGGTACATTCCCTGGATCGTCGAGACCTCCGGCGGCGTAGATCGCACTTTCCTGAACCTGCTGCTCGATGCCTACGAGGAAGAGCCACCATCGGGCAAGGATAAGGAGGGTCGCACTGTGCTGCGCCTGCATCCCTGGCTGGCGCCCGTCAAGGTCGCGGTATTGCCCTTGCAGAAGAACAAAGAGGAACTGGTAACGACCGCAAAGGATATCCATAACCGTTTGAAACGCTTCATGGTCGCGCAGTACGATGATGTGGCCAATATCGGTCGCCGCTATCGCCGCCAGGACGAGATCGGCACGCCGTTCTGCGTCACCGTCGATTTCCAGACCCTTGAGGATTCGACGGTCACAGTGCGCGAGCGCGATGGCATGACCCAGATTCGCCTGCCCATGAACGAACTGCCTTCCTACCTGTTGCAGCGTGTTACCTGGAATTACGTATAGAACGTCGGATTTCCAGATAAATTTGTCCCATCGAATCGGGAATCCCTACAGGGCGGAGATATTACCCGATATAAAAAGTGTCCGGGAGAGAGTATCACCGCCCCTACAGGGAAGATAAAAATACCTCAAGTTTCTTCATGCCCAATGTCAGAAATCGCAGCGAGATATCTTCTACCAGCACCGGAGGGCGGATATGGTGATACGCCTCTTTAGCTTTCTGCTCGATGATCTCTGTTAAGTCAAGCGTTTGCATTTCGATCAGATCGATGTTTTTATGAATCACGGGAAAGTCTAGTACATTTGCCCTTGACATGTTCGGATTTGGCCGCTATACTCTTCCACAGAGAAGCCGCAGGAACCAGGCCTTTTCCCGACTTCCCGGCGGGGATTGAAATTCGCGCCTTTCTCACTCCGTCACAATATTCACCAACCGCTCCGGCACATAGATTACGCGGCTCACCTGCTGCCCATCTATATATGCTTGTACTCTGGGAGCCTCTAGCGCCAGCCGTTTGATCTCGGCTTCGGGCGTGTTGTACGCGACTTCGATGCGGCCACGCACGCGACCGTTGACCTGTACGGCCAGTGAAAGCGTCTCGCTGCGGATAGCGCCAGTATCGAATACGGGCCAGGATGCAGTGTGGATCGAGCCAGGCTGGCCCATGCGCTCCCAGAGTTCCTCAGTGATGTAGGGAGCCAGGGGTGCCATGAGCAGCAACAGCGTGCGCAGCTCCTCGCGTGTGACGCCTTGCCTGCTTTCCAGGCTGTTGAGCAACTCCATCAGCGCGGCAACAGCAGTATTGTATTTTAGAGCAGCGATATCTTCGGTGACGCGCTTGATGGTTTGGTGAAGGACACGCCGCGCATCTCCCTGGACAGCTTCCTCGACCACGCGCGCGGCCTGGCGCGTGACCAGCGACCAGGCGCGGTCAAGGAAGCGCACGACCCCGCCGATGCCCCGGTCGCTGAAATCGCCGCCGGCATCATAAGGTCCCATGAACATCAAGTAGACTCTGAACACATCCGCGCCGAAGCGCGCGATGTACTCGTCCGGGTTGACGACGTTCCCCCTCGATTTGGAGATCTTCGCGCCATCCTTCGTAATTGTGCCGTTGGCACGGAAGCGTTTGAAGGGCTCCTCGAACTCCAGGTAGCCAAGATCGTGCAGCGCCATTGTGATAAAGCGTGCGTACATCAGGTGCAGAACGCTGTGTTCCAGGCCGCCGATGTACATGTCAACCGGCAGCCACTTGCGCGCTAGGGCCGGGTCCCAGGCCTGCGCCTCGTCATCGTGAGACAGGTAGCGCAGGTGGTACCAGGCTGAGTCCAGGAAATTATCGCTGACATCCGTTTCGCGCCTGGCCGATTGGCCGCAGATGGGGCAGGTCGTCGTGACGAACTCCTCGATGGCTGCGAGCGGTGACGCTCCGGTTCCGGTGGGCATCCAGTTTTCCGTGCTGGGTAGGAGAACCGGCAGCTGGTCTTCCGGCACCGGTACGGCTCCATGCCGCGGGCAGTAGATGATTGGAATAGGCGGCCCCCAGTACCTTTGACGGCTGATGAGCCAGTCGCGCAGGTGGTATTTCGCGGCCCGCTTGCCACTACCACGCTCCTCGAACCAGGCAGCAATGGCGTCGCTGGCCTGTGCAGAAGTCATGCCTGAATACGCGGCGGAGTCGATCAGCATTCCCGGTTGCACATATGCTTCTCCGGTTTGCTGCACCTGTTCCACAAACAGTGCTGCATCGTCATCGGGTGGGATAACTACCACGCGCACCGGCAGCCCCATGGCTTTCGCGAAGGCCATGTCGCGTTCATCGTGCGCCGGAACGCCCATGATCGCGCCCGCGCCGTAGCCTTCCAGGACGAAATCGGCTACCCAGATGGGAATGCGCTCGCCGGCCAGGGGATGCAGGGCAAAAGCTCCGGTGAAGACGCCCGTCATGACACGCTGCTCGTCGTCGTGTGGACGGTTGGCCTTCTGCTGGTAGGCGGTGACAGCCGCAAGGTACTCGCTCGCTGTGATGCGCGTGATGAGCGGGTGAAGTGGGGCCAGCGCTACGAAGGTCATGCCGAAGATGGTATCCGGGCGCGTCGTATAGACCTGTACGCTCTCGCCCGGCAAACTATCGATCTGCATCTCAAATTCGAGTCCCTCTGAACGGCCTATCCAGTTGCGCTGGGCCGTTTTGACGCGCTCCGACCAGTCGAGCCATTCCAGGTTGTCCAGGAGCCGCTGCGCGTAAGCGGTCAGTTTCAGGAACCACTGTTCCAGCCAGCGCCGCTCTACCAGCGTCCCGCAGCGCTCGCAGCGACCGGCAATCACCTGTTCATCGGCCAGCACAGTCTTGTCCTTTGGACACCAGTTGACCGGCGCGGTCTTGCGTTCGGCCAATCCAGCTTTGAACAATTGCAGGAAAACCCACTGCGTCCATTTATAGTAGCGCGGGTCGGTGGTATGCACTTCGTGCGACCAGTCGAAGCGATTGCCGATGCGCTTCAACTGCTGTTCGCGAAAATGTTCGACGTTGCGCGCGGTAAGCTGCATAGGATGCACGCCGCGCTTGATGGCGAAGTTTTCGCTATGGATGCCGAAAGCGTCGAATCCCATCGGCTCGAAGACATCATACCCTTGCATGCTCATCCAGCGTCCATGAATATCCGAGCCAACGTAGGAATACATGTTGCCCACATGCAATCCCTCAGCGGAAGGGTAGGGGAACATCATGAGGTTGTAGTAGGGGCGTTCAGCGCGTTCCAGGTCTACCTGGTAGAGATGCTGCTGCTCCCAGCGCTCGCGCCACTTCTCCTCGAAGCGCGCGAAATCATACCTGGGCGGTCGCACATGTGCGAGTTGAGATGATGACCTTTGTTGGGTTTGTTGCCCTTGTTCTGGCGTGCCAGCATCGATGCTGGCCGGTTCCTGTTGTGGCATTCGCTCCTCCTTGTTGCTTTTGGACAGCGCGGAGGGCAAAAAGAATGCGCCCTCCGCCCGACAAGGGCGAACAGTGCGCATAAGACTCACTTTCGCGGTACCACCTTGCTTCGCCGCTATCTCGCGATAGCAGCCTTTCTGGGTGCGAATACACCCGCGCTCTGTAACGGGAGTTCCCGGCGATTGCTACTTACACCCTCCAATGCTGGAGTGGCGTTTCACAGTCGCGGCTCACGAGGCAGTTTCAGTCCGTTCCCGGCGCTGGCTCGCATCACCCACCAGCTCTCTGAAGCCGGAGCGCAAACCTACTTCCCTCGATCAATGCTACGTATGATATTGTTAAGAATGAAGGTATACTAGGCGGGGCAGTTTGTCAAGTCACGCCATGTAGCATGTAGCTTTCAGCGGCCTCTCTCCGTCTGATATACTGAGACCAGATACTATCTCATCAGGTAAGGAAGATATAACGAATGACGCGCGTACTCTCATATAATATCCTCGTCGGTGGCCGACCTCGCATTGATCAGATAACTGCTATGATTCAATCTGCTGATCCTGATGTCGTTGGACTCGTCGAGGCTACTAATCCCCGGGTAGTTGAGACACTGGCAAAACGGCTCGGCATGGAATACCGGATGAGTGCCAGTGGCCGGCATAGCACGGATTGGCAGGTCGCTGTGCTCAGCCGTCTTCCCATAGTTCGAATGCAGGTACATATACGCCCTGCTCTCCTGACGAAGCCCCTCTTAGAGGTGTGTGTTGAGGAAACGGATGGCAATCAGCTTACGGTCTTTGTCACGCACCTGACAGCATCTTTTAGTCATGGACGAGCCGGCGACAGCATCCGGCGCACTGAAGTGCGGGAAATTTTGCGCATTATGGCCCCCTTACAAGGAATGCCTCATCTTTTAATGGGCGATTTCAATGCGCTCGCGCCAGGAGATCGCTTGAAAGGTAGCGCGCTGCTGGGCTATCTCGCGATGTTGGATCAGCGCTACAAGCAAGATGCGCTGGTCAACAGTGGGCATCCCTACCTGAATTTTGTGGTACCCCCCGCTTTCCATATCTTCAACCCCATCCTGCGCGCTGTTCCACGCAGCAGGATATTAGCGCCGATTTTTGACGAGCTGGTCACGCTTTATGCGCCGCGCGGCAGCATTGACCTGTTACTGAAAGCGGGCTATACGGACAGTTTTCGCTATGCGAACCCGCGTGCCTCGGGCTTCACCTGCCCGGCGGGCGCGCCTGCCGGCCGTATCGACTATATCTTTGCCAGCCCTGAAATGGCCCGGCGTCTTAGCGGTTGCAAAATAATCACGGAGGGAAATGGCGTTCAGGGTGAGCAGGCCAGCGATCACTATCCCGTGCTCGCTGAGTTTGGAGAGAGCGTGCAGCATACGCTGCATGACAGGGGTCGGAAAGATGTCGAGGAATTAGATGTGTTCCAATAAAACAGGCGTTTTATTGGAACACATCTTTTGTCTTTTCAAACAGGTTGCGGAAGATGTTTTTATCGTTTTGTTCGGCCTGCTCGCGTTCCAGGCGAGCAAACTCCTCAAGTAGGCGCTTCTGCTCGGCGGTCAGGTTGGTGGGCGTAACCACTTTCACGATTACGTGCTGATCACCGCGAGCATTGCTATGCACGACCGGCACCCCCATACCTTTCAGGCGGAACGAGCGATTGCTCTGCGTGCCTGCCGGAATCTTGAGCATCGTCGTCTTGCCATCGACTGTAGGCACCTCGACTTCGTCGCCCAGCGCAGCCTGTGTAAAGCTGATCGGCAGCTCGTAGAGGATATCGTTGCCCTGGCGTTTGAAGAATGGATGCGGCTTCACTGTGAGAATCACGTACAGGTTTCCCGGCGTTCCACCGCGGGCGCTTACCTCGCCCTCGCCCGTCACGCGCACATTGATACCATCATCCACGCCGGCAGGAATATTGACCACCACGCGGCGGTTGTTGCGCACGCGTCCCTGCCCGCGGCACTTCTCACAGGGTGTTGTAATGACGCGCCCCTCTCCGTGACAACGCTCACACATCGTCACATTGACAAACTGCCCAAAGATGGACTGCTGCACCCGGCGAATCTCGCCCGTGCCCTGACAGGAGGAGCAGCGAGCCGTCGAAGTGCCAGGCTGGGCGCCACTGCCACGACAAGCCGAACAGGTCTCCCAACGCGGCAGTTCAATCTCTTTCTGGCAGCCAAACACCGCCTCTTCAAAGGTAATCGTCAGTTCATATTTCAGGTCTGCGCCGCGCTGCATGCCTGAACGGCGCTGCGAAGTCGTAGTCCCCGCGAAAAATGTTTCAAAAAGATCATTGATTGAACTGAATCCAGCAAAATCAAAGCCCGCCGCCCCCGAACCATTCACGCCCGCATGTCCATAGCGGTCATAGGCAGCACGCTTCTGCGGATCGCTCAATACTTCATAGGCTTCATTGATTTCAATAAAGCGGGCTTCCGCTCCCTGCTCTTTATTGGCATCTGGGTGGTACTGCTTGGCAAGACGGCGAAAGGCCTTCTTCAGTTCCTCTTCGCTTGCACTGCGTGATACACCCAGTACCTCATAATAGTCTCGTTTATTCGTGGCCATCGACCGGTCCTTTAAAGTGAGCAACAGGGCGCGGCTCTTTCCGCGCTACCAGGTTTAAAACTGATTTTCCGTACTTCATTCCATACTACATTGTTTTTTCAGGTATAGCAAGCCATGCACCTTGCTATACCCGAGAGAGCCCTTACTGGTCGCCCAACAGGGCAGGAGATACACTCCTAAACAAGAGCATTTCTCCCATTATTCCCCAGACAGTCACCTGGGGCGATCAATCTGGCCCCTACATCTCTTTATATTCGCCCTCGATGGTATCATCGTGAGAGCCGCCCTGGTCTGAGGGGTTACCCTGATCCGCACTGCCGCCGAAGTCGGCTCCCGGGCCACCGGCTCCAGCGCCGGACTGCCTGTAGATGGACTCACTGATGCGATGGAAGGATTGCTCCAGCGCCTCACGCGAAGCTTTGATGCGAGCCACGTCATCGGTCGAGAGCGCGGCCCGGATGTCGGCAATTTTGGACTCCAGTTCGCTCTTTTGTTCTGTCGTGATCTTGTCACCCAGGTCCGAGATGCTCTTTTCCGCACGGTAGGCAGCGCTATCTGCCAGGTTGCGCTCCTCTACCTCTTCCTTGCGCCGCTTGTCTTCGGCGGCGTGGGATTCGGCGTCGCGTACCATACGATCGATCTGGTCTTTAGAGAGACCGCTGGATGCTACGATGGTAATCTTTTGCTCGCGCCCGGTGCCCTTGTCGCGTGCCGAAACGTTCACGATGCCGTTGGCGTCGATATCGAATGTTACCTCGATCTGTGGGATGCCGCGAGGAGCAGGCGGAATACCATCCAGGATAAAGCTGCCCAGCGAGCGATTATCCTTGGCGAACTCGCGCTCACCTTGCAGGACATTGATCTCTACACTTGGCTGGTTGTCGCTGGCCGTCGAGAAGACCTGGCTCTTTTGCGTTGGAATGGTTGTGTTGCGCTCGATCAGGCGCGTAAAGACGCCGCCCAGCGTCTCGATGCCGAGGGAGAGCGGGGTGACATCGAGCAGCAGGACATCTTTAACGTCTCCTGTCAGCACGCCTGCCTGGATAGCAGCTCCAACGGCGACCACTTCGTCAGGGTTCACGCCGCGATGTGGATCGCGATCAAAGATGCGGCGCACGAGCGTCTGCACCGCCGGCATACGTGTCTGGCCACCAACCAGCACGACCTCGTTGATATCGCCGGGGCGAATGCCTGCGTCAGCGAGGGCCTTCATGACGGGGCCGCGCGATTTCTCGATCAGGTCCTCTACCAGCTGCTCCAGCTTCGAGCGGGTCAGCGTCATGTTCAGATGCTTGGGACCGCTGGCGTCTGCCGTGATGAACGGCAGGTTGATCTCCGTCTGCATCGAACTGGAGAGTTCTTTCTTAGCCTTCTCCGCCGCCTCTTTCAAACGCTGCAAGGCCATGCGATCCTGTCGCAGATCGATACCCTGCTCCTTGCGGAACTCATCGGCCATCCAGTTAATAATGCGCTGGTCGAAGTCGTCGCCCCCCAGGTGGGTGTCGCCATTGGTGCTCTTGACCTCAAAGACGCCATCCCCAAGTTCCAGGATCGAGATATCGAACGTGCCACCACCGAGATCATAGACGCCGATACGCTCGTCCTTTTTCTTATCCAGGCCGTATGCCAGCGACGCGGCTGTCGGCTCGTTAATGATGCGCAAGACTTCCAACCCGGCGATCTTACCGGCATCCTTGGTCGCCTGGCGCTGCGCGTCATTGAAGTAGGCCGGAACGGTAATCACCGCCTGCGTCACACGCTCACCGAGATAGGCTTCAGCATCTGTCTTGAGTTTCTGTAAGATCATGGCTGAAATTTCCGGCGGGCTATACTGCTTGCCCTGCACCTCTACCCAGGCATCACCGTTGCTGGCCCGCACCACTTTATATGGCACCAAGCGCCGGTCGCGATCCACTTCAGGATCGTCGTACTTGCGACCCATGAAGCGCTTGATGGAGTAGATGGTGTTCTCAGGGTTGGTGACTGCCTGGCGCTTTGCCACCTCACCGACGAGACGCTCGCCACTCTTGTTCATTGCCACGATGGAGGGGGTGGTGCGCGACCCTTCCGCGTTTGGAATAACGACAGGCTCACCGCCTTCCATGACAGCGACGCACGAGTTGGTTGTTCCCAGATCGATTCCAATAACCTTTGGCACAGTTGCCTCCTAAAAATGTATAGTGTATCAATTGTTTATGATAAATGCGTAGGAGCGACCCTGAATGGGCCGCCCAACCTGGATCGGGCGTGACCCCTACTCACTCGTCAAATCCATAGACTTCAGCCAGTAGCTCATTCATCACCTGAGTCATGTAGCGCACTACGGCGATGGCACGTCCATATTGCATACGTGTAGGGCCGATGACGCCCAATAAACCGCCGATCTTGCCTTCATGTCCATAGCGGGCTACGACCAGGCTGACATCCTTCATGTCATCCCACTCGTTCTCTCCGCCGATGATCACCTGCACGCCGTCGGATTCGCGCAAGTGGGAGGCAAGGGCTGGAAGAAAACGATTTTGCTCCAACACTTCCATTACTTTACGCACACGCTCGCTGCGCTCTTCTTCCGGGCCCATGCGGCTGTACTCCGGCTGCTCCAGGATATTGACCACCCCTTCGCGGTAGAACACATCACCCAGCGGGTCGCCATGCTGCTCTAGAATGCGTGCGATAGTGGTGCCGATTAGATGCTCTACTGGCGAAAGATCATTTTGTTCCAGGATCTTTTTCACCTCGCCGGCACTTTTTTGCTGGAGGAGCTTATTCAAACGGTCCGCTGCTGAGCTTAATTCTTCTTGCTCAATCGGGTCTTCCAGAAGCAAACGCTGCTGCTTTACCGTTCCATCCATCAGTACAAGTACCAGGTGGGCGGAAAGCTCTGTAACAGATAGCACTTCGAAGTGCTTCAGCCGGCCCTCATCAGCCCGTGGGGGTGTCATGACCGCCGCGCTGTGCAACAAACGTGCCATGACCGAAGCCGTCAAACGCACCCACTGGTCCAGTTGGTCCTGTACCTGGTAGAACTGGTGGCGAATGAGGCGCTGCTCATCCAACGAGAGCGCCGATTCCTGCATGAGATGCTCTACAAAATAGCGATATCCCAGGTCAGTAGGAACGCGCCCGGCGGACGTATGTGGCTGGTAGATGAGGTGCCCCTCCTCCAGCCCGGCCAGTTCATGACGAACAGTAGCGGAACTGAAACTCAGACCATATTTACGCACCAGGGTTTCAGATGCAACTGGTGTAGCGGTGTGAATGTACTCTTCGACAAGTGCGCGCAGGATTTGCTGCTTGCGCGGGCTCATTGGTATCATATGCTCATATACCCTCACGGCATATCTTGATAAAGGTATGATACTTCGTTTGTCAAGAATGATTGCTAGCACTCTCACCGCGAGAGTGCAAATACAGAATAGCACTCGGCAGGCGTGTTTGTCAAGGGTTCAAAGCAGAGGTACTATGGAGTGGAGCAAGAAGAAGACGGGTGGCCTCAAATAGGAGCCGGCCATCTTCTTCTTGCCCGCTGCTTCTTATAGGAGAGATGACTATGGTGTTGGCGTGGGTGTAATATTCCCATTCCCATTGTTACCGCTCATCGGCTGTGGAATATCGCTGGTCAGCATCCAATCAGTATAGCCTGTGCCATACAAGCCGGTCTGTGCTGAGACGGTTTGCTGGACTACCCCGGGAGGCACCTGGAACTGTCCGGGAGGTAAAATGGTTGAAATGTTGCCACACGGCAGCAGTGGGTCGCCCTCGCAATGCCCACTCACACGTTCTATCACGCTGTGCCAGATAGGTGCGGCGCCTGTGATACCAATGGGGTGATTGTACATAATGCTATTATCAGCATTACCGGACCAGACTCCTACTACTACATTGGTCGTGTAGCCAATCGCCCAGTTATCCCTGAAGCTATCAGTCGTACCTGTTTTAGCTGCCACTTGCGGGTGAGTACCGTTAGGCAGTGTCCAGTCCCACATAGAAAGTACGTGATCGCCTTCAAACTCGTAGCTGCGAGCATTTTCGTCGGTCAGCATTGAGGTGATCAGAAAAGAGATCTGTGGGCTGAGTACCTGCACACCTTGCGGATGGTTGGGATCAAAATGATAAATATGATCTCCATAGTTGTCCCAGATATCCAGGACGCCCTGCGGGGGAACGCGCACACCCTGATCGGCAAAGACCTGGTAAGCGCCTACCATCTGGAATAGGGAAACGCCTGCCGTTCCAAGGGCAAAGGCAGGGCCCAAAGTCTTCGGATCTATGCCTGTTATACCCATACGCTCCGCCATCGTCAGCACATTGTTTGTACCTGCATACATGAGGGCCTTGATTGCAGGAATGTTGAACGAGTTCTGCAGGTCCATATGAATGGGCCATTTTGTATTGTTATAGGAGCCACCGTAATCGCTAGGGACGTAAGCGATTGATTGTGGATCACCGGACTGCGGTCCATAATACTTGGGGAAATAAGTCTTCACATCCGGCAGCACGATTCCGGGATACCATCCCATCTCGAATGCCGTGGCATAGACGATGGGTTTGAAGGATGAACCGGGCTGGCGAGGCGAAAGGGCCGCGTTGTATTGCCCATCAATTCGCGGATCTTTAGAATTGAAGTTTGCGCTGCCGTCCATGGCCAGAATTTCACCGTCCTTCGCGTTCATCACCACTACCGCGGAGTCGTTGACATTCTCAACCGTATTGAGCGGCCCATCGCCTCCTACAAGAGGCTGGTATTCCGGTTCGTCCAGATGACGATGGACGGCGTTCTCCACGAAAGCTTCCAGGTTAGAGTCGATAGTGGTACGAATATTGAAGCCACCTGACAGAAACAGGTGTACTCCCACCTGGGGATCACCGTTTCCCAGGGCCGTCTCGAGCTGCGAAATGACCCAATCCACAAAATGTGGATCCTTTTTGAAGTAGTGATAGCCGGGGAACGTCATTTTTGCCGTCAATGCTTCTGCCTGATTCACCATATCCTGTGTGATTGGGCCATAGTCCTCGACCTGGTCTCCTAGCCCGAGGTTGATATGCATATTCAGCGCGAGCATCTGACTCAATACATATTGCTGGCGTAAGAGCGCCTGCTGTAGATTGCTGGAACTTATGGTCGGATCGTAAGCAGGCGGATCCTGCGGCATACCGGCCAGCAATGAGGCGCGTGCCAGCGCCAGGACAGGATCGGGTTGACCCTTACTATTAAGGGCCAGATTGACGATAGCCGGGGTGCATTTGAAATTCTTATCGCAAAGCGGTTTCAGGCCAAAGAAGTCCTCGACTGCCGCCTCGACGCCGATATCCTGCGCGCCGAAAGGAGCGACATTGAAGTACATCTCCAGGATTTTCCATTTGGGATACTGCTGCGTCAGGCCGATTGCCAGCGCGGCTTCAGGAATTTTGCGTTGTAGGGTGTCCTGGGTATTACCGGTCAAGTTTTTCACCAATTGTTGTGTAATCGTGCTGGCGCCACTCTGAATCTGGCCGGAAGTGACATTCTGAGTGGCGGCCCGAATAATCGCCAGCGGATTGACGCCCGCGTTATCCCAGAAGGTATTATCTTCTGCCGCGATCATGGCGTCCTGCATGACCCCTGGAATTTGATTATAAGCGACAGGAGTGCTGCGTCCCGCACTATCATAGGCATTAAATAGGAGTACGCCATTGCGATCATAGATATGCGTAGTCTGGTCAAGTCCCACCCGTGACGCCAGTCCCTGAACTTGTGGCAACTGGCTCTGATAGTAAGCGTAAGCTGCGGCAGTTGCCCCCGATGAGGCGATGACCAGCAGCAGCGCGAAAACAGTAGCTACGATAGCCCAGATTTTTTTACTATTGGGCCGGGCGCGTTTCCAGCGTGCTCTGCGGTGGCGCATGCGCATCGAGATGCGTACCGCCCGCGAACGTTGCCAGCGCTCCGAACGCCTATGTAACTCCGGCGGCGTAGGTGGATGATACAGGACAAGCGGCTCCTGGGGAACATTGACATTGCGCGCTGCTACTATTTTACCTGACCAGCTGCGCACCATCTGTACCGCGTTTGATAGCAACGAGGGCGAAGGCCATCCCTGTGGTGAGGGCCATCCTTGTTGCTGTGGTGGCGCTGGTGGCGCTGGTGGCGCAGATGGCACAGGCATAGGTGAATAGGACGGTGGCCCTTGCGTCTGGAGACTAGCAGGAGGAGAATATTGTTGAGGTATCTGTGGTTGCTGCCTGGCGTAATCGCGTAACAGACTTCCCGCCGGGCGATTTTGCTGGTATCCATTGCTGGCTTCGGGTTGATATCCGTTCGAATATTGCTGATTGTCGAAGTTATTGCTCATAATAGATTTCCTTGATATCCTCAATATCTTCTAGTAGTGAATGCCACTGCCCCCTGTCAGTAGCATCTCTACGCCCCATCGTCCTTTATCTTTCTTAGAAAGAACGAAGCGCTTGCGTAGTTTCCGGGAAAAACAAACTTTTATCCTCCCCTCGCCATCCCTCTCCAGAAGCTTGATAGAAGCTTCGACTTGATTATCTCAACGCTAGAACATAAGCAGGTTAACAAAACCACCTATTTTGGCTATAGCATCAGGTAGGGACCACCTTTATCGCGTCTCTGGACCTGGTTCAGTATGGGAACAGCTATACAGCAAACCGGGAATCTTGTAGAATAGGACGCGACTCACAGCAACCGGGCTCCTATATCTGGGGGCAACTTTGAACAAATTTTTTTCGTAAGGATGGACAAGCAAGATGGAAGTGTCTGATTCACCCTCGCACTACTATCCCTCTGACGCGCTGTCATTAGATGAACTGGCCTACTGGATTGCTTTCAACCGCGTACTCGGCATAGGCCCCGTCCGTTTCAAGTTACTGCTCGATTTCTTTCACGATGATGTCGCCGCGGCATGGCATGCCGGTAGCAAAGAACTGGCGCAGGCCGGCCTGGAGCCGAAGATCATCGAACGTTTCCTGAAGCAGCGTGCCGCCATCATACCAGAGCGAGAGCTTGAGCGCCTGGACAAATTACATATTCGAGTAATGACATGGAAAGACAAAACATATCCGGCTCTGCTGAAAGAGGTCGAGGCTCCTCCTCCTGTGCTCTATATTTATGGCGCCTTCATAGAGGCCGACCAGTTTGCCCTGGCTGTGGTTGGCACGCGCAATTCGACTACCTATGGCCGGCAGGTGACCGAACACATGGTGACCGACCTGGTAAAAGGCCAGGTCACCGTGGTAAGTGGCTTAGCTCTGGGCATCGACACCATCGCTCACACGGCTGCTTTGGATGCCGGTGGTCGCACGATAGCGGTGCTGGCGAATGGCCTCGACACAATCTATCCACCCATCAATCGTGGCCTGGCGCGGCGTATCGTAGAATCAGGCCAGGGCGCGTTGATTACGGAATATCCGCTGGGAGTTCAGCCCGAAAGCGGCAATTTTCCTGCTCGCAACCGCATTATCTCTGGGCTTTCGCTTGGCGTGCTGGTCATCGAAGCGCCCGAAAAAAGCGGCGCGCTCATCACCGCCAACTTTGCTCTGAAGCAGGGGCGCGAAGTCTTCGCCGTCCCCGGCAGCATTCTCTCCAGCAGGAGCAAGGGCGTCAACCGCCTGATCCAGGATGGTGCACGCCCGGTGATGGATGTGAAGGACATTCTGGAAGCCCTCAACCTCTTCATGATCCCGCAACATATCGAGATGCAGGCTGCGCTGCCAGAGAATGCCGAAGAGCGTGTGCTTCTCGATTTGATCGGCCACGAGCCGCGTCACGTGGACGATCTGATTCGCGAGTCAGGATTAGCAACAACTGTTGTTGCCTCAACATTGATGATGATGGAATTGAAAGGGATGGTGAAGCAGGTGGGAGGGATGCAGTTTGTGCTGGCGAGATGAAAGGAGCAAAAACCCATGGCTTCGCAAACCACAAAAACTACCGATCCGTCTGTTCAAATAACTCTATCATTGTTACAAGATTTTTTCGGCGCTGCTGATGTGCCCCCATTTGCTGTGCGGTTGTGGGAAGGAACGATCTGGCAATCAAAGCCGGAAGCAGCGGAGCCGGCGCGTTTCACACTGGTACTCCAGCATCCGGGAGCGCTGCGGAAGATGTTCCTGCCACCCAGCGAACTGAATCTGGGCGAGGCGTATATTTACAATGACTTTGATATCGAGGGGGATATCGAAGCCGTGTTTCCGGTAGCGGATCAGATCATGGATGAGCGTTGGGGAAAGATGGCACAGGTCCGCTATGGGAAACGGTTGTTGAGCTTGCCTCGCACAGGCCAATCTCGCCCTGGCGATACAGGCGCTAGATTGCGGGGCGCGCTGCACTCGAAAGAGCGCGATAAGCAGGCCATCTCCTATCACTACAATCGTTCCAATGATTTCTATGCGCTCTGGCTGGATCAGCGCATGGTCTACTCCTGCGCCTACTTTGCTAGTCCCGATGACGACCTGGATACGGCCCAGCAGCGCAAGCTCGAGTATATTTGTCGCAAGTTGCGCTTGCGCCCGGGAGAGCGCCTGCTGGATATCGGCTGCGGTTGGGGTGGATTGGTGATCTATGCCGCGCAACATTATGGAGTCGACGCCTATGGCATTACCTTGAGCCAGACGCAGGTAGACCAGGTGCAGCAACGCATCCGGCAGGCGGGTTTGACGGACCGCTGCCGCGTGGAGCTGCGCGATTATCGCGATATGAACGAGGAATACGCCTATGAGAAAATTGTGAGCGTGGGTATGTTTGAACATGTGGGCGAGGCCCTGCTGCCCACGTATTTTAAACAGGCGTGGCAGCTTTTGCGACCGGGCGGAGTCTTCCTTAACCATGGAATAGCCAGTGTGATGACCGCAACCGCTTTGCAGGAATCATCCTTTAACCAGAAATATGTGTTTCCAGATGGTGAACTGGTGCCGATCAGTACGACATTGCGCATAGCCGAGGCAAGCGGCTTCGAGGTACGCGACGTTGAAAGCCTGCGCGAGCATTATGCGCTTACGTTGCGCCATTGGGTCAAGCGGTTAGAGGCTCATGCCGAGAAGGCACGCCGCTCTACCAACGAGGTCACCTATCGTATCTGGCGGCTATACATGGCCGCATCGATCCATGCTTTCAAAACTGGACGGACGAACATTTATCAGACGCTGCTGGCTAAAGCTGACCATGGTGATAGCCGATTGCCTCTGACGCGCGGCGATTGGTATGCCTGAAAGAGCGCCCGGTGGGTAGCCTCTTTCAGATAGAAAAGCGCTTGAGAGATTCCCCCTCTCAAGCGCTTTTGATTTTTTCGGTTCTGCTAAGAGGTTACCAGATCAACCCATTGTAACAGTAACCGTCAGTTTCGTCTTGTGATTCTGGTTGGGTATGGTGTAAACGTAGGTTCCAGCTCCCCCATAGTAAATGTAGTTGACCTGACCTGGGATCTGGCTGAAGAAGTAGGTGCCATTCAAGTAGACATCTACATTCTCATTGGTCGTGTTGGTGATGGTGTTGCAGGCCTGGCCCTGAATCTGGGTGCAGGAGAGCTTCTTCGGCTTGAAGACAGGTTTCCCTTTCTTGTTGTCCTTGATGTTCGAATTCGGCGTGCCGGATAACGGCGTGGTGCCAACTTTGAATGTGACACTATGTGCCGGAGATGCTACTGCCTGCGCGCTCGCTGTGAGCGTCATAAAACCCATGGAGAGCACGGCTAGCAGCGTACTAAGGACGACGGTAAGCAGAAATCGTTTTTGGACCATGTTTCTTCCTTCCTCCTTGAAGAAATATTTCCCCCTACGAGGTTGCAGATCGAACCTCATAAGTATACTATACAATAAAAATCGCCAAAAAACATCCCCCTTTTGCCTTTTTGATCAAGCTTCTTGCATAATTAATTCCTGTGTAAATTTATATATAGCTTATTTTCATCATAAAAGACTTTTTCGTTCTCTTAAAAGACGAGTGAGGTTCATTTTCTGCGTTTTGTACAGAATTGCAACCAGCCCTTAACCGTTTCTTAACCACTTTGCCCTTTCGTATCCTGTCATTTCCTTCCATAATTGCAATTGATACCCACAAATACTTTTATTTGGATGCATTTCTGTAGTTGAGTTTTTTGAAAGTGAGATGGTCACATGTGCATCTCTTCTCGCTCAAAGATGAGCATTGTTCTCTCGTTCGTCACTATCCTGGCTATCGCCAGCGGATTTGCGGTGACGGGTTTTTTCCATAGTTCATCGACCCTGGCTCATGCAGCCGGCAATCCGTACTCGGTCAGCCAGGAGCAGTGAGCGCGGTAGTCCGGGCCGACTTAACTAACGCGAAAGGCTCTTCCGCGTCTTCTGATACCGATTTTTCTACGATCCAGGTCGATCGCCCTACCCGTAAAGGTGGCACAAGTAGCGCGAATGGCCTGCCGGAAGCGCCGGCATCACCGTCAGGAAATGGACATTCGTTGTTGCAGAATTTCAATGGGTTGAGCGGCGTTGACAGCTTCAATGTGAATGGCAGCACTGTTGAACCGCCTGACCAGGGCCTCTGTGTCAACGGTGATTATGTGCTGGAAGAAGTCAATTCCGTTTTCGCGCTTTACCACCGCAATGGTACGCTTGCTTCCGGGCTGATCAGTATGAACAGCTTCTTCGGCGAGTCGCCATCTGAGTTCACCAGCGACCCGCGCTGCTATTTTGATCCCGCGACGCAGGCATGGTTTAGCACCATTCTTACCATTGACCCGAAAAACTAGCATTCGCATTTCGATATCGAGGTCAGTACGAATGACAATCCACTCAAAGCGGCGGTGGTCTATAAAATCGATACAACCGACAATCGCGACCCAGGTTGTCCTTGCTTTGGTGATCAGCCGCTCTTCGGGCTTGACCAGTTCAATTTCTATGTGAGTACCAACGAATTTTCTATTCTTGGGCCGCAGTTCAACGGCGCGCAGATTTACGTGCTCGATAAAGCGGCTCTGGTACACAATACGAAGGTCAACTATGTGCATTTCGGCAACCTGAACATCGGTGGTACTATTGCGGCTTCGGTGCAGCCCGCCATCAATCATGGCGATGTCAACGCCGAATACTTCTTGAACTCACTTGATCCCAATGGAACGTTCGATAATCGTCTCGGCGTCTGGGCCATGACCGGTCGCGATAGGGTAGGGAAAGGCGGCGTGCCGAATCTCAGCAGTGTAGTGATTACCTCGGAGACCTATGGACTGCCACCGAGTGCACAAAGCCCGCATAATGAACTGATCAATACCGATGATGATCGTATGCAGCAGGTTCAGTTCATCAACGGGCAGCTATGGTCTTCCCTGACCACGGCCATTACTATCCCTGGTGATACGCAGATTCGCTCGGCGGCAGCCTGGTTTGAAATCTCGCCCCATTTGAAAGGGAATGTCATCGGCGGCGCTAATGTAACCAATCAGGGATACGTAGACATGCTGGGCACTTACCTGATGTACCCGGTAATTCAGGCCAGCCCCGATGGCACAGTTGTCATGACGATGAGTCTATCAGCAGCGCAGGTATATCCCAGCGCGGTATATACCGTCATGCCGTCAGGCAAGACCGGATTTGGAGCTGTGCAGGTTGCAGCTGCCGGAGTTTACCGCGTGCGTGAGTATGCCTGCTTGCCGAAATTTGGCGGTCTGTGTCGCTGGGGCGACTATTCAGCGGCCGTTATTGATCCATCGAACAATGGCAAGACCATCTGGATGGCAACCGAGTACATTCCAGGGCCGGGATATACGCATACGAACTGGGGAACTCGCGTAATGGAAATACAGGCATAGCTTAGTGTATTTGCACTTGCCCTTTTCGGGTGTGGGGTAGAATTGTCTTGTACGGCTGCGGCAGGAGCAAGGCCTTTTCCCCATCTCCCGATTGGGATTGAAATTCCTCCTCCTTGAGTTGCTCCTTTCGCTAAAAACGAGGAGGGCTGCTGATGTAACAGATCAGCGGCCCTCCTCGTTTTTTAGTAGAGAGAGTAGTGGGAAGGACCGCTACTGCAAGAGAAATCGCGTGCTATTGTAATCTCAAACGGGTTTGGGCGAGGGTTGAGTTCCTGCTACCTCTCATAGGGGAAAGTATACTACCACACCCGAAAAGGTCAGGTGGAGATGCACCAATGATATTCCTTGATCACGTGCTCAACGCAACGCAAGGGGTGCTGCGCTTTGCGGGAAAACAGCAACGCTTCGATGCTTTTAACCACGATACCAGGCAACTGATTCCTGGTGAACTCTTTGTAGCCGTGCGCGGCGAACGCGGCGACGGCCATGATTACCTGGACGATGCTGTGAAGCGTGGCGCGGCAGGCCTGCTGCTAGAGGCGCGCTATGTGAACGCGCTTTCCCAGGAGGCGCAGTCGGCGATACAACAGGCAGGCATTGCTGTCATCGTCGTAGACGATACGCGCATCGCCTTACAACAGTATGCCCGCTTCATCTTGCAGCGCTGGCACCCGACAGTTATTGCCATCACCGGCAGTACCGGCAAGACCAGCACAAAAGAAGCTATTGCGACTGTCCTGGCCAGTAACTTTGCCACATTTCGCAGCTGGCAGAACTACAATGATCTTCTAGGATTGCCGCTCTCACTCGGTCGTCTCGAAGAGCGCCACGAGTATGCCGTGCTGGAGATGAGCTGCGATCATCCGGGTGAAATTCGGGACCTGTGTCGTATCGTGCAGCCCCAGGTTGGAGTCCTGACTAATATCAGCCCGGCGCATCTCCAATATTTCGGTAGCCTTGATCGATTGGCGGAAGAGTTATCTTCACTTCTCACCCATCTTCCCCAGGAAGGTGCTGCCATCGTCAATATCGATGATGCACGCATCCGTGATATCATCTCAAACGGCAGGATAAATTCACGTGCCGGGTCCATTGTTGCTCCTATCATACCTTTTATGCCCCTGGCAGCACAAAACGTGAAATTGACGTGGCAGGGCACCCGTTTTGATGCTCCAGTACGTCTTTCTTCGCACCTGCTGGGCGCGCATCATATCTCCACCATGCTTGCTGCTTCTACCGTCGGTAGCTATTGTGGCTTGAATCAGGATGACATAGCCTATGCCCTGGCGAATGTGTACCCGCTGCCGGGGAGGCTCAATCCTGTACCCGGCATACAGGGTTCGACGCTGCTCGATGATACGCACAATGCCACGCCCGCGTCGGTGCTTGCCGGGCTGGAAACACTACGAACGCTTCCTTCGGGTTGCCGCATTGCAGTGCTTGGCGATATGTTACGCCTGGGCGACTACGAAGAAGAGGCCCATCGCCAGGCCGGGCAGAAAGCCGCCGCGTGCGTCGACTACCTGATTTTGCGCGGCGAGTGGGCGACAGTCGTTTCCGAATCCGCGCAGCAGGCCGGCCTCGCCCCAGACCGCATCATCATCACCTCAACTCACGAGGACGCTGCAAAAGTAGCGCGGCATTTCATCGCAGAATCCCATAGGGGCCGATTGATCGTGCCCATAGCCGATTTATCGGCCCACGCCCTCTCGAATCAAGAATTTCCATCTCCTGAATCACCAGCCCAACCTGCTGTTGAGGGCCAATCTTACGCATCCAGCATCCTCATCAAGGGTTCCGAGGAAACGCGCATGGAGCGAGTAACAGAAATGCTCATGGTCCAACCTGAGCAGGCACCCGAACAGCTGGTGCGCCAGACGCCGGGTTGGAAGCAGATTGTGGTTATGCGCCCCGAACGGCCCACCTGGGTAGAAATTGATCTGAGCGCCATCGCGAACAATACGCAGCGCATTCAGGCGCTGGTCGGGCCGCGAGTCCGCATCCTTGCCAGTCTGAAAGCTGATGCCTACGGGCATGGGGCGCTGAAGGTGGCGCGTACAGTTTTGCACAATGGCGCCAGCATGATCGGAGTGGCGACGGTAAGCGAGGCCACGCCTTTGCGCGAAGCCGGCATCAATGCGCCCATGCTTGTTTTTGGCTATGTTCCTCACTGGCAAATGCGCGAGGCTGTGCGCCTGGAATTGTCGATCACACTGTATTCGGTGGAAGCGGCTCAGGCGCTCTCGCGTGCTGCGCAGGCCTTGAAAAAATCCGTCAACGTCCACATCAAAGTGGATAGCGGTATGGGACGATTGGGGATACGCGCCGAGGAACCCGAAAACGTATTACAACTGGCGCAGGAGGTTGAGCGTTTGCCCGGACTTGTTCTGGAAGGCATCTTTACGCATTTCGCGATGGCCGATAGTGCCGATTTAGCTCATGCGCGCCTGCAACTGAATCGGTTCCGGCACGTATTGGAAGTATTGGAGAGAAAAGGTATACGCCCGCCGCTCATCCATGCCGCCAACAGCGCGGCAATCCTGAGCTTACCCGAGGCGCATTTTGATATGGTGCGACCGGGTATCGCCCTGTATGGCCTGGACCCATCAGCGGAGGTGCGCCTGCCGGAGGGTTTTCGGCCCGCGCTTTCGTTCAAGACCCAGGTGGGGCAGGTCAAGCTCATACCGGCAGGAGAATGCATCAGCTACGGCTGCACCTTTACGACGGATCGGCTTACGACGGTGGCGATACTGCCGGTTGGCTACGCCGATGGATTTCGCCGCGCACCGGCCAACTGGGGTTCCGTGCTGATTCATGGACAGGAAGCGCCGCTGCTGGGCCGGGTCTGTATGGACCAGTGCATCGTCGATGTCTCACACATTCCGCAGATCCGGGTAGGTGACGAGGTAGTGCTGATCGGACGGCAGGGCCAGGCGACTCTTACCGCTGAACAGGTAGCGCAGCGATTGGGTACAATTAATTATGAAGTTGTCTCGGAAATCCTGGCACGCGTGCCGCGCGTAGATTGATCTTGTAGAGCCGGAGAAGTAATATGCTGACAGATACAACCAGGGATATTTCGCACGCTTCGGACGCATCGCATTGTTTTGCTGTCATGATCGCCAATCCCAATTCGGGATCGGGTGTCTTTGTCCATCACACGCATCGCTTGCATGAGACCGCCTCATTTTTACGCAGCCAGGGCTGGAGGGTCGAGCTTTGTTACACGCAAAGGGCCGGCGATGCGGAGCAACTGGCGCGCACTGCTGTAGAACAGAAAGCCGACATAGTAATTGCCGTGGGTGGCGACGGCACCATCAACGAAATCATCCAGGCCCTGGCTGGAAGCGAAACCGCGCTGGGCGTCATCCCTACCGGCACCGTCAATGTATGGGCGCGCGAAATGGGCATTCCTTTTTATGATGCCGGTGCGCGCGACGTGCTGCTGCATGGGCAGACGCGCTGTATTGATCTCGGCTGCGTCAACGGGCGCTATTTTCTGATGATGGTCGGCATCGGTCTTGATGGCACAATCACGCAGGCCGTTGAAAAAAAGCCGCTCAAACGCCTGGGCATTTTTGGTTATTTCCTTGCCGCCACCTGGTTGGGTCCTGGCTATCAAAGCTTCCCTGTTACCTTTCATAAGGATCGAAGAACGGTGAACATGCGTGCCCTGCAAGTCTTCGTCGGCAATACCCAGCTCTACGCGGGCGCATTCAAGTTTACCTGGCAGGCGAAGTGCGACGATGGTCTGCTCGATCTGGTTATTGTGCGCAGGCGCGGGCCGCTTGGCCGCCTGATTGTCCTCTGGGATTTCGTCGTAGGCCGCAAA
Source organism: Ktedonobacteraceae bacterium (assembly GCA_035294305.1). GTDB lineage: Bacteria > Chloroflexota > Ktedonobacteria > Ktedonobacterales > Ktedonobacteraceae > DASRBN01. The sequence goes on along the minus strand of DATGLD010000025.1, from coordinate 88,545 downwards.
CATCGCAGCCACTGGGTTCGTTACGAGACCTTTACCTCTCTCACCATAGAAACGCCGCAGCCGGTTGCCATTCAGGTCGATGGAGAAGCCGCCGGTTATACTCCCGCTGCTTTCAGCATTCTTCCCGCGAGCTTGAAGGTTATTGTGCCGCAGAAGGTACCTGCCGATGTGTTTTCACAGGATGAAAACTCCTGAGTAATAGCTTTGCAATTCTTCAGAAGTTAGGCCCAGGTTCTTCGCACGCTATCCTGAGACTATGGGGTACACCTCTTCCTGGAACCTTCCTGGGAATCATCAACGGAAAAAGAATTTGACAACCTCTCTAGCGGGAAATTATCCTTCTAATAGGCATGTCGAAAATATCGAAATATGTCTTGACGACTTGTCACCAATACTGTATAATTATCTCAGCAGATAACGGACATGAGTACCGGTGAGATGTATTTTATCTTGCACATGCTCATGTAACTTCTAAAAACAGAGGTGAAATTATGGCGATGCAGCACCATTATAATGATGATCAAAGCAGGCATCACAGCAAACGTCCCCGTTTGATGATCGATATCAGCCCTGAGTTACGCCGTCGTATCAAACTGGCGGCAGCGCAGAAGGACCTTACCATTCGCGAATATGTCGAGGATATTCTGGAGCAAGCTGTTCCTGAAGTAGAAGTGAACGAGGAAAAGCAGCCTCATCGTATTAGCCGGGAATCAGTGGAACGGCTGCTTCGACTCCGTGACCAGATTAAACAGAATCATCCCGGGCAACAATTTGAGGACTCAACCGAACTTATACGACAAATGCGCGAAGAGCGATCCAAATATCTGGGGGAGTTATGAAGAATACAGTAGTTGTTGACACCAGTGTTGTGATGAAATGGGTGATAGACGAACCTGATTCGTCTATTGCGGTTGCCCTGTACATGAAGTGGTTTAACGAGGGGATGCGAATACTTGCACCGGCATTGTTAGCATATGAAGTAGCAAACGTCCTACACCAGAAAGTACAGAAAGGTAGCATTACAGTAGAGGAAGCTGAATGGACGTTGATGTATCTACTTGAAGATGCGCTAGAGCCTGAATTTTCGCAAAACGCCGCTCTCGGTATAAGAGCGATGCAGCTGGCACGTCTCTATAGTTTACCTGCTACATACGATCCACATTACCTTGCCTTAGCTGAACGTGAGCAATGCGATTACTGGACCGCCGACACACACCTCTGGAATGCAATCGGCGGCAAACTCCCCTGGGTAAGACGGCTTGCCGATTATAAAAACGCGCTCCATTGATATTTCTTTGTACCTGGGACCGCGCTGGATGCCGTATACTACAAAGGGCAGGTCATTTCATCTCATGCCCGCTTGAAAAACGCTACAAAGTCGTATTTGCCGGTTGAAAGGAGCTTGCTATGAAAATGAGTGCGCGCAACCAGCTAAAGGGTACGGTTAAAGAGGTGAAGAAAGGCGCTGTGATGGCAGAGGTGGTCGTTTCGCTGCCGGATGGTCAGGAAGTGGTTTCCGCCATCACGCTCGGCTCGGTTGAGGAACTTGACCTGAAAGCTGGCGATCAGGTTGTCGCAATCATTAAATCGACCGAGGTGATGATTGGGAAAGAATAAACAGTAAGCAGAGGAATAAATTTACTGGAACTGGCCTGGCCGGTTCCAGTAAATTTATTCCTCTGCTTACTTTCCTCTCCAATTGAAAGCGATATTGACAACCATGATCGTCAGGCAGATTAAGCCAAGCGCGACCAGGCCGCCAATCAGCGTGAAAACGTTATCTTGCGAACCTGTGATGCCAATGATGATACCACTAAGAGGCACCAGCATCACTATAGAAACGATTGCCAGGGCCAGGCGCTGGCCTACGGTTGCGACCCTGGAAGCGTCCTCCGGTGTCGCAATCTTCTGCCCATATGATCCCATGAAAGGGTCCTGTGAATAGCCGGACTGGTAGTTGTTGAATGGCGGGGCTTCTCGCTCGCTCCTGCCCTCTTCGTAGTTCATTTGTTGCGACATGCTGTTCTGCTCCTCACGTTTTGCCTGCTTAAGACCTGTTCCATAATACTATGGAATCATACGGACAGGACAGCATAGAGTTGCAGGTTACATCATTCGATTTTCCTTACCTTCGATTGAGCCCCCAGCGATCGCGCACGCGGCGCTCTAAGGGACCGAACACCAGGCTATCGATGGCGACGCCGATGACAATGATCACGACCATAACTGACATGACCTGCGAGGCATCGTTAAGGTCGCGCCCGGTTTCCAGCAGATTCCCCAGGCTCAGTGTGAAGAAAAGCAATTCACCGGCCATGAGCGAGCGCCAGGCGAAAGTCCATCCCTGTTTCAGGCCGTTCAAGATCGCGGGCATAGCCGCAGGCATCACCACCTGGGTATAGAGACCTATTCCACGCGATCCCAGGTTGCGGGCGGCTTTGAGGTAAATGGGCGAGGTGTTCTTGACGCCGGCATCCACTCCGAGCGTGATCGAGAAGAGCGCGCCCATGATTACCACAAAGATGATGGCCTGTTCGGTCAGGCCAAACCAGAGGATTGCCAGCGGCAACCAGCACACACTGGGCAACGCCTGCAGGCCTAATATCACCGAGCCAAGCGTCTGTTCGACCAGGCGAATGCGCCCTATCAGCAGGCCCAACACTAATCCGATTACCAGCGAAATGCCATAGCCGACTGCGAGCCGCTGCAGGCTTACCAGTGATGCCTGGAGATAGAGGCCACCACCAACGAAACCATTGACCAGCGCGTTCCATACCTCGAGCGGGGTTGGGAACAGGTAATCCGGCCAGATGCCCGCGGCGCAAATAGTATCCCACAGCAGCAGCAGGAGAAGGTAGAAGATGATGCGCCGTACCCAGGCGTTCTGAGCGATTTGCCTCACGCGCTGATTCTGTACGACCGCGACCGCGTTAATTGCTTTCGGCATGCTCATCCTCCTCGTCTGCGCTTATCTCTTGGCTCAGGACGGCCATTATCTCCTTTGTCATATCTACCAAGGAATGATCCTCCAATTTGCGAGGGCGTGGTAAATCGACGCGGAACTCGCGCACAATACGTCCCGGGCGCGGCGAAAAGACCAGCACACGGTCGCCAAGCGCCACCGCCTCGCGCACATTATGGGTAACGAACAAAACCGTTTTACGTGTTGCCGCCCAGATGGACTCGAGCTCGGTATGCAAGCGATCACGCGTCAGCGCATCCAATGCCCCAAAGGGTTCGTCCATGAGCAGTATTGCGGGATCGATCGCCAGCGCCCTGGCGATGGCAACGCGCTGGCGCATGCCGCCAGAAAGCTGATGCACGTAGCTGCGCTCGAATCCTTTCAAATGCACCAGTTCAATGAGATGCCTGGCTAACGCCGCGCGCTCTTTTTTGCTCATACCGGCCTGGCGCAGGCCAAACTCGACATTTCGCTGCACGTCCAGCCATGGGAACAGCGCCGCTTCCTGGAACAGCAGCACGCGGTCTGTACCCGGGCCGTTGACTTTGCGTCCACCTGCCCAGATACTGCCGCTACTGGCCGGCTCCAGGCCGGCGATAATGCTGAGCAATGTTGACTTGCCGCAGCCGCTGGGTCCAAGCAAGCAGATGAACTCACCGGCGGCCACGTCAACATCCACCGGACGCAGCGCCTCGACTAAGCCGCTGCGCCCCGCGAAGAACTTGGTCACGCCCTCGATCCTTAACGGAATGCCCCCGGGCGTTTGCTGGCCATTGCTGCCAGCAGATTCAGCGTTCTTCGCGTTGCTTGCACTGATCGTTGATTGGAAAAACATGGTATCGTCCTCTCTCGTGATCCGGATTGAGTACCTATGATCCTGAAACTGTCGCCAATCCCTTGGATGTGAGCACCTGGTTGAGCGGCCCCAGGTAATAGATGCCGGTCAGGTCAGGGGTGCTCTTCAGGAAGCCCAGCGCATAAGCCCTATCTGCCTGCATCTGTACTGAAGCGGTAAGCGGATCGTAAGTGATGGTCAGATAATTCAGAGCCTCGGTGATTTCACTACTCTTCAAGCCCTTGCCTGTGATCTGGATCAGTTCGTTGTTGACGTAGGTCGCTGCCTGTGTTGGATTGCTCTGGATGTACTGGATGGTGTCAACGTGGGCTTGGAGGAACTTGTTGACGATGTCGGGATGCGCATTGAGGAACGCGGTACGCACAATGACTTCGGTTGTGCTGAATACTCCACCCGGCCATAGTGTGCGCTCATCGATAAAGCGTGTCCCACCATCCTCTACCACGAGTCGTGTAGCATAAGGCTCGGGTACCCAGGCAGCGTCGATCTTGCCTTCTTTGAAGAGCGTCAGGGTGGTAGAGTTATCTGTCGGGACGATCTGTACAGTTCCGCCCTTATCCTGTGGAGCCAACCCATTTTCCTTAAGATAGTAGCGCAATGATACGTCCTGCGTGCCGCCGAGTTGAGGGTCGGCAACCTTCTTGCCGCTCAGGTCCTTCGCGGTATGAATATTCGCAGCAGGCCGTACAATAAGTGAAACTCCACCGCTCGCAGCTCCCGCGATGATGCGCAGCGCTTGCCCATGGCTCTGCACGAATCCATTCACCGCCGGGCTTGGTCCGACGTAGCCGATGTCGATGTCTCCGGCAAAGAGCGCCTCGATCTCGGCAGGACCGGCATTAAAAATCTTGGATGACAACTTGACCTTTGACCCCAGCTCTTGCTGGAATGTGCCGCGTGCTACCCCTACTAAGGCGACAGCGTGGGTGATGTTGGGGTAATAGGCCAGGTTCAACGTTATAGGGCCACTACTACTGTTGCCGTTACTACCAGTACCCTGAGAGCCACAGCCGGCAAGCGCCAGGGCAAGCATGATAAAAAGCCCGATAACTTGCAAATAACGCTTCATAAACTACTTCTCCTTTTCTTCTCAATCCCTACCGACGAGATGGTTGAGACAGTAACCTGGGCAGCCTTCCTCACTGCACTTCTAAAGGTTCCTGCTCACGAAGCGATTCCGCGCGGGTCAGCAATGCCTGAGCCAGCGCCTGGTTCTTTTCCCCAGGTACCAGTTGCGCCTCCAGCAGGAGAGATTCGCCACCAATTTCAGCGATCTCCACGGCTAAGACCTGGAATTGCTCCAGGACATCAGGTGACATTGGCAATGCCCAGGCGGAATCATGCAGCAATACAGCTCCTAAGCGTTTTAACTTCCTCCAGACAAAGACACGACGAGAACTTGGCTCGTGCGGCACCTTGTAGAGGAACAACAACCAGGTGTTCAAGAAAAGCACCTCCGCAGCTTCAGGCTACTTCAGCTTTCTTGTCCTTCGAGGGACTCATCAGAACTTCTGTCATTCCTATGAATTCCCCTCGCTTGTATGTAACTATAGTTACTTTCACTTGCTGAAGTATACCCAACATTTAAAAAATTGTCAAGGGAATTATCCTGAAAAAGGCCCACTAATGTGCAGGTTTATTAAGTAGATCAATCTTTACGGCGCAAAAAGCAAGATAATATGTAACTATAGTTACATAAATATATTTTTGCCCATCCCTCAAGGAGGAGGCATTTCCTATGGAGATGGGGGAATCTCACATAGGAAATACCTCATTAGGAGAGGACGGGAATGGTATTTTCTTCTACGGCCCCTGGCAAAACTGCCTCCTTCGCAGTAAAGGGCACTGGCATTGAAATACGGATGACCTATCGACAGGTCATCGTTCTAAAAGCTCAACGTCGTTAAGTAAACAATAACATAGAATTACCATTCCTTCAAGTTATTTAATACATTCCTTAATATTATAACCACATTGGTATGGATGAAGCCACTTGTCATTAAAAATAGTTATGTTTTATATTACTTTTGGTTATGTTTTCATAAGAAAATGGCATGGTTTATGCGTAATCCATTGCTTTCATGACTTGAGATATGCATAATAGAAGAGAAATGAGCAACGCGTTGAGAGGAATAACAGTATGAATCTCTACCATTTGCGTGTTTTCCTGACGGTAGCTGAGCACGAGCATATCACGAGAGCATCTGAGGAGCTTATTCTGAGCCAGCCGGCTGTCACGAAGATTATTCAGAACCTGGAGCACGAAGTCGGACTTGAACTGATTGAGCGTCATGGCAGGCGTATTGTGCTGACGCATGCCGGGCATTTGCTGCATAGATACGCCCGCCGTATGTTCGCGTTGGAACGCGAGATGGAAGAGGCGCTTTCTGCTTTGAAGGATATAGAGAGCGGCGAGATCACGCTCGCGGCCAATACCACGACCGGGGTGTACCTGCTGCCCCCCATCGTGGCGCGTTTTCGCGCGCGTTATCCCCAGGTGACCCTGCACATCAATATCCTGAATTCACATGAGATCGTCGAACAGATATTGAACTGGAACCTGGATTTTGGATTGGTCGAGAGCGATCCCGCGACCTTGCCGCCGGGCTTGCAGGTCGAGGTATTCGCTTATGATGAACTGGTGATGGTGGTAGCTCCGCGACATCGTTGGAGTCAATTGGATAGCTTGGAGCCGGAGGCACTGCGCAATGAAGAGCTGGTGCTGCGCGAGCAGGGAAGCGGCATTCGTGAGGTAATCGAACACGCCTTATTCCAGCATGGTGTGCAGGTCAGCCCGCTATTGACCATTCCCGATAATGAAGCCATTAAGCAGATGGTAATGAGCGGTGTAGGGGCCGCAATTCTATCCAGGCTCACGGTGCAGCGAGAACTGGCGGCGGGCAATCTTGTGCACATTCCGATCAACGGTATGGAACTGCATCCCCAACTCAGTCTGATACGGCGTACGGACAAGCAGCTTTCACGGGCCGCCCAGGCTTTCTGCGCTCTCCTGAAGCCTCCGGACAAGGAAATACCGGAACTGCAACAAGCCACGGAAATAGCTAAGGATAATGAAGTTGAGCAGGCATACAAAACGACCGGCAAACCCTGAACTGGCCGGTCGTTTTGTATGCCTGCTCGAACTCAAATCGGACTATTTTTCGATAGGAACGCCAATGAGGCTGCCCCATTCGGTCCAGGAACCATCGTAGTTGCGCACATGAGGATAGCCCAGCAGGTAATGCAGCGCGAACCACGTATGACTGCTGCGCTCGCCGATGCGGCAATAGGCAATGACCTCTTTATCGGGCGTCACGCCTTTACTACCATAGATTTCGCGCAGCTCCTCCGCCGATTTGAAAGTTCCATCCTCGCGTACAGCCGTGCCCCAGGGGATATTGGCCGCGCCTGGAATGTGACCACCGCGCTGTGCGCCCTCCTGTGGCAGGTTTGCCGGCGCCAGCAACTCGCCGCTATACTCACCCGGAGAACGTACATCGACCAGCGCAACATTACTCTTGCCGATCTCCGCGAGAACCTGGTCGCGTAAGGCTCGAATATCAGTCTTCGGTTCCGATGCATGATACGTTGTGGGTGGATAGGATGGGACCTCGGTCGTGATTTCGCGTTTGTCGGCCAGCCATTTGACACGACCACCATCCAGCAGGCGGACATCGTTGTGGCCATAGTACTTCAGGATCCAGAACGCCCAGGCCGCAAACCAGTTATTGTTGTCGCCATACACCACAATAGTGGTATCATTGCTGACACCGGCGCGTCCCAGAAGCTCTTCCAGGTGTTCTTTGCTCAGCGGCGCTCGCACTACCTGGTCTTGCAATTCTTTCTTCCAGTTGAAACCCACAGCCCCCGGAATGTGTCCCTGATCGTAGGCGGCCGTATCGACATCAACCTCAATCAAACGAACGTTTGGATCGTGTAAGTGCGCCTCGACCCAGTCGGCATCTACCAGGGCTTCTGGATGGGCGTACCCCTTGTTTTCAGCCATGACTACTCCTTCCATAAAACAATAAATAGGTGTATTTGCGTCAAGTGGAATGATACTTGACAACTCTGCTTTACTTTGTCAACAATACCATATTTCCAACGTTTCTTCAAGCAAAAGATGGTTAAATTTTGACAACCTCTTCGGTAACGTGTAATTCTGGTGGCTTTTTCGCAAGAGCGATCCCACGTAATGCGAGCATGGCATACACACCTGCGCCTATCACAAGTATACCCGCTACCATAAACACAGTATCCAGTGGCCCGAATGACATAGACAGCAGCGAGATACGCAAACCGTGCAATATATTACTAACCAGGTATCCCGCGATGGCAGCTGAAGCCATCGACGCCAGGGTAATGCTGGGGTCATTACCGAAGAAATGCGCCCAACAAATTTCCGGGGAGTTGTATGCAGCAAAAGTGGCCCAACGGTCACATTAATGCCTGCATTTGATACGCCGAGCAGAAAGAATGTCCCCAGTCCGGGTCCAAAGCTCGTCAATCGCGAGAATACAATCATGAACAATTCCCAGGCGATCAATGAAAACGAGAGGACGCGAGCTTCTCCCAGACGATGGGCTAGCAGAACCAGCGCCAGTGAAGCCGAGATAACACCCGCACCATATGCAGCGCCGAAGAGAACCGCAAGCGGGGGAGGTGTATGCAGGTTCGACAGTACAAAGAGAATATACAGGGCGTCGGAACCACCACCGCCGATTTGAAATAATATGCCTGTGACGACCAGGGCGATCAAGATGCGGTTACCCTGAAAGAAACGCAGTTCCTCAGCGAACTCTCATAAGAAAAGGGGGCATTTTCCAGGCAGGGCACTGCGCGCCGCCACCGGAGCTTTTATAAGCAGAATAGCCAGCAACGAACCAAGGAACGAAAACCAGAGCAGCGCGAAGTTGCGATTGATGAGCACGTTTGTTTTCATATCAGCCTCAAGCTAGTTTATAGCTTAGGGGCGCCAGTAGGAACCCTGTTCGCGTTGTAGCAGGTGTTCTCCGATCATCTCGCGCCGCAGCGTGGCCGAATCAGGGTGATAGCGCTGGAGTATTTCGTTCACCTGGGCTTCGGAGTACCGCACTCCCGGTTCAAACTGTTGTGCCAGCCATTGCAGAATCACCGAGCGTTTCTTGCGACTGGCCGGTATCTCCTTCAGGCGTGTTCCTTCAAAGAAGTCTTTGAGTACCTTGCGCTCAAAGGCATCCCCCTCGACATCATGGACCAGGGAGGCCATTTTTTCTGAGGAGAGCAGCCCCTTGCTCGTGTCACGCAGTGCTTCGACATTGAGCCGGTAGATATGAAGGGTGCCCTCGGTACGCATACCTACCAGGTTCAGTTCTTTCAGCCGCGCTAAATGATGCGAGACCGTTGGCGCTTTCAAATGCAGCAGCGCGGCCAGTTCTTCCACGCTGTATTCCCGCATTGCCAGGATACCCAATAATTTGAGCCGTGTTTCATCGGCCAGCGCTTTGAAAGATTGCAGTAGCGCTTCGAAATCTTCTGGGGGCATTTTCTCCAGTCCTTTTATCTATATCTAATTAGATTTCTATCTATATAGAAGTATATCTAACTAATATGGAAATGTCAAGAGTAAGGGGCTATTGCATCCCTCCGATTCATCAGGTAAGATACGTCCGAAGCGGCATGTAAACGCGGAAGATAGCAGTCGCATTGCTTGAGAAAGAAAGAGTAGGAACTCATGGATGCATTGACAACGATTACGATTGAATTCTTTTCAGATACGGAGGGGCATCTCAAAATCCTGGAACACCGGTTAAAGCAGATACGTGATGTGGGGGTAGAATTGGTCGAGCCAAGGGATGCCACGGCTCCGGCGCTGGTGGCCATCGGAATAAAGCATAGTGGAGAGAGGGCGGTGCAGGCGGCCCGGGAGGTGTCACAGACTCTTTCTAACTTTTTGCACGATGAGAGCAGTCCGGCAGGGCGAAAGCAGCTTCTCCTGTTTACGATAGAGGGAGACCACGTTGATATCGAGACGCTCTCTGTTCAGGACATTCAGAACATTATTCTGGCGGCGAAAGCAGGCGAGGAATAGGCTTTAGGATATTGATAGAACATGTATCGCTCTCCCTAACGCATTTTCTGCGCTTTCCTCTATTGCCTCGCTCAAGCCGGGGTGAGCATAAAGAATTTCGGTGAGATCGGTCAACGTCGCGCCCATCTCGATGGCCAGGGCGCCTTGCCCGATCAGGTCTCCGGCGCGCGGGCCTACCAGGGTTACGCCAAGCAGGGTGCCGTCATCCGCGTTTGCCACGACGAACGCGGCCCCATTATCGGTGCCAAGCGTCAGAGCGCGGCCGTTGGCTGCAAGTGGGAAACGACCGGTGACGATAGTATAGCCGGCCTGGGTTGCTTCACCCGCTGAAGAACCGGCGCTGGCAAGTTCGGGAGTCGTGTGAACGACAAGCGGCGTCACGAGCGGAGCGAATTGCACGCGCTGGCCGGAAAGTACTTCGGCGGCTACTTTTCCCTGTTTGATGGCAATGGCTGCCAGAGCCCGCGCGCCCGTACAGTCTCCCACGGCGTAAACAGAAGGAACGTTACTTTGCTGCATGGAATTGACGGAGATGCCGCCATTGGCCGTTGTCTCAATTCCGGCAGCATCGAGGTGCAAACCGCCGGTGTGCGGCGAAACGCCTTGCGAAATGACAACCGGGCGATCATTGATGGCATCGATGGTCGCCCTTGTCGTTACCTGCGCCCCCAGTTTGCGCAGTCCTGCTTGAACGAGTCGTAGGGCCCCCGCATCAACATTAGCCAGTAGTTGCTCGCCGGGTGAGTAGAGTTTGATCTTGACGCCCAGGCGTGCGAACAGGGTTGCGAGTTCCAGGGCAATGTAATCGTCGCCGAAAATGCTCAGTGATGCGGGCAATTCTGGCATTGCCAGAGCCTGTTCAGGTGTCAAAATCTGCTTCCCATCGAAAGAGCAACCCGCGATGGCAGCGGCATCGGCCCCGACCGCGAGAATACAATGCTCGAATTTGAAGCGATGAGAGCCATATTCTCCCTCGACGCGCACTTCCCGGCTGTTGATGAACCAACCGGTGCCCTGTACATAGTCGATATGGTTGCCGGATAGGAGGCGACGCACTCCCTCCGCCAGGCGGTCGACGATGCCCTGCTTCCATGCCTGCATGCTGGGCCAGTCGAGCGAGATGGTCTCAGCATGAATGCCCATGGAGGCCAGGTCCTCCGAGCGAACCTGCGCGTAACGTTCGCTGGAGGACAGCAGCGCTTTGAGGGGGATACAGCCGCGCAGCAAACAGGTGCCACCGGCGGGTCCCTGGTCGACCAGCGTGACGCGGTGTCCCAGCTGGGCGGCACGTATTGCCGCGACGTAACCTCCCGGGCCTGCGCCGAGAACCAGAACATCGACGGCAGTAGTAACATCTCCGACAACCATAATGATCTTTCCTTCTAGTGCTTTAGGCCATATCCAGCATCAATTGCAGGGGATTCTCTACCAGCTCTTTGAAACGCGACAGGAATGCTCCTGCCAGCGCTCCATCGATCAGGCGATGGTCAAATGAAAGCGTCAGGGGCATCACCGGGCGCACCACCACAGCACCATCCTGTACCATCGCCTTATCCTGCAATTTGCCTACCGCGAGGATAGCGGCTTCCGGTGAATTGATGATCGGGGTGCCGCTGCTGCCGCCGAAACTGCCCACGTTGTTCAATGTGAATGTGCTGCCGCTGAGTTCTGGCAGCGCAAGCGTGCGCGCGCGCGCGCCTTCTACCAGGTGTTCGAGCGTACCAGCAATCTCCAATAGGGTGAGGCGATCCGCATTGCGCATCACGGGCACAAGCAATCCTTCAGGGGAAGCAGTGGCGATACCGATGTGGTATGCGCGTTTATAGATGATCTCGCGCCGCTCCTCATCGAAGCTCGCATTGAAGATCGGAAACTCTTTGAGCACAGGGATTAAGAGCTTGATGAGCAACGGGAGATAGGTCAGGCGAACTCCGCGCTTCTCTGCGGCAGGCGCCAGTGATTGGCGCAGAGCTTTGAGTCCCCCGCCATCGACCTCGTCGAATGCTGAGGCGTGTGGAATGGTACGCCACGCGTGTTCCATGTGTTCAGCAATGCGTTTACGCAGACCGCTTAAGGGCCGGCGTTCCTCGACGGCAGCTGGCGGTGACTCCTTCTGCGCGAATGGTTGCGCTGGCTGCGCAGGCTGGGGTTCTGCCGGTGGTGCAGAGGAAGCGGGATGTGCAGATGCGGTACTGCTGTTTTCCGCGAAGGATCGCACATCGGCGATAGTGATGCGCCCATTTGGAGCAGAGGCCGGTACCTGAGCGAGGTCTATGCCGAGTTCAAAGGCAAGTTTGCGCACTGCCGGTGCCGCCAGGACACGCTGCCTGGATGCAGGCGTTTGCTGTTCCGCCGGTTCTCCAGAAACGGAAGAGGGGGTCGTGGCCGCGGCCCCATTGCTTTCAGCAGAAGCCGGAATCGTAGTGTTTGCTGGAGCAGGGGTTTCAAAAGTAATCAGCACGTCGCCTACTTTTGCAACCTGGCCATTCGGGACGCGAATTTCCGAAACGCGCCCGGCAACGGGTGAGGGGATTTCGACAATCGCCTTGTCGGTTTCTACTTTCACCATGGTCTGATCCTGCTTCAGCATATCACCCGGCCGGATGAGCCATTCGACGATTTCGGCCTCGTGCATGCCCTCGCCGAGATCCGGCAGTTTGAATTCGTGAATTGTGCTGGAAATACTTGATGCTTGTGCGTTATTCATTACTATCTCTTCCTCTGGGGCAATTGGGGATGACCCGACCCCGGACGCGATACATCTGGTCCCTACGCCCTACCCCTCTTTTACCCTGGCGGGGATTGGCAACCGGCACCTCTTTACGATGCAAGATGATCCTGCTATATTCTACCATTGCCGGGCATCTTAGTGAATGGAGTACATTATGAACGAAGCAGAATTTCAGGAGGTCGGCGTTCAAGAAAGATATGCTCTCTGGGCGGCAACATACGATCAGGAAAAGATGGCCTGCCTTTCAAGAGGCAACAGTTTGATCTGCTGATATGTGCGCTCAAGCTGATAAGCCACTTTGTTTGATCATTCTGGCGCAAAGCAGGCGCCTGCTTTTTAAGATTCTTCCTGTCCGTTTCTGATGCGTTGCAAGCGTCGTACGGGCTTATACGCTACACGCGGGACAAGCTGCGTATTCATATTATGCAGGCGTTCCCGTTTGAGTTGTTCCAGCATCGCATCGAGGTTTCGATAACGTAGTGCCGGATTCTTCTTGCGTATCAGCGATGGATACGGCTCGGTAGTGCGCTCGCGGACGATTGCAGGCATTAAAGGCAGTGTATCCCTTTCAACGAACTCCTTTTTAATGGCGGAAGAGACGTATTGCTTGCCTGTATCCCGTTCGCGTGTGGCCTGCGGCGCCGCCTGCTCACTAGATGAGAATGGGATCGTTTGTTCATCTCGAAAGAGGGCCTGTAGAAATTGCGAAACTTTATGTAGCATAATGCCTCCCTACCACATGTATCAACCTGTTTCAATACCGCCCATCAATATTCATTATACTGGGAGGAACAAATCCAGCTTATTCATCTACCGGGGCCTGCATTTATGCTCAAATACGATCTGCTGGTGGTGAGGATCTATGGGGCAGGGGTGCATTCTGGCGAGAGAAAAATTTGTGTTGCTAACCCTGGCAAACAGGTTCTCTAAAAGACATGTTGTGTCAGTTTTTTCCCCTCCTGTTCAACTATCGAATCTCGTTGCGCGGCCCGCGGACCCCCTGGGCTAAAAGTGGATCGCGTGTAGCCGTTGGATGTTCTCAGTGGATGGAGGTGGGAAGGTATTGACGAACTACCTGTAAGAGTTCATCAATTTCAAATGGTTTATAAATAATGGGGATGCCTTTCTCTTTAAAGGTTTCTTCCTGTTCCCGTACGGCCTGTACTGCTGCTGTACAGATAATGATAGGAATGTCTTTGGTAGGCCGGTATAACCTGAGTTTCTGTAAGAGCAGGAAGCCGTTTTCTTTACTCCCCAGCTTCATATCCATGAGAATCAGGTCAGGTTGTAGATTTTCTACATCCGAGACATGTTCATAGGCGGTCTTGGAGGTCGTCACTCGATAGCCTTCTGCCTCCAGCAATAACTGGTACAGTTCCAGTAAGGATGGGTCATCGTCAATGACAAGAACGTGAGAAGTCATTGGCCGCCATGCCTCCTTTTTACCAAGGTGACTTCCTATAGCAAGCAGTGAAATCGCATATATCCCACGCTCCACACTATAGCACATCTGCAAATTCCTGTCTATTTGCTCATTCATCCACATTCATACCGGATCGAGAAGCAGAGTTCAGGTAATATTGCCGAGTATTTTATCTTTCCGGGGCTGTGAAATAATTCCATTCAAAAAGGGGTATCATTCATAGCAAGTGTAATAGTTTTCTGTTATACTCCTCTTGAAGACGCTATCAAGCAATTACACGTGAAGTAGTGAGCGGCTATAGTCCTGAATAGGCACGAAGGACTATCGAGAAAGAGCGCATTCCAACGTATAGTGATCAGGAGGGAACTGCCATGATGAATAGAATGAATGAGGCGATAAAGAATCCGGATTTCCTGGCGATAGGTATGGGCGGTACGAATATGATGGCCATGCTGTGGACCGTCGCAATGGGGCGCCAGGCAGTGGGCGTCGAAATGCGCGGCGACCCTTTTCTCGGTGTGCATTGGAATATTCGTGAAGATTTCTATCACCAGCTTGGCCTGATTGACCAGCTGATGCTCGAACGCTACGGGGAAGAGCGACTTCCTCGCCGTGGAGATGGGCGGCTCTTTCGTCTTGCGGAGTGCTTCTACAGTCCGGATACTGTTGCCGGAGACATCGTCGCCGACGAAATCATCGACGGCTTTGACTCCGATCAGCATATCGTCGGGACCATTCATCACGTCGAATTCATCGATGACCGCTGGCGTGATGGCCTGCCGAACCGCGTGATTACGGTGCTGGACCCGCCCAAGCCGCCGGACCACCCCGACCCAGGCAAGATTCGCACCAGTATGGTGGAGGTGCTGGATGGCCCATCCACTTTCCAGGCCGAAGCGGCCTCCATTCAGAAGCTGCTGCGCCGCTATTTGGAGAAGCTGGAAGAGATCGACCGCGAGACAAACAGCAAGCCGCGTGTCCAACTATACACCCACCATCGTGTGATTCCTACCGAGGGCGAGGGGTTTATCCACCTTCCTGATGGTCGCTTGCAGGTTCGCATCGAGACCCTGCAGGAATTCGACTTCAAGGGACAGTTCGTGCGCGTGCGCGTACCGGGTACCGAGCCGATTGATCTCGGCGTGCCTGAATTATTCATGATCGCCGAGGGGTTCAGTAGTTCCGACGCCAGGCGTCTGGGATTTGAGCAAAAGGATGTCAAGGTCGATCATGGTGACGGGCGCGGACCGGTCGTCGCGCAGGCGGATTTCCTGGCCGGCCTGATCGAGGTACTTATCGGCGGCCGCTTGCGGCGGCGTATCTCCTCAGCGTTCGATGAAAATGGCAGGGAATACTGGGTGCGGCAGATTGCTGTGGGCCACGAGAATGACCCGGAGGTTGGTTGGGTGCTGGTCCAGGTGCCAGACTTCAAAACCTTCGATCCCGTCGCGGCGGGACTCGTACCCGAGGGAACTGACCCCGGCTCGCCCGAATACTTTGCCTCGTACCAGCACTTGATCTACGACTACTACATGCGGCAGGCCGAGGAAATCCTGGATATTCCCCGCAATCAACTGATGCAGGTGCAGATGATCTACGGCCCAACATTATTCAGCCTGGTCGAAAGGGTTGGAGACGACGCACAGATCGCTGCCAACGGCGTGGTTGGCGGCGATTCCTTCGGCAATGGTCATTTCCTGACCAGCGGCGGGGCGATGACGGGGATGATCGGTCATGGGTATCGCGTCCTCGAATACTGGCGGGCGCGGGATGCAGGCACTTCACCAGCCATAGCTATTCGCCGGCTCGCCGACAGTATCAAGGAAGACACCCATGCCTGGCTTCACGTGAGCGCGACAGAATATAGCCAGGCCGCCCCGATTAACTTCGGCGCCGAACGTATAGAGCAGATCAATAAGGCCAGTGGCACTGATTCCGGCGCGCGTGCCAACGCTATCGAGTCCGCTCGCCGCCAGCGTCACGCGCTCATTCCTCTCGATCCATCCAACTGGAGACGGCTATTTGTTCGCAACGGCAGAGTTCTTTCTGCCTTGCCAGAACTTGAACCCGACCACCCGCTGCAGCGTCCAGAACACGAAGCCACCCTGCTCGCCGTCATGAAATCTTTCCCGGTCACGCCTACCCAGGCAGGCTCGGTGCCCGGTACGGAGCAAGAGTCAGAGATCGGCGCAGAGACTATACGCAGGCCAGCGCCTCAGGTAGATCAAGGCCTGGAGGCCATACGCGGACCGGTGCCTGCCGCGAATCAGACCCTTGATGTTGGTGAGGAGACTATTGTCAGGCCCAAAATCAGGATCGGGCAGGTCATGCCGGAGAGCGCAAAAACCTATGCCTTTCTGGACATTGAGCAGTATGGGCAGCCTATCCAACGCATCCCTCTCAAAGAGCGCTCCCTACTCATCGGGCGGGCAGATCCTAAGAGCGGTGTTAAACCAGAGATCGATCTCACGCCTTTCGATCCAACGACCAAAGTCTCGCGCCGGCACGCGCGCATTCGAGTGGAGGGCAATTCCTTTTTTATCGAAGACCTCAATAGCCGCAACAAAACGCGCCTGGGCGATACAATACTGGCTCCTATGCGGCCCGAACTGATCCAGGACGGCGACAAGGTCAGCTTCGGCCCGGTCAAAGCCACGTTTCGCCTGCTTGGAACAAGCGCATTGCCCGTATCGTGGTCGCAATCGTAGGAAATAGCTTTTACATATCTGACATCCACTCATAACTCGGGGTGCAGGGGTTTCACCCCTGCCGGGGTGCGGGGTGTCCCCGCTTGCTTCCCCTCCCGTCCTGACGGGTCGTAGGCCCGCTGAAAGAATTATGAGTGGATGGCAGTTTACATATCCCTTGACCTTCAGCTTCAAAATTTCGTATACTCAGTACAAACTTATGCTAAGTATTACCTTAGATGCGTTCGATTAGCATCGAGAGGATTTGCCTCGCTCAGGACGGCAGGCATTCCGGTAATAGATAAGGAAACATCATTATGACAACTTCGCCCGCGAACCAGCCAGGGCCATTCCCCTTTCGCTTTTTTGAAGGCCAGTTCACAGCCGACCCTTACCCGATGCTAGCCAATATGCGGGCAATGGGAGCCATTGTGGAAATACCTCTTCCCTACGGCGACGGTATGAAGGCATGGATGGTGACGCGCATGGAGGAAGCCGTACAGGTACTCAAGGATAGGCGCTTCACAGTTGATCGCTCTGCGGTTTTCGGCGAACGCTCTACACAGGGGGCAGGACAGCAGTTCAACAGGGGACCCGGTTTCTTAAATCATTCCATGATTATGGTTGATGAGCCGGATCACCGGCGTTTGCGGGGATTGGTTTCTAAAGCGTTCACTCCGAAATACATTGCGGGTTTGCGCCCTGGCATCCAGCAGATTGCGGACGAGTTGCTCGATAAAGTGCAGAACCAGGGCAGTATGGACATAGTAAATGATTATGCCTATCCACTCCCCATCAACGTCATTTCAGATATGCTCGGCGTCCCGCGCGAAAACCGGGCACACATCCGCGAGTGGTCGCAGGCATTAACCGGAGGCGGCAATTTCAGCAGGGAGGAACGTAGAGCCCTTATGTACGCCTTCTCCGATTATGTCGCGCGGCTCGTGGCCCAAAAAAGGCAGCGCCCGCAGGATGATCTAATCAGCCAGTTGATCCAGCAAGAAGACGAAGGTGACCACCTCAGCGAATCTGAATTGCTTTCCATGGTCGGCCTGCTCATCTTTGCCGGGCACGAAACAACCTCTAACCTGATCGGCATTGGCACATTGATGCTGCTGGACCATCCAGACCAGCTGGAAAAGTTGAAAGCGGACCTGAGCCTGGTACCATCGGCAGTAGAAGAGTTGCTACGCTACAATGGGCCGGTAGCATCCCCTATGCCGCGCTTTGCCCTGGAAGATATCGAGCTTGGTGGGCAGCGCTTTAGCAAGGGCGATCTTGTTCTCATCATGCTGGCCTCAGCAGACCGCGATGAGACGTTCTTTACGGACCCGGATGAAATGGATATTGCCCGCAGCCTCAATCGCCACATCGCTTTCGGGCAGGGCATTCATATCTGCCTGGGAGCCCCCCTGGCCCGCCTGGAAGGAGACATCGCCTTTACCACGCTGCTCCGGCGCATGCCAGACCTGAAGCTCAATGGGCCTCGTGATACTATCACATGGCGCGGCGGTTTCAACCTGCGCGGGCTTGTTCGCCTACCGGTGGCATTTTAATCGAAGCAAAGAAAGGCGGCAGAGGGTCGATGATAGACGATATGCAGCGTTTGCCACTGCGCGAGCGCAATAGGCGACGCATCTACCGCCAGATCGTTGACGCCGCCTTTGAGTTGTTTCGCGCGTCCGGCTTCGACGCGACAACGATGGACGCGATTGCGGAGAAGGCCGAAGTCAGCCGGGGTACTTTATTCAACTACTTTCCCACCAAAGATAGCTTGCTGATGCCCTTCGCAAACGAGCTGTATAACCAGTACGTGCAGCCAGAGGTACGAACGTACCTGGACAAGCAGCCGGCAACGCTCGACGTGATACGTTTCCTTTTTATACGCATCTACGAGCATATCCTGACATTACCTGGCATTGATCGCGCCCTGCGGCACGAATTCTTTTCCTTCCCAAGGCAGCCAGATGATTGCAAGATTGGCACCGGCTTCTTCGATACGCTACGAAGCATTGTGCAGTATGGGCAGCGGAGAGGTGAAGTTCGTGCCGATATTCCACTTGAAAATCTTGCTCGCTACATAGGTGTGCTCTATGTTCCTCTTCTTAAAGAGGTCAGGCAGAGTACCGCGGCAAAATACGCCGGTGAGGTGGACACTCTGCTTGCCTTTTTGCGCTCCGCGTTGTGTCCATAATAGCTGGTCAAACGGAAAAGCCCGTGGGAAGCGGACAGGCATCGAGCGCTATCCCTACGGCCTGTCCAGCAACCTCCTTCTGGTTTAGATGGATCGCGCGGAATGCGGGGCATCTAACCGGGTGAGGTTTTGTCTGACTCTTGCTGTATATAAGGGAGAAAGACAGAAAAGGTTGCGCCCTCACCCTTGCGACTATATACTTCTATCCGGCCCTGGTGTTGCTCAACGAACTCCTTTGAGATGTGCAGTCCAATTCCCAGGCCAGGATAGGTTCTCTGCTCTGGATCAGTGATCTGGTAGAAGCGTTCAAAAATTTTCTGCTGGTGAGCCTGGTCAATGCCGATACCGAAATCCTGCACGCGTACAATGGCGCACTCAGCATCTCGCGTGACATGTACCAGGACTCTATTTGCCTGGGGAGAGAACTTAACGGCGTTCGTCAACAAGTTGATGATCACCTGCCCAAGCCGGTCCCTGTCTCCAAGCATTTGCGCCTCAGCTCTTCCTTTAATAGATATGTGATGGGTTGAGGTAGCCGCCTGCACGTTTTCCACCGTTTCAGCGATGAACGTGTCGAGGTCGAAAACCGCCCGTTGAAACTCCAGCTTGCCCATCTGTATGCGTGAGAGGTCCAGTAAGTCGCTAACGAGCCTGGTAAGCTTATCGAGCTGGGCCTCCATGCGGGTGAGATAATGAAGCGTCTGTTCGTCACCCTGCTTACGCAAACGGCGTCGTAACACGTAGGCAAAACCCTTGAGACTGGTCACCGGTGTTTTCAGTTCGTGGCTGGCCAGGCTAATGAACTCGTCCTTACGATGTTCCTCCTGCACCCGTTCGGTAATATCGTGGAAAATCGTGATCGCGAAAAGCGCTTCTCCCTGGTCATCATAGATGGAGGTCGCTTTGACAAGCGACCAGTGTTCGGGTGATCCGCTCTCCTTTTGAGTATAGCCAATGATTGCCTGTGCCTCGCGTTCGCCCGCCAGCACGCGTCTATGGGGGAGCTGAGCGAAGGGGAATGGCCGTCCCTGTTCGTCTGTAATCCTGAATCTGTTGATGGGTTCCAGTGGTTGCGCCTCTCGCAAGTCCTGTACCGAGGGGTAGCCGGTCATGTGCGCCGCCGCTTCATTCGCGTAGATAATCTGGCTGTTTTTATCATAGACGATAATGCCATCGACAACACCTTGCAGGATAACCTCTAATTGATCGCGCGCCTGCCGGACTTCACGGTAGAGTCGCGCATTATCCAGCGCGACTCCTGCCCGCCGGCCAATTTCTTCCGCCCGCGCGAGATCGCGCTCGTTATACTTCCTGCCCGATTCGGCAGAGACGAATGTAACGACACCGGTAGTTTTTCCCCGGGCAACCAGCGGTACCAGCATCAGCGAACTATAGCCGACCTGCCGCGCGATAGCAAGTTCCTCTTCGCTGCGGGCGCCGGCCACCAGCATCTCATCGGTGATCTCTGGATAGATTTCGGACCGGCCAGTACGCGCAACGTTGGGAGCGCCGGCAGGGGCATCATAATCAATGGGGAATTTCTCGCGTAAAGTCCTGGCCCACTCCACCTTTTCGGGGTCCTGGTGCTCGAGCACAACCAGTTCAAAATGCCCCCTGGCGTCCAACAGATCTACCGCAAACCAATCGGCCAGCCGCGGCACGATCAGGCTTGCAATATTGGCCAGCGTCTCCGAATAATCCAGAGTCGAAGAAAGCAATTTGCTGACTTCGGTTAGAAAACGCTCTTGCTCTTCCGCTTCTTGCAATTGCCTGGCCATGGCCTTCTGGCGGGTGATATCGCGCGCAATTTTTGCCGCGCCAATCACCCTGCCCTGCACATCCCGAATGGGTGAAATACTGAGCGACACATCAACGAATCTGCCATCTCTGGTGACACGTATCGTTTCATAATGGTCGATGCGCAGGCCCTTGCGCAGCCTGGCAAGAATCTCGTCCTCTTCTTTATACCGCTGCGGGGGAATAATCAGCGTGATGTGTCGTCCTATGGCCTCCTGCGCGCTATAGCCAAAGAGTTTTTCCGCCGCATGATTCCAGCTGGTGATGATGCCATCAAGCGTTTTACTGATGATAACATCATCCGAGGAGGTGACAATGGCCGCCAGCAGCTTTTGTGCCTCCTCTGCTCGTTTTCGTTCAGCAGCGCCGGCAGAACTGGCCGGCGCGGTATCAAAATACGTCATAGCTGCTGGAGCGGAAGGCGGAGGAGGAAGTGAGGAATTATCAGGTGATTCCTCATAAATGATTTGCTGAAGGTTATCCTGGCTCTGGAATTGATCACCCGGCATCATGTATACCCCTTCTACATAAAGAGCTGGGACCCTGACTCGTAAGATATATCTTCAGCTACTATAGCACTATTTTCCCTCTCCAGCAATATCAGCGCAGACGGCAGGGCGATTGAAAAGTCGAGTGAACCAGAACGCGCCCTCCAGGAACTCCGCCATTTGCCCTCCCATGCCTCGACTTTTCAATCGCCCTGAGCAGATAGTCAGAGTTGGTTTTGTTCTATTTTGTCCAGAGATGTGTTAAGATGTATGGAATAAGCAAACGTTGTTGCATATTTTATCTTGACTGCTAGCTCTGAAGCAGAGTACGATGATATGTTTGCAAAATATTTCAGGCGCTATAGAGCTTTTATCTTGATCGCGCTACCGGTTATTGGAATGCTCCTGATCGGGCTGGTGCGTGTGACGGACCCGCAGGCTCAGACGCTGGTCTATCTGAATTCCCCGATTCTATCTCAACAGGCGCAGCAGGATATACCAGAAGTTCGCCTGCTGCATGGGCAACTGGCCTCGTTGGGTTGGATAGTGGGATACGATTGCCAGCGCAGCCTGCAGGCATACATGAAGACCGCGGCTACCAATCCCGACGCAGCCCTGGTTGGTACCGGCTGGCTCGATCCCACAGATGGACAGTTGATTAACGGCCAGCGCAATAGCTGCATGCCAGGCAGCGCGAGCATGGATAATGTTGTACAGCTTATTCACAGCAAGGGTGGCATGGCCTATCTGACCATCACCATGGATACGGCCGATGCCGGCGCGTGGACATCGCAGCAGCAATCGGATTATATCGCCAGGGCCGCGCGCGACAACAATTTGATCGAACCGATCATTCGCGAAGTAGAGCGCCTCAACTACGATGGTGTGATTATGGACCTGGAGGGCGGCGATGCCACCTATCCCAAAATCCAGCAGCTTTTCACTACCTACAACCAGCACGTGTGGGCTTTGCTCAAGCCCTTGCACAAACTCTACGGCATCGCACTCATTCACAAAGTGAGCGATCACGACGACTATTATCATCTCAACGCTTTCGAGAACTGGTCATTGCTGGGGCATAGCGCCGATTTCATGGTCATCATGGCAGTCGATCAATCCTACTTTACGCCTGGCCCTACGGTCAGTGTCCCCTGGCTGCAACAACTGCTGGCCTACGAACTGCAAACGATGCCACAGATGGTGCCGCACACGATCTGGGAACTGCCGCTCTATGGCGCTTCGTGGCGCCTATCGGGCGGGAAGTGGATATACGATGGGCCAGATTATGACGATGCCCAGGCGTTTGTGTCACAACTCGATCCCTCAGAAATTGATGCCGCATCCAGCAATCTAAACGATCCCAGCAGCGCCCATGTTGTCTACACCGACTCATCCGGCGTGGAACACGCCCTCTGGTATCCCACAGCCCAGAACCTCTACCACATTATCACAAGCTTTCAGCAGATATTGAAGAGGGTCCCGCAATTTCAGAGGAGTTATCTCCAGGTCGCCTTCTGGTACCGCGCGACCTGGGAGCCAACCGCTCTGTGGCCAATGCTCGCTAAAGTATTGCCTGATGCCGCGTGAAGCTACATGAGCCGCCTTTGCAACACAGCAGTATAATAGATGAACTGAAAGTTGTAAGGGATAAGTCCAGGGCATACCAGCCATTTCAAAAAACCTGCTATTGAGAGCCTTAAGGAGACTCACTTTTGAAAACATACATCCGGCGAAAACATTGCTTCATCTGGCCTATCATGCTGGCGCTGCTCATCATCCTGGCGGGCTGCGGTGGCTCGTCATCCTCGAATTCACCCAGCCCTCAACCAACGCTCGTACTTTCTCCCGCCCCGTCATCAAGTTCCACGCAGGGCACGACTTCCGCCTCAACAGGCAATGATTGGACAATGTATCATAACGACAGCACGCGCACGGGTTATATCGCAGATGCGCCCGATCCCAAAAGCCTGGCGAAGGCATGGTCTGCAAATCTGGATGGTGCCGTCTATGCCGAACCGCTGGTCGTCAACGGGCACGTGATCGTTGCCACCGAGGGCGATTCGCTGTACTCGCTCGATGCGCGTACAGGCCGGGTGCTCTGGCATACTAACGTGGGTACACCGGTTCCACTCTCTGATCTTCCTTGTGGGAATATCGACCCGCTGGGGATCACGGGAACGCCAGTTTACGATCCACAAACGCAACTGGTTTACGCGGTCGCCGAGGTTACCGGTTTCTCCCACATACTGGTGGGTGTCGATGTGAACACGGGCAAGGTACGCGTGCGCCAGCCGGTTGATGTGCCCGGCATGGATGCTCGCGCGCACCAGCAGCGGGCGGCGCTGGCGCTCGCCAACGGCATGGTCTACATCGCTTATGGTGGGCTGGATGGTGATTGCAGCGACTATATCGGTCGCGTCGTTGCCTTGCACACTAACGGGCAAGGACCCTTGCTGGTCTACACGGTTCCTACCTCACGCGAGGGCGGTATCTGGGCGCCGGCGGGCCCCGCCGTCGATTCCGGTGGCAACGTCTATGTTGCTGTAGGCAATGGCGCGTCCACCAGCGGAAACTGGGATCATAGTGACTCAGTCCTTAAGCTCTCGCCTACGCTCCAGCTAGAGGATGGCTTTGCGCCTCAACAATGGGCACAGGACAATGCGGGCGACGCCGACCTCGGCTCAATGGGTCCCGTACTACTGCCGGGAGGGCTTATTTATGCCGATGGAAAATCGAGCAATGCCTACCTGCTCAACGCAAACCACCTCGGAGAGGTGGGTGGGCAGATCGCGCAGGCCTCTGTCTGCCCGGCATTTGGGGGGGCCGCGGTGCAAGGCTCAATCATCATTGTCCCTTGTGTTGATGGAATCCGGCAGGTTATCATTGATGCAGCAAATCAGATAACCGTTGGCTGGCATGCTCGCGGGCAGATAACGGGCTCGCCCATCATCGGCGGGCATACTGTCTATAGTCTTGACCCCGGCGGAACGCTCTACGCGCTCAGCATTTCCGATGGCAGCGTTGTGACCTCGCTATCCGTAGGCCAGACATCGCGTTTCGCCACTCCGGCATTGTCGGGCAGTATGCTATTTGTGGGGACACTATCAGGCGTGGTGGCTGTCAATATCAACTCGTGAAACAGGTGATCAATCGGCCCCGGAGTTTTTCCATACATCTCAGGTGGGCCTTTAAGCTGCCGAATTAGAAAGACCCGGCACTTCCAAAAACTACGTTGCTCGACAACCTGGGGGTCTCTATAACGTATTAATTATACACAGACAGGTACGTTACTGTCAGCGTAGTCGCTGCAAGGAAGCGAGGAAAGGAGATTATTCTGTTATGAGCAACGAGTTTGCCTCGAATGATAAAAAGCAAGAGAAGCACGGTCCACAGACATGGGAGGCCAGTTTTGGCCGCCGCCGTTTTCGCGCGCAGTGGGATCGAGAGCCGGGGCGCGCCTGGTTCCATTTCCAGGGACCGTTTGTAGAGGAAAATGACCCGGATGGCATGGGCACTCCCTTTACACCCGATTTCGGTATCGAATGGGAGCGGGGGAAAATACCGCACACTTACGGCGAATACGACGAGCGCCTCGACGATATTCGCGAGAAGGCCGAAAAGACGGCCCGTCGCACAGCGGAGCGTGCCCGCGGTTATGCCGAGCGCGCCTCAAAGCACATGCGCGATAGGGACTGGGACGCGATAGAGCGTGAAATGAGATCGGCCGTGGATAAAGCCATGGAAGAACTCGAGAAGACGCTCAGAAGGCTGCGCCTCGAGTGGGAAAAACGCCAGGAGGAGGCGCAGGCCGCCGCGAAGAAAGCCCGGGCGCAGCGCGTGCCCGTCGAGTACGAAGGGAGCGAGGAACCATCCACGGAAGAAGGCGCCGGTGCCATGAACACGCCTTCGTCGTCGAGGTTCACCAGCCATGAACGCGATGCGATGCGGCGCACTATTCTCGAGGAACTGGCCGCCGGCAGCATCACACTGGATGAAGCCGAGCGCCGCCTGCGCGACCTGGGCTAGTGAGTACGAATCGGATGGAGGGCGTACCCGTGTGGTCGCCCTCTGCAAGCCACCTGTCAGATGGGGATGACTTATGTTTACGTCGTTTCCATAGGTACTTCACGCATCCCAACTACCTGGGGGTCACCAGAATGCCGGCATGCTTGTTTCCGCTAATTATACTGCTCGATCAAGGTCAACTCGTCGCTCTGGCTATCATAGTAAGCCCCAACCGCCCAGAGCGTACCGCTATGTGGCACCTTCGCCAGTCCGTATAGCATGCTGATATTCGATGGGTTCGGGCTGGAAACGACACTCCATGTCTTGCCGTTCCAGTGTTCGAGCAGTGTACTGGTGTTCCCCTGGCCATCGTAGTCATCTCCCACAACCCAGGCGCTCTTCGCTGAGAGCGCACTAACACTGTACAATTGACTGCCAGCGCCAACCGCAGGTGTTGTGACCACGCTCCAGGAACTGCCATTCCAGGCTTCGACCAGGCTTTGTGTATTTGTGCCGTCGAAGGTATATCCGGCAGCTAGCAGGTTACTCGTGCCAGGGATGCTGCTCAGACTAAGCAGCACATTGTTGTTGGAAGCCGGGCTAGGACTGCTGACGATACTCCACTGTGTGCCGTCCCAATGCTCAACCAGTGTATATCCCGGTGACTCAATGCCATTGTCGTATGAGCCAACCGCCCAGACATTTGTGGCGGAAAGGGCAATGATGCTGTTGAGGAAACTGTGCTGGGAACCGCTGGGATAGGCTGCGGGAACCTGGCTCCACTGCGTTCCATTCCAGTGTTCGATCAACGCGGCATTGGGCATCTGGCTGCTTTGATAGTAATTGCCAACCGCCCAGGCATCGGTAGTGGAGAAAGCCGTAACTCCAGAGAAGACGGATGAGCTGGCAATGGCGGTATGGGTAATTTTCCACCGGTTTCCATTCCACAATTCAGCTAACCCTTGCTGGCCGTGCTTGCTGGTTGCCCATGTACCGACCGCCCACAATTGGTGTGTTCCAGGAATGGTCGTGATCGCATTGAATGCGCTATAGGTGCCCGTGGACGGAGTCGAGATGATGCTCCACGCGCTGCCGTCCCAGTGTTCGACCAGTGGATCAAGCGGCGAGGGATAGTACTGTGCCTGCCCAACCGCCCATACATCATTAGCCGAGAGCGCTGCCACGCCGCTGAACCAGTTATATGTTGCTGAAGTGTTGGGGCTGGAAACAATCTGCCACGACTTGCCCTGGCCTACCAATCCAGGTGCGGAAGCCGCCTGTACAGACCTGGCGCTGGCAAACAGAACTACAATTAAAACAAGAGATGCGCCGGTTACGCGCAAGCGAGAGGTAATTTCCTGATGCATGCTTTTCCCTTTTGATTTGAAATGAACTTTTCAGAATTGATCAGAATAGAGGGACATTCAAAAATTGAGCGGCATACAGGACAGCGAAGAGAAACTTTTCTTCGCTAAGGAGTTTACACCTCTCAGCATGTTTAACATGTGATTTTCTTCACAAATGGGTAGTGAAGCAGTTCACAATGCGGATGAGTCAGGCCTTGTTTTGAATTCAATACGCGACCTATCTCACGAGCTACGTTATATTCTGAATGCTTGCACGTCATAAGCGGTAGAGGGGATAAAAGCGTATCTATATCATATGTGGAGACGATGAATTGCATATTCAGATCTGCGGCGAGGCCGAGGTGCCGCCGGTTGGGTCGAATAGCGGGTGTCTTGCGGGGAAAAGAAGGCACTGAAGTTGCGCTCTTGACGGTACAGAACGCGGAGCGAGCAATGACCAGGACACAGTTGACGCATATCGAGGTCGTTTTACTTACCTGGCAACAGCTACCAGGTGAATTACTCAATCTAAGCTCCCATTGGATTTTCATGGATTGTCGTTTCTACCGCATCGCGCAGGTCGATATCTCCGGCGACCTGACCATCGACCTACTCGGACTCTTCGAGCAGCTAAAAGTAGAGAATCGCATCACCGATTTTTGTGGCCGCGTGGTTGCCACTAAGCAGCGTGATACACGTATCTGGCCCGTTACGGGCGAGAATGAGCCTGTGAAAAGTGAATTGCCGGACTGGGTCTTTCCCTGAATCATATACCTCTTCCCAGATTCTCACTATTTAGGGCCGATTCTTACCGCTTTTTGTGGTAGGCTGGAAGTAAAGCAGCAGAAAGGAACAGAATCAATGGCCGAAGACAATTTCACACTCACGACGTTCTACACAAATTGGAAAGAGTACCAGGATCGTATCAAAAAGGCGATTGCGCCCCTTACCGCCGAACAGCTTGAGCTGCGCGCCGCGCCTCACCTGCGCTCCATCGGCGAGAATGCCCTGCACATCATCGGCTGTCGTGCCGGCTGGTTCACCCATTTCCTGGGCGAAGACTGCGGAGGCGTGAAGGCGTACGCGAGCTGGGATGAGCCCGGCGCGCCCGCCCGGACGCCCGCCGAGATGGTGCAGGCCCTCGACCACACCTGGCAGTGCATGGCGGATTGTTTGGCTCGCTGGAATGCCGGCGATATGCGTCAGACCTTCCCAGACGACTGGGACGGCCAACACGTTGACTTGTCGCGCGCCTGGGTCGTCTGGCATGTGATGGAGCATGACCTGCACCATGGCGGCGAGCTCTCGTTCACCCTGGGCATGCACGGGATTCCGGCACATTTTCCCGGCTAGAACCTGTGCAAGATCTGGCTCAGCATCTCAAATACGATGATCTGCCAGGTCCTCAAGATACGTAAGCAAAGCGGTATGATCCAGGTCGCCTCGCCCTTGCAGCTCCAGCCCGGCAAACATCAGATCCACTACCGGAGTTGCAGGTAGCGTCACGCCATACTTGCGCGCTACCTCCAGAGCAAACCCCAGGTCCTTATGGTGAAAGCGCACGCGACCACCAGGAGTAAAATCGTGGGCAAGCATACTCGCACCACGCAGCTCGATGATGCGATTGGCGGCCAGTCCACCACCCAATACTTGCAGAATCTTAGCCGGGTCGACGCCAGCCTTCGAGCCAAGCACGAGCGCCTCGCTTACGGCCTCAATCGTCAAAGCCACCACAATTTGATTGCAGGCTTTGACGATCTGGCCCGCGCCATTCTCTCCAACATGCACAATGGTCGTGCCTAGCGCCTGAAAGATGGGCAGGCAGCGTCGAAAAGTTTCTTCGTCGCCTCCCACCATAATGGAAAGCGTACCGGCAATCGCCCCCTTATCGCCGCCGCTCACCGGAGCATCAAGCATTGCTATCTTTCGTTGCGCTAACCGGTCTGCAAAGGTTTGCGTCGCAACGGGAGAGATAGTACTCATATCGATGACAATCAACCCTGGATGTACTCCCTCAATCACTCCATCCTTGCCAAACAAAACCTCCTCGACCTCAGCAGTCCCCGGCAGCATGGTAATGACCACATCACAGGCCGCGGCAATATCCGCCGGTCGATTGCGCGCCGCGGCTCCGGCAGCCACAAATTCATCCGTCACCTCCCGGTGACGATTCTGTACGACCAGCGGAAAACCGACCTTGAGCAAATTATGCGCCATCGGCCTGCCCATGATACCCAGGCCGATGAAACCAATGGTGTCAGGCATGGTTCGATTCCTTCCTACACCCTGGTAATCGCCCCCTCTGAAGCCGAAGCAACCAGGGCAGCATATTTGGCGAACACACCGCTTTTATAATGCGGGGCAGGTTCCGTCCAGCTTGCCAGGCGGGCGGCAATCTCAGAATCCGAAAGCTCGATATCGAGGCGGCGCTTCTCAATATCGATGACGATGCTATCTCCCTCTTGTAACGCCGCCAATGTGCCACCTCTAGCCGCTTCGGGCGCGACATGGCCAATCATTAACCCACGTGTCGCTCCGCTGAAGCGCCCGTCAGTTACCAGCGCCACCGTCTCGCCAAGTCCCGCGCCCACAATAGCTCCCGTGACATCCAGCATCTCACGCATTCCCGGCCCACCTCGCGGCCCTTCGTAGCGAATGACCACCACATCGCCTGCCTGAATATGGCCCTGCGTAACCGCGCTCATCGCATCTTCTTCGCGGTCGAAAACGCGTGCCGGCCCGCGATGATAGAGGCGCTCGTGACCCGCGATCTTCACCACGCAGCCATCGGGGGCCAGATTGCCCTTGAGAATGACCAGCCCGCCATTAAGCTTGAGAGGATTGGAGAGCGAGCGCACAACATCCTGGCCGGGCGTTTCAACCGCTCCGCTTGCCTCCTCTGCCAGCGTTCGCCCGCTTGGAGTCATCTGCTTTCCATCAACAAAACCGGCCTCAATGAGCCGTTGGACGAGTAATGGCACACCTCCGGCGCGATCCAGGTCTACGGCCATATAGCGTCCGCCCGGCTTTAGATCGGCCAGCATAGGAGTGCGCCTGCTGATAATATCGAAATCATCGATGGTCAGCGGTATTCCCGCCTCACGCGCCATTGCCAGCAGATGCAACACGGCATTGGTAGAGCCACCAGAAGCGGCTACTCCGGCAATCGCGTTCTCAAATGCCGCGCGTGTCAAAATATCTGCGGGTGTCACACCGCGTCGTAACAGGTCCATAATCAACCGGCCACAGTTGCGCGCCACCTCGTCCTTACGCGGATCGACCGCCGGAACGCTTGCTGTACCCATGGGAGACAGGCCAATAAACTCCATGACCATTGCCATGGTATTGGCCGTAAATTGCCCGCCGCACGCCCCCGCTCCCGGACATGCCACATTCTCTAACGTTCGCAGATCGGCATCGCTCATCCTGCCCGCAGCATTGGCGCCGATAGCCTCGTATACATCGCCCACCGTCACATCGCGTCCCTGGAAGCGCCCCGGCGCGATAGAGCCGCCATACAGCAGGATGCCGGGTACATTCAAGCGGATCAGCGCCATAGCAGCCGCGGGTATAGTCTTATCGCATCCCACCAGTGCCACGATAGCATCAAACATGTGGCCACGTCCGACCAGCTCGATGGAATCGGCGATCACCTCGCGGCTCACCAGCGAGGCCTTCATACCCTCCGTACCCATCGTCACGCCATCGCTAATCGCGATAGTATTGAACTCCATCGGCGTCCCACCGGCTTCCCGAATACCCTCTTTCACGCGAGCGGCCAGCCGCCGCAGATGGTAGTTGCAAGGCATTGTCTCAATCCAGCTATTAGCCACGCCGATAATCGGACGCGCCAGGTCATCATCGTTGAAGCCGATGGCTTTGAGCATGGCACGCGCGCCCGCGCGATTGCGTCCCTCAAATAGAATACGGCTATGTTGCCGCGGATCGGTTGTCATGGTATTCTCCTGTAACCCCGTTGGAGGGCGACCACAAGGGTATCCATCCCACATCCCAGGCCGCCCCCGCCCCTACTATGACCACGACCCCACCTCGGAAGGAAAGCGTATCATAGTAGGGGCGGGGGTAGTGGTGGCGGGGCGGTGGGGACCCTTGTGGTCGCCCTCCAACGGGGTCCGTGCCTAACCTACCTTTACAGATTACTTCCCACCATAAGTCCTGCTACCTGTTTAAACAAACTGATTGTTTTCTGGACGAAACTAATATTCACAGTATATGATATTCTCGGAACGAACAAACACAGAAAGGACACATATGAGCGGTTTAGTATTTGCCTGTATAGCTCCGCACGGCAGCATGATCGTCCCACTACTGAACGAAGAAGGCGCGCAAAAAGCCTTGGCGACTCGCGCGGCTATGGAAGAACTGGGCAGGCGCATGGCCGCGGCCCAGCCAGAAACCGTTGTACTGATCACTCCACACGGCCACCGGGTCGACCACGCCTTCTCGCTGCTCAACAATGAACGTGTTCGAGGCGAACTGAGCGATGAAGAAGAGGGCAGCGGCGGAGGCTTCATCCTGGTATTCGAGGTGGACAAAGAGCTGAACGCCGCCATCGTCGAGGCCGCTCAATCCCTGCAAGTCCCCGTCACTCGCATAGGCTACGCCGTACCCGACGATCCCGACTTCTACCAGCCGCTCGACTGGGGAGCCAGCGTGCCGCTCTACTTCATGGGCGGCATGTTCCATCCACGGCCAAAAGTAGTCATCGCCTGTCCGGACCGCGGGAATATGCCATGGACATTATTTCCAACCTTTGGTAAAGC
Source organism: Ktedonobacteraceae bacterium (assembly GCA_035294305.1). Lineage (GTDB taxonomy): Bacteria > Chloroflexota > Ktedonobacteria > Ktedonobacterales > Ktedonobacteraceae > DASRBN01. The sequence goes on along the minus strand of DATGLD010000025.1, from coordinate 57,202 downwards.
CATTCGCCAGGCCGCAGAATCCCTTGGCCGCAACATCGCCCTGATCGCCAGCGCCGATATGGGTCACGCGCACGCCGAAAACGGCCCTTATGGTTATGATACAGCCTCAGCCGAGTACGACGCCGCAGTGGTAGAAGCCGTCAAAGCGCAAGACCTTGGCCGCCTGCTGGCTTTCGATTCAAAGTGGGTGGAACGGGCCTCAACCGATTCATATGGTCAGATACTCAATTTGCATGGGGCTATTGAGGGAACGAACTTCAGAGGCGCATTCCTCTCGTATGAGGTGCCGACTTATTTTGGCATGATGTGTGTGGGGTATGAGGAGAGGGGCTAATGAGGTCCTGGTATATCCGTCGCTCCACCCACACATAAAACTGATCTGCTATAATGCCTGGCATGTTTTAGCTGGACCGTCTTGAGCGTATGGTTTTCACCATGAAGAAAGCAGCAAGCGCAACCAGGAGAGGCCAAACTGGAATATTGAGGATGGTATGCTCATCCTTTCCTTTCACCATGAGTAAAGAAAAAGAATTTAATTTGCTGAAGAAATCCTGCTTCTCACTTCGCACGGTGCCAAGAATTAAAATAGTGAGCTGATCTTTGGTCGGGTCTCCTTGTACCATGAGCCTCTCCTTTTTGGTTTTGTATGACGAACCTTCATCATTATATAACGGGCGACCGGTGCTCGCTCCCTTGCCCATTGCCGGAGAGGAAATTTATTTATAAAGGGAAGCCATCTTCAGGACGCTAGCCAAAACAGGCCACCAAACGTGTAGTAATTAAGGTATGTAACAGCAAGCAGACACGACACACTCTATGTCACGTATAATACTCAATGGAACTATGTTGCTTAACCCCGGGCAATCCTGGGCAAAATACTCGAAAACAGAGTGAAAGGAAAAACAGTATGGAACTTGGACTGGTTGGACTTGGGCGCATGGGCGCCAATATGGCAAAACGACTGCTGCGCAACGGCCATACCGTCGTTGGCTATGCGCGTCACGAAAGTACAGTGCAGGGACGATTGCAAGATGGCTCTATTTCGAAAGGAGCAACCTCGCTGGAAGACCTCGTGCATCAACTCGCGCAGCCTCGCGCCATCTGGCTGATGGTTCCAGCGGCCTCGGTAGACGACACGCTGAACACGCTTATCCCGCTGCTGGCAAGGGACGATGTGGTGATTGACGGCGGCAACTCCTACTATCACGACGACATCCGCCACGCGAAGATGCTCGAACCGCATGGCATCCATTATCTTGACGTCGGAACCAGCGGCGGCGTCTGGGGGCTCGAGCGCGGCTACTGCCAGATGATCGGTGGCGAGGAAGAGATTGTCAAACGCCTCGACCCGATTTTTTCCGCCCTGGCGCCTGGCGTCGATGCGGCGGTTCGCACGCCTGGCCGCGAAGAAATTGGCGGCACAGCTGAAAAAGGGTATTATCATTGCGGCCCACATGGGGCCGGCCATTTCGTCAAGATGGTTCACAATGGCATCGAGTACGGCGTCATGGCAGCTTATGCCGAGGGGCTGAACATTCTCAAACATGCCAATATCGGCAAGCAGCAGCAGACCGTCGATGCCGAAACCGCGCCGTTGAGCAGCCCCGAATACTACCAGTACGATTTCAATCTCGCCGATATCGCGGAACTGTGGCGGCGCGGCAGTGTCATCGGCTCGTGGCTACTCGATCTGACCGCCAGCGCGCTGCTCAAGAGCCCCAACCTCGAGGATTTCCAGGGCCGCGTCTCCGATTCGGGCGAGGGGCGTTGGACGATTGCCGCCGCCATCGACGAGGCCGTTCCCGCATTCGTGCTGACTGCTGCCCTTTACGAGCGCTTCAGCTCGCGCGGCCAGGCCGATTTTGCCAACAAGATCATGTCTGCCATGCGTTTTGAATTCGGCGGCCATCATGAAAAGGAAGCCACGGATGAGACGCATCATACGCAAACGAATACCACACCGAGCGGTACTGAGTAAGGAATGAGCTTATGTCTACAACTGTAACACCGCTGACGCAGCGGCCCGCCTGGAAAGCTCTCGAAGACCATTACGCGCGGGTGAAAGACCTGCACCTGCGCAGGCTCTTCGCCGATGATCCACAGCGCGGCGAGCGTTTCGCCGCCGAGGGTGTGGGCCTCTACCTGGACTACTCCAAGAACCGTATTACCGGTGAGACCATCCAGTTGCTCTTGCAGCTGGCCGAGTCGTCGAACCTGCGCCAGCGCATCGCCGCCATGTTCAGCGGCCAGAAGATCAATATCACCGAGCAGCGTGCCGTGCTGCACGTTGCCCTGCGCGCTCCCAGGGACGAGACGATCATCGTCGATGGAGAGAACGTGGTGCCGGAAGTCCACAAGGTTCTCGACAAGATGGCGGATTTCTCCAATCGCGTGCGCAGCGGCGAGTGGAAGGGCTACACCGGCAAGCGTATCCGCAACGTCGTCAATATCGGCATCGGCGGCTCCGACCTTGGCCCGCACATGGCCTACGAGGCGCTGAAGCATTACAGCGACCGCGATATGACCTTCCGCTTCGTCTCCAACGTCGATGGCAGCGAGTTCGTCGAACTGACGCGCGACCTCGACCCGGCAGAGACGCTCTTCATCGTCTCCTCCAAAACGTTTACCACGCTGGAGACGCTGACCAATGCCGACTCAGCTCGCGAATGGCTGGTGCGCGCGTTGGGCAGCGAGCAGGCGGTGGCAAAGCATTTCGTGGCCGTCTCAACCAATACCAAAGAGGTAGAGAAGTTCGGCATCGACACGCAGAACATGTTCGAGTTCTGGGACTGGGTCGGCGGCCGTTACTCCTACGATTCGGCCATCGGCCTCTCGTTGATGATCGCCATCGGGCCGGAGCAATTTCGCGAGATGCTGGCCGGCTTTCATGCCATGGATGAGCATTTCCGTACCACGCCCTTCGAGCGCAATCTGCCTGTGCTGCTGGGATTGATCGGCATCTGGTACAACAACTTTTTCGGCGCGCAGACCGTGGCCATCCTGCCTTACGATTACTATCTAGGGCAGTTGCCAGCTTACTTCCAGCAGCTTGACATGGAGAGCGATGGCAAGCATGTTGATTTGCAGGGCAGGACGGTGAATTACCAGACCGGACCGATTATCTGGGGGCAGCCGGGCACCAACGGCCAGCACGCCTTTTACCAACTGATCCATCAAGGTACAAAGCTGATTCCCTGCGACTTTATCGGCTTCTGCCAGACATTGAACCCGCTTGGGCGGCATCATGATCTGCTGATGGCCAACTTCTTCGCCCAGACTGAGGCGCTGGCCTTCGGCAAAACGGCGGAAGAGGTCGCGAAAGATGGCGTGCCATCCTTCCAGGTGGCGCACCGCACCTTCGAGGGCAATCGCCCGACGAACACCATCCTGGCCGAACGCCTGACGCCCGAAACACTGGGCAAGATCATCGCTCTCTACGAACACAAAGTCTTCGTCCAGGGCACGATCTGGGATATCAATTCGTTCGATCAATGGGGCGTTGAACTGGGCAAGGTGCTGGCGAACCGCATTATCCCTGAGCTTGAGAGCAAAGAGGAGCGAAAGCTGGCGCACGATAGCTCGACGAATACGCTGATCCAGCGGTATAGGAAGTTGAGGGGGTAGCATCCAGGGCGGCCGCCCTCACTTCCTGACACTTTTGTGCGTAGGCGATGATGGACCCGTGGAGGGCGACCACAAGTGCTGAATGGGAGAGGATTTGGCCGAGTAGCGTCCCAGGAGCCTATCGTTGACGCGGAGGCGTGTCGTTCTTCGCTTCCTATGCATGCCCACCTCTAGCGTGTGTTGGTTTATCGCGCTCGGCCAGGTACCGCTCGAATTCCCCTGGAGTGCGCACGACTACTCCTGGTGGAACAAGAGGGTCAGCAGGTACCTGCCCCGTAAGATTGAGACTGTACGGAACATAGGGAATGGAACCAACATATTCAAAATAAGGTGATGCTTCAGTAGTATCAATGGGGCTACCGCAAATAGGGCAATTTATGCTATCTGTAAGTATTTCATTACCACATGAAGGACACTGCGTTATACATCTCCCCCGAATGTATGTGTGAAAAAATTATAGTGTATAATAGCCGGGTAAGCGCATCTTTTGCGCTTATACAGAACCATAGTACTATTCTGATTGATAGAGAAAAGATTATGCCCATTACCCGTAAGCTATTGCGCGATGAATCAGATATACCCCGTATCTTTGACCTCGCGCAGAGTATGCCTCTTACCTGTCGTCATATCATTGACCTGCCCTGGCGGCTCAGCGCGCTAGATCTGCATAATGGACGCGATGCGGCTTTTTGGGAAGATAGCTATGGCAAGATGGTGGGCTTCGCCGCCTGCCAGTATCCGTGGGCCGTGCTCGATTTCTTTATCCTGCCTGGTTTAGAGGCCGCCGTCGCAACAGGCCTCTTCAATTGGGCTAACGAGCGATTCCAGGAAAAAGAGTGGCCGTATCCCTACTGGATAGAGTTTCGGGACGATAGTCAGGAGCGCCGAAATCTGGCACAGGCACATGGATTTCTGCATGAAGACGAGGACCGCTACGTCTGGTTTGAGCATTCGCTTGAAAACCTTCCCCCTGTTCCAACGTTGCCGGAAGGTTTCACGCTCCGCACGTTGAGGGGCGAGCAGGAAGTTGCAGCATATAGCGAGCTACACCGCGCAGCTTTCGAAAGTACTAATATGAATCCTGAGTGGCGGGCACGAACGTTACATATGCCCACCTACCGTTCCGATCTTGACCTCGTTATCAGCGCGCCCGATGGCTCGCTTGTGGGATTCTGCGTGGGCTGGTTCGAACCATCACGTTGTATGGCTCAGGTTGAACCGATAGGCGTCCACCCTCGCTTTCATCAGCATAGCCTTGGACGCATCCTTTTGTTGGAAATACTGCGCCGTTTCAAAGAGATTGGGGCCACTACTGCATTTGTTGAGACATATATAGATGGCATTCCGGCTCGCAAGGCTTACGAAGCGGTCGGATTTCAGATGACGCATACGATCAGGAGCAGGAGAAGAGGTGTATCAAATTGAAAATAGCGATCACGTGTTTAGCGGCAGGGAAGCAGAAGTAATAGCGCTTATTGCTGATTTCATACAACGTAAAACTCTAGTATAGCGAAGCGCGAGACAAGCTCTTTATCTCTGTACCACCATCAACTGCACGGGCCACGCATCCGTCGCTTCCCATGTGCCATCCACGTGAACGAGCAGACCGGCTAGCTGGTGATCTTGCAGGAAAGCCTTCCCGTCTTTCGATCCCAGGATGAAAGCCACTTTCGCGGCGACCTCGACCTGCTCGCAGCGGTCAGCGACAACCGTCACGGACCACAGATCGGTCTGGGCCGGTTCGCCCGTGCGCGGGTCGAGCAGGTGGTGGCGCTGCTGCTTGCCCTGCTGCCAGTGGCGGCGCGCGATGCCGGATGTGGCCATGGCGCCGCGACGCAGCGGCATAGACCAGAATGTATCTTTCCCAGGCACCGTGATTGACCACTGCCCTTCTCCGGGCGGCAATCCTATCACAGCCAGGTCGCCGCCCGCGTTGACGAGCGCAGTATCGATGCCCTTCCCTTGCAAACGTTCCAGAGCGGCATCCACGGCCATGCCCTTGGCAATGCCACCAAAGTCCAGGCCAACACCGGTAGATAGCTTTACAATGCGCTTTGCGCTATCAAGGTAGATGCCACGCCAGCCGCCACCCGGCTCGATGCGGATTCTGGTGTCGGGCAGCGACGCGGGCAAGGCATCGAAGGTGCGGTCGTATCCCAGCCCAACAATCTGACCTAGCAGGGTCGGGTCATAGACGCCGCTCGTTGCCTGGGCCGCGGCGACGGCTCTTAATAACACGGTGTAAAGCAAGTCGCTTACCGCGACAGGCTCACCCGCCTGCGCGTTCAAGCGCGAAAGTTCGCTTTCCGGCAAGAAACGGCTCAGGACCTGCTCCCACTCGCTGAACAACGAGCGTACGGCGCTGGTGCCCACTTTGAGGCGGTTTTCGGGCAGCAGAAGGGAAATCGTCGTACCCATGGCCCAGAATTCCTCACGCCCCATGCCCTCTGGCGTACGAAATTCGGGAAATGCCGGGCCTGGATGCCTGTCCTGGTGAGTAGCTTTTTCGTCCATAGTATATTCCCTTCCTGTTGTTTTTAGAGAAAGTGGATAGGAACAGCGTACCACATTTTCTCCCTGTTCCTCTCCTTTTAGAGAACCTGTTTATTTCTAATGTTCATACACGTCCACATCTATGTAAATGACTGAGCAGGCCAACACTGGAAAACTTGCCATAGAATGCTTACTTCCCGCTCAAAGTGGCTAACCCGCTCAATCAGCTATGCATATGGTAGTGCGGCAATATCAGAGAACTGGCAGGATTGTGTAAAAAGATTGTAAATAACGTGCTAAGCGTAAAGGCTTTGACATCCTCGCCGGGACAGGACTATACTTATCACGAAAGATTGATACTGACCGTTAGAAATGGGAGAATGGGAAGCAAAAGCCTGTAGACGCAAGAGGAGTTGTTTCCGGCAATGTCTCAAGCAGAGCAGTCCCCGGCTGAAAATAGCGATCCATTCCTGCTGGCGACCAAACTTGCTATTCCGCCTGTTCGTGCCGGGATGATCGAGCGGCATCGGTTGCTTGATACGCTGCGGAGAGCCCTGCAAGGTCCTCTCACGCTGCTCACCGCAGCCGCTGGTTTTGGCAAAACGACCCTGCTCACCGCAGCACTCCAGCATTACCATTTGCCGGTGGCATGGCTTTCTCTTGACGAAAGTGATAATGATCTTACGCGTTTCTGGTCCTATGTTTTTGCTGCATTGGAAGGCGTTCAGCCTGGCGCGAGTAGAGCCGCGCGACCGTTGTTGCAGGCATTAAGACAGGTGCCTATCGAAACTGTGCTGACCGCGCTCATTAATACGCTGATGCCGCTTGAGCAGGAACCGGTTCTGGTTCTGGACGATTATCATAGTATTACCACGCAATCGATTCATAGCTCGCTCACCTTCTTCCTGGAACACCTGCCGCCGCGCCTGCACGTTATCATTGCTACTCGCGCTGACCCGTTGTTGCCTCTGGCACGTTGGCGCGTTCGTGGGCTGCTAACCGAAATTCGCTCGGCTGACCTGCGATTCACTACTGAAGAGACCTCTGCATTTTTTCAGCAGGCTATGGGCTTTCGTCTCTCAATCGAGGAGATCGATGCGTTGGATAAGCGGGCGGAGGGGTGGATTGCCGGGCTGCAACTGGCTGCTCTCTCAATGCGTGGCCGCAAAGATATCTCCGACTTCATCAAGGTCTTCACTGGCAGCCATCGTTACATCGTGGATTACTTGATCCAGGAAGTATTCGCTCGTCAGACAGCCGATATACAGACCTTTTTGCTGCATACCTCGATCCTTGAGCGCCTGTGTGGGCCGCTCTGCGAAGCCATCTCAGGGCAATCAGGTGGGCAATCCATGCTAGAGCGCCTAGAACAGGCAAACCTGTTCTTGCAACCCCTTGATGACGAACGGCACTGGTACCGTTATCATCACCTGTTCGCCGAGTTACTATGCCACCGCCTGCAACAAGAACAGCCTGAAAAGGTGCCTGCGCTCCATCGCCAGGCCAGTATGTGGTTTGAGCAGCATAACCTGCTGCCCGAGGCCATCCGGCACTCGCTGGCAGCGGCAGATTTTCAGCAGGCGGCCAATCTCATCGAACAGGTGGGAGTTACACTGACAAAACGAGGTGAACTCATCACGCTCTCTTCCTGGTTGGATAAGCTTCCTGCTGAAGAGGTCCAGGCTCGCCCTGGTTTGAGCGTTTTGCGCACCTGGCTGCTCTTTCTCACCGGTCAATATGCCGCAACCGAGCAGCAACTTCAGGAGATGGAGCGGCGCTATAATATCCATGCTAGCATACAAACCCTTGAAGGCCTCGCTTCTCCCCCCGAGGGAATGCAGCGCGTCTACCATTTGATAGGAGAGATAGCCGCCATACGCGCATCAATTGCTATTATCCAGGGAGATGGAGGGCGCACCATTGAACTGGCGCAGCAGGCGCTTCGCTATCTGCCCGAGCAGGATATTTCCAGGGGATTAGTGACCTGGTACCTGGGACTGGCTTACTGGATAGCCGGAAATCTGGAAGCGGCGATTCAGGCGATGATAGAGGCTTCCGCCTACAGCCTGGCTACTGGCAGCTTGTATATGGCGTTCATGGCGACGCACGAACTCGCCTCATTACAGGCAACACAGGGATATCTCCACCGGGCAGAGCAGACATACCGGCGGGCGCTCCAGCTTGTTAACGATCAGGACACATCAACAGTTGTTCTCGGCCCCCTTCATGTTGGTATCGGGAGTTTACAGTACGAGTGGAATAATCTGGAAATGGCAGAGCGCTCTTTGCACATAGGTATCGAACAATGCCTGCATATGGAGAATAGCAGGACGGCGCTGGATGGGTATCTCGTGCTGACCAGAATCAGGCGTGCCCACGGGAATCAAGAGGGCGTACAGATGCTCTGTGAGAAAATGAGCAGCCTGGCGAGCCATCCCAATGTTCCCGAGCCTCAGGCGCGCTTTCAAGCCGCGTTCCAGGCGCGAATGGCTCTTGAGCAGGGCAACGCGCCGGTGGCATTTCGATGGGCACAGCAATGCGGGCTGCGTGCTAACGACGAAATAAATCCCTTGCGCTTTAATGAATATCTGATCCTGGCGCGCATACTGATCGCGCGGGGGCATTTTGATGATGCAAGTACCTGCTTGCGGCAGCTCTTTCACCTGGCGCAAGCGAGGAGGCGCATCAAAAATGGCATCGAGATTCTCATCCTACAGGCGCTGGCTCATCAAGCCCAGGGAAACATAGAAACGGTCATAGATAGGCTTGAACAGGCGCTGCTCCTCGCCCAACCGGAGGGCTATATCCGGCTCTTCGTGGATGAAGGCCCAGTTCTGGCAAACCTGCTCGTAATGATCTCTACAAGGCTACGCAAGCAGGCCAATACTTCTCCAGCGGTGCGAGAACGAGCCTTATCTTTACTGAGCTATATTGAAAAGTTACTCGCAGCTTTTGACGCCCAGAACTTCCCCACTAGCGCTGCCTCGCCCGAGCCATCATCTCCGGTTGCAGCCGGCACAGAACCATTTCTGGCCGAACCATTGAGCGAACGCGAACTCGAAGTGCTGCGGCTGATTTGCGAAGGCTGTTCCAATCGTGAAATCGCAGACCGCCTTGTTCTTGCCGTCAGCACGGTGAAATGGTATGTGAATATCATCTACGGCAAGTTGCAGGTCGAGAGCCGTACAAGGGCTGTGGCACGAGCAAGGGAATTGAAGCTGATATAGTCACTCGGCTTTACCGCAGGGCAACCCTTGCGACGAACCCTGGAAATCCCACCCCTTTTCCCAACCTTTGATGGGTGCCAACCCAACCCGGTACCAGTTACACTTTTCCCAGCAGGACAAACAGCATACTTTTACTGAGGTTTTCAAGACAAATCTGGTCCTACAGAAAGAAAGGATGTAAAAATCATGACACAGGCACCTGTAACTCCAACCCCATCGGCAATGGATCTCAAACCACCTTCGCTGCGCACAATGACTGTTGGGCTTTTGCCGAGCATCTTTGTGAATGGCGTACTTGTGATCGTCATTTACCAGCTTGTCAAGCACTTTACCTCACTAACGGACGTGGAGGCATTATTCATTTCGGCCATCCCCGCTATGATTGATACTATCGCCAGCTTGCTGCGCCAGAGGCGAGTAGATGTACTGGGAGCGTTCGCTCTCATCACGATTGCCGTCTCCATCGCCCTCACCTTTGTCAGCGGCGATGCTCGACTGTTTCAGATACGCGAATCGTTCCTGACGGTCCTCTTTGGCATTGTCTGCCTGATCTCGCTGCTCTTTCCCAAACCACTCTGGTTCTACATTATCCGTTACTTTACTACCGGTAACAATCCACAGCAGGAAGCCGCGTTCAACGCTGCCTGGCAACATCCAGCGTTTCGCGCCTACATTCACAAAGTAACGATCGTGTGGGGACTTACCTATGCCGTTGAGTTCATCGTGCGCCTGATCCTGGTCTACTCTATGCCACTTTCGCAGTTCCTGATCATCTCACCCATTATCTTCTATGGCATCACCATCGCGGTAATCGCCTGGACGATTCGGGCCGGGGCGAGTCTGCGCAAGCGCAGCCAGGCAAGGCTTCTCCAGGCATCCGGAGAAACCGGCAACCTATAAAGATATGGAAGGTGAGTATATCCATGAGTAATCCATTTGCCCTCGCTTACACGTCGTTGGAAAAAGAGATTCAAGTAGAGAAACTGCCCGTTGAAGGAATCATTCCCACGTGGCTTTACGGTTCATTGTTGCGCAATGGTCCCGCGAAGTTCGAGGTCGGATCCGAGCAGGTCTGGCACTGGTTCGATGGATTAGCCATGCTGCACCGCTTCTCATTTCAGAACGGTAATGTATCATACGCGAATAAGTTCGTGCGGAGCGAGGCTTATACAACCGCGACGCAGGAGAATTGTCTGACATACGCGATGTTTGCTGCCGACCCCTGCAGAAAGCTTTTCCGGCACGCCATGACCGGGATGATCAACCCCAATGTGAGCATTCAGCGGGTAGCAGGTGAGTTTCTCGCGATGACGGAAGCGCCGCTGCCGATCGCTTTCGATCCGCGTACGCTCGAGACGCTGGGCGTTGTTCATTATGACGACCAGGTGAGTGGTCATTACGGATCGGCCCACCCACATCACGACTTCGCCGGAGAAATGACGATCAGCTACCTGACCGAATTCGGCATGCAGAGTACGGTGAAGGTCTTCAGCACTGCGGATAGAGATGGGCGCCGCCGCGAGCTGATTGGCGCTTATCCCACCCTGGAACCGTCGTATATCCATTCCTTTAGCATCACCGAGCATTACATTGTGCTGGTCGAGTACCCTTTCCGCGTGGTACCGCTCGAACTACTCAGCGAGCAGAAGGCCTTTATCCAGTACTTCACCTGGCGACCTCAAGAGCCTACCTTGTTTATTGTGATGAGCAGGCAGGATGGCAGCATTGCTGGTAAATACGAGAGTGAAGCCTTCTTCTCATTTCACCACATCAATGCCTTCGAACGCGCCGGAGAAATCGTTCTAGACCTTTCAGCGTACCCTGACGCGGTGATCATTGAGGAGACTAACCTGTCCAATCTGAGAGATGGGACGGGAACAGGAAAACGGAGCGCGCACAGCGAGTTCCGGCGGTATCGCCTGCCGCTGAGCGTCTCGTCGGCCATTGCTACATACGAACGGATATCCGAACAGGAGATTGAACTGCCCACTATCAACTATACCCATTCCAACACCCATGATTATGGTGTTGCCTACGGCGTCAGTACGGCACAAGAAGGAGCGGTAACCCTGGCTCACCAGCTCGTGCGCACGTCAACGCGCACGAGCGCCACAAAAACCTGGGCGCAGGATGGATGCTATCCTGGAGAACCGGTGTTTGCTCAAGCTCCAGAAGCTCGTGGAGAAGATGATGGCGTTGTTCTCTCAGTGGTGTTGAATGCATATAAGGACAATTCATTCCTGCTGGTTCTGGACGCGCACACGTTCGAGGAACTCGGGCGGGCTGAAGTGCCACATCACATCCCGCTTGGGCTGCATGGGCAGTATTTCCCTGGCCTTTAGGATATATCCAAAAGCGTTCCAGTCCCTCAACTCCTGGTGATTGTTCAGAAGTTGAGCAAAGATGCTTCACCCAGCAGAGCCATCTGCCCCTCATGCTGGGGAAGCACCAGTCAACCCTGCTTGATCTCCCTTCCGGATAGACTATATAATAACGCAATGGCCCCTTTTTTCAGGTATGTTCGGCCAGGCTCTGTTCCTGTCACAATAGAAAGGAATTCAGGAGATTTTCATGACCACAACCAGCGGCTATTCGCCCATCAATTGGAGTGTAGTAGAAGACGAAGTCATCACCCACCTGCGCAACATTCTGCGGCTTGATACACGCAATCCGCCCGGAAATGAAGTACGAGCCGCCGAGTATCTTCGTGAAGTGCTGCAAGCGGATGGTATCCCTGGTGAGATTGTTGGCCCATCCCCCGATCGCGGCACTATCGTGGCGCGGCTGAAAGGCGATGGTTCTGCGCCGCCGTTGCTGTTGATGTCACATACCGACGTGGTGGCGGTCGAGCCTGAGAAGTGGACGCATGATCCCTTCGCGGCGGATATCGCCGACGATTTCATCTATGGGCGCGGCGCGCTGGATATGAAGGGCATGGTCACAATGGAATTGATGACCATGCTGCTGCTCAAGCGCGCGGGCGTGCCGCTCAAACGCGACGTGATCTACATGGCGGCCGCAGATGAAGAGGTTGGCGGGCATATGGGCGCGGGCTGGGTAGTGCATAACCGGCCAGAGTTGATCCAGGCCGAATACGCGCTCAACGAAGGCGGTGGCAACGGCTTTGAAGTGAATGGAAAACGCTACTACACCGTCGAGGCCGCGGAGAAAGGCACGGCCCGTTTTCGCCTGCGAACCACAGGAAGGCCTGGACACGGCTCAGTGCCACATGACGACAATGCTATCGTCAAACTGGCGGCATTACTGAGCAAGCTGGATGGCACACAACCACCGGTGCATTTCACGGATACCTTCCGCGCCTGTATTACAGGCATTGCCAGCGCGCAGCCACCAGAGATTGCCCGCCTGTTTATGGCCGTGCTGGAAGATGAGAAAACCGCCGATGCTGCTGTCGATGCCCTGCCACTGGAAGATATGCTGAAGCGGCAAATGCACGCCATGATCCGCAATACCATCGCGCCTACTATGCTTATGGCAGGCTCGCAAATCAACGTCATTCCATCCGAAGCGGAGGCCCGGCTGGATGGTCGTACCCTACCAGGTTGGACGCCGGCGACCTATCTTGAAGAGCTGCGCGCTATCCTTGGGAAAGACATCGACTTGAGCTTTATCGATCCATCCATACCATTAGAGGCCGATCCCGCGTCTCCCCTCTTTGAGGTCATCAAGGCCGTGGTTGAGGAACACGATCCTGGCGCGACCGTCGTTCCAACATTGCTCACCGGCGGCACCGATGCCAAACACGTGGCGCTGCTCGGAACGAAAGTCTACGGCTTCGCGCCGCATCTCTACATTCCAGGGGCGAGGGATTGGAGCGGAGTTCACGGTCACGACGAGCGTGTACATATTAAGGCAATTCAATGGGGGACGCGTGTCCTCTATGATATAGTAGCACGGTTCGCCGCAGGCGCATAAGGAGAAACTTCCATGACCTATGAGTTAATCACACTGGAATTTGAAGGCGATTTCGCGACCATCACTATGAACAATCCGCAACGGCGCAACGCGCTTTCGGTCAGGCACATGCTTGAACTCACCGACGCTTTTCGCAAAGCTGGCGAGAGCGAGGCTCGCGGAGTGATTTTAGCCGCCAATGGGCCGGTTTTTTCCGCCGGTCATGATTTCGCCGATATGGTAGGCCAGGACCTCGTTGCCGTACGCAAGATTCTCAAGGTCTGCACCACGATGATGAATACGATTCAAGAGATTCCCCAGCCTGTTCTCGCGCGCGTGCATGGGCTTGCCACCGCTGCCGGCTGCCAGCTCGTCGCCACCTGCGATCTGGCGGTGGCCTCAACTGAGGCCGGATTCGCGACTCCTGGAGGCAAGGGTGGCTGGTTCTGCACGACACCGATGGTGGCAGTCAGCCGCAACATTGGGCGCAAACGCGCCCTCGAAATGCTGCTTACCGGCGATGTGATCGATGCACAGACGGCGGCGGACTGGGGGTTGGTCAACAGGGTCGTTCCGCCTGAACGATTAGTAGAGGAATCGCAAAATCTGCTTGAGCGGGCCACGCGCGGCAGCTTCATCTCCAAAGGCATTGGCAAACAGGCCTACTACGCCCAAATGGACCTGCCTCAACATCAGGCTTACGCTTACGCGCAGGAAGTGATGGCCTCGACTTCTCAAATTCCCGATGCGCAGGAAGGGATGCGGGCGTTTCTGGAGAAACGGAAAGCGAGGTTTGAGCAAAGAGGGTAGGTTGCCTATCATGCCCTCATTCAATAATCCTGCTGTTAAATCATCTCCTGAAGTTGATGCTGGGGCAAGAAACTTTTCTCGCCGCCAGCAATCAGGGTAGGGCAGCTGGTGCGATCTCACTCCGGCCCGTAGTCCTGCATGACCTGGCCCTGAATCGAACGCAACATCTCTTCCTTGCGGAATTGCGGCCAGTCGCCATCTTCGCGCTCCTCTACTATTTCCAGCCAGGTCTGCGCATAGAGTGTTTCGCCGCTGAAAAAAAGTGCGCGCATCAGCTAGCGAAGCGAAAGGCAGAGGCCAGGAGTCAAGCCACCGGCTGAAAGACTCCTGACTCTCAATCGACTCGAAAGACGGCTTTCCCACGAATACGCCTCTCGCGCAGCGCCTCCATCACCGGCCCAACGTCGTGCCAGCTCGCCTCTGAGCCAATCTGCGGGTGCAGTTTACCGGCGGCGACAAGCGATACCAGCACGGCCAGGTCTTTACCGAAACTCTCGGGCGGGCCTGAAAGATACGAGAAGAAAGCCTGGATGCGCGCGCCGGCATGCCCGGCGAAGTCGCCGAAGCTGATGCTGGTGGGCTGTTGCGAGGAATTGCCAAATACCACGATGGTACCGTTGGGCGCGATATGGCGCAGGGCCATCGCGAGTGAGTCGCCACCAACCGATTCCAGGATCAGGTCGTATTGCTCGTTCACATCATCGATGCCGATTGCGATGCGATGGGCGCCCAGTTCTCGTAATCCCTGACCGCGCTCAGGGCTGGCTACAACGCCTGTCACCTCGGCCCCGGCATCCGCGGCGAGTTCAACGGCGAAACGGCCCACGCCGCCTGCCGCGCCGGTGATCAGCACGCGCTTCCCTAGCAGAAAGTCGCCGATCCGTAAGGTACGCAGCGCCGTCAGCCCCGCTATGGGCAAGGTGGCAGCAGTGGTGAAACCGACATGATCGGGTAGAACAGCCATGCGCGCTGTCGGCGCCGCAGTTTGCTGGCTCCATCCGCCCTGATCGACCAGGCAGGCGACGCGACTCCCTTCAGGAGGTCCGCTGCCATCAGCAGCACGCCGCAAGACGACGCCCGCGCTATCCTGCCCCGGGCGCCATCCTTCGGGCCGGTTTGCCAGCAGGCTCAATTCTCCGCGGTTAAGCGAAAAGGCATGCACCTGGACAACTGCCTCATCGGGAGCCGGAGACGGTTCCTCTACCTCGCGTATTTCAATGGGCCTCTCGGGTTGATGCGTAGCTACCAGTGCAAGCATGATTATCAAACTCCTTCATCCAGTGCCTGAAACTCAGCGTCACTGAGTCGAATCTCCGCTGCCGCAAGGTCTTCCTCCAGGTGCCTCACAGAGGAGGTGCCTGGAATAGGCAGCATGTTGGTCGAGCGGCGCAGTAACCATGCCAGGGCGATCTGGCCCGGTGTGGCATGATGCCGTTGCGCGATCTGCTTTAGTTTACCACCGCCATTGGCGAGATCACCAGTTGCCAGCGGGAACCAGGGAATGAATCCGAGGCCTTCGCGCTCGCAGATATCCACCATGCCTTCCGATGAACGGTCCGTCAGATTGTACAGGTTCTGTACGGTGACGATGGGTACTATCTTGCGGGCGCGTGCCAGTTGATCAGTGTTGACATTCGAGACACCGATATGGCGAATCTTGCCTGCCTCGCGTAAATCAGCCAGCGCTCCTATCGATTCCTCATACGGGACGTTGGGGTCGGGAACATGAAACTGGTATATGTCGATGCGTTCGAGCCGCAGGCGTCTCAAACTTCCCTCCAGGGCTTCGCGCAAGTGCGCGGGATGCCCATCGGGATGCCATTGGCCTGGCCCGGGACGCAAGTAGCCGCCTTTCGTCGCAATCACCAGGTTCGATGGATAAGGATAGAGCGCCTCCGCGATCAGGGCTTCGCTCACCTCCGGCCCATACGAGTCTGCTGTATCTATCAGATTCACGCCAAGCTCAATGGCGCGACGCAGCACGGCTATCGCCTCGTTTTTATCGCGGGGAGGACCCCAGATGCCAGGACCCGCCAGCCTCATCGCGCCAAATCCGAGGCGATAGACGGTCAGGTCTCCTCCGATGGTAAATGTGCCGCTGGCCGTGGCGGGACGCGGGTTTGTTTGTGCCATGATATTGTGCTCCTTTGTTTACTTATATCACGTGGTTACAGGGAATGTCTGTCCATAGGTACTACGACAGCAGGGTGGCTGGCGAATACTCGACCTTGGGGATGGCCCTATCCCTGGCACATGGAGAGCCTGGGGAAATGCCACCTTTTCCTTGCATTGCTCGTAATATGTTAGGATAATCAGCACCCGAAACAATCAATTGACAATGCATCAGATTTAGAAAGGAGCTATTTATCTCATGAGCCATATACATGTAAAGAGCGAACAGGTCATCGATGCCAGCCCTGAAGAGGTCTATGTCGCCCTCAAAGACTACAAACAGAAACGCCCGCAAATACTGCCACCCAACTTCGTGGATTATGCGGTTGAGAAAGGCGGAGTGGGGACAGGCACAGTGGTCGATTATTGTTTAAAGGCCGGCGGACGCGAACGCCCCTACAAGATGCAGGTAGATGAGACCATCAAGGGCAAGGTCATCACCGAGCGCGATACAAATTCGTCGCTGGTGACAAGATGGTCGCTCCTGCCACTGAAAGAGGGCAAGCAAACGCAGGTGAGCGTAACCACCGAGTGGGAAGGTGGCAGCGGCATTGGAGGTTTTTTCGAGCGCACATTTGCTCCCATGGGCCTGCGCCGCATCTATGGCAGTATGCTATCGAAGCTGGCCGATTTGCTACAAAACGATGGGCAAAGCGAGCCGGAAAAGAGCCAATCCGGCAGTACTGTCATGAATATTGGCATTTTTCTCCTCGTCGTAGCTCTCGTTTTTGGAACTGCGATTGGCTTGAGCTATCTGCGAAAGGCGCGTGAATAAGCGTCCGGCATACGGGATTCGGCCAGGGTACATCTTTGCGAGCAGCCCGGATGGTTCGCTATTAACTAGCATCCAGCGCCAGCAAATCCAGCGCCGCCTGAACCACGTCCTCTACCGCAACATCAGCCACAAGCGACGCGCGGTGCCCGCACGGTTCAAAAATCTGGTTGCTGCCGCAGATCGGGCATTCCAGTCGCCACGAGATAACCGGGCGATGGCACGTGCGCGTAATGGGAGCGGCCGTCATGAAGTTGACGCACCAGTAGATGCCCACCGTGCATGTGCCTGCGGCCCTGCCCAGGTGTAGGGGACCGGAGTCGTTGGAGACGAGTACTCTGCAGCGGTGCAGCAGACCGGCCAGTCCACCGAGCGAGAGCCGCCCGCACACGCTCTGTGCCTCCGTTTTCATATTGCGAATGACTCCTTCAACCAGCGCCTTTTCCGCTTTTGTGCCCGTGACGACGACCTTAGCTCTCGCCGTGGCCAGCGCATCCCCCACGGCCGCGAATTTCTCGATGGGCCAGCAACGTTGTGGACTACCGGCGCCAGGATGCAGCGCCACGAGGGGCTTTCCGGCCTCAGGCACGACACGTCTGGCCTCCTCCAAATCCCGTTCGATGATGGCGATATGCGGCTCCAACTCTTGCGTACCGGCCCCGGCCAGCGCGACGACTTCCAGGTAGCGCGCAACCTCGGACTGAAAGTAGATGTACGGCACCCACCTGTCAAGCAGGGCCGCATCGGGAGTTCTGAGGCCAATGGTCACGCGGGCGCCCAGCCGCAGCAGGAACGGGTTGGAATATCGCCCGCCGCCATGCAACTGAAAGGCGAGGTCAAACTGCTCGTCCTGCATGGCAGCAAAAAAGTGCTCCTGTTTCCTGGCATCCTCAAGCATACCGGTTTCATCAGGGTCTATGCCTACGCCTCGGATGGAAGGAAGGGCGATGACGCGATCAATAGGCGATGGCCTGTTTTTAAGGAAAGCGGCATGCCAGTCTTTTGCCAGCAGGACAATTTCGGCCTGTGGATATGTCTCGCGCAGCGCCTGGAGCGCGGGAAGTACAAAAATGAAGTCGCCAAGGCCGTTGGCACGCAGCACAGCAATTTTACGCACGCCAGGGATGATTTTCTTTTCAGCTAGCATGGTGCGAGTCCGATCTCCTTGTGGACTGGTATGAAACTCCACCTGGGACGCGATAAACCTGGTCCCTACAAGCCACCACGTATGAGGAATAATAGCTCTGTCATTAGCATGCAGGATGAGTGCAAGCTCATCTCGCTATTTTATTGAAGATTGGTTTGAGGGTGGGATAGAGGACTGAATAGGTTTCGTATGCACGGGCATAGAGTTGCGAAGTCTGTGGAGTGGGAGCAGTTTGCGCCGTGACCTGCACTGTTGCGTCGCAGGCTTGCTGTATCGATGGATATAGCCCGGCGGCGACTCCGGCCAGTAGCGCTGCGCCGAAGGCCGGCCCTTCCTGCGCGTTGGTGGTAACCAACTCCACTCCAAGCACGTCGGCAATGATCTGACGCCACAGCAAGCTTTTCGCACCGCCACCGGTAGCGCGCACCTGCTCGATGGGCAGACCCTGCTCGCGAAGAATAGTGAAGCAGTCTTTCAGGCTGAACGCGACTCCTTCCAGGACGGCACGCACGAGGTGACGCCGGTCATGGCTGGCGGTAAGACCGATCCAGCCGCCACGAGCCAGCGGATCGAGGTGAGGGGTGCGTTCGCCTTGCAGGTAGGGTAGGAAGAAAAGACCATCGCTGCCAGGCGCTACGGCTGCTGCTTCCCGCGTCAAAAGCTCATAAGCGTCGAGGCCAGTCCAGCGTTCGAGAGCGCGTTCGGGCAGGCCGATATTATCGCGCAGCCAGCGTAGGGAAAGCCCTGCCCCCTGTGTGACGCCCATCAGATACCAGGCCTCTGGAACAGCATGGTTGAAGGTATGCACGCGCGGCACAGCGGCGGAGGTATCCACGCGATGAGCAGCGGCATAGGCCAGGACAACGCCGCTGGTGCCAATAGAGACGAGGACCAGTCCGGGCCGCACGACGCCATTGCCAACAGCAGCGCAGGCATTGTCGGCCCCGCCCCCTGCCACCGGCGTACCCGGCAACAAACCGGTGAGTTGCGCCACTTCCGCGGTGATGGTGCCGGCCACTGCATCGGCCGGGATGACAGGAGGAAGCAGGGCCGGATCGAGTTCAAGCGCCTCCAGCACGGGAGTCGACCAGGTGCCATGCTGCACGTCGAGCAAATTGGTACCGGCGGCATCCGAAATCTCGATGGCCTGCGCTCCTGTAAGGCGGTAGCGAATATAGTCTTTGGGCAGCAGAATACGCCGTGCCAGCGCAAAGATGGCAGGCTCATGCTCGCGTATCCAGAGGATTTTAGGGGCGGAAAAACCGGTCAGCGCCGGGTTGCTGACCAGCGCGATGAGACGGTCTGCTCCGACGCGCTCGGTGATCTCGACGCTTTGAGCCGCGCTGCGCTGGTCGGCCCAGATGATCGAGGGTCGCAGGACACGGTCTTGCTCGCCCAGGAGCACGACGCCGTGCATCTGGCCTGAGAGCCCGACGGCGCACACATCCTGTGCCTGTATACCCTGCGCGAGACAGGCGCGAATCGCTGTGACCGTGGCCTCCCACCACTCGGCAGGATTTTGTTCCGCCCAGCCGGGCTGCGGGTGCGTCAATGGGTATTCAACGAAAGCGGAGGATAAAACATGTCCATCTTCCGCGGCGAAAGCCGCGGCTTTGACGCCAGTGGTGCCAAGATCGATCCCGAGCAGTGCCCGCATATTTACCCTCTCCTCAATCAGTATAGATGTGCCAAATAGTAAATGTGGTGGTGATTGCCTGGAAGTCCTCGGGACGAGGGGTGCTCCATGGCCGCGGCATCGCGCCAGAGATTCTGAGCGAAGCGAAGAATCTTCTCCACCTTTCGGGGAATTACCAGTAAATATGCTACCACACTGCCCGTTGCTCATCAAATATCCTGAGGCTTGTGCCTGTATGATTTTGTCAACCGGTAAGAGCCTTTTTTAACACTATCGCAACATGACGGTAACCGTTTTCATATATAACATCTTCTATGCTTGGCCCAAGGCTCTCTCCTTAAAGCTTATCTCAAGTACTGTCCATACAGGTAAAGGGGAAAAGATGTTTTCCAATGAAAATAGAGAAGTGGTTAAGGGATGGAGTACAAACACAATTGAGCTTGATGATGCAATAGAAGGCAAACAGGTATGGTGATGTCCCTGCTGACTGAGGATGAACAACGACTTCTTGCCGCCTGGAATGATACTTCTCAGGACTATGCAAGAGATGCCTGCATTCCACAATTAATCGCGAGACAGGCTTCGATTCGCCCGCGAGCTATAGCGCTTGTAGCGGGCGGCGAGGCCGTGACATACGAACAGCTCAACCGGCGTGCCAACCGGCTGGCACATTGCTTGCAAGCGTTGGGAGTTGGCAAGGGTTCGGGATATTCGTATGTAGGATGTTATTTAGAGCGGTCTATAGACCTGGTGGTGGGATTGCTGGCCATTCTTAAGGCCGGTGCTGCCTATGTGCCACTTGACCCGGCTTATCCGTCTGAGCGAGTTGCCTTTATGCTCAAAGATGCCAATGTGCCTGTGCTGGTGACAAGAGATGGCCTGGCGGGGGGCCTGACAAACTACAGCGCTGAGATTGTGCGTGTTGACACGGATGCAGCGTTGCTGGCACGGCAGAGCGAGGCCGATCCCCCCGCGCTTGCCACCATCGATGATCTGGCTTACGTCATTTATACATCTGGCTCTACGGGACGTCCCAAGGGTGTGCAGATTACGCACGATAACCTGCTCAACATGATATACTGGCACCAGCGCGACTTCGCCGTAACCCCTGCCGACCGCGCCACCCAGCTTACCAGCCCGGCTTTTGATGCCACTGGCTGGGAACTCTGGCCGTATTTAACCATTGGCGCAAGCGTTTATCTACCGGATGAGGAGACCCGTGTTTCACCCACGCGCTTGCGCGACTGGCTGCTTGAAAATCGCATTACGATCTCTTTCTTGCCGACCGCGCTTGCCGAACACATCTTGGCGCTCGAATGGCCGGCCCAGGCGCCATTGCGCTTGCTCTTGACGGGAGCCGATAGGCTGCGCCGCTATCCCCCCGCGCACTTGCCTTTCACCCTGGTCAACAACTATGGTCCCTCGGAGGCGACTGTACTCGCAACCTCCGGTGAGATTCTTGCGTCAGACGCCTGTGATGAGCCGCCCACTATCGGCCGCCCCATCGCCAATACTCAAATCTATCTGCTGGACGAGCAGCTGCGGCAGGTTCCAATTGGCGAGCCTGGAGAAATTTACATTGGGGGAGCAGGCGTCGGAAAGGGCTATCTCAATCGGCCCGAGCTGACAGAAGAGCGCTTTCTTCTCGATCCATTCCGTAAGGAAACCGGAGCGCGCATGTACAAAACTGGCGATCTGGGGCGTTTCTTGCCCGATGGCCGCATCGCTTTTCTCGGGCGCGCCGACGATCAAATCAAACTGCGTGGATTTCGCATTGAACCGGAAGAAATTATCGCGGCCCTCAATGCTCATCCGTCTGTCGAGGCGAGTGTGGTGGTGGCACGCGCAGAGCCAGGTAATCCAGATGAAAGGCGCCTGGTGGCCTATGTTGTGCTGGCGCCAGGAGCCGATATATCGGTTGGCGCTTTGCGCGCAATGCTGGCAGAGCGCCTGCCAGAGTATATGATTCCAGCGGCTTTTGTTCGCCTTGATACGCTGCCCATCACTCCTAATGGCAAAGTTGACCGTCATGCTTTGCCCGCGCCGGATGCCTCAAATATGTTGCAGGTTGGGCAGGGTGTTGTCCTCCCTACGACGCCAATGGAAGAGCGCGTGGCAGAGATTGTCTCCTCTCTGCTAGGGTTGGAGCAGGTAAGTATCGATGATAACTTCTTCATGTTAGGCGGCCATTCCTTGCTGGGCACTCAGGTTATCGCGCGGGTTGCTAGCGCATTTGAGGTTGAGCTGACGCTGCGAAGCCTGTTCGAGGCTCCGACGGTGAGGCAGCTCTCGGAGGTGGTCGAAAGAAGACTTCTGGCCCGGCTGGAGTCGATGAGCGACGAGGAGGCATTGCAACTCCTGGCGCGGGAGGGATGATACTATGACAACGCACGCGCAAACGTTTCCGCCCGGAGAGAACAAGGCCGGTGATCCCAGCTTAAGCCTTTTTCATTTGCTCGATCCCGACGTGCTTGCCAACCCGTATCCGTTGTATCATCGCCTGCGCAGCGAGGACCCCGTCCATTGGGACCCTTTTCTACATGCCTGGGTGGTGACGCGCTACGCGGACGTGATTAACGTCTTCCAGCACTTTTCGGCAAAACGCACGCCGACACCGGAACAACTGACTGCCCTGGGCCTTTCAGCTTTAACTCCGCTGGCGCAGGTAATGGTACGCCAGATGCTCTTTCTTGATCCACCAGAACATGGGCGCGTGCGCGGTCTGGCGGCGAAGGCATTTACACCGCGCCGGGTAGAACTCCTGCGCTCGCATATCCAGGATATTACCAATAACTTGCTGGATGCGATACTGGCAAAAGGCACCGGACAGATGGACGTAATGTCTGAACTGGCCATCCCGCTGCCCGCTATCGTCACTGCCGAACTGCTCGGCTTACCAACTTCCGACTGGAAGCAGCTCACGCGATGGTCGAGTGACTTCGCCATGGTGCTGGGCAATTTCCAGCACAACCCGGACCATGCCTCGCGCGTCTTACGTAGCCTCGAGGAGATGCTGGTCTACTTCCGGGCAGCCGTGCGAGACCATCGCGACCATCCCCGTGAAGGGCTGATCAGCGCCCTATTGAACGCCGAAATAGATGGCGACCGGCTATCGGAGGAAGAAGTGGTCGCTAACGTTATCGTGACCATGGTCGGCGGGCAGGAGACGACGACCAACTTGATCGGCAATGGCATCCTCACCCTGTTGCGGCAGCAGGATCAATGGGAGCGCCTGCGAGCAAACCCTTCGCTCATTCCATCAGCAGTTGAGGAATTGCTGCGCTACGAAAGCCCCAGCCAGCACACGGCGCGGCTCGCGCCAGATGATGTTGAATTGGGCGGAAAGTTGATTCGCAGACGCCAGGCCGTGATCGCTGTGATGGGCGCGGCCAATCGGGACCCGGAGCGCTTTCCCGACCCCGACCGGCTCGACCTGGCACGCCGGGATAACCGGCATGTCGCGTTCGCCTGGGCCAGCCATTTCTGCTTCGGAGCGCCATTGGCACGCATCGAGGGTCAAATCGCCTTCGATACAATATTGAGACGCATGCCCAACCTGCAACTGGTTCCAGCACCGATTACCTGGCGAGAAAATCTCGGTTTGCGCGGTTTGACTGCCCTGCATGTAACGTTTTAGCTGCACCGGTTTATCCCTGCCACTTGTCTTCGCAGCGGCCCGGCTGTATACTGGAGAAAATATTGGCAGCGCGGTCAAGTATAACACCACTAGAGCTAGAGAATGCAGGCACCACTATCTCCCTGGGACACCCCACCAGAGATGCTATTATTGAGTCAGGAAGAAGTCCATGTATGGCGCGCCTGGCTAGATCTGCCACAGTCAAATATAGAGGAGCTTGAGCCGGCGTTGAGTGATGATGAGCGCATACGAGCGCGCCGATTTCACTTTGCCAGAGATCGCATGCGCTTTATCGCGGCACATGGACAACTGCGGGTAGTACTGGGACGTTACCTCGCCAGGGAGCCGCACTCGCTCAGTTTTACCTACAATGCCTATAGCAAACCATCGCTTGCCGGGCTATCCGGAGGTAAAGACCTGTCTTTCAATATGTCGCACGCGGGGAGCATAGCCCTTTTTGCCATTGCACGCAATCCCGTCCTCGGCGTTGATATTGAATACATCCAGAGGCAGATGGAATGGGAATCAATCGCCGAACGTTTCTTTTCTCCTTACGAGGTTCGCATGCTGGGGGCCGTTCCCCCCGCTATGCGGCATATTGCCTTTTTCAACTGCTGGACGCGTAAGGAGGCCTATATCAAGGCGCGAGGCATGGGCCTCTCACTGGCGCTGGATTCTTTCGATGTCTCGCTGACGCCTGGAGAGCCGGCGAGGTTGCTCAACATCCGAGAAGAGGGCCAGGATAGCGCGAACTGGTCGCTTTACGAGTTGTATCCTGGCGACGATTACATTGCCGCTCTCGCCATCGAGGGGCATGTTTCTTCATTGAAGTGCTGGCAATGCGAGGTGTAAGTTCCCCTCCCCGCTATCTGTTATAATGCCTAATGCAGAGACAGCATTTAAGGCTATTTTCACAAAGGAGCAAGCTCATGAAAGCGGTGCTATGTAAAGTCTACGGCCCACCGGAAAGCCTGGTAATTGAGGATATCGAACCACCGCGCCCCAGGCGAGGGCAGGTAGTGGTCGCGGTCAAAGCATGCGGCATAAATTTCCCGGATACGCTGATTATCCAGGGGAAGTACCAGTTCAAGCCGCCGATGCCATTTACGCCCGGCGGCGAGGTCGCGGGCATTGTGAAAGAGGTGGGCGAGGAAGTAGATACGGTCAAGGTTGGGGAGAGGGTGATCGGCTTTACCAGTTGGGGCGGCTTTGCCCAGGAGGTGGCCGTGGACGCGCAGGCGATCATTCCTATCCCCGATTCGATGGATTTCAACACCGCAGCGGCTTTCTATATGACCTATGGAACATCACATTATGCGCTGAAAGATCGCGGGCAGCTGCGATCTGGCGAGACTTTGCTTGTGCTGGGCGCGGCAGGCGGCGTGGGACTCGCGGCAGTGCAGATCGGGAAGGCGATGGGGGCACGCGTAATTGCCGCCGCTTCGACTGATGCGAAACTTGAACTATGCAGGCAACAGGGAGCCGGCGAGGTGATAAATTACGTAACCGAGGACCTCAAGACGCGTATCAAGGATCTCAGCGCGGGTAATGGCGTCGATGTGATTCTCGACCCGGTTGGTGGTGATTACTCTGAACCCGCTTTGCGTGGTATGGCCTGGGGAGGACGTTTTCTGGTCGTTGGCTTCACAGCAGGAGAAATCCCGCGCATTCCGCTCAATTTGACGCTGCTCAAAAGCTGCTCCATTGTAGGCGTTTTCTGGGGGCCTTTTACGATGCGGGATCCACAGCGTAACCGGGAATATATACGGGAATTGCTCGCCTGGTACGAAGAGGGAAAAATCCGGCCCGTGGTGTCCGCAACCTATCCTCTTCTGAAGGTGGCGGATGCGCTGAACGATATGATGCAGCGCAAGGTGACGGGGAAAGTGGTGGTGCTGCCTTGAGAGGTAACTATTCTGCTACCCACACCTGTACCGTTTTGTCCCAGGAGGCGGAGGCAATATGGTTGCCACGCGGCGACCAGGAGACAGAGCGGACGCTGTCCGTATGGCCGCGGTAGATATAGCGGTGGGCGCCATTTATCGCATCCCAGACCTGCGCGGTTTTGTCGTCTCCTGCTGAGGCAAGTCGTTTGCCATCGGGTGACCATGCCACGGTATAGACGAAATCGCTGTGGCCGGTATAGATAAACAGGCGTTTGCCGTCGGCAGCATTCCAGATTTGCACCGTTTTATCATCTCCTGCCAGGGCGATGAGCTTGCCATCGGGTGACCAGGCGACGGACCAGACAGAGGCAGATTGCGCGCGGTAGAGAGCAAGCCGCTTGCCGGTAGTGGCCTCCCAGATTTGTACGGTGCCGTCATTGCCCGCCGAGGCGATGAGCTTGCCGTCAGGTGACCACGCGACGGTATAGACGGGGGCCTTGTGCCCGCGGTAGGTGAATCTATGCCCATCGCCCGCCGAACTCCAGACCTGCACAGTGCTGTCACCGCCTGCCGAGGCGATAAGCTTGCCATCGGGCGACCACCTGGCGGTCCAGACCCACGACAAATGCCCGCGATAGGTGTAGAAAGGGTCGCCAAATGTGGCATCCCATATCTGCACCGTCTTATCATAGCTGGCTGAGGCGATACGCTGTCCATTGGGCGACCAGGCGACGGAATATACTGAATCTGTATGACGCATATAGATATTGAGATGATCACCGGTGGTGGCATCCCAGACCTGCGCTGTATCATCACCACTACCGGACGCCACGCGCTGCCCATCCGGTGAAAAGGCAGCCGACCATACTAACTCGGTATGTCCCCGAAAAGTGAAGAGTAGACTGCCCGCGGTGGTTGTAACGGGATGCTGCGTGTGCTGTTCGTACTCAAACAAGGCCAGGCCACCACCTGCCGCTGCGGCAACAGCCGCTCCTACCAACCCCAGCAAGACCTTACGCCGTGATATGGGTTTCTCTTTCCTGCTGGCAGGTGGTTGAGCAGCTACCTGCGCTTCATCAACTGCTGGAGTTTCTAGCGAGGGGGACATGGCTTGCAGCAGAGAACCGATGCTGGGGGGCGTCTGGCTCGGCATGGTCAGGAGGTCGGAGGAGAGATCTTCCTGGCGCGAGAGCTGGATGGTATCAACGGATGATCCCGGGGGCGGCGGTAGAGGCGTATTGCCGGGAGCAATTATGACTCCCGGCGCTTGTAGAGCGGCGTGTTCGAGAGCAATGGCAAAGGCCTGGACATCCTCGAAGCGATCTTGTGGGGCCTTGGCTAGCGCTTTCATTACCACCTGTTCAGTTTCCTCTGAAATACTGGAATCTTTTTCACGCAAGGGTGGGGGAGCCGCCATGGTTTGCTTGACGGCGATCTCAGTAAACGAGCCTTGAAATGGGCGCGAGCCACTTAACCATTCGTAAACGACTATGCCAAGTGAATATTGATCGCTATTGGGGCAGGCCTGAGCATGAATTTGCTCCGGCGCCATATAGGCGATAGTACCGGCCATGTCCTGCATTTTGCCGTTGCTGCTGCTGTAGCGCGAACTCTGGGCAACGAGAGCGATGCCAAAATCGCTGAGCAGGATTTCATTACGCCGTCCGATCAGCATATTCTCCGGTTTGACATCGCGATGGATGACCTTTTGCTCGTGCGCGTAGTGCAATGCCGATGCGACCTGCTTGACATAAGCAACGATGGTAATGAGTGGCACCGGAATGCCTCGTGGATGGCGCTTGCGCAGGGTACCATTGGGGGCATAATCGACGACAAGGTAGGGAATGCCATCCTGGACATTGAATTCGAGAACACGCACGATATTGGGATGGACGAGGCGGGCGACGGTACGCGCCTCGTCGCGGAAGTGCTCTATATCATCATCATCGAGACGCGTGTGCAGGACTTTAATGGCCGCAGTTGTATCGAGGTAGACATGCTCACCGAGATAAACTTCGGCAAACCCCCCTTGCCCAAGCAAGCGGACCAGACGATAGTTTCCAAGTTGTTGCCCGACACGATCTGCCATTGCTGCCCTTCCCTTGATCTATGTTTAACCATGCACATTGTAGAGAATCGGGAGAGACACGTCAAGAAGATCAGAGAGATGCCCGTGATTAAAACTTGCCAGCATAACTGATAGGGGCAGTAGTGAGGGCACGACTGTAGTAGTGGCATAAGCGCCCTCAATTTAGCGCTCGTGAACCGTCGCTCTGCCCTTTTCTGACGACCAGGGCAAGGAGGCCAGGCACGACAAAAAGAAAAAGGTCTGAGTTTGTAAGTGGGAAGCAGCACATCTGCAGTATCTGCTACGTGTGATCTGGTTGGGACTTCCTTTCCTCACCAGTCTCGAGCCGGTCGCGGCAGGTCGACGGCTACGAAGCGCAATTCGCTCGTATAACGCCGGCCCTCCGCGTCGGGCAACCATACCTCATTGGGCGCAGGCAGCATTTCCGATACCTGGATAGATGGTTCGGGGGGATGCACGTTCGTCGCCTGGCGCACCAGTTTCGCGAGACTATCGACATAGATGGGGCTATCAAAGTCGATGAAGCATGGTTTGGGTTCGTCCGGCATCTTGACGAAGACGAAGCGCGGCAGTTTGTGTAGCTGCATCCAGCGCCGGGCGGCGATGAAACGGGCCGCCGCATCCTTCTCGTCTGCGAAGGGTATTTCAAGGGGAGCAAAACGCCAGCTTTCGCGAATCATTACCAGGCGATCAATGGTTACGCGCGGAGTGTGCTTACCCGGACAAACGATCTTGAAGCAACTGGACACCATCCACGAGAGGAATTCGGCGAATACTTCGATGATATCGAAGCACAGCTGACCATCTCGCGTGCGTACAACCAGGTCCTCCCCCCATTGCTCAACGACCAGGGCGCTAATAGGTAATGTCCTGGAATCAGGAATAGTGTATGCATCAGGTGCGTATACCAGGCGGTAGTCTTTGGAGGTGATGAGCGCAGGCCGCCCGCGCGAGATTGGAAAGGAGCGGCGAGACATGACGGGTAGCATACGTGGTTCAGGTATATCAAGAGCGGCGTCGCGTAGGATACCATCGCGATAGGGATGCTGTTCCAGAAAGGCTGAAGCTTGCAGTGTGTTCATGGCAATATGCAACTCACCAAGGATGATTTGATAGTCACCTTCGCGGATGGCTTCTGCTCCTGATGCCTGGATTAATACGTCTGGTGAATGATAGCAGGCAGCTCTCCATCCAGGCCCAGGGGCGTCGAAGGTAGTCAGCACGTCCAGCAGCAGCTCGTCACTGGTGAATGCTTTGGAATGTTGCTCTTCGCTGATATCGAGTATGTGTAACCACCGTTGCTGGAAGTCGGTCATGAGCGCCTTTACCGGCATTACCTCTTCATCAATGAGCAGCGGTTGCACCCAGAGCCAGAAACTGGAGAAATCTATTGTACGCGAACCGGTATGCTCTACCATCTCGTGAAAGGCATCCCGCAAAGCCTGCCGGTAGATTGTGGCTGTCTGGTAGGTGAACCAGCGCGCGCTGATCAGCAAGAGCGTCAGTGGCTCGCTAAAAGCCAGTAGGAAATCCGGCCCCAGCTCTACGTCAATAGCGCACAGGCAATCCTCATACACCAGCGTCCTGGCCGCATAAGCCTTGCCTGCCGAACGCGAAGCATCCCTGCCGGTCAGTTCGCTAAAAGTCGCTTCTAAATGGGCCAGCGCTGCATCTAACTTTTCAGCATTACCCGCTGCCCGGGCCACGCCATCTCTAGCAGCCTCCAGCGTATTGAGCATCGCCAGGCACTCTTCGCGTAGCTGCGTATCATCAATGCCTTCAAGCATCTGGCGGAGTACCTTTTCGGGATGCGCTCCATCCGCGGGCATTTCAAGCGACCACGAAATTCGTTTCATGGCATGTAGTTGCTCAAGAACAGTGTAGACTTCTTGTTCGCTGTTCAAACTATTGGAAGTCTTTCCAATCAGGTCAAGCGCCAGTTCTTTGGCCGTATGGATGCCATCGCACGCGGAAAGAACAGCCGCCTCATCTCGACTCAATTGAACCGGTTTTGAAAATGGCAGCGAAAGCGTCGTTCCCTCCATATGTATTTGAGGCAGGCGACGCGGCGCTACCCACGGTCTCAGGTGCTTTTCTTGCAGAAGCTTCTCAGCAAGGGCATCGATGCACCATGTTTCAAAGTAAACGCTGCGCTTTGCCAGGAAGTCTTTCCCTACATGGACCTTCATCGCCTCCCCCTTAGAGGTAAGCCTGGCCAGGCCGAAAGGACCAAAGAAACCAATGGTATCATTCTTGGTGCAGTATCGTTGCAGGTAGTTTGCTGCCAGCGCTTCGTGCTTGCGCCGGTTAGAAGTTGATGGCGTGCTTTCTGACGACGGCTGCGTTAATGATGCGATTCCCGTTTGCATGGCGTGGCGATTTTGCCAGGTAATCGCCTCACGAAAACGTTCATCACAGGCAATTGTACCGATGGCCCGCGAGACTTGGGAGGCTTCGCTTTGATAAGCATGCTCAAAGTCCGATTGAACTCTCCGAACATGTTCCCGCGCTAGAAGATAGGCTTCCAGTTCCGTGGAAACAGTTGTTGTAGTGGGCGAGGCGTCAGGAACCTGATTTTTTTTGATCGCTCGCTTGAGTTTGAGGAGCGCAACACGCTGTTCGTCATTGGCCAGGCTAAGTCTGCCATTGATCGCCTGCAATAGGGCGTTTTTCGCCCTTACCACCTCTGCTTCAGCAGAAATCAATGCATCGGCGGCGGCGGCGCACTCGGGCGCGGCCAGTTCGAGTACCTGCGTCACCGGAAATCCTGCCCCGCGCAGGCAGACACAGCGCCACAAGGCCCATTCGGGATCGACCAGGCCTGCGAGATGATCTGGTAGCGGAGCCGATGAATCGGCGGTGGGCGCGATCAATCCGCCCCTACTTTCAATGGGAGAAAATTCTTTGCTCATGTATCTGATCTCCCATGTTTCAAAAAGAGGCCGCAGAAACGCCAGATAAATTGCCAGGAAGCGAGCATACCAAGATAGAGCAGTGTTTTACCGATCCCGCTCATTAATACAGTCACAAATCCGATCAGGAATCCTATAATAAGGCCGCTTCTTCCTGCAGGATGCTGTACAATGCGCGAGATGTGCCGGAATTCGTCCATAAAACACCTTCCCCTGCGCGCAATTTTGCGATTGAACAACAGAAATGGGCAACTTGAATACAGTCCTCCGCCTTTAAGCATATATGAGAAACCGGGTTCCGTCATGCCGGGCAGGCGGTATTTTTCTTGCATTCAAAAGTGAATACGCAGTACCTGCCCTCCTGAAAGTAGAAAAAATACCGTCGTGAGCGCATGACAGCGCCTGCTTTCTCGAGTACTCTTCTCTTGAGAAGGCGGAACTCGCGACCGGGATATAGGCAGGAGCCGCTGGGAGGTAGTGCAGGGACCCTAGTGGTCGCCTTCGTCGAGGAAGGAGTAACACGAAATGGGAAGTTTGTCCAGGCCTGGAGCCGCTATCGAGATCGAAGCTCTGAGTAAAATATACGTTAAAAAGAAGACATCGATCAAGGCGGTAGAGGATTTGAATCTACGCATACCGGCAGGGCAGGTATTCGGCTTTCTTGGCGCGAACGGCGCCGGGAAAACAACGACCATCAAGATGATCTGCGGCCTCGTCACTCCAACTTCAGGATGGATCCGTGTCAATGGATACAATGTATTCCGCGAGCGTAGCGCGGCGATGCGCCAGATCGGCGCGGTGCTGGAAGGGACCCGTAATGTCTATTGGCGGCTCTCGGCATGGCAGAACCTGGTCTATTTCAGCCATCTCAAGGGACATTTCGGGAAGGAAATGCGTGTGCGTGCAGAACAACTGCTGCGCGAACTCGATCTCTGGGAGCGCCGCAACGACCCTGTGCGCGTCTTCTCGCGTGGCATGCAGCAAAAAGTCGCCATCGCCTGTGCCCTGATCGCTAATCCATCTATAGTGCTGCTAGATGAACCGACTTTAGGACTTGACATCCAGGCTACGCGCACGGTCAAAGAATGGATAGCAAAACTGGCCCGCGAACAGGGCAAGACCGTGATTCTAACCACCCACCAGCTAGATATGGCCCAGGACCTGTGCGATCAAATTGCCATCATGCGTAAGGGCCGTTTACTGACAAATCAGCCGCTCGCCGAACTCCTGCACCTCTTCCAGCATGAATACTACCAGATTCGTCTCAAAGGCTCGCTTGATAAAGAATACTCCGCCTGGTTCGGTGGATTAACTATCGAGATGGAAAATGGGGATACCATTCTTTCTGGTGGCATTAACGATCAGGCTGCTCTTCACTCCCACCTGGCCCGTGTGCGTGACCTGGGCTTGCCCCTGCTTTCAGTGACGCAGGTGGAACCGAATTTAGAAGATGTGTTTCTGCGCCTCATAGATGAGAGAGCGAAAGGAGAAGCCAGTGAGGACCGCGCTCTTAGCCATATTTAACGAGACGTACAAACGTCTGCTGATTATGTGGGATTATAAATTCAACGTTCTCATCCAGCTCGTCACCATAGGATTGATCTTCATCGGCGCCACCTACTTTATCGGTGGCGGCCAGTTCAATCCATCGCAAGTGACTTCGATCTTCCTGGGGTATATCGTCTGGTTCTACGCCCGCATCGTTATCATGAATACCAGCGCGGATCTGATAAACGAGGCAGAGGGTGGCACGCTCGAGCAGATGTACATGACCCCTACCAGAACCGAACTCCTCGTACTGGGCAGGATGCTCGCCACCCTGATTTCGACCACGATCATGGTCTTGCTCACCGCTCTCGCCTTAATTTTCATCCTGGGCATCCATTTTCCCTTACGTTGGGATGGGTTGCTCATCCTGGTACTCACCCTCGCTGGCCTGCTGGGTTTCACACTCATCCTTGGAGGTGCGGCGCTGGTGTTCAAGCAGGTTGATGCCCTGGCGGATCTGATGCAGAACGCGCTGCTGTTCCTGACCGGCTCGCTGCTGCCCGTCAGTCACTTCCCGAACTGGTTGGCGGATATCGCGAAGACGCTGCCGATCACGCAGGGCATCATCGTGCTGCGCAATATAGAATTGAATGGTCAATCGCTTGCTACCACCTGGGCCAACGGCAGTCTGCTCTGGCTCATCGTGCATTCCGCCATCTACCTGAGTGCCGGCTGGATCATCTTCAAATGGTGCGAACGGATTGCCAAACGCCAAGGCTCTTTGAGTCAATATTAAATAAAGATGAAAGGACAGTGTCCATGCTCAGTTCAGAAATTTCGCCGCCACGCACGCAGACAGAAGCACAGGTGCGCGTCGAGAACATTTCCAAAGTGATTGTGAGCAAAGCGGCTCGGACGGTTATTCTGGACTCGATCTCGTTTTCCATTCCGGCCGGCAGCCTCTTTGCCATCAACGGCCCATCGGGAAGCGGCAAGTCCACGCTCCTCAATATCCTGACCGGCATCGACCGTCCAACTTCGGGGCGCGTCGTGTTCGCGGGCCAGGAACTGCGCAATATGAGCGAGGATAAGCTGGCGAAGTGGCGGGGGCGCAATGTTGGCATAGTCTTCCAGTTCTTCCAACTCCTGCCAACGTTGACGGCGCAGGAAAACGTCCTGCTGGCGTTGGAACTGGGTGGGCTGTTGCCGCGACGTCAATGGCGAGAGCGTTCGTTAGCATGCCTGGAACTGGTTGGTTTGCAAGATTTCGCGCGCCGCCTTCCTGCTGAACTCTCCGGTGGCCAGCAGCAGCGCGTGGCCATTGCGCGCGCGCTGGCGAATGACCCGCTCGTACTGGTGGCCGACGAACCGACCGGCAACCTGGACTCAAAGTCTGCCTTGCAGGTATTTGAAATCCTCGAGTCAATGGCCCAACGCGAAAAAACGGTCATCTACGTCACCCATGATCGGGATCTGGCGGCACGCGCCCGGCATCGCATTGACCTGCTTGACGGACGCATCATCAACATGTAAGGCCGGGGAGGGAAAATTCATGAAGGCGCTGACGAAAAAAGTTTTTAAGGATATTGGGCATCGCAAGCTGCGAACTATCCTGACTATCCTGGGCATTGCCCTCGGTATCCTCGGCCTTTCGGCGATCAATATCGCCTCGAACCAGTTTCGCAGTAGCTTCGACTATAGCACGAACATCACGACGCAGCCGGATATCATCTTCTATACCTCTCCTGCCAGTGCGTCATTGGCGCAAACATTACAACAGCAGCCCAACGTCAAGATAGCGCAGGCACAGGGATATATCAATACCACCTGGAATGCCGATGCGCTGCAACTGCCTTTGCGCATCATCGGCGTGGTGGATTTCCAGCATGTGCAGATCAATAAGTTCGAGCTGGTCGAGGGTAGTCTTCCTGGCCCTGATCAGATTTTGCTCGAATATAGCGATAAGGCGCTGAGCAATGTCAGCGTCGGCTCGCAAATAGCGGTGCAGGTTGGTGGTTCGTATCGCAACCTGAGCGTTTCCGGCTTTGCCCGCACAATGGGGCTGGCGTCGGCGTCCATCGTGCAGCGAGCGCAGGGATACATGAACGAAAGCGACGTTGAATCGCTCTTTTCGACACCGGGCGTTACCTCGTTCCTCATCCGGCTGAATAACTACGACCAGCGAGACGCTACCGCGAAGCAGCTTGCGCAGGTCTTGAACGAGCAGCATGTACTGGTATTCGCTACCTATGTTGGCCGCGATACCAGCGTTTCAAGCGTCGCAGATGGCCTGTTTGCCATCATGAACGTCCTCTCGATCATCGCCATCCTGCTCAGTGTTTGCCTGCTGCTGGGTACGGTCATGACGCTGGTCACGGAGCAGATTCCCTATATCGGCACCATGAAGGCTATCGGAGCGACGAGTGGCAAAGTCATGCGCCATTACCTGGGCCTGGTCGCCATCTATAGCGGCATCGGCACGCTCATCGGCCTGGCCATTGGCACATTTGGTGGCTATGCCCTTGCCAACTATCTCGGCAGCCTGGTCGGACTGGATATGGGGCCGCTGCAAATTACTCCTTCGCTGATTATCGAAAGCGTATTGATCGGTATAGGTATTCCGCTACTGGCTGCAGCCATGCCTGCCTATATTGGTACGCGCATCTCAGTTCGCCAGGCCTTGAGCGGCTACGGAGTAGAAAATGGCGCGGGACAAACCGGCGGCTGGTGGGCGACTCTCTCTCGCCGTGTGTTGGGCATGTTGCCGCAAACGATGCAGTTTGGCGCGCGCGGCCTCTTCCGCAAGCGCGTGCGCACCGTACTCACGCTGCTGATCCTGACTATCTCAGCAGCAGCATTTCTCGCCGTGCAAACGGCCAGCTACTCTTTTAATACATTTCTAGATCAGATATCCAGCACCTATCATTTTGATGTGCTGGCCGCCACTGCCGACCCGCATCCGTTCAGCACATTCCAGCACGTCTTGAGTACGGTACCCGGCATCACCCAGATTGAACCATTGACCCAGGACCAGGTTTCGACGCAGTGGGGCAATGCCGCTCTGACGGGCCTGCAAATCGATACCCGGCTCTATCAGAAGCAACTGGCCGCCGGTCGCTGGTTTACCGGTAGCGATGAAAACGTCGCTATCATCAGCCAGGATGCCGCCACTAAATCGGGCCTCAAGGTCGGCGATTCGATCACCATCAGTATCAACTCGGCCAGCGCGACCTGGCGCATCATCGGCATCGCCACCGACTTCAGCGGCATCGGACCGGGCAATCTTGGCGTGGTCATAGCTCCCATCGCGCAAATCGACGCCTTCATGCACCTGCCGTCGGACTACAGCGAATTTGCCATGATTGCATCCTCGAATCACTCGACGGCAGCCGTCGATGCGCTGGCAAATCGCGTCACTACCACTATGAGCGCGGCCGGCCTGCAGCCGAATGTCACTACATCCAACCAGTTTGTGCAGCAGAGCAAGAGTACGTTTCAGATTATCTACACCCTGCTCGATGTCGTGGCGCTCATCGTCGCCATCGTTGGGGCCATCGGACTCGCCAATACGCTGGCGATGAGCGTGCTGGAGCGCCGGCGCGAGATCGGTATCCTGCGCTCAATGGGCGCGACCGGCAGAAAGGTGGCGCAGGTTTTCTGGACTGAAGGCACGGCGCTGGGCGGCCTCTCCTGGCTATTGGCGCTGCTTATCGGCATACCCGCCGCCTACGGCTTCGTGCAGGTGCAGGCGCACTACCTGGCCCCAGTACCATTCTCGTTCAACTTTCTGAACCTGGTATGGATGCTGGTCATCATCGTGCTGATCGCCTCGCTTGCCAGCATCGGCCCCGTATTCAGCGCCGCCCGCGTGAAAATCGCTCAGACTTTGCGTTACGAATGAATCAAGAAAAAGGAGCTACGCAATATGAACAGGGACGAGAAGGAAGATACCACCATCTATAAAGTGGTCGTCAATGCCGAGGAACAATATTCAATCTGGCCTGCCGACCGTGAGAATCCACGTGGCTGGCGGGACGCGGGCAAAATTGGCTCAAAGAGCGAATGCCTGGACTACGTCAAAGAGGTATGGACTGATATGCGCCCGCTCAGTGTGCGCTAGTGTAGTGGTCCATTGAGCGTGCCCAGCGCCGATTCATTGGCCTTAAAAGATGACAGAACTCATCTGTCCCATAATTTAGGTTAAAAATATGGAGTAACGTCATGTCAACTTTATCGGCAACAGCTACAACTGCCTGGATTTTTGGGGCAAGGCCCAACCAACAGGCCCGCTTTCGCCTGTTCTGTTTCCCCTATGCCGGGGGCGGCGCGTCGATTTATCGCACATGGCTGAACGGATTGCAGGCGGAAGTCGAAGTCTTGCCGGTTCAGCTTCCAGGGCGTGAGAATCGCCTGAAAGAGTCGCCTTTTGATCAGTTTGAGTCCTTGCTGGAAGCCCTTGTCGAGGCGCTGCATCCATTTTGTACTGTCCCTTTTGCGTTTTTCGGGCATAGCATGGGGGCGCTGGTCAGTTTTGAACTGGCGCGCCGGTTGCGCAGGCAGTATGGTCTCCTTCCAGTGCATCTTTTTGCCTCGGCCTATCGCGCCCCGCAGACGCCGATTGTAGGGGAGCTGCTGCATACGCTGCCGGAGCCTGCCTTAGTGCAGAAATTATTGCAACTCAATGGCACGAGTCGCGAGGTTCTGGAGAACGAGGAGTTGCGGCAATTCCTGCTGCCCATCCTGCGCGCGGATTTTGCCGTGTGTGAAACGTACAAGTACGTGCCTGAAGAACCACTTGCTTGCCCGATCACTGTGTTCGGTGGCTTGCAGGATACCAGGGTAAGTCGTTTTGAACTGGCCTTGTGGCGCGAGCAGACCTGCAGCCGTTTTACGCAGCGCATGCTCCCCGGCGACCACTTTTTCTTGCAGAGCGCCAGGGCCTCATTGCTGCAAATCATACGACAGGAACTGAATGCGTACTTGATATCCTGATAAAGGAGAAACCATGTCGATACACATATCTGCGGAAGAAAATGCCTCGCTGGCCCAGTTGCAGCACACACCGATTGATACGGTGCTGAACATCATCGACCAGGGGTTAGTGCATCTACCCTCGTACCGCGAATTGTACTATCGCTGGGAACGCCAGCAGTGGCGCGCGCAGGATATCGACTTTGTGCCTGATCGCATTCAGTGGGAACTGATGCCGGATGAGGAGCAAGAGGAACACCTCTATAGCATCGCTTCCTTCTTCCAGGGCGAGGCTAGCGTCACAGATGCGCTTGCTCCTTATGTGATCGCTATGCCCGAAGAAGAGATGCGCATCTATGTCACGACACAGCTGGTTGACGAATCGCGGCACACCATCTTCTTCGCGCGTTTTTTCAGCGAGGTGCTTGGCATCGACGAAGGGCTTTTAGAAGAATCCCTGGCCTTCGCGCGCCAATATATGAATGTGCAGATGCGCTATATCCTGATCGACGCGCTTATGGAGGTGGCCGACCGTATTCGCTGCCAGCCTGGCAATCTCCAGCAATTGATCGAAGGCGTTACCCTCTACCACGTGATTATCGAGGGCACCATGGCTCTGGCCGGTCAGCGCAACCTTTTAGAGAGCTATCGCCAGGATAACCTCTTCCCGGCCTTTCGCAGTGGCTTCACCGCCGTCGCGCGTGACGAATCGCGGCACGTCATCTTCGGCGTAAAATTCCTGCGTGATATGCTCCGGCGCGACCCGGAACATGCCCATGTAGTACGCGCCGCTCTCGAAAAATATGCTCCTCCGGCCCTGGCAGCGTTGCGACCGCCCGATGAGGTGATTCCATCAATGCTGGCTATGAATCTCGACCCCTGGACGACGCAACGGTACGGCCTGGAATCGCTGCGGAAAAAACTCAAAGTCATTGGTTTGTCTATGGAATTACCCGCTGTACCCGGATTCGAGGATGTTCTGTCAAAGAGTCAATGAGAGGAGCAATCTATGAATCCCATATTGATGGCTCCCTCGGATGTTGCCGGTCTTACTACAGTCGAACTCCGGCAGCTGGTAGATCAAATCGGCGGCACTCCTTTAAAGCCAGTAATACTTGTAATCGAGGGCAGAGCGCGCAAGGTCTATCTCAAACTTGAGGGTGCGAATCCAACCGATTCGGTCAAGGATAGAACAGGCTATGCCCTGGTAAGAGACCTGGAAGAGCGCGGCCTGCTCAACAAAGGCTCTATTGTGATTGAATCTACCTCAGGTAATCTCGGTGTTGCGCTATCCATGCAATGTAGGGCCAGGGGATATGATTTCATCGCCGTCGTCGATCCCAAGACTACACAGAGAACATTGCCAAAATGCAGTCGCTTGGTGCGCAGATCGATATGGTAAGCATTCCTGATGCGAATGGCGGTTACTTGCTCTCGCGCCTGGAATGCATACGTCTTCTATGCCGGTGCTTCCCGCATTATGTCTGGACAGACCAGTACTGGTGGTCGCCCTCCAGCGCAATCCTTATGGACATCGCATTAGTGAATCACGCCCCGCTTCTCACCCCCGCAGCCTGCAAGAATCCCCTCTTCACCATAAACGAGAGGTACGTCTGTATCAGGCTGGCATCGCCGGGCGGGCAGGTGATCGACGTACCCGATAGGCCTAGCAGTGTATTGCGGTTGTCGAAAACCAGTTTAGGAACCGGGACCTGCTCGATTGGCGCTTGCCTGGGGAAAAGTGGAGCCAGCGGGACCAGCGCGTTATCCGTCGAGTCTTGTATGGCGCGTTCCAACTCCGCGAGCCAGGCCTCGTATTCAAGCTGTCGCACTTCGTAGCCAGAGTCATTGATCCATCTGATGAGGTCACTGACCCTGGTCGTAGAGGTATTGAAGAGGTGGAAGGCCTGGCCCAGCGAGGCTTTGCGCTTCGAAAGTGCGACGATGGCCTGGCTGACATAGTCCACCGGCGTCATTTCCAGCGTTTCGCTGGCTACGAACATGGGGACGCTGCCGAGCTGAATGCATCCCATAATCATGCGGCACAGCACGTCGTCCGTTCTCCACGCTCCCGTCTTGCTGTGGCCCGTAATGCGACCGGGCCGGTAAATGGCGACGGGCAATCCACGCGAACGCGCCGTTGTCACCATCTTTTCGGCCACCCATTTGCTCTGCGCGTAGCCCCCGCGCATATGCACGCCATGTTCGTCGATAGGCTCCTGCTCTTTAACGCGCCGCACGGTTGGAGAATCCATGTGAGAGTAGACGCTGAGGGTCGAGACGTAGTGCAGCGGCTTGATCTTACCGTGCGCGGCCAGCCGTATTACTTCCTGCGTGCCAAGCACATTTGACGCCTTTAGCTCCGAGTACGGGTAGAGCATGTTCACCAGCGCGCCGTTGTGATAAATGACATCCAGCCGGTTCGCAAGCTCCTCGAATAGGTGTCTCGAAAGGCCCAACAATGGTTGAGCCAGGTCGCCGGGTAGCGGTTTGATGCGCTCGCGATAGGCCGGTTGCCAGAGCAGTAAATTGGCAAGGTTACGCTCCAGTTTCTCCATGCCCTCCTCAGCATTAGTGGCACGCACAAGACAATAGATATCCGCGGATGTCTGGCTCAGAAGTTCTGCCAGTACCAAGGCACCCAGGAAGCCGGTGGCGCCCGTCAGCAGGATGTGGGCGGGCGTCGCGTTCAGTTCCCCCGGCCAGACTTCGGGACAGACCGCGAGATCGAGCGCGGCTTCGCTCTGTATATCGAAGGTGGGCAACTGCGTCTCCGGTGCTGGCGACCAGAGAGAGGCTTCATGTTGTTGGCGGCTCAACATCTCGGCCAGCGCCTCTATCGTCCTGCCCTGGAAGATGGCCGCCAGCGGCAGGCGTTTCCCGAACTGCTTGTCGATCTGAGATACCAGGCGCACCGTCAAGAGGGAGTGACCGCCGAGGTCAAAGAAGTCGTCATGTAATCCGATACGCTCCAATCCCAGTATCTCGCTCCAGATGGCGGCCAGTTCCTGTTCGATAGGCGTGCGTGGAGCCACATATGCTACCGCCAGCACCGGCCTGGTTTCATCGGGAACGGGCAGGGCTTTGCGGTCCAGCTTGCCGTTGGGGGTCAGGGGAAGAGACTTCATGAATACCCCCGCGGACGGCACCATATAATCGGGCAATTTCTCTCGCACGAAGCGCTGCAATTCCTCAAAGGAGATGGACTCTTCGGGGTGCAGCACGACGTATGCCACCAGGCGCTTATCTCCCTCGACATCTTCGCGCGCCACTACGACCACATCGCGCACTGCTGGATGCTGGCCGAGTACCGTTTCGATCTCCCCCAGCTCGATGCGGTAGCCACGCAGTTTGACCTGGTGGTCGATGCGGCCCAGGAATTCTAATGTGCCATCAGGCCGGTAGCGGGCCAGGTCTCCCGTCTTGTAGAGCCGCGTACCACCCTGAGATTGGGATGCAGTGAAACTGTTTGCATCGAAAGGATTGGGTATGAACGTTTCAGCGGTGCGCCGGGGGTCTGCCAGGTAGCCGCGACCAACTCCCGCGCCGCCGGCATACAATTCGCCCACGACACCAATTGGCACCGGCCTTAAGTGGCGATCCAGCACATAGAGTTGCGTATTGTTTACGGCCCGTCCAATCGGCATGTAGCCCTCAATTTCAGCGGGCACTTCATAAATCGGATGGTGCGTCACGTCGTCGGAACACTCGGTCGGCCCGTAGGCATTCATGAGCGGGCAATGGGGATAAAGGGCCAGCCAGCGATGGCACAGGTCGGCGGGTAGCGCCTCGCCGGTAGGAACGAGCCAGCGTAATTCACGCAAATTCGGGCGAGTTTCCGCGCGGCCTTCGTAGATCTCCAGCATGGCGCGCAGCAGCGAGGGAACGGTTTCCAGAATGCTCACACTATCTCGCTCGACCTCGACGAGCAGCCGCGTGGGGTCGTGTGCGATCTCGTCGGGGTAAATGCGCACGCTGCCACCGACCAGCAAGGGGGCAAGCATCTGCCAGACGGAGATATCGAAGCACTGTGAGGCCGTCTGAGCTACAATGTCGGTACGGGTCAATTCCAGCGCGTCGATTTTCGCGTACAGGTGATTGATCATGCCACGCTGCTCGACCATCACGCCCTTTGGCGCTCCGGTCGAACCTGAGGTGTAGATGACATAGGCCAGGTGGCCGGGAGTATTGCGGACCGGCAAGTTTTCCGTCATTTGCCCTTCTTCGTATACATCGTCAAGGTAGACGATTTCCGGGCGCGTCTCCGGCTCCATCTGCTCTATGACTTCTGAAAGCGTGGGAGCAAATTCGCGTGTAGAAAGGATGATGCTGCACTTGCTATGTTCGAGGATGTGACGCAGGCGGGCCGGTGGATGATGGGGATCAAGTGGCAGGTAAGCGCCGCCTGCTTTGAAAACGGCCAGAATGGCGGTCAGTAGAGGGGTGCCGCGTTCAGCAAGCAGAGCGACAAGTGTGTCCGGCCCGAAAGTACGTGTCATGCTGAGCGCAGCGAAGAATCTGCGTTGGGGTAGGCCGAGATTCTTCGCTGCGCTCAGCATGACATGAGCTACCGCGTTAGCTCGCCGGTTCAGTTCGGCGTAGGTCAGCTGCTCTTGACCACACGTCACGGCTATCGCTCCTGGCGTCTGCTCGACCTGCGCCTCAAACAATTCGGCGAAGCAGTACTGTGATGGGTAATCGACTGCGGTATCGTTCCACTCACCCAGCAATTGCTGTAGCTCTTGCTGTGGCAGGAAGGAGAAGTCTGTGATGCGCTTTCCGGCATCGCTTATGATTTCTTGTAGCAGCGTCAGATAATGCTGCTGCATGCGCTGGATGGTTGGAGTATCGAACAGGTCGGTGTTGTAGCGCAGTTCGCCGATAAGCTCATCGCCTCTTTCCCACATCGTCAGATCCAGGTCGAACAGCGCAGGCTCGTCGTCGAGGACCAGATTTTGCTGCTTGCTTGCCGCAACCGCATCGCCTTTCCTCAAACCCGCTGTTTCACTATCAAGTTTTAAGGCGCTCAGAGTCAGTCCCGGCAGGCTTACCTGGCCGCGCGGGACGTTTTGCAGCGCGAACATCACCTGCGTCAAGGGATTGCGACTCAAATCGCGCTCGGGTTGGAGTTCTTCCACCAGTTTTTCAAAAGGCAGGTCCTGATGGTCGTAGGCGCCGAGGGTGACTTCGCGCACGCGCCGCAATACTTCACGGAAGGTTGGATTGCCGGAGAGGTTGGTACAAAGCGCCAGGGTGTTGATAAAGCAGCCGATCAGGCCCTCAAGTTTCCTATCAGTGCGCCCGGCGATAGGGATGCCAACGACGATGCGCTCCTGTTCCGTGTAGCGATAGAGCAGAGTTTTGAAGGCGGCGAGCAGGGTCATGAAGAGCGTCACTCCCTCGCGGCGGCTGAACGCTCTCAATGCCTCGGTTAATTCTGCCGGCAAAACGACGAGCTGGGCTGCGCCACGAAATGTTTGCACGGCGGGACGCGGCCTGTCGGTGGGAAGTTGCAGGACCGGAATACCGGCCAGTTGCGATTTCCAGTAGTTCAACTGCTCTTCCAGCACTTCGCCCTGGAGCCAGTTCTGCTGCCAGATGGCATAATCGACATATTGGATGGGCAATTCCGGCAGCGGCGATAGGTGCCCGTAGACATTGGCGGTATAGAGTTCGCATAGTTCGTGAAACAGAATCTCCATCGACCAGGCATCGGAGACGATATGGTGCATGGTGATCATCATGGCGTGATCGTCTGGAGCCAGCTTCAGCATCGTTGCGCGCAGCAATGGGCCGCGGCGCAGATCAAAAGGCTTGCGAATTTCCTCCTTAATCAGGCGGCGCAGCTTCATCTTTTGCACGTCCTGTGGAAATCCTTGCAAGTCCAGTAATGGCATGCTGAAAGATATACGGGGAGCAATGGCCTGTACGAGGATGCCTCCCACCACTCTGAATGTTGTACGCAGCACCTCGTGGCGGCGGATGATCTCGCTCAGTCCGTTCTCCATTGCCGCCACATTCATTTGCCCGGTCAGGCGTACCGTCATGGGAATGTTGTAGACGCCTGGCTCCCACTCATTCAGAAACCACAGCCTGCTCTGGGCAAACGACGCAGGGAAAAAGGAGATATCCTCTTCTGGTACTTCAGATTCGTGCTGCCTGCTATCACCATTGTAGGTGCTGTTTGTGACCGTTGTATCAGTTAAAGATTCCATCATGTTCATCCTTTCGGCGGTACAGCATCCAGATGCTCGTGTTCATCTCTCTACCGGCCCTCTTATTCCAGAGATGACCGCTGGATACGATGCGCTTCCCTGGCAACCGCTATAAGCGAGGGCTTGCGCAATTCATCAGTGCGAGTCTTCATCTTTTCGATGGCTTCCGCGACTCCTGCAATGGTGGGTGTCTTAAAGAGAACGCGCAAGGGCAATTCTACCTCGAAGGCATCGCGGATGCGCGCGACGACCTGGGTGATGAGCAGCGAATGCCCCCCGGCCTCAAAGAAGTTGTCGTGAATGCCGATGCGCTCGACTTCCAGCACATCGCGCCATATTTTTGCCAGCTTCTCCTCGATAGGCGTGCGCGGCGCTACAAATGCTGCCTGTGAAAGCGCATCGGCCTGATCCGGCGCGGGTAGCGCTTTGCGGTCCAATTTGCCATTCGCCGTCAGCGGTAGGGCGTGCATCATGACGAAGGCCGAGGGAACCATATACTCCGGGAGTATATCTTTCATATAGCCAGATAACTTGTCACTCTGAAGATCGTGCCCCGGCTGTGGAACGATGTAGGCGACGAGGCTCTGCTTGCCGGGAGTATCCTCGCGCAGCAGTACGGCGCACTCACGAACGCCTGCGTGCCGGGTCAGTCCGGCCTCGATTTCGCCTAACTCGATGCGGTAGCCGTGCAGTTTGACCTGGTGATCGATGCGCCCAAGGAATTCCAGTATGCCATCGCTGTGATACCGGACCTGATCGCCTGTTTTATACAGCCGCGCGCCTGATTCGTTGCTGAATGGATCGGGAATAAAGGCCTCTGCTGTGCGCGCAGCTTCTCCCAGGTATCCGCGCCCAACACCTATTCCGCCGACATACAACTCCCCGCTGGCTCCGACCGGCACCGGCTGTAACATTGCATCCAGCACGTAAGTCCTCATATTGGGGATGGGGCGTCCGATGGGTATCGTTCTCTCCGTTTCGGCGGGTGGTCGGGATATAGCGTGATGCGTCACATCGTCTGAACACTCGGTCGGCCCATAGGCGTTCATGACTGGGCAGTGAGGATAAAGCTCCAGCCAGCGGCGGCAGAGGTCTACTGGCAATGCTTCGCCGGTTGGAATGAGCCAGCGCAGCGACGAGAGCGCGGGTTTGCCGGTTGCATCAGCTTCCCGCGCATCCAGCATAGCGCGCAGCAGCGAGGGGACTGTTTCCAGAATGCTGATCTTCCATGATTCCACCTCGGAGAGCAGGCGCGCGGGGTCATGCGCGATCTCATCAGGCAAGATGTGTACCTGCCCACCGACCAGCAGGGCGGCCAGCATTTGCCAGACGGAGATATCAAAGCACTGCGAGGCCGTTTGCGCCACATCGT
Source organism: Ktedonobacteraceae bacterium (assembly GCA_035294305.1). Classification (GTDB taxonomy): domain Bacteria; phylum Chloroflexota; class Ktedonobacteria; order Ktedonobacterales; family Ktedonobacteraceae; genus DASRBN01. Next base: position 12,836 of record DATGLD010000025.1, on the reverse strand, counting down.
CTGCATCGGTCAGTTGCAGCGCGTCGATTTTGGCAAACAGGTGATTCAGCATGCCTCGCTGCTCGATCATGACACCCTTTGGTGTACCTGTGGAACCAGAAGTGTAGATCACATAAGCCAGGTGGTGAGGCTCTGCCACTGGCTGCAAGTCATCCATACCTTGCCAATGCCGGTCCAGCATATCTTCAAGCGTAAGTATCCGTGGGCGTGCAGCGAGTTCCGTTACAGTAGCGTCGATTTGGGCAACAAATGGCTGAGAGGCAAGCACAAGCGTCGTGTGGCTATGCTTTATAATGTGGCGCATGCGAGCAGGTGGGTGATGCGGATCAAGTGGCAGATAGGCCCCGCCTGCTTTGAAGACGGCCAGGATGGCGGTCAACAGGTCGATGCCGCGTTCGGCAAGCAGGCCAACGAGTGTATCCGGGCCGACTCCCAGCGCGCGCAACTCGTGGGCAAGCCCGTTGGCAGACTGATTCAATTGCCGGTAGGTAAGAGCCTCCTGCTGGCAGACCACGGCTACAGCATTTGGGGTGCGCTCGACCTGGGCCTCGAAAAGGGCCGGGAAACATTGCGTGATGGGATAGGTCTTTTCAGTTGCGTTCCATTCGATAAGCTGCTGCTGTAGTTCGCCCGGTGAAAGCAGGGTGAAGGCAGTAATTTTCTGCTCGGGATTGGCGACCATCATCTCCAGCACGCGCTGGAAGTGTCCGGCCATGCGCTCTATTGTGGAGGTTTCAAACAGGTCGGTGTTGTATTCGATGAAACCGGTCAATCCCTCTGGCGTTTCTTGCAGGCATAGCGAGAGATCGAACTTGGCGGTGTTGTTTTCTATCGCGACCTGGCTGATGGTGAGTCCGGCCAGTTCTTGCTCGGCCAGGGGCATATTTTGCAGGATGAACATCACCTGGAACAAGGGGTTGTGGCTCAGACTGCGTTCGGGCTGCAAGTCTTCCACCAGCTTCTCGAAAGGCAGGTCCTGGGAATCGTAGGCGCCCAGCGTGACCTGGCGCACTCGTTTGAGCAGCGCGCGGAAGCTGGGATGACCGGCCAGATTGGTACGCAGCACCAGCGTGTTGACGAAACAACCAAGCAATCCCTCGAATTCGGGACGGGTACGTCCGGCAATAGGTGTGCCGATCAGCAGGTCTTCCTGGCCCGAATAGCGATAGAGCAATACCTGGAAGGCGGCCAGCAGTGCCATGAACAGTGTGACGCCTTCCTGCCGGCTCAGGGCCGATAGTTCCTGACTCAAAGATAAAGGCAGTCGCAAGGGCAGGCGTTTACCCTGGTAGGTTGAGACGGCAGGCCGGGGATGATCGGCGGGCAATTCCAGGATGGGAAGATCGCCACTCAGTTGCCGTTTCCAGTAGGCCAATTGGCGGTCGAGGCGGCCAGATTCTAGTTCGCGTCTTTGCCAGCGCGCGTAGTCGGCATATTGCAGCTTCAACTCTGGCAGGGGCGGTGTCTGCCCGGCAGCAAACGATGAGTAGAGGATGCCGATTTCTTTGACGAAGACCTCTGCCGACCAGCCATCGGTGATGATATGGTGCATGATAGTGAGCGAGACGTGTTCCTGCTCGTCGAGTTGCAAGAGGACGGTGCGCCAGGGCATCTCTCTTTCGAGATGGAATGGGCGCTCCAGCTCTTCTTTCACCTTCCTCTGCACAGCGGTCTCGCGTTCTACCGCCGGTATACCGCGCAAGTCGATGAAAGGCAATGTCAGGTTCAGGTGAAGGGTGGGATCGATGACTTGGACGACCTGTCCATCGATCATGGGAAAGGTGCTGCGCAGGATTTCGTGCCGGCGCGTGATCTCTCGTGCCGTCTGTGTGAGCGCCTCGATATTCAACGTGCCGCGCATATAGACGGCTATTGGCTCATTGTAGGCGGAACTTTCTGGCTCCAACCGCTGCAAGAACCAGAGTCGCTGCTGCGCGAACGATAGTGGCGCCGGGCCGCGCTCTTTTTCCGGTGGTGGTTCGGTCTCAGTCGGTTCAAGGGTCGCTGTCCTGCCTGCGGGAGATGCCGGAACACGCATATAGCGCAGGCGTTTTTCCAGCAGCGCCTGCTTTGCGGCGGAAAGCTCGGCGCGTCGTTTCAAGAAGGTATCCTCTGTATTCATAGCTGCTCTCTTCCCTTTTCAAACGCTGTACGCTGCGACAGCGTGGACTGATGCCGGGTTATTCAACAATCACCCGCACATAGGGCGGAAATGGTTGGATGTGGCTCAGATCATTTTCCAAGATTACCAGGTTGCCGTTCTGCTCTACCTCTTTGAATCCACCAAACTTATAGGTGACGTACATCATGCGGTTGCGATCGGTTGGCACGAATTCGGCGCGCAGTCGCACGCCCGCGTCCTTTGCCTGTTGCAACAGGTAGTTGATCAGAATGGTTCCGACGCCGCGTGACATGACGCGGCACGACATCAGCAACAATTTGATGGTCCATACTTCGGGCCTGCATTCCACCAGGACCAGCCCGATCTTGCCGTATGTGCCGAAGCGGTCATCAAGGCCGGCTATAAACAGTTTGTGCGTGTCCGATTGGCGGAAGGCGTTGAGTTCGTCGTAGGAGTAGGTGTAGCCGGTCGTGTTCAGCTGGTGCGTGCGCACAGTGAGTTCTTCGGCACGCCGCAGGTCCTCTTCTCGTGCTCGGGCAAGAGTAAAAACCATCTCTAGCGTGGCAAGGAATGCCTCGTTGGGACCATTGAAGGCTTTTTCCGCCCTGTCCCGTTCGATATCGCTCAGGTACATCAACCGGCGCTTGCTCGAGTCTTCAGTGATGAAGCGCGGATTCATTTCAGGCATAGCCAGTATCATACCAATGTCCCGCGCGTTGATGCACAATACCTGGGGCAGGGTAAACGCTATCTCTGCCAGTTCGACATCCGAATCATCAACAAATGCGAGCGTATCGATCCCGATATTGATCGACTGCGCAATCGATTTGAGCGAGTCGGCCTTGGAGTTCCAATGGATTTGCGGGTAGAGAAAATACTCGCGGATGCCCAGTTCCTCGAGCTTGTGCATAGCTATGTCATATTCGTTTTTGCTGGCGATGGAGTTCAAAATGCCCCGTTCGTCCAGGGTCTTGATGACATGTATAACCTCGTCTCGCAATGACACCTGTTCATCCTCTAACAATGTTCCATTCCACAGCGTGTTATCGAGGTCCCATACCACGCATTTCATCGATTGTTTCTTTGACTGGGCGGAAGCTTTGCCCGGCAATGGCTCGCTGCTATCGTTTGAAGATGCCGCGGCAAGGTTCTGAACCGCGCTGCCCACCATCGTTCTCGCTCCTTTCTTACCAATCCCTGTTTACGCATTCAATTTGAGCATGACTGAGTTGCCTGTGAGATCTGTTTCCTGGTAGCCATATCTGGCGATAGTGATCTGCTGGATTTGCGTGCTGCCCTCGATAATCTCCATGACCCGCGAGTCGCGCAGGTATCTCTGCACGGAGTATTCTTCGCTGCAGCCGTTGGCGCCATGAATCTGTACCGCGTCGTTGGCGGCCCTGGCGGCGATGGTAGAGGCGAAGTACTTGGCAATCCACGTCTCCATGATGGTTTCCGGGTCGCCGCTCTCCTTCAGATACCCGGCCTTGCAGCACAGCAGGCGGGCCGCTTTCACGTTCGTAATCATATCCGTAATCATGTGCTGGATGAGCTGGTGTTCCTTGAGGTAGGCATCGAACTGCCTGCGAACGCTCGTGTACTTGAGCGATGCTTCCAGGCAGGCCTGAGCAATTCCGACGCATCCCCACGCCACACTGTACCTGCCTATATCAAGTGCAGAGGTCGCGACTGAGGCCAGGCCAAAGCCCTTGCCACCAAGGAGATTTTCACGTGGTATGCGGCAATCATGCAGGCGAAGTTCCGCCAGCATCGAGGCCCTTGTACCCAGCATGCCCTTGATAGGCCGTCTGGAGAAGCCGGGCGCGTCCTTATCTACCAGGAACGCGGAAACTTTGCCATCGCATTGCGCGAAAATCAGGAAGAGGTCGGCGATTTGTCCATAGGTTGTCCATTTCTTGATTCCGTTGAGAACATAGTAATCGCCGTCGAGCCGCGCTGTCGTCTCGATACTTTTGGCATCGCTGCCGGCATCAGGTTCGCTCAGGCCAAAGGCGCCAAGAACTGTGCCACTGGCCAGGTCCGGCAGCCAGCGTGCTTTCTGTTGTTTGTTGCCCCAGCGCAGTAATGCATGCGATACCATGCTATGCACGGTCATCAAACTGCGCATGGAAGAACACCCGCGCCCCAGTTCTTCATTGAGCAGGCCGAAGGTAATCATATCCATGCCGCTACCACCATACTCTGGTGGAGTGAGCGCCCCCAGAAAGCCTTGTTGCGCTATCTTCTCAATCAAACCAGGCGGAGTATATTCTTCCCGGTCGTTTTGATCGGCAACAGGGATGATCTCTTCTTCCACGAAGGCGCGAAATGCCGCCTGTGCCTGCTTCTGTTCGGGTGTGAGTTCGATTTTCATGATAGTTTGGCCCTATACCGTCATTTGTGTTGTCGTCTTGCGCTCAACCAGGTGTACGATAGCGTTGATGGTGCGGAAATTCTCGATATCCAGGTCTTCGTTTTCAACGCTGATGCCGAACTCGTTTTCTACGAACAGCACCAGTTGCATGGCGAACAAGGAGTTGACAAAGCCCAGCGCGAAGATATCCTCGTCATCTCCCAGGTCAATGTTTTGAAAAAAGCGTGCCAGGAATGCCTTTGTTTTGTTGCGAATGTCTTGCATTGTGTTGCCTTTCTTTTCTATGGACTATGACCTCTCGCGGATCGGTGAACCGGCGCCTACGAATAGCTATAAAAGCCCTTGCCGCTTTTGCGACCATAAAGCCCTGCGTCTACCATCTTTTTGAGCAGGGGGCATGGACGATATTTGCTATCGTTGTAGCTTTCGTACAGTACTTCGATGGAGTAGAGGATGGTGTCGAGACCGATCAGGTCTGCTGTTTCCAGCGGTCCCATTTTGTGGCCGAAACACGATTTGAAAATCTTATCCACATCCTCTGCCGGGGCCACCTGGTCCTGTACGAGGAAAATGGCTTCGTTGACCGTGAGCATCAGCACGCGGTTCGAGACGAAACCAGGCATATCATTGACGATCACGCACTCTTTGCCCATGCCTGCCAGCAGATTGCGCGCGATCGCAATCGTCTCTTCCGAAGTGTGGTAGCCGCGAATGACTTCCACCGTCGACTTCATGGGGACGGGGTTCATGAAGTGCATGCCAATGACTTGCGATGGGCGATGCGTTACAGAGGCGATGCGCGTGATGGAGATGGCGGACGTGTTGGCGGCAAATACGCAGTGAGCCGGGCATAGCGCGTCGAGTTGCCGGTGTACGTGCTGCTTGATCTCCCATTTTTCCGTCACATTCTCGATCACGAAATCCGCGTCGGCGAACGGCGCGTAATCGGTGGTGTAGGTGATGCGCTCAAGGATGGTATCGATGCTCTCCTGGCCGGCGCCCTTATTGAAGAGCCGCGAGAAGCGCACATTTTTGGTGATTTCATCGCGTGCATGCTTCAGGATTTCGTCTGAAACATCCAGGAGAATCACCTTATAACCGGACTGGGCCAGGTTCTGTGCGACACCCACGCCCATCACCCCGCTTCCCACCACACCTACGATGCGTATGTCCAATTTCATACCTCCTTCTCGTCTTGAACTAGTACACGGTTTCCTATCTTGCTTGTGAAAACTCATTATCATTTCACAACCCGTTTGGGGGTACTGAAACTACACAAGGCTTTGCACCTCGTCTTCATCCAACTGCTCGATCTCTTCTACTAGTTTGAGCTTGATCGCGAGGGCCAGTTCGGCAACGGTTGGCGACTCGAAAAGCGTTGCCAGGGGTAAATCGACCTGGAAGGCGGAACGCAGGCGCGAGATCAATTGCGTACCCATTAACGAGTGGCCTCCTAGCTCAAAGAAATTGTCCTGGATGCCGATCTGCTCGATACCAAGCACCTGCTGCCAGACCTCGAGAATCTGCTGTTCAAATTCGTCGTTCGGCGGCACATATTCTGTCGAAAGATGTGGCCTGGCCGCCCCGGATGTTCTGCTCGCCCTGCTCGCCTGGTTTGCCTCGTGCTGGCCCTCCATGCGTATCCATTGCCGGATGCGTTCCTGCAAGTCTCCGGTAGAATTGATCAGGTGGCTCATGCCGCTTGCAATGACGCGCGTGAAGGCTTCCACCCCCTCCTCGGGTGTCATAGCATAGAGCGCGACTGTGGCGCCTAACATGCCGTGCGTGTCTTCTTTGATCTGCCAGGTATCCCAGTTCATGCTGATCCAGGGCGTTGTCGATAGGCGGTTGTGCCTGTGTACGAATGCGTCCATAAAGGTGTTTGCTGCCGTGTATGCCACAAATCCCAGGCCACCCAGCACTGCCGAAAGCGAGGAGAAGAGCAGGCAGAAGTCGAGTTCCAGCCCATCAAGCGCCTCCTCAAGAGCGAAGAGGCCATGCACTTTGGGCCGGAAGTGCATCTCGCACTCGGTAGAGCTGATCTCGGAAACCGTTTTGAAGGCCGATTCTACCGAGATACCGGCGGCGTGAATCACGCCGTGCAGCGTCCCAAAACGCGCGATTGTGGCATCAATGACCGCCCGCACCTGCGCGCTATCCGCCACATCTGCCTGCCGCACCAGTATTTCGGCTCCCATAGCTTCTAGTGCTTGCAGGTGCCGTATCTTGCGACTGGTAATATCCTCTGCTACATGGCCGGCTAACCATGCGTCCCATGTATCTCTTGCCGGGAAAGCGGAACGCCCCACCAGCACCAGCCTGGCCCGCACCTGCTTTGCCAGGTATTCCGCCAGCGCCAATCCGATGCCGCCCAGACCACCGGTAATCAGATACACTCCCCTCATTCGTAGGGGCGACAGCTTGTCCTTACAGAGCGCAACTTCAGCGGCTTCCAGGCGTACCGGCTCGAATGCCTGCACCCAACGTTCGCCATCGCGATAGGCGACGATGAGATCCGTAGCCGGGGCCGCGCATTCGGCCATCAACTGATCGACGAGCTGTGAATCTGCGAGCTTCTGGTAATCGATAACTGCCAGGTCGATGCTGCGGCAGAGCATATTCAGGTTCTCCTGGGGGATGACCTTGCATGCTCCCAGGATGGTGGCCTTTTCCGGCTGTAAAGCCTCCTGACCCGTTACTGATTGCATATGGTTGGAGAGGACGATGATTTGCATCGATTCGTCGTAGACCTGCGCCGAGAGAGCTTGCGCAAGATATATCAGGCTATAGAAGCCCTCCTCCTGGCTGGCCTGAAACTGTTCTGAACGGGCATAGGCCGGCAGTGTATCCATCGCCTGATCTTCGCGTGTGATGCTCCAGCAATGCAAAACGGTTTTCGGCATCCGTCCGCTGGCTTGCAATGTTTTGCAGAGGGTGATGTAGTCGGGCTTGTGCTGGTGCCGGATTGAGAAGAGGGCGCTGCCGAGTTGCCGGAATTGTGTTCCTGACTGAACACGCACGACCGTGTGTCCAGCTTGCTCCAAACGCCAGGCTATTTCCTCGGCAAGCCGGGTATTGTCCAGAAATATCAGCCATGGGTCGCGTGTTTCCCCGGCATATGTTCCGGGCAAGGATGACTGTTTCCAGCACGGCTTGTAGAACCAGTCGGCGATGTCGGGCTTTTTGCCTTTTGCAGGCTCTAGGGGCCGAGCAATCGGCGATGGGCACGATGAAGTGGCCCCTACACGACTTCTCCGCGTGGCGTTTTCATCAAGCACGCGCTTGTGTGTTGGTTCGATCCAGTATCGCTGGCATTCGAAGGGATAGGTGGGCAAGGGCAGCCGCTGGCGGCGCTCGCCGGCATAATAGCCCGTCCAGTCGATGTTCACTCCTGCCATCCAGAGCTTGCCGAGCGTGTGCAGCAAGTATGCCTGGTCGGACTGCCGCTCGTAAATGGATGGCAGCGTAGCATGCACCAGGCCTATGCGTTCGTTGTTGCATTGCTGCCTGGCAAACGAAGCCAGCGATTGACCGGGGCCGATTTCCAGCAGCACGTGTTCTGTTTCCTCGAGTAAGTGTGCGATGCCCTCTGCAAACTGGACGGCGCCACACATATGCTCGGCCCAGTATGAGGGACTGGTTGCCTGCTCGTCCGTAATCCATGTCCCTGTCACATTGGAGATATAAGGAATCTGTGGCGCTTGCAGTCGTATGCTGCCTGCGATCTCTGTCAGGGGCTGCTTGAGCGATTGCAGCATTGTTGAATGAAAAGCGTGCGTCGTCTCCACGTGGCGGAAGGCGATTTCCTGTTCCTCCAGACGCTCTGTTAACATCTCGATAGCTTCTAGCGGCCCGGCCAGCACGCAGGTATGAGGAGCGTTACTGGCAGCCAGGCAGATCTGCTCATCCAGGAAGAGTTGCACCGTCTCCTTTGATAACGCAACCGCCAGCATCGCTCCAGCCGGCATTTCCTGAATGAGCTGCGCCCGCCGCGCTACTAGCAGCAGCGCATCCTCAAGCGAGAGGACGCCTGAGAGGCACGCGGCCACGTATTCACCCAGGCTATAACCGATCATCGCCCTGGGCCGGATGCCCCATTCCACTAATAGCTGTGCCAGCGCGTATTCGATCACAAATATGGCGGGTTGCACCAGGGCTGTTGACTTGAGCCTCTCAGAAGGATCGGCAGCATGTTCGATCCGCTGATTCCGATCACCGGGGGCATAGGGGCCAGATGAGGACAGCGACAAGCCACTGTCCCCATGGGAGATGCGCTCTGCCGATCCAGCATGCCGTCCGTTGCGCCCCAGCAGCGACCGCAAATCAGGTCCCTGTTGTTTTTGCGCGGGTGAGCCATTTGATCGCTCTGCTTCCCATCTTGCCGGGTAGATCACTTCTCGCAGATCAACACCGGTCAGGGGCTTAAGAATATCCGAGCAGCGATCCACTGTTTCACGGAAGCTTTTTTCGTTTGAATAGAGTTCGTGGGCCATGCCTACGTATTGGTCACCTAATCCCGCGAACATGAACACGACACCGCGATCTTTGTATGCCTGATAGGTTGATTGAGTACTTTGCAGGGCTTGTATCGCCTCAGCGGAATCCTGGCATACGGCTATCTGTCGGTAATTAAAGGCGCTGCGCCCCACCTGCAGGGTGTAGGCGATATCGGCCAGATTCGTCTCCGGGTGCTGCTCTAAGTAGTGCTGGAGATTGCGGGCAGCCGTTTTAAGCGCAGGTGCTGTCTTTGCGGAGAGCAGCAGCAGTTGCCAGGGGCGTGATGGGCAGACCGGCGCGTGAGTCGGAGCCTCTTCCAGCACCACGTGTGCGTTTGTGCCACCAAGCCCGAAGGAACTGACTCCGGCGCGCCTGGGAGCGCCATTGGTGTGCCATTTGGCGAGCTGCGTATTGACATAAAATGGGCTGTTTGCCAGGTCGATATCGGGACTGGTGCGCTCGAAGTTCAGGCTGGGCGGAAGCAGCTTATGGTGCAAGGCCAGGCTGGTTTTGATCAGTCCGGTGATGCCGGAAGCGCGGTCGAGATGTCCAACGTTAGGTTTGACGGAGCCGATGGCGCAGAAGCCTTTTTTCTGCGTGTTCGGCGCGAAGGCCTTCTGCATGGCGGCCAGTTCGACGGCATCACCCAGCATGGTTGCCGTGCCATGTGCTTCGATGTAGCTGATTGTCTCTGCCGCAATGCCCGCGTTGCCAATTGCTTCGGCGATCACCTCGGTCTGCCCATCAAGTCCTGGCGCGGTATAGCTGACGCGCAGGCTGCCATCGTTATTGACCGCCGAGCCGCGAATGATGGCATAGATGTAATCGCCATCCTCCATCGCCTCATCCAGGCGTTTGAGTACGACGACGCCCGCCCCGTTACCCATCACGCTGCCCTGCGCCTTCGCGTCGAAGGTGCGGCACTCGCCGTCAGGCGAAACAATACCGCCTTCCTTATAGATATAGCCGCTGATATGCGGTACCTGGATCGCAACACCCCCGGCCAACGCCATATCGCATTCATAATTCAGCAGGCTCTGGCAGGCTAGATGCACGGCCACCAGCGAGGTAGAGCAGAACGTTTGCACACTGATGCTGGGGCCTTTGAGGTTGAATTTGTAGGAAACCGTCGATGCCAGCGCGTCCCTATCGTTGCCAACCGCTACCTGCAATGGGTCGATGATGTCCAATAATTCGGGATTGCCGTACAGGTTGTTCAACATATAGGAGCTGAAACCGGAACCAGCAAATACTCCCATCAGTCCACAGTAGCGCTCGGGGTCGTACCCGGCGCGTTCCAGGGCTTCCCAGGCACATTCGAGGAAGAAACGCTGCTGGGGGTCGGTGATCTGTGCCTCGCGCGGCGCGTAACCAAAAAAGGCTGCGTCGAACAGGTCAATATCTTCCAGCACTGCCCCCACTTTGACATAGTTCGGTTGCTTGAGCAGTTCGGGGTCTACACCTGCTGCCAGCAGCTCATCATCGGAGAAGGAGCGAATGGACTTCACACCAGAAGCCACATTATGCCAGAATTGCTCGATATCGCGCGCGCCAGGAAAACGGCCCGCCATGCCGATGATGGCGATACCCGCGAATGATGGCGTGTTATTTGTCCTATCCATATCTTCTGTGCTCACCTGCTCCCCCTTTATCTTGCTCTTCTTGCGCCGGTCATCATACGCTGCTTGAGATTTTCCCGGCGGCGCTCCCCGCGCTCGTAACGATCTTCGACGACCTCGCCTGTTTTGTTCTGCTCCACATATTGCGCCATCGCGCCGACCGTAGGCGCCTCATAGAGGACATAGGACGGCAGCGATTCGATCTGCAACGCTTTTCTCAGACGTCCGATCAAGTCGATACCCACCAGCGAGTTGCCACCCAGTTCGAAGAAATTATCATCAATGCCGATCTCGGCGACTCCCAGCAGTTCCATCCAGACGCTGGCGATGCGTCGTTCGAGATCGTTCCTTGGCGCGGCGTACTCACTTGCCAGGACCGGTCGTGGATGCAGTTCTCGCGTTTCCTGCTGCTTGCGCGTGTTCTGCAACATAGTTGCCGCCGTATACGAGCGGCTCAGTTCGACCAGCGCGCGGAAGTCCTGCGTTGAGACGATCACTTGTGGGAAGCGCCGGGATAGCACTCTGCGTAGAGCCTCGGTTCCGCGCTCAAAATCGATGCCGAAGCGCCTGCGATTCTCGCGGAAGAATGCCTGTGCTTCTGAATCATAGCCACTCAGGCCAGCTTCCCAGGCATTCCACTGCCACTCGCCCCAATTGATGGCAACCGTCATACCATTCTGCGCGAAATGGCGATGCGCGTAGGCATCGAGGAAGGCATTCGCCGCGCAGTAATCCACCTGCCCCGGTCCGCCACCTGTGATCGAGGTAATCGAGGAGAATAGCACCAGGAAATCGAGCGAGAGTCCTTGCAATACCCGCTCCAATACCCTTGTACCCAGCACCTTTGGGGCCAGCACCTGAGCCGCCTGAGCCGCCGTCTTGAGTTGCATCAAACCCACACCTGGCACTCCAGCGGCATGCAGGACGCCGTGAATGGCACCGAAGCTGCTGATTGCCTGCCGGATCACGGCCTGCATCTGCGCCTCGTCTGCGACATCAGCCTGCATTACCAGCGCCTCTGCCCCCAATGCTTCAAGTTCCTGCACCTTGCGTATCTGGCGCCCAACCCCCTCTGTGTCTCCCCGTGCTTCAAGGATACTGGTCCATTCGCTGCGCTGCGGCAGCCCTTTGCGCGCCGTTAAAATCAGCCTTGCCCGTACGGTACGCGCCAGATATTCGGCCATTGCAAGCCCGATGCCGCCCAGCCCACCCGTGATGAGGTACACGCCGCCCTCGCGCAGTCTCGTTTGTCGCGCCTGCTCATCGAGCAATCGCACGGGCTCGAAACTCTGTATCCAGCGCCGGTTGCCACGTAGCGCGATGACCGTTTGTTCCGGAGCGGCCAGCAGTTCTGTCGTCAACAGTTGCAGCAACTCCTCTTCCTGCCAGCTTCCCGGCTCCGGCAGCGTCATATCGATACTGCGGCAGCTGATATGCGGATATTCCTGGGGAATGACCTTGCAAGGGCCAATCACCGTGGCCTTCTCCTCGCATAGTTGTTCGTTTCCGGTCACATCCTGCATATCGTTGGAGATCACGTTGATCTGGCAGCCCTCTATGTCCTGCTCTCCCCAAGCCTGTGCCAGGGCCAGCAGGCTATAGAAGCCGCGCTCCAGGATGGTTGCGAACCGCTCATCTTCCACCTGCTGTTTTTGCAAGGGCGTTCCGGCTGGCGCTTCATCCGTGAAGATCGTCCATAGATGCGCGATGCGACGCGGTAATTTTCCCTCGGTTCGCAGGGCTTTCAGCAGCGCCTCGTAATCGCCTTTTGTCGCCGGGTGAACTATATATGTCTGCTTGTCCAGCCTGCGAAATCCCTCGCCGGGTATTACCGTGATAACTTCCTGCTCGTGTTCTTGTAGCTGCTGCATGATGCGCCTGCCGACGCCATGGTCGTCTAGGAACAGCAACCAGCGATTGTTTTCCTTGCTCAACTGCGCGCTTTCTGGCGGGGGAGCATATTTCCATCCTGGCAGGTAGAACCAGTCCGGCAGTTCCTCCATTTTTAAGCTGCTGAGCATTGCCCGTGGATCATCTGAATTGCTATGCTCATTGCGAGCTTGCCCTAAACGCCTGCGCGGCTCGATCCAGTAGCGTTGGCGTTCAAAAGGATAGGTGGGCAATGCCAGCCGGTGGCGCGATTCGCCGGCATAGAAGCCGTGCCAATCAATGGTGACCCCGGTTAACCAGAGCTTGCCCAGGGTGGTGAGCAGCAGCGCCTGCT
>DATGLD010000024.1:0-3168 GCA_035294305.1 Ktedonobacteraceae bacterium | reverse complement strand
GAGGGGCGTATTCGCCCTTTGCTTGTTGGAGGGAACAGTACACTGGAATCAGGGAGTCGAGCTTGCAATCTCGCTGTGACCCGGCTGAGTCACAACAATCCTATCCATGCCCTTTACCCCCCTGCTCGGCTCCCTCTTTTTTCCTCACGCGAGAGCGGGTATCTCATCCGAGCGCGTCATGCTGCCTTCTCAGCAGCCCCCGCTGGAGGGATCAGCAGGTAACTGAGCACCAGGCCAGTCATCCCTGCCATGACGCTTGAACCCAACCACAAATCTGTTGGCCAGTTAAATATCACTGTGTCGGTGAACATCAGGGTGAGAAAGTAGCAGAGATACAGCACGAGCGGCACCACAAAGGCGAAGAGCCGTAGTGCCCACAGTCGTGCTGCGGCTGGCTTCAACAGCAAGAGCACCAGGTCCGCCACGATGCCTGCCAGTAGCATCGTAGGGATGAGGCCGTATTGACCGGCCAGGACGCTCATCAAACTCCCGTTCAAGGTAAAGATCAGGGTCAATGCTCCCGGCGGTAACTGCCAGCGTCGGAGCAGCAGGAAGCTCATCCCCATGAGCAGTCCTGTTTGGAGCAAGATACTTGCGATCAGGTGCGCCTGCTCAACCAGGTAGAAGGTGACGACTGCCTGGGTGGTGACAAAGGGATGCGCGAATTGAGTAAAGAACGTGAAGACCGACAGGAGAGCCGTCAGCGAGAGGAGCATGGGACCCAGGGCCTTCCATCCCTGTCTCGGCATGCCGATGGAGCCTCCTTCCAGTGGGATAGGTGGGCGAAGCATCGCGGCACGGAGGGGACCCCCCATGATGAGGATGCCACTGAACGCCAGCAGGAGGTGTGTCGGACTGAGTACGGTCTCCAGGTTTACCTCGAAGCCAAAGAGAGTGTGCCACACCAGGTCGCCGATGCCAGCAAGGGCGAACAGCGGGACACCCAGCAACGAGGCCTCATAACCTGCTGGCATGGCGTATTTCCAGGCAAAGCCGTGAACGCAGTTGAGGACAAGGGTAATGACCAGGACCAGAGCATTCACGAGATAGGCCGTGTAGAGGACCGCATGCCAGGGGGTGAAAAAGGTTCTGTCTACTAACCCGTGAGCATGAGCCCATCCGTCGAGGTAGACCCCGCTGACAAACACCATGCTTAAGACGCCCATGACCAGGTCGAAGCGCAGGGTGCTGGCAGGTCGTTCCTGGTGGGCGGCGGTTACTGAGTGCTGCCCGGGTGTAACTATGGGATCTGCCATGGAACTGGCCCCCTTTCATCGTTTCCGCTCAAACACGGTGACGGTCTCGTTTACAGGTAGAGCTGTGTTGGTCCTGTGCATGTTCCTCTACCTCGTGACATACGTCGTGTAAGAGTGCTCGCACCTTCGGATCGCGCAAAATGGCAGGCTACGCAAGGTACCATGCGATATGCCTCCATGTCAGTGCTACCTGCTCTGCTTGAGGGTACAACGCAATCCATCCTATCCCCTCATGATATCCTTGCAACCGCTTCTCTCGCCGTTCTCGGCGATATACTGTGAAACGCTCAGCAATCGCGTGGTCAGGGACTTGATTGATTTTGTACAATGTGGTTAATTGATAGCCGGGCAGCAGCTCCACCTATCAATCATATCATACAAAAAGTACTTCTGGCCGCTTTATGCTTGATTTTTTACGCTTTCGGCCAGGAAATGCTATTACAAGGATGATATAGAGATGGTAACATGAAAGTTGCTGTAGTCGGCCAGATTATGCTGTTAGCGACACTTGTTTCAAGAAGATGAACAGAGAATCCCAGAACTATACGGTCTGGATCGAAGCGGAAGAATGGACGCCTGGAGAATGGACGCCGGACGACGACAACACCGATGTGATCGTCACGCGTGAGGATGGTAGTCGCTGGGCTGCCTCCTTCTTCTCCTACAAGAATATCGCAACGTTGACGGAAAAGAACAGGAAAACCGGCGAGTGCCTTTCGGGTGCCTGCTTCTGGGCAAGCAATATGATCCTCATAGATCGCGTCAGTCGCCAGCGTATTGAGGAAGTGATCGGTCAGTTCATCGCGGAGAATCAGTTCGAGGCGATCTTTAGACGGATTCCCTCAGAAGAGTCCCAGGAAAGTTGAAGTATGCTAGCGCTCCCTTTTCCGCACCGCTGGCACACCCCTGGCTTTCACATTGCCTTTGCTTGCGATCAGCCTTCTTGCAGCTTTCTGTAGCGCGAACACATCAAACAGCAGAGACTTTTTCTGAATGTATTCCTCTTCCAGGCGCAGCTTGAGGGGCCAGGGACTTGTATTGTAGGCTGAGGCAAGCTCTAGGATTGCCCAACTGATGTACCCCGGCCTGACGGTGAGAACCTTCTGCCAGGCCGGGTCGTCGAGATCAACGCTTTCGGGTTCCGTCGGGCGCGGGCCAACGAGACTTAAATCACCCTTGAGCACGTTGATTATGTTCGGCAGATCGTCGAGCGAGTAGTTGCGGATAAAGCGTCCCGCTCGCGTCAGCCTCTGCTTCATGTCGAGGTGAGCCGGTTTGTTGATATCCACGGTGCGAAAGCGAAGCAGGAGAAAGGTCCGGCCATTCTTTCCTACTCGTGGCGAGCCGTAGATAATGGGGCCGCGTGAGTCGCATTTGATGAGCAGGGCAACCACCAGCATGATCGGGGCCGCGATAATCAAAACAAGGCTCCCTGCCAGGAGATCGAGAAGACGCGTCATAATCATCCTCTTTGCTTATTTTGTGGGTGTTGGCGTTGGCGTGCCGGAGGACTGCAGTGGTTGTATAGCGCTCTGCTGCGCGATGGCGACGACCTGGCTGTAAGCTCCCGTCTGGATGATAGTCGCAACCTCGCCGCTGTTAACGTCCAGGGCGTAGAGCGAGCCATCGGCGTAGAACGTGAGAATGCGGCTGTTGAGCCAGGCGCCAAGCTCGACAAAATGGGCGCTCGTCGTCGCCAGCAATTGCCGCCGCCCGACGTGCAGGTGTTGCCCTGTTCCGCTGACCTGAACGGTATACAGGGCACTGTGACGGGTAAAAGGAGCCTCGGCATCGCTGGAGAACTCGACATAGGCCAGCGTATGGCCGTCGGGTGAGAAGGTGGGTGTTGTCACCCAGTGGTAGTCGGCGATATTGCTTAATCCGTGCTGCCTCGGCAAAATCACGTGCTCCC
>DATGLD010000023.1:0-44535 GCA_035294305.1 Ktedonobacteraceae bacterium | reverse complement strand
ATCACCTGCAGTGGCTTCCGATGAATCCGCACCGGAAGCAGCGGAAGGGTCTGACCATACAGGGGATGGGCTGGATCAGTGACTGTGACCTCACCACAGACTTTGTCTAAGAGTGGGGTTTCTTGTTGGGTGTGATTCCCCGAACCAGGGTGGAGTTGAAGGCACTGATTGAGAAGAGGCCTGGACGATGATCGATCCATCAGTAATACTATTCATATTGGTCTCCTTCATGAGAATGATTGATACTTCCTCATCAAGGAGACACATTTTTTGCTCAGATGCTAGCCGCTACAACCTCGTTGCGCAATCCGTGGGCCCGATCATTGAGGAGCCGGATGCGGGGAAACTCGCCCGTCCCGTTCTGAAGCCGAGCGGAGGGGGCGACCCCTTCGCTTAGGTTAACAATCCTATCCAGCTCCATTCAACCTTACAGTATACAAGCCCAATTGCCTATGAACAGGCTAACGGTATCAAAAACGAGCTTGTCGTACACAAGCCCTAGCATCCAAATTCATTGACTCCATCTTTTCGGGCCAAGTCCACACACACACACTCCGCAAAAGTTAGTTGAATGTACTTAGCCTTTCCTGTTTACTCGCCCTTCTCATCTGTATCATCTACTTGTTCACCTTCACCGTACTGAACTGAGGTTTCAGCAACTTTGCGGATTTTCTTGTTGGGATGTCGCCGCGGGAACTGCTTGATCCGCTCATCGATGTTCTCGATAGATGCCAGATTGGCTGACTTTTTGGACTTTGGAGATTTGCGTTCTGGTTTCCGACGGGGTCCGTAAAGGCGATCAGCCATTGCCTCGACCGTTTCCAGCACTTCTTTGAGCACAGGTTTTTGCTGAAAAAAGATGACTTCGCTTGCCGTGCCGTCAAATGCATCTTGTGAGATATTCAGGCCTTGATACACAAGCAGCAGCAGATTGGCACAGTTAGCTGCACGAACCTTTTCTATTTTTCGGCGCAGATAGTTTGGATGCCAGAAGCCCACCAGTTCGATCAAAATTTTGCGCGTCGCATCTGTCTCGTCAACGAGCAGAAAGTCCGGTATCATAACGGTATCTCCCAGCAGTAGGACTTCACTTTCCCGGCTGAGCCGCCAATGTCCGCGTTTCTCACCCATCTTTTGCTCGAACTCACGGGCAAAGTCTGCTTCCAGACGGCTGTCGAACGCACCACTCTGCTTAAAATGGGTTTGTAACGAACAACCGTCATCGAGTCGGTAACTGACCACTTTCCCAGCTGGCGGGGGATGCACTGTTGCCACCATACTCCACTGCTTGCAGAGAAGCAGGGCAGGCAGAAAGGCTGCCATCTGCCTGCCATACCGGGTGGTTGAAGCCACGAAGGGAGAGATCGGTCCATCAAGCTCAATGTGATAGCCGCCCCCTGGCAACGGCTCTGCCCAGAACATCAGTTTGAAGAACTTGATGTATCGCCAGAGGTCTTTGTAGCTTGATCCCTCAATGGTACTGTCCGGGTGAACAGTGTTTGTTTGTGTTCCGTATTTCCAGAGGTCTTTATATCCGCCATGCACCTCGATCTGCACTTTGGTCGCCCAGTAGAGAACGCCGCGCGCCAGTTCCAGGTTATAGCGGGAGAGCAGGCTTTCAGGCGTCCATGCGGGGCCTGTATCGTGAAGCGCGTAGGTGGCAGGGCGGTCGGCGAAGAGCATTGCCGCCACCTGCTGCGAGGGAATACCCATTTCGTCCGCGACCTGCTGGATGACTTCATAATGCGTTTTCGGCGAGAATAAGTGCGGTGCGGTGAAGACCGGCCCATAGGAAAAGGCGCGCTCGCGGATTTGCATAGGATGAATAGAAGTTGCCAGGGGTGTAAACGTCGCGGCATCGGTGAGTACCTTTGCCAGCCCGCGCACGACAACATAGTCGAGGCGTTCTCCCTCGTACATCTCCAGGGCGTTTTGCCAGTCGGCCTGCGATTGGCCCCTGAACTGCTGAAAGAGGTCGATCAGGTCGGAGGCAGTAGAAAGCCAGTGGGGATCGCTTGTATCGAGCAGGTCGATTGTCAGTTCCGATTTGCGAACACGCACGCGCGATTTGACGAGGTCTGCGGTCAGCATGCTTCCAGTTCCTCTCGTTTACGCCGCCTTCTCTGCGCCTTCCCCTCTTCCAGGGTCTTGCGAGCGATCACCTCGAATAGCACAGCTTCACGATTTTCAACCTTGCGCAGCACGCGACCCAGGCGTTGAATATACTCACGCGCACCTGACGTGCCTCCCAGCACGATGGCAACTTTGGCTTCGGGCACATCCACGCCTTCGTTGAGGACGCGCGAAGTGACGATGACACGATAACGACCGCTTTGAAAGCCATCCAGGATATGCTTGCGTTCGGCGGCGCTGGTTTCATGCGTAATCACGGGCACGAGGTGACGATAGGCAATCTCGTAGGCCGTCGAGTTATGTTCCGTGAAGACGAGTATCTGTTCTGAGGCGTACTCACACAGCAGAGCATCAAGAGCTTTGAACTTGCCCTCGGCGCGGGCAAGCAGGCGCAGCAGGCGCTGGCGGGCGAGAAATGCCTGCCGCGCCTGGGCATCTACAGCAGAGAGGCGCATCAATTCCAGAATCCATCTCGCGCCATGACGCCGTCTCAACTGGCGCGAGCGAATGAACGCGGTGTAGACAGCGTAATCAGCATCATAGCTTGCGCGTTCTTCAGACGTGAGATCGATACGCAGGCGCTGGGTGCGATACTGCGCAAGCTGCTTGCCGACAAGGTCTTCGATGCGCTTGCTATAAATAACAGGACCGATGAGGTCTTCGATGCGCCAGCGCCCATTACTCTGTTCCTCTTCTCCGGGATATGTCGCCGTCAGGCCCAGGCGGAATGGAGCGGGAGTCATGAGCGCCGTTTCCCCCCAGGTGGGCGCGGGCAGGTGATGCACCTCATCGAAAATAATCAGCTTAAAGGTGTTGCCGCATTCGGCCATCAGGTCGCCTGCCGAATGATACGTCGTGACGGTTAAGGGCAGAACGCGCTTTTCGCCGCCATAATACACTCCCACATCTACGGCAAAGGCGTTAACAAGCCTGGCATACCACTGGTGAAGCAGATCAATGGTAGGAGCGACGACGACGGTGGAGCGTTTGATGCGCTGGATAACCTGGATGGCGAGAAAGGTTTTGCCCGCGCCGGTTGGTAAAATGATGCTGCCCCGCCGCTCCTCCTGCTCCCAGGCAGCAAGGGCCTCCAGCTGGTAATCGTGCGGCTCGCGATTCTCATGTAACGTGAGATCGAGATGCTGCCAGCGAGCCACATTGTTGCGAATATGCTGTTCTTGCAGGTATGGCAGAAGCGAGCCGTAGTGATAGGCTTCGCAGCGCCACTTACCCTTGATGAAGCGAAAGGGCGCGGGTTGATATTCCTGCTCGTCAACACCCTGTAAGACGAGCGTACCGCCTTGAAAGAAAATAGACGCACGCATATCTTTCATGATGGTACAGTATAGCACATGTTAAGGAGCAAATATAGGTCACATGTTCTAATTAGCTTCCTTGTAAAGGGCGTTATCGATACAAAAAGTATCACGTTTTACACCAACGCTCGTGGCCAGATAAGCGCTTTATAACAGCGACCTTCGCTCCAAAGCCTCGCGATCCCAATGCGCCAGGTTCGCACCAGCTTCATACGTGGACTTCAGAAACTCTCGCAGCGCCTGCTCGGGCGAGTCCGCGTTGCGCATATCGTCATAGAGCAAGATAAACTCGGACAATTCGGGGCTGTAGAAAGCGGCTTGCGGGCGAATTGCAGCTTTATCCAATCCGGCCGGTGCGGGAGCGGTAAAGGAATAGAAAGCCGGTTTGGAGAAGCTGGCACTACCTGGCCAGAAGCCCCAGCTAATCACTTCATGGGAGTAGGCTTCGCGTGTGATGTGATCGGCGCCTGGACGTTTCGGCGCGGGCCTGCCTGAAAAGAACGTAAGCGCCAGGTCAAAACTACCCCAGAAAAAATGCACCGGGCTGCTCTTGCCGGTAAAGAGGGAGCGATGCTGTTTCAATATGCGATCCGCCTGCACCAGAATAAATCTAGCGTTTCCCACCTGCTAGCGATACTGTATCATGCTGTGGGTGACTTAGGAAAGCGGAACAGAGCAGAAGAATGTAAGAAAAGATACAGCAGCAAGATTTGGATATCCAACCGAAAAGGACTATGGTATTGTTCCTTTTGACAAGGGTATCGGTTAGAGGATACGATGGTTCTGTAGTGAGCTGTGCTGGCATTCGTATCCTTTTTGCGCTGCCGGGAAACTATGGGTTTTATATGAGGAAAATATCATGTCCGAGGAAGTATCATCTACCCAAAACGAGGTTGCCAATCTCAAGGCTCGCGTCTTCGCGCTCGTCCGGGCCTGCCCCGCAGGTCGCATCACCACCTATGGCTGGCTCGCCAAAGCCATAGGTTATCCTCGCGGGGCGCGTTTTGTGGGCTGGATCATGAACGAATCCGCCGAGGGCGTACCGGCCCAACGCGTCATCAATAGCAAGGGCGAACTGACCGGTAGCTGGGCCTTTGGTCAAAAAGGGAGGATGCGCCAGTTATTGGAAGCCGAGGGCATCGTTTTCACTGATGAACACGTCGATCTTAAACGCTATGGCTGGGACCCAACACGCGACCTCGCTCCAGAGGAGTTGCAGCGCATCCTGGACAGGGCTGATGCCGGTTCGGTCGGCGTGAGCGATAAATTGCTCTACCTCATGCAGCATGACGCGGCCTCGCCATTTCGCGGAACGACCGGCACAATATAAGAGCCACTTTCTCTGGCAAGACTCTCTGTTATTCCTTGCTATTCCTTCTATAAGGCTGAAAGCCATTCTTGCTCCAGTGACTTTGACTCCTCCTCCAGGTAGTGCGCCTGGACGGGAATATCCGCGAGGTGCTTCAAAACAAGCTGGTACACTTCCTGGATTTTTCTACGGGTTCGTTCAGCAGAGGGAGAGCGCTGCGTGCATATCACACGATAGCTATGAAATAAATCAATCAGCCGGCGCGTTTGCTCCAAAACAAGCTGGGAGGTAAATAAAAGGCGGTAGCGAGGAGCAAGCGAAACTGCCGGAAGAGAGGAAGGTTCGTTCAAATAATTACAACAATGCTGTACAATGGCATACATCTCTTCAAGAGCGTGGCTAGCTTCCTTGCATTCAGCGGGGAGAATGGTTAAATCCTCACCAAAAAGTGAGTCGTATATCTCACGAAGAGCAACCCATGATTCTGAAAGAGCCACGAGGTCCCTGCGGATAGCTCCACGAAGCTGCTGTAGAGACAACGGCCTCTTTGCATCAGGCTGATCTGAGTTCGTCAGTCCGGTCATCTTCTCTTCCTTTCGGCTGGGCTTAGAACGTTCATTCTACATAGTATGCCATAGAACTTGTCTTTACGCAAGAGTACATTTGCCTGTTTTCTTTTTGCCTCGCATGCTCTCCTACAAACGCAACTTGATTTGAAACAGTTGATCCTGGCATTCGAGTAGGGCAAGATAGTAATCGCTCCTTCTAATCTCTCGTTCCTCCAACAAAGTTATTGCTTCATATGTTTTAGCCAATGCCTTATTGAGGAATGGAAGTATCTCATTGATTTCCCTCTTATGATCATCTAGAATCTTGCTTGCAAGCAGAGAAGAAAATATCCTACGAGTATCGGTCAGCCCTTGTCTTATTGCCACAAGGGAATCGCGTGGAAAAATATGTAGATCGTCATGTTCATCTAATTTCCTGATGATTTCCTCTAAGACCTTCTTATATACTTTGCGTTTAAAATCGGATGGGGCCTTTTCAAAATTAAATTGCTTGGGATCTTGTTTCTTACCCGTCGCACTTTCTTCCTCATCAAGAGCCACGAGTATCATGCTATCTTTTATTGTTGCGGTCGTTTCGCCCATTGGCGTAACCCATCAAACAAAATAGTCGCCTGTAAGAGACCTGACCGGGCATTTTATGAAAGCTCTTGATTAAGAGCGTGGGTTATGCTGGGACCAGAGCATTCAGTTCGTTCAAGGCTTTTAGAATGGGCGCGAATTTTCTTTGCCAATCTTGTACATCCGAAGGTTTAAGATGTGGTAGCAAATACTCATCGATCTGATTCGTAATGATGCGTAACTGATCAATGATCTTCTCTCGCTCTGAAAGAAGCGAGGAGCCTGGTAACAATTCCTTCAGGTGTTCGATATCGCCCTTTGCGGCTTTAAGAAATTCAGATGCATTCACAATATCTTCAGGTAAAATATTCATCGCCGGATTCAGGGTAGCATATGCTTGATTGACATATGCTTGAGCTTCATTGGCACAACCACGGACAGTATCTGGTAAGGGCTGGTTAACTGGTCTGTTACTCGCGCTGAGCGTCTCCTGAGCTATACTCTGCCTATCAAGCTTCTCTCTCGTAGTCATTGTATCACTATTTTTTGGGGGCTGGGCATATGATGAAGTTTCACCTGCAGGTCTCTTTCTTCCACCTGCCCGGATGTAACAGTCGTAAAGCATATTCAACCCAGGTCCACTGGTCTCTGCCCATTGAATGAGCCGTATGGCTCTGGTTGTGCGATCCGCTGTTTCTCCAGGAAGATCGCTTTCCGGCACCCTTGAACAAAAGACCACTCTGTTGAAGATTGGCACAGAACACCGGGTAAGCTCCTCTAGAAGTTCATTTCTATCGAGTTCGCCTGCTTGTGTTGTCTCAGGCGATGCGGGGATGGGAACAGCCGATTGCAGGACCCCGGGTCCTTTCATATCCGAAGGTTGTCGTGGAACCTGCATAGCGGTTTCCTGGGGCGCGTTTCCCATACTTGAGCCAGAAGTGGCAGGTATCATGTTTGCCTGAAGTGAGGAATCAGGCTCTTGATGAGTATGAGTGGTTGTGTTAGAGACAGGGGAAACAGTAGCAAGCTCTTGCGCTTCTAATGAGGGAACATGCTCTGAACGATAAAGAAATGGCATAGCAAGAAATGCGAACATGGCAGTTAAGATAACAAACAAAGCAGTCATTGTCTTATCCAGGTCGCTGATCACTCCTCTAATCCAGAAAAAGCCTAATAGACCTAATGAGATCAGACCAAGTACCATAAATAGATAGCGCAGCCATCTGGGGAATTTGCCCGCTTTTGGCTGCCCTAGGGAGTTGCCGGCTTTACGTATTGTCATAATACTTCACCGCTCTGCGTTCAAGAAGAGGTGATCTTTCAAATATTGAGGAAATTATACCATGATGCGGCATAAAAGTACATATATTGAGCAACGCAACATGTGGCGGTCAGGATACAGTATAAGAGGATTCTCTCTAATGTTTCTATTTATCTTGGCACTGCCAGCAGGATGACAAATATGGCAACGTGCAGGAGACCAAAGAGAATTATTGCCCAGGCGAACCAGGCGAATTCGCGTTGGAATGTCTGAGCTTCATTCATATATGCTTTAGGCGAACGTTCGGCGGCCACAAAACCCATGGCTATGCGCAGGCGTAAGGGCGAACGTACGACGGAACGGCTCAGTTCTTCGAGCAACATAGTATAGCAAAGCTTGCAGAGTATCCATTCTCGCCGCGGTTCCGGCGCGTCATGCGGCTCCTTCATTTTGATTTGATTGAGCCAGGTAAAACTCGTGCAAATAGAACAGCGTGCAGGTCTGTACCAGCGCCTTCTCCGTCCTGTTTCTTGCCTTGTTGTCACAGTTTCATCATCTTCTGGCATCGTCTGTTGCTTTGTTCGCGATTTTTTGCCGTTGTTCCAGCACAGGCACCAGGCCCTATCCCTACAGGGTTTTCATAAAGAGGACGTATCTTAATTTCTCTTACTACTATTACGTTCGAGCGGCGTAATTATTGTACCATATGTATGGTGTTGTGTTTGTGACGCTGTGGGAAGTTCGTAAGGGCACCAATGTGGCATCGCCTGACGGCATGGTATTCAACCTGTAAACACCTATAGAAAGACGGTCAAGAGCATTAACGGCGAGGGGGCCCAGAGCTCCGAACGGCATCAGTTCGCATTTTAATGTCTGATCTCTTGTAAAACGCGGATTGCTTCAACAATGTGCTTCTCCGGTGCGAATTGCGATGAAAAGATGTGGCGCACAATACCTTCTTTGTCGATCACATAGGTCACGCGGCCTGGCATAAATCCCAGCGTTGTAGGCACCCCATATTTTTTTCTAAGCTCTCCGTTTTTATCGCTAAGTAAAATAAAGGGAAGGTTATATTTGTTCGCGAACTGCTGATGTGAGGCCTCCGAATCGGAACTTACCCCGATGACTTCTGCACCTGCCTCCTTAAAGACTTCATAACTGTCTCGGAAGGAGCAGGCTTCTGTCCTACATCCTGGCGTATCGTCTTTTGGATAGAAATACAAAACGATGGCAGATTTTCCTATCATGTCGTAAAGATGAAATATTTCCCCTGTCTTTTGTGTGGGAAGAGAGAAATCAGGGGCGCGATCACCCACCTTCACACCTCTACTCTCAGATCGGATTTGATTATTTTTCGCGTTCATATTGCCTATCGTTTTCTGATCCTTTCAAAGATATTCACGCCTGTCAAAGTTATCTACGCACGGCGTTACATGCTTCTGAATGAATTTTGGCACATGTCGTTGAACGATGTCAATCGTTGCTGATCTCTGCGTTCTTCTGCCTGTTCTTACACGGTATTACTTGACATTGCCCGAAATCGAGTGCTATCATTGCAAGTATGAAGAATGTTGTACGATATAACCGGTTCCTACTCAATTAGCTTGTTGAACCGGCAACAATATGAGATGCAATAAGCAGTATCATTCCTGACTCATTCCAAACACAAAGAAAAAACGACTTGCACATAAAAGAGAGCTCACTCATAAAGGAGAGCATTAGATGGACGGTATTAAGAACTACCTGACAGATATGGACGGCGTCATTTTGCGCGGCAGGACGCTTATTCCCGGAGCCGCGGAGTTTATACAGCGCTTGCGAGAAAAGGACATTCCTTTCCTGATCCTTACAAACAACTCACAATACACACAGCGCGACCTGCAGGTGCGACTGGCCTACATGGGCCTGGATGTATCACCTGAAGCAATTTTCACTTCCGCGCTCGCCACCGCGCAGTTCCTGGATTCGCAGCGACCGGGCGGGAGCGCCTACGTGATTGGCGAATCGGGGCTGACAACGGCGCTGCATGAGATCGGGTACGTGCTGACTCACCAGGAGCCGGAGTACGTCGTGCTGGGTGAAACTACCGCCTATAGCTTCGAACGCATCACCCGCGCCATCCGTTTTGTGAACGCCGGCGCCCGTTTCATTGCCACCAACCCGGATGTGATGGGGCCGGGCGAAGGCGGGATCGTGCCCGCGACCGGGGCCGTGGCCGCGTTGATCAGCGCCGCTACCGGCATCAAGCCCTACTTCGTTGGCAAACCGAATCCACTAATGATGCGTACGGCGCTGCGCACACTCAACGCCCATTCCGAAGATTCCGTGATGATCGGTGACCGCATGGATACCGATATCATCGCGGGTCTCGAAAGCGGCTTGCACACCATCCTGGTGCTGACAGGCGTGACTTCGCGCGAGCAGGTGGAGCGCTTTCCCTATCGTCCGACATGGGTACGAGAATCCGTGGCAGAGATCGAGGTGTGAAGCATATGTCACCACGTACAGAAGAGGCCAACCAGCATATTCGCGAGGAACAAAAGGAGCGCATACTCAAGGCGGCCCAGAAACTCTTCGCGCGCAAGGGATTTACCGATACGAAGATGACGGATATCGCCGTGGCCGCCAGAGTAAGCTACGGCCTGGCCTATCACTACTTCGTGAACAAAGAAGAAATCTTTACCCGGCTGGTCGAATCGGCCTTGAAGAATTCAATAGAACTGATGCAGTACGCGAAGCGGCAGCCGGGTACTCCCTGGGACCGCCTGCACTGGTTAGTCTCACAAATACTCGAGGGCGCGCAGCGCGAACCAGAATCTTTTATGGTGATATTACAGGCGTTTACCAATGAGGCAATACCTGAAGAGGCACGCGCGATAGCCCGGCAGCAGGGCGAAGTGAGCCAGGCGATCTTAAAGCAGCTCATTCAGGAGGGCCAGGCCGCCGGGCAGGTGGTAGCAGGAGACCCCGATCAACTGGTGACAGCACTTTCCTGGTGCATCACGGGGATGGCCCTGGATATGAGTTTCCTGGAACATCCCCTACCAGTTTTCCCTAGCGCCGATCATGTCCTGCGCATCTTGAAGGCCTAAAAACTGCGCCGCTCCCTCAAGGGAATCTCTTTGAGGAACAGCACCGCAATCAGTCCAACAACGATAATCGCCAGGCTAAGCACGAAGACATCGTGGATGCTCTGCGCCAACCCCGTTTTTACTGCCTGTAAAAGCTGGTAGTAGGCTGACAACCCTTGCGGCCCATATGCGGCAAAACCGGCGCGTATTTGTGATAGTCCACCTGGCGAAAGCTGGATGAGCGGATCATCGAATGCGCTTAATACTTGAGCGGGAATGACATGCTTCAGCGAGGCAGGCAGCGCGTTATGAAATGCCGGAACATAGGTCGAGGTCAGCACAGAACCCATAGCTGCGAGTCCGATGGCGCCTCCAAGCTGGCGAAAGAATACAATGGCCGAAGACACGACGCCAATTTTTTGCGGATAGACGTTCTGCACAATAACTGAGTAGACGGCCAATCCAGACCCGACACCGCAGCCAAGCACAAGCATAGCTATCAAGGCATCGAAGCTGCTCGAATTGACATTCAAGCGCACCAGCAGCACCGTTCCCATGATAGCAATCAAGAGCCCCAGGATGGCTATCCATTTGTACCTCCCGGTCAAAGAAAGCAGCAGACCACCGATAACGCTGCCTATAATCGCCGTTAACATGAATGGAACCAGGATTAATCCGCTGTTCGTGGCGGAGGTTCCAAGCACAGCCTGCGCGAACAGTGGAATGCCCAGCGACGAACCATATAGACTGATGCTGAAGATCACGGTTACCAGGATGGAAACGCCGAAAATGCGCGCACTGTTCTTGAACAAGCCAGGCTCAAAAATCGGCTCCTTCCCCATACGTTCCAGGCGTGCCGCGTATATGACCAGTACAATGAGCATAATGACAGCTGCTGTAAAAAGGCCGATAATTTGCGGCGAAAGCCAGTCATATTGCGCTCCCGCCAGCGAAAAACCCAGTAACAGGGGCACCGTACCTAGAATAAGCAGCATCGCACCGGCATAATCGACCGAAAAGCGCCTCGTTGCGCTGCGTAACGGGGGCATCAGGAAAATCAGGACCAGCATAGCCAGGATACCGATGGGCACATTGATGTAAAACACCCAGCGCCAGGTGGTATGATCGGTAATCCAACCACCAACCAGCGGGCCAATGATGGCCGACAAAGCATAGACGCTTCCTGTTACACCCTGCCATTTGCCACGCTCGCGCGGCGGAAACAAATCGCCAACCACCGCAACGGCAATCGGCTGCAAGGCTCCAGCTCCCAATCCCTGAAACGCGCGAAACGCGATTAACTGATTCATGGTTTGAGCCGTCCCCGAAAGCGCCGACCCCGCCAGAAACACCACAATGCCAAACAGGATGACGCGCTTGCGTCCATATATGTCCGAGAGCTTGCCATAAATCGGGATTGGTACCGTAGAGGTAAGCAGGTAGGCCGTCGTTACCCAGGTAATGCGATCAAATCCCTGCAAATCAGCCACGATACGTGGTGTCGCCGTGCCAACGACAGTCTGGTCCAGCATCGCAAGAAACACGACCCACAAAACGCCCAGCATAGTAAAGATGGTTTCCTGCCGCGAATAGGGCTGTTTCTCACTTTCTGCTATAGTGGTTATTCGGGTTTCTGCGGTCTCCGGCATTTGCGGATCTTCCGCGCCCGATTTTTCCGGTTTGAGTTGCATAGCCTTTTTTCCTTTTATTAAAGGTCTTTTGACTGATTTATCAATCAACAATATATTACGAGAATACCTGGAAATTTGCTTGTTGTCAAGGAGGTTGGTTGGGTGATGCCATAATTGGGGGAAAATGGCTCTGATGGACAACGGCGCGTCAGGGATTCTTCGCCAGGCTCAAAATGATACGGGGCATGTCATGAGGAAGCGGCAAGGCGCAGTAGGAAAGCGAAAACCGGTTTGAGTAGCAACCAGAAAGATGGCCATCTGCTTGCTCTTGCTCAACATCCTTTACCGGCAGCTTTTAAAGCGGCAGGCCGAAATGCTAGCAAGATAAAGTCCAGGTCATCTATTCCTAAGCCTTTCGTGTTTCAAGCGCCCAATTGGGAAATGGGCCATGTAGCCTCTTGTGCTTGTAGTATAAGCAGGGGAGACTGGGAGTTTCAAGGAAACATTTGTTTCGATCTGGAAAGATGCGGTCACCTTAGAAGCTTCCCACACTTTGGGCACCACTGCGCATCAGGCAAAGTTGTTGTCGCGCACTGTGGACACACTTTGGGATGCTCGACCACCGGGGCGCGACAATACTGGCAGAATTCGGCTCCGAGCTGCAGCGGCTTCTGGCAGACACGGCACATTCCTTTTGTGGGAGGCACGATACCCAGCTGCGCCTCCATTGCAGCAATGTAACGTTGCCTCTCAAATTGCTTGCGCTCCTCCTCCCGCCGCCTGTCCGCAACGATACGAGCGAGGTAAATGGGCAGCATAATCTCGGGAAAGAAGAGGTAGAGGAGGACATAAAACATCTTAAGATCCGCCAGCAGGCTTTCCCTCATAATGCGGGATTGGGTCCAGCCGCGCAAGGTAACAGCCCCGCTCCAGTCATATACCATGACGAAGATGACCTGAATGATGAAGATCAATATACCGATATTGATCAACGCATTCAACACTTCGTCCACGTGATTTGAGCCGGCGCCACTGAAACTGCCCAGCATGGCAATGGGCACAAGCATCAGTAACAAGTTGGCGGCATATGCAATAATCAGCGCCAATAGCGTCTTCTTGTTGTAGTAACGGAAATTTGCGAGCTTTTCCATAACCAACATCGCTTTCTGAGCGGTCGAACTACTATTTGTTTTTCAACTCTACATAGTACTGACGTTTCAGAACGATTGCGATAAAAGCCCTCTGCTTCCTTTTATCGCTTACTGAACAGGGCATCGCCAAACTCTTCGTTGTCCAGCTCTTCATTATCTTGATAAGTCATCTGCTCTCTCCCACCTATGTTATATACGCCGGAACTTCAACTGAAGGATGCCGAGGCGAAGCTTCAGCGTGCAATGACGACTTTTAATTACAAGCCTAACAGCCCCAACAATGCCGGCCTGCATCCTTTACGCTCTGCGCCATTTTGTGCGGCCTTCTCATGGCGACTGACGAGTTGCTCCCATTGAGCATTTGCTTCGCCGGATGAGGCGGGCATCAATATCACCTCTAAATGCCGTTTTGGACGCAGCGTGATCACCGGCTGGAAACCAGGAGCATAGCCAGGGACAGGCTGCGGCGTGAATTTTTGCAGGACGCTTGCCAGGATAATGCGCGCCTCCATTTGTGCCAGTGGCATGCCGATACAGGTGCGCGGGCCACCTCCAAAAGGAAAGTATGCCCCGGGCGGAATCTGCTGTCCATGCGCCGGGTCCCAGCGTTCGGGCTTGAATGTTTCCGCGTCCTCCCAGATATCGGGCAGTCGATGAATAACCCACTGGCTGAGAATCAGCATCGTACCAACCGGCAGTCGAACGCCATCCAGTTCGGTTTCCTTCGCAACGAAGCGCATCTGCATCCAGGCTGGAGGATAGAGGCGCATCGATTCGTTTAACACCCAATCGAGATAGGGCAGGTGCGCCAGGTCTTCCAACGATGGTTCGCGACCGCCAAGCACCGAGTGAAGCTCATCCTGCAATTTCAGGCGCACCTGTGGATATTGCGCCAGCAGGTAAAACGTCCACACCAGGGCAATCGCGGTCGTCTCGTGCCCGGCAGCTAAAAATGTCAGGATGTGATCGTGAATCTGCTTCCCGGTTAGTTTGGTATCCGGCTCCTCGCCGCTTTGCGCCGTCATCAGCATCGAAAGTACATCGTGATAGTCACGCTCGTCGTCGCGGCGCTGCGCTATCAACGTATAGATCAGCATGTCCAGCTGGCGTATGGCGGCCCTACGCTTGCCATAGCCGGTAACAGGGTTGTCAATGCGAATATTCAGCAGGTCTTCGGCCATGCTGGTCGAACTGCCGATAACCCCATCGAAGGCATCGCCCAGTGGCTCAAGCTGCGTTGACAGATCGATGCTGAAGAGGCATTTACTGACGATACGCAGCGTCAATGCCTGCATGGCCCGTGACATATCGATCTTATCACCTACCTGCCATGTCTTGAGCAACTCTCGTGTATATTGCTGCATGATCTGCGCATAGCCCTCGACACGTTTCTTATGAAAGGCGGGCTGTACCGCGTGGCGCTGCTGGCGGTGTTTTTCGCCGTTGATAGTCAGCAACCCCTCGTTGCCGAAATTATCGTCGCCATCCCTATTTTCCTGGAACGAGCCGATATTCGAGAAATCGCGGGGATGTTCCACCAGCACGTAGCGCACGTGTTCCGGGCGAAACAGCAGTACGGCAGGATTCTTCATGAAGTAGATCGTCGCCATATTGCCGTAAGTGCGCTGCAACTTTTGCAGGTAGCCGAGCGGATCTCGCCTCAATGAGAGCAGGTTGCCGATATAGGGCAACCGGCGCGGGCCAGGTGGTAGTGCCGTCTTTGTCGTCTCCGTCGCTTCCAGTTCCTGAGCAGTGGTCGCCATTGTTCTGTTTCCTCCCGGTACTAAATTATCTCATTTTGTATCATACTGTGGAAGTAGAGGAGAATCAATGGTTAAAGAGGGTCTGGAAACCGGTAATATTTCATGTCATTCTGAGCGAAGCGAAGAATCCCGGTCTCTCCGGGCGCAGATTCTTCGCTTCGCTCAGAATGACACGGCTATAACCACTCGGATTGCCGGTGTTGGTCGTGAAAATTCATTATGGCCCTCATATGGTTGCCCGATTCATTTCTTCAAGAAAGGATCACGCGACGCCAGCTTTTGAACGCAATTTGGGCAGCACATGCTGGCCATACGCCTCAATCACGCTGCGCTGGTTCGGATCGGCCGAATGGAAGACCAATTGATCGAAGCCCATGTCGATATAGTGCTGCGCAAACTTGACATGGTCATCAGGATTGGGTGAGATGCAGGAAGCCTTCTTGATGGTATCAGACCCGACAACCTCGCCATTCTGGGCGGACATGGCCGGAGTATAAATCTTCTGGTCGAACAAAGCCGGAACATAGGTACCTGCCCAGTACTTTTTCATATTCTGGATTGCCGCCTCTTCGTTACCGGTGTACTCGACATTGATCTCGATTATTTTGGGCATCTGCCGCGGATTCTTGCCCGCCTCCCTGGCGCCCTTCTCGAAATTCTTGAGGATATTGGCATATAGTTCGGGCTGCTTACCACCCACTGTAATCAAGCCGTCGCCGTACTGACCGGCAAATGCGGCGCTGCCGGGCGCGAGCGTGGAGATATAGAGCGGAATCTTCGAAGCCGGAGGTGTATAGAGCTTTGCCTTGCGCGTCAGGTAAAACTCGCCGTCAAATGAGATCTCTTCACCAGTCCATAGGGCGCGGATAAGCTGTATGGCTTCCAACAGCCGCTCCTGGCGTTCGTCGTAACCAGGCCACATGCCGGTCGCCGCGTATTCGTTGAGCGCCTCACCGGTTCCAACGCACAGGAAGAAGCGGCCCGGAGCCATGGCCGAAACGGTGGCAGCTGCCTGCGCAATAATAGACGGATGGTAGCGCAGGATGGGGCAGGTAACGCCGGGTCCCATGCTGATGCGGTTAGTGCGCGCGGCTACAGCGCCAAACCATGTCCAGGTAAACGGAGCCTGTCCTGCTTCACTCCATGGATGAAAATGATCGCTTGCCTCGATAAAATCGAATCCCGCCTGCTCGACGGCAATCGCCTGGTCGAGTAGTTCATTCGGTGGGAATTGCTCTGGTCCTGCTTTCCATCCAAATTGTACCATGATGTTGTTTGTTCCTTTCCTTACTTGAGCCTGGGTACGTTCTTCGTCATCTTTATTGGACTGTACCTGTATTAAGATTCGTCTCTGGAGCAAGGATAGTTTCAGGAAAGGTTATCGAAGCAATGCCCATAGGGCTCGATTTACCGGCCCATATGGTTAATAATCGCCTCGGCCACCTCTCGCGGCGCAATGTGGTCAAAAAGATTGCGTCCATGGGTATCGTACCCCTCTTTGGCGAAGCCGGGTCGAAAGGCGTTTTGCTCTTTGCGGCCTCGTCCAATAATGGTGGTGCGTTTGCCGTAGCCGTAATAATCGGGGTTGGTGCCGCCGAAGAGCGTAATGATCCTCACGGTATTACGCGGGCGGAAAACCAGCTCGGAACCCGGTTTCAGCATTTTAGTGGCCGCCGCCAGGTGCATGATGCCTGTATCACCACTGACAAGGATATCCGCCTGATCCAGAAATGCCGCTGTTTCGAGCAGCCCGGCACGGGGAGTGGCAGGTTGCAAAAAGACGCGCTTTTCAAAGCGAGGGGAAAGTGCTGAATACAGGTTTTCCGAGGCCGCCTTATCGGTGTAGCCCGGTAAAATACTTACGATCAGGTAGGGACATTGCGCTAACGCTTCTGATAACGCCGCTGCCAGCAGATCCGTTGGGGGCCTTGTCACCGCGGATGCGCTGTCCGGCGCGACAAGTAGCAGGCGAGCCCCAGCCCCGTCTATCCTCGCCTGTTCTTTAAGCAGCCCGACCGTCTGCATGGCTTTACGTACATGTTGGGCGCTAATGTAGAGCAAAACTTCTTCATCCGCGAGCACGGTATCGGGTATTTGCTTGCCAAAGGCACGATTGACCATCTGCCTGGCCAATGTTCGTAAAGAAACGTCGGCTGGATGATGCCGCAGCAACAGGTTCTGCGCCAGCCTCAAAATGTTGGGTAGCATAATATGCGAGTGCAGCCCGAGATAGAGGCCCGGCGCGACAATACTGGGGAAGACGCCTTTATAGTGCTGCTCGCGCAAAAAATGAACCATTGAGGCTTTTTCGTCCTCCAGAAAAACTGTTTTGAGCCAGGATGATGGCTCCAGCGATGGGAAAAAGGTGATATCAGTGGCGAAAATGTTTTTGATGCGCGGGTCGTGAGCAAATATTTCAGCCTGTATTGTGTTGCAGAGTATATCAACATTTCCGTAAGCTGCCGGATCGTTTTGTATGATTTGGTCAACTGCGCTGAGGCCTATCGCAACGGCATCACCAATACCCTTATCAAGCGTAATCAGGTAGCGTGAACCCTCCAATACATTCGCTCTATCCTCAACCTGAGGGGATAACGCCTGGAAGGATTGTTTTTCTAGCATAGTTCGTTCTGGACATCCTTGACCATAGTCAATCTCGCACTAACAGGCGTACCTTCATAAAATGATTACGAACTGAGCCAGGGTGCCGTTGCATGAAGAGACATAATAAAATTACTGACCAGGATCGGCCATATCATGCTGAGCGCGGCGAAGCATGATATGGCCGCGGTGCATGTTAATATTCATCACGGCCTGCTCATCATATCTTGGCGGATTGGCGCATAAATGCTCGCACCAGGCGAATCTCGTCGTAGGAATATTCCTCGCCCAGGGCATCTTTAAGCGGGCGCAAGGCATCGCCACCAAGCTGGCGGATGGCACCGGCAATGGCTTCAAAGCGATCTGGTCGCACCAGCCTTTCACTATCGGTGATTTCACCGGCCTCGATAAATTCGGAAAGATAGCCGGTGATCGTCCCCTGCGTCAGATTGCGGGCGCGGGCGATTTCCTCGACGCTCATGCCTTGACGGTACATGTCGAGCGTCAGCCGGCGCGTTGGCGTATTGGTATTGACGATTTGAGGGTATTCCCTTTTCCGGGCGGGGGCAGGCTGCGGCTCCTCATCCGGGTTCATCATGCTCAGGTTGTGCGCGAGACAGTAGTCGCGAATTTCTGCCGTGAATAGCATGAAGTAGGCATCCAGCTTGTGGCTGCCAACGCCCGGAATCTGGGCGAACTGCGAGCGGCTCTGCGGTCGCTGCTCCGCCATTGCGCGTAGAGCGTTATCCGAGAAGACCATGTAGGGGGCGATGCCCTGTTCATCCGCCAGGTGCTTGCGCAGGGTGCGCAGGCGCTGGAACAGGCCATCTGTTTCCGATTCTGGCGCCGGAGAGGGACTCCCGGCCTTTTCCGGGCGCGTATCCACGCTTTTTTTCTTTTGCGGCAGGCTGGGAATCTCGACGCCACGCTCCTTACGTAAAATCTCCCAGGAGAGATGATTGAGGCGCAATATGTGGTAGCCATCGCTGCTTTCGTCCAACAAGCCCTGTTGTAACAGCGATCTCGCAATATGCGTCCATTCATCGCCGCTCAGATGCTTGCCACTGCCATAGATGGGAAGCAGGTTATGGTTATAGTCGCGAATCTTCTGCGTGTTTGCGCCCCGCAGCACGCTGATGACGTATTGCATACCGAAACGCTGCTGTGTTTTAGCAACGCCGAACAGGAAAAGATAAGCGTCCCGAGTGCGGTCTTCCATGACGGTCTGGCGCTGGCAGTTATCGCAGTTATCGCACTGCCCGGGCGGCAATGTTTCTCCGAAATAGGCCAGCAGTGCGCGACGGCGGCAGCCCGTATCCTCGCAGTAGGCAATCATCTGTTGCAATTGTTTTAGCGCGATGAACTGTTCCTGCGCGTCGTTCTTCTGGGCAATAAGATATTCCTGTTTCACGCGGTCGCCGTAGTTGAAAAAGAGGATGCATTGCGCGGGCAGTCCATCGCGTCCGGCCCGGCCCGACTCCTGGTAGTATCCCTCAAGATTGCGCGGCAGATCGTAGTGAACGACGGCGCGCACGTCAGGTTTACTGATGCCCATGCCGAAGGCAATCGTGGCAACCAGTACAGGTACGTCATCACGTATGAAGCGATTCTGGTTTTCGGTGCGCTCCTCGTTGCTCATGCCCGCATGGTATGGCAGCGCGTGAATACCATCGCGCCTGAGCATCTCGCTGAGGTCATCGACAGAGCGGCGGCTGGCGCAATAAATAATGACCGGTTCGTGGGGTCGCTCGCGCAGCAACTGCAGCAGTTCTTTGTAGGAACCCTTATCCTTTTTGCGCACCTCGTAGGAGAGATTCGGGCGGTTGAAGCTGGCGATGTGAATATAGGGATCGCGCAGCCGTAGTTGCGTGATAATGTCCTCGCGCACGCGTTCGGTTGCCGTAGCGGTGAGGGCCAGCATTGGCACGTCTGGATAGCGGCGGCGCAGTTGCCCCAGCTGCCGGTACTCCGGGCGAAAATCATGGCCCCATTCGCTCACACAGTGCGCTTCATCGACCGCCAGCAATGCAATGCCGGTCTGCTCTTCGATGGCGTCGAGGAGCGACAAGAAGTTATCGCCTAACAGCCGCTCAGGCGCCACATACAGCAGCTTGAGCTCGCCCTTCAATGCGTGCCGTTCCCGCTGCAAACGTTCTGCCGCGCCAAGCGAACTATTTATAAAGGTGGCGGGGATGCCATTGGCCTGCAAGCGGTCAACCTGGTCATGCATCAATGCGATCAAGGGTGAAATAACGATGGTCAGGCCCGGCATCAACAAAGCGGGCAACTGGTAGGTGAGCGATTTACCGCCGCCGGTCGGCATCAAGACAAAGGCATCGTGCTGCACTAAAACCTGTTCGACAATTTCCCGCTGCCCCGGCCAGAATGTATCATGGCCAAAGTTGTACTTGAGGACTGCTTCGATCTGCTCCAAAGTCGCGAGATTCCTCTCCACATATTTGCATTGATGATACCACAAAGTTTTGCCAGAGCAAGAGAGGGAACCAACGTACGTGACATAACTCGTCCGCCGTTCGTAGTTACAGAGGGATATCTCCCGGCTGGCTCGACTATTACAATATGTATTACCCTTAATGGTACATATCTAGACAAATTAGCCGCTCCTTCGTTAGAATGCTAAAGAGATTTTTTCTTACGTGCGTTCAACGGTAGAGAAAGCACGCAAGTCATGGCACGATTACTGGCATTGGATGTCGGCGAGGCCCGGATCGGCGTAGCAATCAGCGATGCTACGGAATTTCTGGCTTCTCCTTATACGACACTGCATGTTTCTCGGAATGAGTCTCAAACCTGGGAGACCATTCGGCAGATCATCAGCGAGACGGATGCTGAGGGTCTCGTCGTTGGATTACCTGTGAGCCTGGATGGGCAGCTTCACAGCCAGGCAAGACGCGTACAGGCGTTTGCGGAGCGTTTAAAAGCGCATATCTCCATCCCGATCACTTTTTGGGACGAGCGTTTTTCGACGGTCGAAGTGGAACGCCTGCTTGCTGAACGAGGCCAGGTTGAAGCGGGGAGACATTCTGACGGGAGCAGGGGACGCAGGCCGGGATCTGGTAGAAGCAGGAAAAGAAAACGTGGCAACGCGGAGGTAGATGCCCTGGCAGCGACTATCATTCTACAAGAGTACCTGGATCACCGGTCGAAGAAGACAGAGGATGAATCACTATGAAAAAACGCGGATCACGAGCGGCCATTATTGCCGTCCTGTTAGTTGGTATACTCATTTTCGCCGGTGTCTACTTCGCATGGACCACCGTGACCGACGTTTTCCAACCGGTTGATTCTGGCTCGGGCAGAACGATTCCCCTCGTCATTCAAAATGGTGAAAGCACCAGCCAGATAGCCGACCAGTTGCAAGCAGAAGGCCTGATTCGTAACGCGCTAGCATTTCGTCTCTGGGCGCGTATCAAGGGCCTGGATACCCACCTGGAAGCGGGGGCTTACAACCTCAATACCAATATGACAATTGACGCCATTATTAATCAGCTTCTACAGGCGCAGCCCGACGAACTGGTAGTGGCGGTCCCGCCAGGACTACGTATAGAGCAGATAGCACAGCGGGTGGCAGCCGCCGGGCTTCCGAATTTCCGCACGCAGGATTTCCTGAAGTACACCGAACATCCTAACCAGTTCCCCGATGCATCAAAATACCCTATCCTGGGATGCACACTGGACGCCACCACGCATAC
Organism: Ktedonobacteraceae bacterium; assembly: GCA_035294305.1. Classification (GTDB taxonomy): domain Bacteria; phylum Chloroflexota; class Ktedonobacteria; order Ktedonobacterales; family Ktedonobacteraceae; genus DASRBN01. Next base: position 23,459 of record DATGLD010000023.1, on the reverse strand, counting down.
TCAATACAGCATGGAAGGCTTGCTCTTCCCCGACACCTACCTGGTGCCGGTCAGTGGCACGGCGCGTGACGTGGTGAATCTGATGCTGACGGAGTTCAACGACAAAGTCAGTCAAAATCACCTCGACACGCTTGCCCAGCAACATATTCCCATCGCTCCTGATTCGCCGAAGCGCAACTGCTCATCGAAACAATACCAGTTATACCAGGCGGTTATCCTGGCCTCGATTGTCGAACACGAGGTGAATTCCGTTAGTAACATGCCAGGTGTGGCCAGCGTCTACTGGAACCGGGTGTATATTGCCGGAAATGAAACCGCAAATTTCCTCGGAGCCGACCCGACGGTACAGTATGCGCGTGATACGCAAAATCCTCCAAAGGACGGCAAATACTGGACGCCGCTAAACGATGCCGGCAAGAATATTGCCCCGGATAGTCCATGGAATACGTACACCCATAAGTTCTGGCCGCCGACTCCAATCGCTAGCCCGCAGCTGGCAAGCCTGCTTGCGGCCGTCAATCCGCCCAAAAGCGATAACCTGTACTTCCTGGTCACAAAAGACGGACATCTTGTTTATGCGAAGACATATGCAGAGTTTCTACAAGATGAACAAAAATATCCGACTCAATAAGTAACATTTGGAGTACCTCATCAATGACATTAAATATCTGGCAGACCATCTTCCTGGCGCTGCTCCAGGGGGTGACAGAGCTTTTTCCGATTAGCAGCCTGGGCCATACTGTCATTCTACCCGGTCTATTCGGCTGGGCCAGTATCGAAACAAATACGGCATGTGGAGGGCAAAGTTGCTTTTTACCCATCGTGGTTGCGTTACATCTTGGTACCACTATCGCGCTGGTGGCCTATTTCTGGCGCGACTGGCTCCAGGTCATTCTCACCCTCATCAACAGTATCAAGCGGGGAGAAGTGAAAACAGGGACAGAAGAATGGGTAAGCTGGTTGATTATTATCGGTACCATTCCGGCAGGCCTGATCGGAGTTTTCTTGCAGGACCCCTTGAAGCAACTCTTTGCTTCTCCGGTGATTGCTGCCGCTTTTCTAGTTGTAAACGGTTCTATCCTCTTTGCCGCCGAACGTTTGCGCGAGCGATCAGAAGTCAAGAGTAAATTTCTTACGCCCAAAGAGCGTGAGGCGCAGTATCGTCCGCTTTCTTCACTGACCTGGAAGGACGCTGTTATTGTAGGCCTTGCGCAATCACTGGCGCTTATACCCGGAATCTCTCGTTCCGGGTCGAGCATGGTAGCGGGACTGGGTGTCAGGCTCAATCACGAGGACGCGGCGCGATTTTCTTTCCTGCTGGGCGCCCCCATCATTGGCGCGGCAGCCCTGCTCGAAGTCCCCCAGCTTTTTGGCCAATCTGCTTATACCTGGATGCTTGTCGCTATCGGCATGGTTTTATCCGGCGTAGCGGCCTACCTGAGTACAAAATTCCTGATGAAGTACTTCGAGACCGGGCGGCTCAATCCTTTCGCCTATTATTGCTGGGCCGCTGGCATCATCTCGCTCATCCTGCTGGTTTTTGTGCTCCACAGAGCGAGCTAGCTACACAATAGCATACCCAAAATGGCTACCGGGTATGCTATTGTGCAGCTAACACCGCTTTACACGTTTGTTACAATAGTAGCGTCCTGGAAGGGCCAGGACGGTCAAAAAAAACTAGAAGAGGTAGGTATCCAATACTATGAAGAATCCGGTCCTTTTTTATGGTGTTATTGCTTTAGGGATTATTGCTCTCGTAGTTGGCATTCTATTTGAAGCCGGCATGTTCGGCGCGCATCCGGCGCGTGGCATCGCTGGTATTGTTGTAGGCGCAATTCTTCTTATCGCAGGCGTCGTAGGTGTATTCATGTCCCGCACTCCTACTGTGGCGGCAAAGTAAATCTTCTAGATGGACGAAAAAAGACCTCAATTACCGCGGCATTTGAGGTCTTTTTTCGTCCATCCGTATAGGCTACAGCAGCCACTTTCACTTGAAAAGTTCAACTTCTCTGTTATAATGTGCCTGTCCCGCAGGGGCAAAACAAAAATTCAAGGCGACCGCAGGAGTTCTTCATAAGGTCGCCCTTATGCACGGGAGGATTTTGAATTTTTATGAGCAAAACGACTTTATTCTACGGCTCGATAGTAATCGCTATTATTGCGCTTGCCCTCGCCATCTACTACATTGTTCCCGGAGTCTATCACCCTTTCACATTCAGTGGCACGCCCACGGATAGCCACAAGACGCATGCAATCGGATTTGCCATCATCTGTGTGCTGCTGATCATTGTGGCTCTGGTCAATCGACCGAAATCCAACACGTATTAGAAGAAATCTGTAAAGGCTGCTAATAACGTTTTACAAAATTCAGGCAGCGGGCCGGTAATGGGTTTTCACGACCAAAACCGGAATGTTCCATGTCATTCTTCGCGATCACGAAGAATGACATGACCAATTTTACCGCTGGAGAATCATCATTGGCCCCCGGATTTGCCAGGAGCTTTCGTCAAACTTCACTATCACTTCCCATGATCTATTCCCGGCGCATCATTGACAATCCCTACCCCAATGCCTCACCCACGATTTGCGGATAGCCACGCAGAAATTCTTCTGCGCTCATAGCTCTCTTGCCCTCCAACTGGAGACGGTTTACTTCGAGAATGCCTGAGCTGGTAACGATGGCAAGTACCTCGTGCCCGGCTTCTTTGCGCAAGGTGACGGTGCCCGGCGTCACTTCTTCACCCGGCTCGAGTGCCTGGGCATGCGCCGCAATGATTTTCAGAAGCCGGCCTCGCCAGTGCGTGTAGGAGCCGGGCCAGGGACTGTAGGCGCGCACTTCTCGCGCCAGCACCGCGGCAGGCCGCTCCCACGATATTTCGCCATCCTCTTTACGCAGCATATGCGTATGCGATGCCCTCCGCTCATCCTGGGGCTGCGGCGTAATCCTTCCCTGTATCCATAAAGGTATAGTTTCGAGCAGCGCCGCAGCCCCCAGCCTGGATAACTTATCCGCCAGGCTACCGGTCGTCTCATCCGCGGCTATAGGAATAGAGCGAGCGAGCAGGATAGGCCCGGTATCTACGCCGGCGTCAAGCAGCATGATGGTTACACCGGTTTCCGCGTCGCCCTGCAAGATCGCTTCAGAGATAGGTGAGACGCCGCGATACTTAGGCAGCAAGGAGGCGTGAATGTTCAATGTACCATACCTGGGTTGATCCAGCACAGCCTGTGGTAGAATCTGGCCGAACGCGGCAACGATATACAAATCTGCCTTATACGCGGCCAGCTTTTCTATATTCTCCGGTTTCTTCAACGATCCCGGCTGCCACACCGGAATACCATGCGCTATGGCGGCTTGCTTGACCGGCGAATAAACAATCGCTTTGCCGCGGCCAGCAGGTTTATCAGTGCGCGTAATGACGGTGACGATTTCGTAGCCATCTGGAAGCAACTTTCCCAGTGCCGCGTGCTCGATCAGAGCCTCCAACGGAGGCACGGCAAATTGGGGTGTTCCCATGTAAATGATACGCAGCATAAAACAATCCCTCACTTATATGGACCTTCAGGGCGACCACCGATCCTGACCAAGGGCGCCGACTCTCCCGCCCGATCGCCCTCCAGCTCTCCCGTCTGGTCGCCCCCTAGACGCAGCTCTCGCAGTGCGATAAAGCACAATATCTCCTATATTAGCATAAACAGGCTACTGTCAAATTATGGACAGAGCAATAGTGCTATACTGCATGCAATAGATTTGGGGGAAGAACCGCACATACACACATGAACAGAAAAGGGGAAAGAAGATCTTGCAGCCATATCACTACTCAAGGATGAGTATCCATACGACAACACCTCCCGCTACCGACCCTCCACAGATATTGCAGCGTGCCGACGAGGTTCACACGGTTTTGCGCATGCTCGGAGAGCCTGAAACCAGCGTGATAGTTCTGGTGGGCAACCCTGGCGCGGGCAAATCAGTACTGGCCGCACTCGTCTACCGTTACCTGGAGACCGTGGCACAGGCAGGTCCATCTCCTTTACAGCACTTTATCTGGTTGCGTATTGGACCCAATGCCACATTGCCGGACATTATCGCGGCTATCCTGGAGCGCCTCGATACCATCTTTCAGAGTGCAGCACATGCGGAAACGAGTGGAAATGGCAGAGTACACGCAGGGATGGCAAGTAGAGCAAGCGCCGAAGAGCGGCAAATTGTGATGCTTATGGAAAGGCTGCGTCATTCGAGTGAGGGTGTTTTTATCGTGCTGGATCAATTTGACGAATTGCTTGACGCGGGCCACTTCCAGGAGCGGGTGGGGCGCGGTGCCGTCTCGTATTTCCTGCGCGCGCTGCGGGAGGACCTGGGCGCCTGCCGCTTTCTTTTGACGGGCCATCATTCACCCTACAGTTCAACGAACGGCGAATCCGCGCGGGTACGTTCGTATCTCGTCTCACGAGTAAGCATTCCAGAGGGCGTAGCGCTGCTTCAACAGCGCGGTGTTGTGGGCGCGCCCCAGGAGTTGTCGCTCGTCTGGCAGCGCTGCGCCGGCCATGTCTATGCCTTGATACTGTTCAGCGCACTCTCTACCCTGAGTGGCTTTGCCCTGAGCTACCTGCTCGACTCGCCCGATTATGTTCAGATGTGGCGCGGAGAGGTCACGCTGAACCTGCTCACCGCCGCCACGTATTTCCTCAATCCGGTCCAACGCGCGCTCTTGCGCGCGCTCTGCCTCTTCACCGAACCGGCGACAATAGATAGCATCCTGGCCGCTATGATGGGAGAAAAGACCGGGATAAATGAGAAGAGCGCAGGCGAGAATATTTTTACGCAAGAGCTGGCCGTGCTGGCGAACCTCGGCCTGGTTCAACGGCTGCCGGAAAAGGGGCGCGATACACCTGACCCCTACATGCTGCATGCGCTTGTACAGCAATTTATGATGGCTCATTACCTCGATGAGAGCATAAGACGTCATAGCGGGAACACTACGACAGCACTCGGGGTTGCGATACTACCAGATTTGACACCAGGCAATCCGCAGGCGCTGGAAGTTGCCCTGGCGGCAGGCCACATACGCGTAGCGGCTTCTTATGCCAATCTGGCGCAAAGTCTTTGTCCACCGCGCGGGTCAAGAAGCGGCTTTCAGGATGTTGAGCCATTGTTGGCCCAGATTGTTCACTTGTGCCTGGGCTGGCGCTGGCAGGAGGCATATGATCGCATGCAGGCGGAAGGGTTGCACGCCTGCCTGCTACAATGGGGCGCGTGGAACAGGTTGATTCGTTTGTATACGGCAATGATTCCTCCTTATGGCGTCCTGACTCGTCGTGACGAAGGGCAGGTGCGCAGCCATCTGGGATTCCTCTACGGTCGCGTGGATGACTACGCTCAGAGCCAGGCATATTATGAGCAGGCTTTGGCAATTCAACGCGAGGTGGGTGATCGCCACGGAGAGGCCGTGACGCTGGCAAACCAGGGAGAAACCTTCCGCGAACGGGGAGAAGCGCAGTTGGCACGAGCTAACTTCGAGCAGGCGCTTACACTGAACCAACAGGAAGATGATCCGCACCTGAAAAGCGTTTTATTACATAACCTGGGGCTGCTGGCACAGAACGAAAAAGATTATGCGCAGGCATTCCAGCATTATGTGGAGGCATTGAAGCTGGCCCATCGCTCGCAAGAGCAATTTCACCAGGGGACGATCCTTACCAATATGGGAATGTTGCTTTACGAACAGGGCCGTGTGGCCGAGGCGTTGAAGTTGCTATCCAGCGCATTGCGCCTGCGCCTATCTTTGCAGGACCCTGGCGCGAGCTCCGTCATGCTTTTTCTCACCACGCTTGAGAAAAAGATGGGAATAGAGGCTTTTGCGCGCCTGAGCCAGGGGTTATGATCTGTGGAAGGCGACCTCGGTTTGAGTTAGAGGGCGGCCTCAAGGGCACGCCCTTACTATGACTACGCGGCAGCTTCCTGTCCTTGCGCGTAGGGAAGCTTGGGGGTCTGTAGGGAAAGCGGCTCGTCCCTGTCCTTGTGCATGGAAGTTTGAGGGCCTGTCCCTACAGGAGATTCTCCGATCCGGTGGGAAAATTTCATCAGGGAGTACCCAAGTTCGCCAGAGATTCTTCGCTTCGCTCAGAATGACAGGCCTGATGAGGCTTGCCAGTATATGATATGCTTTTGAATATCAGATTCTGCAATTCAGAACTTTCAGGGGAGCGATCAAGCTAGTCCCCTACGGCATAGAAAGAGAGCTTTTCTTATGTCCACCACCACTCGCCGCCCTCGCAAACCGCAGGCAGATGAAGGCGCAATCGCTTCCACAGCCGGTAGCACGCTACAGGGCTGGTTACTCATCCTGCTGGTGTTTGTGGCAGGCGCGTGCTCGTTGGCCGTGGAACTGTCGGCATCGCGTTTGTTGGCACCTTATTTCGGCACCTCGCTCTTTGTATGGGCTAATCTCATCGGCCTCATTTTGCTCTATCTTACCATCGGCTACTATCTCGGTGGTCGTCTTGCCGACCGCTACCCACGGCCGGCCACACTCTATGCGCTGACCATCATTGCCTCGTTCCTGATCGGACTGATCCCCTTTATCTCGCGTCCCATCCTGCTCTGGTCGCAAAGTTCTTTTGCCACCTATTCGATAGGTGTCTTCTATGGCTCGCTGGTCGCTGTGATTCTGCTCTTCGCCATTCCGATGATCCTGCTAGGCTGCGTCTCGCCTTTCGCGATTCGTTTGCGCATCGAACAGCTGGGTAAGTCGGGGCGCACCGCCGGGCAACTCTACGCCATTTCTACCGCGGGCAGTATACTGGGCACCTTCCTCCCCGTCTTGTGGCTGATACCCACGATTGGCACTTACCACACCTTCTTCACCTTCGCCGTGTCCCTGCTGCTCGTCTCGATTCTAGCCCTGGTCGTCACAAGGCTTAGCACGCCGCGCCAAAGCCGGGGAAAAGGTCGGATAGACAAAAGTTTCCTTTCGATTTTACTCCTGATCCCGATGACGCTCTCGATTTTAGCCATACGCGGGCCGATCAAGCCTGCCGATGGCAGCAACGGCGGGGGTATACTGATCACGGAAAGAGAATCGGCCTACAACTATATCCAGGTTGTGCAGGTGGGCGAGGAAACGCAGCTGGTTTTGAACGAGGGCGTCGGCATCCATTCGATCTATAACCCCTACCAGGTCTTGACGGAAGGTCCCTGGGACTACTTCATGATGGCTCCGTTTTTCAACAATCCGCCCTATACATGGCAGCAAGTGAAAAAGGTTTGCATTATTGGGCTGGGCGCTGGCACCGCCGTACGCGAATTTACAGCTGCGTATGGGCCGATTCCCATCGATGGCGTTGAAATTGACCCCACCATCGTCAGCCTGGGACGGCAATACTTCGAAATGAACGAGAAGAATCTAGATGTAATTATACAGGATGGACGCTATTACCTGCAGACCACCACGAAAAAGTATGACGTGATCGCTATCGATGCCTACCAGCAGCCCTACGTGCCATTCCAGCTAACGACGAAGGAGTTTTTCCAGACGGTACGCGATCATCTCACCCCAACGGGCACGACGGTCATCAATGCCGGGCGCACAAACACCGACTTTCGCCTGGTAGAGGCGCTGGCCCAAACCATGCACTCCGTCTTTCCGAATGTCTATATCATCGATACGCAGCGTTTCGAGAACAGCCTCATTATTGGCACGAATGCGCATACCTCGCTCTCCAACTTCGCGATTAACACGAAGAATCTAGATAATCCCATCCTGGAAGACGTGGCAGATGCCGCCATCGCCACCGGAAACATACGAGAAGAGCATTACAGCACGGTCTGGTTTACCGATGACCGCGCGCCCGTCGAGCAATTGATCGATGCGATCATTTTCGACGCCGTAACCAATCCTAACGATAAATAAAAATGTAGCGTGGTAGTGGCGCACCTTCATGGTCGCCCGCGCCGTCTATTTACTGAAGGAGGTTTTATGAAGCCGATTGATTTGAGCAACATGCAGGTGATTGACCTGTCACAGAACTGGGATGTCAATACGCCCTCGTTCGCGACCTATGAGGGGCCTACGGTCAAGTGGATCAAGCGACCTGCCTTTGAAAAGGTGGGCGGACAATTTATTTCTTCCACCCTGCACGTGGGCACGCACCTGGATGCTCCACTGCACTTTATTACCAATGGGCAGGATATCGGGAGCATTCCGCTGAGCAAGTTGGTGGGGCCGGGAGTGGTGGTGGACCTGGGGGCGATGGGCCTGGGCGACTTCGATATTTATACGTCCGAACATTTCGAGGAATGGGAGCGCAAGACCGGGCTGCGTATTGAGCCGGGCGATATTGTGGTGGTGCATACCGGCTACCACAAATATTATCAGAGCAACTGGTATGGCGAGTGCGAGCCAAACGAGATTCGTTATTTCAATATGCATCCCGGCCCAACACGTGAGTTCGTTGATTGGACCTTGAAACGCCAGATTTCCTGGTTTGCCATTGACGCCAGTTCGATGGATCATCCCATGAACACTGTTTTGCGCACGGTACGCGCGGACCTGGCGGCCAAGTGCGCGAAAAAGCATGGGAAGCCTTTGGAAGAAATCTGGCCCGATGACGACCTGCAGTTGATGCATTACCAGTTGTTCCCCCACGGCGTCTTCCACGTCGAAAATGCTGGTGGTATGATAGATGAAGTGCTGGATCAGCGCCTGTGGATTGGCTGCTTCCCCTGGAAGTTCAACATGGGCGAGGCGGCATTTTGCCGGCTGGTTGCGTTCGTAGCCAAAGAGTAAATTCATCATGTCCGCCTGGAACCTCCGATGAATGACAAAGACCAGGAACAATTTTACGACGATGATGTTGAAATCACTGATATACCGGAGGAGGATTTTGCCCATCTTCGACCCGGATGGCTGCGACTACGGAGCGAGGCCTCGCTCCGTTACCTCCGGCATCTTCCACCGCGCCGGCGCAACCTGTACCTTGCTGCGACGTTGGGGATCATAGCGCTGGTCATCATCGTCATTATCGGAAGCTCACCTGCCACCCGCGATTCATTGCAAACCGCAATCTTCGGCCAGGCACCTACACCTACCCCCACACTGGCGCCAGGCATCGATCTTTTCTACATCGAAGGAATCCCTTCCTGGAGCCAGGTTTCTATTGATAACCATCCTGTTGCCCATCTCCCTGCAATTGGAGAAACACCGATTCGCATACCTCGCGGGCAACACGTGATCATCTGGGACGCCTATCCTTTCAATGAGCAAAGCTGTACCATATCCGTGCCTCCCGTGTTTGCCACCGATACCTGTCGCGTCAATCAAGCAGTACATCTCGATTCTGGCCTGAGCGCGTGGGTGATTTCATTCGATGTCTCACTTGCCATGCTTCCTGATAAACAGCAAACTGCTTTGATTCAAGCGACACAGGCGGCGCTGGATAGGCTGCAATCCACCACCATCATATGGCCAGGAGAGCAGTATGCAATGAATGTTCTGACCGGCGGCGATTTGCAAGAAATGGTCACCGGTGTAACCGCGACGCAGCCCTTGCAGGCTACGCTGAGCTTCCACCTGGATGCCGGCCCCAACTCGCAACAGACTTGCGCGACCCAGGTCATCTTACAGGATTGCCAGTCCTGTCGCCTGTTTTGCCCCGCTCCACTTTCTACATCCACAGTCGCAACCGGTGCAGGGCAATGGAATGCTCTCGCCTTGATCTACTCGAGCTGGACCTATACAACGCTTGATGGCCGCGTCATCGCGAAAGGCCAATCAAATAGCGCGGACCACCTGCTTGAACTCAATATCACATGGGGTGGCGGAAACGCGCACGTCGGCGTCGTGTTCAGCAACCAGGTAACTTCTCAGGGCGACCTTGCCTGTCTCTCTGCTGAGGAAGAGATCGGTTCGACCGGGGAATATAGCGTTACCGATGATGAAACGGGCATGAACTGGCATTTTAGCGCCGCATCAAATCCTGCTACAGGGTGTCTCGCCATTGGCGCGCCATTGAATAATACGGCCACACCTGCTTCATCCAATGCCTATCTGCTAGACCGCTTCGGCGTCATACTGGCCGCCAACTTTGCCGCTCACCAGTACTGGCGGCAATTGCCGGTGGCAGATACTTACGAGCTGGAACTGGCACAGCAACTGGCCAAGAAACTTGAGGGGTAGATACCAGATTGGGAATGTATGCCAGTACCAGGTGATAATAGAGTTAATGATCACCCCGCAAGGCCGATGAATCGGCGCTGGGCGCGAGCAATCGGCCCTACGGGTTCGTTTGTGGTCTATGCTCGCCGGATACTGGCGCGAGCAGCCTTCGAAACACGAAGAAACCCGCGAAGAACATCACTACCCACAAAACAAAATCTAACGGGCCGGCCAGGGGACTATCCCACGTAATGAAGCTTGAATGTGTAACCAGCGCATCCAGCACGTCACGTGCAAAGCCGAACAGCGGGATGCCAATAATGAGCAGCCAGGCAAACCAGCGCGCTCGCGTATTCCAGAAGCGCCAGATCAGCAAATAACCAACTCCACCGAAGATCAAAATTGATGTAACATAAAGGGGCAGGGGCAGATGCAAAAGCAGACCACTGGCGGTATAATGCCACCAGGAGGCATAGTAGGCGATGAAATCAACAACTACATTGATGATACCCATCACCAGCCCTCCTGTGAGTGTGGCAACGATCACTTCCCTTGGTGGCTGCATGAAGAGCAGAAACCCCAGATATACAAAGACAACAAAAGGTATGACATGAATAGCGTACAATTGCATGTCCATCGAGATTGGCCTCTTTCGTTATGCGCAGGAAGTCGCCCTCCTGCCTTACCTCTCACTCCATGTGGATGCTCGTAGATATGTCGTAATTATTTTCTGAGAAAGGAATCTTCCTATGAATATTCTACCGCTTCGAGTGGCACTTGCCCAAATCAATGTGACCGTGGGCGACCTGGAGGGCAATGCGCGAAAAATGCTTTATTCTATGCGGCAGGCGCACGCTTCGGGAGCGCATATCGTGTGTTTCCCGGAACTGGCGCTGACAGGTTATCCGCCCGAAGACCTGCTGCTCAAGCCAGGATTTGTGGACGATAACCTGCGCAAGCTGGATGAGCTCATCCAGGCCAGCCGTGACCTGCCCGGATTGACCGCGGTGATCGGCTTCGTTGACCGCGACCACGATATCTATAACGCAGCGGCAGTTATTTCCGAGGGGAAACTTTGCGGCGTCTACCATAAACACTACCTGCCCAATTATGGCGTGTTCGACGAGAATCGCTATTTCGCGGCGGGCAGGAAAGCGCCTATCTTTCTCATGAACGGGGTACATGTTGGCATCAACATTTGCGAAGATGTCTGGTATCCTACCGGCCCCATGACCTTGCAGGCGCATGCCGGGGCCGAAGTGATCATCAACATTAATGGCTCGCCCTATTATGCCGGCAAGGGCATTTTCCGCCAGGAGATGCTGGCAACTCGCGCCGCCGATAACGGCGTAATTGTCGTCTACCTGAATATGGTCGGCGGCCAGGACGAACTGGTATTTGACGGTGGCAGCATGGTCTTCAACGAACAGGGAGCGCTCATAGCCCGCGCCAAAGAGTTCGCCGAGGATATGCTGGTCGTCGATCTCGATACGGCCTCCGTTTTCCGCTCAAGGCTGCACGATCCGCGCCGTCGCCAGGAACGTTTGCAGGCCAACCCAAACGAGGTGCCAATCATTACGGTGAATGCAAAGCCTGCGCCGGCACCACGAAATGGCAAGGTTGGCCTGGACGCTCCACAGCGCATCGAGCCGAAGATGGGCCGCCTGCAGGAAATCTACTCGGCCCTGGTGCTGGGGACGGGCGATTACGTGCGCAAAACTGGCTTCAAGCAGGTAATCATCGGTCTCTCAGGGGGCATCGATTCCTCACTGACGGCGGTGATTGCCGTTGACGCGCTGGGCGCCGAAAACGTCCTCGGTGTCTCCATGCCCTCCGGCTACTCATCTGAGGGCAGCAAGACCGACGCGCAGCAGTTGGCCGAAAACCTCGGCATCCGGATGCTGACCATCCCCATTGAGGAAACTTTCCGCACGTCCCTGGAGATGTTGCGCCCCGCCCTGGGCGAGGGCGACCTGGGGCTGGCCGGAGAGAACCTGCAGGCGCGTATTCGCGGCAACATCCTGATGACCATTTCTAATAAGCTGGGACCGCTGGTGCTGACCACCGGCAACAAATCTGAGATGGCTGTGGGATATAGCACGCTGTACGGCGATATGGCCGGAGGCTTCGCCGTTCTCAAGGATGTGCTTAAGACGCTGGTGTACGAATTATCTGTCTACCGCAACAGTATCGCAGGTACACCCGTTATCCCGCTCTCAGTCCTCGAAAAACCCCCCTCCGCCGAACTGCGTCCCGGCCAGAAGGATGTCGATAGCCTGCCTCCCTACGATGTACTTGATCCTATCCTCAAAGCTTATGCCCAGGATGACCGCAGCTTCGAGGAAATGCTGGCAATGGGTTTTGACCGCAAAACAGTCGAGCGCGTGATGCGCATGGTCGATTTGAGCGAATACAAACGCCGCCAGGCCCCACCAGGAGTGAAGATCACTACACGGGCCTTTGGCCGGGACAGAAGATTGCCCATCACCAATAAGTACAGGGAAACGGTATAAAAATTATGTAACCTAATATGCAACCATACGCTGGATTCTACCAAAATAATAGCAGGTTGGAGTGTAGTGGCTCGAAAATTGTAATCCAACCTGCTATAGCAGGCGTATTGCTTGATGACGAACAAAGAAGAACACCTACTACCATAGTTCTACAACAGCCTGTGAACTCACTCTTCTTGTGCGTCCGCTTCCTCTGATTTTAGCTATTCAGGAAGTGAAAGAGATGTAGCAGTAGGACATCATGTTGTACTGTCGTGATTACTTCACCTTTTAGAAAGGAAAACCGGTTTTAATGGAGAAATCAAACGAAGGCATTACCTTGTTCTCAAGCCTGAAATCGCGCCGCTCGGTTCTTAGGGGCGCACTTGCTGGCGCAGCAGGAGCGACCGGGCTCGCAGTTGGCGGCACTCTACTGGCGCGCAATGGCACGGTCGCGCACGCAGCACCGGCATCGACCTGCCCGGTCGATAGCATTACCACGATTCTGAGTGTTGCGGCAACGGCAGAGCAACTGGCGGTCACCTTCTACGCCAACGGAATCGAAAATGCCGGTACGCTTGGCATTAGCGGGGCAAACTTTGAATATCTGGAAGGTGCGATTGTTGAAGAGCAATTGCATCGCGACCTGCTGGTAAAAGCCGGTGGTACGCCGGTGACGGGCACTTTTAGCTTTCCCAATGGGATGGGGACATTCCAGCACCTGGACAAGTTTATTGCGACCCTCGATATGCTTGAAACGGCTTTCGAGTCGGCCTATATCGCGGCCATCCGCGAGTTTGCGGACATGAATCGCTCGGACCTGGCGGAACTGGCGGCCCAGATTTGCACGATTGAAGCCGAACACCGCGCAATCGGTCGTTCCATCGATCCCTCCATTCCTCTTCCCAATAACTGGGCGTTCACTCCCGTCTATGTGAAATCGGTAAGTGACGCCGTTAATGTGCTGACGCAAGAAGGCTTCCTCAGCCCCAAGAAAGGCAATTCGTACAAGTACGAGCGCACACAGGTGAAGGAACCGGATGTGATTCATCGCATGCCGTATGTCGTTCCCTGCTCGTAATCAGTCTCTCGATTAGCATAAAGCCCTCATCCCGGCCGGGATGAGGGCTTTGTGCGAGCTTGCTTACTCCATTACATCGCGCCGCCAGGTTAGCACAATAGCAATGAGGGCAAAGATCAACCCGTAGATTATTGCCACGACCACAGTATGCGTTCCATCGACGAGAATACCGTGCGCCTGCCCAGACTGGTCAACGAAGTAGAGCGGTGCCGCCCCTATGGACTGGAGTTTGCCGTTGATCGCATTCGGCATCGTATTCAGATTCGGCCCCAGGAAGTAGGCCGTGACGCTCAGCCAGAAATCGCTATTTGTCACGCGATAGGCCAGCGTCATGATAACCGTCCCGATGTTGTCAATGGGGAAGAAAACCAGCGCCGCGCTCAGCCCGAAGGAGAGCGAACGACCCACGACCGACGCCGCAATCGCCAGCAGCATGGTCACGGCCATATTCAGTAGGATCGTCAAGACATAAGTCCAGGCATCCGACCAGAATTGCCCGTTGAGAGCGCTGTAGGCATTCAGATTGCCTGTCACGCCGGCCACCAGGATCAGGGACATCAGGTAATTGAGCGCCAGGCCGATCACCAGCAAGGCCAGGGCGACGATTGCAACCGTCAGCATCTTGGAGAAGAGCAGTTGCAAACGTCCAACGCCGCGCGATAAGAGGACGCGAATCGTGCCTAACTGGTATTCCAGCCCAACTATACGCGCGCCCAGGATCAGCAGGTAGATGCCACTGAAGACGCGCACGATGGCGAGCCCAACCGACAGCACGTCATAGAAGAAATGCAGCGGTTCAGCCTGAATATTGGTCTTCACGTTGGGCACGGTAAACTCGATAATGTAGGGCAAAATGATTACGCCCAGGTAGAGTACCAGCAGAATCCAGGTCGTCCACTGGCGAAACATCTTGAAGAATTCGCCTCGTACCAGGCCAAAAAAGCTGGGAGTAGCGTTGCGCAAATGCACATGTTCTTCCGGCGTGGTTTGCGTCGTTGTCATAACAGTACTCAATGTAGACCTCCTGAACCATTAGCTGTCAGGCGTAAGAAGACTTCCTCCAGGTCCTGCGTTGCCTGTGTGATCGTATCGGGCGCGAACCCGGCATTGACCAGGAACAGATTCAGGTCGCGACCACGGTTGCCCGGAGCGGGTGTAATCAAAGCGCCATTCGCGGCCAGGTGTGCTCCCTTGCCCCACGGCTGCTGCTGAATGAGCGCGAGCGCATCGACTGCTCGCTCAAGCGTGACGGCGAAATCCCCCTGGCCGCGCGTGAGATTCTCGACGGTAGATTCGGTGACGAGCTTACCCAGGTTGATGATGGCCACGCGAGTACAGATCTGCTGCACTTCTGAAAGCAGGTGGCTGGAAATGAAAACGGTTTTACCCTCGGCGGAGAGACGATGCATGAGGTCACGTATCTCGACGATACCTGCCGGGTCAAGGCCATTGGCCGGTTCATCCAGGATCAGCACATCGGGGTCTTGCAACAGCGCCATGGCGACTCCCAGGCGCTGCTTCATACCGAGCGAGTAGGTGCGCACGCGGTCCTTTTGCCGTTCTCGCAGACCTACAAGCTCCAGCACATAATCGATGCGCGGCGCAGGCACGCCACCTAACGCGAAGCCAACCGCTTGCAGGTTGGCGCGGCCCGAGAGGTAGGTATAGAGAGCAGGCGTCTCGACCAGCGCGCCTACACGCGGCAAGATACGCGCTTTGCGGGTTGCCACATCCTGCCCCAGAATCTCGACCGAACCGGCAGTCGGAGTGATCAATCCAAGGGCCATACGAATGGTCGTCGTTTTACCGGCGCCATTGGGACCAAGAAAACCAAAGATTTCGCCGCGCTGCACTTGCAGATTGAGGTTATCCACGGCGAGACGTTTTCCATACTGCTTGGAAAGATTGCGGGTGCGCAGGACGACTTCTCCGGCGCCTGGCCGGGTAGCGCTGCTTCCTGGCACCGTCATTGTTGTCTCAGTCATGTTACTCCATTCTTCTTAATATGATCTAGAACAGTTGATAAGGATAAACAGCGAGCGATACAATCCCCAACTACGTTACCCACCGCTCTATTAGTAGCCATCTGTGGCCGGAAGGTTCACCCCCCGGCAAAAAAATTCAGGCAACTGCAAGAGTCTCTGCTTGATTCATATATCTAATTGTAAGGCTCAAGCATACAAAGCGAATACGTAACCAGGCATGAAAAGTTGCAAGGCTGCTAGCGGTAGGCATGCGCATAGTGTAGCGGAATCTCGTCCGCTCTTCTACGCTTTGAGGTCGCTTACGGCGGCACTTGAGTGTTGAGCCTGGCTTGCTCGAGTGCCTTTTTCGTCTATTCTAAATAGCTCCTTTGTCACCGTTCATCTTATTGAAACGTAAGTAATGATATACTGGGCTGTAGTAGGAAGGCCATAAATCTGGTTCCTACAATGGGAGTCGCAATCAAGCAGACCCCATGTTGAGATAGTGTCGCGGCGAGTAGCGCATGGGCCGGGCGCCAGGAGGAAGCTCCGGTTGACGAGGTGGAGGCTGTTCGGACCTTCAGCGGGGGGCCTCCAGGGTACATCATTCCCCTGAGAAGATAGCTGACAAACCCAACCGGTAACGGCTGGCACAATAGGCTATCAGTGATGTAGCAGATGTTCAAAGACAGAACGAAATCATCCATGCCGGTGAGTGCTGGTCGATCAATCGACCCTTACGGGATGGTCGCTCTGTTGTCGTCTTCTACTGTGAAAAGAAAGGATACCCGACCACATGTGCGGTATCATTGGCTACGTCGGAGCGAAAGGCACCGATGTTACTTCCATATTGCTTGAAGGCCTTAGCAAACTCGAATACCGCGGCTATGACTCCGCGGGCATTGCAGTCCTCACCTCTACCGGCACCCTGGCGGTACATCGCCGCGCCGGGAAGCTCTCCAATCTCGTGGCCGCCGTTGAGGACGGCTCGCGACCGGGAACCGGTCCGCTGGGCATCGGGCATACACGCTGGGCCACGCATGGCCGTCCTAATGAAATCAATGCCCACCCACATTCTGATTGCACCGGTGTGTTGACCGTTGTTCACAACGGCATCATCGAAAACTTCGCCGACTTGAGAGCAGAAATGGAACGCGAAGGGCATACATTCCGCTCGGAAACAGATACCGAAATCCTCTCACACCTGGTCGAACGCGCCTACTATGGCGAGGCTCAGCATAATCTTGAGCAGGCTGTACGGCTGGCCCTGCATTCCGTCCAGGGCTCCTATGCCATCGCGGTCGTCAGCTCCGAGCAACCCGACCTGCTGATTGGTGCGCGTTACGGCGGCGGCCCACTGATCGCCGGCCTTGGCGAAGATGAAAATTTTCTGGCATCCGATATACCCGCCATTCTGAAGCATACACGGAAGGTATTGATCCTGGACGAGGGTGAAATGGCTGTACTGCGTCCCGAAGGCGTCTCGATCAGCAAAATCGATGGCACACCTGTGCAGCGCGAGCCAATCACGATTGAATGGGACGTGGAATCGGCGGAGAAAGGCGGCTACCCGCACTTCGCGCTCAAGGAAATCTATGAACAGCCCGATGCGCTGCGCCGCTCTCTCCTGAGAAGAGTTAGCAAAGATGGTCAGCTGCGCCTGGACGAACTGGAGGAGATGCGGCAGGCGGGCATCATCGAGAGGATACAACGTATCGTGATCGTGGCCTGTGGCACCTCGTATCACGCCGGACTAATCGCGAAATATGCCATCGAGCAGTGGGCGCGCATTCCGGTGGAGGTGATCACGGCCGCCGAATTTCGCTATTGCAATCCCATCCTGGGGCCGGAAACGCTCTGCGTCGCGGTAACGCAGTCGGGCGAGACCGCGGATACGCTGGTCGGCATCCGGCAGGTCCGTGAGCAGGGAGCCCCAGTTATCGCCATCACCAACGTTGTCGCCAGCGCCATCACGCGCCTTGCTGACGCCGTCCTCTACCTGCAGGCTGGCCCAGAGATCTGCGTAGTCGCGACGAAAACGTTTGTCACATCCGTGACCGTCCTCTATCTGCTCGGCCTGTACCTCGCCCAGCAGCGCGGAAAGCTATCGCCAGAAGAAATGCGCCTCATCCTCGCCGCGTTAGAGCGCATTCCCGAACAGGTACAGCAGATACTGGATAGGGCCGCGAGTTCCGACGATATCATAGCGCCATTGGCGAAACGCATGTCGAAGGCCAGCAGCATGATGTTTATCGGGCGCGGCGTCGGCTATCCCACGGCATTGGAGGGCGCGCTCAAACTCAAAGAGATTTCCTACATTCACGCCGAGGGCTTGCCCGCTGGCGAGTTGAAGCACGGCTCCATCGCCTTGCTCGATCCCGACACTCCTTTGATTGCGATTGCCACAGCCTCACACGTCTACGAGAAGGTGGTGAGCAACATCCAGGAAGTGCGCGCCCGCGATGCCCGCGTGATAGCCGTGGCGACGGAAGGTGACGAGGGCATCCGCCAGCACGCCGACGACATCCTCTATGTGCCAGCAACGCTCGAGATGCTCAGCCCGCTGCTGGCGATCATTCCCTTGCAGTTGTTCGCCTATCACGCGGCGGTTGCGCGAGGGTGCAATGTGGACCAGCCGAGGAATCTGGCGAAGTCGGTGACGGTGGAGTAGGGGAAGTTGGGTAGTATAACACCTGGCGGTCACCAGGATGATTGGTGACCGCCAGGTGTTATCTCATGTCAGAGGCTTACTTTTCATGTGTAAAAGAAAAGCTCCAGCTACATTTAGCACCGATCTCCGGTCTGCCACGAAACAGTTACATCTTGAGCGCCACCTGAACCAGAGAAGGTGAAATCTGCTGAAACACAGACATTATCAAATCCTTCATAGTAGGCTGTTACCTGCACCGATGCTCCAGGTGCAAGGGTTCCGCTGGGCTGACCTGTAGCTCCGCCGCTTCGCAGCCCCAGGTCACCACTACGGTATTGGCCCCGTGGGAGCCATAGAAGGTGAAAGTACCGTCCTGGCAGGGAATGGACGAGATGGTCAGATTGATCGTTTCACCCGGTGACAACGTGCCGCTTCCTACATTGAAAGATGCGCCGCTCAGGCTGCTGTTCACCGACCAGTTGACCTTGCCATGAGAGGTCGAGGTCTCACCAAGCGATACTGTACACTGGTACGTGTTTCCCGTAGCCGTGCAATCAGTGGTATCACTTGGAACCAGGCTGTTCGGATTGACGGTGAGTACCGGAGGGGAAGAGCAGCTCCATTGCACAGAAACGGTATTACCTTTGAGGTCAATGAAGTTGAATTTGCCATTGTCACAGGCGGTATTGGGAACAAAGATGCTCACAGGAGTCGAGGCATCAGGCAAGAGGGTGCCGCTGCCCGGCGTGAATGTGACTCCACTCAGACTGCTGTGCGTAGACCAGTTGAGTTCGCCTTCTGGATTGGAGCCGCCCTCCGCTAGATTAACCGTACAGTTCCAGCCTCCTTGCGCTGCCGGGCAATTGCTATCCCAGGCCGACATGCTCACACCACTGGTAGCGCCATTCACCGTCAAAGCAAGGGCGTTACAGGTCCAGGGAACATGCACGGTGTTCGCAGGGCCTTTGAAAACGAGGCTCGCTGACACTGCGCAGGCTACATTGGGGATAGACACGGTGACGGAAGTAGTTTCGCCCTGGGCCAATACGCCAGAAGCTGGATTGAAGGTCACGCCGGTGATATCACCGCTGGCATAGGCAGACCAGACTAAATTCTTATTCAGACTATCGCCCCGGCTTAATATCACCTGGCAGGTCCAACCTGCCGTTGCGCTATAGGAACAATCAGTATTGCCATTGATACTTGTTGGACTCACTACAAGGACGGGCCCCTTTGATGCTAAGACAACAGGGCTGCCAGACAACTGCACTACAACCATCAGCACCATGGTAAGCGCTGATAGCAAAAGGAAACGAAAACGTCTTACCTGCATAGTGATTGTGAAACCTTTCTTCGATAGCTTTTTTATCAAACCTAAAAACGAAAGATGTTAACAAAGCCTGAGCCTCTAAAAGCCGTCTTCGCGCGGCCCTTTCAGCTTTCCACCACCTCCTTTAAGGTCTGGAGAGATGCTTCGACCAGACGCTGCGCAGCGAGTTCAGCCAGCGCTGCCTCCTGCAAGAAGAAAGCGTGAAGATCCTGCTCGATGCAGCAGGTGAGCCTGGTTCCCCCTGCTGTTGCTTCCAGCTGAAAAGACACGAGGCGTCGTACCGAACTAATAGTGCTCTGATAGATGAATGTGCGGCCAACCTCACACACAAGCACCTCATACGTGGTTTCTAGCACATGGTCAAGCAGTTGCCAGCGATGATGAAAGGTGGCCCCCGCCTCCACTACTCCCACTGAAGGAGAAGTTACAGCGAGCACATCCTGCATCCATTCAAGCGTATGCGCCGGAGCGACCAGGTAATCAAAGACCTCATCTATTCCTTTGCTGATTTCGACACGAGCTTCCAAACGGCTCAAGCTTTTGTTCCTTTCACTGGATTCGATCTCTTCAATACTGGTGAAAGTATAGCTGGACCCGTGCGGGGAAGACTATATTTGCGTTACCTCAAAATTACCTCAAAGTTACCTCTACATGTTCGATCTAGATGAGGTATAATAAATAACTGTGAGCAAATACTGATAGTCAGGCCGGATTGCCCCTCGTTTCAAGGAGGTGCGCTGATGACTACGCAAAACGGGCATGAGGCTTCTCCTGGGTGGGATCAGTTTCGTGAGCAGGTGACGCGCTTGCGCCGGAAAGCAGGGCGACAGCAGCAGGAACTGGCTCGCGCGCTCGGGCTGGCTCCTCATGTCTTGAGTCGCAAATTACATGGCCTGAACCAGACCTACCTGACGCACTACGAGGTCAAACAAATCATTTTGACGCTGGCCGCCTGGGATGCTATCACGACCCAGGATGAAGCGGTCGAACTCCTTGTGCTCATGAATCTCAGGCGAGAGGGCTTTTCAGCAGAGGAATGGCAGGCAGTTCCCCTCAATCGCTTGACTCCTCCCAGGCGCAGTCCGGCTCCCATGATCCAGCATGAATCACCTGGCAGGCACGCTCGCCTGGGCCAACCTGGCATTCCCGCGCCGCTGACCTCGTTCATCGGAAGGGATTGGGCGATCAAGGCTGTCCGGCAGTTGCTCCAGCAGGAGGATGTACGCCTGGTTACCCTGCTTGGCACTGGTGGAGTGGGAAAAACACGCCTGGCTCTTGCTCTCGCCCCACTGATGTACAGGGACTTTGCCGACGGCGTCTACTTTGTTTCTCTTGCCGCCACCCAGGAATCCGCACTGGTGCCCACATTAATAGCCCAGGCTCTCGATGTGCTCTCTCCCACTCCAGGCGCTATGCCTGGCCTCAGTTCCGAGCAATTGCTCAAAGCAGCTTTGACTGACAAAAGCCTGCTGCTGATCCTTGATAATTTTGAGCAGGTCCTGCCGGCAGCAACCACTGTGGCCGAGTTGCTGCAAGCCGCTCCTCGCCTCAAAGTACTGATCACCAGTCGCGCAGTCCTACACGTCTATGGCGAACACATATTTGGAGTATCCCCGCTCGAGATACCCGATCCGCACCACTTGCCGGCGCTCCCTGCTCTGGAGGAGTTCCCGGCAATTCGCCTCTTTATTGAACGCGCTCAAGCTGTGCTGCCTGGCTTTGCGCTCACGGCGCAGAATGCAGATGCCATCATTCAGTTATGTGTGCGCCTGGATGGACTGCCACTGGCCATTGAACTCGCGGCGGCTCGCACACGGTTCCTCTCACCCGGCCAATTGCTGGAGCGATTAGAAGGAGGGAGGGATAGACTGCAACACCCCGGTGCAACAGGGCTGGCCCTGTTGCGGCGCGAAAGCCGGGATGTGCCAGAGCGGCAGCGCACGCTTCTCAAAACGCTGGACTGGAGCTACCAGTTGTTAGAACCGGCAGAGCAGCGGCTATTAGCCCGCCTGTCAGTCTTTGCGGGCGACTGGACACTGGATATGGCTCAGGCAGTGTGCCAGGATGAGGAAGAACCTGACGAGGCCCTGTTCAACCGATTAGAGACCCTCGTCAATTATAGCCTGGTCGTCTCTCGCCAGGTCGCCTTCTCAGAGGAGGAGCCCTCCCAATCTTTCTCACTCTTAGAAACTATCCGGGAGTACGCCCTGGCACGTCTGCAGGAGAGTGGTGAGCTGGAGCAAGCGCAAGAGCGGCATGCTCACTACTACCTCAGACTGGTAGAACAAATCGAGCCCAACCTCGTAGGCACCCGGCGACGAGAGGCTATTCAGAGACTGGCACGCTAACAGGAAAACCTGCAAGCCGCTCTCAATTGGAGCTTGAAGCAAGGAAGAGCGGAGCTTGCGCAGCGGCTTTGCGGTGCCCTCAGCCTGTTCTGGGAGGCTCATAGCCAGTTCAAAGAGGCGCACCATTGGATCGATGCAGCCCTCGAGATGGGGCAGGACACTCCGGCGAGGGTACGCGCCAAACTGTTGCTGGCGGCCTCAAGGTTGGCCACATGGGAGATGGTCAGTGAACGGGTCAGGACGCTGGCACAGGAGGCATTAACTCTGTACGAGAGCTGTGGGGATGCACCAGGGAGGGCCACCGCTATCTTTCAAATAGGAGACGCCTGGCATATGCAAGGAGAATATGCGCGGGCAAGCAGGTGTTTTGAAGAGAGCCTGAACTTGCAACGAGAACTCGGAGATCGGCGCAGCTACGCTTTCACACTCAGCAGGCTGGGAGCGATAGATATGCTTCGGGGCAACTTCCCCCAGGCGCAAGCCAGGCTGACCGAAGCTGTCACCCTCTTCCGGGAATATGGTGAACCATGGGGGTTAAGTGTGATGCTCACTTCCCTCGGGTTCCTTTGCCTCCTGCAAAGACAACTTTTCCTCTCGCTTGCATATTTACGAGAAGGGCTAATCCTGGCCCAGGAGACGGGGAATCTCTTCAACATTGCGATCAATTTGATGGCTTTTGGTTGTACCCTGGGGGTCGCTAGCGACCCCATTTACATGGCGCAGGTATGCAGCGCAGCGGAAGCCCTTTTCGAGCGCCTCGGTACCTCGCTGCCAGCAGCGTATGTTCCTCTTTACCAGTCCTACCAGCAAAATGCCAGGTCGCGGGTGGATGGAGCCATATGGGACATGGAGTGGTCGCAGGGAAAGACGTTCTCTCAGGAGCAGGCAATCATGCTCGCCCTTGAAATATGCCAGCGATGTTTGTCTGAGGGAGCAAGGTAAAAGAATACTTGCAAAAAACTGTCCTGGTAAACGTTTGTAGGAAAATACACCCCCACCTCGGCAAAAGTCGCCATCTCGCGGTGCATGCGCAGAGCGGCCTCGATGATGCTCATTGCTAGCGCCGCGCCCGCCCCTTCACCAAGCCGGAGCTGCAGATCGAGCAGTGGGGAGAGGCCGAGCTTCGTGAGAATCAGGCGGTGGCGCTGTTCTACCGAGACGTGGCCGGCAAACAAGAGCATCTTCAGATGATGCGTGAAGAAAACTTGCCTCTTCCCCAGTCTCAGACCGAGGCGGAATATTTAGACATTCCGCTTTCAGCATAATCGCAAGCAACAGACTAGAAAAGGTCCTTGATTCATTTCTCGCCAGCAGTCCGAAGTCGTTTGTCTCTCCACTCATACTAACAATCTCCCGCCGGCTATTGTGGAGCGTAAGAAGTTCTACAACAGCATCTCTAACTCGATCTCATCGTGTATGGGAATCTGATCATTGCCG
>DATGLD010000022.1:0-4358 GCA_035294305.1 Ktedonobacteraceae bacterium | reverse complement strand
GACGGCGGGCGCGGCCTGCTCCACGACGAGCACGCGCTGCCCCTGCCGCGCTATATGATAGGCGATGGCGCTGCCCATCACGCCCGCGCCGATTATCAGCACATCGCTATGTAGTTCGTTCATCGTCTCCCGTTCCCTGGTGACTCATCGCCGTGGTCACTTTTGTCCGTTTATTACAGGTGCGAGAATAGCACGAAGCCTGCATGTTGACAAGGGGATTGCTCGGAAGCTCATAAATAGAGCGTGATATATTCGCAATATTTATCTCTTCCCTAATTAAGATGTTCCTATCGCCGTCCAGAGGCGATGTAATAGGCGTACTCGGTCCGGTTGTGCTCCCACTCCTGGGGCAAAGCATAGATTACCTCGTCAAACTGCTCTGTCGTTATCCCCAACTGCTCGCAGAGCATCCCTCGCACACCGCGCCAGCCATTTTGCATATTCAGTGCCAGCATCTTGCCGAGTCGCCCTCCCCACTGCCCCACCGGAACATACAGGATACGCTTCTCTACATCCTTTGCCCCGGCATCCCTTAACCATCTGTCAAGATAGGCAACGCTTGCCGTCTCGATCCCGCGCAGTCTGCCCACCTGATCCCACCACTCCACATAGCGCATCGTCGCCGGTCCGGCTCGCTTAAAACCGAAGCCACATTCGACCAGTTCGATCCAGCCTCCCGGCTTTGTCACTCTCATCAATTCAGAGACTGCTCCGGGCCAGCTCCGCGTAGGAATTGCCGCCACCAGCAGCCGCATGTGAGTAAAGTCGAAGGTACCACCCACAAAGGGCAAGCCCCGCAGCAGATCCGCCTGCATAAATTGGCAGTTGGCCGGGGGAGCAATGGTACGGGACAGGGAGGGATCCAGATCGACACCAATAATGTTCACCTGTTTGAACTCACCGGCGATTTCTCGACACCATACACCTGTGCCACAGCCAACATCCAGGATTGTTTCGACGCGGATTCTGTCCAGAGGCACAATATAGTTGCCACCCAGAACTGCTTTTAAAAAGAAGTGCTGAAAGTTGAGGCGGTCTGTCTCCTGTTCATCCTTTGGCAGCAAATAGGGATAATTGACCGGATACTTGCGCCCATCCAGCTCATAATAGATGGGTGAGGGGGTGATACTCGGCTTCCAGGAGGAGGCCAGCGAGGATGGGCGCTGGCGCAGTTTGCGCCTGAATAAAAATAATGGATACATCCTAGACTTCCCTTTCTCTCTCTTCCACGTTTTCGCTCAGCAGGAGGTCAGCAGGCCCGATGGAGATAGCCCCGGTCACGACGTAGGGAATCATGCCCCCTTTGCCGTGCAGATCGATTTTCCACCGCTGGCCGAAGAGGTCATAGGAAATCGAGATCTGGTGGCGCGTAAACCAATCGTAACAGTAACTGAAGAGTTGGTCGGCCAGTTGCCTGACTTCCTCGCTCTGTGCCCGCATGTAGACACTTCTCGCCGTGTTCAACAAGGTCAGCATCTGTTGTCTATCGCTTTCTAGCGGCACGACCACCAGCCGGGTCAGATCTTGCTCCTCGCTCATCGCCACCCATACCCTTCCGCAGCCAGTTCGATCCGGCGGGCCTGTCCATAGCCCTCATAGACCTGAAAGGCGCTCCTGACCGCCTGCCAGGCTTGCTCATCGCCACACCAGAACCGCCCATAATGGAGGATCGCCCCACCGAAGGCGATCAGTTCGCTCACCGTCGATTCGATGGGCAGCAGTTCTTCCCCCTGCACCTCTCGCTCCAGCAGGGGCCAGTAGCGCTGGCGAAAGGCGTACAAGAGCGTGAGCAGACTGGCGTATTCCTCTGGCAGTCGTGAGACAGAAAGAATGTGCAAATATCCCTTTATCACCTCATCGATAGCCGTCAGTTCGGCGGGCCGAACATAAAGCATTCTTACGTCCATTCGTCCGCTTGCCTGCTCAGCAGTCTGCATATTCTACCTCCTCACCTTCAAAACTCGTTTCACTACTTCGATCTGCTGCAAGAGCAGCACGATTTCACTCACCAGCACACAAGAAACTCCCTTTTTGCAATCAAGAAGCTTATAGTAACGACTTGCTTTGATAGATTTAAGTGTTCTTACTACCTCAAGCATAGCATGGGAAAGATATGTAGATAGCTCATGTTTTCATAGCTCAAGTAAAAACTTGATTATTTTTTTCTTACCTGAGTAGACAATAGAAGTCCTTAGCATTATACTCGGCATATAGGTGCTCCCGTATCCATGCAGGCATGCAGTTCGTAAGGAGGAGATGATACAATGTCTGAGAAGTTCTATTGGGGTGAGGGTGGTCAATATGGTCCTTATTCAGCACAGGAAGACGGATGGCCTAACGCCGGTGAAGTGATGCGTGATTACCGGGAAAGGGCGGCCATGAAACCTGAAGACTTTGCCACCTTGTACAGTCAAGGACTAACAAAGCCAGGCTTAACAAACAAAAAGGGTAAGCGACAAGGCAAAGTCACCGGGACATGGATACTGAATATGGAAAAGCAAAACACGGTGCCGACTGATATCAAACGCCGCCGCCTCATTGCAGAGATCCTCCATATTCCGCCTCAGCTTCTCGGTCTTGCCTCACTCGCATCCGTGGTCATGCAGCCGCAAAAGGAGACAGACATGATACCAACGGGAGTGAGCACGAGCATTTTACATAGAGTCTCGACAGATATTGCCAACTATGAGAAAAACATCCGCGTAGCCCTGCACATTCACCGCACCAGTAGCGCACAAGGGTTATTAAAGGATGTAGACGCCGATATTAAGAGTCTGGAAAGTCTGGCACGACAGGCAAAGGGTGATCTTCTCTATCAGGCGAGAGAACTACTGTTAAGTAATCACCTGCTTGCAACAAGGATCGTCAAGGATCAAAGGCAACATGCCCTGGCTTTTAGGTATGCTAACCATGCAGTACGTGTCGCGAAAAGCATGGAGGATGGTGAATTGATTGCTACGGCCCGCTATATGCGCGGATGCGTCAAAGCGGAATGGGGACGGCGCGGCACTGTCAAGCAAGGAGTGTTCGAACTCGATAAAGCTAAGATGCAGGATGCTGTTCGCGATTTTCAGGCCGTCCTGACTTATGCTGATACAAACGGGCATATCCATCCTCAATTAGAAGGATTTACCAGGCTCCAACTCAGCAGAGCCTTAGGCATGCTCCGATCCAGCGATCATGACCGAAGGATAACACAAGCGCTCACGCTGGCAGATGAGGCGGCAGACGTAGTAGGACTTGAGCCAATCGATGACTTCTATGTGCGAGCACTGGTCACTGGAACATTGACCGGTTTGCACCTGGGTGGCTATCATCTCGGCAGAGCTGAAACATTTAATGCGGTGGGGATGCCGGGTAAAGCCCTCCGAGAGCTAAATCAAGTCAAGAAGCTGACGGAGAAAACGTACCGAGGCGATGAAACGCGCTATCAAGCCTGGTTCGATATTCTGATGGCCGAAGCTTTGATAGGACTCAGGCAATATGATGAAGCCACTGATAAGGTGAGAGGAGCTTTGATTATCTTTCACAATATTGATTCATTGCGCAATATGGCTACAGTGAAAGATATCCATAGCCGATTGGTAGCCAGTCCATATGGAGCCTCAATAGACGTGCAAGAGCTAGGTGATATGCTCAAAGAATGGTATGAGTAGATATAAGGAAATTACAGCGTGACAGAGAAATTTCATCTTACGGGCGCTCAGGCCATCGTCGCCACACTGCGTGCCTACGGCGTCGACACGATCTTCGGCATTCCCGGCGTGCATACGCTCCCGCTCTATGATGTCATACGCGGCGAACCAGGGCTGCGCCACATCCTCGCGCGACATGAGCAGGGGGCTGGCTTCATGGCCGAGGGGTACGCGCGCGTATCCGGGCGCCCCGGAGTCGTTTGCACGATCACCGGGCCGGGCGTGACCAACGTGGCTACGCCCGTCGCCAGCGCCTACGCCGATTCTATTCCACTCTTCGTCATCAGCAGCGGGCTGCCCCGGGCCTCGAAAGGGCGCGCGCGCGGCGAACTGCACGAACTCAAGGATCAGCCCGGCGTGATGGAGGCGCTGGCGGGCTGGACGCGCGTCGTCGAGTACGTCGAAGAGATCCCGGAAGCTATCCGCGACGCGTGGCGCATCATGCGTTCGGGACGCCCGCGCGGAGCATACCTGCAAGTCCCGCTCGATCTGCTGGCCGAAAGCACAGAGGTAGAGATACCCGCACTGCCAGAGGCGGAGCCGCCGCATCCCCCGGCAGCAGCAATTGATGACGCCGCGCGTCTCCTGCATGAAGCGCGCCGCCCGCTAATCATTGCCGGGGCAGGCGTCACCTTCGCTGAGGCAAACGCATTGTTAGCCGAG
>DATGLD010000021.1:0-193395 GCA_035294305.1 Ktedonobacteraceae bacterium | reverse complement strand
CCAGGCGATCTTTACTTATCTGGAGGTGTATTATAATCGCATTCGTCGCCATTCGACACTGGGATACGTGAGTCCGCTTGTCTATGAGCAATTGGGAAAGCAACTTGTGGAAAGAAACGTTTGACGTAATACGCTCATTATAGTATAATAAAAGTACAAACGTTACGTGACGTAAAAACGTTTCTCATCGTCCTCAGCTCCCACCTCTGGAGACTCTATCAAATCGGGGCAAGCTCACATAGCATTTGGTGGGACTCTGTATAGTGAGAGTGAATGGTACCTCCATTCCAACGCGCAAGACACAGGTGAAGCCAGTCGCGATAAAAACCGAGAGCTTCTACAGGCAGAGAGTGCGCGTTGCAGTGTTAAGCAGGCAAGGGCCTTTTCTCCCTTGCTCTAAGAACAAGTTAGAAGGAGTAAATTACTCAAATGACGACCGTTTCACCCGAAAAGAGTCCTACTATCGTTGGCAAGGACGAACTCATCCACCAGGTAGCCGCTAAGGCTGGCATGAACCTGAAGGAGACAAGCAAGGTCATTGATGCCTTCACCGAGGTTGTGCGCGAGGATATTGCCGAGGGCCACGAGGTACGGCTGATGGGCTTTGGCACCTGGAACTTGCGCAACGTGGCACCACGCAAGGTCAAATCGATTCGCGGCGGCAAGCAGATCACCATTCCCGCTCGCAAGCGCGTCGGCTTCTCCGTCGGCGCGGTCCTCTCCCAGGCCGCTCAGACTGCATCGATTACAGGTATGAAGAAGACAACTTCAACCCCGTCTACTGCGAGCAAGTCCTCAATGGAGAAAGGTACAAAGAAGTACTAGGCCAGTAGCACTGGGGCGAACACGACCCTCCATCGCGCAACCCAGGTTGCGCGATGGAGGGTCGTAAACGGACGCGGGCTGTTATTGACTTTGCTCGGGTTCGTAAAAGAGTTTCTTCAGCACTTCACCGTCGCCTCACCTGTGAGAACCATCGTGCCATCTTGATTGACAACATCTGTACGCAATGTCACAATACGCTTCTCCTCTCGCAGGGCAATCACCTCGACGCTGACCGTCACAGTATCGCCAATGCGCACAGGGGCCAGAAATTTCAATGTCTGTCCCAGGTAAATGCTCCCTGGACCGGGTAATTCCATACCCAGGACAGCAGAGATGATGGAAGCTGTCAGAAAGCCATGCACAATGCGTCCCCCGAAAGGGGTCTGCGCCGCGTAATGATGATCAAGATGCAGCGGATTGTGATCACCACTGACCTCGGCGAAATCCACAATGTCCTCTTCCTTGATCGTGCGCGTTCGTACCGCGCGCATTCCAATTGCCGGCAACGGTGCCTGCTTTTCTGAGTCTCTGAGCATACTTCTCTTTCCTGTCGTTCGTCGATAGCGTAAGCGTTATTATGCTATCCGGCCACATCTAGATGCACTCATCACTTAAATGAAGCGTATTGTTAAATGACAAATTCATCTATATGCATTTTGCATCTAGAAAGGCGAAAAGTCAAGGCCCTCACTTGCTATTTTGCCAAGTTGAGGGCCTGGGAGTGTTAAGGGAAGTCAATGGAGCTCGCTCTTTATCCCTCACCCCAATGATCCTCGCGAGCTCGCAACATTTTGCCCATCGTCTTCCGGTATTGTTCTACGCAATCTGTCCAGGGCTTCATATATGGCCGGCTGGCCTCCATAATTTTCTGAAACACTCCCGGCCCTATGATGTTGAGTAGTGACGAACGCCTACAAACCATGCTTTTGTAAAAATTGCTCGACCGCGGGCTGCTCGTCGGGTCGTAGAGGACGAAATCCCCCTTGATCGTTGATAAAAACAATCTGAGTCGATTGAAAATGAATGATCATATCTGGTCGGTGGTCTCCATTGACATCCGCAAAACTGAGCGTTACCGGCGCCAGATCTTCTCCTGAGCCGAACAACTGCGGTCCGAGATAGATGCGGGCCTTTGAAGCGTCTCCCCCAGGGAACTCGATGACTTCGATGCGACTATTGTAATTGATGGCAATATAATGGCTGGGATTGGCCGGACTGTCATTGTGCCCTACCACTGCATCTATCTGGAAAGTGCGTGGGCGTCCATAGCGGATATCGTCCATCGTCGTGTTCGCCCAGCCGATCACGCTGGTCAGCAGCGTCCACAAGGCAAGCATTGCGATCATTCCTACCCCCAGGTAGAGCAGGGGATGTGCCCTGTAGGTAAAGCCCCTTTTATTTCCCGCAGCAGTGACCCGTGGCAGTTTGGGCAGACTTTTGGGCGCAGTTGGGACACGCTTCAGAGAATCCGGCGTGTGAGTGCCTTTTGTTTCATCATCGCCCGCTCGCTGCCATTCGCTCACCTCTACCCCATCTTCCGTCTGCTTCGGTTTCATCTCTCCATCGTCTTCCGTATGTTTAGGCCGCCTGCGGGAAGCACGCTGTGCCACGGGTGCAACCGGCGGATGAGCCGGGCCCTTTCCCGGTTCATCCGTATCCTTTCCGATAGGGCGGTGTCGCAGCGCGCTCTTTGGAGTGATCTCACCGGTAGATGCTAAAGTTGGCATAGTAAATCTGCTCCTTTCCTCAATTAGCGCAAGCTATTACTGTCTCAAGAAGTGAAGCCAAGAAATAAGGACAAACTATGCCTGATTGTGATGATTGCGATTGGAGTTTTGCGGCGTGGTTTTAGCAATGAACACGCTGTACAAGACGGCTATGAGTACGATGTGCGCGACTCTGGAATGATTTGTTCGTCAACCATATTATAGCATGCCAGGCAAGCGATATTCAAGGGACTATAATGCAAGTTTCCTCATTCGTTTGGGCCACGATCTCACGTCTGGCTACAGGAAGTTTCTGGCCTCGAGAACCTTTCGTAGGTCGTTGGGAAGAGGTGCTTCTAACTCCACAGGTACACTGGTAATTGGATGGGTAAATTTGAGTTGGTACGCGTGCAGGAACTGGCGGTCAAGCTCCACGCCTCGAATGGTGCTGCCGGTTCCATAGACTGGATCGCCGGCAACGGGATGCCCTATAGCCTTCAAATGTACGCGAATCTGGTGGGTGCGGCCTGTTTCTAATTGCAAGAGCAGGAGTGTGTGGCGAGAGAAGCGCTCCAACACGCGAAAATGGGTGCGGGCTTCTCTACTGCGGACCGTGGTGATTGCCATTTGCTGGCGATGGCGTATATCGCGCCCAATAGGAGCATCGATACTCCCCGAATCGAGCGCTACAACCCCCTCCACAAGCGCCAGGTATCGTTTCACAATCTTATGTCGCCTCATTTGCTCCATGAGAGCCGCCTGAGTGCGCGTATTTTTCGCGACGATCACCAGTCCGGATGTATCCTTGTCGAGGCGATGTACAATCCCGGGCCGCAGCTCGGTGCCCACTTCTTTCAGGTCAGGATAGTAGGCCAGCAGGGCATTGACAAGCGTATCATCATGATGTCCTGGCGCGGGATGCACAACTACGCCGGCAGCCTTATTGACGACCAGCAAATCAGGGTCCTCATAAACGATATCCAGGGGCCGCCTGCTGGGCTGGATGATTCCCTGCTGGCTTTCAGGCCTGCTTCTCAATGCCCTTACTTCGTCGCCGTTACGAAGCATATAGCCTGGTTTGCTCACCACTCCGTTGACAAGAACCTCGCCACCGGTGATCATTTGCTGGACGGCGGTACGCGAAAGGTTTTGCAATATGCTTACCAGGTAACGATCCAGCCTTTGACCTGCCTCCTCCGGCTGGATCTTCCAGGTGCGCTTGCTATCTGCTGAAGATGAATCAGGGTTGTGCATCTTGCTCTTTAGAGTGGCCTAACTTGCTCTTCGTCGTCGGAATGGCCTG
Source organism: Ktedonobacteraceae bacterium (assembly GCA_035294305.1). GTDB lineage: Bacteria > Chloroflexota > Ktedonobacteria > Ktedonobacterales > Ktedonobacteraceae > DASRBN01. The sequence continues at coordinate 189,561 of DATGLD010000021.1, read as the reverse complement.
GCCATCATCAACTTTTTGGGAGGCGACCCTCCCTTGTTTCTCTTCCGACCGGTGCAACCCGCTCAAGAGGACAACGACGAAGAGTAGGAAAACACCAACGGAGATAGCAGCATCCGCGAGGTTAAAAATCGCAAAGTAGAATCCGATCTGAGGAATGCGGAAAGAGATGAAATCGACGACATATCCACTATGGTGTGCCCTGTCAATCAGGTTGCTTACCGCTCCGCCAATGATCATGCCAAAAATAAGTTTGTATACTAATGGTCCTGAATTGAGCATACGCAGGTAGAGGTAGGCGATGATAGCGATAGCGGCTACAATCAACACGACCAACGCAATGCTGTTATTATCAAACAGGCTGAACGCTGCCCCGTTATTGCGGATGTAGAAGAGTACGAGGTAATCACCTATCAGTGGAATGCGTGGCCCGATGCCTGGCGGGCTTAGATACTGGACAACCAGAGCCTTCGTCCACTGGTCCAGCGTAACTACGATTATTACAGTGAGTAGTGCCAGCGCATCAAAAATTCGCGCGCGTTTGAGAGTCACTATTTCTCTTTTCCTTCCTTCTCCTGACAACCAACGGGTACGTGTATTGTACCCGATTCACTGCCGGTTGAAAAGATGGGGGATGGCTACTGGGTATCTTCCGGATAAAGCTCTTCCCTGCTCAGGTTCCTCTGCTCGAGCTGTGCCTCACATTCCACATCGCGTTCTGCCCACGGAATTGCTTCCAGACGTTTTTCGGGGATGGGCCGGCCGCAATTCACACATTTCCCATAGGTACCCTCGTCGATACGCTTCAGTGCGCCCAATACTTGAGTAAGCAAAGCCTGCTCGTTTACCAGTAAGGATTGCTCTTCCTGGGTTTCCAGGAAATCCACGGCGGTCTCTTCAAAGTCTTGTGGGCCCTCGCTGGCTTCATTGGGATCAACCGGCGTTGGATGGGCTTCCGTCAACCCGGCTATTTCCGCCTGCAGCTCGTCGCGCCTGGCCTCGAGCCGTTGCCGCATCTTCTGTAAGTCAATGGTCATAGCGCATATTCCTTTCTGTTTGCTGCATCTCTGCCATCCGCTTCGTCAACTATGACACATTTTATCTTACTTTAGTGTTTCAAGCCAGATACTATCACTGGTGATTACCCATAAGTGTGCCAGAGATTCTTCATTGCCCTTAGCATGACAGGGCGGGGCATGTCATGCTGAGTGCCACAAAGAATCTCTGGCATGTAGTCGTGCAGCCGCTCGGGCTTCCATCACCCAACCTACTTATGGGGAATCATCGTTGAACGAGGGCAAGCGAAGAATGTTTTCTTCTTATGGGTTACCACCGTATCCTGGATTACCACCATAGCCGCCGTACCCACTATTCGAGGGCGTCCCGGTCGCGCTATTAGAAGGTGCCAGGTCAGTAGGGACTACGAACCATATACCCCCGAATCCCTCACCATTCGTCTGACCAGGGCTTGTGTCGCCTGTGTAGGTATACAGGGGGTGGCCGTTGTATTCGACCTGCGGCCCATTGGCATTTGTACTCACCGTCAAATTACCTGTGAGGGGGCTGGAACTGGTGGGAGCGCCTGACCCGGTGAATAAGAATGGTGGCCAGGCCTGCGCGCAGGCGCCACTACAGACGGATGTAGCAGTATCGCTTGTGCGATAATACAGCGTCATGCCCTGCGCGTTGGTTAAGATTGTCTCCGTTTTGCCATTGATGGTCACCGGGGCCGTTTTAACGACACTTGTGGACTGGTTACTACCCGTCGTTGGCGTTGAGCCGGTAGTACTGCTGCCATAACGACTGCCGGTGCCTGTGCCATTGCCACAGGCTGCAATGAATAGTGCAATCAGAATGCCTGTTATGATAAGCAAAAAGCGTTTCGTAGAAGTCATATTCTGCCTCCGTAAGGAGCTAGAGAAAAGGACGGCGCAAAGGTAAAAGTTTATTCAGATCGAAGATGCTACGCAGTATGTATTTGAGCAGCGATTGACGGCTGCCCCGAACGGAGCCGCTAGAACGGAGCTGCCGTCGCTCTGCCGGAGGAAAGCAAATAGCGCTGATGAGACAATGTTATTTGCTTCCTTCTGCAAATACATACGCTGTGTAGTTACAAGACCTGATTGGTGTATAGCCCCGAGACTACGTCAATGATTGGCGGGTGCTCAGCTGGCAGTTGCTCCAGGAGCGCTTCCACCAGCCGCTGAGGTATGCAGGGATATTCCGGTGTGTAGGGGTTAATCGTGAGCGCTAATATGTTGATAGGGTCGGCTACTTGTACTTCCAGCCCTCTCTCTTTTAGTCTTTGCAGTGTGCTGGAATGGCAGAATATTCTGGTTGCGTTTTTGATGATTAGCAGGCTATGGCTATATGAGATGCGTTTCAAGAGAAGCGCAAGTAATCCCGCCGCCAGCTCCTCACTCAGTGCGCCGTTCAGGATAAACACGGGATGATCGTCTGCCCCCATGTGAGTTACGATCCATTCTGCCTCTAATAGGGGCTCGCTTGAGCCTGAGTAGACCACGGGGGTTTCACCAGCATTCTGAGGGCAAAACATGAGGAGGCGAGCCCGGGAGGCAGAATTCTTATATGCCACTGTCCATTGTGTTTGCTTTATCGTTAGCCTGCTCAGAATATCGGCGGTGCGTCTGGCCACCAGTGCAGGCGTTGCTCCCGCACTGGCTCCTGTACAGAGAATGCACGCGTCGGTAATCTCCGGGGAGGCCGCTCCCAGGCGGTTAATTGCTCCATCAACGATGCTCAGACGGGCGCCGCACTCCTGCATTTTGTCCAGGGCGCTACGCAGGTCACGTAACAATGTCGGGCCGGCGATAATCACCCGTCCTGGTTCTCTAATACGGGCCAGCACAGCTGGGCCGAGCGCTGTTCTGCCAGAAAGTTGCTGCAAGCGCTCGACCTGCACTCCTTCGTTTTCGGCCATGCGCAGCAGTTCGGCGGTGGTCGCTACCAACATTCCGGGCTGCGGCACATAGCGTGGTTTCGGCAATCCGGTCAATGCGTCGACTGCTTCACCATCCAGGCCCAGCGAGGTCAACGCAAGCTCATTGGCCCGATAGATCCCTTGAACGAGCAGCGCTTCCAACAGGTGATTGGTTGTAGTTGTTTTGCCTACATTCTTCGCCAGGCCTATGAGGGAGATACTTGATACGCCTGCTTTCGCCACAATTTGAGCCAGGAAGGATGTCATATCTTTTCACAGTCCTCTAACCGAAGCGCTTCATGAAGATCTCTCGCAAGCCGGGATAGGCGCGCAAGAGTTGTAGCGCAACTGCTCCGTGATCTGGCATATAGCCATTTCCAATGTGCATTTCGACCTGGCGGGCCATGCCTTCGGCGCCTAATGCGGCCACGGTAAAACTTGTGGCCATACTGAAAAAGAGAATACGGCCATCTGCTCGCGTCAGCAGGATGGTAGCAAACTCTGTATTGGGAACATTCACGACGTTGACTGCAAGATTGGCCTGGTAGTCAGACTTTCCGCAAGCTGCCCTCACCTGCTCGACTAGCCTGAGAGGATACGTCGCATCGCCCTGGACAAGAACATCGGCGACCTTGAGGGCCTCGATATCCCACAAGGCTTTCTCGTCATACTCGATGGCAACGATCTTCCCATTCCTTCCAATCTTTTGCCGTATGGCACACAGCGTCAGTAGCCCGGCGGTGCCTCCTGCTCCGAGCACCGTGACACACATACCCGGGTTGACCAGCGCCGAAACTCGGGAGGGAGCGCCTGCCACGTCGAGAGCCGCAACTACGATAGATTGTGGCAGATCGCCTGGAAGTTTGCTGACCGGATTGCCGCGGAAAAATATCGCCTTGCCGCGAGCCTCTACCTCGCAACGATCCAGGTGGATAGCAGAGATATCTTCTAAATACAGTGGCAGCCAGCTTAGCGAGGTGAGACTCACAATGGTATCTCCTATAGCCAGTCCATGAGTTTTCCCGGATACCTCATCGAGGACCTGTATCGAGCCGACCAGAACTCCACCGGAACCGGTAACAGGATTATGCATTTTGCCGCGCTGTGCCACAATATCCAGGATGTGCTTTTTTATGCGGGTAGGGTCGTGATCGCATGCGTTTGCTATTTGAGTGAAGCTGGCCGAATCGATGTGCAGCGTATGTATATCAACCAGCGTTTCAGATGGGCGGGCGATAGGGGTATTATCGAGCTTCCAGGCAGGCTGGGGCAGCGCTCCTTTTGGCTCTATCACACGATGAACGCCAAGATCAAAAAAGCTATCCTGGCCGGGAATTAGCTGCATAGAGGACTCTCCTGCGTCAAGTATATTGCCAGGAACCATCATACGATATCAAACGTAATATGGTAAAGGGGGAGCTAACAGTCCCGCACAGAGCTTGCACTGCAGTGCAGTCATAACTCTTCCCACTTATGATATGCTTATGCATGCAGGATGCATTTGACACAGGTCTATCTGGAACGTTTGTTTTATATGTAGTAACGCCAGGAGTTCAGGTAATGACAGTACCACAGCAGCACAGTGTACCAGAAAAGTTAGAGGTCATTGGGGAAGATGTACCCACAATCTTCACCGATTTTGACCTGTATCTATTTGGGCAGGGGAAGCATTACCGTATCTATGAGAAGATGGGCGCTCATCCCGCCATTTTCAACGGCATCGAGGGCGTCAATTTCGCCGTCTGGGCCCCCAACGCACGCGCTGTCTCGGTAATAGGGGATTTCAACGGCTGGAATCGCAGCGCCAACCCGATGCATCTCCGCCACAACGACCTGGGCGTCTGGGAATGCTTTATCCCTGATTTGAAAGAAGGAAGCATCTACAAATATGCTCTCCTTTCGCATTATAATCACTATGCCGTTGATAAGACCGATCCCTACGGCTTCGCTTTCGAACTACGTCCAAATAATGCCAGTATCGTTACCAACATTCACCATCACCAATGGAGTGATGATGCCTGGATGGATGAGCGCGGCAAGCGCCAGGATTTGAACGCGCCTATCTCAATCTACGAGGTGCACCTGGGGTCGTGGAAGCATGTTCCCGAGCGCCATGTCGAAGGTGCGCCCGAAGAGGACCGCTTCATGACCTACCGCGAGCTGGCGGTAGAGCTGGCGCAATATGTGAAAGACATGGGATTCACCCATATCGAACTGCTGCCGATTACCGAATATCCCTACGATGGCTCGTGGGGCTACCAGGTTACCGGCTACTACGCGCCGACAAGTCGTTTCGGTACGCCCGAAGACTTCCAATATTTCGTAGACTATATGCACCAGCAGGGCATCGGTGTATTTCTCGATTGGGTTCCTTCGCATTTTCCCAAGGATGGCTATGCCCTGAGCTACTTTGATGGCACCCACCTCTATGAGTACGCTGACTCACGCAAGGGCGAGCACAAGGAATGGGGTACGTATGTTTTTGACTACGGCCGCAGTGAAGTGCGCAACTTTCTCATCGCCAGCGCGCTCTTCTGGCTGCGAGAATACCATGTCGATGGTCTGCGCGTCGACGCGGTAGCATCCATGCTCTATCTTGATTACATGCGCAGATCAGGCGAATGGGTCGCCAACCAGTATGGTGGCAGAGAACACCTGGAAGCCGTAAATTTCCTGCGCCAATTGAACGAGGCCGTTTATGCGGAGCAGCCCGGAACGGCAACTATCGCCGAAGAGTCCACTTCCTGGCCGCTGGTGACACGTCCCACCTATGTCGGCGGCTTAGGCTTCACATTCAAATGGAACATGGGTTGGATGCATGACATGCTGGAGTACATGCACCTCGATCCCATTTACAGGCGCTATCATCACAATTATATTACCTTTTCTCTCATGTATGCGTACTCCGAGAACTTCATCCTGCCGCTGTCCCATGATGAAGTCGTGCATATCAAGGGCTCGTTGATTAACAAGATGCCGGGCGACCTCTGGCAGCGTTTTGCCAGTATACGCGCCTTCTTTGGTTATATGTGGGGGCATCCAGGCAAGAAGCTGCTTTTTATGGGCGGCGAATTCGGGCAGTGGAGCGAGTGGAACTTCAAGGAAAGCCTGGATTGGCACCTGCTCGAACCACCCAGCAGCCCTTTTCATGCCCAACTGCAAGATTTTGTGCGCGATCTGAATGCGCTCTATCAAAAGGAACCTGCGTTCACGGCATTGGACACCGACCCGGAAGGGTTCTTATGGATTGATCCGCATGATTCGGACAACAGCGTCATCTCCTTTATGCGACGCAGCCATAAAGCGGAGGACACGCTCATATTCGTTTGTAATTTCACTCCCGTGCCGCGTTATGGTTATAGGCTAGGCGTACCACGGGCAGGTGAATATTACGAAATAATGAATAGTGACGCACCTCGTTATGGTGGCAGCGGGCTGGAGAATAAGCAACCGATGCCAAGCGGTCCTATCTACTGGCAGTCCTGTCCGCATTCTATACTACTAACTCTGCCACCTCTTGGCACAATAATTTTGAAGAGGCGGCAGATGAGTACGGAAGAAGGGAATATCATCAATGAGTCGGAATAATGGTCGCAACAATAACAAAAAAAACGGTAAATCTACGTTTCACTATCGTCAGTTTCGCCCCCAGGGGGCCTCAACCGAGGATGAACGCTTACTCTATCGTCCGGCAAGAAAGCTGGTCAGTCCATCACAGCCAGAGCCGCAGGAGCAGGTCAAGGAAGACGAGCACGCCCTTGATCGCGCCATACACTTTGATTTTACCAGCACCGACCCCTGGCGGGTCTTTCGCATTATGAGCGAGTTCGTGGAGGGCTTCGACGCACTCTCGCATATTCCACCCTCAGTAGCCATCTTCGGCTCCGCGCGCACAAAGCCGGATGATCCGGCCTATGTTGCCGCAGTGGAGACGGCGCGCTTGCTTGCCGAGGCCGGATTTGGCATCATTACTGGTGGTGGCCCCGGTATTATGGAAGCTGGCAACAAAGGGGCGCAGGAGGGTGGCAACGTATCCATAGGCTGCAATATCGAACTACCTTTCGAACAAGGACCCAACGATTATCTCGATATCTCGCTTGACTTTAAATACTTTTTTGTGCGCAAAACGATGTTCGTCAAATACGCTGAGGCTTTTATCATCTTTCCGGGGGGATTCGGCACTATGGACGAACTCTTTGAAGCCCTGTTGTTGATTCAAACCAGGAAGGTGAGCCACTTCCCTGTAATTCTCTACGACTCAAAGTATTGGGCCGGGCTGATCAACTGGATTCGCGACACCATGCTGGCTTCAGAAAAAATCCTGCCCCAGGATGCCGGATTGCTGCTGCTTTCCGATGATCCAAAAGAGATTTGCAAGATTGTCATCGATGCCTACCAGGAGAGCTATCGCCAGGAACGCATGCATCCGGGGAGTGTCAGGGAACAATTTATCCGTTAAGTCTTGTAATGTGAGACTTTGCGATACAGCAATTGGTGTGAAGACCGACTTTCCACTACACGGCCTCTTATGAACGGAGGAATCAGTATGCTCACCGACATTTTGCCAAAGCTCCTCTCAAGAAGTGACTCTCTAGCGTGAGAATCGAAAGGTAAGCACATTGCCGGCACGATGCCACTCATGATGATCTGCTGGTTGTGACGAGTTCCAGCAATTCCTCCACGCGTCGCTTCGCCAGAGCGGAGCGTAATCCTTTTATTTCGGCCAGGTACCACAGGAATTTGCGCCCGGTAAACTAAAGAGTAACCGAAAAGGAGATGAGCATATGGTCGATTTTGATACCTAATTTGGGCAGCAGACGGGTGAGGATAACGAGCGGGCGTCACAAGCGCCCCACCCCCTACACATTCTCCCGATCAGGATCGAGCAAACCGCGTTTGAGGGCGAGAGCAACGGCGGAGGCGCGCGAATCGACGCCGAGTTTGTTGTAAATGCTGGCAAGGTGAGCGCCGACGGTCCGGATACTGATCCCGAGGCGTGCGGCGATTTCTTTACTGCGTTCTCCACGCGCGACTCCCTGGAGGATCTCGCGTTCGCGCTCGCTCAGTTCCGTTCCTTCGGGGTTAGCTTTACTTTGTGAGCCTGGCCTGAGGTTTTGCTCTGTCAAGGTGAGGACACGGGTCATTATTTCGGGCTGGATCAGCATTTCGCCGCGCGCTGCTGCCCGGATGGCGTGAAAAAGCGTCTCGCGGTTCGTATCTTTTAATAAGTACCCCCTGGCTCCTGAGCGCAGCCCGCGTAGCATCAGCTCATCCTCGTTGTAGGTAGTGAGAATGACGACTGCAATGTGCGGCCACGTTGCTCGGATGTGGGCGATGGCTTCCAGTCCGTCCATACCTGGCATCCGTACATCCATCAAGACGACATCCGGTTGCGTTTCCTCTACCAGGCGCAGCGCGGTTGCTCCATCTGCAGCGTCTCCCACCAGGGTGAAGCCTTCCCCCGCCAGTTCCAGCATCATACGCAGTCCCTCGCGAACGATCAGGTGATCATCGACAACTACAACGCGGATGACAGCTTGCTCATCGCTCATCTCGTGTTCCTCTATTCTCAACAGGTAAGTGCAGGCGAAGCGTGGTTCCCTGCCCCGGCACGCTCACGATATCAAGTTGTCCTTGCAGGAGGCGGGCACGTTCTCGCAGCCCGAGCAGTCCATAATGACCGGCCTGCTGTGCGACAACTGGCGGATCAAAGCCGATGCCATCATCGCCGACTTCAAACGTGATTGTGTCCTGATGGCATGTCCCGCGCACCCAGGCACGCGTTGCCTGGGCGTGGCGGGCGATGTTCATCAGTCCCTCGCTGACCAGACGTAGAAAGGGTTCGTGAAAAGCTGCCGGAAGCGCAGACGTTTTAGGCAACGAGCAGGTACAGGCAATACCGGTGGCGGAGGTAAAACGCTGGATCTCGCCCTGGACCATCTGAGCAAATAGCTGCATATTTGGCGCTTCTGCGCGCAAATCTTCGATGGCTGCACGCGCCTGCGTCATCGTCGAACGTGCGTGCGACATCGCCTGTTGTGCAATCGTACGTGCCTGTTCACCCTGTTGTTTGAGCAGCAGGGCATCGATAGTCTCCAGTTGCATGGTCAGACCCACCAGACCCTGTACCAGCGTATCATGCAGTTCACGCGCCAGTCGCTGGCGTTCTGCGATAAGTGTGAGATCTTCGACCTGGGCTGCATATTCCTCCAGTTGCCGGTGGGTGGCTTCCAGTTGATCATGCGTTGTTTTGAGACGGGTATGGGCCGATTCCAGTTCATCCAGCATGACCTGATCTCGCCGGTGCGCCTGTCGCTGCTGGATATAGAGCATCACGCAGGCCATGACAAACAGGATCAACGTAAGGCTCGTAGCCAGGGCGTTGGACACTTTATTCATAGAGTTGGTAGAACCATCAGCGAGAAGAGGGCCGACCTGCATGCCCTCCACAAGAACAAAGAGCAGGAGGCAGCCTCCGGCGACCAGGAGAATCAAGCGGGGTTGATTCAAGAGCGTCACGACTTCTATTATGAGCGCGAGACACAGGTAAAAGACGGCATCATTCGCGTGGGCGATAAAATAGATCAACAGCACAAGTATGCCCTGCCCCAGAAAATAGAGCAGCAGATCCCGAATTTTCTTTAGAGAGAAAGCCAGCCAGTGAAGCCCGCCATGGAGCAGCATGAGGATGGTAAAAGCAACCAGGTCAAATTGTGGGCTATTCCCTGCGCCTGGTGCAACCTTCGTTCCTGAACCTGTACTGTACATGCTCGCTACTATTCCCAGACTTTGCAGGCTTTGGATATAGACCAGTCCCAACCATACAAGGAGGAACCAGCGCAGGAGAGGTTTCTGGTTGCTGTTGCTCATGAGTTTTTTAGCCATACATTATAAGACCTGCTATTGCTACCTTGCTATGAAAAAGACCCTCTGGCCTGTCATTCTGAGCAAAGCGAAGAATTTCACGCGTGCCACATGGCAGCAGTGAGCGAAGCGAAGAATGACACGTCCGCGCTAGTTTTCAATAGCAAGCTATGAAAAAAGAAGCGTGGCTTCTGTTCAAGTATAGCATGACTGGTTGTGGTAACACCATGTCGGTTTCGGCAACATATGATTGCCGAAACTACCTATTTCACCCCGCATATTTCGGCTGTTTATGCCTGCCTGCTTTACCGGGTCGCATCCGCCGGAAGTGCCGATGTCAGAACCCACAATAGAGCTATAAACTGGTCTGTAGCAAGTAGGCTCAAGAAAAGAGCCGATATTGCCTTTTGCCGTTAATCAAGATTACTCGAAAGCACTGAGGAACATTCAATGCATTTTATGCGGCGCGAACGCTCATAGAAAGGAGCATCGTTTTTCATGACGGTAAAACAGGCGTCACTTCTTACATCAACTGATACAGACCAGGTTGAAGCTATAGGGGTATATAAAACATATGATACGGGCAAGCTCAAAGTCGAGGCCTTGAAAGGGGTGAGCCTGCACATCCGACGGGGAGAAGTGGTTGCGATCATGGGGCCGAGCGGTTGCGGTAAGACCACGTTATTGAACTGTCTGAGTGGTCTCGACAGCGTGACTGCGGGTGTAGTGAAAATCGCTGGGCAAGATATCCGCGCCTTTTCAGACCGCGAACTCACCGCGTTTCGTGCTCGTGAGATGGGTTTTGTCTTCCAGACCTACAATTTGCTACCTGTACTCACCGGGCTGGAAAATGTCGAGCTTCCCCTGCTGGTGAGCGGCGTTTCTCCTGGGGAAGCCCGCGCGCGTGCCAGGGCGAGTATCGAACGGGTGGGTCTGCTCGACTGGGCGCGCCACCGCCCGGCTGAGATGAGTGGAGGTCAGCGCCAGCGTTTTGCTATTGCACGCGCCCTGGCAACGATGCCTTCGATTGTGTGGGCCGACGAGCCGACCGGGGCGCTGGATAGCACAACGAACCAGGAGATCATCGATTTGATGCTCTCCCTGAATCGGGAACACAGCTTAACATTTGTCTGGGTCACGCACGCGCTGGAAGTTGCCCGGCAGGCCAGTCGTTTGATTACTATGCGTGATGGGCAGATCGAGGAGGATCGCCGCTTGCTGGCCGCACGCTCTGTTCCTGATACTCAGGAAACACGTCTGTCCACGGGTGCCCGGCGAGAAAATGGAGAGCAGCATGAATAATACACTTTTCGGCTGGTCTCCCACAATGTTTGCCCTGCTGCTGGCTGCGCTTACGGGAGGCATCTTGCTGGTTGTACTCGGCCTGGGGGCCAGCAACACCTTGATATGGCGTATGGGCCTGCGCAACGTGGCGCGTCGTCGCGGGCAGACCCTGATGATGCTGATAGGTCTAATACTCGCGGCGACCTTTATCACTGCCTCGTTCGGCCTGCAGGATAGCTTTAACCAGTCGATGGTCGTTGACCGGCTGATGAAGATGGGCAATGTAGACGAAGCGGTGAGCGGCACCTTTACCCAGGCCCAGGTCAACGAGGCGCTTGCGCACCTTCAGCACATGCCCCAGGTGCAGGCGGCAACCGGTATCGTCTACCTGCCGCGCGCGGCGCGCATTTTCTCCGAAAGGACCGCTTTGAGCAATGCCGATCAGTATGTGTATGGTGTTCCGCCATCTTTTGACCAGGTCTATGGTCCGCTCACCGATAATCAAGGGCGGCGGCGGCATTTTGCGGACCTCGGCCCGCGCGATGTCTTTGTGAGCAGTACCGTCGCACGCGATGAAGATGTGCGGGCGGGAGATCGGCTCCAGTTTGTATTCGAGGAGCAGAGCAATGAGGCGTTGACGGTTACGGTGCGTGCCGTGCTTGCAACGGACCTGGCGGTGACCGACGGTGAACTGGAATTTGATGGTTCCTATCCTGAGATCATTCTACCGCTCTCGACTGTCCTCTCATTGAGCGCGCAGACGCATTTCCTGGCTCCAGTACCCAACGTGATATGTGTGAAAAATGTCGGGCGGGGTGGGCTGGACGATACCGGCCCTAATGGTACGCGGGGTCAGCCTGTACTTGACTACCTGGCGCAGTTTTTTCACGCTGCTCCTGACGCGCGGGGATTCTTCCCCACGTACTTCGATTCGGTGATCCTGCATCCACTCAAACCTCAGATAGCCGAGAGCCAGGGGAATTTCTCGCCGCTTGATAACAAAAGTGACTTTGTCGCTTCGCCTGCTGCACGACAGTTCTCGTTAATGCTGCCGGTCTTCACGGCGCTACTGGTGGGGGCAGGGCTGCTCCTGCAGGCGCTGCTGTGCCTGTTGCTGGCGGCAGAGCGGCGCGCGGAGTTGGGTATGAGCCGGGCGATCGGCCTGCAACGTTTTCACCTTGTGCAGGCGCTACTGGTAGAGGGCTGTGGATACGCGGTGATCGCCTCCTCGCTCGGTCTGCTGCTGGGAGTTGGAGTGGTCGCGCTCGAACTGGCAGTCCTCTCGCGCGTACCTGCTGCCGGAACTCTTTCCAGCCACATTGCGCTGCACCTGGCTGTAAGCTGGCAGGGGTTGCTCGCTTCGTGGTGTGTGAGCGCGCTTGCTATGCTGGCGGTCGTCTTCATCACGGCAACCTGGATCAGCCGCACAAATATCGTGTCGGCCATCCGCGACCTGGATGATCCATTACCGGCGCGGGCGTCGTTCAGTATGCTGATACGCTCCCTCGTGACGGCGCCTCGCGACACGGCGAACGAGCCGTTGCCGGAGACGTTCGCCCGGCGCCTTACTCGCCAGAGCGCGATCATTGGTCTTCTCTTATGGGAAAGCTTTATCCGCGGTCCGCTCTGCATGCTGGCTGGAGTTCTTCTCTTCACTCTGACCGCCAGGCAGGACGAGACCTGGATGCAGCAACTGAGTGTTGCGCTTCTTATCGGGGGAGGTGGGCTGCTGCTCAGTTGGCTCCTGACACTGTTGAGGGTTCCCGATGCGTTGGCCGGGCGTCTCGGCTTGAGTCTGATCGGTCTCGGCTGGCTTGTCTATGGCATCTGGACAGGCAAAAACCTGCTGCTGATCATGTTTGCCTCCGATGTCTCAGTTTTAGGCGCTCATGCGTATGTCGATGCTTCTCCGCCGGAGGTATTGTTCAGCCTGCTTTTGCCGCTGGTGGGAACGGTGCTGCTGGTTATGAGCAACGTTGATCTGCTGGGAAGGCTCCTGGCATTCCTGTTACGCCATGTTCGCAGCCTGGCTCCGGTGAGTCGTACCGGCCTGGCCTATCCACTGACTTTCCGCTTTCGCAATGGTGTAGCGCTTGCCCTGCTCAGTTTAATTATATTCCTGGTCATTCTGGTTGTTGCCAATAATCTGAGCAGCATCCAACAATCGAGCATTCAAACGACGACCGGCAATTTCCAGTTGGAGATCGACGGGGTGGAACTCGATGCGTTGGACCCGGCCCATACGACGAATCTCAACGCTCCGCTGCTCGCGACACCGCGGACATTACGGCAGGAGATCGCCCTGGTGACGCGGATGCGTTTCGCGTATGATCCCCATCATGCTCGACCAATCCGCCTGTCGCTGCCAGGAAACCCGATGTATACGTCTACCAAAAGCCCTGGCCCGTTTGTGGTAGATGACACGTTTCTCTCAAACACGACCATGCCCCTCTTCGTGCGAGCACGAGGGTATGGCTCAGATCGCCAGGTCTGGGATACCGTGCGGGATCGGGCCGGTTACGCCGTGCTGCAATATATCGGAAACATTGGATTGCCGACGATTCAGGGTTTTGCGCCCTTCATGGCTTCGGTACCGCAGACTGGCGACCCGCACGCGCCGTACCGCCGGGTAACCGTGATCGGCCTGTTGCCCTCGAACGCCTACTGGGGAACTATGTTCTTCTCCGAGAAAACGGAAGCCAGCATAGGAGCAACTCCCTATGATCGTTTCACTTTTTACTACTTCCGGCTCCAGCCAGGCGTGAGTGTGAGTCAGGCGGCCAGCACGCTGAACAACGAACTGGGGTTGAACAGGCTCGGTATTGCTTTGAATTCGCTGGTGCAGGATACGCTGGATGCCTATACCGCCAGCCTGACGCTCTTTCTCGCGAGCTATCTGGCGATGGGCCTGCTCTTCGGCGCCTTTTCGATTAGCGTCATCACCAGCCGCGCGGTTGTAGAGAGGCGGCAGCAGATCGGAATGCTGCGCGCCCTGGGCTTTTCGCGCGGTCTGGTGCAGCGCTCATTCCTGCTGGAAGCGAGCTTTGTGATTACCCTGAGCCTGCTGGCAGGTTCTTTGCTAGCCTGGTGGCTCGCCTATCAGATCACGAGTCAGGCGGCCCAGACGTTTCCCTTTCCACTTGGCACGGTTGTCCTGCTGCTCGCGGGAAGTTACCTCGTGGCTGTGCTATGTACGGCCCCGCCTGCTCGTCGGGCCTCTCGCGTCCCACCAGCCGAAGCCTTACGTTACGAGTGAGCCATATGCGAGAGAAATAAGAAGATGTTTGAATTTGTCATTCTGAGCGCAGCGAAGAATCTCTGTGTGGCAAGCGAGATTCTGAGCGCAGCGAAGAATGACAATCCCGACTGTGATTAATAGTGTTGATAAAGAAAGGATACGATGATGTCTGAAGAACATATCCAGGAAAGCACGGTACCAGAAACATCAGACATGTTGCAAAGCAGACCCCAACGGCGGCAACGTCGTGGCCCGGTACTCCTGCTTTCCCTGCTGGGCGCAGTTGTGATTGCAACGGTGGTGGTCCTCGTCGCCTGGCAGGCTATTTCGTCGCATTCGAGTACTACAGGAACCGGTGCAGCGAGCAGCCGTAAAGGAAACGGCAGCACATCAGCAGTTCCTCCAGGCTGGAATGATCCCGCGACCTACTGGGACCCGATCAGAACAACGGTAGCCCGGGGGTTGCACCTCAGCGTCGCTCAGGTCACGGTGAGATTACGCGCGGCAACTCCTGCGGGCTACTTGACCCCCACTGGTTCCAACAAGGGGAGCGCGCCCGATCCTGGTTTACCGATGACCACAGTGGCAGTGCAGCAGGGCCTGTCAACGGAGCAATTGCGCACGCTTGAACTGAGTGCCCTGCAAAATGGCTGCAATGCTATGGTTGCGCAGGGAAAATTGTCGCAGGCGGATGCAAACGAGAGAATGCAGATGTTCAACGGCTGGGATCAGGGTACGTTGAGCTGGTACATCATGCATGCCTTTACTGGTCAATAGGGTGCTTCCTTCAGGTAGATGAGGTTTATGCCTGTCATCCTTCCCCGGCCCTGAACACAGGGCCGGGCTGCGCGCGCTCGAGGAGGCCTTGCAACGTCATACCCTGGGAAATGTTCCAGAGTATTTACCATCTCACCCATTTCCTTAACCACAACAATGATCACCCTTGCTTCTGACTCATATGTGATACAGCTTCCTGCCAGGCGAAAGCGCGATCCCCATATACCATTCGGCGCATGTCCGTCACAAGCGATTCGGGCACACCTGGCCGTCCCCGCAGCCACGGGCGGCGCAGTGCCAACACGCAAGTATCGACGATATCTGCAATGGGCCGGAATCCGGCAAGGGCCATGCCGGATTGGGAGGCGTAATTATCGCTATCGGCGCCGATCCATATCCGGCTTAAGCCCTCGCTTCGCAATTGTTTCACGATGTATGTTAGTAGTGCTGGATAAAGGCGCTGTCCGCGATACGCTGGCAATGTGGCACAATCCCAGATATAGGCTTCACCTCTGGCAAGACGAATGTGCAGGTGAAGTTCTCCAATCGCCTCTTCCTCCATGCTCACCCAGCCATAGGTGGCAAGGACATTGCCAACCATAGCCACATAGCAGCGCCGTCCAGTAGAGAAGCGTCGAAGTACTTCTGTTGTTTCGGTATTTCCCATTGCCTGGGCAAGCGCACGAGCCTCCTCAGCGCCAACCTGCTTGAAGTTCGCAGGCACATGAGGCGCAATCTCAAGCGCCGCAGATGAGGCGAGACTCATCAACCAGAAAGTGCCCAGAGGTTGCTCGATATTTGTAGGTGGAAGCGTCATGTCCTTTCAATCCCCACCGAGAGATCTGGGAAAGGCCCAGCTCCTGCCATCTCTCTATAGGCAGAGTATACTCTCAAACCTGAGAAAGTCAAGCGGAAAGGCGCTAGACAATCAGAAATCCTTGTCCCAGTTTATCTCGCGGGTCTATAATGAACTCGTGGCGGCCGGTAATAAAGGCCCTGCCACTTACTTCAGGTATGACCGCGTCATACTGCCCAACTTTTGCTCGTCCCACGATTCTACCGCCAAACACGCTGGCTTTCCCCAGGATACTTTCAATTGCGATTTCCTGGTCCTCACCGATTTCACCTTTAGCGTGCAGCAGCGCCAGCCGGGCAGAGACCCCTGTGCCTGTGGGTGAGCGGTCCGCCTCTGCATTGCCGAAGATACACAGATTGCGACTGTGGTGGGTAGGATCTTCAGGCGGCCCGGTGAGGATTGTACCGTAGAGGAAGCCGAGATCCTCTTCAATCGGATGCTGGATAGCCAGAGTGGTGTTTACTGCCTGTGTAATCGCCTCGCCTGCCGCAACGAGTCGTTCGATTTGTCCCGGCTCCACTTTTAAGCCCACCTGCTCGGCTGGCACTATCGCATAGAAAGCGCCGCCAAATGCCACATCTATGCTGGTTTGCCCATAGTGTGGCAATTCAACTTTGAGGTCGCGAGCATACAGGAATGAGGGTACATTCAGAAACGAGACATGTTCTGCGTGGCCTTCGTTGTCCAGGTGAACGGTGGCGCGTACCAATCCAGCCGGCGTGTCAAAATCGACGGGCGTTTCCCGTCCTTTCGCTTCCAATATGCCTGTTTCCAGGAGCGCGGTTGCCAGGGCAATTGCGCCATGTCCACACATCGTACTGTAGCCTTCATTATGCATGAAAAGCACACCGAGATCTGCCTCGGGCGATACTGCCGGTGTGAGGACGCAGCCATACATATCGAAGTGACCCCGCGGTTCCCATATTAATGCTCGCCGGATGTGATCAAAGTGTTGTCGCATATAGCGCCGGCGTTCCAGCATTGTCGCGCCTTGTAGTTCAGGCAGCCCTCCGGTAATGATGCGGAAAGGTTCACCTGCCACGTGCAAATCTAGCGTCGTAATAATAGTGGCATCTGCTGCTGGTCGGTAGCGGTTCCAGTTGAGTTCCATTGGGTAGCTCCTTTTTCCCTTCTAGGAGTGCTGGTTATTCGTTTGTTTTCTTTGGTTGGTAGTGTTGAATTTGTAGTAAGTGGCTATAAGAAATTTTATTTAAAAAATTTCACTTCGGGAACCGCTAAATTCTCATATTGTAAGCGGCAAACGGCTGATCGCGACGAAGTAGGTATAGGTAACCAAAGCCAGCGAGAGGCCAAATGCCACAATCCATCCCCAGCTGCGGTATGGCGCCTTCAATCCTTTGCGCTGGCCAATGAATAAAACCGAGAAAAGGCACAATGCGCCAATCAGCATGCGAAATTCGACGAGTGTGATAGGAGAAATACCATCATCGAAAAGTAGCCGTGACAGGTTGCCATTGAGTCCGAAAAGACTTGCCGCTGTAGCTATCATCAGATAACCGGCCAGACGATAGTTGTTACTCTTTTTCCCCCACATGCTTATGCTATGGCACCTCCGCAGAGGCTGCAAAAGCGCCGGTTCGTTTGCTCGCGGTTGCAATGCGGGCAGAGAATCAAGCCATTCTCGGTATACCTGGGTGATGCGGAAGCATTACTGGCTGTCGTGTCACCAGGTAGATTCTCTAGTGGGCTTTTCGCGCGCGGATAGTTGCCTTCGAGAATATCCCTGTATTCGCGGCTGTCTGACCAGTTGAGAATCTCGCGCGCGCGCACAATGGTTAGAGGATGGTTCACCGCTGTTACCACCATCATTTTATAAATGCGGTTGAGTATACTCACATCGACCTCTTCATACAGACCGGCCTGCCTCAAAAATTCTTGCGGATTCATCTCATTGCGCTGGAAAAGTGTGCCGCCAGCAAATTTCATCAGCAGCGTGAGCATGACATGTGCATCTTGTACCACCAGCAGCGCAGCGCGGTCGGCGCTAAATTCCGATTTACGATCCCATTCGAGCAGTGTGGCCTCCAGCGTGCGCCCGACCAGGCGGCCAATGCCCAGCGTCAAGTCCCCAATGATCGAAAGCCCAAGGCTGATACCCCGAGCCATCGTCTTGTAAAGCACATGCCCAGATTTAATGTGGCCGAGTTCATGAGCAATTACAGCCAGTATCTCGTCCTCATCCAATAGATCGAGCAAGCCGCTGGTCAGAATAATATAAGGGTGGCTGTTCCCACTCGTTATGGCATTAGGGATGGGATTTTGAGCGACATACAGTTCAGGCTCGGCTACATCGAGGATAGCGCATGCCTCCTGCAACTGGGCATACAATTGTGAGCACTGTAATTTGGAGACCCGCACGGTCTGCGCGACATTGAGAATATAGGCAACACGTTCTGGATACAGTTCAATGAATTTGCGCACCACAATATCCAGGCCGGGAACTTTCTGTAGCGCGCCAAGGGCAGCACGGTCATAAGGGTGTTGC
This sequence comes from Ktedonobacteraceae bacterium, assembly GCA_035294305.1. Classification (GTDB taxonomy): domain Bacteria; phylum Chloroflexota; class Ktedonobacteria; order Ktedonobacterales; family Ktedonobacteraceae; genus DASRBN01. Next base: position 171,098 of record DATGLD010000021.1, on the reverse strand, counting down.
AGGACGGCAGCATTCAAGCCGGGAAAGCGCCTTCGCACTTTCGGTTGAGCCGTAGACATAGGAGGCTCCTTCTTGAGTGAGCCAGGCGATCGATACGCTTTAGAGTTCGAAATTCACCGTCACGCGGGGGAGTTTCAACTGCGCTGCTGTGTGCGCCCATGTCCGGATCGCCTGGGCTACGACTTCGTTGTCGCGCGGTTGACGCAGCTTATCACGCTGCACAACCCGTTTGATCATTACCTGTATATGCCAGCTCCCATTGACGCGTTTCAATCCCGAAGGCGTCGCCACTTTCAGCAGGGCCGCGATACGGGGCGATTGTCGATTGATGATTAGGAGAATATCTGACCAGTTGTCATACAGGACAGACGTAAATTGTTCGGCAAACTCATCATATCTGGCACGCGGCGCAGGTTGCTCCATGGAGGCCCTCCTCGTCTAGTAACGGACTGGCATATCTAGAGTATAGCATATTTTTTCTGGAACCGGGCAAGGGCTGTAAGCAGAGACCGGGAGGTTGCTTTTTGGTGTTGCTCCGCTTTGTTGTTTGTGTAGCCTATGGCTATATGAAATCACAATTTCCACCAGTTGCTATGCCATTTTCGTGCTGCCGCCAGCGCATCTTGCGTCTCCTGCGAAAAAACAGTCGCACTGCGTTCAAGTTCTGAAGACGTGTCGTAGAGATCGACTATGCCGAGATCTACGCCTACCAGCGGCTCAACGGCGGCAAGTGTGCAATAGGGCACATAAGCAGTGCTATAGCCACCCGCCTGTAGCATCACCAGTTTTCCACCACAGACCTCTTCTGCCAGTCCAAGCATTAATTCGGACATTTTGCGAAAGCCGGCCATGGTCAGCATCATCTGGGCAAGTGGGTCGAGCCAGCTTCCATCCTGACCGGCCGTGATGATAATCAGTTCTGGCCGGTACTGCAGGCCGATAGGAAGCACCAGTTGTTCGAATGCCGCCCGGTAGCCCCTATCGCCGGTGCCTGCCGGAAGCGGAATATTGATCGTATAGCCGGCACCCGCGCCGCTTCCTACCTGCTCCAGTTCTCCTGCCAGCTTTGGGAACCAGTTTTGCTGGTGCAGCGAGATAAAGAGTACATGTGGGTCGGCATAAAACGCATCTTGCGTACCATTGCCATGATGCACGTCCCAATCTACAATCATGACGCGTTCAAGGCCATAAGCATTACGGGCATGATGAGCAGCGATGACGGTATTGTTAAAGATGCAGAAACCCAGGGCCTGGTTGCTCGTCGCGTGATGGCCCGGAGGTCGCAAGAGAGCATAGGCATTGCGCACCTGGCCATTCATAACCGCGCTCACCGCATTCATTGAACCGCCCGCCGCATAGAGCGCGGCCTCAAACGTACCAGGACTGAGAGCAGTCTCTACATCGATCTCACCCCAACCTGCTTCGGGAGTCTCGCCGGCACAAAGCGCGCGTATCCCGGCGATATACTTCCGGGTATGGTAGACCGCAATCTCATCTTCGCTGGCCGCACGCGCCGGAATCGGGTGCATCAATGCCGTCAGGCCGGAACCATCGAGAAATTCCTTAATTCGCTTGATGATATAACGCGAAGAGGGATGTGGTTCAGGCGAGACTTCGAACGAACCATGGCGTGTGACGACGGTCGCCTGGACCCCCGTATCATGCCCCATATAATGTTCGTCGAAAACAAAGCCGGTGCAACGACTAGGCATACTAGCCATCCTTTCTTCGATTGGAGACTGGATTTTAAGCCGTTTGTTTACAGATTATTGCACATCTCTGCCTAAGATGGTAGTATAGCCACATTGAACTTGAACATTTGATTTCTGGCATCAGGACAGCAGGGTGGTGCGAGGTGCCAGGGTATAAAGTTACGGGAAGGGGGCAAGGGATACTTCGCTATAATGAACGATAAGAATGGGATAGACGAAATCGATCAAAGCATTATCGAGGCGCTGCAGTTAGATGGGAGGCGTCCATTTACTAAACTGGCCGCCGAGCTAGGCATATCGGAGGCCAGCGTGCGGCAGCGTGTCGCCAACTTAATCAATACCCAGGTTATGCAAATCGTTGCCGTTACCAATCCCATCAAACTGGGTTTCTCCCTGGCAAGTATGATTGGTATTCGTGTATCGGGCGAACGGCTCCTGCAGGTGGCCGAGGAGATCTCTACGTTTGATGAAGTGATCTATCTAATTATCACGACAGGCAGTTTTGACCTGTTGGCTGAGGTTGTCTGCCGCGATAACGACCATCTCTTGAAGTTTCTTACTGAAAAGCTCTATAAGGTACAGGGTGTGCAACAGGCTGAAGCATACATGTATTTGCGCGTGTGCAAACAGAACAACTGGGCTTTCCTCTCACAGGCGCGGCTGTCACCATCACCATCATCTATCCAGCGGCATTCGCCTAATGAATCAGCTCACTAGTACTTTTTCCTGGTAGGAAGCATGTCATAAGACACATGACACGCTTCCTACCAGGTGCTATAATGCCGGGGGATGTAGGTGGCACGAACAACACGATGATGTGATACGGCCATTATTCGGTTTGACCCGTTGCCTTGTTGAGCATATTGGAACCCAAAAAGGAGTTATCCTCTATGGCGATGGAAACGCTACCGTCAGGCACAATACTGCACGGGCGCTACCGTATCGAACGGGTGCTGGGCAGCGGAGGCTTTGGGCATGTCTACATCGCGATAGACATGCAGACGAAAACGCAATACGCAATTAAGGAATACCTTGTCACCGGGTCGAGCGGCAAAGTGCAACTCGAGCACGAGGAGCGCGTGCTCAGTCAACTACACCATCCAAATCTTCCTGCTTTTCAAGACGCCTTCGATGAGCGGGGGCGATACTATATGGTACTTGATTATATTGAGGGAAATGACCTGACCGATTACATCCGCATCGTGCGCCAGAAAAACGATGTTGTTCCCCTGGCCCAGGTTCTGACCTGGCTTCTTTCCGTCGCCAACGCGGTGAGCTTCCTACATAGCCAGCAACCACCTATTATTCATCGAGACATCAAGCCGGATAATATTCGTATTACGTCTGACGGCAAGGCAATACTGGTCGATCTGGGCAACGCGAAGGCAGCCGCGGATGGTGCGCGCACGCTTTTTTTCATTCGCCACCAGGGCACGCCCGGCTATGCTCCGCTGGAACAATATCCCGGAGGAGCAGGAACGGACGCCCGGTCGGATGTGTACGCGTTGGGTGGTACTCTCTATTTCGTGCTCACAACCCATGAGCCTCCAAGTGTCTCCACGCGCAATCAGGCAATTCAACAAAATCAACCGGATTTGCCTTCCTTGCAGGACCTGCTCGCGCACAATCCACCCGAGGGAAGTACGGACCCCACTGCCGGGCGACAATTTCGTCTCGGCATCTCCAAGCCATCAAAGCCAGCCCCACGCCATTCCCGGCACCTGGCACAATTAGGAACGCTTCCACCGGAACTGCTTGAGAAACTGAACTCGATCATCAAGCATGCTATGGAAATGAAGCCCAGAGATCGCTATCAATCAGTGGCGGATTTCAGCAATGACCTTCGCTTGGTACTGGCCGCATTGCCTTCGTCCACGCAGCCCTCATCGAGCAGGCCTCCTCGCAACATCGATCCACATAGCACGCAGCCAGATTTACCCCTGCTCTTTGAGCAAATGCAAAATACAAAGGGACCGCTTGATCCGGCAACGCTGGATACGACAGCAATGCCGGATCCCCAGCCTCCGGCGCCTGCGGCCGCTACCAGGCAGTGTCCATACTGTAATGGAGACCTGAGCAGAAACGCGTCTTTCTGCCCTCACTGCGGTAAATCATTGACAAACAGCAACACCGTCAATTCAACTCTGTCACAACCACCTGCACCGGGTTACCAGTCGAGCAATTCGCCGGCCGGCGGGCATGGCACCACGACCCCACAGGATATTTCAGGGGAAGCAACCATTGTCATTACTCCACCGCTACCGAGATCACCCGGCTCAGGACCATCATCACGCATGCAAGAGCCTCCTGCCGGTCTCTCAGGCGATGCTCCACAGCAGAATCACCGGGCATCTAAGCAGGCCATTGAGAACCTGGCGCTTTCTGCTCCACTCCAGGTTCCTCCGAAACCTTTCATGCAGGCCAGCCCTCCGGCCCCGGTCGCGGCATCTGCACGACTGGCCCCCCAACCAGCGGCACCAATCGTGCAGATGAACGGGTCAACGATCCAAACAGCCCACTCTGCGCCTACCGGCACTTCAACTAATACCCGTAAGTTCCTTATCTTCACCGCTATTATCCTGGTGGTCATTCTACTCGCTATTCTTATGCTCTTGTTCATAGCAACCAAAGGCCACCCTCATCAAGCGGCCATCACTTTCCGGGAGTTCTTTCACCCCATTCAAGCACAGGTATTGACCCATGAGCGAAACGTCTCTCTCTGCATTACTCCCTCCATTACGCCTGCTCTTGCTAGGCTATGGCCACGTAGCCCAGGCATTCCTTCCTCTTCTCGCATCACGGAGCGAATGGATGGGCCGCGAGTTAGGTATGCGCCCGGTAATTAGCGGGATCGGCTCGCGCAGCAAGGGCTTTTACGTCCACCCCGACGGTGTGGATGCCACCGACCTTGCGCTCGAGCAGGACCCACAAAGCCTGCTTCGCAGCACGAGTAAACGCGTGGAAAATGCCGGGAAGTTCATTCAAGATGGGAAAGCCGCCGGGGCCTCTGTCCTGATCGAACTCACCACACTTAACCCGCGGAACGGGCAACCGGCGTTGGCACATATCCAGCAGGCTTTGGAAGCAGGTATGGATGTGGTAACAGCGAATAAAGGGCCGGTCGCTTTTGCGCAGGCCGAACTCGAGGCGTCGGCGCGCCGCAACGATGTGCAATTCCGCTTCGAATCGGCAGTTATGGACGGTCTTCCCTTGATTAACCTTTCACAGTTCACATTACCGGCCGTAGGCATACAGTCCTTCAGAGCGCTCCTCAATACGACAAGTAGTATTGTCTTGAACCTGATGGAACAGGGTTATTCACGTGATGAGGCGATCAGTAGAGCGCAGCAGGCAGGGGTGACCGAGGTCGATCCGTGGTATGACCTGGATGGGTGGGACGCTGTAATGAAGACGACCATTCTCGCCAATTCGCTGCTCGAAGGCCAGTGGCAACCATCCATGGTCGAGCGTCAAGGCATCCGAGATCTCACCCCTGACGATATTTGTGCAGCGGCTCTGGCCGGTTCGCCGTATCGCCTGGTCAGCCAGGCTCATCGTAAACACGGCATCCTCGTCGCGGAAGTTCGCCCCCAACGCATCGGCTCCGATGATGTATTGTATATGGGCAAAGATGGAACGGGCATCATATCGATCCAGACCGAGGCCATGGGAACAATCACCCTGATCGAACATAATACAGGCGTCTTACAGACGGCATACGGTGTGCTCAGTGACCTGATTACTATCCAACAACTCCGCAACGCAACACCCGGCTTCTAAGGAGGAATTTATGGAAACAGCCATCGATATCATCGGTATAGGGGGAGCAGGAGGATTTCTGGCTTCTTCCCTGTATCGCGGAGGCCTACCTCCTCGTATCATCTCGCGTGGCAACGCCCTACGCCAGCTACAACAGGTGGGGCTGACAATTGTATCCGAAAATAAGCGCACTATCTATGCGCCGGTCAATAGTATCGCACTCGATGATGTCAAGCGGTTCGCCCCTGTTATCTTACTGACAACCAAATCCTACGACATCCCGGCATTACTGGAAGAGATAGCCTCACGTATCACGCCTGAAACACTGCTCGTCACTGTACAAAATGGTTTCGCCGCATATGATGCTGTGTCCGCACTGTACGGCAACGAAAGAGCGGCAATGGGAGTTTTATATGTCGGCGCAAACATCATCTCCCCCGGCGTGATCGATATCAAACCTGGCGTTGCGCAATTATTTCTGCCGGTTCAACATCGTACCAGGCTGCTTCCAATGGTCAATGCGCTCGAAAGCGCGGATGTTGAAGCGGCGCTGGTAGATGACATCGAGCGGCGTATGTGGATGAAGCAGCTCTTCCTGGTACCTTTCGCCATCGTCAATGCTGAGACGCGCCTGCCTATCGGCAAAATTCGCCAAGATGCCCGCTTGCGCTCTCGTTGGGCAGAAATAGCGCGAGAGGTCGGGAATATTGCGCGAGCCAGTGGTATTTCCATGCTGGAAGATGCTGGAGCGGCCAGCCTTGCCGTTGCGGGGCGCTTCGACCCACAGGCCGATTCCTCGTTCGCGCGTGATGTATGGGCCAACCAGCCACACGAGGCAGAAGCGCTTTTTGCTCCGCTACTGCGGCGCGCAAAAGAACATGGGGTGAATTGCCCGCGGCTGCAAGAGGCTTATGATTTCTATATAAAGTAAGGGCCGTCCCGTCCTGAAAAACAAGGAATACAAATCAGGAGGGACAAAGGATGAAACCTCACCTCGCTCATTCATCACTATCATGCCTGCGTAATTCCGCCTCATCAATATTGAGGGTATACCGCTTGAGAGTATGGACTACTCTGCTGTCCCGCAGAATCGGTCACCACCAGAGTAACAGTGTATGACCCGCTTGAATTATAGTAATGATATTCTGACGGGGTGTAAGTAGTATCGGTGCTTCCATCGCCAAAATTCCAGAAGTAGCTGGCTATATTCGTACCTGGGTCGGAAGTTGAGCCACTGGCGTCGAAACCGACGTAATCGCCATAGGCGTACGAGAAAGTGAACGTCGCGGTTGGCAATACGGGTAAAATAGTTACAGAGACACTGGCTCTACTCGACTGATCTATAGCGTCTACCACAGTCACTATAACCGTATAAGAGCCAGCCCTGCTGAATGTGTGACTGACATGGGCCCCATTTGCACCGCTCCCATCTCCAAAATCCCAGAAGTAACTGAGGTCTCTTCCAATAGCGCTAGCCGAGAATTGTACAGCATCAGATGTTCTGTACGAGCCGGTGTTGGACGATATAATCTGTACCGTTGGTTTTGGAAATCCCAGGGTCACGGCCCGCATTGCCGACCACTGCATCACCGACATACCTGCCGCAATGAGCGCTATTACCACAACAAGTAAGGCAAGGAAAGAGAGCTGGCTGCGCGCGCGTCCCGTTCCACGACTAGCAGGCTGTACAGGTACTGGCGCCGGCGCAAATTGCTGATTTCCTGCCGGAAGCAGCACCCACTCCCTTTGGCCTGGCAATAGCGGCACTCACCCTGCCACCAAGGAAAAGACTTACTACCGGGATAAGCAGCAAGGCATACGTCCACTGTGGCAAATGAGGAGTTCCGGTAAACATACTCAAAGCCAGGTGTGTAGTATGTGGATTACCTGTAAAAAAACAGGCATCACCAATGGCCTGTGGAACGTTGACTGTAAAAGGCGCACCAAGAGAGTAGAAGAACAGATTTGCGGCTATGAGTGGTCCCTGGGCGATTCCCCAGGCAGTTACAATCTGCCAATCTCCATAACCAAAGTTGTAATCACACAGATTATGGGTGAACAAAGGGATGGAATAGGTGCTATAGGCAAGGAATCCCAACACAAAGAGCAGAGAAAGCGCGATGCCCAGGCCACAAGCCGCAAGAGCGCCGGCAATCGTGCCTGTTATCCTCGACGGGCTGTTAGCACGCAAATACTGGAAAATCATGTGCCTCCACTGCCCACGACTCAACTTGACAGAGGCCCCAGTACTCCAAAGATGGCCCCCCATAACAGTCCAAAGAGAAATAATGAATAGCGCTATTCTAAGCACTCCCACATCTCAGCAATCGCACTACGCATACGGCCGAGCCAGGCCGGTAGAGATGTTGCCCAGGCAAGCCTTTCCAATACGTCATCAATCAATATTTCTTCGATGTTCTCTTCAGCATAGAAGATATCTTCGAGCGGGCCGTTTGCGGTAATAATCGGCGTTACCAGCATCAGAGCATCGGCGAGGAGCGCCGCCTCACCGGGGACAGGCGGATAAAGGGCACCATATGCTGCTAAAAAGCGCCTCATACGTACAGGATCGAAGCCACGTTTCATCAGAGGTCTTGTCAAAGGGCTATCCGTTCGCCATTCCAACGCGCTAAATGAAAAAAGCGTGTAGGCAAGTTCAATCAGACGTTTCTCCCAGCGCGAAGCATCCCATCCTGAAACCGCGCACACTGCCTCGCCCTCAAAACGCAAATGCATAGGGGTATAGTCGCCGTGAATATTGAACTCAGGTAGGCCACGACCGGAGCCGATGGACATCATGGCAACAGGCAAAACTGCTTCCCATTGATCAATCACATTCGATAAAGCTGCGGCAATAGCATGCACTTCACTTTGATCCGCTATGGCACGCGCGAAGTTCAACCATCCTTGCACCAGTCCACCCGCCTGAACCTCTGAGGGCCAGCGGTGCTCTGAACCAGGATAACGACGTGAGGCTTGATGGATACGCGCCAGCATTTCTCCCGCTGCCGCTACCCACTGCAAGCTGCGAGGATGCTTCGAATCATATACCTCACCATCAATCCATTGCCAGAGTTCAAATACATCTTCACCGATTGTTAGCGCCGGCTCTCCCTGTGGAGTCAGCCACAAAGAGGGTACCGGAATACCCGACTCGCGGAGATAGCGTTGGAAAGCATAGCGATGGCTGCTATCTTCCTCGAGCAAACCGCCAGGCGGTTCTTTAAGGATATAGCGCTGGCCGGCAATCTCAACCAGCAGGCCTGACGACCCATCGTGCGCAGAAGCAACAGGGCCCAGGTTATTCCATTCGCTCACACCAAAGGCATGCATCACCTCGGTGAGATCAAGCAAGTCTTGCGGTGTCTCTTCCAGTCCATCTTCTTGCATAAGAGCGACCCGGTACCCTCCATTGCAACTAGAATTCCGCCGGCAGTTCCTGGCGTTTGCCCCACTCGTTCCAGGAGCCGTCATAATTGGCCAATCGTGGGTAGCCAAGCATGGCGAGGCTAAAAAGAACGGTCGTCGCCGCCACGCCTCCATTACAATACGCAATCACACGCTCCTCCGGTGACACGTTTGCCGCGGAAAAAACTTGCGCGAGTTCTTCATTGCTGCGAAACGTTCCCGTCGCCGGATCGACCAGTTCCTCGCGTGGAATATTGATAGCGCCTGGAATGTGACCTGGGCGTCCATGCCCCCGCACAATCTCTCCCGTATACTGGCCGCGATCGCGCGCGTCGACAAGCCTCACTCCCTGCTGGCCAAGCAAAGAGAGCACTTCGCCAGCAGTAGTGCGCAATTGTGGTTGAACAACAGGAGTAAATGTCGCCGCAGGATAAACAGGCACGGCACCGGTCAATGGCAGATTCTCGCGCTGCCATTTGGGCAAGCCTCCATTCAATACCACGACCTGGTCATGGCCATAATAGTTGAGTGCCCACCACAGGCGCGTGGCAAACTGCGAGGCAGGATGCGCATCATAAGCCACAACCAGGTGCTGGTCCCCGATGCCCAGCCGCCCCATGACCTCGGCGAAACGCTCCGCGGGCGCCACCTGGGCCTCTACAGCATCATCCGGATCAACGATATCGCTTGTCCAATCGATATACAAAGCGCCGGGAATATGGCCCTGTTCATATTCGTCTCGCGCTCCCACATACAACGCATCCTGAACCCCATTTCGCTCTACTGTACGCACATAGCCACGCATATCTACAACTCGCAAGTGGGGATCATTCAAATGCTCGGCCAGCCAGGTCGTTTCCACCAGAAAACGGCTGCGTTCCATACGGACCTCCTGAGTTAGATGAAAATAACAAAATGTAGGGACGCAACACAGGCGTCCCACTTTTTCTACAGAGTCTTTGTTGACAGCGCTCACAGCTATCAAGAGAACAGGCCGGCGGCTTCCGGATTATCCGTGCTAACAAAATGAGCCGGAGTGCCAAAGAACATGCGGCGTGACACGCCAGTAATCTTCATGGACGCGTTAGGAGTCTGCGTTGTGACATAGCGCTGAACTAGTAGCCCCAATGGACGTGCCAGGATCAGGGCAGCGGTTGCGGCCAGGATGACATTATTGGCCGTGCTGAATGGCTTGCGCATGCGGGCCACCGTCATTGCCGACAGACCGGTCAGCATTCCCGACACCGCCAGATTGGTGCCGCAGCGCTCGTGAATCGCCAGCTCCGGCGTGGTTGTACGCAAGAGGGTGAGAGCTTCCTGCGCTGCCGGCAGAATTGCCTCGGTCGGCACCTCCCCGAACACGAAAAAGCCCGCGGCAAAAGAGATACCGGCAAAGCGAACTTCGGGATATTTTCTGCTCAACAACACAATTGTTGCGTGCTCAAGCGCATGATTTTGTTTGACCGCACCTCCTAGCAGCATTTGTTGCGCTACCTGAATTACAGGATTGATGGAACTCATTTGATTGAACCTTCCTAACAATATGGGACTGCTGTGAAACCTGTGATGGCTCACATGGATAGTAGTGAAGCCTAGTACACGATGTTAAAAACCACCACCTCGTCACCAAAATTGATCACGTCGTTATCATTTAATGGGGTTGGCACATGCGGTTGCAGCCGCACATTGTTTACCACCGTTCCATTCGCACTCTTCATATCTGCGATATACCAGCGGCCATTATCAAACCAGAGGCGCGCGTGATTGCGCGAAACAGTGCGCCCCGAGATGATGAGGTCATTGCCATTTGTGCGGCCAATCGTTGTGATATCCTGGTGAAACATGTATGCGCGGCCCGCCATCGGCCCATTTTGGATCGAAAGCCGCGCAAGAATAGGACGACCATTTGGCCCCATAAAGCGGTCAGCCGCCGCACGCCTATCCGAAAGCTCATATCCGCAGGATGTACAAAACAGGCGGTCGCTCGGATTCGACTGACCGCAGCGGAAACATGGTACTGTTACCAGCGATGGCCGCGAAATAGGAGCCAGGGGCTGCGAACCCACAGGGGGAGTGTATAGCAGCGGGCCGGATGCTTTATGTGCTTGTGGCGGCACTTCCGGAACGGCCGCCGAGATAGGCTGAATGCCTGATCGCCAGCGCGGTAAAGACAGGTGAGAGGCTGAAAGCGCCGCTGTCAACGCATCGATGAGCTCATCTACCGACTGGTAGCGATCTGATGGAGACTTCGCGGTCATCTTCGAAACAACCTGCTCCACAGGGTAAGGTACACCCATCTTGCGCAGGTTCTCGATTGGCAAGGGCTCATTCAGGTGCTTTACCGTTATCGAGAGTGGGTTATCCGAGTTAAAAGGGACGCGACCTGTCAAACAGTGGTAGAGCACGATGCCCAGCGAATAAATATCGCTGCGGCGATCAACCGGCTGGCCGGTCCCCTGCTCCGGCGACATATATTGCGGCGTGCCGATGCCAGTACCGGCGCGTGTGAGATTCGTCGTTCCCTCGAGCATTTTCGCAATGCCGAAATCGGAAAGCAGCAGATGCCCATCTTTGCGCAGCAGCATGTTAGCAGGCTTCACATCGCGATGGATGATCCCATTGCTGTGGGCACAGCCGAGCCCTTCAGCCGCCTGGATCACAAAATCAATCGACTCAGGAACCGTTAAGGCCCTCATCTTCAAACGGTCCTTCAATGTCCCACCATCGACATACTCCATTACAATATAGAAAACATTATCGTCTTCCTGTCCAAAATCATGTATCTGCACAATATTCGGGTGGGCCAGCCTCGCTACAGAGCGAGCCTCCATCACGAAACGCTTCACAAAAATTTGATCGTGCGCATGAAAAGCGGGTAGGACTTTAATCGCGACATAGCGCTCAAGGGTGGACTGGTAGGCCTTGAAAACCGTTGCCATGCCACCTGAACCTATACGCTCCCTTATGATAAATTGCCCTAATGTCCTGCCAATCAGGGCATCCATTTCATCCGTATTTCCATATTGTTGCATAGTATGGCGAATTCCTCTTCTCGTACCACCCGATTAAGCATGCATTTCCCAGATCGCTCCCCAAATGGTTCCGTCTATTGTACCATCAGGAATAAACAGGGCTATACCCGGCACATCCTAGATTATACAGGTTGAGACAAGTTATGTCGAGAGTGCAGGCCGGGATGTTTTATCCCTCCAACAGCAAGGTCTCCGGGTCCTCCACCAATTCCTTCACTCGCACCAGAAACTGTACGGCTTCCCGACCATCCACGATGCGGTGATCATACGATAAAGCGACGTACATCATCGGTCGAATGACTATCTGGCCCGCGACAACCACTGGGCGCTGTTCAATCTTATGCATACCCAGAATACCGGCCTGCGGCCCGTTCAAAATTGGCGTAGACATCAGCGAACCAAACACCCCACCGTTGGTGATGGTAAACGTCCCTCCTTGCAACTCGGCCAGCGACAACTGATTTTCGCGCGCCTTCTTCGCAAGATCAGCAATTTCTCGCTCGATTTCAGCAAAACTCTTGCGGTCGGCATCTCGCAGCACCGGCACAACCAGGCCCTCTTCTGCTCCAACCGCTATTCCAATATCATAATAATGCTTCAAGACCAGCTCATTGCCTTGAATTTCGGAATTCAGGCGCGGGAAGGCTTTGAGCGCCCCTACCACTGCTTTGGTGAAGAAGGACATGAAGCCAAGCGAGACATTATATCTTTCCTTAAAAGACTCCTTACGCCGGCTGCGCACCTCCATGACGGCGCTCATATCGATCTCATTGAAGGTCGTGAGCATCGCCGCCGTATGCTGCGTCTCAACCAGGCGCTGCGCAATCGTCTGCCGCCTGCGTGAGAGCCGGATACGCTCCTCTCTACCCGGCTGCGGGGCAACGACCGGTGATGGCTTCGCTGCAGGCGCGGGCGGTGCAGATGGCTGTGCTTGCGTAGCTGCTGCGGTAGCCTGGTGCGGCGCATCCTGCTTGTTCTGCTCCAGGTAGCTGATGACATCTTCCCTGGTTACGCGGCCATGCGGGCTATTCCCCTTCACCTGCGCCAGATCAATATGATGCTCGGCAGCAATACGGCGCGCCAGGGGAGAAGACGGTCGCTGCTCACCCTTAGCTTCCTGGCCAGCACGGACCTGCGCCTGTTCCTCCACCGGCCTTTGCCCATCTAACTCCACTTGAGCGGATGCTTCCTGAGCAGGCGTAGCCGCCTCGCCCGCGCCTTCGCCTATTACCCCCAGCACATCGCCTACGGATACCACCTCTCCCTCCTGTTTGACAATTTTTTGCAGCACGCCGCTTTGTTCAGCACTGACTTCGACATTGATCTTATCGGTTTCCAGTTCTACCAGCGCATCACCCGTGTTGACTGTATCGCCCTCATGTTTGAGCCAGTTCGCTACGACAGCATCAACGATGGATTCCCCCAATTCTGGGACATGTATTTCAACGGACATATCTGCTACCTCCGCACTTGCTTCACTGAAGCTTGCAGCGCCTCTTTAATGATATATTCCTGCTCCGACTGGAAGAGGTCCGAGAAACCCGTGGCCGGGCTCGACCTGGCGGTGCGCGCGATGACATTCAATTCGACAGCTGAGCCGAGCATTGCCGAAAGCTGCGGCGACATATACGTCCAGGCTCCCATATTCCGCGGCTCCTCCTGCACCCACGCCACTTCGCGCACGTTGGGATAGTTGACAAGCACTTTTCTCAGTTCATCTTCGGGAAATGGATACAGCATTTCAACCCGCACAATCGCGACATCTTGAGCTCGTTTGCGCTCCTCGCTGGAAAGCAGATCAATAGCAATTTTACCCGCGCAAAGCACAACGCGCCGTATGTCACCCGCATGTGTAAGCGCCTCCCGGTCGTCGATCACATACTCGAACCGTCCCTCCGCCAGTTCTTTCAAGCTGGCAGAGGCTAATGGATGGCGCAGTAAGCTCTTCGGCGTCAGAACAATCAGCGGTCTTGGAACGCGCTGCAAATTATATGCCTGCAAGCGCAAGAGGTGATAGTACTGTGACGCGGTAGAGCAGATGGCCACGCGCCAGTTGTCCTGGGCAGAAAGCTCAAGATAGCGTTCTAAACGTGCGCTTGAATGCTCTGGCCCCTGTCCCTCGTAGCCGTGTGGCAGCAGGAGCACCAGCGAGGAATCCTGCCGCCATTTAGCGCGTCCAGAAGAGATGAACTGGTCAATAATGACCTGCGCGACATTGGCAAAATCGCCGAATTGCGCTTCCCACAATACAAGGGAAGCAGGTGAATGAACGCTGTAGCCATATTCGAAACCCAGCGCGGCGCTCTCGCTCAATGGACTGTTATAAATCGCAAATGGCGCCTGTGCCTCAGAAAGATGCTGCAAGGGTATGTATTTGTCGCCATTATGCTGGTCATGCAGCACAGCATGGCGGTGACTGAACGTGCCTCGCTCACTATCCTGTCCACTCAATCGAACCGGCGTGCCATTAGCAAGAATAGAGGCAAAAGCCAGCGCCTCCGCCTGTCCCCAATCTATTCCTCCCTCCGGCCCCATTGTGCTAGCGCGACGCTGCAACAGGCGCGCCAGTTTGGGATGGGGTGAAAAGCCATCAGGCCATTTTAGCAACTCGTTATTAAAAGCAATCAGCTGTTCGGCCGGTACTTGCGGGGGAAGCTCCAACTGCTCGTAGTGTCCATTTGCTCCGTTCATCTCCTCGTTATCAAGCTGCTGCAAATTGCTTTCTGCTTCTTTTTTGGCGTTTTCCAGCACTTCGAAAGCGCTCTTGACCATCGCCTCACTTTGCTGCGGTGAAATCATGCCCGACTGTTCAAGACGCCGGGCGTACAGTTCGCGTACAGTTGGATGGCCACGGATTTGCTCATACATGATCGGCTGGGTGAACGCGGGTTCATCACCCTCGTTATGTCCCCAGCGCCGGTAGCCAACCAGGTCGATCAAGATATCCTTATGGAACCTGTCGCGGTAAGCATGCGCTATACGCACAGCTGTGAGAGCAGCTTCAGGGTCATCGGCATTCACATGAATAATGGGCATCTCGAATCCTTTGGCCAGATCGCTTGCGAAGAGCGTAGAGCGACTATCTTCCGGTTCGGTTGTAAATCCGAGCTGGTTGTTCAAAATGATATGGATGGTTCCACCTACCCAGTAGCCGCGCAGCTCTCCGAGATTCAGCGTCTCAGCGACAATGCCCTCGCCGGGGAAAGCCGCATCACCATGAATGAGAATAGGCAAGGTGCGATCTACGCTCAGTTCTGGAGCGCCGGGGTCATCGCATTCTTCCTGCGATGCTCGCGTCATGCCTTCTACAACTGGATTGACATATTCCAGGTGACTGGGATTGGGGGATAAGGTGATCTTCAGCTCTACAGTTGCACCCTCGCCCAGGACATGCTCGGCTCCCAGATGGTATTTGACATCGCCCGTCCAGCCAAAGCCGAATGTATCGGTCAGCGGAACGCCTTCCTCGTGCTTCTGATGCATAAATTCACTGAGGATTTTAGTATATGGCTTTTCTAGCACGTGGGCGAGCACATTCAGGCGGCCACGATGGGCCATGCCGATGATTACCTCACGCGCACCCTCCTCGACAGCCCCATCGATGATCTTATCCAGCATCGGCACCAGCACATCAGTTCCCTCAATCGAGAAGCGTTTCTGGCCGGGATAGGTCTGGTGCAGGTAGCGTTCAAACGCCTCGACTTGCGTCAGGCGCTTCAATAGTGCCCGGCTTTCCGCTGGTGAAAGCCGCTCGTGATACAATTGCAGGCCCACGGCATCACGCAACCAACCACGTTCCTGCGGATTTTTTACCTGATCGAATTCATAGCTGATGGTGCCGGAATACATGGCACGCAACCTGGTAATCGCCTCCAACGCGTTGCGCGCACCCTCGGCGGCATGTCCCCCTACAATGTTTGGGGGCAGTTGTGCCAGGATAGCATCGCCAATGCCATGCGTTTCGGGCAGAAGCGCCGGATCCCCCAGAGGTTCGCTGCCCAGTGGATCGAGATGCGCCGCCAGGTGGCCGCGTTCGCGAATGGAATGGGCAAGCGCGGCAGTGGCAACGACATTTTTCACATCATAAGATACTGCCGGAGCGGTTGGAGCCAGTTGTGATGGCAGCTGGCTCTGCGGTGACCATGTTTCAAAAATGGCGCGTGTCGCCGGGTCGACGGAGGCCGGGTCCTGGCGGTAGCGCTCATAAAGTTCAAGCACATAACCCGCATTGGGGCCATAAAATGTATTGAGATCGTACATAACGAAGTTTCCCTAGTTCATATCGTTTATTCATAGGGCGGATTGGCTCTAACAGTTGTATTTTATCACGTTTTGTGATATCATACTCTTGCTATATTTCAACAAGTAAGTTACCTGGCGAAGACGGAGCGAGTAGGCCACATTTCCTGTTTTAGAGAGTCCCGGTCTGGTGTAAACGGATACAGGTAGTGAGCCGAAAATCTCTCCCGAGCCTGCTGGCAGAACACCTCTAGTAGAGCCGGCCGGACCCTTCCCGTTATCACGAAGGTCTCTCAACCGTAGGGCTACAAGTACTACAATGACACTGAATGATTAACAGTTACTGTCATTGTCTATCTACACCCCCTACAAATGAGAACAAAAACTGAGTGAGCCATTCTTCCAGACTTGATGTCTGCTGCGTGGTTAATCAGGGTGGTACCGCGGGAGTTCCTCTCGTCCCTTTCGTATAGTGGACGAGGGGTTTTTTAATGAAAAAATGTATGCAAAGGAGCGTACGCCATGAAGACGAAACTGCTTTATCACGAAAACAGTTACACATTTGAGTGCAGCGCCAAGGTTGTTGCGGTTGAAGGTGATGAGATAGCACTCGACGCCACCGTATTTTTTCCTGGCGGCGGAGGTCAGATGCCCGATCACGGCACTATTACCTGGGATAACCGCGAGCGCGAAGCTACAGTCATCGCTATGAACAAGCGCGACGACGTGGTCTGGCATACGCTTGACTCTCTACCCCCGGCAGTCGGCGAGGAAGTCGTCGGTACGATTGACTGGGATTTCCGTTACCGCATGATGCGCACGCACACGGCGCTGCACATCCTATGCGGTGTCATCTGGAAAGAGTTCGGCGTCCAGGTGACCGGCGGTCAGATGTATCCAGACCGCGCGCGCATGGATTTTGCTATGGAAAACCTGAACAAGGATCGTATCGCGTATATCGAGGAGAAAATTAACGAAGCAGTGCAGGCGGATTACCCTATTCGCGTCTATACGTTGCCACGCGAGAAGGCGTTCGCCATACCCGATCTTATTCGCACCAAAATTAACTTGCTGCCGCCCGAAATTGAAGAAGTACGCATTGTCGAAATAGTAGGTCTCGACCTGCAGGCCGACGGTGGCACCCACGTCAGCCATACGAAAGAGGTTGGGGGCATTAAAATCGTCAAGACTGAAAATAAGGGCAAAATCAATAAACGCCTGGAAATCAAACTCACGGATTGATCTGTGAATAAATGAGGAGGAGGCTCACGTGCCGGTGAAATCAAGTGTGTTCCAGCCTGTCATCCCCGCGGATAGGGTTGACTATCCCGCCCTGGAACACGCAATCCAGCAATGGTGGGATGAACACAATGTATTGCAACAGTATCTGCATCGTAATGACCGTAGCGACAGGCAATTCTCGTTTCTCGATGGGCCGATTACCGCCAATAACCCCATGGGCGTCCATCATGCCTGGGGCCGCACCTATAAAGACCTGTACCAACGCTTCAAAACCATGCAGGGCTACAAGCAGCGCTACCAGAACGGCTTCGACTGCCAGGGCCTCTGGGTCGAGGTCGAGGTCGAGAAAGAGCTTGGCTTCAAAAACAAGCGCGACATTGAAGCATTCGGCATCGACAAATTCGTGCAGCTCTGCAAAGAGCGCGTCTTCAAATTCGCTAAACGCATGACCGAGCAATCCATCCGCCTGGGCTACTGGATGGATTGGGGCAACGATTACTACACGCTCTCGGATGAGAACAACTATACCATCTGGTACTTCCTGAAGAAGTGCTACGAACGAGGTATCATCTACAAAGGTCATGATGTGATGACGTGGTGCCCGCGCTGCGCTACCGGCATCTCCAACATGGAAACGCTATCCGAGGACTACCAGGAAACCACGCACCTCAGCATCTACGCACGCTTTCCATTGCTGAACCGTCCCGGCGAATACCTGCTGGTCTGGACAACGACGCCCTGGACGCTGGCAGCAAACGTTGCTGCCGCGGTGAATCCCGACCTGCCCTATGTGAAGGTGGAGCAGGATGGCGAATACTACTACCTGGCTGAGGCATTGTTGCCTGTCCTCAAGGCGCTCAAGGGACGCGACAAGGGAGATTACCACGTCGTAGAGACGCTCAAGGGCAGTGATATGCTGGGCTGGGCCTATAGCGGCCCGTTCGACGAGCTACCCGCGGAGCAGGGCGTGGTACATACTGTCATCCCCTGGAAGGATGTCAGCGCCACCGAGGGTACCGGCATCGTCCATATTGCTCCAGGCTGTGGTAGCGAAGACTTCGCGCTCTCAAAAGAGTTCAACCTGCCGGTCATCGCTCCCGTTGACGAATTTGGCGTCTACATGGAGAGCTTCGACTGGCTAACCGGCAAAAACGCCGCCGAAGTGGGACAGGAGATCGCGGAGTATCTCGCGCAGAAAGGCCTGCTGTACCGCACGCAGAACTACAAGCACCGCTACCCCATCTGCTGGCGTTGTAAGACCGAACTGATCTTCCGCCTGGTGGATGAGTGGTACATCTCCATGGACCAGCTGCGCTACGAGATCATGGCAGTGGTACGCCAGGCCACCTGGATTCCCCAATTCGGCATGGAACGTGAGCTTGATTGGTTGCGCAACATGGACGACTGGATGATCTCCAAAAAACGCTACTGGGGTCTGGCACTTCCCATTTACGACTGCCCGGAGTGCAGTGCATTCGAGGTTATCGGCAGCAAAGAGGAGTTAAAGGAGCGCGCGGTAGCCGGCTGGGAGGAATTCGAGGGCCATTCTCCTCATCGTCCATATGTGGACGCGGTAAAAATTCGCTGCAAGAACTGCGGCGCCGAGGTCTCGCGTATCAAAGATGTTGGCAACCCATGGCTTGACGCCGGCATTGTGTCATTCTCGACACTGCATTATCGCACCGACCCGGAATACTGGCGGCAATGGTTCCCGGCGGACTTCGTCACCGAATCCTTCCCCGGACAGTTCAAGAACTGGTTCTATTCACTGCTGGTGATGAGCACTGAGCTGGCCGAGGTCTCGCCATTCAAGACGCTCTTTGGTTACGGCACCTTGATGGGCGAAGATGGCACTCCCATGCACAAATCCAAGGGCAACCTCGTCGTGTTCGACGATGCCGCCGAACGCGTCGGTTCTGATACCATGCGCTGGCTCTTTACGAACCATGTTCCTGAGCAAAACCTCAACTTCCCACGTATCCCCACCGAAGAGGATATGGAAAAGGCAACGCGCACCGGCATGCCGGTGCGCCTGAGCGAGAAGTGGATGCTCGTGCGCCGGACGCTGGATAAAATCTGGAACGTCTACTGGTTCTTTGTGACTTATGCGAATATCGATGGTTTTGATCCCACACAGCATTCCCTGCCCGTTTCGCAGCGCAGCGAACTGGATCGCTGGATTCTCTCGGAGTTGCAACTGACCATCCACGCCGTCACCAGTGGTCTAGAACATTACGATAGCTCGGCCCCTGGCGCGGCAATGCAGGAGTTCCTGGAGAACCTGTCCAACTGGTACCTGCGCCGCAGCCGCGAACGCATCTGGAAAACGGAACTGGACAACGACAAGCTGGGAGCGTACCTGACACTGTACGAGTGCCTGACCACGCTCATCACGCTGCTCGCGCCATTTATTCCGTTCACTACCGAGGAGTTGTACCAGAACCTGGTGCGCAGTGTGAACCAGCAGGCGCCGCTCAGCGTTCACCTGTGCGATTGGCCAGAGGTAAACGAGAACCTGATCGATGAAAAATTGACTCGCGAGACGCATCTTGTCATGCGTGTTGTTAGTCTTGGCCGCTCCGCTCGTGAAAAGGCACAGATCAAAGTACGCCAACCATTGAACGCCCTGTATGTGCGCGTTCCAGATCAGGAAGAAGAGGAGGCTTTACTGCGTCTCAAAGACCAGGTGCTTGAAGAGCTGAACATCAAACACCTGGAATTGATGGGCGAGAGCAGTGACATGCTGGCCTACTCACTCAAGCCGCAGGTGAAGATACTGGGACCCAAATATGGGCCGCTAGTCCAAAAAATCTTGACAAAATTCAAAGCGCTGGACGCGCATGGCACACAAGAGGCTGCAAAGCTCCTCAGCGAGACTGGCAAGCTCCATTTTACGCTTGATGGCCAGTCGATTGAACTCACACCTGATGAGGTTGAGGTGGTTGCTACCGCTCGTCCAGGCTTTGTAGCTGCGGAGGAGCGCGGCTACGTTGTTGCGCTGGAAACAACAATTACGCCAGAACTGCGCGAAGAGGGCCTGGTACGTGACCTGACTCACTACATCCAGGATATGCGCAAGAAGGCCGGCCTCAACATCGAGGATCATATCGCGCTGGCCCTTTATACCGGCGACGAACTGGCCTCGATCCTCAATCGTCACGGCGAAGCGCTGCAATCCGAGACTCTGGCCGATGTACTCTACACCAGCACCGATGGTCAGGAGGTGCCAACTCTCAACGAGGTCTACCGCGAAACGGTGGCACCGAACGAGTTGAAGAAGCTGGAAAACTACCGGATCGAGGTGGTGATAGGGAGAATAAAGTAAAAAGTACAGGTTCCCCAATAACCTTTCCTCGGAACCATCAGGCACCATTAAAAATGATGCAGATGGTACCAGGGAAAGGTTGGACTGAGGAGGTCGTGTGAATAGCGAGCAGGAAAAATCGAGGCTCTTGCAACTATACAAAAGCTCCCTGCAAGCCCACTTTGAGCATGATGCTAGAACATTTCTGGCTGAATATGCCTCACAGTGGTATGAGATACGCAATGCAGGCGTCCGGCTTCGCACAAAAGAAGAAGCGTTCCTTTCCATCGAGCAGTATTTCCAGCGGACTCACTTCTATGACATCAGCGAGACTGCTGCCCCAATCATCCATATCTCAGCAGATGCCAGTATGGCATGGGTAATCGGCGAAATTCGCCTTCGTGCTTCTCAGGAGGGGCCTGATAAGAAAGAGCAGAATTTCTCTTTCCGTTGTGCCTGGGTTTCTATTTATGAAAAACAAGAGGGCCAATGGGCGCAAGTTGTCGATGCTCCCTCTTTCCAGTTTCAGACGAATGACGATGAAAGCAACTGAGGAGCAGGTTGCCAAGCTGTTACTGGCGAATACGGACAATAGTGCCCCGATTGGCCCGCACAAGTTCTTCTGTCCTTATTTTTACCAGCGAGGTTTCGCTGCCACCTCCTGTATAAACCACCTCTCGTTCCATCACTTTCGGATCAACCAGAAACATCGCTGCATAGCCGAACGAGGGCGTTCCTCCACATGGATAGCCGGTTTTTGCCAGGATTTCGCCAGGGGTCGCCAGTCGAAGCTCTTCTTTCTGCAACGTTTTAGCAATCCGCGAGACGCTCACTCGATCTTCGCCTTTTACAATGGCAGTGATCAGCTGGCCATCACCATCAATAAGGCAGATGTTTTTGACAAGCTCCTGGGGAGACGCATCGACAGCGCGGGCCGCCTCCGCTACTGAATGGCATGGTTGATCGAATGACAGATGCTCCGCCTCTATTTGCTGTTCCTGAAGGTAGGTGCACAGTCGTTGTTCATAGACGTTCATCAGTTTTCCTTTTAAGATAAGAGTGGTAACGGAATAGAAGTCATGGCCTCATTTATGGCACAACCCCTTGTGCCGGAGGATAGTGCATCACCAGGAGCGCCTTCGCACCACTGATCGAAGCATAGGTGTGAGGAAGGTCGGCTGCGAAGCAGATAGCATCTCCAGAGCGCAGGTCTACTTCTTGTTCTTCCGGCCCCAGGCGCATTTCCCCATCCAGACAGAGGATAAATTCTTGCGTACCGGGGAGATGTCCAGGCGCACGGTAAGTTGCCCGCGCAGGGAGATGCATCTCATAAATGCTCACACGATGACTGCGACCATCAACAAGCAATGTGCGAACATGTAATCCGGAATCGGATGTCGCGACCTGGCCCTCTCCCCGGCGGATGATATGGAGCTGGGGATGATTCTCCTCCCCAAAAAGAGCACTGACAGGCACGTTCAACGCGTTGGCTATGCTGTTCAAGACCTCAAGCGAGGGATTGCCCTGGCCCGCTTCAATCTTGGAGAGGCTCGTTTTTGAGATGCCCGCCCTTCGCGCAAGGACACCTAATGAAAACCCTCGACTCTCTCGATGTGCTCTTACCGCTTGCGCAAGACGGTTGGTCGTGATATGCAGCGCAACCATAACTATCTCCGAAAGTTTCTTATAATGGACGATTGTCCATTTTTATGTGACCATTATAATGGACAATTGTCCATTGTCAACAAGATGCGTAGATTACCAGGACAGGGTAACTTGCATGAACGCCTATCTTTATCATGAAAACAAGGGAATAAGCAACATAGGGAAGAAAGCAAAAGTGGCACGGTTCTCTCAAATGAAAATGTTACCGAACGAGAGAAACATATCACTTCAACGCTATTTTATCACGATCAAATATGCCTATAATAGGTCTAGATGATATCTGTGTTAATCAATAAAAAGGGACACGCGTGAACACATTACCACCACTCGAAACGCTCTTCGACGCCCAGCACGGAACCGGCATGCCGCTACCAGCTGAGCTAGCGGCTCTATACGGTCAACTGCGATTTCCATTACAGCCCAGCCGCCCCTATGTCTTCGCCAACTTTGTCGCCTCGCTGGATGGCGTGGTTTCTCTGGAAGCGCCGGGGCGCGCTGGCGGCGGCGACATCAGCGGCAATAATAAGCACGATCACATGGTTATGGGCATCCTACGCGCAATCGCCGATTCTATCATCGTCGGAGCCGGCACATTGCGCAAATCACCGAGACATATATGGACCGCCGAACATATCTACTCACCTTTCACCTCTCTGTACCAGCAACTTCGTCATAGTCTGGGCAAGTCTGAACCGCCCTTGAACGTGATCGTCACCCGTGAGGGCAATACCGACATGAATCAGCGGCTATTTCAATCCGGCGCGGTTCCCGTTCTGATTATTACCACAAAAGAGGGCGAACAGCGCGTGCGCCGGCAGACTATTCCATCTTCGACACGCATCATCGCCATCGAGCCAACTGGAGAGGGTGATTTGAGCGCACAAGCCATTCTCGAGGTCGTGCAGCGAACACGACCCTCTGATTTGATCCTGACTGAGGGCGGTCCACAGTTGTTGGCCACTTTCTTCGCGGAGTACTGCCTGGATGAATTATTTCTGACACTTGCACCACAGGTTGCCGGACGCGACGAGACCATTAAGCGACCTGGCCTGGTCGCCGGTAAGCTCTTCGCGCCCGAGTTTCCCCTGTGGGGGTCATTAGTCAGCGTCAAACGTGAAACGAACCACCTGTTTTTGCGCTATTCGTTTGCATCAAGGTGAAAATATGGAATTGTTTCAATCCCCTAAACGGTCTGACCTCCTGACGCTTCCTGTGGCAACAGGATAGCTGCCAAATCCGAAAAGGTCAAGTGTAAATGCGCTAAGCAGTTTGCTCCTGCTTTTGCTCAACAAACTCACCCTCGATGAAGATATCAACCTCCTCGCTGACGATCCACCTGCCATCGAGCATCATACTGAAGGTGAGGCCAAAGTCCTTGCGGTTGATCCTGGTCTCAGCGCTGTAGCCAATGCGGTGGCCCATCATGGGATCATTGAATTCTCCGTACTTCACCACCTTAAACGTCACCGGTCGCGTATTGCCCTTGATGGTCAGGTCTCCGGTCATGCTGTAGGTATCAGGACCGGTCTGCTCGATCCTGGTGCTCTTGAAGTGCATTGTTGGATACTTGTCAACCTCCAGGAAATTTGACGAGCGCAGGTCATTGTCTCGCTGGGGATGATGAGTACGAATACTCGCGGTCTGGACGGTAACATCTACCGCTGACGCCTCGGGATGATCGGGATAGATCTCGCCCGAAGCCTGGACTTCGAGAAAGTTTCCGCGCACCGTCATCATACCCAGGTGCTTTGCGGAAAACTCGACTTGTGTGTGGAAAGGATCAAATACCCAGCGCGTCTGGGATTCAGTTGCAGATTGATGCTGTGTAGTCATCTTTTTTTCTCCTTGTCTTAAAAACTTTCATAGATGTGACGAATGAGGTTCTCTTCACTTCTACTGACATAATGTTGTTCTCTCCTGCTAAGGAGCGCATGTACTGGAAAAGCTGTACAATCGTCACCAGAGGGATCACAGAACAACACCTGTCAAATATATGACAACTATTGTGTAACCGACAATTGCCGTTTATAATATTACGGTATGCTGGGAGAACGATCAAGAGACAATCTCGCGGTTTTGTTGTCTAAACAACATGTGTGAAAAAATGTTGGGAAAGTCAGTAAAAGGATTTGCGTCTTTCGCTGTGTGAAGCGCAGGAGGAGTTACTATGGTATTGATAGAGAAAAGCATGGACCCGCGAGTCAGGCGCACACGCAAGTTGCTCCAACAGGCCTTTATGGAGCTGATGGCAGAGAAAGACATGGCCTCGATCAGTATTGCGGAGATTACTGATCGCGCGACGCTCAACCGTGCCACCTTCTATGCCCACTTTCCTGACAAATACGCGCTTCTCGATTCAATCATTCGCGAAATGTTTCAGCAGGTAATGATCCGGCACCTTCCTCACGCGCCGACATGGAACATGCAGAGCCTGCGCGCATTGACCAGAGCAACGTTTGGCTTCATGGGCGAGTTTCATGAAAATTGTAAATCGAGCGACCATCAATTCGACCCAAGGGTAGAACAAGCAGTACAGCAGGAACTGGCTCAGGTATTGCTGACCTGGCTTAAGCAAGCCAGGGTTGCAGGTAAACGCCCGGGGATACGATTGGAACTGGTCGCATCGGTGGTCAGCTGGGCCATTTTCGGTCCCGCCGTCCAGTGGGGTCGCGAAGAACGTACTCCTTCCGCCGACGAGATGACTGATCAGACCATGCTGGTGATTGCCGAGGGGCTGGCACACCTGGCACCCGGCTTTTTACCGGCGTAGAGAGCTTATATGTGAGCCAGAAGGGGCTCCTGTGCTTGACACGAACTTCAAAGTAGGATACTATCCGGTTTATCAGCTCGCAGATAAAATATGTTACTGTACGAGGAGTTCGTAATGCCACGCCGTCAGCTTGATGGCTATGACCTCTGTGCCACCCTTATTCTCACATTGGGAACACTGCTACGGCTGATTCTGATCGCCTTAAGCTGGCCAGCTCCCTACAACGACGAAGGAACGATGGGGCTGATGGCTTTTGATGTCGCCTATCACGGGGCACACCCACTGGTCTATTATGGGCAAGATTACCTGGGATCAACAGAAGCGTATATCGGCGCCTTCTTTTTTCATCTCTTTGGGCCTTCGACTTTCGCGCTCAGGCTTACGACGGTCCTCCTTTTCGCGCTCTTTCTACTGTGCATGTACCTCCTGGTTTCGAGGCTCTATGCAAAATCCCTGGCGCTTTTCTCGATTGTCATCCTGTCGCTGGGAGCGCCCGACGTGCTCTTCCGGCAACTGCTGGCGAATGGAGGCGATCCCGATTACCTGTTTTTTACAGCCTTGCTCCTGCTGCTCACGATCTGGCTTGCTTTCAGCACAAATCCACTTCAACAGAAGGACGATGAGAACGATACAACACTATCAGCGAAAAAGAGCAAACAGTCGCTATGGCCTCGCATCATCGCCTATGCTGCCTGGGGAGGATGCGCGGGCCTCGACATCTGGAGCTACCCCTTGTGCCTGCCATTTGTTCTGGTCACAGGTCTCCTGCTCGCACTCTTCTGTCGCAGAGAACTGCGCCTCCCCACGCTGTCGCTGCTGCTAGTATGTTTTGTGATAGGCCTATCTCCATTCCTCATTTACAAAGCCACGGTTCCGGTAACTCCGAACCAGAACGCGCTATTTTCTTCTGGGGGATATCGCGAGCCCTCCTATCCGTCGCTGAACGGGTCGTCAAAGCAGGTGGCAACTATTTCACCACAGGGCATTGGGCCGCGTCCGCTGCAGGAGGTCATGGGAACATTCCTGGTCTCGGTTCCTCTGATTACCAGTGGTAATACGTTGTGCCCCATCACGGAAGTAGACGAATGGCCACTTTCTAACCAGTCGAATGCAACTACGCTCTTCTGCACAGGCATCCATGGCCTCTGGGGATTGGGTTTCCTGGCGCTGTTTTGCGTTGCGACCAGCGCTGCCGCGCGACATTTCTGGCAGTGCTGGCGGAAAATACCAGCGCACGGGCAGGCTTATTCTCCAGAACAGAAACATGAAACAATCCGCCAGGCCGGCCGCCTTACGATCCTCGCTGGCGCAGGCGCGACGCTGCTAGCTTTCATCCTCTATCCCCAGGCATCAGCGGTCACTCCTTACACATCTGCACGCTACCTGATCGGACTTCTGATCGCCATACCCGCCGTGCTCGCCCCGCTGTGGGAAAAGAAATACAGCCTGAAAGTTCTTCAAACCTGGCGCGGGCTTTTCAAAGCAGCCAGCCGCTATGGAGTGATTGTGCTCATATTTGGAACATGCCTGTTGGGAACCATCACGATCTTCACCCAGCAAGTTACCCCGGCTCAGGCAAGCTTCCGGCGCCAGTATGCCCTGAGCCGGAGCCTTCTCCGTTTAGGGGCTACGCGGGTCTATATGGAGTACGATGATTGCAACCGCATCACCTTTCTGAGCAACGAACAGATCATCTGCGCCGCGCTCGATAAAGGATTGCGACCCGGCCTTGATCGCTATTTCCCCTATCGGGCCATGGTTGCTCAGGCACCACAGCCGTTTTATGTGTTAGCGGAAGGCTCAGTCCAGGCGCAATACTTCGAACAAGTAGCCGCGAAAGAGCACATTACCTACAAGGAGTTCCGCACGAACGGGTATATTGTATACGAACCGGAGAAGCGCATCGCTCCTTAATAGCTCACAAGTGAAAACCCATTCTTGATCGTAATCCCGCAGCGTTTCTTGAGCGACTTCCAGGCATTCTTGCTCATGCCCGCATGATCTCGCAGCTGCACAAGTTGCTCTTCAGAGAAGTGTTCAGAGGCTACCACAATAACTCGTCTCAGTTCGGCAAGGCAATGCATTAACCAGGCTGCTGTGAAATACGAACTATACAATTGCGTCGATATAGATTAATATTGAGGAGGAGAGACAGAACTACCTGATACAAGGCAGGGCATAAAAAATGAGCAATGAGAACAATCTCGTAGGCAAAACACTGGGAACGTGTACGCTGATAAAACTCCTTGGGCATGGAGGAATGGGAGTTGTTTACCTCGCGGAGCAGGCTCGCCCTGCTCGCATGGTAGCCGTTAAGGTCTTGCAGCCGAATGTTCGCCCGTCGAGCAGCGCGTATAACGACTTCCTGGCACGCTTCCGGCGTGAAGCCGATGTGATCGCTAAACTCGAACATGTCAACATTATGCCAATTTATGAATATGGTGAGCAAGATGGGCTTGCCTACCTGGTCATGCCCTATCTCAGCGGTGGCACCTTGCGCGACCTCCTGGCCAGGCGCGGCGCGCTTTCCATGCAGGAAACGGCCACCTATCTCGACCAGGCCGCCTACGCACTCAGCTATGCCCACGCTCAGGGCGTGATTCACCGCGATATCAAACCCAGCAACTTCCTGATCCATAGCGATGGACGATTGGTTCTGGCCGATTTCGGCATCGCTCGCATCATGCAGGAGCATAGCATTTCGAAAGCATCCACCTTGACTGGCACTGGGATGATGGTAGGCACACCAGATTACATGGCCCCAGAAATGGCACATGGCGAACAGATCGACCAGCGGGCCGATATTTACGAACTCGGTATCCTGGTATTTCAAATGCTAACCGGGCGCGTTCCATTTACCGGTAGCACTCCTCTGATGGTGGCAGTAAAACACCTGCAGGAGCCATTACCTTCGTTATCTCAATTCAATCCAACCATCCCACCTGCTGTGGATACTGTATTGATGACGGCCACCGCTAAAAGACGCGAAGACCGTTATATGTCGGCCCTGGACCTGGCACAGGCGTTTCGAGTTGCCATTAACACGCCTCATTCCGTCAACTACGCGCCAGGCAACGATACTCTCCCGGCTCCCGGTTCATCGCCCTCTCACCCGGGAATAGTGCAGGAGATCAGTACATCCTCCGCTACTCAGCGCCAGGATACTCCTCTACCGGCTATTCGCCAGGCTTTGCCCGTCACTCCTGTTTCTCAGGCGCCGGAGGTCCTAAGAGCAGGTGTTTCGGGTATCGAAAGGCCGGTCTCTAGCGCCAATGCTCCCGTATTGCCATATGTACAGCCGCCGGCCGGGCAGCAAAGTAAATCCAACACACTATTACTGGTTATCGGCGCCCTGGTAGTCTTCGTTTTAGTTGCGGGCGGAACGTTTTTCGGCCTGAAGTTCATTACTGGACAGTCATCACCCGCTAATTCACCGACCCCGACACCTGTCGTGCAAACCACTCCTACAACCAATCCAACCGCGACAGCGCAACCCTCGCCAACCGCGACAACACCACCGACGCCCACGCCCATGCAACAGGCCCAGGCAACGGTTCAGAGCTATTTCGACTATATCAATGTTCGTGATTACGCTGATGCCTACAACCTGTTCGGAAGCTATCTTAAAAACAAACAATCATATAATAGTTTTGCAAGCGGTTACGCTCACACCGAACACGATGACGTTCAATTTGGCGCTATAACATCCAACTCCGACGGCACCTTTAAGGTTGCGGTTACCATCACTGCAACTGAGGATAACAGTTCCGGTGGTGGTACGCATACCAGCGTCTACCAGGGATATTACGTCGTTGGAACTGAGAATGGACAGTGGAAATTACTCAATGCTTCGTTAAGCAAGGTAAGCTAACCATTGACACGAGAAATAGTATGCAGCCACCACTGATAACGAAACAACTCGCGCGTCGTATCCAGGCAGTTATCGATTCATCGCACCTGAAAGGTATCATCCAGGTGCGACAACAACCCGGCAATCCTTACGACATCGTCATTCAACGCTTTGGCAATGCAACCGCCTACATGGCGCGTGGCATATCCTTTCCCGGTTGGTGGAACAGGGTTGTCGGTCTCACAACAGAAGATAGCGACAAATTAGATGATATCCTGGGGTTTTTCCGCGGGCAGCAGCTGCAATGTAATATCGACCTGGCTCCTACAGAATTTACATCAGAATGCGCCCGGCTACTCATTCAGCACGGGCTCTATCCAACCCCCAGCGGCACGGTCCTTTATGGCTTACCACAGGTCAGCAACGAGGCGCTTTCAGAGGGGGTAGCGATAAAAGAGATTTCGTTAGAGGACATCGATCTTTTACTTGAACTGTGGGCAGATGGTTTTGAATTTCCTGCCGGGCCACAGAGGAAAGTAATAATGGACATACGCAAGGGCGCGTTTTCTGCTCCCGGCTCTCGCCTCTACATCGCCTCTGTGAACAACACTCCGGCGGCTATGGCCGGCCTATATATCCACGATGGCATTGCCTATCTCAGCGGTGGCGCAACATTGCCCGCGTTCCGCAAACATGGTTGCCACACGGCATTAACCCAACGCCGCATGCGTGATGCGGCAGAGGCAGACTGCGACCTGGTAATCGGTTTCGCCGGAACATTCGGCCCGATCAGCCAGAATAACATGGAACGAGCCGGTTTACGGATTGCGTATTTGATGACGGCATGGGTCGATGAGTCATACCAGTAGGCCGCTAGAGCCCCGGAGAGTTTATGTTTACTTAAAGAAAATGAGGCTTATACCCTACCTCACAGCGCCTGGATCTTATAGTAGGATGCAAGGGCGCGGTCAATAAATGTATCAATGCTGCCCAGGTGTTTGCTGGGATCAAGCGCATGGTCGATCTCCTTAGAGGAAAGAATAGCACACACCTGCTCATCTGCCCGGGCAGCCTGTTGAAGGTTTGTGCCTGACTTTACCGCACGCTCACAGAGCGCCTTGACAAGCTGCTGGGCCTCGGGCCTTCCTATGTGTGAAGCAAGCGCCATCGTTAAAGATTCGGCCATAATTAACCCACCGGTCAGATCAAGGTTGGCTTGCATGCGCGTAGTATGAACCTGCAAATTGGCAAGCGCACTGTGAACTCTTTCGATGGCCCCTGCTGTGTAGCGAAACAGGTTCGGGATAGCTTCCCATTCCGCCTGCCACCCACCGGCTGCCCGCTCATGCTCCTGCGCCATCGCCGACAGGATGACAGGCACTACTCCAATGGCTAATCTGGCTGAGGCAATCGCAACGACCGCGTCAACGGGATTGCGCTTCTGGGGCATTGCTGATGAGCCTCCTTTTCCCGGTGCGGCGCCCTCGGAGACCTCACCGACTTCAGTTTGCGCCAGGAGAATCACATCGCCGGCAATCTTCTCCATTGCCCCTGCAACTATGCCGAGAGTCGTCGCGATTGTGGCAACGCGGTCGCGTTCAGTATGCCACGGCAGATCGGGCGCCGGTAATTTTAGCTCCTCAGCAAGGAAGTGAAGCACCTGAATTCCCTGATCTCCCAGCGACGCCAGCGTCCCGGCAGCGCCACCAAGTTGCACAGCTAACGTTTGCGCCCGGTGCTCATACAGTGCCTTCACCTGGCGTACTGCAAGAGCCAACCAGCGCGCTGCCTTGAGGCCGAAGGTGAGCGGCACCGCTTGCTGGAGCAGTGTCCGCCCTGCCATCAGCGTCTGACGATGATTTTCGGCAAGGGCAGCGCATGCCGCACACACCTTGAGCAGTTCGGCTACCAGCAAGTCAAGCCCATCGCGCATTTGAAGCATGAAGGCGGTATCGATCGCGTCCTGGCTCGTGGCTCCCCAATGCGCGTACTGCTGCGCCTCTCCTCGTATACGGGCTGTGAGCATGCGCACAAGAGGAATCGCGGGAGTCCCGGCCAGCGCAGCTTCATGGTAGAGCGCCGCGACATCGAATAACTCCACCTTGCAAGCGGCGGCAATAGCAGTTGCCGCTTCGTGTGGTATGATGCCCGCGCGCGCCTGCGCGTGAGCGAGTGCGGCTTCAAATGCGAGCATGGCCTGTACATGCACCCGATGAGAGAAGATGGCCGCCATACCTGGCGCGCTGAAGGAGGATGTATCACCCGGTTCTGTCATATGGCATCCCTTACTCAGACGTTGAAGAACACGGTCTCGTACTCACCTTGCAGAATGATATCAAAGCGGTAGACGACGCCCGTCCTTTCCTGGTGGCGGGAGGCAAGCAACGTCGAGCGTCGATTCTCAGGCACGCACAGCAAGATGGGATCGCTGGCATTGGTTGGCTCATCGGCGAAGTACAGGCGCGTCACGAGGTGGTTGAGCAGGCCTCGCGCGAACACAGTGATACAGACATGGGGCGCTTGCCAGCGCTCTGCATCAAAAGGCACGGCTCCCGGCTTGATGGTCTCAAACCAGTAGAATCCCTCGTTCTCGGTGCCAGAGCGACCAAAGCCCACAAAGGAGGGGCCCAAGGCCGCCGATCTCTGGTCCAACGGATGGAAATAGCGCCCATGAGCGTTAGCCTGCCAGATCTCGACCAGGGCATCGGGAACAGGCAACCTGTCACCATCCAGGACATGTCCTTCAATGCGAATACGCTCGCCGGCAGTCTGCGGTTCAACCAGAATGTGACGTTCCGCATCCGGGCGCAGCAACGCGGGCGCGAAAAACGGCCCGACCGTTTGCGAGCTGGTCAGCATGAGCTTGCTCATATCTATCCCTCCTTTACTGGCTCAAATGGCGTGGCAGAGGCCCCGGCAAGCACGATGTCCCAGTGATAGCCCAGAGCCCATTCTGGCTCGGTCACATTATGGTCATAGAAGGCAATCAGCCGCTGACGGGCTGGCTCCGTTGGCACACCATTCAAAATGGGATCGAGCGCGTGCAGCGGGTCATCGGGAAAGTACATCTGCGTGACCAGGCGCGAACGCATCGATGGGCCAAAGAGCGAGAAATGGATATGGGCCGGTCGCCAGGCGTTGGGGTGATTGAGCCAGGGATAGGCTCCCGGGCGAATGGTCAGGAAACGATAGACTCCCTCGGCATTGGTTAAACAACGCCCCATGCCCAGGAAATTGGGATCGAGCGGCCCCGGCCATTGATCGCGTTTATGCAGGTAGCGTCCGGCGGCATTGGCCTGCCAGATCTCCAGCAGCGTGTTGGGCACGGGATGCCCCTGGTCGTCAAGGACTCGTCCGGTGACAACGATGCGCTGCCCGAGAGCCTCACCACCGGTTCCGGCATTGCGCGTGAGGTCGGCGTCCTCTGGCGTGATGGCGCTGATAGCCGGTCCAGGCCCGGTCAGTTCCGAGAGGGTCAGCGGCACCTCGATGAGTGGAAGTAGCGGTGCGCGACGCCGCGTCGATTGATAGGCTTCATAGAGGTAGGGGGGGAAAATTTCTCGATCTCCCCGCACGATGTCGCCAATAGTGGTGTGGTTCATATATCCTCCTGTGGTCGTGCTGGCCATGCTGGGAGAGATCAGTGTCAAATTGCGCTACCTGCACAGTTGCCCCTTCAGCAGGCCAATATTCGACAAAGAAAGGAAGCGCCAATGTGTTTTCTATCACCGGCTTTTTTCTATTTAACAATATCAGCACCCGTTTGTCGAGGAGGACGCTACGAAGTACTCACATTGGTAAAAGCCTGCGACAAATCCTGCGCGGACGGGATGATCTTCTCAGCTACCAGGAACTGCTGCATCGACTGCCAGGTCGCGCCATTGTTATAGCCCAGAGGATGCTTCCCATCGCCTTTCCAGATGGGAATGGTTGCCTGTAATACCGACATCGCGGTAGTGGCATTCATGCCGGGCACATAGGATTTGCTGATCTGAACCGCCTCGCTTGGATTCGCAATTACCTCTTGCAGCCCTTGAATCGTCGCCTGCACGAAGCTGCGTACCAGCTGGGGCTGCGTTTGCCACGTGCTCTCAGTTACGATAATGCCGTTGGAAACGAGGGGCTGGTAATCGGAGACATTGAACGTACGCACCGGAAAACCGCGTTCAGGCAGTTGCAGCGCCTCGTTGTTCGAGTAGCCCATCACGGCGTCGACCTTGTGTCCTACTAGCGCTGCCACCTGCGTAAATCCAATCGATTCGGCGTGCACATCAGATAGCGTGAGATGGGCATGATATAAAAGCGCCAGCAATCCTATGTAAGTCGCACCAAATGGCCCAGGCTCGCCAATGGTATGGCCTTTCAGGTCCGCGAGTGTGCAGATCGGGGAATTGACGGGTACAATCAGGCTCACCGGATACTTCTGGAAGATCGTTGAAACATCTATCAACGGCAAATGCTGGCTGCGCGCGACCAGGAGTTCATCGCCGCCGGCAAAAGCAAAGGTATTATGACCCAATGCCAGCTCTGCAAGCAGGTTGTTGACGATACCATGATTCAGCGTCACGTTCAGTCCGGCCGCAGCGTAATACCCCTTACTTTTCGCGACATAGAAAGGCGCAAACTGAATATCCGGAATGTAGCCCAGCCCGATAGAAACATTTTGCAACGCCTTCACAGCACCGCCAGCCTTATGGTTCTGCACATTCAACGGGATGAGCTGATTGGCAGGCGGATTGCTCGCAGCAGTAGAAACAGTCGCCGGCGATTTACAACCTGTCGTACTGGTATTGCCGTTACTGGTACCTGAACCGCCACAGGCGGTTACCAGCACTTCTAACACAGTAGACACCAGCAAAAAAGACAGCACAAAGCTGAGACGATGATGGTTATGCATCTGAACACTCTCCATTCGTATACATTCTGCAAGATGTAGTGGAACGCCGCTTAATAGATCATCGCAGCCAATTTCATGAGGAACCACGAACTACCGTAATACAAGGCAGCAAGTACCGCTAAGACGATCAGTGTTGCAAACAGTAATGCCGTATTGATCTGGTTTTGGGCCTGCAATAGCAAACCACCAAGTCCTGTGCCGCCGGCACTGACAAATTCTCCTACCAGTGCGCCGGTAATTGAAAGCGTCAATCCAGTACGCACTGCCGCCAGAATAGCCGGTAAAGCCAGTGGGAACTCGATATGCGCCAGCATTGCCCAGCCGGACGCTCCCTCGACCCGCGCCGCATCGACAAGAGTCGGATCGATTGATCGTACCCCCAGTTCGGTGGTAATCACCATGGGGAATAGCACAACCAGCATACAGAGGATAACGATAGGCACCAGGCCATACCCGACCCATATAATCAGGATAGGAGCAATCACGATGGCCGGAATAGCCTGCCCTGCCGCCAGGTAGGGCTGGACGGTTGCCGCTATGAGGCGCGATTTTGCCAATCCATACCCCAGTGGCAATGCGACGACAACAGCGAGCAGGAAACCAAGCAGGCTCTCCTGAATGGTTATCCATGCATTGCTCAGCAACCACCCGGAGGTGAGGCCATCCGACAGCGCGGCGAAGACATCCGCAGGCGCGGGCAGTAGCAAATTGGAGACATGTCCATACACCGTACTCACGTACCAGCCCAGCAACAAAAGCAGAGCCAGCACAACAGGGGGTACTACCAGCAACAGGCGCTGGGTAGCATTCAGAGTAGCACGCGCCTTCGTATACGACGACGATGGCGCTTTTTGGCCACGGCGCGCACTCTTACGTATCTCCACAGATACGTCTTGTGAAGTAGAGGTTGTCACGCTCATCAACTTCCCTCGGTCAAAGCTATCTTGACGATCAATCCTGCTGGAAACCTCCATGAGAAGCCGTCAATTCAACTGACCTGGAGAGGCATATGAGGGAGACGCAAGGAGAGCATAGCGGATAACGACGAGCCAGGCGATTACAGTTGTCCCCGCCTAGGATATGGGACAACCCTCGCAATCACCCGCTTCCTCATCTTTTGTTGCTAGAGAGCAAGCAACAAAATCAAACAGTCCGCAGATTTGCCGAACCTTCTCCCATCCGGACTTTAACCGTCGGCTCCGGCTTCTCACCGGATCAGTGCATGACCAACATAGAGTTGAGCATGCACTCGCGGGCTTGGTAATCGTCATCGGGCGCTCACCATACCGCCGGTCGGGAATTACACCCTGCCCCGAAGGTCTCTGTATAAGAGTATGGCACAAACTAGCGCGCAATGCAAGGGAACGACCTAACAATCTAACAAAAATTTGAGAAGCTTACTTATTCTCAGTAAAGTGAAAGTCCTCGGCGTATTCTACCCCGTGTTTTTCACCCAGATCGTGGCTCCGCTTGCGAATCATCTTCACAATCTCATCGGCCCCACCAGGAAACTGGCTTCGATGCGCAAGCAGCGCCTCTATCTTTTGATCAATCACGCTCGAGATATCTACGAAATGATTGACTACGGGCGCGCCCATAATATAAATTTCGGTCACCTTATGCGGCATCAATCCCTCCTCGAGGAGTTCTGGAAAATCCCATGGATTTTGTGACGCGGGATAAATCGCCGCCATCGCCGCTCGACCCGCCGCCAGGTGATCTGGATGGAAGCGCCGAATCATCAACGCAGGCGTCCAGATTCTATCCGGCGATTGGAAAATCACCCGCGAGGGCCGGTACTTGCGCAGCACGCGCACAAGATCGCGCCGCAGCCCAATCGTTGGCTCCAACAGGCCATCGGGATAATCAAGGAAGACAACATCTTTTAGTCCAAGTATCTTCCCTGCCGCTCGCTGCTCATTCTTGCGTATCTCAGAATCCCTGCGCCTGGCAGCAGGCCCGACATCGGTCGCATCATCAGGGCCGCCTGCCGCACCATCCGTACAAATAACATAATAGACATCCCAACCTTCCCGCGCCCAGATAGCAACTGTTCCCGCGGCCCCAAATTCCGCGTCATCGGGATGCGCTACAATGACCAGCGCGACTTTATTCTGCTCCTGTTCGCCCATATTGGCCCCTTTCTCATGATTGAATAAAATAGTAGCAAGGACGCATAAAATGCGCCCTTGCAGGTAGTATAAGCCTATTATAGCGTGAAAACACCCAACCTGCACTATTCGGTAATCACAAGCAGTAAACCACCCAGCAAACCAAGATTCTTATAGAACTGCGTCGCCTGGGTCTTTCTTGCTGCTTCGCCTTCTTCTCGCCAGAATGCATGTCCGACAAATGTGGTTGGCAATAAGCTGCCAAGAAGAATAAGGGCCCCTAATCTGGGCGCCAATCCGACTCCCATCATCGTTCCACCGACGACCATGGCCAGCCCGTTCAGTTCTACAGACTGCTTCGGTTGGGGAATACCGGCCTCGGAAACCTTATTGACTCGCCCACCGGGGTGCAGAAATGCATCAGCCCCTCCTGTGATGAAGATGCCCGAAAGTAATAAACGTGCCAGTGATCGTAGCATAGATCTATGCATACTCCTTTCATTTATCGATAGCTCAAAAGCAATGGTAACAGTCATACCATTATCTAGATATAAAGCGTTCTCCATGAAAAGCAAGTTTCACCGGGCGCTGGCCTATGCCCTCCTGGCTATCTAGCCAATAGGAACCACCCACTCTGCCCGCCAGCTTCTCCCTCTATGATCGCGCAAGCGGATGAGCGCTTTATCGCGATACACCTGGATGGAGAACGAAACCAGAACATCAGGCGCATCAGGTGTATAATCGCAATGGGTATGATCACTGCTGAGGCGCGGCCCCTTATGAAATCCTGTATACCACGGCGACATCACATTGAGAAATGTCACACTGTGGTCGCCCAATTGCTCCGTATAGACAAGATTGGGAGCCTGCCAGCCCGAATGTGTGTGCCCGCTGAGATAGAGTCCCGCATTCCTGTGCCGCGCAAGAATAGCTCGCACCTGTTTGGAATTTTGAATGGCAAAAAACGGGTCCAACGTATGATAATCGAGCTGGTTTCCGCTTCCGCCAGCACGATCCAGGACAGTATTGTAGAGCGAGCAATGAGAAAAGATAACCGCAGGCTGCCTGGGATGCTTGGCCAGGGCCGTTTCCAGGAAGGAGAGCGTCTCCTGCGTATAGAACGGCTCTGGATATCCTACGGCATCAAGCATGATGCACAGGACGCCGTTTTCCACCCAGAAGTAACGTACAGGCTTGCCCCAGAAAATGGTATAGTCTTGAATCAGGTTCTCGATACTCTCATCGCTGTCAGCGTACAACTCGTGATTACCAAGTCCGGGATAAAATGGGACCTTTCCGAGGTAGTTTTCAAGTTCCTTTTTTGCCAGCTCGAAGTTCTCTGGCGCGCTCTTCTCAATAATGTCGCCAGGAGAGACACAAAATGCGGGATAGCCTTCGCGGGACCAGAGCGAACGGAGGTCGCGAAACATGGGCGTCAATCGCCGGGTATGAATTGCCTGCCATGCATCAATAGCACAATAATGCAAGTCGCCCAATGCCCAGAAGTAAAGAAGCTCCTGGTCAGCAGGGTTAACTGCTGAGGATGATTGCAATTTGTCCAAGTGAACTTTTATCCCCCTTTCGAAAGCTTTCGCCTTCATTATAAAACATAACCCCGGTCAGATATTCGATACTTCACAATTTGCAGTATCAGGAAGGCAGAACGTATAATAGCATTGTTTATTAGTCTATCAGGAGGCATACGATCACGGAACTACGCATCTTACCTATTACCGGCATAGGCGAGATTGCCCCAGGCGCTGACCTGGGACTTCTCATCTATGAAGCCATGCAAAGACAACAACTCACGCTCCAGCAGGGTGATATACTCGTTGTAACGCAAAAAATTGTCTCTAAAGCCGAGGGCAGGGTCGTCAATCTCAATGAGATAGAACCATCAGACTTCGCCCGCATTGCTGCCCTGGAGAGTAGAAAAGACGCGCCCTACATTGAAGTCGTATTGCGCGAAAGCCGTCGTATCGTGCGTATGGATCGTGGAGTATTGCTGACCGAAACCAGGCATGGCTTTGTCTGTGCCAATGCGGGCGTCGACGAATCGAATGTCAATGGAGACCGCGAAATTACACTATTGCCGGTTGATCCCGATCGCTCGGCCCGAGAACTACGTTCGCGCCTGCAGCAGCTTTCAGGCGAAGGATCGGATTTTGATATCGCCATCATTATTTCAGATACCTGGGGGCGCCCGTGGCGCAATGGGCAGGTCAATATGGCTATTGGATTAGCAGGCATCGAGCCGCTTGTGGACTACCGTGGGCAATATGACCCCTATGGCTATGAGCTGCATGCGAGCGTGATTGCGGCCGCCGATGAGCTGGCATCGGCGGCGGAACTGGTGATGGGAAAGATCGACCGCGTCCCTGTCGCCCTCATTCGTGGTTATCCGTATCACTATGGAGAGAGTGGCATCAGAGCGCTTTTGCGCGATCCATCAATGGATATGTTCCGATAATTTCGATCCCATTCCAATCCCATTTCAGTCCCAGCCGGGAAAGGGCCCAGGTCCTGCCACTTCTCCATGGGAGAATATACACTTAAACCCGATAAAGTCAAGTGGAAAGGGATCAGGAACTTCCCATAATTAGCAGTTAAAAAGGTGAAGAGTAAACGTGACAACACAATCTGAGCAGCGAGCGGTGACATTGCCTCGCCGGACGGATAATCTGGCATCCCTGTTGCGTGGCAGGCGCAGTGTACGTAAATACTTAATGCGCCCAGTAGCGCGCGATCTGATCGAACAGATTTTAGAGGCCGCTCGCTGGGCCCCCTCGCCTCATGGAAGGCAACCCTGGCGCTTTGTGGTTCTGACAAGACAGGCCGTCAAAGCCCAGCTTGCCAAGGATATGGGCGAGACCTGGCTGCAGAACCTGCGCCTGGATGGTCAGGACGAGGAGATTGTCAATATCCGCCTTGAGAAATCTCGGCAGCGTATACTGAATGCGCCGGTCATCATCATTCCATGCCTGTATCTTGAAGACCTTGATCATTACCCGGATGAGAAAAGGCAGAACGACGAAACGATTATGGCCATACAGAGCCTGGGCGCGGCCATTCAAAATATGCTGTTGATGGCCTATGATCTGGGACTTGATAGCGGCTGGATGTGCGCCCCATTGTTCTGCCCGGAGGTGGTGTGTAAATCGCTCGACCTGGATAAACGGCTCATCCCACACGCATTGATTACGATTGGGTATGCTGCCGCTGACCCACAACGACGTGAACGTCTGCCATTGAGTAGCTTAATAGTTCGCTTTGATTGATTAGAGGATAGTATGATTGTAGTTCTTGCCGGCGGTGTAGGCGCGGCACGTTTCTTACAGGGCCTGGTACAGGTTGTGCCTCAGGACAGGCTCACCGTCATCGTCAATACCGGCGATGATCGCGATTTCTATGGACTGCATGTCTCACCCGATATTGATATCGTGACCTATACCCTCGCCGGACTGGTTGATGAAACGCATGGCTGGGGCATCCGTAACGATACCTACAATACGATGCAGCAGTTGACGGCCTATGGCAATGAAGATTGGTTCCTGCTCGGCGACCGCGACCTTGCCACGCATATACATCGCACGAACCTGCTGCGGCAGGGAAAGACGCTGAGCGAAGTCACCGACCACCTGCGTCATCATTTTGGCCTGAATATCCGTATCTTACCTATGAGCGATCAACCCATAGCGACACATATTCAAACACCGGCAGGTCTGCTTCATTTCCAGGAATACATGGTCAAACGACGCTGCACAGATGAAGTACAGGATGTTGTCTTCGTTGGTGCAAGCGAAGCGAAACCGGCCCCTGGAGTTCTGGATGCCATTAAGCAAGCCGAGGCCATCCTGGTTGCGCCCAGCAATCCTATTGTGAGTATTGGCAGCATTCTCGCCGTTCCCGGTATCCATGATGCACTTCACGAAGCCAGCGGCATGGTGGTCGCCGTCAGCCCCATTGTCGGTGGAATGCCGATCAAAGGGCCCGCCGACAAGTTAATGAGCGGTCTGGGAATGGAGGTATCGCCTGCCGGAGTTGCCCGTTGCTACCGGGATTTCCTTGACGTCATGGTCATCGACGAGCAGGATGCTCACCTGATCGAGCGGATCGAAGACCTGGGCATACCGGCGATGGCAACCAATACCATCATGCGTGACAGCGCGGCAAAAGCTGCCCTGGCACGCTACGTTCTGGCAGCAGCAGGCTTAGCATTTTAAATTCCTTTCTAAGGGGGTTCTGTCGAATAGTCTATGGCTATAGGAAATCTCTTCCTCACCTGAAATTATGAAATATACAGCACTCATTCCGGTAAAATCGCTCGCTCTGGCTAAAAGCCGCCTGGCACCCTCCTTATCGCAGCGCGAACGCGAAACATTGGTCCTGGATATGTTGCAGCATGTACTGCATACTCTGCGTCAGAGCGAATGTTTCGAAGACATATCAGTAGTAAGCGCGGATGCGCGTGTGCTGTCCCAGGCCGAGCAATGGGGAGCGTCGGCATTGCCTGAAGAGAGAGATGGGCATAATCCCGCGTTAGAAGCTGCTGCCCGGCGAGAACTCGCGGCGGGAGCATCGGCTCTTTTGACGATCTCTGCTGATCTTCCCTTGCTGACAGTTTGCGATATCCGCACCCTCGTCAAGCAATCTGCACAATACGAAGTCGTACTTGCAGTATCAAGAGAGGGCACCGGAACTAACGCTGTCCTTGTACGCCCGCCCCTGGCGCTGCCATATCTCTTTGGCCCCAATAGCCTGCAACTTCATAGACAAGCAGCGATACAAGGAAACTTACATTACTTGATTTACAAGAGCCATGGCCTCGCCATGGATATCGACACAATTGACGACTTGCACGAAATACAGGACACCGGTTGCAATTGTCAACAAGCAACGTATGCTAAGCTTGCAACCCCGAACTTGTGAATCATCAATAAAAAAGGGAGTAGTATCTATGAGTACTCAACTATCTGAAAAAGCGCGTGCGTTCTTGCAAGAGCGCCGGTTTGCCGTACTGGGAACGATCAACGCCGATGGAACGCCCCAGTTGACCACCATGTGGTACCTGCTTGAGGGCGATACCATCGTCATGAATACCAAAATCGGCCGTCTCAAGGATCGTAACCTGCGCCGCGATCCACGCATTTCGGTGTGCGTGCCAGAAGGATACAATTACGTCACTGTCAGCGGTACCGCCGAATTGATCGATGACCCGCAGATCGCCCAGCAGGATATTTACCGGCTGGCCGTACGTTACGACGGCGAAGAATCCGCGAAGCAGCAAATGGAGGCCCACTTCTCAAGTGAACCGCGGGAAACCATCCATTTGAAAATACAGCAGGTGATCGAACATTTTTAAAACTTGATGAAGACGGGCAAACTGAGAGATAGAGCATGGCAGAAAAGGTCCCGCAAAAAGTATAGGCGGCAAATCCTCGAAAACCCGACTACATGGTGTTTAAAAGCCGGCCACCATCCACAGCAACTCCTGATCCCACCACAAATGATAGATCACACGCATCGGGTCTGGAAAGTGCATCTCAATCAGTGTTCAGGCCATTGCCAATAACGTTGCTCATAACGTTTTCATGATGCTTCCTTCTCATACTAGCATTAGAGGGAACGAGATACATCGGAGTGAGAAAATACCCCTCGAAAAGGAGCATATCCATGAGTAATCTCTTTGTACTCAAATGCGCAGATGAGGCTACTGCGGAAAACATTCTCGATACGCTGAGGCGGCTGAACATGCAGCATCTGATCACGGTGGAAGATGCGGCTCTTGTGACATTGAAGAGGAACGGATGAAAGCGGTTGCTGTGTTTCCTGCAAGCCGGCAAGTGAAGCTCATTGAACAGAAGGAGCCGAGCATTACCCGGCCAGATCAGGTCAAGCTCCGCATGCTAGATATTGGGATCTGTGGCACGGATAAAGAGATTTGCACCTTTGCCTATGGCACACCACCAGCAGGCGCCGATTACCTGATCATCGGTCACGAAGCGTTGGGCGAAGTGGTCGAGGTTGGGGCAGCTGTTACCCAGCTAGCGCTAGGTGACCTGGTCGTGCCTACAGTGCGGCGTCCCTGCTCTCATGCCAGGTGCCGCTCCTGTCGCGCCGGTCACCAGGACTTCTGCGAAACAGGGGATTTTACCGAGCGCGGCATCAAAAGGGCACATGGCTATTTGACGGAGCTGGTTGTGGATGAGGCACGCTACTTGCATCCAGTGCCTCGTCACCTGCGTGAGAGTGCTGTGCTCGTTGAGCCGCTGACGATCATCGAAAAAGCAGAGTCTCAGTTGTACGGACTGACGCAACGTCGTCCTCCCTGGATTGATCCGTCAGTTCCCGAGCGCACACAGGGCCGTGGGCACACAGCACTGGTTCTGGGGGCCGGCCCGGTAGGTTTGTTAGGCGCGATGGCCCTGCGAACCGCCGAATTCGATACATTCATCTATTCGCGGGAGCAAGAACCAGACCTCCGGATCGCAGTTGCGAAAGCCATTGGCGCGACCTACCTCTCGAGTCAGGTGCTATCCCCGTCTCAGCTCGAAGGACAGATTGGCCCGATCGATCTGGTCTATGAAGCGGCCGGTCACTCCGTGCTAGCGCTGGACGTGCTGCAGGCACTGGGTCCGAACGGAATCTGTATCCTGACGGGCGTCCCTGGTCGACAAACCCTGATTGAAGCCGATCCGGCCGCACTTTTTCGCGCGATGGTCTTGAAGAATCAGGTAGTATTGGGAACGGTCAACGCGGGACCGCAAGATTTCAACGCTGCGATTGCAGACCTGCAAACCTTCCACCAGCGCTGGCCGGATGCTGTACGTGCTCTGATGGCAGAGCGTACTCCGATTGAACAGGCCTCCGAACGCATTCTTGAACGGCCTGCGGGCATTAAGAGCGTGATTTCCTTTAACAGGCCTGAATCTCTTGTATGATCAAACTTGTAACGGTTGAGTTTGAATAAGAAGACGTTCTCTCACATGGTACCATTGTAAGGGAGCAAGGGATTCAACTGCGACCTGGCACAGAGGAAAGCCAGATAGAAGCTCGACAGAACGGTTTGAACGACACATGATTTCTTACAGTTTATCTTGAAGAGACTATTTTTTACTATTTATCACTTCACTTTCCTATAACCATCTTATATAATAGATGCATTAACGTGCTTGTCAAGCTCGTAGCATTGTTCAGGAATCAAGTACTTCATTTTCCCTGGCCTAGAGAAGCTTTTATACTGTCGTTAGTATGCCAGTTCTAGTAATCTCTTAGGAGTGATTAGCAATCGAAAACACATGGATGCCCGCTACAGTCACATGCTGATATTGACTGCGCAATGGATAAAGGCTAAACCGGGGTTGCCGCGTAACTTATAAACAACCCTCCGGTTTCTGTACGCACCCCCACAGTGCAGTAGGTAAAACCGGAGGGAAGCCCGGTCGGTTTCATCTGCAATTGTGAATTGATATTCCCCTCAAAAGCGGATACAAAGCCTGTGACCGGTATACTATTCAAATCAGCATGCACAACATGCACCTGGAGCACGCACGAAGTCACATAAGGCTGGACGACAACCGTAAAATTGCGCGTCATGGCAAAGCCTAAAAAGCTAAATTCATCATCACCGGTAATGGTAATTTGATCGCCATGGATCAGCGTGACCCGCACATTCTTGACCGTGCCGGGTAATCCAGCGCTTTGCAGGTCCTGCGTAATTAGATCAGTAAGATAAGTTCTATCCGCTTCTACAATAATATCTCCCGATAGCGGCAATTTAGGAGTCGTGTGCAGTTGTCCATCTCCCCCTAGCGCGATGAGCAGCACGATGATAATCCCAATCAGCAAACCAATGAACCATGTAATCAGAGGGAAGACGATGCGCCCGGTTCGTGTGCGCAGCCAGGCGCGGATTCTATAAACAAAACGGGGTCTGGGAGATGGCAATAGCGGGGTCGATGGTGACAGGTCCGGCTTCTTCATAATATTCTCCTCTTACCAATCTATAGCTTATATTATACACTGCCTCTTACGTATGCAAGCCATATCAGTTTTTCTCTCTTGATTTGTGCAACTTGCACAAATCAAGAGAGAGTGCTTTTGGGTATTCTAGCCATAGCATCTACTCGCTAAACCGCGTAATATTACAGAAGAGTTGAACAGGACGGTATCATGTAGTGAACATGTTTATCTCCTGTACAAATTAACCAATTTAAATCTCTATGACATGGCAGGCCTTTTCTTCCAGCAATCGGACAGTTACAGACGTAAGTAAAAGGAGAGCAGAAAGCATGACCCCTGAAGAGGTATTAGAATTTGCTAAAGATCATGGCGCTAGAATGGTGGACTTCAAGTTT
This sequence comes from Ktedonobacteraceae bacterium, assembly GCA_035294305.1. Classification (GTDB taxonomy): domain Bacteria; phylum Chloroflexota; class Ktedonobacteria; order Ktedonobacterales; family Ktedonobacteraceae; genus DASRBN01. Next base: position 126,752 of record DATGLD010000021.1, on the reverse strand, counting down.
GTCGATTTACCGGGAACTTGGCAGCATTTCAGTATTCCCTTACGTGAACTTGAAGAAGCAACATTCGTGGAAGGGAAAGCGTTTGACGGTTCCAGCATCCGTGGTTTCCAGACCATCAACGAAAGCGATATGCTGGTTATCCCCGATCCCGATAGCGCCATTATGGACCCTTTCACCGCGGTACCAACATTAAGCCTGGTTTGTAATATCGCCCATCCAGGACCCGCCGGCCGTAAAAAACCCTATTCTCGCGACCCGCGTTATATTGCCAGCAAAGCCGAGGCATATCTTCGTTCCACCGGCATAGCCGATACCAGCTACTTCGGCCCCGAAGCCGAATTTTTCATTTTTGACAATGTGCGCTACAACTCTACCTCAAATATACAGTACGCAGAAATAGACTCAGAGGAGGCGCATTGGAATAGCTCTCGCAATGGCAGCGCAAATCTTGGTCACCGTATGCGCGTGAAAGAAGGATACTTCCCGGTCGCCCCCAACGATACCTTGCAAGATGTTCGCAGCGAGATGGCGCTACTGCTCGAAGACTTAGGTGTACCTGTTGAGGCACAGCATCACGAGGTCGGCGGCCCCGGACAGGCCGAGATCGATATTCGCTTCAATACCCTGCTCAAGACCGCAGATAATGTCATGCTTTATAAATATGTCGTCAAGAACACTGCGCGCAAGTATGGCAAGACCGTTACCTTCATGCCCAAGCCGGTCTTTGGCGACAACGGCTCCGGCATGCACGTTCACCAGAGCCTGTGGAAAGGCGAGAAACCTCTGTTCTTCGATATGGAAGGCTACGCCGGCATTTCGCAAATCGCCCGCTATTACATCGGCGGCCTGCTGACGCACGCGCCAGCGCTACTGGCAATCGTGGCCTCGACCACGAACAGCTACAAGCGCCTGGTGCCCGGCTTCGAAGCTCCTGTTAACCTGGTCTTCTCCAAGGGCAATCGCAGTGCGGCAGTGCGTATCCCATTGACTGAGTGTCCATCCGCCAAGCGCATCGAGTTCCGCCCGCCTGATCCAACCGCGAACCCCTACCTGGCATTCTCTGCTCTGCTGATGGCCGGCCTTGATGGCATCAAGCGCGGCATCGATCCCAGCGATTATGGCTACGGTCCGGTTGATCGCGACCTGTACCATATGTCGAAAGAAGAACTGCGCGAGATTCGCTCCGTACCCGGATCTCTCGACGAAGCTCTGAACGCGCTCGAGGATGATCATTCCTTCCTGCTCGAAGGCGGCGTCTTCACAACCGATGTCCTCGAACATTACGTAGAGTTGAAGCGCACCCAGGCCGACGAGGTGCGCCTGCGGCCCACGCCGATTGAGTTTGCGCTCTACTACGACGCCTAGGTACGCAAATTTTCTTGATTATCGGATAAGAGGCACGATAGCTCATCCCCCGGCTATCGTGCCTTTTGTTTGTTCGATACGAATATCAAAAGGGCAGAAGAAGCCAGCAGTTCCGTTATGGTATACTTCCTTTAAATAAACCTTTTCAGCTTTCAGTATTTCTTATATTCCACAATAAAGGAGATAGTGAATGCAAACCGTTGTCACGACCCGCCATGGAAGCGTGCAGGGAAGTGTATCTGATGGAGTAGCGGTATTTAAGGGTATTCCTTACGCGGCGCCACCGTTTGGTCCCAACCGCTTTCAACCACCACAACCAGTCCAGCCCTGGAACGGTATACGTGGGGCGCTCAACTATGGACCAACGGCGCCCAAAGCGCCCTATTTCCCACCTTTCGATGTACTCCTCCCAGAGGTAGATATCCCCGGTGAGGATTGCCTGAACCTCAATATCTGGACCCCAGAATTAGGAAGCGCGCGATTGCCGGTAATGGTCTGGATTCATGGCGGCGCCTTTCTCAACGGGTCAGGGGCATGGCCGACATACAATGGCACACGCTTCGCCCAGCATGGGGTCGTCTGTGTTACCATCAACTATCGCCTGGGAGCCGATGGCTTCCTCTATCTTGGGGATAATATTGCCAACCTCGGCATGCTGGATCAGATCGCCGCGCTGACCTGGGTTCAGGAAAACATCGAGCAGTTCGGGGGTGATCCTGACAATGTCACCATCTTTGGTGAATCGGCCGGTGGTATGAGTGTAGCGACGCTGATGGCCATGCCTGCCGCTGCCGGGCTCTTCCGGCGAGGCATCGCGCAAAGTGGAGCAGGCCACCACGTTTTCTCACCGGCCACGGCAGAACGGGTGGGCCGGATACTGGCTGAGAAGCTAGGAGTCGAACCGACGCTCCAGGCTATTAGCGCGGTACCTATCAGCCGCCTGGTTCAGACTCAGCAGGCATTGAGAGTTGAAATGTCCACAAATCCCGACCCTGAACGCTGGGGAGAGGCCTTAGCCAATGGAGTGCCCTTCCTACCGGTTCTCGACGGGGAATCGCTGCCAACACGTCCCATCGATGCTATTGCCGCCGGAGCCGGTGCGAACATTGATGTACTGGTCGGAACCAACGCCGACGAGTTCCGGCTCTATGTGGTTCCCCAGGGAACAATCAATGCCGTCAACGAGGAGATGCTCAGAGCCGCTATCGCAGGTTACGGAATGCCACTCGATGAAACACTTGCCACTTATCGCGCAACACGCCCGAACGCCTCGCCTGGCGATCTGTTGGCAACCCTTGTGACTGACTGGTTTTTCCGCATCCCGGCCATCCGCATGGCTGAGGTCCACTCGCAACAAGGCACTGGGGGCACCTACATGTACGAGTTCGCGTGGCAATCTCCCTCATTCGATGGGCGCCTCGGCGCCTGCCATGCGCTTGATGTTCCTTTCGTCTTCGACAACCTTGATAAAAAAGGCTACGAGGCCATGGCGGGAACTAACCCTCCACAGCAGCTCGCCAATGCCATGCACAGCGCCTGGGTCGCCTTTGCTAGCAGTGGTAATCCCGGCTGGCCGCAGTATAACCTGATGCAACGAGCAACGATGCGCTTCGATTCCACCTCGCAAGTGGTGGATGATCCACGGTCGGAAGAGCGCAGGCTCTGGGAGGGCCGGCGCTAATCGTTTCTGGCAGGCATATTGTCACACACAAGGTTCTTTAGGAAGGAATCTGTCCTATATTGAGCATTTCAGTAGAAAGAGTCAAATCAATGCAGTTTGGCGTATTTCTTCCTATTTCGGGCAGAGCAACGGGGCCGGATACACTTATGCAGGCAGCACAGAGCGCCGAGGAGCAGGGATTCGACGCCATCTGGTCGGCAGATCGCGTCGTCACGCCCTGGCATATTTCCACTTCTTACCCATACAGCGAGAACCACGAATTTATCGTCCCACCAGACCGTCCATTTCTGGACTCTCTCACCTGCCTGGCATTTCTGGCCGGCTGCACGCAGAAGATAACCCTGGGCATCAGCGTCCTGGTTCTTCCCTATCGCCATCCCCTGTACTGGACGCGCGTAGCCGTCTCCATTGAGCAACTTTCAAAGGGCCGCCTCATTATGGGCATTGGCGTAGGCTGGATGGAAGAGGAATTTGCCGCCCTGGACGTATCGTTCAAGGACCGGGGGCGTATGACCGACGAACAACTTCAGATTCTTTCGCGGCTGTGGGCAGAAGAGCATATAACTTTCCAGGGCCAGTTCTACAATTTTCAGGACCTGGCTTTCTATCCCAAGCCGATTCAGCAGCCACGCATCCCCATCTGGGTTGGAGGAGAAGGAATCAGCGCTCAGCGTCGTGCGGCAAAGTACGGCGATGCATGGTTTCCATACTACGTGCAGATCACACCTTCGGAACTTAAGGCTGGTTATGACAACGTCCAGCGCCTGGCTATTGAAGCCGGACGCAACCCACAGCAGGTGCGCCTGACATGCTGCCGCCCGATTGAGATAACACGCGAGCCGGTACCGCAGGATGAGAGCCACCTGCGCGGCACTCCCGAGCAACTGCTGGAAGCTCTTCAGGCCTATCGCGAAATTGGCGTCGATCACCTGGCGCTTCAATTCATGGTTCCACGCTGGCCGGATCGTATGGAGCAAATCGAGCGCTTCGCGCGAGAAGTAATGCCAAATCTGCGTGCCTGAAGCGGTCTAAATGTGGTATAGTAAGAGGTAGATAATACCGATCAGACAACTCAGATATGACCCAGGAGACTGAAACATGGAACCGCTTGTCGACAGCTATGGACGCCGCATTAAAAGCATGCGTATCTCGATTACGGATAAATGCAATTTCCGCTGTACGTATTGCATGCCCGCCGAGGGTCTGCCCTGGCTCAAAAAGGCGGAGATTCTCTCTTACGAAGAAATCGTGCGTATTGCCAGGGTTGCGGTCAGCATCGGTATAGAGCAGATACGTCTAACCGGTGGCGAACCGCTTGTGCGACGCGATGTTCCTGAACTCGTGCGCCAGTTGCGCCAGATCGAAGATCTGCGCAGCCTCAGTATGACTACCAACGGCATCCTGCTCAAACAGCAGGCGGCTGCGCTGGCCGGAGCCGGTCTCACGCGCATTAACGTCAGTCTGGACTCACTCGTGCGTGAGAAATTCGCGCAGTTGACACGCCGCGATCAACTCGACCGCGTCCTGCAAGGATTGGAAGAACTCGAAAAATATCCCTCCATCCACCCAATCAAAGTGAATGCCGTCGCCATTCGCGGATTTAGTGAAGATGAGGTGCTCGATTTCGCGCGCCTGGCACGCCGCAAGGCGTACGTCGTGCGCTGGATCGAATTTATGCCACTCGATGCCGATCAGATCTGGCGCAAGGAAGATATTCTGACTGGCGCCGAACTGAAGGCCATCATCGAAGCTGAGTATGGCCCGCTCGTTCCCATCACTTCCGGTGATCCCTCCGAAACAGCACGCCGCTATACCTTTAGCGATGGCATTGGAGAAGTCGGCTTCATCAATCCTGTCAGTGAGCCATTTTGCTCATCTTGCGACCGCATCCGCCTGACTGCCGATGGTCAACTCCGCACCTGCCTCTTTGCCACCGAAGAAACCGATTTACGCGCGGTAATTCGCTCAGACGCTACCGACGAGGAGCTTGCTAACGTCATTCGTAAAGCTGTTTGGAACAAAGAATTGAAGCACTACATTGGCGATAAGCGATTCAAACGCGCTAACCGCAGCATGTCGATGATTGGTGGCTAAAAACAGCAATACACAAGATTTCAGTTATTAGCAGATAGAGGTACTTTTTTCGTTGGAACTTCACGAATAATGCAACAGAGTTGGCAACGGCTTTAATCCTCAGAGTTACCAAAAAACAGGATGTTCGTCTTTATAGTCAAATATATGATCTATGCAGTCCTGCAGTTAGCTGCACTAAAACAGGATTGCTCTTCTTGCTAGCACACGACCAGAAAGAGGGCAACGTGGCTAAAGACGAATCAGACCTGTTGACGGTCCGTGAAGTTGCCAAACAATTACGAGTCGATGATACAACGGTACGACGCTGGATCAAAAATGGTATTCTGGAGGCAATTACCCTTCCGCACCGTGGCGCACGCCAGGCGTACCGCATTCGTCGCTCTACATTAGATGCATTGCTTGCTCTACCGGAGAAGCCTGAGGAGATATCTACAGAGAACAAATAGCTGTTCGTATCTGTACTGGTGATCCCCTCTATCTCGAGGCACGAGCATCCCAGGCCAGCCGCAAGGGCTAGCCTGGGGACGCATCAGTTGGGGAATTTGCCAGGTACTGTAGTATAGCCAGAACGCTTCCCACCTGCCAGTTTCAACCCCCACCGGGCGGTCGGGAAAGAGCTCAGTTCCTGTTGCTTCCCCATGGGAAGAATATACGCTCAAACCCGAAAAATCTAGTGGCTTTCCACTAGCCTTATCAGCAGGATCATATATACGAGTAAGCAATCAGGAGGCATCTATGTCTGCAATCATGCCTGAAACACTCTTCCGCGATCTTAGCGGCGAAGAGGATGTGGGATTCGCCACAATTCATTCCCCCACGCAGCATTCACCTGGCGGCACGCCGTATCTTGTGAAACCGGGCGTAGTGATGCTGGCACGCCCAATGGTTCATCCGACAGGGCTGCAAGGCTTTCTCGCGGGTTTCGACGAATCGCTCCATTTTAGCGAGTACCTGGATGATCCGACGCCTTTACCGGACGGCGCGCAATTGTGTAAAATCGCCGGCCAGCTTTGCTATATGAGCTTTGGTCGCGGTCGAACATTTAATGTTAACGCGGAACGTTACTTCAACAACCTCAAGTCCTCAGGACACGGTTCGGTCTTTGAACATGCTAACTATAGCCTCCTATTGTATGGAATCTCACGCAGCGTCACGCACGAGTTGGTACGACATCGTGCAGGGCTTGGTTACTCACAGCTGAGCCAGCGCTACGTTTCCGGTCGCATGCTGCGCTTCGTCGAACGTCGCGAATACCAGGAAGACGAGGAGTTGCACGCGCAATTTCTAGAGCGCATCGAACGTGCCGCCGGTGAGTACGCTGCTCTGACCAATCGCTTATTGGAGATGCAGCAGGCAGGAACAAAGATTCTTAGCGCCGAGGCCCGCACAGACCTGCGCAAAAAAGTGCAGCAGACTGCTCGCTCGGTCCTGCCCAATGAAACAGAGGCCCCCATCGTCGTAACCGGCAATGCCCGCGCCTGGCGACACATTATCGAGATGCGAGCCAACGCCCACGCCGAGACCGAGATTCGCGAACTGGCAGTACGTGTCTTTCTCTGCCTCTATCTGGCCGATCCCGTTCTCTTCGGCGATTATACCCTGGAAGAAAATTTGGATGGAACTTATATTGTGAAAACAGAATACGAAAAAGTGTAATCACAATTCGACGCGATAAAGCTTCATGCCGTTCAAAGTCTGTTCACCAGTTGGCTGCATATCAAATTTCGCTGCCAGTTTCACCGATGCAGGATCACGAACTGGCAGCAGCGCCTCAAAGTAGATAGGAAAGCCCTCCTGCTGGGCCTCAAACTCAAATTCTGATGCTCGCATACGGGCATGATTGAGAGCGCAGATCAGCAGGGCTTGTCCGGCGCCTCTATGCCGGTGCTGTGGCAACACCGCTCCCTCACAAAGAAAGTGATAGGCGTGCTGGCTGCGGCGCAATTGCAGTACGGAATACCCTATTGTCTCACCCTCCAGACCGTCCAGTGTTCCTGCCTGCCCCCATTCATCTGGATCATCTTCGTCATCGTCAGTAATCCTGAACACATTCATGGGTGCAGCAAGGTCGGGCTGATCCAGCCATTCTTCGAAATCGGCCTCGCTCATCACCTCGGTGCCATCGATCTGAGCGGAAACCTGTTGTATATGTACAAGCATCGGAATATCTCCTGGCCTGTAATTGCGTATGCGCATAACGTACTATCCCCTGGTAAAGATTTTTATCGATACTCACATTATCGCACGTTTCAAGGCAGGCGTAGACGCAGGCCTTCTTATCAACTAATCAATTGCCTCATAAATTGCAGACTCGACTGGATGCGTTTAACATCGACCCGCCCTTCGGAATCGATTGCTCGCGCTTCCAGACTCAAAGCGCCATCATAACCTGCCGCTTTCAACTGCTGTACAAAGCGTCGAAAATCGATCTCTCCTTCACCCGGGTGTAGATAGTTCAATCCCTTCCTCTGATTGGAAAGGCCATTGTGATCTTTCAGATGCACATGGCGTACTACCTTTCCCTGCCAGAGCCAGGACGCAGTGAAGACAGCCTCAAGCTGATTATGCCATGCCAGAAACTCCGTATCTAATGCGACACGCGCACGAGAATCGTGTTCAACGGCCCACTGGACATTGGAGAGCGGATCAGCATATGTACAGGGAATTGTCTCGATAGTCAGCGTGAGTCTATACTGCTCAGCGAGATCCAGGCAGCGAGCTAATGATTGCAAGTTTTGTTCCAGATGCATGTCAGAAGATGGCATTTCCCACAAATGAAGCACCACAATCTGTATCCCTAGCTGATGGGCAAAGATGCAATTCTGCTCAAAACGCAAAACTCCGAGCTCCTGTTCAGCTGGTTGATTGCTGCCAAAGCATTCGCCGATACTTTTTTCCATATGAAGTACCGGAAAAGGCAGCTTGCAGGAGCCTAGCGCACTGACAATGCGCTCCGGCTCTTGATACCAACGGGGGTAGAAAATGTTTTCCAGACCATCCGCAATGAACTCTTGACTATATTCCAGGATGAGCTCGTGACTACGAGGGTCAGAACTGCGGGTAAAAGCTCCGGTTGAACAGAGAACTTGCATTTTCCTCTCCGATCTCGAAAGAAACAAGAAAATTTCTGCGGGTGCAAGTAAGGAGGAGAAAAAAGATACCTTCTCTTCCATCAAGAAGCATACCACGAGCTCTCCACAATTGACAATTGTCACGAACGCTCACAACTGGCAACCACTTTAAGCTATGGGATATACTTTGATTACACCGAATAGTTGTCAGCGCTTGTTCATCGTTTGCAGCAAGCCAGCAGCGAAAATAGCGATGAACCCACACGCGATGAACATACTTCTACAAAGAAGCGACGAAGGAGCGTTATTTTGCCGGAACTCACACATTTACAGTCTATTCGCCAGGAAATGCCTGCCACCGCATCTCATATCTACTTGAACACGGGCACATTCGGCCCCTTGCCCGCGTGCGTTATTTCCGCCATGCAGGAACGTATGGATAGTGAATGGCACAATGGCCGTCTAGGAGCAGCGGCATTCGAGTCGATGGGAAAAATCTACGCCGAGGCCCGTACGCGAGTAGCCAGTCTACTCAACGCTCACGAGGGCGAGATCGCTCTGACCGACAACACCGGCGAGGGCCTGAATATCATCAGCTATGGTATTGATTGGCATGCTGGAGATGAAGTTATTACCACCAATCACGAACATATGAGCCTGCTTGCACCCCTCTACCAGCTTCGTGATCGTGCTGGCGTTGTGATGCGTTTCGCCGACCTGGGACCGAATGCTGACCGTCCCATTCTTGAAGCCATCACTGACTTGATAACGCCGCGCACACGCCTTATCTCCATTTCCCATGTCACCTGGACAACCGGGGCCGTTCTCGATATTCGCGAAGTCGCCCACACCGGACGGGAACTCGGCATTCCTGTGCTAATCGATGGAGCGCAATCGGCAGGCGCGATACCAATCGATGTGAAGGATTTGGGCATCGACTTCTACGCTATTCCCATGCAGAAGTGGCTTTGTGGACCCGATGGCACAGGAGCATTATACGTTCGCAAAGAGTCGCTTCACTATGTCAGACCTACCTATGTGGGTTACTGGTCAATCAAACATGAAGAGGGCATCGAATGGGAACTGCTTGAGAACGCGCAGTGCTTTGAAGTCGGCGGGCGCCAGACAGCAGCTCTGGCAGGTCAGGCCGCCGTTCTGAACTGGCTGGAGAATACCGTCGGCTACGGGTGGCTCTACGAGCGCATTTCATCGCTCAACACCTATGCCTACAACGCGCTCAAATCGCTGCCAGGCATCTCTATCCTGACTCCGAAGGCCGGTGCGAGCGGCTTGCTTTCTTTCAAGCTGGATGGTCGCAATACTACCGAGGTCGTGAAATATCTGAGTGAGGAACACAACATTTATATTCGCAATATCCCGACGATGGATTCATTGCGTATTTCGACGGGGTTTTATAATAAGGAGGATGAGATAGATACGCTGGTCGAGGCGTTGAAACGTATGTGGTCATGAAAAGACCGCCTATGTGGGCGGGTGAAACGGCGACTTCCTATTTTCCCGAGGGGCTGCCCCCTCAGTATCATCGGAGCTGAAGAGCTTAACTTCCGTGTTCGGGATGGGAACGGGTGTACCCTCTTCGCTATTGTCACCGGTTCACCTGCACATACAGGCGGTTCTCTTGACGGAGTATATAATACTACAATTGGGGAACCGTGTCAATACCTTTTTTGCGGAATTTTGCAAATTTGCAAAATTCCGAAAATTCACCAGGCTACCGGTCTCCAGCAACAACGGACTCTTCCAGCTTCATGGAGATCAGTCGGGAGATGCTGTCACTGCCCATCGAGACGCCGTAGATCACCTGCGCCTCCATCATGGTGACACGATTATGTGTAATCACGATAAACTGCGTGCTGCGGGCCAGGCGCTTCAGAATATCACAGAACCGCGTCACGTTCGATTCGTCCAGGGCGGCATCCACTTCGTCCAGCAGGCAAAACGGTGGTGGATTAATCTCCAACAGCGCGAAAAGCAACGCTGCCGAGACCAGGGCACGCTCACCGCCCGATAACAACGATAAGTCCTGCACCTTCTTGCCTGGCGGCTGCACTATCACCTCCACTCCGGCAAGCATAGCATTGGGAGCCGCGCCATCTTCTTCCTCGTTTCTTGCGGAAACCAGTTCCAGGCGCGCCATACCCCCGTTGAAGAGCGTCGTGAAGTGTTCGCGGAAACGCGCATTGACCGCCGCGAAAGTGACTTCAAACTGGCGCGCCATCGTTGCATCCAGCTGGCTGATGATTGAGCGCAAATCTTGGGCGGCCTGGTCCATATCTTTTATCTGCGTTGAAAGAAACTCATAGCGCGTGCGTGTCTCCTCGTATTGCTGTGGCGCATCCGGGTCCGAGCCGCCGAGAGCCTTGAGTCGCGCGCGCAAGTTATCAACGCGCCTGCGCAGCTTTTGCAGTTGGGCCTCTTCCTCCCCCGAAAGCACATCCACCTCGACAGAGGAGCTTTCTCCAGCGTCTTCCATCCTTACTTCTGTACCACCGACACTATCCAGGTCTGGTTTGATATAAGGGGCAGTATAACGCAGCAGCTCTCTGGGATCGTCGATGCCCACCTCTTCATGCAATTGCTCCAACAGGGCATCAAGGGCGTCCCGCGCCTTCTGGTTTTCCAGCAGGCTGCGCCGGTAGGCTACCTCCAATTCATTCATGGTGTGCCGTAGCTGCAACGACTCCTGTTCCAGCGACAGAATTTGCTCGTCCATCGTACTTGCCCGCTCCTCAGCAATACGCAGGTTTTCTGACAGCAACAGAACCTGCTGGCGAGCCTGTTCCAGTTCCACATGGCGCAAAGCGATAGTTTGCTGTAGAGCCTGCTTTTGCTCATTGGCCTGTTTGACACGCGATACGCGCTGCTCGACCTGTGTTTTCAAGTCCTGCACCTGCGCCTGCTGTGCGGCCAGCTGCTGGCATAGTGACTTCGCCTCCTGCCGCTTCAACGCCAGGGCTGTGCGAGCCTTTCCCAGTTCATCCTGCTGGTGACGATAGGTCTGGGTGCGCTCCTCAACCTCTGCCTGCAATTCCTCGACTAGCCCGGCAAGCTCGCGTTGAGATTTTTCATGTGCGCGCACGCGTTCGGTCGCCGCCTGTACCTCCTGCTCCAGTCCGGCCAATTCGGCGGCTAACTGTTGTTCAACCGAGCTTGATAGCTGCAATTCGGTTTGCAGGCGCTCTTGCTCGCGCTGCGTATTTCCAACGGCCCTGTTCAGCTCATTGATGCGAGCAGTCACTTTTTGCAACTGCTTCTCGAGCGCATTCTGCTCGACACGCCGCGCCTCCTGGCTGCGCTGCACCTCGCTGATCATACCATTGATCTGGTTGACCAGAGTCATATGTCGTTCAAGTTGCTCCGGCAACTCGTGTAGCTCGCGCTCATATGCCAGCAATCCCTGCTGCTCGCCATCTTTACTGCTTCCTCCAGCCAGCCAGCCATCTATATGGAGTAGCTCGCCATTTCTCGTTACCAATCTTTCGATACACGGATCGTTGGCAGTTCCTCGCAAAGGCTGTAGTGCGTCAAGTATAGCTTGCGCAGTTTCCAGATCATGCACAATTACTGTGCCTCGCAACATAGTATGAAAAAGATGTGTATAGCGAGGCTCGGTCTGTATGAAACGCCATGCATACCCAACAACCTGGTTTTTTAAAGCAGGTACGCTCTCGAGAAAACGATTCAGTGTCTCCTCGTCCAGCGCGTTCTGCTGGCCGGCGGCCTGCGCCTTCCCTGTATCCTCCGCCTGTTTGCCATCTTTAGATAGCCATACGATCATCGCCTTTCCCGTCCTGGAGGACTGCAAATAATCAAGGCTCGAACGGGCATCTTCGAGGGTCGCAACCACTACTGCTTGCAAATATGGCCCCAGCGCAGCCTCCAACGGGGCTTCCAATCCTGCCGTTGCAACCCCCAGTTGGGGAACCGGGCCAATTATTCCGGAAAATTTACCTGATGGCAGGCGCAGTAGAGCCCGCACACCATCTCCGTATCCACTCAGGCTCGTGCGCCAGTTTTTCAGCATATTGAGCCGGTCCGAAACCGTCCGGCGCTGTCGCTCCCCCTCCGCCAGTGCGGATTTCAAGCGTTCCAGTTCCTGCTGTGAATCGGCAAAAGCACGAGCAAGCGCCGATTTGCGCTGCACAAACTGTTGCTCCTCGTTACGAGCGGTAGTGAGATGCGCCCGCTCATCGAGCAGGCGCGTTTCCAGAGTGCGCAGGGACTGCTGCGTCTGTGCGATATTATCACGCCGCGCCGCCAGGGTGCGGTTGCGTTCTCCCAGGTGTTTCTGCTGCCTGCCAAGGTCAGACTGGCTGGCACCCAGGCGAGCCTGAACCTGAATGAGTTCGCTCTGGGCACTGCGCAGGCGTCGTTCATCCATCTCATATTCTTTTTGCGCTTTTGCCATCTGGGCTTCCAGCGTTGCCAGCGTTGCTGCATCCGCATCCACTGCTTCGCTGGCCAGATCACATTGTTCTTCAAGATCAATCACCTGCTGCTGGGCGGCGATCAGGCGTTCTCGCAGGCGCCGTTCCTCCTGTTTTTGTTCGCTCTGCTGCCGTTCCAGACTGGCGATCCGTTCTTCGCTGACCGCCAGTTCGCGCTCTATGCGCTGGACAACCCCGTCAGCCTCACCGCATTCTCTACGTGCCTCAATAATACTGTTCTGTACGCTCTGCTTCCTGGCACGCAGCGTCTCCTTCTGTTGCTCGACCGCCTGCAATGCCTGCTCTCCCTGCCGGACTTTCAGCGCCTGTTCTTGCTCTGCGCTCTCAGAACATTCTTTAATAGTACGCAGGCGCCGCCATTGCAGGGCATACCAGGCGAGGAGCACATTTTGTAATTCGTTGTTCAACTGCCGGTATTCGACAGCGCGACGCGCCTGTTCAGCAAGCGCTTCCAGGCGCGGTTCGATCTCGCTTACGATGTCACACAGCCTATCCAGATTCTGCTCGGTCTGGCGCAGGCGATTCTCGGCATCGACGCGCTGCACTTGAAAGGGGCGTATGCCGGCCGCATCCTCGAACAAACCGCGCCGCTCCTCCGCGCGCAGGCTCAACGCGGCATCAATCAAACCCTGGCCGACTACCGTGTAAGAATCGTGGCCGATACGGGCCTGAGCCAGCAGCAGAACAATATCTTTAAGGCGCACTTTCTGCTTATTAATAAGATATTCATTCTCGCCCGAACGATAGCTGCGGCGCGTGACGGTAATTTCGCTATATTCGGAAGGCACCCAACCGGTACTGTTATCGAGCGTCAAGGAAACCTCTGCCATCCCAAGTGCGGATTTTCCATGACCACCTGCAAAGATGATATCCTCACTTTTTTTGCCACGCAGCTGGCGCATGCTCTGCTCGCCCAGCACCCAGCGGACCGCATCGGCAACATTGGATTTTCCGGCACCGTTTGGTCCCACCACCGCGGTAATACCTGTACTGAACTCCAGGGTGGTTTTGTTGGCAAAGCTCTTGAAGCCGAGCATTTCTAAGCGTTTGAGATACACTGGACAACCGATCCTTCCACCGAAGCGTTGAATAATTGCAACGATGATACCACAGGAAAGCCTGGGCGTCGAGAGAGTTACCGGATGTCTCTTTCTCAACCGTAATTTCGTGTAATGAATAGCTTAAACGTCTACCATTTCGTTTTAAAGTGGGCTATGATATTGCTATGTTGCAGTTCTTTCATGTACCCGCGCTCACTACAACCATACTTATCTCGCTGATAGCTCTCTTGACGCTAGCCGGCATCATGGTACGCCCATTCAAGTTGAATGAAGCCATGATTGCTCTGGCGGGAGCCGCGCTGCTCCTCATCCTCGGCCTCGTTGCTCCCCTGGATGCGCTCACGACGCTGGCAAGCGATTGGAATACATTTTTCTTTTTTCTCGGTATGATGTCCATCTCCGCTCTGGCCGAAGCTGCCGGCCTCTTCGATTGGCTAGCGGCTCAGGCTGCAAGACTGGCAGGTGGTAGTTCCAGGCGACTCCTGTTGAACACATTCCTGCTGGGATGCTTGATATCGATGGTACTTTCCAACGATGCCACAGCCTTGATTCTGACCCCCATCGTCTACACACTGGTAACGAGGCTGCGGCTCCCTGTTTTGCCTTTCCTTTTCGCGTGTACCTTCATTGCCGATACCGCATCGTTCTTGCTGCCAGTCAGCAATCCTATCAACATCATCATTCTTTCGTCATTCCAGCTCGACCTGTGGACATTTCTGCGCCTCCTGTTTTTACCTAGCCTGGTGGTCATCAGTATTAATATCGCATTCTTCTTCTGGCTCTACCGAAGACAGGTACAGGGTAGTTTCGACGCCAAACGCCTACCATCGGCAGCAGAATCAATACGGCACCAGGGCTATTTTCGCTACACCTGTACCATTCTGCTGCTCGTCGCGCTCGCCTATATCATCGCTTCGGCCTTGCAGGTGCCGCTCTCGCTGGTTGCGCTAGGAGGAGCATTTCTCCTGCTCACAGGTGCCCTCTTGTGGAAACAGTTGACTTTTAAGGACCTGGGCAAGCAAATCTCGTGGTCTATCTTCGGGTTTATTGGAGGCATGTTTATCGTCGTGAAAGCGGTAGAGAATACTCACCTGACAGCACAATTTGGTCAGTTGCTGATTCACCTCTCAGCAGGCACCAGCCTGGGAGCAGTCGCCGTTGGTACCGCCGGATCGGCAATCGGCACCAATTTGATTAATAATATCCCCATGGCTATTGTGATGAGATCGGCACTTGGAGCTACGGGACATATCACAGCCGCCGCCCGGCTCGGCTTTATCGCCGCAACCATGTTTGGCTGCGACCTGGGTCCGAACCTGACGACGGTCGGCTCGCTTGCGACTATCCTCTGGCTGTTAATTCTTCGTCGTCGCAACCTGGATGTATCGGGACTGGATTACTTTAAAGTTGGTATCATGGTAACACCGCTCATGTTACTGGCCGGGGCCATTACTATCTGGCTATTGCTTCTTTGAGGAGGGAATCAATGCGCGTACTCTGCTGCCTGGATGGAACGAATATTGAAGAGATCAGCAAAGCAGTCTCCACGTTGCTGCAATCAGAGGCTCGTACTATCGGGCTACTATACGTGATCGATAGTGGCCCACAGGGAGAAATGGAGCGCCAACGAGAACGCTTTTTGCGCCCGCCCCATCCTCCTGCCCCCAGGCGCGAACAGATGCGACAGGCAGAAATAGCCTCCGCCCAGGATATACTTGAGGAGGGAACTCGCTACTTGCCGGGCGGCGAGCGATTGCAACGCGAAGGGCGCCCCGAGCGCGAAATCGTTCAGTGTGCCGCGGACTGGTCGGCCGACCTCCTCGTCCTCTGCCCTCGCTCACCTAAAAATCCGGGTCCACCGCTGGGGCCAAAGTCCGTTGGCCACGTAGCGCGTTTTGTGCTCGATCATGCTCCATGTGCAGTTCTTCTAGTCCGCGGAATTGGAACCGGATCACACCTTTAAACAATTTTCACATAATGAAACTATGTATCTTCCCAAAACGTGTTTGAAATGTTATAATCACGGCAGATGTACTTCGGTCATGGCCGAATTCCAAGATGAGGTTACGCATTATATATCGCTCACACAAAGTTCATCCATCGCGCCCATAACATATAATGCATAACCGCACTCACGATCAATGTCAAAGCTGTTTCTCACTTCTATCTATGAATAATGTCTGTTGTAGCTAACGCGAACTGCAAGAAAACTTGCGTTCGCGAAATTCTTACTAGTACTGGAGTTGGCGCATGCTTCCCGACTCTGCCGAGTCAGCCAGGCAAGAAAATATACCAACTGGCAAAAGCGCTTCCATCAAAACGATTCTAGTAGTCGAGGATGATGTGGGTATTGGTTCCTTCTTAGCCCAGGCTATTTCACAGGAGACTCACCACCAGGCACTACTCGTGACCGACGGCTTTCAAGCGTTGAAAACGGTAATGGATATCAAACCAAGCCTGTTCATTCTGGATTATCAACTGCCCAGAATGAACGGCATTGAGCTTTACGACAAACTCCATGCTATCATGGGCCTGGAAACCGTTCCGGCGATTCTCATTAGCGCGCGACTTCCTAAAGCAGAAATCGATAAGCGTCATATCGTTGGCATGAACAAGCCACTGGAGCTGGACGAATTTCTGCACACAATAGAAGAGTTATTGGGTGATTAAAAGCTGAAGAGGGTGAGAGTACGCCTCACGGGGGTTAACTCCTCCTTATTCTGACTGCGCCAACACGACATGGCACCCATAACTCTTCCCCCTCTTGAGAATATAGTTTCGTCTCATCGCTATAGGAAATTGCCGTCTTTACCTGCATCGATCTATCCGCAATTTGTAAGGTAATCGGTTCGCCCCATGCCTCCAGACCACGAATAAAATTATAGACATGGCGCGCATCCCATTCCACAACGGGCACAAAAAAGTCGCCAGCAGTGGGATATGGATGAGAACTACTCTTTGCTTCATCCTGCGCTACAGACCTCGCTGTGCCCCTATACAGCTCCCAGATGCTGCGAGCGAGCAGCGCTCCTCCAAGTCTTGCGCACTGCATCTCAAGTTGTGCGTAACTGATGCCATCGGGAACTTCTAGCACTTCCTGAGCCAGTACCGGGCCTGTATCCATACCCTCGTCTATCAAATGGATGGTCACGCCCGTTTGCCTGTCACCCTCGCGAAACGTCCAGAAGAGCGGTTCGGGGCCGCGGTTGGCCGGTAACAAGGATGGATGAACATTGAGACAGCCAAAACGTGGAATCCGTAAGATTGGCTCAGAAATACGCTGTGAGAAACAGGCTACACAGATTGCGTCAGGCTGGTAATCTTTCAATAAAGCAACCGCCTCCGGGTGCGCCAGGCGCGATACTTCCCATACCGGGATCCGCCGCTCAAATGCTATTTCCAGGATGGAAGCAGGGACTAAAGAATGCAGCATGGGCAGCATCGAGCGTGCTTTATTTTTCTGCTCGCGGTGCTGGATTGGCGGTTGACCAGGGCCGGAACGCAGGGCTGGAATGATGACAGCGCTTACCTCAATACCATGTTCCAGCAGAGCGAACAATGGAGGAGCAGAAAAATTGCCTGTCATGCCAAAAAACAAAACTCTGGGATGATCTGTTGCCATTGCATTTGACATAGCACATATGATCTTGTAGTATCTGTATCAGGATATATCCTTTCATGATCAGGGAGTTATTATCATGCCACGTATGGTTTATTGTGTCAAATTAGGGCGCGAACTTCCTGGGCTGGAGAAGCCCCCTTTTCCAGGTCCGCTGGGACAGCGCATCTACGAGCATATTTCGCAGCAGGCCTACGATATGTGGCCCGCTCAGAGTACGCTGATCATCAACCACTATGGGCTGAACCTGGCCGATCCCGAAGCGCGCAAAATCCTGCGCGAACAGATGGAAGAGTTTTTCTTCGGCCCTAATGCCAAAATGCCCGAAGGGTGGGTACCCGAAAATGCCGGCGCCGCTAGAGGTACACCAGGTGGGCAAAGCCGGAAAGGCGGAGCCGGGGCACCTCGCAAGAAATGAGGGACACTGGCGACATCTTGCTCATCTCGTGCTACGAACTCGGCCACCAGCCATTTCATCTTGCCTCTCTGCAAGCGAGGTTACACGCGGCAGGATACGCTCCGCTGCCGGTAGATACGGCTGTGGAAGCATTGACCGGTGAAGCTATCCTCAAAGCGCGCTTTGTTGGTATTTCCGTACCTATGCATACCGCGCTGAGACTGGGAGAACAAATAGCGCGGCGCGTGCGCTCGCTCAATCCTGCTGCCCATATCTGCTTCTACGGCCTCTACGCCTCGCTCAATGCCGATTACCTGCTAGAAGGAACCATCGATTCCGCTATCGGAGGAGAATACGAGACACCACTTTTAGAGCTTATTGCGACACTGGAACAAGGGCGAAGCGGCGCGATAGCAGGCGTGAGTACGCGCCAGCAGGTGAGCAATCCCTGGATAGAACGGACTTCTTACATGGTGCCGGAGCGCCATCAACTCCCATCGCTCGATCATTATGCCCATCTTGAATTGCACGGCAATACTGTACTGGCAGGCTATACCGAAACAACACGCGGCTGCAAACACACCTGCCTGCACTGTCCCATTTCGCCCGTATACAAGGGCCGTTTCTTCGCCATACCGCTTCCAGTCGTGATGGCGGATATTCGCTCCCAGATCGCGTCAGGCGCGCGCCACATTACCTTTGGCGACCCGGATTTCTTCAATGGACCGACACACGCGCTGCGCATCGCCCGCGCCTTGCACGCGGAATTTCCTGAAGTGACTTTCGATGCGACAATCAAGATTGAACACCTGCTGAAGCATCGCAACCTGTTGCCTGAGTTGCGCGAACTTGGCTGCGCCTTCATCATCTCAGCGGTCGAATCCATCAACGATACTGTGCTGCATCATCTCGATAAGGGCCATACTGCCTCGGATGTCGCCGCTGCCTTCGAGCTGATGGACGAGGTAGGTATTCCGCTACGCCCATCGCTGCTGCCATTCTCTCCCTGGGAAACGCTCGATAGCTATATTGCGCTTTTGAACTTCGTTGAGGAACGACATTTGGTCGAGCACGTTGACCCCGTGCATTTCTCGATACGCCTGCTGATACCACCAGGGTCCTCCCTGCTTCATACAATCGCGGATGAACCCTGGTTAGGAAAACTTGATCCCGCTGCTTACACCTATAGCTGGCGGCATCCCGACCCCCGCATGGACGCTCTCCAACGCCAGGTTGCCGCGCTGGTTGAAGAGGTCCAGGCCGCTCAAGCCGACCCCATCGAGACATTCTTTCACATCAAATCAATGGCGCTGGCAGCAAATGGGCAGGATATGTGCATCTCATGCGACATACAAGGATACGGGGCGAAGAAGGTGCTGCCACACCTTACAGAAACGTGGTTCTGCTGAGCAGAACCACGCAAGGATCAGTTGGATCCGATTAGCTGAACAGTGACCTCTCACCGCCCAACTCATTCATCGCGCTAGCCGAGCAGTTCTTCTCCGATGCGAGTTGTCCAATCGCCTTTCTTATTGGAGTACTGCGAGGCAAACCAGATATGGTCGTAAGCTGGACCATCATAGGATGTGGCCTCGTAATCGCCCCAACGCGAATCCTTCGTAGGAGCTACTCCCACCTGGAGATAATGTCCTGGACCTTCGAACGTATTGAGCGCATCCGTTACTTTGCGCCCTGTATAGAGGATGCTGGGATTGATGCCGCTACTCATCGTATCGTAGACCATTAGCAGGCCGCCATTGTAATCAGGCATCAAAGCGCCGAAGGAAGCCGCCTGGTCGCCCTCGAATCCCACGATACCGCCCTGGTAGATGCTTGCGCTCTGCACGTGACCTTTCACAAACTGCGGCTGGATTTGCGCCCAGAATATGGCAGGCACTACCTGTGACTTATTCTGCGCCGCCGTCTCAAGCGCGAAGGTGAGAAGCCCCTCGTGATAGACCGGAGTGGCACTGATGCGCGTATCGAGCGTTTCGATACATTGGGTACAACCTGGTTGGTCTGCATTGGGCGCCAGCGCATAAGTGATTGTTGGCACCACAACCTCAAACACTTTTCCCCCAAACGAGAAGGGATTCTCGAAATCCCAGAGGATGACGCCACTACAGCCATTGACGCAGTTGCCGCCACCAGAGTTGATATTGAACGAACTAACAAACAGAGCATCTTTAGAAGTGGCATGGGGACTTGTTTCGCTCTCCACCGGCTGCACTGTATCGACCAGCGTACCATCCGGCGCCATAAGGTTGCCATAGCCATACATTGTAAAGGAGCCGTTGGGATGTTCAAATTCCGCTTTGGATCCTACCCAGAGCTGATCGTACTCAAAGGTCGAACCGTCGGGACTGAACTGATTGAAATTGAAGTACACATTATGGTCATCGAAGCCAAACTGCGTGTAGTCAGAAACCGTACCGTCAAATCCACCAGGCAGTAAGTAGACATACCACACGCCGTTGGGGTTATTCGTTTTACTGACCGCAAACCACAAATTACTCGCAAATGGGCAGTTCTGGCCGACCCCAAAGGCGCCCTCCACCTGCAACACGGCTACCCAGAATCGATCCTGGTTAGGGTCATAGAAGGCACGTGGATCGTACAGGAATGGGCCGTGTGGGTCGCAGCTTTCGGTGACGCCAAAGAATTGCGAAAAGTTCTTTGGCCAGCCGGAGAGCAGATTGTCCAGGGTATCATACACGCCGAACGACATATTAACGCCCTGCACGATCCACTGCGATGAGGCGGCCAGGGCCATGTCAGGTGGCTGGCAACCATGCTTGAAATAGGGACAGATTGAATTTGAATTGGCAAGGCCATCAAAATTCTTCTGCGCAACCGGGATGTTTGCCCCTGCTGAGCCTACCGGAAAGGCGTTTGGGATGAATGGCGAAGAGGTATTATGCGCGGCAATAGACTTTTCTTTCGCGTACTGCGCTGCACTGATGCCCGTTAGCAAGGGCACCTGGAGATCGTTCTGCGCATTTCCGGGACTCGCTTTGGGAACCTTTTGCATATCAACCGCGCCGGCAAATTTCACTTTTGCCGACAGGTTTTTAATCCCCTGAGCTGGCTTCATAAGATTGGGCGCGGAGTTCTGGCTTTGCGCATGTGCGCCTGCCACATTGAGACTAATTGTGCTTACCAACAGCGCTACCAGGACGAGAAACGAGGCAAGGATGGACTTCTGCTTCTTTTGCATGGACGGAATCTCCTTTTCGTTAATCTGCCTTAATCCAAGGGTTACGCCATAGAGGTGGTACATTACACGTGAAGAATTGCTTCGGGTTCCACTTCCCCAACATTTCCCATTACCTTGGTATATAGTGAAACATTCTTCTGAAACTGAAACACCCTGGTAAGTATACCTCATCAAACCACGGAAAGGAAGAGGTCAGGCCATTATTTGTTGCCAGATACGGTAAAACACTGCTAATCCTAGCATCTCTAGCACAGCCACTTGACAAGCAGTAGAGCTATATGATATATTAGTTATAGGTCATCCATACCTTTCTGGTCGAGAAAAGGCGGAAGCGGCGCAGTAGTCGCTTCCTCTATCTATCAGCTGTGTCTCCACGAGGCGCGTATCTCATTGTTTCATGCGCTAATGCATGCGTACGGGGTCAGCTGGGTGAGCGGAGAGGGACGCCTGTTACCCGACGACGTGAATTACATGGATGTCGGGATTGAAACGGCATCGGGGGACGCGGGTCCTTTTTGTGCGAATGATATCAATCTCTTCTGGCGGTATGTTAGATACTATCAAGGCTATGAGGAAGGTCATAACGAGTGCTACCCGCTGAACAGTGGCTTAGGCCTCTGCGACTTTGGGGTGAGCGATAGGCAGGGGATAGGGTTCTCAGTCGCCTTCAACATTGATTGCGGGAACGGGACCGGGCCCTGTCCAGGCTGGAGTTGCGTCTATGATACCCAGTATCCTGTTCCCGCATGGGGCATGACCCGCCTCCAGGAGTATGACGTAGCAACCTGGGGGGGGGGGCTACCTCGGTCCAGAGTTCTTTCATTGGACGAATAATCGATTTTTGAATCTCAACTGGCACTGGGGATATCGGACAACCCCTTCCTCCTGTAAACAGCCCGGCGATGGGTGTCCTACGTTTTTGGATGGGCCGCCCCCGCAAATGTACTGGTACATCTTACCAGCTGATAATAATACTGGGGGCGATTTGATTACCTGTGAGCGCAGCGACGGCAATCCGACCTGCTGACCGTTCGCATTGCCTCCTCTGAGTGGCCTGGCTCGCACATCCCGCGCCACCGGTGGCGCGGGATGTGCGAGTGTCTCATATACACGAGGAGAGTGCCTGGGCGAACGCCTGCGCATCCGGGTACCGCCGCACTGGGTCGCTCTCCAAAGCACGCGATAGGACCGCTTGCAGGTCAGCAGGCAGCGACGCGCTGTTGCGCTGATTAAGTGGGTATCGCCCAGTGAAGAGTTCGTAGAGGATCATGCCCAGCGCGTAGACATCCGATGCCGGGGAAACCTCGCCCTCGCGCGCCAGTTCCGGAGCGTCATACGGCCCGATAGCGCTCGTCACCGGTGTGATCTGAGACCTTAGTATCGACGAGATCTTTTTGAAGAGGTAGGCAAAACCCAGGCCGTTCAGTTTCACTGATCCGTTCTCGTGTCTCACCAGAATCTGCTGTGGCGAGATCGCGCCATGCACCGTCCCTCGCGTGTGTGCCGCTGAGAGTCCCAGCGCCACATCGCGCACGATCCTGGTGGCCTGCTCGTAGACTTGCTGCTCGCCCCTCCCGGCACGTTGCTCCCGTAACAGATACCGACACAGGTCCATCCCACCAAACGGATCTCGTACTAAGTAGAAATCTCCTTGATGAACAATTCCATCATAGACCACCACAAGATTGGGATGGTGTAGTGAGGTGGCTGCTGTCACCTCCTGCTGCAAGCGTACGACAAGGGTGGGGTCTGCGCGGCCCACGTCACGGAGAACCTGGATAGTGACGAGGCGATCCAGTTGGGCATCCCATCCGCTGCTGCTCGTGGTGATGCCTCCCTGCCCGCTCGTCAGTGGCACCTGATAGCGCCCTCCTAGCAGTTCGCTCCCAGACGCTCGCAGTGGGGTCCCGGCCCATGACGCGCGACCGCCGCTTCTCGCGGCTATCTCGTAATCGATGACAGCACGAGTTTTTGTCAGGGTCACCCCCTGGTTTGCCAGCGCTTGCGCGGCGATGCCCTCCTTCTCGCGCACCAGACCGAGCAGCAGGTGTTCCGGCCCAACCTTCTGCTGCCTCATGCGACGCGCTTCCTCCTTGGCTAGCTCGATTACGCGCTGAGTCCCAGGGGCCATCTCAAGGTCACCAGGAACGGCGTGCATAGCCCGCGGGGCCAAGGTCAGCACGTCCGCCCGAAGGCGGGCCAGATCCACGCCCAGATTTCGCAAGGTGGAGAGCCCACTTCCATCCGGCTCTTCGAGGAGACCCAGCAAGAGGTGTTCGGTGCCAAGCATGCGCTGCCTCATACGGCGCGCTTCCTTATGAGCGAGGTGCACAGCCATGCTGGCCTGCTCGCTGAACTCAGCATCAAAGTTATTGCTGTCCACAGTTTCTCGCTTTCTTGCTATCGTGTGTCATAGGTCTACACAGCTTCATTATACCGCATATAGGAGCCGGGAAGGCCCAAGGCAAAGGCAATGTTAGTGTTCAGTGAAAATGGACAGTAACACAGCTATGCCAAAACAGTTTCCTGATAACATAAGTTATGGTATACTGGTACAGCGCAAGCCCATTTGATCGAGAAAGGATGAGAGAGGTGGCGAAAGAGCAGTCTCTGGATAATCTCTGGTTGGCACAGGCCTTATTTGACCTGGAGGGCGTAAAATTTGGGAATTTTACCGTCAGTGAATCGGCGGTTAGCTCCCCTGTTTTTGTAAATCCCAAGGTCCTCATAAGCAATCCAACCGCTTTACGCGTTGCAAGCAAACTTATGCAGCAGGAAATCAATCTTGCGCAGTCATTACGACGCCCCAGGGTTCACCCCTTTACAGTAGTCGCAGGAGTGCCTGTTGGAGGTTTGTTGCTGGCAACCGCCTATTCTTTAGAAACTAACATTCCCCTTATCTATGCGCGTATCCGACCTGAAGGGACAGGCAAACGCGGCATCGAGGGTCACTTCTCGCCTGGTGATACAGCCCTTATCATCGATGATCTTGTCACCAGAGGTAGCAATATCCTGGAAACTGCTGAATTGCTGGAAGAGAACGGCTTAAAGGTCAAAGATGTGATCGTCCTGGTTGATCGTGAACATGGAGCAGTCGAACGATTAAGACATCGAGGCTATAATCTGATCAGTATTCTCAAGCTCGACGTCATGCTCACACACTACATGTCCCGCGGCCTGATTTCCGAGGAAACCTACCAGACCTGTGCTGAATATTTACGCAGCAAACAAGGGGAAAACTACTCTTAAACATCCAGGAAAAAAGGGAAGTGGTTCGCAAATGTTGTCTCGAACCACTTCCCTTTTCATGTTCTCAAGAAAGCTATGAGTCTACCCCTGGCGCGGCGCTTGATATGTTGGTGGTACTGGCCGCACCTGAGGCATATTTGGCATATTTGGCCCGTCAGTAGTAGCGGCCAGATGGCCGTTCTGCTTTGTCAGGTTCAGGAACGGCTCGATCAGGTCCAGAGGCAGCGGGAAGATGATGGTCGAGTTTTTCTCGACTGCGATTTCTGTCAGCGTTTGCAGGTAGCGCAACTGCAGGGTAGCAGGCTGCGAACCGATCATTTGAGCGGCCTGAGCCAGTTGGGCCGAAGCCTGCAATTCACCTTCGGCATGGATAATCTTGGCACGCTTCTCGCGCTCTGCTTCCGCCTGCTTCGCCATAGCACGCTGCATCGTGACAGGCAGCTCGATATCTTTGATTTCTACAGCAGTAACTTTCACGCCCCAGCGCTCGGTATGCTCATCAATAATCGTCTGCAATTCGCGATTGATCTTGTTACGCTGTGAGAGCAGTTCATCGAGTTCGGACTGACCAAGCACATTACGCAGCGTAGTCTGGCCAATTTGCGTCGTGGCCTGGATGAAGTTCATCACATTCACAACGGCCTGAGCCGGGTCAACGACGTAAAAGTAGATCACCGCTGTAACCTTTATCGTCACATTATCGCGCGTAATCACTTCCTGGGGTGGAACCGTCAGCGTAACGATACGCAGATCAACCTTGATCATACGCGAGATGAATGGAGGCACCAGGAAAATTCCTGGCCCTTTCGCGCCAGTCAAACGACCAAGAACAAAGATCACACCTCGTTCGTATTGCTGCACCACACGGATAGCAGACAGGAACAATAAGATCGCAATAACAACAATGACGCCAATGATAACCAGTATTGCAGTGGTTGGGTCCATGAAACGCCTCCTTTATGACCCCTGAATATAGGTAGGGGTAGGATTATTAAGTGTATGAACAACAGGTTTTACGTGTAGACGTAAACCCTCGACGGCGACAATACGAACTTCGGAGCCAGGATCGACGGAAATTGCCGGCGGGTCCAGTACAGCCGCCCAATCCTCACCCTCGTAATTTACTCGCCCTTCGGGTAGAAGAGGAGTGACGGCGACAGCGGTATTACCAATCATACCCTCTGTTCCTGTAGAAACAGGCCTGCGCTTTATTCGTATGATCAAAGTGACAACGTACAGGCCAACCAGTCCAACCAGGCCTCCCATAGCATAAACAATGATGGGGTTCACCTGGGGTCCCGAATATGGCCCTCCGCTATTAAAGAACAGCAAAGCCCCGACGACCAGCGAGACCACCGCACCTATCGTCAGCACTCCATGGGTCGTCAGCTTGACATCGAGTACAAGCAGTAGGAATGCCAGCGCCATTAACGCCAGACCCGCCCAGTTGGGCGAAAGCGAACCGGCCCCAAACAGGAAAAGGATTAGCGCAATACCCCCTGTAACGCCCGGCACAATCGCGCCCGGGTGTGAAATCTCCACGAATATGCCTACGACCGCAACAATGAACAGCAGGAAAACGATGTTCGGATCGATCAACAGCGAATAGAGGGTATCAACGATGCTGGGCGAGAGATTCTGAACCGCAATCCTCTGCGTGTTCAATATGACCGATCTCCCGGAATGCAACACAACCACACGCCCATTGATCATGTTCAACAGATCGCTCAGGCTACCTGCACCGGTACATGGCAATTTCTTTTGCTGTATCTCCTGGTCATTGTAAGGAGAGGCACAATCAACGATATACTGGCTCTCCGCGGCGCTATCATTGTAAGACTTTGCCTGTGTGATCATCAATAAAGCCGGATTGACGTTGCGATGATAGAGAGTCTGAACGCTGGTCATCAGCTGTTCCAGGTCATTTTCAATCTTGGCTTTAAGTGTGCTGCCGATATCACCACCGGTACTCGTGACAGGGCTGGAGGCCCCGATACGCGTAGTCGGCGCCATGATGGCGACCTGCGCTGCAAGCGTGACGAATGCGCCCGCGGAAGCGGCTTGAGCGCCCGACGGAGAAACGTAGGCAATAATCGGCACAGTACTATTGAGTTCAGCCTCGTACATCTGGTTCATTGATTCGATGTCACCACCAGGTGTATCGATCTCGACCACTAACGCCGTCGCGCCATCATTTTCAGCGGTATCGATGCTGCTGGTGAGATAGCGCAGCGAAGCAGGATCAATTTCACTATTGAGCTGCATGACATCGACATGCGGAGCTGTAGATGAAGCCTGCGCGGGGTGAGCGCCAAAGGATAGAGCAGCAATGACCAGCCCAAGGATAATAACGGTCAAGGGTAAGAGCGACAACACGGATGACTTGTGACCAGCGCGATGCGAAAACATGGTATTCCTCCAACCGGTAAACACTCAGCAAAAACAACGCGCTCCATTTAGCATTCAATTTCCATCAATATCATACCACAAGCTCAATGTAGACTCGAAAGTTACGGGCTTTCTCTGCGGACAGCTATATGATCCAGGTTATACTCCAGTTTTCATAACGAATTGCTATAAGTAAATATAGCATACTGCTATTTGGTTGTCAAGTCTTTTTCCGTCTGCCATCCACTCATAATTCTTTCAGCGGGCCTATGGCCCGTCAGGACGGCAGGGGAAGCAAGCGGGGACACCCCGCACCCCGGCAGGGGTGAAACCCCTGCACCCCGAGTTATGAGTGGATGTCAGTTTTTCCGTACATCGTCGCAGGGATTAGTCATTGAACAAACGTCATCTGCTGTATTGTTATTGATAGCGTCGTAGCATAGCCCAGGCATAGAGTTGGCTCTTTGGCACTTTTCCCTCGTGTACAACCACAAAGCCATGTTTGCTATAGAACGAGACATTCTTCGCGGTGGATGTTTCAAGGTAGCAGGGCAACCTATCGGCTTCAGCACGTGCCAGGACAGGTTGTAGAAGCATTCCACCTATGCCCTGGCCTTGATATGTAGGATCAACACCAAGCCCCCATAAATACCAATGTTTCCCCGGAGCAAATTGCGCATGAACAGCACTATCGTATGCCTCCATAGTGGCATGACGACGAAATCCAGTCCACCCCAACGCGAATCCTAAAGATGCGTGACGAATTCCTAGCCGCACTAATTGGCTGAGGCGAGGCGTGGTATTGCCGGGTGGAAGCCAGCATGCTACTCCCTCAAGCGACGGGGTGGTATAGACTTCACCGTAAAGCAGAGTATAGCGTATGACGATGCTGAAAAATGATGGCAGCCATCGCGACCGCTTCGAGGCATCAGGGATAAGATATTTCCAGGCCGGCTCATCTTGAAAGGCTCTTGCCATTACTCCCGATGCCTGCCTTACTCCCTGGGCATCTAGCCGAACAGGCTCACGGGATTGTATCATATCTGCCTCCCTCCAGGACAATCCCCAGTATCACATGCGCATTTTCAGCACTAAGGCCGCGCCAGAAAGGAGAAAAAGCGTGGCCACCGCGAAGATGACGCGATATCCCAGGGCGGTAGCCGCGTAGATGCTCACCTGGGCGATAATGATTCCCCCTAATAGAGGCGCAAGAATCGATGGCAAATTATCGGATGCGCCCCACAAGGCTAAATCTTTCCCAATGGATTGCAGCGAAGGCATAGCGTCAATCGCTAAAGCCCAGTCGACGCTGCTGTAGGCGCCGTAGCCAACGCCAAAGAGCAGGCCCAGAGTCCAGAGCGGGAAACTGCCGGGCGAAATCACAAAAGAGAATGAGGCCAGCGCCATACACACGGTGGCAGCACAAACCACAGGCGCTCGTCTTACTCGATCAGAATAAATGCCCAGTGCCAGGGCGCTGCAAAGCGCTCCCACCAGCGCAAGGATTGCCACACCCGCCGTTGCCTGCACGAAATTTGTCTCGTGCGCCACATTCGCAAAATAGTATTCGATGAAGGTCATAAATAAGGAAAGACCCATCATGACGGAGAAACGCGTGACGAAGATAAGCGAAAAATTATAATCACGCCACGGTTTGATCCAGTTATGCGCAAACCAACGACGAAAACGCAGCATGGCCTTCTCTTGCTCAAGCATGATTTCAGTTGATGGCGGTATGTAGCGTTTTTCCCGCACTCCGATAACTGTCATGATCAAACCCACAAACAGGGCAATCCCGGTCAGCAAATAAAAGAGGCCGGCTCCCTGCCGTATGATACCGGCGCTCGTAGAAGTCAAACTGACCGAGCCAAGCAGATAGGCCGCCAATCCCAGGCTGCCGACATTGCCGATGATCGTCATCAGACCTACGTACCCGGAGGCCTCACCGCGCTGCTCCTTCGGCACGCGATCCGGCAAAAGCGCCTGGTAAGCAGCATTGGCTGCATTGCTGCCAATCTGATTGATCACCAGGGCCAGGACGAAAATGATGACATTACCGGCCAGCGCCAACAACAAAGCGCTCAGCAGCAGCAACACGGTTCCGGCGACAATATAGGGCCGCCGGCGTCCATACCTGCCGGTTGTATGGTCGGACAACATGCCGAATACCGGAGGTAGAATCAGTGAGACAACCGCTCCCACTGCCGAAATCCAGCCCAGCAGCACCGCCTGCTGAGCATTTCCTACCTCACCCCGCGGCACAAATAGCAAAATCTGCAGCGGTATTACAATCGGCAAAAGGGCGGCAGATTGCGCATTGAGCGAGAACCAGAAGACGCTGAGAACCAGTTGCTGGCGAATCGTCAGCCTACGAGGAGCATTAGACACATCCATATATCCTGCCTTCTCAAGCTGTTTGCCGGCACCAATGGAGAAAGAAAAACAGTGCCTGCCAGTTTTATGGTAGCACAAAAAAGCAATCGCAGGCAAAACTAATATATACTATTAGGAACACCAGACAATAGCAAAAAATTCGGTAAAGGACGATTAAAATCATGGCAATGTCAAAACGCTGCATCCCTTACACCCCACGTTCGCGCGAATTGAATCAGACTGTATTCGCGCTTGTCACAACGGCAGGCATTCATTTAAAAACCCAGGAACCATTCAACGTTGACGGTGATAACAGCTGGCGCGTCATACCGGGAGATGTGCAAAGCAACGAATTAATGGTCACGCACGACCATTACGATCACCGCGACGCCGATGAGGACATGAACGTCGTTTTTCCCATCGATCGTTTGCGCGAACTGGCGGAAGAGGGTATCATCGGAGGGGTAAGCGATAAGCATCTCGGGTTCATGGGCTACACACAGAACTTCCGCGATCTGTATGAGCGAGCAGCTCCTGAGATGGCTAAGGTAATCTTACGCTCCAAAGCTGATGGCGTCGTGCTTACAGCCGGCTGCCCGCTATGCCACCGAGTAAGCGCGATCATCCAGCGAGAAATAGAAATGGTGGGCATCCCCACGGTATTAATTACCGTCGCGCCCGAACAATCGCAGCAGGCCGGACCACCTCGCTCAATTGCGCCATATCATTTCAAGCTGGGCAATAGCCTCGGTGGGCCGCACCAGGACAGCTTGCAACGCAAAGTATTGCTGGATGCGCTCAGGCGCTGGGAAGCACGCGAGGAACCGGGGCATCCCTGGGAAATCACCTACCCGGAATACGATGGCAGCGATTGGCAGCCAATTCGCCAGCAGGAAAGTAACTGAAAAACATGATATGATGGTTATGAAAAAACTTGAGGGGAGGGAAAATCGACATGGATGTGCGGGATAGACGAGTAAAACGGACACAGCATCTGCTGGCGAAAGCTCTCATCGATTTGACACTGGAGAAAGGCTACGATGCAGTCACTATTCGCGATATTACCGACAAGGCGGATGTAGGATATGCCACATTTTTCCGCCACTACCACGATAAGGATGCCTTGCTACAAGAAGTATCGGAAGTAGTGCTTGCCGAGCTAAAAAATCTTTTACCAATGGGTCCGGGCGAGGATGCAGTTGCTCTCGGCAAAACCCTGTTCCATTACGTGCAGGAAAACAATAGTATTATTCGCGTCTTATTGAGTAGCCGCAGCAGCACTCCCTTGATGGAACATATCATCGATATCGCTACCGGTGAAGTATTGAACCAGAACGCTCCTTTAGAGGGAAGTGCTGTGCCATCTGAGGTTGCGGCTTACCACCTGGTCAACTCTTCCATCGGCCTGATCCAATGGTGGCTGGAACATGACATGCCTTATTCACCCGAGCGCATGGGTATCATTTTCCATGAGCTTGTCTTCCAGCCCACCCTTTCGATAGCGTTTCGCCCGGATTGGTTGAACGCGGAGAATGTGTAGCTACAACTTGCGCAGCGCCTCGAACAAGTTCTCGTTGTCCGGCATATTGCCAGGGCTATCCTGTACCTCGATAAAGCGGATGATACCCTCTTTGTCGATGATGATCACCGCTCGATTCGACATTCCGGCCGGGTTGCGCAGCCCATACAAATCAACTACGTTTCCCTGAGGGTAGAAATCCGAGAGCAAGGGAAACGAGGTATTCATTGATCTGGCCCAGGCGTTTAAGGTATGGGTGCTGTCCATGCTGATACTGACCACCTCCGCGTCGAAGTCCTTAAAGCGGTCCAGTTCGGCCTCATACGACGGTAATTGCGCCGAGCAAACCTTGCTGAAAGCAAAAGGAACGAAGGCAAGCACAACATTTTTCTTGCCACGAAAATCACTCAAACGCCAATCTTCACGGTTATTCGTTTTAAGTGTAAAATCGGGTGCAACGTCACCAACTTTTAATGTTTTCGTCTCTGCATGAGTTGCAGTACTCATTCGCATGTATCCTTCCAGACGTATTGTTAGTGTGAGATTTAGCGGGTAGAAACGTTACTGGCTAAGCCGGCAAATCGTCTTGCACAATGTGCGAAGTTATGAAATAAACGCACAAGCGACACGACGGCCTATCATTCAGTATTCTAGCACCGCCCGGAAGTTCATGTCAAACTCATTATTACATGAGCGAAATTCAAAATGATACAAGAAAAAGCCTCGGAGAAACCGTTGGTCAAACCGAATAATGACAGACCTCTTACTACCTTCTGGAATGCTTTAGTAGCGCGTAGAGGAATCATCGCCTATTTACCCATTATCGTAGTAGTCATCCTGATGTTTCTTGGCGCATCCTGGCAATTCTTCTGGGTCCATACCGATGGAGCACGCTACGAGTGCTACGCCCTCACTTACTGGCTTGGTAGCAGCAGCGAGAAGTTATTGCCTGCCGTTCAATGCGCATTTTTGAATACTTCTTCCGTAGTTCAATCGCAGCCGCCATTCCATATGCTTCCACTCGAGTATCCCCCACTCACCATCGTGATCTTCTCGCTGGCGCTGATCGCACCGCTCTACTATTATCAACTCATGTTTGCCATATTCATGGCGTTGATGTCCGTGCTGATTTACTGGCTATTGTTGCGTTACGCCCCGCGCGGCGCGGCGTTGGCATTCGCGGTCTTCCTGCTAATTGGAGCATGGGCCACCGCCCAGGCGCGCTTTGACCTTGTACCCGCGGCGCTCACACTTCTGTGCCTCATTGCGGCAGAACGCAAACGTTGGACGGCGGCATATATTGCCCTGGCCTTTGGCTTCCTGCTCAAAATCTACCCTATTTTGCTCCTGCCCGCGCTCTTTATCGCTGAACAACATGATGCGCAGGCGCTCTCTATTCCACCCGGATCGTTGACAATACAAACGCTACCAGGTGAGCTAGGGCGGTTGGCGCGAGGCATAGCTCATTGGCGCTGGAAAAATACGCTCATCTTCTTCGCCATTATTGTAGGCATTACCGGATTCTTCGCGCTCTTTGATTTCAATGGGGCCGTAGTGAGCCAGCTGAGTTATTTTGCGAACCGCCCCGTTCAAGTCGAGGCTACCGGCAGCACACTTCTCTGGTTAGGAACACAACTCGGCTTTCCTGTCCAGGTCGTCTACACTTACGGCTCGGTCAACCTGCTCAGCGCTCTAGGCCAACCCGCATCACTCCTGTTCGACGTACTGTTAGTGCTGGGCTACGTCTACACAATCTGGCTGCAGTGGCGCGGCAAGATGGATATTGTGCAGGCCTTTATTGCCATATTGCTCGTCTTCATAGTCACGGGCAAGGTTTTCAGCCCACAATATTTGATATGGATCATTCCCCTGCTGGCCTATAGCGGCGCATACAATCGATTCTGGATACTTGTCTGGACCATTATTTCGCTGCTCACCACGGTGATCTATCCTTACTTCTATTTACGTACCCCGGACGCTACCCTGGCCCCCTATGTCCCGGGATTCATCCCGGCGGTTGCCGTGCGTGACGGGCTACTTCTGCTATTGACCCTCACTTATCTCTGCAACTGGTTCCAGGCGCGCCGGCGCAAGCCATTGCCACCGGTATTTACGGGTAAAGAGACACAACCGCTGGCTGTACCGTAACGAATGGCCCAACACCTTTTGACATGCTAGGAACCAGACTGATTGCATCCAGAACAGGACTATTCCTGCGTTACGAGGCCACACTGCTACCGTTTTTGATGCTCAATGGTCCTCAGACGATACACTCATTGCATCTGGAAGCACCGATAAAACCGTTCAGGTATGGTACACATCCTGACAAGATTTACCCTTTTGCCTGCGCAACCTCGCGCTGCTCCCCCGTTTGCTTTTCCTGACCGCCTTTTTTGGCGTCCAGGTACCACTTCACGCCCTCGGATACACCATGAATCACGTCGAACTCCGGCTCATAGCCCAACTCGCGGCGTGCCTTCTCAATCGAGAACTCCTGATTGCCGCCAAGCAGCGTTATACCATAGGTAGTGATAGGTGGTGGCGCCGATTTACGGCGCCCCAGCGCCTGCCAGGTCAATTCCGCAACACGTCCGGCACCATGCAAAGCGAAGTAAGGCACATGCCGTGAGACAGGTGGCACTTGCAAGAAATCCGCGATGGTATTCAAGTATTCGGCCTGCGTCACGCGCCGGTCATCGGCAATCGTATACGCCTGCCCAATTGCCTTGTTACCGGCATCGCCTGCCTTGATCAGGCCCTGTGCCACATCACGCACATAGACCACAGGCACAATGTTATTGCCGGAGCCGATGATAAAGCCCTTGCCCGATTCAACCAGCGCCACAAAGCGTCCGAAGCTGGCCGTATCGCGCGGCCCATATATCCAGGCGGGGCGCACAATCACTACCGGAGCCCCCCGGTCTTTGACAAGATTGGCAATCAATTTCTCGCCCGCGATCTTCGTGCGACTATATGGATTATCCTCGGCACGGAATGGGTGATCCTCGGTAACAATACCATGCAGGTGATGACCATAGACCGTGATCGAACTCGTATGCACTATGCGCTGCACCCCGGCATCCAGCGCGGCGTTTATCAAATCCGCCAGACCCTGCACATTGATAGCCCAATAGATATCCTCTAATCCCCACGGTCCCGTCTTTGCCGCAACATTGTAGACTCGCTGCACCCCTTGCACCGCGCGCTTCAATGTTTCCGGCTCCGTCAAATCACCATGGACGACCTCGACGCCTTCTAATGCTTTCAAGCGCGCTGAGTCCTCAACCGGTCGCACCATAGCGCGCACATCGTTCCCGCGCTCTAACAGCATATCAACCAGGTGGCCGCCTAAAAAGCCAGCCGCCCCCGTCACTAATACTTTCATCCGAATATATCTCCTTTTTGCCTCGTTTTGCCATGTTGCTATGTTCTTAACGCGAGTATAACAACACGGCAAAACGTTGGCAAGAAAGATGAGAAGGTTGGATAGCACGCTATATTGCGCGTTTCAGTTCTGCCTGCCTACTTGAGGGAACCACGGTTGTAAACTGCTCGCGCCCAGAAGTAGCCAACCAGGATCAGGCCAATACACCATGCAATGGCAAGAATAACCCGGTTGCCATCAATTGGCGTTCCCAATAGCAGTCCGCGTACTGTGTCAATGACGGGCGAGAAGGGCTGGTACTCGGCGAACCAGCGTATTCCAGCTGGCATAGAATCCGGGCAGACAAATGCGCTGCTGGTGAACGCGAGCAACTGGAATATCAGAGCAAGACTGTTTGCTCCCGCGGGCGTTTTACCCACCAGGCCGAACGCTACCCCCATCCAGGTGACCCCCAGGATAAGCAGCGCGATGAGGCCGAGCGCCGCGAGCCAGGCGACAGGCTCCCCAGTAGGCCGGAAGCCTATGAGCAGGGCAATGAAGGTAATCAGGATGATGCTGATCATCGTTCGGATCAGGCTACCGATAACCTGCCCGATCAGCACCGAGGAGCGGGAGATCGCCATGGTGCGGAAGCGCGTAATGATGCCCTCGCTTACGTCCATGCAGAGATTGAGCGCAGTCGTTGCGCACCCGCTACCTACAGTCATGATAATAATCCCCGGCGTGACATAGTTGATGTAGGCACCAGAGCCACCACCTATCGCGCCGCCAAAGAAGTAGACAAACAGCAACATCATGATGACTGGCACCGCTATACCACTGATAGTAATCGAGAAGCGACGCAGCGAATGGCGGATATCGCGTCGCAGCATGGTGGCCGAATCGTGCAGGGTAAGGGAAAGCGTATTCATCGTACAGAGCCTTTCTGTATGTTAGTGCGGTCGGTAAGGGCAAAGAAGACATCATCGAGGTCGGGCGTGTGAATTGTTACTCCCTCGACTGCAATAGCTTCGTGGGCGAGCCGATCCAGTACGTCCTTCAATGACCGGACACTGCCGTCGGTCGGAATCTGGAGCGTCAGTTCGTTCTCATCGCGCACGCCATCGCCCAGCGTGCGGGTAGCGAGTTCCATCTCATTTACATCTGCGAACTGCAGGCGAATATGGCCACCGGGGATGCGGCGCTTCAACTCGTCGGGAGTTCCCTCGGCCACCAGCTTCCCCTGATCGAGTACCGCGATGCGGTCGGCCAGCTGATCCGCCTCTTCCAGGTACTGCGTGGTAAGCAGGATGGTAATACCATCGGCCACGAGGTCGCGAATGATCTGCCACATCGTATGCCGGCTGCGTGGGTCAAGGCCGGTCGTTGGCTCATCGAGGAAGATGACGGGCGGATTGCCAACCAGGGTCATCGCCAGGTCAAGCCGGCGCCGCATGCCACCGGAATAGGTAGCGGGCGTCTTTCTGGCCGCGTCGACCAGGTCGAAGCGTTCCAGTAATGCGACCGCGCGCTTCCGGCCTTCAGCGCGGCTCAGGTGATGCAGGTCTGCCATCAATAACAGGTTCTCCTCGCCGGTGAGCAGGTTATCTACGGCCGAGAACTGGCCGGTAACGCCAATGACGGCACGCACCGCGTCAGGCTCCCGTAGCGGGTCATGACCGGCAACCCGCACCTCGCCATTGTCGGGACGGAGAAGCGTTGAGAGAATTTGAACCGTTGTAGTCTTGCCGGCACCATTGGGTCCAAGCAGCGCGAAGATGGTCCCCTCGGCCACGGAGAGATCAATGCCGTCAAGCACCACATGATCGCCGAACGATTTGCGCAAACCACGTGTCTCAATCATCATGGCATATGTTACCTTTCTGTGTTATAATAATTTTACTGAGTCATTAAATGAAATCTCAGGATATTTATCTTAGTAATTAAGATAAATATATCTTACCCGAAGGAATTAAAAATGTCAAGTGGTTCTGAAGAAAAACGTATGCAGTTATTGGGAGAACTTGCGCGCGAACTACGGCAGTTCACCGGACTGGGAGCGTCCTTCTTCCGTGCGGCGGCGGCCCGCATTGGGATAACCGTCACAGATATGCAGGTGATTGATGTTCTTCATCTTACCGGCCCCATGACCGCCGGTCAGCTTGCCGATCTCACGGGTCTGACCACTGGAGCGATCACCGGGATGCTCAACCGGCTGGAGGAGGCCGGGCTGCTGTGCCGGGAGCGCGACCCCAACGATGGCCGCAGGGTCATTGTGCGGCTGGTTGCGAACAAAGACGAAATGCAGAAGATTGACTCCATCTTCGACTCCCTTGGAGATGCGTGGGATGACATGGCAGCGCGTTACAACGAAGAACAGCTTGCTTTTCTATTAGAATTTCTGAGAGGCAGCAATACGCTGACCAGAAAGGAGATTGTCCGCTTGCGAGAGACGCCGGACAGTCATGAGGGAGTCTTCTCCGCACCTCTTGGAGATCTGATGAGAGGCCGGCTCGTTGTCTCATCCGGGGTCTCTCGATTGACCTTGCGTACCAGCGAAGCGATATCCGAACTCTATCAAGCTCGTTTCGAGGGAACACCGCCGGGCGTTACAGTCAAAGATGGGGTGGTCACTGTCCGCTATCCACGACGGTTGTGGATGCTAAGCGCTGAGCAGCGTGCCGCGGAGATCACACTCAACGCGACTATCCCCTGGTGGATCGTCATTCAGGGTGGAACTTCAGTAGTCGAGGCCAGGCTTGATGGTCTCCATCTCGCAGGGCTGGAGATCACGGGTGGCCTCAGTATGATTCACCTGGAACTTCCTGATCCATCAGGAGTAGTACCCGTACGGATCAGCGGAGGAGCATCGACGATTTTCGTTCAACGCCCTGAAGGCGTATCCGCCCGCGCGCATCTTAAGGGCTGGGTTTCCACATTTGACTTCGATGACCAGCATCTCAGCGACCTGGGCAACAATGTCTGGCTACAAAGTCCCGGCTTTGATCCAAATGCTTCCTATTACGATATTGAGGTTGCCAGTTCCGCCAGTACAGTAACAATTACTTCTGGTTGAGGTCTTGCGCTACGGTAAAACCAGGAGAATTGGTTGAGATCTTCTATGGAACAATGTAGCATGTACCTGCGGACTAATGGCGGCGATAAGTTGCTGGACATCAGAGTTGTTGAGGAATGGGCGCTTCAAACCAACCTGGGTGCTGCGAATGAAGACGTGTCCTACTCTTTCCTCACCCACTTCGCCGGTAATCCAGGCTTGTTCCGCGCCATTCATGAAAGTGGCACCAATGCCGAACAGCGCCTGAGCTACCATAATTACCACGAAATTGGGGAAAGAGCCTTCGATGACGAAGGCCGCGCCAAGTAAGGATAGACCGAAGATGACAGACAGGCGGCGGCTGAAGACATCGGCGAGGATACCGGTAGGAACCTGGCATAGAAAAGCGACTGTTTCTAATGCCGTTCCTACCAGCACCAGTTGCAATGGGTTGAGCTTCGCAATCTCGATCTGGTACACCAAGTTGATGGTGGTAATCGTCGCAAAGAAGAGCGAATAAGCGCCAGAGAGTATTAAGTACACTCCATAGCGCTGAACCATCGCTTTTGCACAAGCATAGCTTATCCTTTCACGACGATTACCGGCTTCAACCTCGCCACCAGTTTCGCCAAACCCGCGTTATGCACCACGTTCACGACCTTCTGCGCGTCCTTATAGGCCTGGGGAGCCTCCTCGGTCAGCAGGTTCTTGCTATGCACACGAACCGTGATATCCCGGGCCGCCAGTTGATCAAGCAGTTCGCGCGGGCTGAGCGACTTTTTGGCAGCCGTGCGGCTCTGCCTGCGCCCTGCCCCGTGGCAGCACGTGCCAAAGGTCTGTTCAATCGACCCCTGCGCTCCAACCAGCACAAACGAGTAGCGGCCCATGTCGCCAGGAATCAGCACCGGCTGGCCTACCGCCTGGTACTTTTCCGGCAAGACCGGATGATGCGCCGGAAATGCGCGCGTCGCCCCCTTGCGATGCACGCATACTCGCTGCGCCTGCCCATCTACCTCGTACTCCTCCATCTTGGCGATGTTATGGCACACATCGTACACCAGCGGCATATCCTTCGGGCGCGCTCGCCTTCCAAACACGCTGGCGAAAGCCTGCCGCACGCCATGCATCAGCAACTGGCGGTTGGCCCAGGCAAAGTTCGCGCCACAGGCCATCGCCGAGAGATATGCCTTCCCCGCGTTCGATTGCAAGGGCAAACATGCCAGCTGCCGGTCTACCAGGTGAAAACCATAATCCTGCTGCTTCGACTCCGCCAGCCGCACATAGTCTTCCGCGATCTGGTGCCCGAAGCCACGCGAGCCGCAGTGAATGGTCACCACAATCTGTCCCACGTGCCCGATGCCCATCGCTTCAGCGGCCCCCGCGTCATAGATGTGATCGACCACCTGCACCTCGCAGAAATGATTCCCCGAACCCAGGCTGCCGAGTTGCTTCAAACCGCGCTGTACTGCCGTATTCGAGACATTATCGGGATCGGCCCCCGCCAGGCAGCCGTGTTCCTCGGTCACTTCCAGGTCATCGGGAAAACCAAAGCCCTCCTCGATAGCCCAGCCAGCGCCGCGCTCCATCACCGCCCGCATCTCGCCGGTAGTCAACTGGCGCATGCCCGCGCCACCAACGCCCGATGGCAGGTTATTGTACAGTTCGTCCGCCAGCTTGTCGACCTTTCCGCGCACCTGGTCTTTCAACAGATCGGTAGCCAGCATGCGCACGCCGCAGTTAATGTCGAAACCGATGCCACCCGGGGACACGACGCCATAATCAGCATGCGTCGCCGCCACGCCGCCAACAGGAAAACCATAACCCCAGTGAATGTCAGGCATTGCCAGGGAGTAGCCTACAATTCCCGGTAATGTCGCCACATTCGCTACCTGGTGCAGCGCGTTATCCTCTAGAATCTGCCCTATCAATTCGTCGTCGGCATAGACCATCCCCGGCACACGCATCTCTTCGTTGTAACGCTGCGGAATGCGCCAGCGATATGGGTCTACTCGCTCTAACGGTATTTTCTCCAAAGATTTGCCCATAATGCTCCTACTTTCAAACTTGCCGGAGAGTAGATCAGCCACCCGTAACGTTCACAATGAATACGCACATAGTATTCTTCACGCAACAGAATACCATACAGTTGCCCCGTAGTGGTCGATTCATCGCCCCCAGCACCGACTACGAACTTTGACAACCGATATCGATGACGAGCAGCTGCCGGTATACTTTACCCTGTTCGATAGGAAAAATGCATCAGGAGTTCCCCATCTGGTTGTGAAAAATTATTATCGATCTATATGCTCACCCGATAAATTTGCCGATGTCCACAATCAGACCATATCCTATGGCTATAAGAAACATGAGATGCAGATCGAACGAATTGATCACTCTCCGGTGTAAATCACCAAAAAGGCTCAGATGTCGAAGATGATATGGGCAATATAGCCCTCATCCGTTCGTTCTACGGCTGCCTCATGCCAGGTCACAGCTTTGATAGCGCTGCTCAGGTCATGACGCCGCGCATCGTAGGGTTCGCCCGAGGCTCGTGCGTGCAAGTGCGTTTCTGTGAGGGCGTCGATTTGAAATTGGCGAAAAAGGAGGTATTCGGTATCGAACAGGAAGATCAGTTCGTTTAGCCAGGCAATCAACAGTGAGATGGTATCGTGACCATCCACGATAATCTCCCGGCTGACTCGCGCCTGCACCTGTTCAGGGGCAACCATCAAACTCTCCATGCCCTGAGCAGCATGGATGAAGAGTTCCGGCAGGGACTCGCCATAGGCATTCAGGCCGATATCTGCCGTATGCTCGAATACCTCATAAGGCTTGCGCGCCATCACGCACGCTCACTCAGCACAGCTCCAACAAACCCGCGCGTACTTTTTCGATTTCTTTGCATAGCTGTACCCTTCCTTTCCTTACAAGGCATCTTTCCCTGTTGACAGGATACCAGGGAGTTTGTGATTTGTCAATATGTTTTTGCCTGGCGATTGCCCAGAAGTCCCCAGGACGGGTGGCCCCGTATGGCCCCAGGATGGCGCGAGAGATGCTTCCCAACTTGTGGGGCATCACCAGTCCTCATTTTCTCACTATTCCCAGCGGTTTTATGGTATACTCTTATCCCGGCAAGCATAAAACATAGCGAAATATCTAAAAAGACATGAAAAGACATTACTTTCAGGGAGTGTTCTCTATGTCCCGCTTTTCCAGGCATCCCCGTTTGACCGCCATTGGCCTTATCATAGCGCCCTCGCTTCTCCTGCTGCTGGTCTTTGCAGCCATTCATACGCTCCCTTTTCTTCATCAACAGCAACTTTCGTACTCACTGCCGCCTCCTTTACCCAACGACCAGCGAGCGCCGTTCCAACTCAGCAGTGACCCGTATACCAATAAAACCAGCCAGCACCAGACTGAAGTCGAGCCTGCTACATTCTCTTATGGTTCAACCATCGTGACCGCTTTCCAGGCCGGGCGCTTCAGTGACGGGGGCAGTTCCAATATCGGCTGGGCTACGTCCACCGATGGCGGAAATACCTGGAAGAATGGTTTTTTACCCGGCACCACGCAATTTGCAGGTGGGCCTTTTACCCGTGTCAGCGATCCCTCGGTTGCCTATGATGCCGCTTACAAAACATGGATCATCTCTTCCCTCGCTGTAACAGGTAGTGGAGCTAGCCTGGCCAGCCCTGCCGTGATCGTCAATCTCTCTACCGATGGTGGATTAAGCTGGAGCAATCCCATTGATGTCGTGAATGGTGGCAGTACTTACTATGACAAGGATTGGATCACTTGCGATAGTACTGCTACCAGCAAGTTCTATGGACATTGCTACATCGAGTGGGACGATGACAACAAAGGCGGATTGATCGAAATGAGCACCTCTACAAATGGTGGACGTAGTTGGGGAGGGCCTATAACTACAGATGATAAGGCGCATGGTTTAGGCGGCCAACCCCTTGTGCAGCCGAATGGAACCGTGATTGTTCCCATCAGCGGTTATGACACTTCTCGTATGCTCTCCTTCATATCCGTGGATGGCGGCGCGAGCTGGAGCAAGACTATTGCCGTGGCTAAAATCACCGGCAGCGTCCTGCCGGCAGCCGCCATGGATGGTTCAGGCAAAGTTTACCTGGTGTGGGTGGATTGCCAGTTTGAGGCGCATTGCAAGCCCGGTGGGGAATCAGATGAAAGCGCCGATAGGTCCGAAAATGACAATGCAGACGTAAATTTGAGCGGCAGCGAAGATGATCTCGTTATGTCAACTTCGACAGATGGTATTCACTGGTCGCCCGTGCAGTTTATTCCCGTCGATCCGCGTGGCAGTGGTATTGATCACTTGATACCTGGTCTTGGGGTCGATAAGAATACCTCCGGCCATAACGCGCATCTCGCGCTTGCCTTTTATTATCACTCTACTAGCTGCGATACCGGCAATTGTCAGTTCTATACAGGTTTTGTCTCATCCACAGATGGTGGCATTCACTGGACAAAGAAAATCCAGCTTGCCGGGCCGATGGATTTATCCTGGCTGCCACAGGGCAGGAACAAGGTAGGAGATTACATCTCGACCTCTTTCGTGGATGGCAATGCTTTCCCCGTTTTCTCGATAGCCATCGCGCCCTCAAATGGGAATCTGAGCGAGGCAATGTATACGATTACGGGAGGGTTGGAGGTCTAGGAAGTAATCTCTACTGATTCCTCGACTGCGCCCAGAACTCCAGCAAATCACTCTTGGTAACAATACCCT
Organism: Ktedonobacteraceae bacterium; assembly: GCA_035294305.1. Lineage (GTDB taxonomy): Bacteria > Chloroflexota > Ktedonobacteria > Ktedonobacterales > Ktedonobacteraceae > DASRBN01. The sequence continues at coordinate 85,077 of DATGLD010000021.1, read as the reverse complement.
CTAGCAGCCCGTCGTTCATCACGGCAACTGCTGACTGGCCGGCACTAAAGAGCGTATATGCTTCTTGCGTGAGCGCGTCACCCGGTAATTCTGGAAACGGCGGGCCTTGCAGGTCGCGCACGACCATCGACGCCAGGGGTTCGCCACTGGCGAGATGCCGCAGCAGCAGATTTTCGGTCAGACTGCCGACCATGCGCCCATTTTCCATCACCGGTGTCTGGCTGATCCCATAGCGGCGCAGCAATTCAACGGCATCGGCAATCGAGTCGGCGGGCCGAACACTGACCACCAGGGGCATTGTCTGGGTATGTGTGCGGCGGTAGGTCAGTACATCGCGCAGCGTCGGCTCCTCGGTTTCGGCCTGCATCAGCAGATTGTTCTCGCGCATCCATGTATCGTTGAACTGCTTACTCAGGTAGCCGCGTCCTGTATCAGGTAACAAGACGACCACCACATCGCTCGATGCCAGGCGCCGCGCATAGACAAGGGCAGCCGCCAACGCTGTACCCGCCGATCCGCCCGCCAGGATACCCTCTTCACGCGCCAGCCTGCGCGCCCAGTAAAATGAGGTGCGATCATCAATTCGAATAACCTCATCGACCAGCGTTGGATCGTAGTTCTTCGGGAAGAGTTCCATGCCGATGCCCTCAACCTTATATGGTTTGGGCGTGTCACCGGAATATACCGAACCTGGGGGATCAGCACCAATGACCTTCACATTCGGATTCTGCTCTTTGAGATAGCGAGATGTGCCTGAGATAGTACCGCCGGTGCCGATGCCCGCTACAAAGGCGCTGATGCGTCCGGCGGTATCGCGCCAGATTTCGGGGCCTGTGGTGGCATAATGGGTCGCGGGGTTTGCTGGATTGGCGTATTGATCTGGACAACAGGCGCCCGGAATCTCGTCAGCCAGCCGGTGTGCCACATTCTTGTAATGCTCTGGAGAATCGTGCGTGACGCTGCTCGGACAGATCACGACTTCGGCGCCATAGGCACGCAGCAGGCTGCGCTTCTCCTCACTGACTTTGTCAGTCATCACAAAAATACAGTGATAGCCCTTAAGCGCTGCGGCAATAGCCAGACCATGACCTGTATTGCCGCTCGTCGGCTCAACGATGGTGCCTCCGGGACGTAGCAGGCCGTGCTTTTCACAGTACTCGATCATCGCCGGCCCAATGCGATCCTTGACACTACCACCCGGATTAAACATTTCCATTTTTGCCAGCACAATCGGCTCGACATCGCTGGCAACCCGATGGAGCCGCACCAACGGCGTATCACCCATCAAATCGAGAACCGAGTCATAATAATGCATCTCTCCCACCGGAGCATCTGTCTGTTTGTCCATTACGCAATACCCTCTCACAGCTTTTTCGCGGCACTCGGCCACACTGCCGGCACCCACTTCGACGGACATAGTATAACACAAATGCATGATAGGAAAAGGGGGCAGCGACCGCTTGAGTTACTTCGTCACGAGCTGGACGCGAATTTGATTGGCTGAAACCGGGAGACGATCGGTCCCAAAGGGCAATTGAATCTGGACTGAGATTACCCCTGGTTGCGTAGATAAATGGACTGTAGCCTGAGCAGGGGTCAATCCCTTGATATCTTGACGCCAGGTATTGATTTGCTGGCTCGTGATGTTATAAACCCACAGGCCATGCACTGTCACACTCAAATACAGTATATCGTTCTGTGCCTGCTGCACGCCGATTGGCCCGATGAACGAAATTGAACCCTTTAATAAGTGATAATTCTTTCCGGGGTCCTGTGCCGCCTGTTTACTCAGCAATTGTTCCGCGACCTGGTCGGCCATATTAACGTTATATACCAGAGCCGTGGCCGACACGCTGACCTGTACCGTTACCTGGTTTGCTTGCGAGCCGGCTGGATTATCCGCCACCACCTTCGTAGTAAAAGAGGGTTGCCCGGCTTCCTGATCCCCAGCAGCCAACTGGCTCTGAAGTTGTTTCATCGCCTGTTGCCGGAGTTGCCCGCTTAAAGCATTCGTCACAGTGTCGATATCTGCCTGAGCCACCACGTGTACCTGCTGTGGGTCCGTCCCGCCTTCAAACGGCGCGGGATTGCTCACCATTACCTGCCCATTGCAGCAATTTGTACTGAGCGCGCCGGCCTGGATATTTCCGGCGGCACCCGGCTGGACGGCCCGCGCGGATGCCGTAGCCATGCCGTCTTGCCCATTATGGCGCCCTGGCACGTTCACCGGTTGCGTCACCGTGATTTGTACGCCTGAACTGGCCGTAAAAGTCATGCCCTGGGTCACAAACACATCTGTGTGGCTGCTATTATCGAACAAAAGCGAGCCATTCGCCTGCGTCCCAGGAAGCGTTTTCTCACCCGTGGTCTGCACAGTGCGGCTATCCGCACTCGTGGCCTGTACGATATGGTCAGGAATCACGCGTGTCGCAGCGTCTGGCTCCTGCGTGTGAGGAGAAGCCGTCAAAATGAACGTATTTTGCAGCGTCTTGCTTTGAAGCGTGACTAAAATGGTCGCATCCGGTGAGGCGCTCTGAATTGGTACCGCCGCCGGAAGCAGGCTGAACCCAAATACTCGTGGTATGACCAGTACCAGTAAAAGCAGCGCAGGAACCAGCGTTGCAGCCGTTACCGTGAGCGCGAAACGCCTCTTCTTCACCTTCATGGATGCCCTGGCGCGCTGACCAATTTGCTGCATTCCCCTGGAAATGGACCGGACCGGGCGCCTGGGTTGGGGACGTTGCACAGGAACGGGTGCAGGGGGCGGTATTTGTTGCGGCTCCGGTTCAACCAGCGGTACTGAGACATGGCGTTGAAGCGGGAGAGCAATATCTTCAAAAGGCGGATCATCCTCATCAATGGTCGCGATGGGTTCTTTTAGGGATGCCAGGAAAGCCTCTCGCAACTCGGCTATACTGCTATAGCGGGCCTCTGGCCTCTTAGCCATAGCCGTCTGCGCTACCTCACCCAGTTCAAAAGGGATTGAAGCGTCACGGTCGCACGGTGAAGGTACAGGCGCGTACAGGTGCATTTTGATGACCTTCACCTCATCCGGGTCGTTATAAGGGAGTTCTCCTACCAGCATCTGATACAGCAAGACGCCCAGCGCATAGATATCCGTTGAAGTCGTAACGATGCCGCGCGTCTGCTCAGGAGCCATATAGTGCGGCGTGCCTGGCACTTGCTCGAGGGGAATGGGCTTGCCACCCTGTTCCACTTCCGCTTGCTGCGATGTGCGCACCAGGCCGAAATCCGCCAGGTAGACATATGGAGGCCCGCTGCGGCGCAAGTCCAGCAGGACATTTGAAGATTTGATATCGCGGTGAATCAGTCCCTCTTCGTGCGCATACTCCACGGCATCCAGTAGCTGCAGGAAAATGGCCGCGACCTCATTCAGATCGGGCAGCGCATGGCGCAGGTAGCTCGTGAGCGTCCCACCCTCAATAAATGGCATCACAAGATACAGCAGGCCTCGCTCATCACCGAACTCGATCAGGGGCAAGATATGAGGATGATGCAGTTGCGCGATGGTCTGCGCCTCACGCGCAAAGCGACGGCGCATCTCGCGATCAGATGCATAGTTGCCAAGAATGACCTTGATAGCAACGCGCCGTCCAAAGGCCGTGCGCTGCCTACCCTCGTAGACAGCGCCCATCCCGCCTACTCGAATACGCCGCACCACATCATAATTTCCGAGTTGCCTGCCTTCCAGAGCGAGCATCGCCAGCCTGTATCCTTTCCTAGCTGCCACCCAACCCCGGCTCAGAGGTGGGAGTAGGAGTCGGCGTTGGCGGTGTCTGTGTTGCCGGTGTTGTGCCTGTCGGAATTGGCGGCGTGGTCGTCGGCGTACCCGATGGCAGCCCCGGGACAGTATTGATCACAATCGTGATATTGGCGGGATCGGTTGGCAAGGTATTCCCGCTGGAAAGCGTAATCTGCACATCGCTCACACCCGGCTGCTGCAAGAGCAAGGTTTTGGCTTCAGCTTCACTCTTGCCCGCGATCAGCTTCGCCAGGTTCTGCTTCGTGGCATCGCTGAACTGGTAGACCCAGATGCCCTCCGCGCTCACATTCAAGGAAACGGTGCCCTGCTTATCGATGATACTGGCCGCTGTAATATTCGTCACCACGTTATTATTCAGCAGCATATAGTTGCTACCCAGATTCTTCTGCGCCTCGGCCTTGAGCAAACCTGCCGCCAGCGTCTTCGCCCCCGCCTGGTCATATACCTCTCCGCTACAGGTCGCCGTCACACTCACCGTCACGCTCGTGGCTCTATCCCCCGCCTTATGATTGGAAATGACATTGGTGGAACATTGGGCCGGATTAACCAGCTTCTCGTTGCTCTTAATTTCCGCCTGGAATGCCTTCTGCGCGCTTTTGGTCTGCGAGGTCTTCAGGGGAGCAGCTGCGCCATCGATGTCGCTCTGTTGTACAGCGGTGTAGGTCGAGGCATTCTGACCACCGCTAAATGCTCCTCTATTTTGTACAGTTACACCGCTAAGACAACATGTTCCATTGACATCAAAAGCATTGATATTACCGCTAACACCCGCCTGCACCGCGCGTGCAGATACAGTGACTGAACCCTCAGTTGGGGGATTTGCTGCTGGTATGACAGCCAGTTGGGTATTCTCTACTTGTATACCATCCGCCCCTCTCAGAACTGTACCTATACCAACGGTCTGCGAATAAGTCAAAGCATTATAAAACGTCAAAGTTCCTGTAGCAAAAGTAGCCGGAATTTGCCCTTGACCGGTAGCCGGGACCGTATTTGACTGCGAGGGAGTGGTATACGATAGCTGACGTGCCTGCACCTGGTGTTTGGAAGGACTGGGCGTTCCTGTTACCGCCGTGAGTACAAAGGCATCCTTCACGTCCTTACTGACCGGCGTAATCGCTACTTTCGCGGTAGGTGACGTACCGGGGATGACATTTGAAAGCCGCCCAAGGCCACCTGGAGCGGCAAAGGCTATGCCCGCAACCAGCAAGAGGGTCAGCAAAATAAGCAGCACAACCAGCAATGTGCGGCTTGTACGGCGGCGAGAACCACCTCCACCTCCGCCAGGCCCTCCGGCATTTCCTCTTGGTGGCGGAGGTGTACCGCCAGTACCTGGGGCCTGAGTCGCCAATGCGGCACCCGCGCCTGCTCCAGCCGCACCGGCAGCTATCGCAGCATTTTTCCCGGTACTGCGGCGCTTTTTGGGTAGAGCCGCCGGCGGTGTATTTGCCTGCGCAGGCGGAACCGGGGCTACTGTGGCGGGCAACTTTCCCGTTGTCTTTGCACGATTTTGAGGCGATGGAAATACGATTATTGCCGGCCCTCCACTAGCCTGCGAACTGTTGAGGGGCTTTGTTTCCACTTCATCTTGCGCAGGAGCATTGGCAGGTGAGACGCTATTAGTGGGCTGCGGCTCTCCAGATACAGGGGGAAGCAAATCTACTTCATCGTCGGGATGAGGGGAAGCAGCCGCACCATTATGAGCAGCGACGGCAGCAATTCCGGTTCCGGCAGCCAGCCCTAATCCTGCTGCGCCTATAGCTGCCCCATTTACACTCTCCGGCTCATGCTGTTGCTGATCATGCTGGTTGTCTTCCACCTGGTTAACTGTGCCGGACGGTGGGGTAACGCGTTCTTCTGTAACTGGCACAGCAATGGACAGGGGGGCATTCGGTAACGGGGCGGTCGGCCCACTTTCAACATCTGCGGCCCCGGAAGTGGACCCAGTACCATTAGCATTAGCCGGCTTGAGCCTGCGTCCAAATAAACCTCTGCGAATTTGTCCGGTAGATGGACTCTCATCACGTAATGACTGCACAAATGATTCTGGAGAAGAATAAACGGGGAAACGGCGCTGCCGCGCGAACTCGGCAGGGCCAGGACCAGGAGGGGCCACAAACACGATCTGCGTCTTCAGGCCGCGGCGCATATTCTTCAGCCCTTCAAAATCCACCGGACGTTGAAAGGCCTTGTTATGCTCGGGCAGTATGACGGCTACCTGCTTGCGACCAAGCTTATCCTGGGTGAGAATGGCAGCCAGCACGCTCTGCCTATCATCATTGGGGGCCACGTATATAACGCCAATTTCGGAGCTACGCGGGTCGTTCGCCCCCAGAAGATCCGCTCCATCACCTTGTCTCATCGCTATACTTCCTCTTAATCCCTAAATCTGGCGTATTTTCGCTGCTGTAGACATTTTACACTATTCAAAAGAAATGACAAGGGGGCGTTTAAACGCCAATCATGAAAATAAACGGATTTTGGGGCAATTTCGGTGTTTGCGGCGGCTAGCTGCCACCTGATCCTGGCTCAGGTGAAGCTGAAAACGTAGTCATAGTAAGGGCAACCCTCGTGGTCGCCCTCAAAACTCACTCTTCGCATTGGTCAACTTTTTTAGAGTGACTTTAGTGAAAGACCCTCTTCAACTACTCCCTCACAAATCTACCTCGGCCCCGCATTCCTCACTTCGTCGCTGGGCAGCGTGAACTGCGCGAAATTCTTTTTGAAGCGTTGTGCCAGGTTTCGTACCTGCGCTTCATATGCCTCTTTGTCTGCCCATGTGTTGCGCGGGTTGAGCACTTCGCCCGGCACACCTGGACATGCAGTGGGGAAGCTTAACCCAAACACGGGATCGGTCTCCATCTCGGCTTTGTCCACCTCACCACTGATGGCAGCCCTCACCATTGCTCGCGTATAGTTAATATTGATACGCTCGCCAACACCATAGGGCCCACCTGTCCAACCAGTATTAATCAGGTAACAGCGTACATTATGCTGCTCGATGCGCTCGCGCAGCAGATTCGCATACTCCCCTGGACGCAGCGGCAAGAAAGCGGCCCCGAAGCATGGACTGAACGTCGCCTCTGGCGTCGTTACACCTGCCTCTGTTCCTGCCAGCTTGCTCGTATAGCCCGACAGGAAGTAGTACATTGCCTGGACGGTTGTCAGTTTGGAGATCGGAGGCAGCACACCAAAAGAATCGGCGGTCAGGAAGATCACCGCCTGGGGATGACCACCCACGCCGGACTCGACAACACCCTCAATGAAGTCGATAGGATAGGCCGCCCGCGTATTCTCCGTCAAGGAATCATCGGCATAATCCGGTTCGCGCGTTCCCTCTTTCAATACGACATTTTCATATACCGCGCCGAAGCGAATGGCATTCCAGATTTGTGGCTCGTACTTTTGCGAGAGATTGATGCACTTGGCGTAACATCCACCCTCGAAGTTGAAGACACCGTTGTCTCCCCAACCATGCTCATCATCACCGATCAGGTGCCGGCTCGGATCGGCTGATAGACTCGTTTTGCCTGTACCCGACAGGCCGAAGAACAGCGCCACATCGCCCGCCTCACCCACATTGGCAGAGCAGTGCATGGGCAAAACACCCTCGGCAGGCAGCATAAAATTGAGGACGGTAAATATAGACTTCTTCATTTCACCGGCATAATGCGTGCCGGCAATCAAAATCAGCCGCTCCTCAAAGTCGATAATAATGGCGGCATTCGAGCGCGTGCCATGAATGCGCGGGTCGGTCTTAAAATTCGGCACACACAGAATGGTGAAGCCCGGACGACTGCTCACGGTGTCGTTCTCGTTCACCCGCAGGAAGAGCTGGCGCGCGAAGAGGTTATGCCAGGCCAGTTCGGTTATCACCTGGATCGGCATGCGATAATCCGGGTCGGCGCCCGCTGCCGCATCCAGCACATAGACATCGCGCCCCTGCAAATATGCGGCCAGGCTTGCGCGCACAGATTCAAAATTCTCCTGCGACAGTGGGTGATTATTCTCGCCCCACCAGATTTTCGCCGCGTACTCCTCATTTGAAACGATAAACTTATCTTTTGGTGAGCGCCCTGTGTGCGGCCCGGTCGTAGCATCAAACGCACCGTTTGATGCCAATTGCCCTTCTCCACGTGCGAGCGCGTGCTCGACCAGGATAGCAGGCGCGAGATTCCAGTAAATTTTTCCCAGGTTTACTAATCCATATTCTTCCAGGGCTTTCCGGCTCATCATGATAGTCATAATCTTTTTCTCCTTCATTGCGTTGGAACAACATTGTTCACGCGTGTACTTGCCACATTGTACAAATCAACGCTTTTTCCCTACCAATCGTTAGTCTACCAGACTTATGGCGCCTTCGCAAGCCAGATCAGGCAGTTCACAGGGATCCGCCAGTTACCCGCCACTGACGCGCCGGGTCAATCCCCCTGGGCAGCTCAGCGAGATGATAAAAAAGATTTCACTTATGTATGACAGAAAAAATTTGAATGCCTGGATCAGACTCTTGCCGCGTTCCCTATTAAGAAGATACAATACAGGGAGACAGGCATATGCTGACTGACTGACTACATCACTTGCTCATATCACGTCCCACAATGTTTGTGGTTTTAATAAGGATTGCCGAAATGTCGCAGCATTCAGAACACCACATATGGGACATGGAGTCCGGCTGGTCAACGATTTTCGCACAGAGCGAACTCAGTTTTACGCTCTGGTTTACCGGCTTGCCCGGCACGGGTAAAACTAGCCTGGCACAACTGGTGCGGAAAGCACTGTTAGCGCGCGGCTACAAAGTTGAAATCATCGATACACAGGTGCTTACCCACTGGCTCAATCTCAAACTTCAGATACACGAGGATATCCGGCAGGATAGTAGTCACACAATCGGCTATGATGCCTTTATCACCTACATTTGCACAATACTGGCGCGTAATGGCATCATAGGTATCACCACTTCGGTATCACCCTATATAGAGGCACGTTCTTACGCCCGCGAGCAGGTACAGCGCTTCATCGAGGTTTATTTGCATTGTGAAGCCCGATTGAGACACAAGCGCGTGGAGCAAGCGGAGACCACGTTTCCCAGTGAAATTGAGGCCCTCTATGAACCTCCACCTTCTCCTGAGCTGAGCCTGGATACAGGAAAGGAACCGCTCGAACGCGCCGCCCTACGCCTGATCGCCTATCTCGAACAACATGGCTATATTGCTCCACTCTGGGAAGAGTTGGCCAACGATGAAGAAATCGAGAGCATTAAATCCCGCCTGCAAGCCCTGGGCTATCTGGAATAATCCCAGGACGCACTTTTGCTGCCGCCCTGATGAAGGTTGCAGTCATTGGAGCATGACCGGATGCTGCAAGTACACCCCAACGAAGATACGTAGGTACCCACCGTCGTCGTCAGGATAACTGCTCGTGTGATTGTTACAATTATTGCATTCATACGTGCTGATCGGGCCAGGGTTGGTCACCCCATCGCGCATTGCATCGATATCCATCGTACCGCCATTACCAGGCCCAAACAGGACAGCGATAACACCCGCCGTGGCGAAACTGGCGACATTGTTCAAGATATACTCCGCGCGATTATCCTGGTAGTGGCCCGGCGAATTGTTCATGGTGTCAAAATACTGATTACCCATTGGCACCTGCCACATTACAATGCGCCGGTGCGTATCCTTGCTCAGGTCACCGATAAAGGTCAGGTAGCGAGCGAAATTGGGGAAAGTCTTATTATAGCGGTCCCACCATCCTCGACTACCGGGCTGGCCTGAGTCAAAATCGGCCACATCGTTGGAAATCACATCCCAGCTTGAGACTCCATTTGGATTACCAACTAACCCGGCAGTATTGAGGAAATTCGCCTCTTTCTGGGCCAGTCCAGGAACATCCACATTGGGATTGGTATCCGTGGCGATATCATCACCCGCTGCCCAGGTCGAGGCGTGCAGCGCCAGGATAGCGTTACGCGCATATTTGTCGCGCATGTGTAGTAAAGCCCAGGTAAATCCCTGCGCATTATCGGGAAAGCCGGATGCATCGGGAAAGCCGGATGAACTGACACTCGCGGGAATGGTAGCTGCATTATCGCTGCCATGGGTGGCATTTTGTAAGAAGCCCCATAAATCAGGCTCCACAACCACAAAGACAGGCTTGCCAAAAGCGCCTATTTTTTGCAGCATCAATACCCAGTTCGCGAAATAGGCTTTCATCGTTGATGCATCCGCCAGGTTACCGGTATCCTGCTCTATATTATGGCCGCCACAATAGCTGCCGGGATGCGGGCCATTACTCAGGCAGATTTCATAGTAGACAAACACGGGCATATAGCCATGCTGGGCGCTCTCATCCATATAAGAGGTGGCGAATTGCCCTTGAGGTTGTTGCCATTGTTCCCATCCCCTGCCCGTATTGACGCCACCGGTCAGGTATTGATACCTGAAACTGAAAGCCGCGCCGTTCCTGCTGCGCATATCATCAAGCTGTGATGCGCTTCCGGGAGCATTCATTACGCCAAAACTGAAATAATGAGGAAATGCCGCCGGAACGGTTCCCTGGCCTTGAGGCACCGGACCTGGCGGTGGATTGGGATTGCCCTGCCCCTGCGTAGGCGTCGCACCTGGCGTCGTTCCACCGCTTGGATGTGCCCCTGGCGAGCTAGAATTTTGACGCGGCACTTGAATAGTAACCCCTGAATACGAACCTGCCGTCGGACTATTCTGCCCCGACACTTGCTCATTGCTATTCCCAAGCTGCCCCGAATTGCTGGAACATGCTGTGACAAGCAAGAGAAGGCAAATAGAGATCACCGCGAGAGCCTTAACCTTGTTATCCTCACATTGTCGAAAGCGCATGGCTTCCCCCTGCATAAATTTTTACCCCGGCCATAGTATAAACTATCGTTTGACTTTCAGTAGAAGAGATAGGACATTTGGGGGTATATCACCGTGTGCTTGCTTTAACCAGGGAGATGCCCAAACGCTTGCTTGAAGGCTGCAGGGGATTGTTATTTTAAGGCGCGCACATAAGCGACAAACTTATCGCCGCGGTCGAACTCATTGAGGAACATACCAAAGCTGGTAAAACCCGGCGAAAAGAGCAGCACATCTCCGGGCCGCGCCAGCGAAACCGCCTCATTCATCGCGGTAGTGAAATCATCGAAAACGCCGCGTACAGGATTAGAGATTCCGTATTGCTCGGCCTCCTGTTCAAGCGCCGGTAATAATTCATCTGTACCAGTCCCCTTGAGCAGAATCACATCCCGGCAGCGTTGCGCAATCGTTCGCGGCCAATCTTCAAGCGGTAGAAATTTCGTATTGCCACCCGCGACCAGCACTATCGGACCATCGAAAGCTTCTAGAGCAATCCGCCCTGCCACCGGAGCCGTACTGGTGCTATCGTTGATGAAGCGCACTCCATTGATAACCGCAACCTCCTCCAATCGGTGGGGAACTCCACGAAAACCGCGCACCGTCGCCGCGATAATCTCGTCAGGAACATCCAGCAATCTCGCAGCTGTCGTCGCCAGCAGGATATTCTCGAGGTTATGCTTTCCTATCAGGGGTGTCTCCGTAAAGATGAATGGCGCAATATCAGAGGAGCCGCGCGCGAAACTTCCTCCCAGTTCCAGGCTGGTAAACCAGGTATTCGCAACCGCTTCTTCCCCAAGCCGGCGCGTCCAGGGATTATCGTAGTTAAAAATGGCCAGGTCATCCGCGTGTTGATGGCGAAAGATATTCGCCTTGGCCGCGGCATATTCGTCCATGTCCGCATAGGTATCGAGGTGATCGGGATAGATATTGGTCATGACGGCAACTTGCGGACTGCGTTTATGCGGCTCCAGCCCCTCCAGTTGCCAGCTCGATAATTCCAGCACTACGAGAGTATCAGGCGTAATGGTAGGCAAGAGAGACAGCGTTTCAACACCGGACACGTTGCCACCAATAACTGTCCTGGCACCAGTAGCGCGCAATATCTCATAAATAAGTGTTGTGGTCGTCGTTTTCCCGCGCGTGCCGGTAATACCGATGATACGACCACTACAAGCCTGAAAGAAGAAAGCAATCTCCTGCTCAATTTGCGCTCCATGTTCTCGAGCGATGCGCAGGTAAGGAGAAGACTTTTTCACCCCTGGAACTCGAATGACGACCTCGGCCCAGCGAAAATCCTCTTCGCGATGTTCTCCAAGCACATACTCAATTGGCAACCCCTCTAGCGTCTTTATGCTTGGCGCAAGCACTTCCGCCGATCTCACGTCGGTCACACGTACAATTGCTCCCTGCTGTGCCGCGAATCTGGCCGAGGCTATCCCTGACCCATGCAAACCCAACCCCATAATGAGTACGCGCTTCCCTCGCAAATCCATGTTTATTCCCCGATCAAATAAATTTATCTAGCGCCTGAGTACATAAAATCAATCCAGCACAACCTTTATCATTTTGCCTGGTGGTTTGTCGACCTGCCATTTTCAAAAATCACATCCTCGTAGGCATCGGCTACCGGAAAATGCACACCCAAAGAAGCCAGTTCAACCTTATCATCAGCGCCAAAAGCATCATACATCCATTTTTTCTGCTCTTTGCGATAAATCTCTATCCTCATAGTCCTATAGTCCACCAGCAGATATTCCTCAATGGTAGGGCAGGCAAGATAGGCTTGCAGCTTTCTTCCCCGGTCACGAGCCTCTGTACTGGGAGAGAGTACTTCAACCACAACGCGTGGTGATCGAATCAGGTCGGTATTCCCTCGATCACGCGAATCGCAGCTCACTACCACATCAGGATAGAGGTAACGATTCTCTGAAACACGCACTTTCATATCCGAATTGTAGACGCGACAAGGGCCACCGCGAAGTAAACCTTTCAGAAGGTCACGGATATTTCCGCCAATGGTCGCATGATTGGCGCTTCCACCTGACATCATATATACATAGCCATCGAGATATTCATAGCGTGTATCAGGCTCGCGTTCTTCGAGTTCAAAGTACTCTTCGACGCTCATCGTTACTGTACGTTCTAATGCCATGCGCTTATCCTTTCTCCTGGCTATTATTAACATATCCGTAGCTACACCAATTCTATTATATCATTGGCCCTCCTCGCTCGTAAGCGCCTTGAAGAACGCTTCAACCTCGGACGGACGCCGGCAATGTATCACTTCCTCGCTATAAGCGGCAAGATAAGTAGCCGCTATCATTCGCGAATGCCCTATCGAGGGATCTCTGCTGGTATAATATATCCTGCTGTGCCCAAGAAAACGTAGTAGTTTAATAAATCCTTTATGCCGGTTAGTTCCCGCGAGACTTGCCCGCATGTGACGAATCAGAATACGCCATGCGGCAGTAATCCAGGGGAGATCAAGCCATACGATATGATCGGATGCGTGAAAGAGTTCATCCGTCCATTCGATAAAAGCGCCCTCTGTGACCCAATCAGATGACACAGCTATTTCATGAATATCACGCACCCGCTCCTCTAAAGAGCGCTCAGCCCCTACTCCTCCTTCCCAACCAATGACATCCAATTCATAAAAAGGAATGCGAAAATGTGCCGCTATGCGTTGCGCCAGCGTGGTTTTTCCGCTTCCAGGTCCTCCAATGATGTGAATACGCAAAGTCTTCCTCACCTATGATCACAGTTGAGCAAATCGAGCTTATAATATAAAATATAAGCAGTACTTTTTCACACGCGCCCGGTACCAGGAGAACTTTTCTCCGCGTACTTGCACGTTAGCTTTCTAGAAATTGCATCATATGCAGCCAGAGCCATCCGCCCGGCTTGAACATATTCTCGAACTCATGCCAGTGGGAGTCGCCAGCCTCAACTGCACAGACATGCGCCTCCTTTATGTCAACTCGTTCTTCGTCTCACTGCTGCCACAGTCATGGCAAACTCAAAATGTGGTCGGTCATCTGCTTGAGGAAGTACTGCCCGGTGAATTGCTCAGGGTAGTTCAACCGGAAGTGCGAGCAGTCTGTTCCACAGGTCAAAAGGCTGTCCTCAGCGAGGTGCCTTATGAAGGCTTTCTCGAAGAACGCGGACGTACCTACTGGCATATCTCCATCGAACTTTTTACGCCCGACGTTCCGGCCGGCACACAACCACAATCTGAAAATTATAACGCAGAACCGACGCTCCTCATCACCATTGAGGACATTACCGGTCATGTTCGTTCAAGGCTGCACCTGGCAGCCATTCACCATATCTCATCAGCAATCGCAGGTAGATTTGCGCTTCCTGTAGTGCTTGATCGTATCCTCGAAGCCGTCCAGAGCCTGGCAGGTTCAACACGCTGTGCCGTGATTTTGAGGGATTACTCGATCTCGAACGGCGAATACCTCCTCTTCGGCTTTGAGGAGCGAACCCTTATGGGCGCAGAAATAGATCAACCGCCGGAGACTGTCCCCACAGTAACAGTTGCCGCTCAAAAAGGATTACATCTGAGCGCGCAGGATTGGCATCCACAGGTAAGTGAACAACTGCTGCTGGGGAGAGTAATGCGCAGCCGTAGCTCGCTGATCATTTCGGATACAAGCACGGTGCCCGAAATAGAGTTTCCATTGCTTGACGACAACGGCGTACCACGCCGTCCAGGCTCAGTGCTCTGTGTTCCAATATTTGAGCCGACACCAGGCCCCAGCATAGGAGACCTTTCTGCCTCCAGGGGAACCACGATTCTAGATAAGCAAAAGGGTGATGTGCTGGGTACTATCGAGGTCTACCACCGGCGCACTCGTGGCCTACCCAAAGAAGAGGTCGAATTATTGGAACAATTCGCGCAGCAGGCCGGGTTGGCGATACAAAACGCCCGCCTGTTCCTGCGCATTGATCACCTGGCCCGTACTGCCAGAAGGCATGCTCACCAGCAGGAAAACGTCATGCAGGCCATTCCAGACGGAGTAATCATCTACGATGCTCGCTGGCGCGTGGTTGATTTCAATAACGCTATCCGCAACCTGTTGGGATGGACAAACGATGTGATTGGCTTGCATATTAGCGAAGCTCTTGCCCACAGTACTGCCCTCTATCCGCCAGACGCCCCTTCTTTCGAACAAATGGCAGCGGAACTTGAGCGTTTCCCTCACGAAAAACGGATTGATGAATTCAAATTGCAGGGCGCTGATGGCCAGTATTACACAATACGACGCTCAAAGGCTCCCATACAGGATGAGCTCGGCAATATTTTTGCCTTCGTAGTCGTTTACCATGATGTTACTGAACAGGCAGCCGCGCGGGAACGCATTGAATCGGAGGTCATCGCTCGTACTGCCGAGTTGGCGCAGCGCAACCAGGCGCTCCAGGAAGCGCAGGAGGCCCTGGAATTGGAAAGCGCCCGCCTGGAACTGCTCTTAGGGCGCTTGCCCTCCGGCGTGCTGCTGATCTCCGCCAACGATAATCGCATTATCCTGAGCAACCACCAGGCGACGGAACTACTGTATCGCATGGGATGCATTCCATCGAATGCCTCATCCCTGTTCCCTCAAGATATAGATGTCGCTGTTAAGCAGACGATCGGCATGAACATCGACGAATTACTGCGCGGAGTCCTGGTTTATAGGGCCTCAGGCTCTCTAATGCCATATGAGGAACAACCGCTTTTCCTTGCCCTCAATAAAGGGGAGGCCAGCGAAGCCGAACTTCATCTTACAGCATCTGATGGCCAGACGCTGTACCTGCTCGCCAAAGCCGCGCCATTGCGTGCCAATGATGGCACCATTACCAACGCCGTGCTGGTCTGGCAAGATATTACCAGGCTCAAGGCGCTGGAACGCGTGCGTGAAGACTTCTTCACAACCATGGCACACGAGTTGAAAACACCACTCGCCAATATTCGCGCCCATATCAGCGCGCTGCAGGCCAATGATTTACAGTGGTCGCACGAACAGCAACTGGACTTCCTGAAGACTGCCGACGAACAGGTCAATCGTTTAGTAGAAATGATCAATAATTTTCTTGATGCCTCACGTGTTGAGGCAGGAGCCTTGCGCCTCGAACGAGAGCCTATTCTGTTGCCTGAAATGGTTGAAGACCTGCAAGATCGCCTGGAGGCTTTGATCTCTTCCTCACAGCGTCAATTAGAGATCAGCGTACCGGTCGATTTACCGGCAGTGAGCGCGGATTATGAGCTCATCATGAGTGTCCTCACCAATCTGCTCAGTAATGCCTTTCGCTATGCGCCAGAGGGGGACATTGTGCGCCTCCAAGCAGAGGCAGTCTACGATGAACAAGACGATCAGCCGCTGGGCGTCGAGATTCGCGTGATCGACCGTGGGCCGGGTATCACTGAGGAGCGCCAGGCAGAACTCTTTACCCGCTTCAGCACCTTCGCGAATCTGAGACGCCCGGCACCTGATCGTCCGGGCCAGCCTATGGTTGCGAAACGGCCAGCTACTGCCAGGTGGAGCGCTGCAACAGGCCTGGGCCTCTATATCAGCCGTGGCATTATCGAGGCTCATGGCAGCACACTCAGATTGCAGAGCAGCCCGGGGCAAGGAGCGATTTTCGCTTTCACTCTTCCACTCGCTGGCCCGCTTCGCAAGGAGGATTGACAGGAGTATTCCATGCCAGCGTCAGATAAAAAAGTTCGTATCCTTTGTGTCGAAGATGACGCGCAAATGCGCTCATTTCTTCTGGCCCAGTTGAAAGCGCGCAATTACCAGGTTCAGGCAGTGCGCGACGGGGCCCAGGCCATCGATTTTGCCGCTATGTTCGAGCCGCAACTCATTCTCCTCGATCTCTCACTGCCTACCCTGGATGGCCTGACATTCCTGAGGCGCCTGCGAGAATGGAGCAACGCACCCGTGATTATTCTTTCAGCCCATGACGAGGAACTGGTCAAAATCAAGGCTCTTGATCAGGGCGCCGATGACTACCTGACCAAACCCTTTAGCCTGAATGAATTGTTGGCTCGCGTGCGCGTGGCCTTGCGCCGCGCAGATGAGGTGGCCCGCCTGCGCAACAGCAAGGGTGACGACTCGCAGCGCCCCATCTATCGCTGTGGTGGCGAACAGGGACTGGTCGTGGATTTTGCGCATCGCACGGTTCGCTCCGGCAGCAAAGAAATTCACCTGACTCCCACCGAATATGACCTGCTCTGCGAACTCACCCGTAACGCCGGAAAAGTTCTTACCCATCGCGAACTGCTCCAGCGCGTCTGGGGACCAGACTACAGCGCAGAAAATACCTACCTGCGTACCTTTATTCGTCATCTGCGCCGCAAACTGGAACCAAACCCGGCCCAGCCGCGCTTCCTGCTTAATGAATTAGGTGTGGGCTATTTTGTCCCCCCTCCGGATAACAAAGAGCCATGATTACCGTGAAGATTTTTCACAGATTCTTCACAGTAATCACAGGCTTATTCACACCATTGTCACTAAAACTTGTGTACAATTTCGCCTAAGAGAGGCAGCTTCTCTCAAATTATCCAGGATATCACCGCGCCGGCGGCGCAGCCGCATTATTAGCACTTTGCGGGAGCAGGATGTCAGTCATGCAAGACAGGGACGCTGCAAGTTCATCGCCCGGAGGCGGTCAGTTGAATTCTTTGAACAAGGCCACATCGAATGATGTGCGGGTGTTTGACCATCCAATGCACTCACAGGCTGCGGTAAGCAGGCACTCACACAAAATACTCGTCGTTGAAGATGACACTTCCCTGGCCAGCCTGGAAGCAAATTTTTTAACTGCATCCGGCTACGCTACGGAGATAGCAAGTAATGGAGAATTAGCTATCGTGGCGCTTCAACAAGCGATTCCCGACCTTGTATTGCTTGACCTTGATCTCGCTGGTTCAATTTCCGGCTGGGAAGTCTTGAAAGTCTTACGGACTTACTCAAGTACGCCGGTGTTGCTTACCAGTTCGGCACCCGCAGTGCGTCAGCATATTCGCAGCCATGGCGAAAGCCGGGCAACCCTAGATCATTTGCCTAAACCATATCCTATGCATACTCTTCTCAAACGCATTGAACGCATGTTAACGATAGGACCGTAGAAACATCCCTTTCGGATACCGGCCTGCGGAGCTATCCGCGACCAGTATTCACTTCGTAAGAGTTATCCAGCGTGGATAGCTAGACAAAAAGGAGGGCCACATGGATCGCATGGACCGTAAAGAAGATCGTGAAATTTTGCGTAAAGGTGGTTTCGGAGAGGTAGAGATGAAGCGGCTGAGCCAGCTGCGCAGGGATTACAACGAAAGAGAGAGATTGCAATTGCTCGCAGACCAGCGCCGCCTGGAATTTATCCGCTGGCTGGTCAGCACCGGTAAACTTTCAGAACAGCTCGCCTCTTAAGATGGCTCTTGCTTCTCGTTTCGTACAACCAGCCCATCCACCTGGTTGTCATTGCCCCACAAGAGCCCTGCACCGCCTGGGCGTGGAGAGATGCGTGAAATAGAGTCTAGAATGCGTGCAATGAGCCCTGCTGGTGGCTCTAAGGGCGCTAATCGATTGAAAAGCTTGTCAACATCGTCAGGCTCTGCCGGGTCTGGAAATGAATCATGCTGTGGACGACGCATACATAATTCCCTCTTATCTTCTTCCATACTATCTCTGCTGTTAGTACGGTCAAGTTAAGAGGGAAGTTTCACATCACCTATTTGATTCGCAACAGCCAAAAATATTCGCTGCTCCAGATTAACTTAGCATGCGGGCATAATCTGCAATTGGGCCGCCAAGGTCGAGCGCAATAAGGGCTTTGCTCGCTGGAAGTAAGTTTTCGCAGTCGCTTCCGGCATGTTCAGCACGTGTCCAATCTCGGAAAAACTTAACTGCGAAGCATAACGCAACAGCACGACCGAGCGAAACTTTGGGGGCAGCGCCTCAATAGCCTTCTGCAGGCACTCTTGTAAATCATGCCGCTCAGCTACTTCCTCCGGTAACGGCCCTGTATCCGGCATCGCTGCTAATGGAGACGTGTCGTCCTCATCTGCCGAGGCTTCCAGATCAGAAAAATGAATCGCTCGCTTCTTACGCAATTCATCCAGACAGCGATTGCGGGCCACCTGAAACAACCAGGCTTTCAACGGCTCCCCGGTTCGCAAATTTGGCAGGGAGATATACAACTGGAGGAACACTTGCTGTAAAATATCCGACGCCTGGTCATAATCACCCAGGAAACGACAGATAAAGTTAAAGAGTGGACTGTTATAGCGTTTGACAAGACTTTCAAAGGCCTGCTGGTCACCAGCAAGACTCTGCTGTGCCAGAATACCATCCGTAATGTCAGGCGTGCGTGCTTTTACGCGTTCTCGAATTTGCATGAGTAACATCCTCACTTTCTTTCGTCCTGACACTAGCGTATCTTTTTCTCCATTAAATTTCAATAGTTTTTCGCATTTATAAACTCTGCCGTAGGCACCTCTAAGCATAAACTAAAGTGCATCTGTGCAATCTCATTATATTCTTAAAAAAACTCATCCATTTCTTATCGAATTCTAAGGAGAACGCCGGGGAATAAATCGCAGTCGGGACGGCGCCATCAGGCTCTGAGGTCGAAGCGATACTGGGCACAAGGGTTACACGATTTGAGGGCCGGAAAGGACTCAGGTCACAAGGAGTAACCGGAAAGATTGGGCGTGCTCAGAAGATGGCTCAAAAACCGGCTCGCAACACGCTGGTCCACACGGCTACCGATGCGGGCCAGCAGGATATTCGCCGGCTCCATGTGTACATTCGGTTCGGTCGTCGGATACTCTATAAAACCCTGAGAAGCAAAAAGTCGCGCGATCAGTTCACGATATTGGTACGCTTGGAGGCCGAGCCCCTCCATATCCCAATGCCATGACAGGCCCATCGCGTATAGGATGAGGTCTTCCAATGCATCCAGGTCAAGCGCAAAAGCCAGCAAATTCTTCGCGATACCCAGTCCACGCCAGTTTGCGCTGACCTCAATCCCTACCTCATAGACATTTTCCAGGTCTTCCCACCATTCATCACCGGGAGCCAGGGTAACCTCCCCTACGATCTCCCCAGAGGGCGTATGAGCTATGGAGAGCGCGCAATCCGGTCGTCTTGCAATACTCAAGAGGAGTTGGTGTTCTCGTTCCGGTAGACGCGCGAACGCTCGTAAGCCTGCATCGATGGTAAGGCGCTCGATCAGCGAAGGGGGGCAAAAATCGCGCAGCAATAGCATTCCCTTTTCCGTCTCCAACGATCTGCTACGCGAAGG
Organism: Ktedonobacteraceae bacterium; assembly: GCA_035294305.1. GTDB lineage: Bacteria > Chloroflexota > Ktedonobacteria > Ktedonobacterales > Ktedonobacteraceae > DASRBN01. The sequence goes on along the minus strand of DATGLD010000021.1, from coordinate 65,127 downwards.
TGTCGCGCCGCCTTGTAAATGCAAAAGATCGAATAGTCCAGCCAGTGGAGACCGATGATGAAGCGTAGGAAAAGCCTGCCGCAAGGATGGAGGTAGTAACAGCTGGCGTACCAGAGCCGTTGTATGTCGATTGGTGCTGCTGATCGTCCAACGGCGGGGCTGCGCCGGAAAATCCTGGGACCGATCCATAAAAGTAGTGGGAAAGCTCGCCGGGATCGAGGATTTTCCCATCACCTGTTGCGCAAGCCTCTCCTGTGGCTCCACGCCAAGCCACAGCGGTTGCCAGCGTGCTACCCACTCTTCGGGCAAGGATACCGGGAGCGCCTGTCCGGACATTTCCGACCAGACTATAGACCAGGCGCGTGGCACGACCCGGTAGAGATCGTATCCTCCACCACCCAATGCTACCCAGCGACCATCGCAATACATATCGGCCAGTTGATGTGTCAGTTTGACCTGCGCCTGAATCCCACGCATCGTCAAGCTGAGATGTGTCAGGGGATCCCAGGCATGCGTATCGCACCCATGCTGGCTGACAATAACGTCGGGAGCAAATGAGATGACCAGGGGGGCCAGAAGAGCTTCCATCGCCTCGATATACGAATCATCCTCCGTGTAAGGCTGTAAGGGAACATTGACCGAGTAACCACGACCTACTCCCTTACCCAGTTCAAGCACGTCACCCGTGCCTGGGAAGAGGTAGCGCCCGGTCTCGTGAAATGAAACGGTCATCACACGGGGCTCATCATAAAAGGCGCGCTGTACGCCATCACCATGATGGGCATCGAAGTCGATATACAACACCTTGGCCTCACTGGCACGCAACACGTGCGCTATTGCCACGGCGATATCGTTATAGACGCAGAATCCGGAGGCGCGTTCGGCCCACGCATGATGCAATCCTCCCGCAGGATGAAATATATGCGCCGGTCGTTCATCTCCGGAAGCGAACGATCCACCCCCGGGCACTCCCATTACCGCGCTCAGAGCCACCAGCGTCCCACCTACGATACGCGCCGAAACCTCGTGCATTCCTGGTAACGCGGGCGTATCCCCATCCGCAAAACCATATTTCAAAGCCAACTCGGCTCTGCTATCGTCTTGCCGCGCTCGTATGCCAACTTTATCTTTGCTCTGAGGTTCAGTTGCTGGCCCTGCCAGGTGAGCCTGGCTGAGAAGCTGCACGGCAGCAATATACTCTGGGGTATGAACCAGCTCCAGCTCCTCTAACGTGGCAGGACGTGACGACAAACACTGCTGCTTGTTACTGCTTTGCCACAAACCACTGGTCTCCAGCAGATCCATCAATGCAACCAATCGCGCCGGCTGCAACGGGTGGTCTGGCCCAAAATCATAATGCAGTTCATCGCTATCGAACAGCAGACGCGCCTTACAGCTCATTTGTACCTCATTCATGTTCGTCATTCTACCGGTGAGCCGGCAAACGTATACCCGATATTCGCCTCTTGCAATCGCACTAGCAAGGGTGAAGGATTTATCGTTCCCAGCCGCAAAGTTGCAACTTGCGGTACCCCGTTCTCTTGCGGAGCGGCTGTAATACTGCGCACCTGTATTCCCAGCTGAGCAGCCAGTACGAGCGTTTCAGCCAGGGAACCTGGATCACCCCCTGGCAATTGTATCGTCAATTCCATTCCCGGCTCAAATGCGCCCATTAAACGCGCCAGTACTAGCAGCAAATCACTGCGTGTAAGTAAACCGACCAGCACGGTGCGCATTCTACCTTCCTGATCCTGGCCCACCTGCTCATATTCTACCACCGGCAAACAGTTCAGGCCCCGTTCGACCATCAGCTGTGCTGCTGCTGCTACACTCATGGAGGGCGTTACACGGATGCTTGCGCGATGCATGAACTCAATCACCGGCCGTTCCTGCCATGGACGATGCAAGACTTCGCTGGAACTCCACCTGCCCATAGCCGCCGCCACGTCTATATCTTGTGAGGTCAACAGCCCCTGGAACTCCGGCATTGCTTTCCTGCCTGTATCCATATATCCCGGCCATGCGGCAGAATCACTCGATGCTACCACTGGCAGGTGATGAAATTGATATTGCCGCAGCAGGTTAGCTGCATGACTCAGTGTATCAGTAGGGGTGACCGTAATCAATTTTGTCGTCATCACTTCGCTTACAATCATACGTCTTTCCCTTTCTGCTAACCTATGATAGCACAAAACAGAGCCTTAGATTTCAGAGTAACCCATAGCCTTTCAGGACGTAATAAAATCAGATAGTGTATACTTTCAGCTAATATGACGTAGTGCAAACAACTTGTAAGTAAGGGAGTTTTGTACAATGATCGACAATGATGATCTTTCTACTATCCCTCAGACCAACGAGCAGCAGGACGACACGATCCATTCCACCATCCAGGTGCCAGTAGTTGAGCCAGCGCCACAAGCGCCGCCTCGTCCATTCTCCAGCGTAGATGACCTGCTGGCATTGCGCATTGCCTCGGACCCGCAAATCTCACCCGATGGTTCTCTCATCGCCTTCACGATACAACAATGCAACGCTCAGACAAATACCACCAGCAGCACCATCTGGTTAGTACGCACCAAAGCCGCCAAAGGAGAAATCCCCTGGCAGATTACCAACGGCGGTGAAGAAGAGCGTCAAGGCAGGCATGATCTATCGCCGCGCTGGTCTCCTGATGGGAACACGCTTGCATTCTTGAGCGACCGCAGCGGCTCCCCGCAAATTTACTTGCTGCCCATGCAGGGAGGTGAAGCCAGGCAACTGACCAACCTGAAACACGGTATCACTGAATATAGCTGGCGGCCAGACGGCAAGGCCCTCGTCGCCCATAGCCCCTGGAGGCCAGCGGATGATCGCGATTTGCCTGAGACCAGCGACATATCCGTCGTTTTCACGCGACTAGATGAGCAATGGGACGGTCAAGGCTATAAGCAAGGGCGGCACCAGCAGCTCTGGTTTATCCCTTTAGAAGGCGCGCCTGTCCGCCTGACCGCGGAACCGGTGGATCTCCTACAGTCCTGCTGGTCTCCTGATGGCAAGGAAATAGCCTTCTGCGCCAACCGTCGCCCCGATCCCGACCTCAGTGTCAGTATGGCGCTATGGGTACTGAACGTGGCAAATCGCCAGATGCGCCGGCTGACACCCGAAGATGGCCTGGCACAGGCGCCCGCCTGGTCGCCCGATGGACAGCATATTGCCTACTACTACGCAGCCGATCAGACAGAGGCGAGTAATGTGGTTCCTTTTGTCGTGGATGTTCAGGGCAGTAGTGCTCCACACCCCGCCACCTCGCAGTCTCCAAACTTTACCTCTATCGAGTGGATCGTCGATGAACTGCATAGTTATGCGCATACGCGCCCGCAGTGGTATCCTGACAGCAAAGCACTACTTGCCACCTTTCAAGAGCGCGGCCAGATTCACCTTTACCACCTCGACATGGAACACGATACGATGACTCGTCTGACCGGTGGCAACGGCTGCTACCTCAACCCTCAACTCAGTAAAGATGGACAAATAATCGCCGCCATTCGCACGGACTGGTTTACACCCGGCGATATCTGGAGCATGGGCGGGAACGGACAAAACTCACACAAATTAACCGGCATAAACGACACGTACCTGCGGAGCCATCAGCTTGTGCGCCCCAAACGTATCACCTGGCAAAGCTTCGATGGCCTGGAGATCGAGGGTTGGCTTTACCTGCCCCTATTGCCGGAAGGCGCAAAGGCTCCCTTAATCCTGGAAGTTCACGGCGGCCCAAACCTGGCCTGGGGTGATAGCTATGTACACGAGTTTCAGGTGCTGGCAGGTAAGGGATTTGCGGTGCTGGCCACAAATCCGCGCGGCAGTTCCGGGTACGGAGAGGCATTCTGCCGCAAAAACCTGAACGACTGGGGAGGAGATGATTTCCGGGATTTGATGGCGGGCATTGACCACGTTATAGCCACCGAACCGGTAGAAGCCAACCGGCTGGGCATCGGTGGCATCAGCTACGGTGGCTACATGACCAACTGGGCAATTACACAGACAAACCGCTTTAAAGCAGCTGTGAGCCGCAACGGCATCAGTTCCCTTCTCAGCGCCGGCCTGCTGTCGGATCAGACGCTCTGGTTCGATCTCGCAATGGGTGGCGAGGGGCAGGATGTAGACGCAATGCGACGCAGTTCCTCGTCTCTCACGTTCGCGGACAAGATTATAACTCCGCTCTTGCTTCTGCACGCAGCAGATGATTTGCGCTGCCCATTCTCTGAATCCTTGCAGTTGTTTGTAGAGCTGCGCAAGCGCAAACAAAAGGTCGAACTGGTACGCTATCCCGGTGCCAGTCACCTGATGGACTGGCCCGATGTGGGTTCACCCTTGCAGCGCGCCGACCGCCTGGCTCGCACAGTTGAATGGTTCGAGCGCTATGTTTAAAAAATGCGTTTGACGGACTCTTATGTGGGCGATAGCCGGAACAGATATTGGATCAGCCCTTGAAGAGAGGACTATTTGATATCTCTGCCCGGCTTGCGTTGTCCTATTATACAGAAATGCCTTTCCGGTTTTTCAACGGTGAGATAATTCGAAGGAGTCAAGAAATGCAGTGGTTAGGAGTACTCATCCTCTTCGGGATACTTGCTTCTCTGTGCATTGCCGGTATATATCTTGCCCGGACGCAGAAAACCCACAACATGAACGTAGCAACGCCACTCGATAACCTGTATCATTCCAAGGGTCTCGGTAATGTCCTTGATGCCAATCAGCAACTCAACCTGCATTCGACAAGAGAGCATCAACAGACACCCCGCAGGCAAAGTTGAGTGTTATGCTTAAGCGGCAGCGCTGAACAGAAACACCAGGCTAAAAAAAGTAGCCAGTAGTAGAAAGATGCCAAAGCACCCGGCCATGATGCGCGAAATACGAAACGTCCCCCAGGTCGAATGAGGGCGGAGGCTTCGTAGCGTCACACGCAAACTGACAACGAAAATGCCCAGGAGCAACACAAAGTCCAACACCCGAATACTGAATGCTCCATTGAAGGCGGCAAAAGATATCTCTACGGCACCAAAAGCGAAGATGGCCCCGACCACATCCGCTGCTGCGATTGCCAGAAACAGCCCCTCATCATATGAGAGGCTGTACAGTCTCGGTGTCATACTCAGAATAATCACTAACCCGCATATGTATGCAACCAGGCCCAAAATCGTCAATAAACCAGGTGACATTCAATTTATCCCCACGCAAAATCTTGTGCGTCCTTCAATAATAGCTGGCCCTGTGCTTCTCCAGTTTCAAAAAGGTACGGGCCTATCGAATCGCCAGCATCCGCAGCATCCTGATCCTGTAAAGCGAAAGCGGAACTATCCGCTTTCCAGCTCACCTCGCCAGCCTGTGCCGGTGTATACTTCTCTATGGCAACAGGATTAGCCAGACTCGCACTATATGGACCATCCTGGCTTTGCATATGATATTGCGCCGCCACGAGCGTCTGGCTATCAGGCCCCCAACTCAATGTATCATCGCGCGTAAGCATCTGAGGGGGTAACTGGCTCAATAAACTCGCGGTCACACCATCTTTCAAATTCAAAACCTGAATACTTCCTATTGCCTGGTCAGGACCACTGGCCGTTACCACTTGAGCCGCCAGTTGCTGGCCATCCGCAGAAACATCCCAGCCTGGTTTTACATAAGGCCCGCTCCCCGGTGTCGCGCACCATGGCTCAGTTCCTTGAGATATGACCTTGCTCGAAGCCAGGCCAGGTTGAATCACCGAATGACGATAAATCACAAGCTGGCTCTGGCGCTCAAATGGATGTACGACTACCTGATAAAAAAGTTGCTCATTACTATAACGCATAGAAAGTAACAGCGGTACATTGTTCTGCGCCGCGAAAAGTGTCGCCGCTCCCAGCGCGCTCAGAGGAATAACCTGCGCCAGCGAGCCGCTGCTCAAATCATAGCGATAGAGGCCGGCCGCTCGGGTTGTTTTTCCCATCGCCCCATTGTACCATGCCAGCAAGTGCGTCGAATTCTCCCAGAACGCGTATTGCCAGTAGCCACCCTCAGCACTCTTCGCGATTGGATCGACACTATCGGCCGGTACAATGAGTTGCGTGAGTTGCATGGTAGCGCTATTCAATACGTAAAGAGCCCCATTGGCTCCAAAATCGGGCGCCGGACAGCCACCACCGCCTACTCCTGCTGGTCGCGCATTCATGATAAAGGCGATAAAATGATCGTCCGGAGACCATACCGGCAAACGCCAGAAAATATTCGGCGCGTTCGTATAGTTAAAGTGCGTCACCTGCAGCGGTTTTGCACCATTACGCGCAACCCAGAGCTGATCGTTGCGCACAAATGCATAGGAAGTCCCTAATGCGCTGGGCGGAGCTGTCATGACGGGCGATGGACTCGCGGTCTGTGTAGGGATAACCGCAGGAGTGCCATTGCCATGATCGGGCGTACCACTGGGAATAGCGCCAATTCCAGAACCTCCACAAGAAGCAAGCCCCACCACTACCATTAAAAACAAGTAGGATATCAGCAATTTCTGGATACGCGAAGTCATCCTATCCTCTCCTATCTGCACCGGCAAAATATTGTTTGCCTCTTTCACAGTCCGTTGCTGCGATCAAACAAACGAGTTATGCACCAAAATATATCAACACATCTCATCTCAGCAAATTGCATGGCTATAACGGGCTATTTGATATAATTATTGACATCAGACGGTTTCTTGCTTATGATGCATCCCGAAGAGATCCGATGAAATAGAGATAAGCTGGAGAAATTGGCGAAGTAACGATGGTAGAACTGATCTGGAAAGGAAAAGATACTGCCGGCACACAGCATTGTGCCAGCCCGGAAAATTATCAATCCCACTATCTTCATATCTGCGAGACTTTCAATACAAATCAGTATAATGACCAGAGCAACTCAACCGATAATCCTAGATGCTGGCACAATCGCCTGGTTCACGGAGACAAAAGCCATGTCCTTCCTGCCTTGCTTCCCGAATTTGCCGGTAAAGTTGACCTTATCTACATCGATCCCCCTTTCATGACAGGCCGCACTTTCACCCTTGATGGTAAACTTGCCTACAGTGATACCTGGAATAACCTGGACGCTTATATTCAATGGCTATACGAAACACTCGCATTGTTGTATAGACTGCTGGCGAACGATGGCAGCCTGTATGTGCATCTCGATTGGAGGGTCATCCATTACGCAAGAGTGATTTTGGACGAGATCTTTGGCTGCGAACCAAATGCCAGGGGTCCCGGCTTCAAAAATGAAATTATCTGGCATTACCGATCCGGCGGGCGCTCTACAAAAGGCTATGCTCGCAAGCATGACACCATCTTGCTTTACACAAAATCCGCCGATTATTGCTTTCACGCCGAACGCATCGGAGAACGACGCGGCTCCCAGAAACGCAATCATATGCGTAAATATCTGAACGACGATGGACATGTCTCTTGGACGATACGCTCAGCAGGACGCACCTATACCTATGACGAGGATCGGTTAATGACACCGTCCGATGTCTGGAACGATATCAGCCATTTGCATCAAAAGGACCCGGAGCGTAACGGCTATGCCACCCAGAAACCAGCGGCGCTGCTCGAACGGATCATTCTGGCATCGTCCGAAGAAAACGATCTTGTTCTCGACTGCTTCTGCGGCAGCGGTGTTACGCCTGCCGTGGCAGACCAACTTGGTCGCCGTTGGATTGCTTGCGATCAGAGCGAATTGGCGATCAGGTTGACGCGCCAGCGCTTGCTTGCCTATAAACAGATACATCCTTTCGTCTTACAACGCCTCACCGAAAATAGAGATGAGCAACGCGCTTTAGATGAGGGCATACCACAGGTGGTGAATAACCTACCCGTATAGTCGACTTTAAAGCGGGAACCCAAGAAGCGCACCGGGAGATGGTATCGCGCGTCAATAGTTAACGCGGAGTCAATACCGCGCTAAATCCCTGCCACATACCCAAAAACATCGCGTGCGTCATGCGCTGAAAATCCGCCGGGGAAGAGTCCGCGATGTAGACATAGGCGCTATCTCCCCCACGTATTACAAAGAGATGACCACCCGGGAAGTAGTAGCTATCGCGTACACTCACAATCACGGGATATCCTTTGTTACTCAGATTAATGATGTCTTGCAAGCTGCGCGCATGGCTGAGGCTTGCATTGAAGCCGAAATATGCCGCCGTAAGTGCAACACCATCCTCGCGCAATAATCCCCCATACACCGACCAGACTCCTAGATTCAGCTCTACCTGCAGGACATCGGCAGCGATGAGATGGCGGCCATACGCATTCATCACCTCCTCCATAGAGATGCCCGAACAGGAGGAGTAGGACCACACATTCCATTGATAGTCAGTATAGTACTGCTTGCGGTCGGAGGAATCTACACGCACCAGGCGCTGGCTGGCCGTAAGCGGCTCGCCTGGGGCCTGATTCTGGTGCGCAGCGGTATTCAGAGCAAGACCGGTGGTATGTTGCGCAAAGGTGAGCAGCGCAATACCATCGTTTAACTCATGCAGCGCCCCATCCACGATACCGCTCTGCACAAACAGGGTAAGCAACAACATCACAAGCAGGCAGATTGTGACCAGCATGCGGTGGCGCGTATACCAGGAGGAGGGCAAGGTAAATGCAGGAGCGGGCAGCGGCTTCTCTACGCCCAGCAGCGTCCCATCCTGTAGCTGCAAAACTAAGGTGATGCGACGGTCAGGCGACCCGCCCGGCTTCTGATCCTGCAAGGCAAGTCTACGGGCATAGCGTCTCCGTTCAAGTAAAGCGCTGACGAGAATACTGGCTATGATCAGCACTATCATCAAAAGCAAGAGTGCCGTGATTACGGCGGATGACATACATTACCCTCACAACAAATAGATTTCTCCTGACCTCTTCTATAGAAGTATAACGCTGCTTATTAACAATACTGTGGAGTAATGCCAGAATACAACCAGAATTTGCTATATGCATAAAGGCAATCTTAACCAGGCGGGCCGGAATAGTGCCTACATTTGTTCATCCTCGATAATTTCGCGGCACAATTGAAGACACCGATCGCAAATGTTAACGCCATTTGGCCCACCAATCAATCGCTGAAGCTGTTGCCGTTTCTTTCCACAAAATGAGCAGCGAACACCCTCTCCAGTAGCCGCCTCAATTTCCATATGCTTACCAATGTTTCCCTCGAGAAACGCCATGATGCACTCATCACACACATAGATATATCCGGGACCCGCAATCAGCCGTTGAACCTGGCTCTGTTCTTTTTGGCAAAATGAACAATAGTAACTGCTGCGTTTCCTCTGCCTATTCGCCTTTGACATCTTCACTCTCCTGATGCTTGAGTTATAGCCTGCCTCTAACGATGCCTGTGCAATTTTTAGCACTGCAGTTACATTTCATTGACCAGGTCTTTGGGCTGTGTTGCGCGTAATCAAGAGTTAGCTCTTCTCCCGCTTCAATGTCTCTAAGGGCTATCATCTCATCGTCTAGCGTTAAGAACAAGCGGCTTTCATCGCATTACTTTCCAAACCGTAAAAAGAAGAACAGTTACTATGCTACGCGCATATCATATATTTCCAGAGCCTGCGCCATCTGACGGCGATATATTTCTACCCTGTGGACGCGCACAGTTAGAGTCAGCACCAGGTACTCAACCTCATCATCCCTGGTAGCAGGCCGTACATTGAGATTGCCATGTTTTTGCAAGCGAAAGGTTCTACTCTCCCCGGCATCGATTATACCCAGCATGTGGTAATCATGGTACACACGCCAGGATACATTGGTCTTATTCTCTACGATTAACTCCTCATCATCCCCATTCATTGCCAGTCGAACACGCTGTTGTAAACGCCGGAACCATCCGCCAGAACGCTGAGGCCTCGTCTCGAGTGGTGGCGCATCCGGGCTGTCCACCTCAGTCGCAAATTCTGTAGCGATTGCCATAACCCTTTTCTGCCCTTTCTGCCATAAGTTGTCAAACACACAGCTTATGGCTATTACCTGACCAGGATCAGTTGTTCGTTCTCAGTCTCCACCTGCGTTCCGCATATTCGCCCTATACGCTCAGCCAACGATGGCTCCCACAAGAACACTCGCCGTTGTTTACCAGTTTGCCCCGCTAACAAATGTAACCCCCGGCAAGCACGACTTCTTCCCAGCCATCTGACCACCAAGTCATCCGCTTGAAATACCCGCCTCCGCCGGCGAATACCTGCAAATCCCGCCACGATGACAAAGAGCATTAAGACCATAAGAAATGCAAGGGGTGAGTATTTATAAGTCAACCACAATACGAATGTCCCCAGCGTAAGCAGCGCAGTGCCAGCCAGGAGTACCCTTAGCAGCCTGTTCTCTAATCGACGTGAGCAGGAATAACGCGCCAGACCCGTCGCTAATAGCACTTCCAGCATTGCCCCTTCCATTGACCCTGCTAAATGAGGAGGAAGCATAAGCCATATCATATGCCTGCCTAAGAAAGAGGTATGAACTCGTGGTACACGGACAGTGTTTTTGAATGAACAACGCAAGTCTGGAGTATCGCCTTGCATACGAGTCTCAAATACCATGCGAGAAAAAGCATCGCGGATATATGCCGGTACCCGATTATTCCGCGCATTCCGCCGTCGCAGAATCCTCGGCGCACGCCTGCTCTTGGCAGAATGCTCCTGGCCAAGTTTTACCCGCAGGCGCAGCCATTCTGCTTGAGGTAATGGTTGCTCAGGCAGATCAGGGCCATAATATGCCGCCAGCTTGTTCTCCAGATTGGCTTTCTGCGCTTCGAAATCTCGTTCGTGCATCTTTAGTCACTCCCTCTCATCTTCCAGTAGTTGCCGGAGTCGATCACGCGCGCGATTCAACCGTGACTTTACTGTACCAATCGGCCACCCTAATACCTGGGCTATATCAGCTTCGGTAAGATCGGCGCCATAGCGTAAGGCCACCACGCGCCGCTGATCCGCAGTAAGCTGAACGAGCGCCTGGCGCACCTGTTCGCGATCAGCCATCCACGCCTGCAAATCCCTTTCCTGCGAGACAACCGAACCAACCTGGTAGTGAAGCTGATCGGCCTCGTCCAACGGCAGCGGCAGGTGGTAGATGTCCTGTCGCTCCATCTCGTCCAGGGCGTGCCGGTAAAGAATGCGCATCAACCAGGGACGAAAAGGCTTTCCATGCTGAAAACGCGGTAATCCACGCCAGGCGAGCAAAAAAGTTCCCTGTGTAATGTCTTCCGCAAGCGAACGATGATGACAAAGCCGCAGTGCGCCTGCCATGACAACAGCATGATGAGCCTCCCACAGCAGGCGAAAAGCCTCCTGATCTCCACACGCCGCTCTTTGAATGATCTCATCTTCACAAGGAACCACTGCCGCTCCTTTCCTCTGAATATGTACTACGCCAGAAAGCAAGCAAAAGGTTCCGTGTATTCCCAATACTTAAAAATAAATTAGAATTCTGAGAATACACGCATATGGCGTCAAAGCAGGAACTTTTTCAGCGGAAATTTCGTGCAATATATGTGGGAGAAAATTTCTTTACAATTCTTGAGAATTATTTCAGCCAATGTTTTGAAGGAAGCGCTTACTGGCAGCCTTTCTTTTCGATACAGAAAGATTTTTCAGATGCAAATCCAGGAAGCAAACAGAGCGTCATACGCCGAAAGCCCGGATGGTGTGCTGGCTCAACAAGCACTTTCAGGGGATCAATGGGCATTCGAAACGCTTGTACACCGGTACAGCACCTCGCTCTTCAACTTTATTTGTCACTTACTGGGGGATTACGACCTGGCCTGCGATGTGCTACAACAGGTTTTCCTTCAGCTCTTTGTTTCCCTCTCCACGCTGCACAAAGATAAACCACTGAAGTCCTGGCTGTTCCAGGTCGCGCGCAATCGCTGCCTGGATGAGCTACGCCGTAAGCGCGTGGTTCATTTCTCGGAACTAGAAATCGGCAGCGATGACGACGAACCGGCCCTGGCTGCACTACCCGATAATGGCCCTTTACCCGAAGAGCAGGTAGAACATCGCGACCTGCAGTGCCTCCTGCAACGAGCTATCCAGGCATTGCCTCCCCGCTTTCGCGCGGTCGTCATACTGCGCTATACGGCCCAGCTTAGTTTTTCCGAAATCGGACATTCCCTAGGAATGCCCGAAGCAACAGCAAAAACATACTTCCAGCGTGCCAAGCCATTACTTCGCGCGGCGCTGGCAACACAAATCCAGGCCTCCACGACGCATAGATAAGGCCGGTTGCACTGCTAAAAAGGAGTTTGCGCATGCACAAACTCCTTTTAATTGACACTAGTTCATCCCTGCACCTCTTGTTAGCGGGACAGGTGGGAATTGCAACTGATACAGAGCATTTTTAAGCAGAGACAATAATGTATTTGTGATCTCCTCATAGAGATCAGGAGCAACCTCCATGCGCTCTTCCAGTAAAGCGACACACCGCTGGTACATGCGTATCAAGAACCCTGGATCACCCTCGCGCGAAGTTATTACCGCGCGAGCCCCGTCAAGCGCCGCCTCGTAAAACTGGTTGGCGCGGGCATAACAATCGCTGGCGTAATTGCGCACGCTGCTAGCCCGGCCGAGTTCTTCGGCGAACGTTCCGGCCGCGAAGAATAGTTCGGCCTGGCTGTTGGGGTTTCGTGAATTCCTGGCCAGGCTCTCTGAAAGGTCTGGGAAATGCGGTAGATAAGTTGAACTATATATCATACCTTGTACATCCATCGCCAATGCATTTTGTAAATGCGATCCCGCAGTATCCTCCGACAAAAAGGCCCGCACAGATTCCTGGCATAGGTAAGATGCTATTGCCCTTTCACGGCTGGCCGTATCCTGGTATCCATCCAATCGTGATAAGGCGGCGCGCTCCACATATACGCGTATCAGATAGGCCAGAGCAATAAAAATGTTGGGATCAAGTTCAACGGACGAAGCATCACCACCCCTTAAATGCCCTTCATAGCGCATAAGGACCTGCCGGCATTGCTCCTCAGTGTCTTGAAGCAAAGAAGCCTGTACAGAAGAAATCCGCTTGATTTCCTGATCTTTCTTTGTTCTAGAAAGCCCTCTTCGCCAGGTACAGAAGTCCAGTTGGACGAGTGCCAGAGTCAGACGAACCTTTGCTTCTTCCTTGTGATCACCGCTTACCTGGTAGACACTCCGGCTCTGGATCAAAAAGCTGATAGCACGCTGATACTGCCGTTCTATCTCTTCCGGCGTAAAGCGGGGGTTGGAAGCACTTGCAAGTATTACCTCTTGCTGTAAGAGTTCATAGGTGCAATAGCCTAATCCCCAGTAGAGAATGCCTGCACTTTTCATATCATACAAAGAGTTCAGACATGCGCGTGCCCGCTCATAGCATTCGCAGGCTTCGCGGTAAGCACCAAGAGCCCGGTAAGCATTACCACAATGCAGTTCGACTTTAAAGAGCATGGCAGAAGATGGTACGCTCATCGAATTTTTCTGCAGACTGTGTAAAGCCCGCATATAGTAATGTAACGCTGTCTGATAAGCCTCAGCCAGGTAGTAGTTGTTGCCCAACTCATCGAGGATTGCCGGATAGTGCTGCGACGGAGCCAGCATAAGCGCACGTTCAAAAGCATATAATGCCGTCGAGAGATCATTATTCTGCTGGGCTATCAGTCCTAACAGAAAATAGTAGCGGGCTTGCCGTGCGGGTGGCAATAACGCGATTGCCTCAGGAGAGAGCATTGGCAAATGCTCATAATGAGCCGGGAACGCATTGAATTCAGTATGCTCAAGCATTGTGTCTAGTAAGACCAGCTCATCATCCTGCGTCATGCGGACGCCGGCACCGGTCAGGCCTAGATCATTCATTGCCGATAATGGTGTTGGAGTCTCCGACTGCATAAAAAGAGTGGTAAAGTAATCTTCGGACTGCTCCAACTGCTGTGCGAAAAATTTGAGCGCATCGGGGGAGGGCGCTATTTTATTCCGTTCTACAGCACTAACATAGGACTTAGAGAAGCGGTCTCCTCCTAGTTCGGTTTGGGTAAGGTTGCGCTGCCGCCGTGCCTGGCGAATATACTCCCCAATACCCTCTGTCATCTCTTTAACCTCCCGGGGCCACGAAACATCCTCATGGCCTGCAGGCATTGGCCCCTCGTTATTCATAAAAATCTGTTCCTTTCGAAAACATTAGTTGTATTTTACCTTATTTTATGTAACTGTTCAATATTCAATGACTATTTTTTCCTTGGAAGTCCATTAGAATTTCTCGGAAATCACGGGCTTTTCCTTGGAAGTCCATTAGAATTTTTGTCATTTTCCGAAAATTCCATGAAACGTTTCCTCATCCTTAATCGTATTACTGGTAGTAACCCAGCATCTTGCAGAGAGAGCACATCATTCCGTTGAAGCAAAGCAGGCATGCTCACCAGGACTCTTATTTGCCTTACAACCGGTCCTTTTTCCTTTGCCTGTTATGCTTGAAGGATTCAAGTATAAATGAAGGACACTCTTATGAAACAACCCGAGCAGGCACAGGCTCGCCGCATATATATCCCCGCCGTCCCGATACAGCGGGCGACCTATCGCAAGTCCTGGGGCAAAATCCCTGTGGCTACTATGGATGCCCCTGATCGGATTTGTGGCCTGGCGCAACGTGTAGGTTATAGCGGCAAATCCGATAACGACCTGGCTATCTACCGTCTCAAGGTGAGAATTGGTCAATCAGCCCCCATCTTTACTATACCGGGTTTCTTCGTGATTGAGGAGGGTCTATTTGAAGACTACGATCTCTGGCTTGCAAAGCATGAACGACAGTAGGATTTCGTTTTATCTGGGCGGTAAGCAATGGGGAAGCACTACTTCAAATCCCTTGCATTCCGCTCTTTACCAGGTCTATAGGATTGTGTAGCAAAGAGAGCAAGAAGACCCCCGCATCGAATGCGGGGGAGTGTCGATTTGCTATACTCTCTGAACGTCTCAAGGACCGGGTTCCACCTTCATCTTTGCCCTGGCGACCTGGCCCCTTAGATAAGGGACCTGAACAGGCAAGATTGTTTTAATATAATCTGGAACGGAAGGGGGAGCAACCGCGGGTGATGAGGTGATGATTGGCTTGCCCTGCCTCTTCTCTTCGTACTTGTGCACGCCAGCCTCTTTACTCCTGGCGATTACCCTCTTGTACACCCTGGTATATTTATTGGCCATAGCACGCACAGAAAAATTCTTCTCGACGTATGTACGTGTGTCCTCGGGATTAATCTCTTCAATACGCGGGATGAACTGAGCCATCTCTTCTACATCATGCACCAGGAAACCGGTTTTGCGATGGACCACGATTTCTGGCGCGGCACCCCGGGGGAACGAAATGACGGGACAACCCAGCGCCATGGACTCAATC
Source organism: Ktedonobacteraceae bacterium (assembly GCA_035294305.1). Classification (GTDB taxonomy): domain Bacteria; phylum Chloroflexota; class Ktedonobacteria; order Ktedonobacterales; family Ktedonobacteraceae; genus DASRBN01. The sequence continues at coordinate 49,744 of DATGLD010000021.1, read as the reverse complement.
ATGACCATCCCAAACGGTTCATTCCAATCGATGGGATTGAGGAACCCTCTTGCCTGGCTCAAAAGACCAATCTTTTGCTCCATATTGACCGGCCCAATATATTTGACCTGGTCGCCATCAATATGAGGCTTGATCGACTCTTCAAAGTAGTTAATCGACTCAGGCAAATGAGGATCAACGATACCTGCCAGCGTAAGCGGTACTCCTGCTTTGCGCGCGGCTTCAATGGCCAGGTGCGGTCCCTTTTCCGGCATGAAGCGCCCCAACCACACAAAAAAATCACTACGCTGTACATCTAACGGGCGAAATGTCTCCATCGGTACCCCATGATGCACAACCCCCACAAAGTTAAGATCATAAGGCACCGCCTCCATCGCGCTTTCACTAATCGCGACCACCGGCACTAACGGAGCCCACTCCATGTAATATTTATCTGCTTCGCCTGTCCACTCTCGCACACGATCGAACGGGAAACAGCTATGTAGGGTCGTCACATGAGGTGTCACCAGGTGAGCCGAAAGCGGAAAAATGTACATGTCCGAACTCGATGAAAGATGGGTATGGACGATATCAAAATCAGAAGCCTTAATCTGCTCGAAAGACTTGTACATGTGATAAAAGGCCTTCAAGTGAGCCGCCCACGGTATTCCCTCTTCAATCATTGATTTCGGAAAAAATGACACTTGCTTTGCCGATGTTCTGGCATCGCCCGGCGCAAATAACGTAACATCGTGACCTTGCGCCACCTGCTCCTCTACCAGGTTATAAATCACTATCTCCGTCCCACCATAGTTCTTCGGCGGAATTGCTATCCAGGGAGGAGCTATGTGAGCAATTTTCATTCTGCATCCTTTCATGCTGATATCTTAGCCCCGGCACACAATCTACCCCGTTCACAACTTCCTGCCGGGTAGCAGCCTTGATACCATAACGTCGCCTCTTTCCATCATCCATTTCCTCTTCTCTCCTGTGCCTCACACGGCCACTTTTAAGAAGACTCTCTTTTCCCACCACAATCATACCCAAAATAGGATTGTTTGTCAAGTACTTGACCGAAGAGATTGAATTTTTCATAGATTTTTTATATTGCTAATCTAATTCTAAGCTTAACTACTCTCGTGTTGCTTCTACTGACGCAGCAAGAGTCTATGGAAGCCTGGAGAATAAAGGGAAATAGACCAGTTGGCCTTTCACAGGGGAGGTCCGTTTTCTTTCCGCAAAGTGAGGAACTTCGATGATGTAGGAGTTGAAATAAAAAAGAGCCTGATTTACAGGTACAACTGTAAAATCAGGCTCTTTTTACGGAACCAGAGAAGGAGAAGGAAAAGAATATGCTCTAGATTTACTATGCTTTCCAAAGGATGGAATTTTAAAATGAATAAATATAATATCCGCTCTACTTCTTGTTGCCTGGCATTCTCTGCCAGCCATAGGAGGTAGAGCGGCCGTGTACGTGACGTTTCTTACGCCATTCCCCCCGTACAACCCAATACAAACAGTAATACGCCAAAGCGCTGTTCATAGATTACTTGCGCCTTCAGACTGCATCGCTATCAGTTCTTCTATGAGAGCTTTTCAGCGCCCATCGGGCCTGAGAGGCTATTTGACGAGTTAAGCTGAGGGAAACGCTTTACCCTCCATTTGCTCAAAAGCAAAGCGCAGCGAACGCGGAACTGGATGAGGGCGACCATCGAGATAATTACACCACACCATGACCGATTTCCCCGTCGCAAAGATGCGTTCGTGTTCGATCATATCACGTATCTGGTGTTCCATTGTGAAGCTGGTACGTCCTACTCGCGCTACCCGCACGCCCACTTCGACACGATCAGAACGGATCAAGGGCAGTTCATAGGTACAGGAAATCTCTTTGACCAGCAGCCCATAATGACTGCCATTGGGCCGCGTTTGAATACGAGGATTATGTGGTGGGTGCGAAACAATGCCTTCGACCTCCTGGTGCTCCTCACGTGAGGGCCACTCGTTCAGCCAGGTTTCAAGCTGGTTGAAATAATAGCTTCTGGCTTCCTCGAAATAGGTAAAGTAGACGGTATTGTTCACATGCGCCAGGGGATCAAGGTCCCGGAAGCGGATTTGTACTGGATACCAGCACGGAAAGGCATCATCCATAGTTCTTTCTCACCCTTTCGTCCTCATTCGTCCTTCATATTACCAGAAGCAATGGAGGCAAGACAAGAGAGTCGTCACGATAAAAATTGGCCCTTCTGGTTTTTTATCCTTATCCGGCCCATTAATCTGTTACAATAGAAGCAGAGGGCCTCCCAAATTGATCTAACCGTTGCCCGATCTCGTATTATAGATAGGGAGCGTGAAAAAACTGCTATGCAGAATTTTTCGGATGCTGATATCAGAGAAGAACCAAGTGATGAAGCGCTGCTTAACGCGATTGCCGGAGGTGCTACCTGGGCCATGGAATCGCTGTACCAGCGCTATAGCCGCATCCTCTACTCGCTTGCCTATCGCATGGTAGCAGATCACCAGGTAGCCGAAGATCTGCTACAAGACGCATTTATAGCAGTATGGAAACGGGCCACCTCCTTTTCTCCCCAGGCAGGAGGGGCTCGCAGCTGGCTGATCTCTATACTCCATCACCGCACGATTGATTACCTGCGCAAAGTACGCCGCCGCTCGGTCTTACACGAATCCCCGCTGCAAGAAGTTGAGGTCGAAGAAACAATTGTATTTCCCGATGTCTGGGATGAAGCGTGGCGGAACGTGCAGGGTTCGCAGATACGAGCGGCTCTCATGAAAATTGCCCCCGAACAACGCCTGGTAATCGAACTGGCCTACTTTCAAGGATGGACTCATGCCGAAATCGCCGAGGGGACGCAGGTACCTCTCGGTACGGTTAAGGCCCGCATGCGTCTCGGTCTTCACCACCTCAAGCGCATTCTACAGAAGATGGGTATAGATGAGGTCTGAGCATCTTTCCCCAGTCAGGTGCAATAGGCGTCCATTTATACCTGACTCCCCTTTTCAGGCTTGCTGGTTACTGGTTCGGGCATACCAGGAATCTTAAAAACCAGGCGCACGGAGCCAAATTGCACAACATCGCCATGTTGCAAAAGTTCCGGTTTCAGTGGAATCAAAGGGGTTTCACCAAGGCGCGTCTTGTTGCGGCTCTTCAAGTCCTCGATATGAAAGGCTGTTTTCTCATAACGTATACGCGCATGCTGCCGCGAAACTGTCATGCGAGGATCGATGCCGGTAAGATCGATTTCAGGTTTCAGGCCCCGCTTCGGATCAACTCGCCCGACTATCACATACGTATCTTTAATGGCGAATCGCTGCACGTCTTTCCCCTCATGCTCCAGGCATAAATACGCATACACCCCTTCTTCTGCGGACACAAGCTGCACGCCATCCACAGCAGTAGGCTCGTCTGTTACTGTATCGTCGATCACCGTATCGCTCAAGGAAATATCCACTCCACCTGGAGCCGTTGTCATTTCACTCGTTACACGGGCACTCCCAGGTCGATCACCGGCTAGCGAGCGTTGTGGAAGAGGCAAAGCCTCTAAAGCCGCAAGTAGCGCCATGGCATTTGGGAAGCGCAGCGCCGGGTCCTTCGCCATAGCTCGATCAATCACAGCTTGCAGCGACAGAGGCGTATGAGGACGGAACTGCTCCAGGCGAGGAACAGGAGCGCTGCTCTGCAACGCGGTCGTCTCAGCAGGGGTATGCCCGACAAAAGGCACCCGGCCCGTCACCAGTTCAAACAAAACCAATCCGAGCTGATAGACATCTGTCCAGGGCCCAACCGGCCCATGTTGCAAAGATTCAGGCGCCAGGTAGCGTGGGTCTAGATTCCAGAGATCATCTGCCTGCTGGCTGTGTATGTAGCCGAGTTGCGTCATTAATAAACGCAGCCCGACATCATCTAATTGGACGCGGTCTGCGCCCTCTAGAGCATCTACCGTTACCAGTTGTGGACGCAGATCGGTATCCACTATTCCTTCTGCCTGTAAAGCAAATAATCCCCGCGCCATCTGCTGCGCGATATCCACCGCGCGCCGCAAATTTAATGCTTCGTCCTCCAGTATGCTGCGCAGTGTAACCCCGCGCGGTGGATCGGTCGCGATGAAGGCGCGGGAGCCATCAATGCCCCAATCGTAGACATGGATGACATGCGGAGACGCTACCTGGCGCCTTCGTTCCAGTGGTTGGAACACTTGTTGCGCAGCCTCCGCCCCTATCGTTGGCGGCACTTCCAGCACCAGTAATCCCACCACATCACTCGTATTGCGATTATAGGCACTATACATCGAAAGAATAGAGCCACTCGCGAGAACCTGCCCTATCCGATAGATGCCCCCGATTAAGCGGGAATCGCGCTGCGACATACCTGCCTCCTTGTGGGAAGAAGTACACCTTTCAATTGTACAAATTTTTCGTCACATAATCCTTAATGGCCTGCCAGTTGTTATTCACCGGTAACAGGATGTATTGCCCATCGCTCGATGTGGCATCCATCAGCACATTCTGATTGCTCAAGCCCACACGGTGCGCGCTATCCAGATTCATCTTCTGGGCAAACAATCCTAGATCAGCCAGCGACAGATTGGTATAGATGGCTTTTGACAGCACATTTAATGCATTATACAGGCTAGGCCAGGTAGAAACGGACTTCACCTTTGAGAGCGCGGCTTTGATAATGATCTGCTGCCGTGCCGAACGGGCAAAATCGGTCAACTCTGCCTGATTCTCAGATGTCCCCTTGCCACATACTTCCAGCGGTTCGCGCGCGCGCGCATATTCAATCGCCCTGGCGCCATCCATATGCTGCCAACCCTTGTTGAATTGAACCTTAATCCAGCCCGGATCTATACTTGCATCATCATTCCTTGGATAGCACGCATTGAAGGAGTCGGGTACATAGACATCGATCCCACCAATGGCATCAATGAAATCCTTAAATCCTGTGAAATTAATGGTCAACCAGTATTTCACATCCAGACCCGTAATAAGCGACATCTTTTGCGCTGCTGCATTGCCACCCGCAACTGGATTGGCGTTGTTATTAGACGCATATTCGTAGACAGAATTGATTTTACCATAATTTGCAGAGCCCTCTGGAACTTGCACCCACAGGTCACGCGGCACCGAGATCAGGGTAGTATGCCCATTATTGGGCAGCAGGCTCATCACCACCATAGAATCTGTGAGGTATGCTCCATCATGACCACTTCCACCATAACCCATCACCAGCAGGTTGACGCGATCACTACCCCCCATATAGCCTGTCTGTGTACTGAGTGGAGATTGTGTGGAAATCGCCGAACCAAATGCCAGCACCCTTTGTAAAGTTACTGCCGCAAAACCTACAACTACTACCAGCAGCACAACGACAGACAGGCATCCTATCAGGCAGCCTTTCCGCCTGCGTGGGCCTCCACTTGAGGCCGGACGCGCAACCGGACTCCCTGAGTTATACCTTCCAGGACGACTTGCAGGCACCGCATCAGGTCGGGCCGAAAGCGAGGGAGTAGCTGGTTGAACAGGAGGCCAGGCTTGATGCGATGCCGGCTGCTGTGGCGGCCTTAATATAAATGGTTCTGGCTTCTGCTTATTTGCATCAGGCTCAGAAGAGAGAGGCGTAAATTGATAAGGGCGACGTGTAGAACCTTTTCTGCTGCCGGATGTGCCTGTACCGATTGTTTCGTCCGCGTTATTTCTATTCGCAGCAGGATAACCGCTGGCTCCCTGGCTCCTGCCCTGAACGCGCCCACATACGCCACAAAACCTGGCTCCCGCGGGTAACTCGGAACCACAATATTCACACTGGCTCATAAAAACTCCTTACCATTGGAGATGAAAAAAGCAAGTAAACAATATAAAAATCCTTGAAGCATCATACTATAGAGATCATTGTTCCATCTTAGAATGCATAACCAACTGATCACTAAGTATATGAACGAATCAATAACCAGGAAGTCTCATCTCCCAGCAATTAGCAAAGCATGGGTTCAGCAGAATCCAGGATGATCGCAAAAGGCCAATAAGGTGGCGCACGGCAAGCAGTCTCCACGCACGTAGGGGGCGCTACCTATGCGGTCACCAGCCGTACACTAACTAACATGCTTTTACTCTCACCGCTTTTCACGTACCGGGTGAACGCAATATACTCTTGACATCCTGGCCCGGTGTCAGGTATACTTCTCTCATAAGTTAGGTACCGCTAACTATTATTCGTGGAGAGTACATCCAATGGCGAGAGAACCGCAACACCAGAGCGCCTTGCGCAGACGACTTTCAGGCGAGGAACGGCGAGCGTTGATCCTGCGCCGGGCGAAACAGGTCTTCGCCCGCTCCACCTATGCGGAGGCGAGCACCGGCGCACTAGCACGCGAGAGTGAGGTGACCGAGCCGATGCTCTACAAGCATTTCGGGAGCAAGAAGGGCCTCTTTCTGGCCGTGCTCAGTGAGTTCGGCGCGCAGTTCCTCGAAACGCTGCAAGAACGCGTTTCGAGCAGAGCGGAACGGGATGTCCTTGATGCGCTCGCCCACTTCATCGACGACTATCGTTTCGCGATCAAAGCCGATCCTGAAACCCAGCGCGTCCTCTTTCAGGCAGTTGTCGAATCCGGCGATCCCGAGATCGCGCAGTGCATCCGCGAACACAACCGCAAGATCTACGCGCTCATCCGTCAACTGATCGAGCACGCCTTGAAACTAGGGTACCTGGACGCTGCGGTCAACCCGGATGCCGCCACCTGGGGCTACATGAGCATTATACTCACCCTCCAGTATGGCTTGATGCTGGGTCTCTCTGGTGAGATTGCCCAGGTCCAGCAAGAGATGAGCCGCGTCTGGCTGCGCGGTCTACGCGCTCCGGCTTCTTAATTTTTTTGCCCTTAAATATTAGTTAACGCTAACTCTATAAATTAGTATCAGGACAAGGAGGCATTCATGCACGACATTACGACCGTCGCGCCACAGCCAGGAGGCGCGAGATTCCCGTACAAATGGGTTGTCACCCTGGTGGTGATCTTCGGGGCTTTTATGAGCATCCTGGATCAAACCATCGTTAACATCGCGATTCCACGCCTGCAAAACGCTTTCGGCGCTGACCTGGACAGCGTCCAATGGGTGCTCACCGCCTATATTCTCACGCAGGGCGTCGTCACACCGACAACCGCCTTCTTCGCCGATCGCCTGGGCACCAAACGCTTCTACATGCTGGCGCTCGCTATCTTTACCGCTGGTTCGGCTCTCTGCGGCCTGGCCTGGAGCCTGCCCGTTCTCATCATCTTTCGCGTTGCGCAGGGGATAGGAGGAGCTGCTCTTTTTCCACTGGCCATTACGCTGCTGTACCGCGAGTTTCCTCCCCACCAGAGAGGGCTGGCCAGTGGGGTGCTGGGCATCGCCGCACTGCTGGCACCCGCCGTTGGCCCGACGCTTGGTGGTTACTTTGTCACCTACGTGGCCTGGCAGTTGATCTTCTTTGTCAACGTCCCCATTGGCATCATTGGCATTCTGTTGGCTGCCCTGCTCCTGCGCGAAGTGCGGACAGAGACGCGGACACCGTTTGACGTCCTGGGATTTGTGCTGGTCTCCACTGGTCTGGCCGCTGTGCTCTATGCCCTATCGGATGCCAGCATTGACGGCTGGGGATCAGGGAAAGTGCTCGGCTTTCTTCTTGGTGGGCTCTTCCTGCTGGGTTGCTTTGTGTTCGTCGAGATTGACCGCTCAAGGCGCGAAAAGCAGCCGTTACTGGACCTGCGTCTCTTTGCCAACGGGCCATTCCTGTCAAGTAATATCGTCAATGTCCTGATCACGTTCGCCTTCTTCGGAGGAATCTTCCTCTTTCCGATTTACCTGCAAAACCTGCGCGGGCTGAATGCGTTCAGTGCCGGCCTGCTCCTGCTGCCACAGGCCTTCGCCTCGCTCATAACAGCCTTGATCGCCGGGCGAGTAGTCGATCGCTTCGGTGTGCGCGTGGTGGTCATTCCGGGGCTGATCTTCCTGGCTTTCGCGACGTGGCAGTTGAGCTCCCTGACCCTCTCGACGCCTTACGGGTGGCTTCAGGTTCTCTTCGTCATCCGCGGCCTTGGGCTGGGTGTGGTCATCCAGCCACTCAGCGTTTCAGCCGTGTCGGATTTACACCCCCGCAAATTCACACACTCATCTACGCTTTACACTGTCATGCGCTTCGTCTCGACATCGCTGGGCATCGCCGTGCTGGCAACACTGGTGCAAACGCAGGCAAAAATCCACTCTGGCCACCTGGCCGAGCAGGTCACACCAGCCTCTCCTCCTGGCCAGCTAGCAGCTCGCCTCCAAGCGCTCCTGGTTCAACATGGAGTCAGCATGGTCAATGCCAGGGCCGCTGCGCTACAGGAGATAGCCCGGTTGGTACAGCGGCAAGGCTACCTGCTGGCCATCCAGGACGCTTTCCGGCTTGTGCTCTTCGTCATGATCGCGTCGATCATCGCTGCCTGCTTCATACGCATGCGGAAACATACGTCACCGCTCCCTCAACAGGAGGAGCAGGACAACGGAAGCGAAAAGGGAATGCTTGAACCAATGCTACCAGGCTGATCCTGGCAAGGTTGTTGTTCTCTGCTGGGTTTCGGGCGTTCTGACAAGCCGAACAAGCTGGCCGCCTACACGCTTGAGCGCCACGTAGCTCGCCTGCTGGCGCTCTGGCACACGCTGGAAGCTCAGCAGGTGTCGCTGGTCGTCCATGACTGGGGAGGGCCGCTTGGCCTGTGGTGGCTCTCAGCCTCTCATGTCCCGCTGCGGCGATTGGTGGTCTGCAACACGTTCAGCCCAGTGCTCCCGGGCCGGCAGGGTCAGACCGCCGCGCTCAAGCTGGCGCGCTTTGCCAGTCGGTCTCGCCCCCTGGCAGACTACCTGTACCGGCGGCGTCATCTTATGCTGCGCGACTTCCTCCTTGGAGGCGGGACGGTGAATCATACAGCCCTGACTGCGCAGGTGCGCGCTGCCTACTGGGCACCCCACCTGCATACAGAAGATCGGACCGGAGTACTCGCCTTCCCGCTGCAAATCCCACGCACGAGCAGCGAGCCGGTCGCGCAGCGCAGCGCAGAAGTGGCCAGGGAACTGCAAGACGCGCTGAACGCCATCCCGTCCCTGCTGCTCTGGGGGATGAAGGATTATCTCTTTGATGAAACGACGCTGGGCTCCTGGATCGACTTCCTGCCGCGAGCCACAGTGGTGCGGATCGAGAACGCCAGCCACTATGTGCAGGAAGACGCCCCACAGCTGATCGCATCCGCCATCGCCAATATGATCCTCTAGCCTCACGGATCCTCCACGAAATTTGGGATAGCACCACGTAAGGTGACATCGGGGGAAGAGGAGAGGGTACCACGGACCAGTATGATGAGCTGATCAAGTATGCAGCGGCCTTACGCCTGGAATGAGCAGACACGGAAGCTATCCTGCGGCGATTTACCCGTAACAATCCCCAGCATCCGACCTACCAGGCGCTTGCTGAACTGGGCTGTGCGATTAAGACCAATTTTCTCTGCCAATACCCGGAAAAGCTACTTTTTTGTCCAATCATTTATGGCGGTGGCATCCTTGCCATGGCGAGTAGCGACAATTTCGGCCATAATTGCCAGGGCCATCTCTTCAGGAGAGGTTGCGCCTATATTCAATCCAATCGGGCCATGAATGCGGCGCAACTGCTCATCCGTCAATCCCTTCTGTCTCAGTCGCGTATCACGCTCCTCTTTCGTCTTGCGGCTGCCAATCGCGCCGACATAGCCGACATCGCGTGATAAGACAACTTGCAATGTCGGCTCGTCGAACTTGGGATCATGCGTCAAAACAGCAACCGAGGTCGACGGATTGAGATCCATCTCCCGCAACACTTCATCGGGCCAGGCAACAATCAGCTCATCGGCATGTGGGAAGCGTTCGCGGGTAGCGAATGCCGCGCGCGCATCGATCACCACGACACGATAATGCAGGGTCTTGGCAAAAGTAGTTAAAGGAATAGCAATATGGCCCGCGCCTACAATTAAAAGCGTTGGCGGCGGCGGAAAACCTTCGATGAAGACCTCAAAAGCTAAAGCGCCTGTCTCGCTTTCCACGCTGTAGGTTTGTGTTCCTGCATCTCCATTCCAGATTGCCCGCTCGGCATCCTCAACAACCAGTGTGTCAAGCGCGGCATTTCCAAGCGTGCCGTGCGTTTTTTTGCCCGGATACACCAGCATCTTCGCGCCTAGATACTCCTCCTGGCCCTGCACGATGGTAGCCAGCGCGACACCCTTCTCCTGCTTCAGCAAATCCCTCAATTCGTCGTAAAGTTCGCTCATAGCCTTACCAATCCAATCGCTCGACGAAGACACGAATTGTACCGCCGCAAGCCAGCCCTATCTTCTCGAAATTTTCCTCTTCCGAAATGCCAAATTCGAGCATTTGTGGCTTGCCCGTCTTAATCACTTCCATGGCCGAATGCACGACAGCAGGCTCAACACAGCCACCGCTGACCGAACCGGATAACTCGCCTTTTTCGCTGACTGCCAGTTTTGCTCCCGGTCTGCGCGGAGCTGAACCGGCCATCGATACGACGGTAGCCACTGCCACACGCTCGCCGTTTGCGCGCCATTTCTCAACATCAGGCAGAATATCACGCATAAAAGCTCTCCTTTTCGTTGCTACATGCCATTCTGTATGAATTACTGCTCACCACGCCCGCGGCTTACTCCATTCAGCAGCCGCCTTACGACGGGCAGCCGCGCTGCGTACCGGGCGGCTGCCGTCGATAGTCGCCAGCAGGTTGCCCAGGCTGATCAAGCTATCCAGGTTATGAGCAGGCAAAAAATTATCGATATATGGCAGCGCCGTCTTCATCCCTATCGTCAAGGGCCGGTAATCGGGAGAACCCAGCAACGGATTCAACCAGATCAACCGGTGACAATTATGCTGCAAACGGTCCATCTCCATTTCCAGCACACTGGAGTCGCCACGATCCCAGCCATCACTGATAATCAGTACCACGGCCCCACGCCCCAGGACACGCTTAGCCCATTTACGATTGAAGTAGTGCAGCGCGTCGCCAATACGTGTACCGCCCGACCAGTCCTGCACGGATTTCGATACATCGCGCACAGCATCGTCGACATCACGTTTCTTTAGCTGGCGTGTAATACGCGTCAGCCGCGTACCAAAAACAAACGCCTCTACATTCATCAAGCCATTAGAAATGGTGTGAATGAAATGTAGCAGCAGCCGCGAATATAGGCTCATCGAACCACTGATATCACAGATGATGACCAGCGGGCGCGGCTTGTAGCGAATCTCGCGCCATGTCAGTTCCAGCAACTCCGCCCCATACTTGAGATTACGGCGCACGATACGCCGCATGTCAGGATAGGAGCCGTGACGGGCAGGGGACTTGCGATGCGTCGGGCGCATGCCCAGGTGCCAGCGCATCTCGGCCATCAATCGCTTGGCCTCCTGCACTTCATCCCAGGTAAATGACTCAAAGTCTTTCTTTCTCAGCATCTCGAGGGCGCTGTACGCCGTCCCCTGTGGATTAGCCGCATCGTCGTCATCTTGCTCCTCGTGGCGCTCATCCTTGCGACGACGGCGTTCGCTCTCTCGCATCTCCGGGCGCAGGTCTTTACGCTGTTCCGCCTGCGCATTGAGGTGCTCCGCCAGGCGTTTGCGTTCTGAGGGAGGCAGTCGCATCTGACGCTCATCACGCTTTGCCGCCCCGGATGAGTTGCTCACTTTCTTATCCTGCCGGTCTCGCATATACCAGTAATAGAGGAAGAGCTGATTGAACACCGGCTCCTGTTCGTGTTTGGCAAGCAGGCTGCACTTGAGCGTGTTATAAAAATCCTCTTTGTTGGTGATATCGATATAATCCAGGGTCTCGGCCAGGTCGAGCATCTTGCGCGGCTCTACATCGATACCCGCTTCCCAGAGCATACGCCCAAATTCGGTGATGCGGAACAACAGGCGCTCACCCCGCTCAAGTTCAACCGGACGCAGCGGCTCGGCCGCAAAGTAATCGCCATTTTGTTGCGGTTGGCCCTGTATGCTCATACTCAGGCTACTCCCTGCGCCTTGCGGATCATCTTGTAGAGATCGCTGCCGCCAGCCTTCAGTACATCATCCTGGTACTTGAGTAGCGCGCCCAACGTATCGCGCACCGGCCCCTCGACCAGTTCTATCTGGTTGAGCGCCAGCAGGGAACTGATCCAGTCGAGCGTCTCGGCAATGCCAGGGGCTTTGAACAGATCGACACTGCGCAATTCACGCACGAATGCGCATACCTGTTTAGCCAGTCGCTCCGGTACCCCAGGCATACGTGCCAACACAATGGAATATTCTTTCTCTAGCGTCGGATAATCAATCCAATAATACAAGCAGCGCCTGCGTAGCGCATCATGAATCTCGCGCGTGCGGTTCGATGTGATAATTACCACGGGCGTTTCTTTCGCGCGAATGGTGCCGATTTCAGGAATCGTAATCTGGAAATCTGACAGCAGCTCGAGCAAGTACGCCTCAAACTCCTCGTCACTGCGGTCCAATTCATCGATGAGCAAAACAGGAGCTTTGGCATTCGACGGATCAATAGCCTGCAAGAGCGGCCGGGTGATCAGAAAATCTGGGCCAAAGATTTCCTTGAGCTCTTCGGAACGATTGAGCCCTCCCGCCTCCATCAGGCGAATATGCAACATCTGGCGCGTATAATTCCATTCGTAGACGGCACTGTTGACATCAATCCCTTCGTAACACTGCAAACGAATCAGATTTGTGTCAAGGACTGCCGCCAAAACCTTGGCAACCTCGGTCTTGCCAACTCCTGGTTCACCTTCAAGCAAGAGCGGCTTACGTCGTTTCAGCGCCAGGAACACGGCCGTAGCCAGGCTGCGGTCGGCGATATAACGCTCGTCAAACATCGCCCTTTGCACATCTTCGATAGTCTTCAATTGTTCCTGGTCCAAAAAAGCCTCCCCGAAAACTAGTGCTATCCAGCACAAGAGAACATCATGATACTACTCCTATTCTATGACTTTAAAAAGGGAAGCGTCAATGATACCACAACAGAAAAATTCCCATTCCCTCTCCAGAATTTTATAAACCTACCGATTATTGAACCTGACCAATTGATATGTTTCAATATGTTTCTTTATGCATTGAGGTATGTCGATAGGTCAACTAAAGCGCCAGAGTGCATGGAGGTATCTCACTGCTCAGGATGATGCAGGTTGGCGCGGGATGAGCCTAGTGGAAAGCGAGAGAATAATTATGCAGGCCACATCACAGGTGGTAGGAAATAAGTTCTTGTATATTGCAAACTCAGTTAACATTTGTTACCCTCTATATAGAAACAAGCAGGGTGACACATCTATGAAGAACTTGATACGCCATTCACGCGGTTTGCTACCAAAGTCTTCCTTTGTTAAAAGGCTCGGTTGTATCCTGTTGCTCTTACTGATTATCATCGGTCCGCTGACCATTTACCTGGCAAGCAATCAAGGAGGGCTGGGCCAATTGGTAAACAATGGCATCAAGCTATTTCCTCATAATGCGCCAGGGCAATCACTTACACTTCCACCGCAGAACTCACAGGGCAGCGGTCATGGCACGCCAGGCTCGCAGAAGGTACCAAATACTGCCAACGGCTGCGGCGTCACACAAAATCCCGACGGCTCCTATACTTTTTCATGGCTGCACGTAGCAAACGGTAAAATTGTCGATGCAAACAATTGCGTCGTTCATCTGATAGGGCTGAATATGGGAGGCCTATTTCTAGGCTCTGCCGGGCATGCCCCCTTTTCCGCCATCAGCTGGTTCAAGCAGCATATCGCCATGAATGTCGTGCGAGAAGCCTACAACGCCTACTGGTGGAACACTGACGTCTACGTGCCGGATGTAAGAATGCACTTCCGTCAATGGTTAGAGACGGTCGTAAAGTGGCAGGAACAGCAAGGCAATTATGTGATCCTGGATAACGCCACCCAGTTTCATAATCCTCCTTGTGGCGATGATGGTATGGGCTATCATGTTAGCCTGTGCCCGTCACAAAACCAGGCACAAAAGAACAATCCCCCCAATCCGCAGGAGAAATCTTCTTACCAGCCGACTGCGCTGGCCGCGCTTGCCAGCCTGGCGCAGCTGTATGCCAATGACCCTGCCATCATCTTCGATGTCTGGAATGAACCGGGCAACGCAGACTTACAGGGCATCTCGGAGCAAACCTACTTCCAGGATATGAACGTCCGCATCAATACAGTGCGGCAATACGCGCCTCGCTCACTTATCATGGTCTACAATCACGACCAACCGGATATTGAATCTGGCCACTTTCCGAACTTTTCACAGCCGAACATCATCTGGGATACCCACATCTACGATCCCAACTGGAATCCTTCGCAGGGCGCTTCTAAGAACGTCTCATTCGCACAGGCACACAACCAGGGGTTCATTATAGGAGAATGGGGCGGGCAATACGGCCAACCGTCACCCAACACCATTATCCCTTTTATCCAGGCCAATGCGCTCGGTTCCACCTACTTCGATGCCGATATGCTGACCAATGGCGGATGGAAACACCCGACCAGCCTCAACAGCCTCGGCCAGCACGTCGCTGCTGAATATGCTACGATTTTTGAATCACAATAAACTACCACTACACGATAGACCAGTGGAGCGCTGGTCTATCGTGTAGTGGTTCATAGCGGCCTAAACTAATATTTTCCCATTCTTCAGAAACAACGTGTCGTCAACCCATACTTCACCTGATTTGCGTAGATCGCAGACCATGTCCCAATGTAGGGCTGAGTGATTTACTCCTCCCGTTTCAGGATAGCTTGCACCCAGCGCGAAATGTACCGTCCCGCCCATCTTTTCGTCAAACAGCGTGTTCTTAACACTGCGATCCACCCGTGAATTATTGCCAAAAGCAAATTCGCCCAGGTAACGCGCTCCGGCGTCCAGGTCTAACATCTGCTCCAGGAAGTCCTGGCCTTGCCTTGCGCTTGCCTCCACAACCTTTCCCTCGCGGAACACCAGCCGTATACCCTCGATAGTGCGGCCCTCGTAATTAGAGGGTATATCAAATTGGACGACACCATTGGCGCTGTTCTCGACCGGACCGGTGAAGAACTCACCGCTAGGAAAGTTCCGTCTGCCATCACTATTAATGAACACCCGGTCTTGAATGGAGAGCGTCAAATCTGTTCCCTCGCCCTGAATACGCACCTGCTTATGTCCAACAAGCCAGTCTACCAGTCGTTGCTGCTTTGCCGCAAGCTCCTTCCAGCACGCTATCGGATCTGCATCGTTGAGGAAGCACACATCGAACACAAACTCCTCGAATTCGCGCAATGACATACCGGCGTCCTGGGCGTAGGCCATTGTGGGATAGAGGGTTGATGACCAGCGGAATGTCTTCTCCAGGGCACGTTTGCGCAATACGCGGGTGGCACTTTGATTCGCCTGCCGCTGTCTCACCACACGTGCCGGCTCAATGCCGCTCCAGGCGCGAGTGTTGCTCTCCGACTCGATGGTAAGCCGGGCATCGATGCATTCCGCCAGCGCGCTCAACACTGGCGATGACCTTAACAGTTGTTCGTCATTCCCCTCACGCAAAAGAATCTCATCGAGACTTTCCAGATCAATCAGGGGTACAGGGAAAGCTCCGACATGCAGCAGTTCGCTGTAAACAGCCTCCACCAAGGGCGCGGCTAAAGGTGTCGCGCGAATTAGCACCGTTTCGCCCGCCTTCACGTGCAGGCAATAATGGACGAGCGTGTGCGCCCAACGTTCAATACGGATATCATGCATACTCGTTGTTTCTAGAAAGGGCATTTTCACCAGTCAGGCATGCCCTTTTTACCTCCTTATAATAATGCTACTGTTAGATACAACGAGTATGATCAAACGTGGGGTTCGCAATAGCCAGCCCTTCGTCTGACATCCACTCATAACTCGGGGGGCAGGGGTTTCACCCCTGCCGGGGTGCGGGGTGTCCCCGCTTGCTTCCCCTCCCGTCCTGACGGGCCGGAGGCCCGCTGAAAGAATTATGAGTGGATGGCAGCTTCGTCTCTTGACAAACATCTTTGTGGTCAACAATGATATCTTTAATAAAGGCATCAATAAAGGTTTTAATAAATGTATGCGTTCATCTTAATCCATACTGATTGGAGGTAATACTCTTGCAAAGCGCACAAACATCGACTCGCGTAAACGAAACAAAGACAACATCATCGATGTTGCGCACTATTACAGGCATCGCTCTCCTACTACTGGCTATCCAGTTTTTGACTGGGATGGCCGTCAACCTTTTTGTGCAGGTACCGGCCGTTCATCCGGGCGCGTTCGCGCCCGAATATTTTTCGGGAGTCGCTCAGGGGGTAGCATGGGCATTAGCGCATAGTACACCGGCATTGCTGTCGCATACAGTGGTAGGATTGCTCCTGGCTACCGCCTCATTTGTCCTGTTCGGACTGGCCATAGCTTCCCACAGGCGTGCCTGGATTGTGACGACGATTCTGGGCTGGATAGGAGTGATAGGCGCGGGCTTTAATGGGGCGAGTTTCCTGAACTATGGACACGACTTCAGCTCCTTGCTCATGTCTATCGGCTTTCTTCTGGCCGCGATATCATACGTGATAGGTTTTTATATCACGCGTTGAGGAACACCTATGTACGAGTTGATTGTTCTCTCGCTGTTGATGCGCTGGCCTATACATGGCTACCTGATCGTAAAAATCATGAATGATCAAATCGGCCCCTGGGCTAAAATCAGCAGCGGAACGCTCTATACAATTTTGAACCGCTTAGAGGAGGCCGGACTCATCACCGTCATGCCTCAAGAACAGGTCGGTGGCGGCTCTCAAGGAGAGCGGCGTTCACGAACTTTCATGATTACGGACGAGGGACGCAAGCGCTTCCACCAGCTCATAATGGATACTTCCTCCAACCTGGGTGATTATCAGAAATTTTTCTACCACAAACTAGGCTATCTTGATCTGCTGCGTCCCGATGAGCGCCTGCTCTTGATAAATCATTACATCAATTACTGCCAGACAACCATCCTGCATACCCAAACCGAAAGAGAAAGCCTCATCCATGAACTCGCCAATCATCCTGTGCCCGCCTATCTTGAGAACTTGCAGCGCCTCATGAAGCATATCGAGCAGAACTGGCAGGCAGAACACGAATGGGTTCGCGGCATCCGCGAGGAGGAACTGGCAAAGATGGAAACATGACAACCAGACAAAAGCCAGCAGTAGGTTCGGTGGGTGTTTTATACTGGAAGTGTTGGATGATGCAAGTTGTGGAGGCCAGCCGAAAGCGGTTTCAGTTCCGAATATATGAGATCATTCACACCATCAGTGTGCTACAGACTCTACACATGAAAAAAATGGTATGATACAACGTCTATTGTGAAGTATAGCGTTCGACTCATTACAGAGCGATTGCACTGGTGTGGGAAGAAACGAAACGAACGGCAGAATCCGGTTGCCTGTAAAAGCAGGCCTTATCGATAGAGCAAAGGAGACCGCATATGATGCTCACCAGCGTCATCCTTCTACAGCTGATCGTCATCTTGCTTGTAGTGCAATGCTTCGGCTATCTAGCTCGCTTTATTGGACAGCAATGGGTGATTGGAGAAATCCTTGCCGGTCTTGCCCTGGGCCCTTCACTGCTGGGTCGCTTCTTCCCCGGTATCGAGGCAGTCGTTTTCCCGGCAAGCGCGCTGCCCACGCTGCAAACACTGGGCGATATTGGGCTGATCCTGTACATGTTCACATTGGGTACCCATATCGACATCCCTATGATGTTGCGACAGAGCCGCAAAGCCGGAGTGATCTCTGTGTCCAGCATAGTTCTTCCTCTCGTCATGGGTGCCATTCTGGCCTATTTCCTGTTTTCCGGCCTGGC
This sequence comes from Ktedonobacteraceae bacterium, assembly GCA_035294305.1. Lineage (GTDB taxonomy): Bacteria > Chloroflexota > Ktedonobacteria > Ktedonobacterales > Ktedonobacteraceae > DASRBN01. Next base: position 31,843 of record DATGLD010000021.1, on the reverse strand, counting down.
CGGTCCAAAGGCAACCTTGTTTACTTTCATGTTCCTGGTTGGGACAGCCATATCTCTGACCGCATTTCCTGTGTTAGCACGCCTTTTGACCGAAAGGAATATGCTGAGCACCAGACTTGGAACTCTTGCCCTGACCAGTGCCGCGGCCAATGATGTTGTCGCCTGGTTCCTCTTAGCCCTGATTATCGCTCTCGTTAACGCCAGAGGCGCAACCGCAGCCTTGATCACAACAGGAGAGACGCTTCTCTTTATAGCGATCATGATCGGCATCATGCGCCCAATGCTGCTTGTAGCTGATAAGCGCATACCATCTAAGCCCCTGGTTCTCGCTATCACCATCATCCTGCTCCTGCTATCTGCCTACACAACAAGTACTATTGGCATTCATCCGGTGTTTGGCGCATTTATCATGGGCATCATCGTACCTCGTAACACGTTGTTTGTTGATCTGGTGCACAGCGTAGATAAGACGAACGGTCTGCTGTTCTTACCCCTGTACTTTGTCGCTACGGGCTTGCACACACAAATTGGATTGATAGGTAGCCCTATTCTCTGGCTCATCTGCTTGCTGGTCCTCGCTGTGGCCTGTTCTGGCAAAATCTTCGGCGCCACGCTTTCCGCCCGCATGTTTGGAGACTCCTGGAAAGAAGCGTTCGGCCTTGGAGTCCTGATGAATACGCGAGGGTTGGTTGAGCTCATTGTCCTCAATATCGGCCTGGAACTGGGCGTTCTTTCACCAACGCTCTTCGCCATACTGGTAATAATGGCGGTTGTTACAACCATGATAGCTTCACCGATCTTACCCTTACTGGGGTACAAACGAATCAACCAGAAGGTAACCAGGGTACTTGATGAGTATGTCGAAGGAAATGTCGTATCAACAAAGTGACTTTCGCATCAAAATGACATACGAACAATGAAAGGATGGCTATTTGAGGCCATCCTTTCATTTCATACTTTGAAAGAGACAGGTTGTTCTACTGGGCCCTCTCCGCCGCCTTCTGAATCGCTCGCCGCATCATTACCCTCGTCATATCGCCACGATAGGCCTGAGAGCCATGAATATCGCTCACCAGTTCCAGACCATCGGTAGCATGGCTGGCTGCTTCCGCGACGGTCGCATCATCCAGTTTCTTGCCAGCAAGGGCAGACTCCGTCGCGCTCGCACGTGTGGGTTTCACCGAGGCGCCGGTTACCGCCAGGCTCACGGCGGAACACGCGCCATCCTGACCCAGCGTGACAACTGCCGCGCAGCCGACGACAGCGTAATGTGAAGCCTTGTTCTCCAGTTTCATATAGGCGCTCCCGGTATGAGCCGGCGGAACAGCAAAACGCAGTTCCGTGACTATTTCGCCCTGTTCAAGAGCTGTCGTGAAGACATCTACGAAGAAATCGTCAGCCTTAATAGTACGCTCACCATTGGATCCTTTGACCACGATATCGGCCTTGAGCGCCATCACGATAGCCGTCATATCAGCCGCGGGATCAGCATGCGAAACAGCTCCGCCAATCGTGCCGCGATTGCGCACCTGCGGATCACCGATTACTGAGGCGGCGTCCGAGAGCAGGGCAAAATGCCGGCGTATTACCTCGGAACGTGCCAGCGTTGCGTAGGTCGTCAGCGCGCCGACGGCAACTACTCCATTTTCCTCGCGAATATAGGAAAGGCCCTGGATTCTGCCAATATCAATCAATACGCCGGGTTGAGCCAGGCGCAGCTTCATCATCGGCAGCAGGCTATGCCCACCCGCCAGCAATTTGGCATCGTCACCATGCTGCTGTAAGAGCGAGATAGCCTCATCCACCGACGTAGCGGGATAGTAATCAAATGCTGCTGGTACAGACATACTCTTTTCTCCTTTTCATCTATTGAAGGCCAGGAATTCTCATCCTTACGCCTGGTGGATGACTCTCCACAGATTCTCAGGCTTGAACGGCATATCGACATGCGCCACACCAAGTGCATCCGCAATCGCGTTAGCAACCGCCGGTGTTGAACCGATCGTACCGGCTTCACCCACGCCTTTCACACCCAGAGGATTGACCGGCGTCAATGTGACTGTATGATCCAGTTCGAAGCTCGGCAATTCAGAAGCAATCGGCATCGCGTAGTCCATCAAGGTTCCTGTCAGCAACTGGCCGTCCTCGCCATAGACGACGCCCTCCCACATCGCCTGCCCAACGCCCTGGGCAATGCCGCCGTGAACCTGGCCCTGGACAAGCATTGGATTGAGTTGCCGCCCGCAGTCATCAACTGCCACGAAGCGTGTAATCTCGGCCTCTCCGGTATCCTTGTCAACCTCAACCACGCAGACATGCGTGCCGAATGGGAAGACACATGCATCGGGTTCCCAGAAAACCGTTGTCTCCAACCCCGGCTCGATACCTGGGGGTAACGTGTTCGACAAATTGGCGGTTAAGGCTACTTCCGCGAAGGTGACGGCTTTCTGCGGCGAACCGGCCACAAAGAACTTGCCGTCCTCAAGAGTCACATCTGAAGCACTGGCCTCCAGCATATGCGCTGCGATCTGCTTCATCTTTTCTTTCAGCCTCTGGGCCGCCTCGTAGACCGCCGAGCCACCTACTGCCGTCGTGCGGCTCCCATATGTGCCACGGCCTTCGGGAGTCGAATCGGTATCTCCATGGATGATCATTACATTTTCAACCGGAATACCGTACTCCTCAGCAACGATCTGAGCGAACGTCGTCTCTTCCCCCTGGCCATGCGGCGAAGAACCTGTGTATACCATAACGGTGCCACTCTGCTCGACTCGCATACGCGCGCTCTCATAGAGGCCGACCGGAGCCGTACCTTTCGGGCCAAAGCCGCAGATCTCGATGTAGGAAGAGAGGCCAATACCCATCAGCTTGCCGTTGCCAGCAGCACGCCTGCGGGCCTGTTCCGCGCGCAGGTTTTGATAGTCCGCTATCTGAAGCGCTTTGTCCAGCGCCCCCTCGTAGTTACCTGTGTCATAGACTGCCCCGGCAGCCGACTTGTAGGGGAACTGATCTGGTTTGATGAAGTTGAGTCTGCGCACCTCAGCCGGGTCTTTCCCCAACTCGCGCGCCACGAGGTCAATAGCGCGCTCGGCAATATACGTCGCTTCTGGGCGGCCTGCTCCTCGATATGCATCAGTGGGAACTTTGTTGGTAAAGACGATGTCACCACTGAGGTAAATATTTGGAATATCGTAAGCGCCGCAGGATACCGGGAATCCGAAAGCGATCATAATCACATCAGTGAAGAGTTGCGAATAGGCGCCCAGATCGGAGATGCCGTGTATCTTCAGGCCGGTGATCTTGCCCTCTTTCGTAGCTGCAACCTCGACATAGTCAACCTGGTCGCGCCCGTGGATGGTCGCCGCCAGATTCTCGCTGCGGTCTTCAATCCATTTGACCGGCTGCCCTGTCTTCATCGCAGCGTATGCGGCGCAGATTTCTTCGGGGTAAACATTCAGCTTGCAGCCAAAGCCACCGCCAACTTCGGGTACAATCACGCGCACCTGGTGCTGAGGAAGACCAACGGTAGCGGCCAGAATGTTGCGTAGCAGGTGTGGTATTTGCGATGAACTCCAGACGTTTAGCGTTTTGAGAGCCTTGTGATACTCTACCACGACTCCACGTGTCTCGATAGGCACGGGAGCAAGCCGCTGGTTCACCATGCGCGTCTTGACAACGACACCACCATCAGCTTTGGTCTGCTCGAAGACTTTGTCGATCTCTTCGGTTGAGGGATGCATGCTGAAAGCGACATTTGTGCCAAATTCTTCGTACAGCAGTGGAGCATCGGGCTGCATGGCCTTCTCAACATCGATTGCGGCAGGCAGTGGCTCATAATCGACCTCGATCAGGTCGCGCGCGTCGCGAGCCGTATAGCGATCTTGCGCGATCACAACGGCTACGGGGTCGCCGTAGAAACGCACTTTGCCCTCGGCCAGTGGTTTACGAATGCCCATACCCTCGGTCATCTTTCCAAGAGGCACCGCTACGGCAACGTCACCAACTGCACCTTTGAGATCTTCCGCCGTATAGACGGCCACAACGCCAGGCTGATTGCGCGCCGCCTCGGTATTGATGCTCTTGATGCGGGCATGGCCATAAGGGCTGCGCAATACGGCCATATGAAGCATACCGGGGAGTTTGATATCATCAACATAAGTCGCCTGTCCGGTAATCAGGCGTGGATCTTCTCGCCTTTTGATTGGCGAGCCAAGCATAGCTGCAATACCCATACGTATGCCTATCCTTTCTCATCGCAAACAATACAAAAGCATCTTTGGCTCCTGTATTTGTGTTTTCGCGATACCTACTCGCCAGTACTAGTCACCAGTTCCAACAGGCTCAGCAGTGCCGGTACGCATCTGTTCTGCAGCATACTGGACCGCGCGCACAATGTTCTGATAGCCGGTGCAGCGGCAGATATTGCCCTCGAGTCCCTTGCGGATTTCTTCTTCTGTGGGATTGGGGTTATCCTTGAGCAATTGATACGAGGCCATAATCATGCCCGGTGTGCAGAAGCCACACTGCAAACCGTGCTTCTCCCAGAAACCTTCCTGGATGGGGTGCAGGCTTCCCTCGGGTGCCAGTCCCTCGATGGTCGTTACCTCGCAGCCATCCGCCTGCACAGCCAGGGCCGTACAGGATTTAACGGATTCGCCATTGAGCAGAACGGTGCAGGCTCCACATTGCGAGGTATCGCATCCAATGTGCGTGCCGGTGAGGTCCAGCACGTCTCGTAAATAGTGCACCAGCAACAAACGGGGCTCAACCGATGAATGGTATTGCTTGCCATTCACCGTGACGGTGATTTCGCGCTTCATCGCCATCGATGTTTCTCCTTGCAATACAAATAGAGGGTACAACAAACAAGGATGAATCTCGATACCCACCTGGCTCGGGTTACTTCCGATAAACGATTCTCCTTCTACTGATGAATACGCCTATCAGTTGCGAGCGGATAACGTTATCCGCTCGAGTGCCAGGCGACACCCGGTCCTTCCTTTTGACAGGTAACATTATAGAGCGTATCATACAGGAAGTAACATGTCAATCGCTGTTTGCATATCCGAAGCCGCTCTAGATAGCTCGTCGCCAACTTCAAGCCGCTTGATTACTATATGATTGGATGAGGCCTCCCCAACTTCTCCAAATTATGAACAATATCGCGGCGCATTTCAAATTGTACATCGTGAACAGATATGGTATCATATACACTAAGTATCTCACGAAGAAGAAAGGCAGTCATAGCAGCATCATGAATCGTCGCGCACCGCAGTATCATCCAGCTTTAATGACCGATATGTATCATCCAGATTCCGCGTATGTTTCATGGCGAACCGGTCTTAATGGGCTGACCACCTTCGATCTCTATACCCGTACCGCCCCTTTCGGCGGTGCCTATCTGCTGGTCGCCGGATTGGAAGCCGCGCTTGAATTTGTACAGGCCTTTCACTACACACCCGATGAGCTTCGTTTCCTGGCACAGATTCGCGATTATGATAGCGCCTTCCTCGATGAACTGGCGAAACTGCGTTTTAGCGGTGAAATACTCGCGTTGCCCGAAGGCTCCATTGCTTTTCCTAATGAGCCAATCATGCGCGTCACCGCTCCATTTCGTGAAGCCATCCTGCTCGAAGCCGGGCTGGTTCAGTCTATTAACCTCTCTACCTTGATCGCAACAAAGGCGTCCCGTATTGTCTTCGCCGCAGAACAGGGACACCCTCGCCGGGTCGCCGAGTTTGCTTTTCGCCGCGCCCAAGAGCCTCTGACCGTCGCTCGCGCTTCCTACATCGGCGGCTGCTCCAGCACCTCGCTGCTCAATGCCGCCTACGAGTATCGCTTACCGGCAACGGGCACCGTGCCACATGCCCTGATCGAACTCTTTCCCACAGAGGAAGAAGCTTTCGCTGCCGTCGCGGAGGCCTACAATCGCTATACCCTGCTGCTCGATACCTACGATCCGCGCCAGGCCATCCATACTGCCATCACTGTCGCGCTCCGCTCGCAAGAGACGCTTGGGCATACACTCGCCGCCGTTCGCCTCGATAGCGGAGATATCGTCGCCGATAGTAAATACATTCGCGAACAGCTCGACAAGGCGGGGCTCGATAGCGTACGCATCCTCGCGAGTGGCGACCTCGACGAATGGAAAATTAGCGAAATGCTGGCGGCTGGAGCCGAGGTCGATTCGTTCGGCGTCGGCACCTCCCTTGGTTTTGGCAGCGGCTCTGTTGAACGCGATATTCCCGGTGGCTCGCTGGGCGCCGTGTATAAAGAGGTTTCCTACATGGATGAAGCAGGCAACGAGATTCCCAAAGTGAAGATCGCCGGTCCCAAGTCTACCTGGCCCGGTAGGAAAGAAATCTACCGCCATCCCGAATGGAAAGAAGATGTTGTCCAGCTCGCCAACGAACCCCGTCCCGATAACTACCATCGCCTGCTGCGCCCGGTTATGCGCAACGGCGAGATGATTCCGGGCAGCCTACCTCCCCTCTCAGAAATCCGGGAACTGGCCCAACAGAATTTACGAATGCTCCCGTTACAATACCGGCAACTTACAGTAGACCAGCCCTACCCCGTGCGTTTTAGCGAGGGGCTGCAAGCGCTGCGCAAACAGGCAGAGAAGTCCCTGGAAAATCATCTAGCAGAGGAATAATCGGCTTAGAGACAACGGGCATACAGAAACTCTCTACGAGATCGTGAATTGCTGGATAGGCCACATCTGTCCCTCCGCGAGACAATTCGATCATCTCCAGCATCCTCATATCGTCTTCCACCTCTACCATAAAAAGTCGTAAGAAAAACTGATTCTCACGATATCATGTCCATTCTTAAAGTAAGATTAGCAGAAAACTTAAAATTGACTTAGCGTTTCTATTGTTGACTTGTTATATAACCCATTTCTAGATTACGCTTTACTCGCGAAAGAAAAAGCGACCGGTTCGTGGACGAGAAAAGGGCCGGTTGATCGCAAATTCATGGTACGTACTCATTCACAACGATTAGAGAGGAGTTTGTATGATTACAAACTGGGGCACATCAATTTTCAATGCCCTCAGCAACGCGGTGAATCTCATTTTGACCTTCATTCCGCGTATTATCGGCTTTCTGATCATTTTGATCATTGGCTGGATCGTTGCGACCCTTGTCGCCAAGGCCGTAACATTCCTGTTACGCAAGGTCGGTTTTGATCGCATGGCAAACCGCATCGGCCTGAATCGCTTCGAGCAGCGCATGGGGGTTACACTGGATCCTGCGGGAGTTCTGGGCAAGGTCGTTTTCTGGTTCTTGCTCTTGATTTTCCTGGTTCCCGCGACCGATGCTCTAGGGTTGCCAAGCGTTAGTAACATTCTGAATACGCTGGTTGCCTACATTCCTAATGTATTCGTAGCTATCCTCGTACTGTTCCTGGGTGCACTGCTGGCTACCTTTGTTGCTGACCTGGTGCGCGGGGCCACTGCCTCTACAAACATCGGTAACCCATCGATTTTTGCGGGCATTGCTCGCTGGGCCATCATCGCTTTTGCCGCGCTGGTCGCGCTTGAGCAGTTGCAGATCACGCCGGCACTCATCAATGAGCTATTCGGCGCTGTTGTCTTAGCGCTGGCTATCGCCTTCGGACTGGCTTTTGGTCTTGGTGGGCAGGATACGGCACGCCGCTGGCTTGCGCGCGGGGAAAATACGGTAAGCAGTGCAGCCTCACAGATTAGTGCTCAACAGAGTATGAATCAGGCCAATGCTGCTCAGATGCAGGTACCTCAAGCCGCCACTTACCAGCAGCCAGTACCGGCGCAGGGGTATCAACAGCCCTATCCGCCTCAGCAGCCTTACCCTGCGCAGCAACAACCCTATCCACCTCAGCAGCCTTATCCGCAGTATACGGATAACACTGAACCCACGCCACCCATGCGGCCCAATCAGCGTTAACGCGCTGCTAAATGTCCGATGAGCGTAGGAGTCGTAGTTCAACACAAAAAGAAATGCGACGGAGTGCAATCAATGCTACTCCGCCGCATTTTTTCTGTTAACAGCAGACTTCCGATGAGCAGTCAGGAAAGATCCCCACTACACCTTCGGCCTGCCGCAGCTGGGACAAAAGTTCCCCGCGTTGCGATCAGAAGTAAATCCACACGCGCACACGTAAGGCTGGTTAACTGTCGCCCGCACAGTCTGTTCTGCCGGAATTTGCGCCGCGCTGGGGCCTGGAGCTCGTAGCGTCTGCTGGGCATCAAGCGGGACGGGACCGGGACTCACAAATTGCGCCGCCTGCGGCCCTGCAAATTGAGCCGGATTGGGACCCGCGAACTGTACAGGTTGCTGAACCGCATATGGAGCCGGATTCGGGCCTGCATATTGCGGCGGCGCACCAGCGAAAGCGGGCGCAACTCGAGGTGGCTCCAGCGGATTGGCGACACCCACCTGCTGTTGCTGGACGGGGTACAGTACTACCGGCGCCTGGCTTACTCTTCTGGTACGAGTTATGAACCATTGCCCCCCTTGATAGCGCCAATTCAGGAAAAACAGGCGAAGCGGCCCCTGTAACAGCAAAAAGATGCTCAGCCAGATGAGCCCATACTGGATCAAGAAGACAGGAAATGGCGGCGGCGTTTTTATACCTGGGAGCCTTACTGTAATGATCAGCACCCAGATCAAAGCGCCTTCCACTATACCTGCCGCTACCTGGAAGCTTGTTGGCCAGTCGCGGTCCCAACGAAATGTCGTCATAAACTGGTAGAGTATATCCCAAACCAGCCCAAAGACCAGTACGTACAGCAGCGCCCATAATGGTGTGAGGTAGTTATGAATAACCAGCCCCACCAGCAACGTGATGATAAGGCCGACAGTCGGCAGTAAAAAGAGCCTGATCTGCCAGCGACCGAATAATGTTGGTGTCATGCGCGTACTCCTTGTCCTTGTGCTTGAAAGCCGCCCGCATACGCCGTGCCGGCCGGAGTTGATGAGCGGCTGTTCGGCTCAGCGCCACGTACCCAGCGCGTCCACTGAGAGAATGAACGTAGTGGAGTGAGCTTGCGCAATCCCGGCGCACGCAGTCTGACTAAGTCTTCGACTGCACGGAGCCCCGCGTATTGCAGTCCCAGAAAACTGTCGACAACCGCGTGAGGCCCACCAAGGGTCATTGCCCCACAGCCATAGACTCTTCCCGGCCCATTGCTCATCCCCTCGACCTCAAAATCATTCGTCACTCGTAGCCGGCCCTTGGGATTTAACCCCAGCTGATAGGTATTTACCATATCGTTTAGCACAGGGTTTTTATCTATGGCGGCAGTTAGCCCGGTGCAGTCAATGATATAGTCTGTAATCAGCGCCAGCTCGGGCTGGTTGGGCTTGCCCGTCGAGAGCTGCGTGACCACCTGCCCCTTGCCGCTACGCTCAAGGCGCTTGACCTCGCCAAAGTAGATCTGATACCAGCCTTCTCGCAGCCCCTGCTTCGCAATTCGCTGCCAGTCTGTACGGTCCGCCGTCGTCGTTCCCCCCCAGTCATTCAGCAGGCGGTCCCGCTCCTCATCATCCGCCCTCTCAAGCCGGATACGCATCGATCCTGTCCAGCAACCCTTGGGCCAGTTGAACGGTTGCAGTTCGACATGGTTAATCACTCGCCGGACGGCGCGCCCATCTCGATGTCCCTTTGGCACCGGATTGCGGTGAACATGGATAATAACGATATTCTTATTCTGCTGGCGCACCTCGTACAGTCGCTGGATCACCCGCGAAGCCACAATCCCTCGCCCGCGAATCATCACGACTCCCCCATTCTTTTTGAGATGCTCATACACGTGATTGTGTTCTTCATAGGCGTTGACTGTGTGCGTATAGTCGCGCGTGCGCTCGCGATACTCATTGATATCATCCAGAATTTTTATTCCAGGGTAGCCCATCGCCAATTGGACGTAGCGCCCTAGCGCCAGGTGATGCACCATTTGCCCTCGCTGGTCAGGCGCCATATAGACCACCACATACCGGCCATCGTCTGTTTTACGTATGGCTTGCACTCGCCCATACCGCCATATACGCCCCCAACCGATACGCTGAGCTTCTTTATCCACGGCCCTGAAAACATCTCCTGAACGGGGTGTGTAGGTATAGGTCAGCGAAGGCTCACCAAAGACATGCCTTGCGACCCACCATGCGTTCCCCATCTCGCCCTTACCAAGGGAACGAAAGATCTCACGCAGCCCGTAGGAAGGCCAGCCCCAGATGTTATCCGGGCATGAATCGCTGTTGGAGCGCAACCGCTCGTGGAGAGGTATCTGCGAGTTGCCACATAAGCGCGAGTAGCGACCCATCGGTCTCGGCTCCAGACCTATTGCGACGATCTGGTCTGCTGGTACGCCAAAGATGCGCAGGTGATCGACCCAGGCGAAGCTGCCTATTCCGCCGCCAACCGCGAGGTAGGTCGTCTCTATAACAGGCAGTCCGCTGTGGTATATGTCATTGATTGGGATAATTGGCTGGCGCATGCCACCCAGAGGTAAGGATTCCTCTACAGGCTCCTTCGCCGCTTCTGGCAGCAGTTTGTCGTCATGGCTGAATACCAGCGCAGACTCGCCAACCGGCAATCCAGCAAACCGGCTCAGGAAACTTTGCGAAAAAAGGGCCGACTTCTCAAAGCCCCTACGTGTCGCCGGCAACTGCGCAGCCTGCACAGCTGCTGCCGGCACTTCCCTCACAGTAAAATGGAAAGGGCCGATCTGGAAGCTACTACCAGCGGTCAGTTGTACTTCAGTAATACGCGCGTCGTTGGCGAATGTGCCATTGGTACTCTGAAGGTCCTGAAGGATGATCCTTCCACCATCGGCTCGTAACATCGCGTGTCGACGCGATACTCTGCTGCTGCTGAGAATAATTGTATTCTCAGCAGTTCGTCCAAGTGTAATTGGTAGTGGTCCTACGAATTCCCGGCCTTCACCGGTTGCTACATCACTCCAGGTCAGCTGTACATTAAGCGTTTGTGAATCTGCTGGCATAGGCGAAGCCTCCATTATCAATATAACCGGACTTTGAAAGACGGTGACAAAAATGATTGTACCGGGATTGCGAATTTTCCCAAATTTCGCCCGTTACCACCTGGTTTTTCCTGCTTTGCATCTGAACGGTGCAACGCGGTTTACGGAAAAAGTATAAACTTCTGTCTTGTGAAAAGCAAGAGCTCCAATTCACAAAAAATATATGCCAAAGATCACTCTGGTTTTTGCAATAGTCAATAAGCACTCATCTTGAAACGTGAAGTAAGGCTAACTCTTTTATCAGAAATACTAACCTATCCAGGTATAAGCAATGTTTTTTTCTACATCACGATAGCAATTTCTCACACTGCCACCCTACCCATAACTGTACTTTAAACGTCCAGAGCCTCTTTTTTTGCATGTCAATTCAGTGACATTTTGTAATTTCACTGCCTGGCGAGACGTATTACAAAAGAGAGCGCGTGTAGCTGGACATTAGATAATAGGGAAAGATGTTCCTGGTACTTGCCAGCAATCTCAGCGAAAACATCGCCGGCAACATTGCCCACATAGCAGCAAAGGTGTATCATTAACAGCATTGCAGGAGGTATCAATACATCTATGGCTGAACGTCTTACCGAATCGGGTACTGATCATACCGGAAAACCGGAAACAACAACACAAGAGAGTATCGTAGTGAATGAAAATACCTCACTAGCGGATGGACTTTCGACCCCTGGAACAGATAGCGTCTGGACGCCTTTCTTCATGGTAACGTTTGCTTCACTACTGGTATTGGGTTTAAGTGGGGATGCGCTGTTTGCCGAGGGATGGCTTGCTCACTTCTACACGGGACAATGGATCATGCAGGTGCATATCGCTATTGCTGGCATACTCTGGCTGCTGTTAGCGATATTTGCTCGTTCGCAATGGGTACGTAGCGGGGCTATTTTCGGATGTATCTGGGCAATCTTCATGACCATCGACATCGTCGTTATCTCAATCTCCGGCAATGTGGGTTCGCCGCTCATTGCTCCTGTCAACGCGGCTCTCTGCATTGCTCTTCCGGGTGCCTATACATGTCTTTCTATGGAGCAGGTCCCTTTCCGGCGTTGGGATGCCCTGTTCTTTGGACTTGCTCCCATCGGCGCAATACTGGCCGTTACGCTTGCCTATTTCCTCACTCCCGCCAGTACCTGGTCATTGGGCCTGTTCGAAGGATACGTTGCGACAACCGCCCTGGTGCTCGCCACACTCGTATGGTGGCTGCGCCCTTCGTGTTGGACAACACAGCCAGGACCGACATTCTTGTTCGGTATTGCGCCTCTTATCCTCCTTCTCCTGGCCATCCCCAGCGCGGGCTTTAACGAATCAAACTTTTTTCTTGCCCAGGTTGTACTGAGCCCTACATCTTCTCAGACCCTTACAGAAGCCAACTTCTTTTTCTCTGAAGTCGTGCTTTTATGCCTGATCCTGGGAACTTTACGTATGTTGAGAGCTCAGTTTACCAACTCCAGCACTCTTTCGCCTGGAGAGGCAACTTCCCACAGTAAGTTAGTTCCTCGCAAAAATGTGAACTAAACGATAGACCGGCCTATACAGAAAAACTATACTGTATCTATCAGTTTACTCTCTATAGAATCAATCTTGCGAGCGCGCAAAGAGGTTACTAAAACGAAATGCTAAGTGAGGTCAGGCATGTCAATCTTTGAAAATCAGACCGGAAGAATACCTCAGCAATCCATCCTGCACCAGCGCTATGCCATCGTTGGCCCGCTTGGCCGTGGAGGAATGAGTGCAGTGTACCAGGCAGTAGATACTCAACAGGGTAACCGCCGTGTCGCTATTAAGGAGATGAGCCAGGGCCATCTCAGCGGTGCTGATCTAGACGAAGCCATCAGGCGGTTTCAACAGGAAGCCACCCTGCTGCATTCGCTCCGGCATCCTAACTTACCTCAGATTTATGATATATTCGAAGAGCAGGGACGCTCTTACCTCGTCATGGAATTCATTGAGGGCAAGAATCTGTTCCAATTGCTCCAGGAAAACAACATGCGCCCGCTTCCCGTGGCGCAGGTCGTGGATTATGCCTTTCAATTATGCGCTGTTCTTGCTTATTTGCATGGACTGCAACCGGCGATCATCTTTCGTGACCTTAAGCCGACCAATGTGATGGTCACCGGGGAAGGACATATTTATTTGATCGATTTCGGCATCGCCCGCTTCTTTAAGGAAGGCCAACAGCAGGATACTATTCTTCTCGGTTCACCAGGATACGCGCCACCTGAACAACATGGCAGTGGACAAACGAATCCCCGTTCTGATCTCTATGCCCTGGGCGCTACTCTTCACTGTTGTCTGACGGGAAAAGACCCCTATCTCTCAAGCGAACGCTTCGTATTTACCCCGGTGCGCCAGATTAACCCCCAGGTCCCACTTGAACTCGACCAACTCATCCAGCGCTTAGTAGCAGTAGATGAACGCTATCGTCCGGCCAGCGCGCTAGAAGTCCTGCAATGGCTGCGCCAGATCAGGCAACAGGCAGCAGGTGATACTGTGCAAGTCGCCCCTCTAAGCCCCGCCGCTCCAGCTTATGCTCCAACTCAAAATGTCCCACCGAACGCCGTATCTTCCGTGCCCCGTTACAATACTTACCAGGCGCCGCAACTCCCTCCAACCGTGGCAGTAAGAACGCCAGCACCATCTCCTCAACTCCCTCAAAGATCAGCGCAAGATCACCCACAAGCGCCATCTACCGGCGTTCATCATAAAGCGATATGGACAGCCCCTTTCACCCTCCTGTTCATTGGCACGCTTATCCTGACCGGGGGCAGCAGCCTCTATGCCCTCAACTTCATCGTTGGCTCAGATCATGCCGTCGAATTCGGTTTGTCTGCGCTCTTGCTTCTGGTTGCGATTGGAGCTACGCTGGTCGTCCACAAATTCGTTCCCCTCTTGATCCTTACGGTCATCGCGCTTGGCAGCCTGGCATCTGGCGTAGCTTTTCTCATGCAGGCAACTTCCGGCCTCTCAGTCATCGAGAACCTGGTACATATCAGTGCCGCTAATCTGTTTACAGCAGGCTTGGGAATTGCCGCACTTGCCTTACTCTGCTGGCTATTTCGTCCGATCTCCTGGCCGGGTCGCCTCCTGCTCCTTGTAATGTCTGGTGCTGCCACCATTTGTCTGTCCCTTCAATATCCTCTCAGCGATGCAAACTCTTTGGGAGGAAATGAGGGGGATATCAAGCACACCTTATTGCTGACAGCCATAATTCTACTCATCCAGGGCATCCTGCTGGCGGTGCAGGCAGAAAGAGCTAGCTCTCACTGATAAGGGTGAGATTTACACCGGGCCGATAATAGGCTTGAACAAATACTATGTCAAGAGGCATACAACCGGCTTATCAGCCATGCTACCTAAACGCATACACCATCCCGTCGAGGCTGCCTACATACAGGCGCCCATTGGCTAACGAGGCAGAACCGCGTATCTCGCCTGTCGCATAACGCCATGTAGGACGACCAGTTTTACTATCCAGGGCATAAAAGAAACCATCTCCAGAGCCGATATATATGCGCCCACCTGCCACAACAGGAGTCGCAAGAACCTGCGCGCCTGTCGCGAAACGCCAGATCAGTCTCCCATGCAGCGCGTCAATACATAAAATAGAGCCGCGATAGTCACCCACATAGAGTCTATTATTCGCCAGCGCCATGCTACCACCCACACCGTCAACCACATTCTGATTGCGCACCGTGTTCAGCAGATAGACCCAGCGCATCTGACCACTGTTGCGGTTCAAAGCAAAAATTTTTCCCCGCCACGTGGCGATATACACGGTATTCCCCTGCACAAGTGGGCTGCTTGTGATGCGATCTCCAGTATCAAATGACCATAAGATGTGTCCATCTGCAAGGTTCAGCGCCCAGAGCTGCGTTCCCGTCCCCAGGCCAATGTAGATCGCGTTGCCCATAATTGCCGGAGAACCCGTCGAGGGCCACCCACTCGTCCCGTGTTTGAATGCCCATATAACCTGCCCGCTGGCGGCATCAAGAACCCACAAATGAGAGAGAGAGGCGACATACACACGCCTGCCTACGACAACAGGCGGGGCCTGAATCTTTTCACCTACACTGAACGACCAGTACAACTGACCCGTCTCCGCATCGAAGGCTGCTATGGCCTTACTGTACATAGCGACAAATAGTGCCTGGCCCTCCAGCGCCGGAGTCGCATCGCTCAGCGAATTACTCAGTTTCGCGCGCCATACTACAGAGCCCGAATCCTGCCTCAAAGCATATAAATAACCATCAGTGCTAGCAATATAAAGCAGGTTCAGACCTGCTACGGCAGAGGAGAAGATAGAACTTAGTCGCCGGGTCCATACTACCTTGCCATCAATGGTACGCGGGTGTACCAGCGGATCAACGAAACCGGTATGCCCCGGATCATAGCCAAACATCGGCCAATCACCAGTACGCGAGCCCTCTAGCAGGCTCGCACCAATTACGTGATTCCGAGTTATAGATGTAGCTGCCCCTGGAGAAGTAGCGCGGCCGCAACCGGCCAGCAATATCAACACAAGGCCCAGGACAAGCAACCGAAATAGACGCTGCACAATCGTACCTCTTATAAATAACAATAATCACTGCTCAACTAAACGACCCCTGGCAAGAAATTCTGCCCACCCTCTAAAACTATCCTCAAAGTGTGCTAATCATCCTCCGGGCGCCTGTTTATTTCCTATAGGAACCTGGCTTCATCATGCCCGGTGAGCACTATCGAGCGCAGAGGCAGGCAGAAACATGCGACTCTGAGGCCAGCAGGTCTGGCGCAAAAAGCTCTGTATTGGCTACTGATGAGGCGAACTCTGCAATAAAAGAAAAACGTCAAATGTAAGGAGTAGAGTAGTGCAAACTCATAACAAAAGCTGGCTGCGCCAGCACCTCACTACCATTCTATCTTCCGCGGCGGTTCTTACCTTACTTATTTCGTCGATCGTCATTATCCCTCGCGCCATCTCAATTCACGCCGTATCCAACACTTTACCCAAAGCTCAGTATATCCCCTCGAACGTCTTCGGTGACACCGATGATCTGCCGAAAGGGTCGATCAGGCCGGTCAGGCAAGGGTTAGCGGCCGGCTCCGCGTCTGTGAGCGGCGTCGTTACTGATGCCACTACCGGACAGCCGGTTGCCAACGCCCAGGTGGGTATCAGCATTGGTAGTGTCGGCTCAACAGCACAGTACACCACAACCGCCAGCAACGGCAGCTACAGCTTCACGGGCATCGCAGCGGGGACATACAACCTGGAAGCAGATCGCTACACGATTAGCGGAACGCAGCCTTTCTATAAAGATGCGGAGCAGATGCAGGTAAGTGTCAACGGCAGCGTGACGGTCAACTTTAGCCTGACTCCCCTTGCCGTGCCTGGTTCGCGCACCGTCCCGGCAGGACACGCTAAAAATCTGCTTATCGTGGATTACGATGAAACCTACTACGAGTCCTGGTTCACCGATACTCAATCAATGGCCAATAATTCACCTGCCACCCATCAACTTGCACAGAACGGTGTTCTAGCCTCAGAAACGTGGACGCAGTATGGCTATTCACCCATCGATCACTACCAGATCGCCGTTGGCTCGTACCCGGCATGGCGCACGCCCGATGCCCCGGCTAAAGTATGGGGCCAGCCAAATGGGCTTGACACCAACATCTGGTATGGTGGTTCAGAAGTTTTCGGCCAGGAATCAATCTTCGATGTGGCCAAAAGCTATGGCATGAGCACCGCTGTGATTGGTGGCAATGACTATCCGACTGGGCACATTACAGATGCTAATGTCGACCAGATCTCCCTGGGTCAAAACATCAATGGCGTCCCTACTCAGTGGGTTACCGAGGTAGAAAATTTCATCACCGCGAATGCCTCGAACCCCAATGGTTTCCTGGTCTACATGCCCGTTACCGAGGCGGAGGGCTACTCGGTCGAAAACACCAGCCCGGATGTCTCCGGCAGTCTCTATCAACAGGCAAGTTCCTGGGATGACCAGGCATTTGGAGAATTACAGACGTGGCTGCAACAGAATAACTATACAGGTGACACCGCCATCGCCATCGTCTCTGACGAGGCACAAAACGACGGCACCCAGTATGATAACTTCTATGGCCTGGGCGATACAGGCATGGGTTCAACGCGCCACCTCCCATTCGTCTTCGCAGGCCCAGGCGTAGCGACCGGCAAGACCTATACAGGCAATGTAGGCATCGATGACATGAGCGCAACCTTTATGTACGAGCTTGGCCTCCCCGCGCCCATCGATAGCCGGGGACAAATCATCTCTGGCTTCTTTACCGGCGGTGTGACTCCAACACCTATACCATCACCATCCCCAACCGGCACGCCCGCGCCTACACCCACGACCACAAACACGCCCGCGCCTACGGCCACCAATACCCCTTCACCGGCGCCCTCGCCGACGAATACCAGTTCGCCGTCTCCCACACCTACCAGCACACCTTCCCCAGGAAATAATCTGATTATCAATGGGGGCTTTGAATCGAGCGGCAACTGGATATATTCGGGTAGCAATCAACCCGCACGAAGCAGCACTCAGGCACATAGCGGACAATATTCTTTAAAAGTTGGGGTGAGCAGCAGTCAGCAGGGCGACGCGATAGCCTATCAAACAGTAACCATTCCGGCCGGCGCAAAGCAGGCCACCCTCAGCTTCTACTACTGGCCGGCCAGCAATGACTCCAGTACCTATGGCTGGCAAGAAGCCGACGTAATGAATAGCAATGGCCAGCTAGTGCAGCAACTCTTCCAGAACACGACCAATGACCAGCTCTGGATTCAGATGACCTTCGATCTCTCGGCATACGCCGGTCAAACCATCGACATTCAATTCCTGGATCACGAGCAGTCCAATGGTTATCCGTACTACACCTACATGTACGTGGACGATGTAACGTTGACGGTGAGTTAAAACCGAGGCGGCTATCGCCAAAAGATGAGAGAGGATAAGAAAATTTGCTCTCTCATCTTTTGGTATTGTAGGATACTAAAGCCAGTTAGCTGAACCGGCAACACGTAGACATCTTCGACTACCGGAGCATTTGGAAAGCCAGGAATGTTATGATGGGCTGGGAAAATTTCTTTATCGCCGAAGTTGGAGCCTCGGCTGCGTTGACAGGTCTCATATTCGTCGGCGTCTCCATCAACCTATCCAGGATTTTATCTTCACCCAATTTGCCAGATCGCGCATTAATGGCGCTCATACTACTCTTGACAGTACTAATTGTGTCCTCACTACTTTTAGTTCCAGGGCAATCAGAACTGCTAATCGGCATCGAACTACTGCTAATCGCTCTCATCGTCTGTGTGCTGACTACGATGCTGGATGCAAGAATTTTGCGAAAAACAAATAAACAGTATCGTCAGATTCAGGTACGAAACATAATATTGACGCAACTGGCCGTGCTACCTTACGTAATCGGAGGCATAGTTACACTGATAGCTGGTCCAATGGTTTCTACTGGCTGGTTCCTGCCGTCATCTTCTCATTCATTAAAGCCATCGTAGATGCATGGGTTTTGCTCATTGAGATTAATCGCTAAATAGACGATCCTTTCTGGCAAGGAATGCATGTAGGGCTTCCGCATGTGGTAGGCATGGACATGCTCCATCCTTGCGCTAAGGATTGCCTACGTATTGCGCTGCTGGAGCACTGTTTCGGCCACATTAGACGGGATCGCAAAACTGAAGCCATCCGCCTCACTTTGTTTACATTTTTTACATTTCCTTTACAGCTTGCTTAAAAATTTTTGATAAACACCCCCTAAACTAAGAGACTGAAATGCTTTCTTGAAGAAGGCTTATTTAGTCTTCTTAAAAATCTGAGAGAAGGAGCCAGAGTATATGGAAACCATAATACGCGGCATAAGGAATGTAGTGCGCAATCCATTGCGATTGCTGGTGGTAGTGTTTCTTTTGGGGGCAAGCTTAATGCTTGTGGCCGCCATGGTCAGCCTGAATAACAGCGCGCAACAAGAACTGGCGAGCGTACATCAACAGGTGGGAACAGCTATTACCATCAATTTTGCGACGAACGACAGTCAGAATGCCGTGCCTGCTACAACGCAGCAGGGCAACGGATCTGGACAAAATGGCAACGGGCGTGGAGTCTTCTTTAATCAATTCAACGTTACCCCCGTACCCAACAGCGCAGTCACGAAAGTGCAACACTTGCCAGGCGTCGCCAGCGTTGAGGAAAATTTAAGGCGTAGCGACACAGATGGCACGCTTAAAACCTCCTCCATCCAGGCTCCCAATGGAAGGTCGTTCTCTATTCCACCTACGGTCAATGGTATTTCGACCGATGCTACCCACTTTACACTAGCGGGTGGAGTTACCCCCACTCTTCAGTTGGGACGCAGCTTCCAGGCCAGCGATGCCAATGCTTATGTCGCGATGATGAGCCAGACACTGGCAGCTAATAATAGCCTATCTGTAGGCTCAACTTTCACACTGAAAGGGAAAACCTTTATCATTATTGGCCTTTATACGACCGGCCAGCAATTTACCGATAACTCGCTTGTAATACCCCTGGCAACAATGCAAAGCCTCTACGCGATAAATGGCGTGGATTCGATCACCGCCTATGCACAAAGTTATGAACAGGTCAATGCCGTAGCAGCAAGAATTCGCAGTACCCTTGGCAGCGCTTATGATGTCGTGACCCAGGCTTCTACCTATGCGAATACTATTAATGCTCTGAATACCGCTCAAAATAGCATCCACCTGGCGCTGATCGTCGCGATTATTACCGCGACGTTGGTGATCATTTTCACGGTTTTCATTACTGTTCGCGAACGCACGATGGAGATTGGTACGCTCAAGGCGATAGGGGCATCGCACTGGCAGGTGATTCGACAGTTCTGGGGCGAAGTCCTGGCGCTAAGTGTTGTCGCAGCGATAATCGCCATAGCTTTACTCGCGACTCTGGGTCCGGTGATCTCCCAGGCATTTAATGTTTCCACCCCTACCACCACGACTACGCCTGGAGCTGGCCACTTCGGAGGCGGAGCATTCGGGGCGGGACGCGCTCTATTCGTATCCCAGGCGGCAAATCTCAATGTACATCTTACTACTGCTACGCTGAATGTCCAGGCACTGCTGATCATTGTTGGCCTGGGAATGGGGCTGGCCGCACTGACGAGCGTAATTCCCGCCTGGTATGTCTCACATATCAAACCGGCTGAAGTATTGCGCAGAGGCTATTAGGTCAAACGAAAGCAGAGGATAGAGCATATGGATACCGATCTCACCCCCATAGATGAGAGCGAAGACGAGGAACTTGAAGCACTTTTCGAGCCTGCCCCGCCGGCTACTGAACAGGATGGAAGAGCAGTCACTATCATGGCAGAAAGACTCAGCAAGCACTTCACATATAAGGGCGGAATCATCAAAGCTGTTGATGAAGTCAGTTTTACCTTCACCGAATACCAATTTGTCACCATCATGGGTCCCAGTGGCTCGGGCAAGACCACCCTGCTTTATGTTATGGGCGGATTGGACCAGCCAACGAGCGGTAAACTATTTGTCGATGGTGTGGATGTGAGCCATCTGTCCGAGCAGCAGGAGCATCTTTTCAGACGCCAGAAGCTCGGTTTCGTATTTCAGTCGTTCCAGTTGCTTCCCAATCTGACAGCGTTGGAGAACGTGATGTTGCCCATGCAACTGGCAGGCGGAAAATCCCAGGCTCAGATGCGCGAACGCGCGCGTATGCTGTTACTGGAGGTCGGGATCAGCGAAGATCGCTTTAATCACAAGCCAGGCAGGCTCTCGGGTGGACAGCAGCAGCGTGTCGCCATTGCCCGCGCGCTAGCCAACGATCCCAAAGTGATTCTGGCCGACGAGCCAACCGGCAATCTGGATTCTCGCACAAGCAAAAAGATTATCGAGTTGTTGCAAAAGCTCACGAAG
The DNA here is from genome assembly GCA_035294305.1 of Ktedonobacteraceae bacterium. Lineage (GTDB taxonomy): Bacteria > Chloroflexota > Ktedonobacteria > Ktedonobacterales > Ktedonobacteraceae > DASRBN01. The sequence continues at coordinate 10,891 of DATGLD010000021.1, read as the reverse complement.
CAGGGCAAAACCGTGGTTGTAGTCACACATGATCGGGGCATCACACGACTGGCAGATGTCCGCCTGGAGATGGAAGATGGTAAGCTCAGGCCAATGCCAAAGTATGTCGGTCCCAGCGATACCTCGACGCGGAAAGCGGCAGCCGCGAAGTCCTGGGAGGATAAACCCATCACCATCGTTGCCGAAGAACTGAGCAAATACTTTAAGCTGCATGGCAGGATCATCAAGGCAGTGGACAAGGTGAATTTTACCCTTACCGAACAGCAATTTGTCTCTATCACCGGTCCAAGCGGCTCCGGCAAATCGACCCTGCTCTATCTCCTAAGCGGACTGGATAAGGCCACGACAGGAGATTTACAGGTCGATGGCGTGGATGTGACACATCTTTCGGAACAAAAAGAGAATCGCTTCAGGCGCCAGAAGCTCGGTTTCGTATTTCAGTCGTTCCAGTTGCTTCCTAACCTGACAGCCCTGGAGAACGTGATGTTGCCCATGCAACTGGCGGGTGGAAAATCTCAGGAGCAGATGCGCGAACGCGCGCGCATGTTGCTTTTCCAGGTTGGCATCAATGAAGACCGCCACGGCCACAAGCCAGGCAGGCTCTCGGGTGGACAGCAGCAGCGTGTCGCCATTGCCCGCGCGCTAGCCAACGATCCCAAAGTGATTCTGGCCGACGAGCCAACCGGCAATCTGGATACGCATAATGGCAAACGCATTATCGAGCTGCTGAAATCACTTACCGAGCAGGGTAAAACTGTGATTGTGGCAACGCATGACCGCAGCATCGCAAAGGAGGCCGATGTACGCCTGGAACTATCAGATGGCAGGATCATCAGCACAGGAAGTTATGTCGCGCCCATTCGTACTACAACGTTAATACGAAAGAAAAAGGGCAAAAGGCAGTAGACGTAACCAGACATAACGTGAGTTCGGGATAAGAAAGCGCTCCTGGTAAGATTGAAGACAAACGTTATCATGCGGCTGCCCATTGTGATAACGTTTGTCTTCAATTGGGCATCCAGTTCCCCATTGAAGATGCCTACGAAGGAACGGGCCTGATCGATGAGTCATAGATGGCCGTAATCAAAGTCAACCTTGTAAGATTTTTCCTAAGCCGGCCGGTAATCACGAGATCATAAACCCTATGAAACCCCGTGCGACTGTGCTATAATACCGTCCTTAGAGAAGACATCAGACAATCAGCAAACTAATGAACCATGCCTGGAGTGACAAAAGGATGACCACAACGACGAATATCGCACGCGGGAAATATCATATCTGGACCGTGGGGTGCCAGATGAACCAGGCCGATTCCCAGCGCATACAGACCATGCTCGATGAGATGGGGTGGGAAGAGACCAGTATGGATCAGGCCAACCTCGTCATTCTCAATACATGCAGCGTTCGTAAGGCGCCGGAAGAGAAGGCGCATAACCAGCTGGCACAGCTCAAGCATGCCAAGGCCAAACGCAGTGACCTGCTCGTCGCTCTCATGGGCTGCATGATCGGCAACCAGAAGACCATCGACGAATTGAGCAGGCGCTACCCGCACATTGATCTCTTCATGAAGGTTGAGCAGGCTGACATTCTGCCGCGTTTTCTGGAGGAGCGCTGGACGCCTATTTCAGGCGCGGGCTGTCTTGATATAGAATACGCGCCTCCCGACGAGAATATTCCGGTCGAGCCTATTGAGCGCCTCCTGCCGACATTTGCCACCTCAACCAGCACCGCTGGCAAGCGCACAGTGCTGCCGATGGCAATCACACCGAAGCCGGGCGAGCGGACGGCCCATTATCCCACCAAAATCGAACCGGCCAAGGCGAGTCCAACTGCCTGGCTGCCGGTGATTCTGGGCTGCAACAAGGTCTGCACCTATTGCATCGTGCCCTATCGCCGCGGTCGCGAACGCAGCCGTCCCGTGGAGGAACTGGTCACCGAGGCCCGCTCGCTGGTCGCCAGGGGCGCAAAGGAATTGACGCTGCTGGGGCAAACCGTGGAAGCCTATGGATTGGATTTGCCGGATAAGCCCGACCTTTCCGTACTGATGAGCCACCTCAGCGAGATTGACGGCCTGGAGCGCATCCGTTTCATGACTTCATACCCGCGCCACATGAACGATAGCATGATTGAGCGGATGGCAGCGTTACCAAAAGTCTGCGAACACGTCAATATTCCTGTACAGGCCGGAGATGATGCCGTACTCAGGCGCATGAAGCGTGGCTATACGCTCGACGAGTATCGTGACCGCATTCAAAGGTTGCGCGCACTGTGGCCCGGCGTATCGCTTTCCACCGATATCATCGTAGGCTTCTGCGGCGAAACCGAGGAAGAGTTCCAGCACACGCTCGATCTACTCGCGGAAATTCGCTTCGACGTTGTACATGTTGCGGCATACTCAGTACGTCCCGGAACGGTAGCAGCGCGTTGGGAAGATGATGTGCCATTAGCGGAAAAGAAACGTCGCTTACATGCCGTGGAGGAGCTACAGGCCTCCATCGCGCTGGACTTGAACCGGCCATATATTGGCAAAATCGAGGAGGTACTGGTCGAGGACACGAACTATTCGCACGGTCGCATGCAGTGGAAAGGGCGCAATCGTGCGAACAAACTGGTCTTTTTCCCGCAGCCCGGTGAGGAGATTCTCGAAGATGGAGCAGCACAGCCGGATTTGGGCCAGGCACCGCGCATCATTCAGCCCGGCGATCTTGTGAAAGTACGCATAGAACGAGCAACGGCCTGGTCTTTGCAGGGATGCGCAGTAGCATAGTTGCATAGTCGCGGAATAACTTGCACTGTTGCGTAGTTGCTGTATAATAGGCAAATTATAAACGAGTACATCCCTGCTATGGATGGAGGAGGCGTTCGATGACACAACAAACACAGTCGGCTGAAGAGAAAGCACGCTTGAAAAAACAGTGGACTGAAATGGCCATTCAACAAGCGCTGGCAAGTCAGTGGGAAGATGCAGTCGTTACGAACAGGAACATTCTCAATCTCTTTCCTAACGATCCCGAGGCCTACAACCGCCTGGGAAAAGCCTACAGCGAACTGGGCCAGTATACGGAGGCCCGGCAAGCATATTCCCAGACCCTGAAATTTAGTCCAAACAATACCATCGCTAAAAAGAATCTGGACCGGCTCTCAATGCTTGGAGAAACACCTGTGCAGTTCCATACTGGGGCCGAGCGCATCGATCCACGGCTCTTCATTGAAGAGACCGGCAAAACCGGCATGACAGAGCTGATCAACCTTGCTCCCACTTCTGTTCTTGCGACAGTGGGCGTAGGTGATCGGGTAAATCTGCATGCCAATGGGCACACGATATTTGTGCAAAATGCTGCGGGCGAGGACATAGGTCAGATAGAGCCTCGCCTTGCTAACCGCCTGATCAACTTTATGGAGGGTGGCAATCGCTACGCCGCCGCAATCCTTAACATGGAAAATGGCAAGGTGCGTTTGATCATACGCGAGGAGTACCAGCATCCCAGCATGTTCGGCAAAGTTAGCTTCCCATCGCAGGGTGGTGGTGACACAATCCGCGCATACATCAAGGACAGCATGCTGCGCTATGATCGCGAGGATGACGAAGATATGGCCAGTGATGATGAATACTACGACGGCACCGACGAAGCCGAAGAAATGACCGAGATTGATTTCGAAGGCAGCGTAGAGGGTGAAGAATAACAAAAGAAGGGAAAAGCAGGATGAACAAAACCAAAAGAGTAGCCTGGCGCAAACATCGTATCAAAGCCAAAAAGTACGAAGAGAAGCGCAAAGCGCAAAAAGCCGGTGGCACCGCTGCCACATCTCCAGCGCGGCGATAATCGCCGCGCTTCCTATTTGTGCATGCAGCAATGAGCAGTTCGCCTTCCCCAACATCTTCGGCCTCTGTCCGTAACATTCTCACCCTCCTGGTCGCGCAAGATGCGCAACTGGTTGCGGGAGCAGGAGGACTGGAACGCAAGGTCGTATGGGCCACTCGTATGCGAGCACGCCTTCCAGCATTTGAAAGCGTGCGTGGAGGGGAACTCGCTCTGCTGGCACTCTCACTATTGCGCCGTCATGATGAAACCTTGCCCCACCTGCTGCAAAGCCTGCATCAGGAGGGAGTTGCTGCCATTGCCGTGGCCGCTCCATCTATCGAAGCCCTGGGACAGGAGTCTCTCTCGCTTGCAGACCAGCTGCATCTGCCCTTGATTCTCCTCCCTCCGTCGGCTCCCTTGGAAGAGATCGAGCGCGAAGTCATCACTTTTGTCGTCGGTTTCCGGGGTGAAATCGAACGTAGAGCGACGGAAATCTCGCACCGGCTCATGCAATTGAGCATTCAGGGCATGGGCATCAAGAGCCTGTGCGAACAGCTCGCGCGTAGTTGTGAAAAATGGGTCGTTTTGCGTGACGCGCAACAGCATATCCTCTACCAGATACCACCTTCGGAGGAGCAGGGTGAGGCGCCACCGGCAGAATTGACAGATGAAAATCTGCGGCAGGCGAAGCTGACACGTAGCATGGTCCCAATTCAGATCCGCCATGAAGTAGTGGGCCACCTCTCACTCATCGGCAGGAATAGCGATTTCGACTACCTTGAACGCCTGGTCCTGGGCCAGGTCGCGCCCATCCTGGCACTGGAATTCGCGCGCGAACGCGAGCGCAGCGAGGTCGAAACGCGCTATCAAGCCGAGGCATTCATGGATGTTCTGCAAGGCAATTACCAGCAAGCCGACGAAATGCTAGCCCGCGCCCGTTTACTTGGCTATGATCTCGCTATCCCGCAGGTCGTCGTCATCTTCGAGCTTGCACCTGCCGAACTAGAATATGCGGCGGATAGCTCCTCGCAATGGCATAGAAGAATCCGTGATGAGCTGCTGCGGGTGTGGCCGTCCTGCTGGATACTCGCGGAGCAGCGCCGCGTTACAGCCCTACTACCCTATCATTTCAATGGCACTAACCCGGAAGCATTACGCGACAGCGAGCAAATCATCTTCAAACGCCTGGAGCGCGTACAGGCGCGAGTACAGCAGAACATGGGTGGCAATGGCGGCCTGCCGGCGTACTCAGCGGGCATCGGCCATCTCGCCAGAAGCCTTCTCGATATCCCCCAATCCTATCGTGAGGCACGGCAAGCTCTGGAGATCGGGCAGAAACTCTCCGGCGAGGGCAACTTGCATTCATTCGCGCGCCTGGGTATCTATCGTCTCCTGTTCCATCTCTATGGTCAAAAGGAACTCACCGATTTTTACCATGAAACATTAGGCCCATTACTTGATTCCGACAATCGCAGCAATGGAGCATTGATTGAAACCCTCGAAGGATTCTTTCGCTGCAATGGCAATCTCAGCGAGACGGCTCGCACCATGCACCTGCATAGAAATTCCCTGCTCTACAGGCTGGGACGCATCGAAGAATTATTGGGAAGATCCCTGGAGGACCCTGAATTGCGCCTGTCTTTGCAAATCGCATTGAAGGTGCGCCATCTGTTCCCTGAGAACAAAAAGGATTCGTAATCATGAGTGAAATCGTCGAACTTTTGCGTCAACTCGTCGCCATCGACTCCATCAATCCCGACCTCGTGCCTGGAGGAGCAGGCGAGGAAAAAATCGCCCGTTTCATAGCCGATTGGCTACAGGAGGCAGGTCTGGAAGTTCATTGGGACGAGGCTGCGCCCGGACGCCCCAACGTCATCGGTATCGCTCGTGGTACGGGCGGCGGGCGTTCGCTTATGCTCAATGCCCATATGGATACCGTTGGAGTTGCCGGTATGGAGCGCCCTCACGATCCATATATACAGGACAACCGGCTCTATGGCCGTGGAGCCTTTGACATGAAAGGCGGGCTTGCGGCTATCATGACCACCGGTGCCGCCGCAAAACAACTGCAACTTCGCGGTGACGTTATCATTACAGCAGTCGCGGACGAGGAATATGCGAGCATCGGCACCAGTTCCATCGTCAAACGCTGGCACGCTGACGCCGCTATTGTGACTGAACCTACTGATTTGAATATTTGCGTAGCCCACAAAGGCTTTATCTGGCTTGAGGTAGAAACATCAGGCGTGGCGGCCCATGGGTCCCTACCCGAAATAGGCGTCGATGCCATCGCTAAAATGGGCAAAGTGCTCGTTGGGCTGGAAGAACTTGATCAGAGGCTCTGTTCTGTTCCTTCTCACCGTCTCCTAAAAAGTGGCTCCGTACATGCTTCTCTCATCCAGGGAGGGCAGGAACTCTCAAGCTACCCCAAAAGCTGCATCTTAGGCGTGGAGCGCCGCACCATACCCGGCGAAACGCAACAGCAGGTCGAGTCTGAGTTACCCGCAATCTTTGAACGAATAGCTGCGACCGACCCCGCCTTCAAAGCCAGCGTCAAGACATTGCTCTTCCGGGATGCGTTCGAAGTCTCGGCAGATGAGCTCATCGTTCAGATTCTTCGCCGTCACGCAACTACTCAACTCAGCGAAGAGCCTGAAATAATCGGCCAGTTTGCCTGGATGGATTCGGCCATCCTCTCGACTGCCGGTATACCAACCGTGATCTTCGGTCCAGGTGGAGAGGGCGCGCATGCTGTGATCGAATGGTCAGATCTTGAGCAAGTAGCAAAGTGTGCCCAGATTTTGACCGCTGTAGCAAAAGAGTTTTGCAGCTAACAGTTTGCCGGAACCTTATATAGCGGCCCTACTGCGCTCCTTGCGCGTTCCGCTTCTCCCAGGTCTCATTGTTAATGCAGCCATCTGTGCCGAAAAGGACATTGGCACCAGGCGCGCAAGCACAGCAAGCAAAGCGTTCATTCGACCATCAACTGCGATACTCTGACCACACTCCAACGCTCGCAGAGCCGTTGTTACTACCTGCTGTGGTGTGCGCTTCCGTCCGACTGCTGCATCCTCCGTTCCCACAACATTAAAGAAATTGGTTGCCGTCGCACCCGGGCAGAGCGCGATCACACGAATCCCGCGCTTACGATACTCTTGAGTCAGAGCCACAGAGAATGAGACGACGAAGGCCTTTGTTGCGCCGTAGACCGCCATATAGGGCAGCGGCTGGAATGCCGCGGTCGAGGCAACATTGATGATAGCTCCTTCATTAGAAGATAGCATCCCTGGAATGAACACGTGCGTCAGGTCAACAAGGGCGGTAACGTTCAGCATGATTTCAACGTGGTCGCGGGCGGTATCCAGCGTCTCAAAATGACCATGGGTGGCGAAACCGGCATTATTGATAAGCAGATCAACATTCAAGCCTCTGCGCTGTACCTCTTCATATACATCTTGCACGGCTCCTTCACATCCCAGATCGATAGCAATCACCTCTGCGCGCACTCCAAACTGCCCCACAATCTCGTCTGCCAGTTCCCGCAGCTTATCTTCGCTGCGAGCCAGTAGAATAACATGCATACCTTTGGCCGCCAATATACGCGCGAAAGCCGCGCCAATGCCCGAAGATGCCCCTGTAATGAGGGCCGTCTTCCCTTGATAAGTGTACATCGATGTATCTCCTCTTCTTTACATTTGTTGTACAACGATATTGCAATATAGCAACGGCGTTACCATAACAAAAACATTCTATCTGATTGGAATGGCACTATGTTTTATCGAAAAGAGGCAATCACTGCACGTAGGTTTCGTTCAAATGCCTCTTTTGCCTCATCCTCGGTAGGAATATGCCCCAGAAAGTAGAGACCGACAACACCATGCAGTGCCGTCCAGAGCGACTTCGCCATGAAATGAGCGTTATTGGATGCAAGCTGGCCGCGTTCAATTGCCTGTTGTAGAATGCCGACAAGCTCGTCGAATACAGCTGATGTTGCCTGAATGCTTTCCGGCGCGGGCGTGAAGTTCGGAATCGCGCCACAAAACATGACCAGGTAGTAGCTGCGATTCGCCAGGGCAAAGGACCAGTACGCCCATCCTACCTGGTACAGGTATGTTTCAATAGCTTGCGAGGACGATACGTTAAATAGCGCCTGACGAAGGCGCTCGCACCCATCAAGGTAGAGTGCGTTGGCTAATCCATCCTTGCTGCGAAACATCGTATAAATGATTTTCGTTGAGCAACGCAGTTCTTGCGCGATCCGCCGTACAGTAAGAGCATCCGGCCCCTCCTGCACAAGCAAACGACTCGTCGCATCCAACACGGTATTTCGCAGCAGGTCATGACTATATTCACGAACCTGTTGTGGCGTAGTAATTATCTTACTGTTTGGTAACGTTGTTCCCATATGGAAACTATACCCGGTAAACGTTTGTTTTGTCAAGGCTATTTCAAGGCTGCCATCCACTCATAATTCTTTCAGCGGGCCTACGGCCCGTCAGGGCGGGAGGGGAAGCAAGCGGGGACACCCCGCACCCCGGCAGGGGTGAACCCCCTGCACCCCGAGTTATGAGTGGATGTCAGTATTTCAAGGGGAAATAGCTGTTTCCTCATCTATCTAGCGAACAGCTAGATACCCGCCAGCAGGTGAACATTTCTATTCACCAGGCGCAAATTGGGTATCGCGACCGTTGACTTTTTCATGGGTAACTATCCTCTCCTCCTAGATATGTTACGTTACACAGTCATAGTAAATATTCATTTTTTCCCTCCTATTCAGTGCATTGTTGAGGTCTCTCCTTGCACGCCGCTATCCTATCTTGTTCAGCATCTCTTTGCAATAGGTAGTGTTCTCTAGTCTTCCCAGCCATTGACAACCGCTCCATTTTCCAGTACGCTTCAGTTACCCTGACTTCAGTATCGAAAGGGAGCATTCCATGAGTAAACCCGTCTCGTTGCGTCGTGTTCTCAAATTCCGCACCGTCGTCTCTACCAGTACCGGATTGGCATATGCCGCGATTAGCCTTCTTGGTTGCGTGCAGCTGGCATCATTAGTCGGAGGAGATTCGGGCTGGATTGCCATTGTAATTGCCGGCCTGCTAGCGGTGCTGGCCGCACTGTGTTTTTCCGAACTCAACGCGCTCTATCCTACGGCAGCAGCGATTCGCCAGTACATGAGAGAGGCATTCAACGGAAATTTCTCGCTCACCATCACCTTTGGCTATATGCTCACCATCATTGCCGTGATTGCAGCCGATAGCTACATTGTCGGCAGCGCCATTACTTACGCCTTTGGGCTGCCGAACTGGGCCTCGCTGATCTGGATACTTGCCCTGCTTGGACTTTCTATGGGAGCCAACTTGAGAGGCATTCGCATTGCCGGTTTGTTGCAGGATATCACCACTTACAGCCTGCTTGCATTTGCCATCATCATTTCACTGATCGCCCTGGGCCAGCATGGTTTCCAGTTCCATGCTCCTTTCGACGCGCTGGGTCATCCCGACGCACTCATCAACGCCATCGCCGTAGGTGTTTTCATATTTTCAGCTTTTGAATGGGTTACGCCGTTATCAGAGGAAATCTCGGATATCCGCCTGATTCCAAGAGGTATGTTCATCGCCCTTGCGCTACTTGGTATTTCTTACGCGCTCTATACTGTCGCATCCAGCAGCTTCCTGAACGTCCACAGCCCGGCCATTTACAACTCTCCCGTTCCGCAAATGTTGCTGGGCAAGGCGGTGCTTGGTCAACTGGGCATCTGGTTGATGCTCCTGGCCACCCTTTTAACAGCCATTATGACCTTCAACGGTGGCTTTGCAACCGCCTCACGCTTCCTGTACGCTGCCGCGCGCGAAGATACCCTGCCGCCTTTCTTTGCGCGCATCAGCATCTCGTTCGCCGTCCCCTATGCGAGTGTCATCTTCCTGACCGTCGCATCCGCCGCCATCGCGGTTATCATCTTTTTCACCGGCCAGTTCCAGGTCTTGATTCTGGTCGGTGCGGTCCTCGAAGCAATGATCTATACTGTCGCGGGAGTATGCGTTATTCAACTGCGGCGAAGGCGACCATCAGCAGAACGCGCGTTTCGCATCCGTGGCGGCTGGACCATCCCCATACTGACCATCCTTATTTTTGGCATTCTTGCTCTACTGGCCTCGCTTGGCATTGGTTCAAATATTCAGGCGGGATTGCCGCTCGTTATCACCATCATCATTTTCATCATCTCGGCGCTCTACGTTTTCCTGGTTGTGCCACGCCTGCGGGCCGCAGGTGAAGCGCGCAGGGCCGCCAGCCGCAGGAGACGACCGCGCAGAGATACGAGCAATACGGAGATAAGCCAGGGATAGGTTCTGGGTGGGAGGGTCAACGAGAAAATTTATTTATGTTACTTGATCGCAGCAGCAAAAGAGCTATCCAGGAGACGCTCTAGACGAATGCGGATATCCAGAATAGAAGTGCTTTTGCGCGCTATATCCCGTAGTATACGAGTGATTTCTCCGCGCGTATAGCGCGCCAGAACTGCCTGAACCAGCACCGGATAGATTTCACGTAGTCGTGCAAGATGATATTGAATATCATCAATGTTAATCAATTCCGCGTTTGCTGAGCTTTGTTAGCTGTAAATCCCAGATTCTGAGGGAGAAAGAGTCCTCGTCACCGGAGGGTTGGCACATTCGGTGGCGAGGACTCTTTTTTTGTTTTTTGACGAGAGAGGGCGACGTGCTTGCCAGCACATGACTTTTCTATGAATCCAGGTGCAGCAAGCCTCGTTCAAGAGCGGCGGTCACGGCGGCGGTCCGGTCAGAGACCGCGAGCTTGGCAAACAGATGGAGCAAGTGAGATTTGACGGTTGCCTCCGAGAGATATAGCGCCCGCGCAATCTCTTTGTTACTGGCCCCGCGCGCGACCTGCGTCAGGACTTCTAACTCGCGGGCGCTGAGTGCTTCTCTGCCCGGTTCGCGCACCTGGTGCAGCAGGCGAGTGGCAACGGTCGGCGCGAAGACCGCTTTCCCCTGAGCCACAGTGCGCACGGCGGTGAAGAGTTCTTCCCTCTGCGCATCTTTGAGCAGGTAGCCCATCGCACCAGCTTC